>JBFWWP010000010.1:8163-160265 GCA_050246115.1 Planctomycetota bacterium
CGTGACGATTGGCAAGCGCTCGAGAAGCTGCTGGTCGAACGCCGGCGTGGCGCCCGCGGGAAGGCCGACCCCCTCGAGTTCTCGCGTTTGCTGCGGGCGGTTTCACACGACTTGTCGACCGCTACGTCCCGCGACTGGGGAGGCGATGTCGTGCGCTATCTCAACGAACTCATCGTACGCGCCCACAACTCGTTCCACGGGGAGAGCCTGCGCCGCACCGGCGCGATCTGGCCGTTCTTTGCGCGCGAGTTCCCGGCGTTACTCCGGCGCGAGCGACGCTACTTCCTGGTCGCGTCGTTGCTCTTCTTCGGGCCGCTCATCCTGGCGGCCGTGGCGATCGCCCAGCGACCCGAGTTGGCGGAGCGAGTGCTCCCGCGAACGATCCTCGTGCAGTTCGAGAACATGTACGAGCAGCTCCCATCGCGTGGTTCCGAGAAGGCGGGCGCGAGTTCGAGCATGGCCGGTTTCTATGTCTACAACAACGTGGGGATTGCCTTTCGGTGTTTCGCGACCGGCATCGTGTTGGGTTTGGGGAGCGTGTTCTTCCTGCTCTACAACGGCATCGTGATCGGCGCTGTGACCGGTACGGTGATCGCGGCCGGACACGGCGATGCCTTCTTGTCGTTCGTCGTGGGACATGGCGCGTTCGAGCTCACGGGGATCGCCATCGCGGGGGCTGCGGGGCTGGTGTTGGGCGACGGGGTGGTGCGTCCGGGACCGTACGCGCGCGGCGAGTCCCTGTGGATTCGGGGGCGCGATGCCGTACGTTTGGCGCTCGGCGCCGGCGGGATGATCGCCGTCGCCGCCCTCGTCGAAGCGTTCTGGTCCCCCTCGACGGCACCGGCGGTGGTGAAGTACTGGGTCGGCGGCGGCTTGTGGCTGCTGGTGATCGCGTACCTGAGCTTCGGAGGAAGGGAGTCGTCGCGTGCGCCTGTCTGACGTGCAGATCGCGCTCGAGTCCCGCTCGCTGAGTCAGTGTTCCGACCTCGCGGCCGCCTATCTGCGCGTCCACTGGTGCAAGGTCTACGCCGTGGCCTTGCTGTTCGGCGTGCCGACGGTCGTGGGGGTTGCCGTGCTCGCCGCCGACTCGCGCATAAGTCTGCTGTGGCAGATCGTGGCGTTCCTGTTCGTGAGCCGCTTCGCGGGCGCAGCCCTCGTCGCCATGGTCGGCCCCAACATCTTTGGTGCCCCGCTGTCGATCACCGGAGGGGTGCGTGGTTTCGCGCGGCGGGCGCCTGGCCTCGTGGGCGGGCTCACCCTGAGAACCTGTCTCGTGTTGATCCTGCTCTTTCTCGGGCTCGTGCCTGCCTTCCTTCTCGCCGCTTCTTCACCGTTCGTTCCGGAGGTCGTGCTCCTCGAACGTCTCGGGTGGCGTCGGATGCGGGTGAGGCAGCGCGAACTGATCGCGGGCGAGTACAGTTCTGTGCTCGCACGCATGATCGGTCTCCTGGCCTTGGGCTGCCTCGGGGTGGTGTCTTTGTTCTTCGGGCTCGACGCGCTCACGCACCTCATCTTCGAGACGGGCATCTTCGTCGGTCGGCTGGGTGACTACGCCGCCTTGGGTGCGTTCGGGGTTCTCTGTGCCGATGAAGTCGTCGCGATCACGCTCGGGATCTGCACTTGGCTCGCGTATCCGTGGCTGCGCTTGACCTGGTTCTTCTACTACCTCGACCTGCGAATCCGGCACGAAGGCTGGGATCTCGAACTCGAGCTCCGCCGCGAGGTCGAGGGGTGGGAGGGCGTGGGCGCATGACCTGGCGTGTCGTCTCGTCGTTTTGGCTTGCCGGTTGGGTTGGGTTCGCCTTGGCGTCTGGCTCCGCGCACGGTTTCGATCGACAGTCCACCGAGGTCGTTCGCGGCGCCGTCGATCGAGTCTTCGAGGATTCCCAACTGCGTCGTTATCGCGAGCGGGACGCGCGGATTCCCGAACCTTCGGCGGGGTCGCGGGGCTCCGCCGAGGCGAACGCCAGGAAGCGCTCCGAGGCCGGGAACGGCGGAGCCAGGTGGCTTGCGAGCCTGTTACTGAATGGAGTTTCGGGCCTGGCCGGCGTTCTCATCGGGCTTGCCTGCGTTCTGCTCGCCGTCATCTTCGCCATCGGTCTGCGCGCATTGCTGTCGCGACGCGGTGAGCGCAGCGGAGTCGCCCCCCTGAGAAGTGACGGCTCGATCGCGCTGGTGCCGGCGGAGGACGAACGTGTTTCGGCGCGCGAGCGGCTCGTGCGGGCAGAGAGCGCGGCCCGCGAGTTCCGCTTCGAGGAGGCGCTGGCCGAGTTGATGTTCGCCAGTCAACGCTGCATCGAGGACGCCGGGCTCATGCCACTGCGGCGGGGGAGCACGACGCGGGACTACGCGCGGGCCTTGCAGAACGTGCCCGCTGCTGCGACGGCGTTCAGCAAAGTCGCATGGGCCTTCGAGGAAGTGTGGTTCGGCCGGCGACCCGCGGTCGAGGCTCGTTGGTTGGCGGCGCGCAGCGCGTATGCCGAACAGCTCGAGACCCTGCGCGTCGAGAGGACGTGACGCCAGTGGTTCGAGCGCGAGGTCAGAAGCGGGACTGGACGCGTGCGCCGGAGGCCGTGTGGTGGCTGGCGCTGGCGGGCGTCATCACTCTGGGGCTGTGGTGGCCGTTCGGAGCCAGCGATCATCGCGCCGACTCTTTCAGCACCGCGGCCTCGGGTACCCGGGCGTTCTTTCGCTTGGTGAGCGAGCTCATGCCGTTCGTCGAGCAACGCGTCTCTTCGCGCCTGACGATCGACGACGACGTGGACACGATCTGTCTGCTCGGACCGGCGCGGTACCCGAGTCCCGTGGAGTGGGAGCGGCTCTTCGACTGGGTCTCCGACGGGGGTTCGCTGCTGTTCGCGGGTCGGTTGGACGATCCGGCCGTAGACCTGGGACCCTTCGGCGTCACGGTCGAGCCTCTGAAGTGGGAAGGCGCCCCTACCGGAGCCCCGGGACGGGTCGAGACCGAACTCGTGAGCGACTCCGTCGAGTGGCCCACCCAAGGCGAGGTCGGGTTCACGGAGGAATACTCGGTGTTGGTCTCGACGGGCGGGCAGCCCCAAGCCGTCGTGGGCGCGATCGGCAGTGGGATGGTCGTGGTCTGTGCCAGCGCCGCGCCGTTCTCCAATGCCGTGCTCGGGCGGGGAAGGAACGGCGAACTCGCGTTCCGGCTCCTCGAGGAGTGTCGGAGTCAGGGTCTCGTGGTGTTCGAGGAGTCGTTGCATGCCAGCGGACCGGCAGTGTTCCGGCTGCTGTTCGCGATGCCGTTTCGGCACTTCGTACTGCAGCTGGTTTTGTTGCTGGTGCTCTACTGGTGGCGCGGCTGGTATCGCTTCGGTCCGGCACTCCGCCCGCAGGAGGCAGCCCGTCGGAACTTCGCCGAACACGCACGCGGCTTGGCGCGTCTGTACGCGCGGAGCCGCGATGTGCGTCCGCTGTTGCGTGCTCAGTACGAGCACTTCCGTCGACGTTTGGGGTTCCATCTCGCGGTGACTCCCGATCTCATGGCTCGGCGCGCGGGGCTGCGGGTCGAAGAGGTGACCGCTTTGCTCTCCGTGCTGGCCGCGAGCACCCCGCTCACGCCTCGGCAAGGCGCGAAGTACATTCGCATGATTCGCCGTTTGGACACCCGACCGGAAGTGCCGCGCTCTGCCGTGGGGGCAGAGTCGACGGCTGCGGCCGCCCGATGAACTCGTGAAGGACTTGCAGTATGGCAGCCGAGCGTTTCCGTGAAGTCTTCGAGGCGGCGACCCGTGAGATCGCCAAGGTCATCGTCGGCCAAGAGCCCTTGGTGGAGGGGGTGCTCGTCGCCTTGTTCTCCGAGGGCAGCGTGCTGCTCGAGGGGGCGCCCGGGCTCGGCAAGACGTTGTTGGTGAATACTGTCGCTCGCGCTTTCGAGTGCGACTTCAAACGCGTTCAGTTCACGCCCGACCTGATGCCGTCCGACTTGACCGGCCACAGCGTCTACGACCTGGCGGAGAAGACGTTTCGTTTCGTACCCGGGCCGATCTTCACGAATTTGCTGCTGGCGGACGAGGTCAACCGTTCGCCGGCCAAGACGCAGTCCGCGTTGCTCGAGGTGATGCAGGAGAAACAAGTCACCGTCGATGGGGAGACGCGGGCGCTCCGTGGGCCGTTCCAGGTCGTGGCCACCCAGAACCCGCTCGAGTACGAGGGCACTTACCCGCTGCCCGAAGCGCAGATCGATCGCTTCATGTTCAAGTTGCTCGTGGACTATCCAACGCAGGAGCAGGAGATTGCGATCCTCGGCCACTTCCTCGCGGGCCACAACACCGCCCGCAGCGACACCTTCGAGGTCGCTGCCGTGGCGAGTGCGGATGAACTGGCGGCGCTGCAACGGGAGGCGACCCGCATCATTGTCGAGCCGTCGATCACGCACTACATCACGGCGATCGTTGGCCGCACACGCGCGTGGCCCTCGATCTCCGTGGGCGCGAGTCCGCGTGCCAGCATTGGTATCCTGCTCGGAAGCCGAACGCTGGCTGCGTGCCGCGGGCGCGACTTCGTGGTCCCGGACGACGTCAAGGAAGTCGCACCCTGGGTGCTGCGGCACCGGCTGCGGTTGCGCCCCGAGGCCGAGATCGAAGGCGTGTCGGCCGACGACATCGTGCGCGAGATTCTCGAAGGAGTAGAGGCTCCGAGCCGATGATTCCGCGGCCCGCCTTGTTCGCCTGGTTCATGATCCCCACGATCCCACTCGCCGTCGGCATCTGGGTGCCTTGGCTCACGCCCGTCGGCTGGAGCCTGAATGTCGCGTTCTTGCTGTTGGCGGCGCTCGACGTTGCGTTCAGTCCGTGGCCCCGCAGCCTCGGCCTCGCACGACGAGTGGGCGAAGTGCTGAGCGTGGGGGTCGAGAATCCGGTCACCCTGACTCTCGCGAACGGTTCGCGGCGGACGCTCCGTCTGCGACTCACCGACAGCCCACCGCAACCGAGTCGCGCGCGTGGCCTGCCGCTGGAACTCGCGCTCCCTGCCGGGCGCCGCGCGGATGCAACCTACTTGCTGCGGCCCGAACGTCGGGGGACGTTCGACTTTCGCGAGATCTTCGTGCGGTACCGGAGTGTCCTTGGGCTGTGGGACTTCAACGTCCGGCGCGCGACTCCGACCACGGTGCGGGTGTTCCCCGATATCCGTCCCGTCGAGGGGTTTCACCTGCTGGCGCGGCGTAACCAGCTGCGCGAGCTGGGGCTCAAGCTGTGGCGGCTGCGAGGCAAGGAGGGGGAGTTCGAGCGCTTACGCGAGTATCGCCGTGAAGACGAGATCCGGACCATCGACTGGAAGGCGACTGCGAAGCGCGACACCCTGATCAGTCGTGAGTTCACGGTCGAACGCAATCAGAACATCTTGTTCTTGTTGGACACCGGACGGCCGATGGTGTTGGAGAGCGATGGGGTTACACACCTCGACCGCAGCATCAATGCGGCCTTGATGCTCAGCTACATCGCGCTGGGTCAAGGCGACAACGTCGGCCTCGTGGCGTTCTCCAACAAGCTGGAACGCGTCGTCACCCAGGTGCGCGGGCGCAGCGCCCTCCAGACGCTGATTCACCACGTATTCGATCTCGAGGCTCGCTGGCAGGCCTCGGACTACGGACTGGTGTGCGAGCAGTTGCTTCAGCGGCAACGCAAGCGCGCTCTGGTCGTGCTCCTCACTTCGGTGCAAGACGGCCAGCAGATCGAGACTCTCGCCCGCTACGTCCGGCCGCTGGCACGCACGCACCTGTTCCTCTGCGTCTTCCTCGGGGACACAGGCTTGGCCGATCTCGCTGCGCAATCACCGGACAACGACGATCGCGCCCTCGAGTCCGCCGCCGCCGCGAGCCTCATCGAGGAACTGGCGATGGAGATCGCCCGGCTCCGCGACGCGGGCGTGTTCGTGCTCGAGACCCAACCCGCGCGCCTGACCTCGGACGTCATCAACCAGTACCTGGAGCTGAAGGCGCGCCACTTGCTGTAGCCGTTGCGTTCCCTCCGCGCCGGAAAACACACACGACATCGCGCATCGAGATCAGCTCCGGCCCTTCACGCAACGCAGCGACCCGCTGCGGGCACCCGGCGGATCCCGGGTGCCCGAACAGCGGGCCGCGTGGTTCGCCAATCGGACGACTACGGCGTGTGCGGCTCGACCAGCACCGGGTCGATCGGCTGAACCGGTGGCGGCAGGATCGAGCCGTAGGTCTTCGAGTAGTACTGGTGGTTGTCTACCCCGTCGATGATCACCGCTTCGATGACGTCTCGCCGCTTCAGGTTCCAAGAGGAAACGTTGACGAAGACCGAGCCATTCGCCGTGACTACCTGGCTGTGTTTCAGCGTGCCGTTCACGTAGATCTCGAGGTCGCCGCTCGGCGAGAAGTCCGAGTCGTCCCAGTAGCCGACCACCAACTGGTTGATGTCCTTGTGCGCCGGATTGTTGTTGATCAGCTTCAGGTCGAAGTTCACGGCCGGGTGGTAGCGATCGAACTTCGGATCGTAGGGTTGGGGGGCTTGCGTGGTGCGGGATGGCATCAGGTGATCGATCCACAGCCCGAGTTCGTAGACGAAGTTCGCGTTGGCCAGCGAGGTGCCGTCGCAGAGCCCGATGCCGTCATGGACGCTCGAGTACTTCCAGGGGCCGCTCCCGGGGTTCGCGCGATTGTCCGTGCGCCGGCCGCGCGCCGCCCAGAAAAGCGGGCTCCCGAGCGCACCGTCGTTGTTGTAGTACCGCTTGTTCACGAAGTCCGCGTAGGCCTGGCCCGGATTGTCCAGATTGAACGCCGTGGCCGCTGCCGCCGATCCACCGGCGCCGCCCGTGTGGCAAGATCCGCAATGCGCCTGCAAGCCCGGCAGAATGTCGTCGTAGTACTCCGGGATCTCGAGCGTCGGCTGGCTGGAGACGGAGAGCGTCGTCAGCGGATCGCAGAAGGCATCGTACTCGATGTAGCGCGTCATGCTGGCCATGTCCTCGGGCACGTAGCTCACGCCGGACGCGACCGTGCCGCCGAAGGCGACGGGGTTACCCTCGTGATCGTGACATCCCCCGCAGTCGTTACGGAGCTCGCCGTGCCGCAAGCTCTTCCAGCTCCGTTGATCGGCGAGCTTGAGCCCATACTCGCGATCGATCAGTTGGAGCTCGAACGGGACGTTGCCGGGAATCGTCGCCAGGAACGAATCGTCGCTGCTGTAGCGAACATCGTAGACGCCGAGTAGGCGGGTCGTCTCCTGGATACCGAAGGCCGTCTTGTAGTCCATGGAGTAGGAGTAGTCCGGCTTGTTGCTGGTCAGGTGCACGGCGACGCCCAGGATGTCCTCCTGGCAAACCTCGGCGAGGATGTCGGGGACGCCGCTGCTGTTCGTGAGCACCTTGCTCAAGCCCGCAACGTTGTTCTGGATGCGAATGATCTCATTGCCACCCATCGTACCCAGGTTGTAGGTCACACCCTTGGGGGCCAGCCGCGCGTCCTTGGTCTTGACGTCGGTGTTCGAGAGCGCAGACGTACCGACCACCGCGAGGGGCATACCATGGATCGCCGCTGGGTTGTTCTGGTAGTACGGAACATCGGTGATGGCAGTGACCATGGGGGACGACTGTGGCTCCTCACCGTAGCGATCGCTGTGGGAGAGCACGGGGACGCCCCAGATCTGGGCTTTCCACTCGCTGCCGTCGTTCAGCACGGTCTGCAGCTCGGATACTGCCCAGGGCGAGCCGCCGTTCAGGCGCGCGTCGACATTCGGGAAGCGGACGATGTAGGAGTCGTAGTAGGCCTTGTTGCCGGCACTGTCGAAGAGGCGATCATTCGACGAGTGCGGTGAGTAGCTCGCGAACAGCTCGTTCTCAGCACCGGCGCGGGGCGCCGTGAGTTTGCCGGCGTTGATCGGATCGTCGGCGGCGTTGATCCCCACCATCGTGTTGAACAGACCCACTTGCCGCGGCTGCATGCCCCACGCCGTCCCGAACGTGTAGTCGCCGGGCTGGTACACCTCGATGTTCTTGCCGAGACTCTGCGTCGGGTTGGCCACGATGGTCCCGAAGCCGTTGTTGTTGACGTTATAGTAGTAGCACGTCACCAACCAATCCTGCGTCGTCGTTGCGGCCAGCGTTTGCAGGTGCAGGACTTCCTGCCCATTGATGCCGTAGCCGACGCCGGGGGACCATTGGTAGTTGGACTTCGTGATCTGGACTTCCCAGCTACGCGCCTCTTCGGTCGTCGATTGATAGGCGAACGAGAAGCCGTCGCGCATGGGGGCGGGGCTCATGGCCGAAGTCGTGGTGTAGTAGTGAATCTGTTTGACCTCGGTCAGAGCGCCGGTGTTGAAGTTCAGCTTGGCTTCGTAGAGGTTGAGATCGTAGTTCCCCTTGCTCATGGCGTTGTTGGAGTTGCCGAGGCGCCTGAGGTTGGACGCGAAGACGAGGCGACGGCCGCCGCCGATCACGGTCTCGATGGCATGCATGTAGAGACGACCGTACCGGAAGTCGAACGGGAACACGTTCTGTGCCAGCGTCGGGTTCATTGCCGCGGCGTTCTTGGCGTTCAAGTCCTGCTCGCCGGTCGCAGGGTTCCAAGTCGTCGACGTCAGTCGGTGGTATGGCAGCGTCGCCGGGTCCACGTTGGGATCGGCCTTGATCGAAGTCAAATCGATCATGTAAATGTCGGCGCCCTTGAGCGGGAGCGAGTCGTTGCTCGCGACGGTGAGGTTGTTCTTCACGTCATGGAAATAGCTGAAGATCACCCAGTTGCCGTCGATCGACATGTTCGGCTCGACCACGGCCCCGGAGCCAATGGGGCCGTCGATGTCCGCGAGGTGCGCCGACAGCGGAAAGAGACGCTTGACGCTGAACCCCCCGGGTTGCGAGGCATTCGGAAGCAGGATGTCGAGCGACGACTCGTTGCGCGGCGCCGTGGCGTCGATCACGTCGAGCCCCCAGACTTCTGACCCTCTGAGGGTGCCGCCCGCTCCCGGACCGCCGTTGAACTCGACGAAGCGACGCACCACGTTGACGAACACGAAGGGCGTCGTGCCGTCCCAGCCGGGGCCGACGGACCAGTTCTCGTTCTGCTGCGAGTAGTCGACCACTTCGTAGTAGTAGATCTGCGTCATGTAGTACGTGACCGTGCTGCCCACCGTGACCGGAATCACGAAGAAGGTCGCCCATTGCCCGGGGGGTAAGAACGACGAGTTCCAGCCGGCGCCGCCGTCGAGGGTGACCGCGGTGGCCGAGTACTTGGCGAACTCGCTGGGGTAATTGTTGAACAGGTCGAGGACGGACGTGATGGTGAGGTTCGTGAGCTGGTTCTGGTCCGCGGTGTAGACGGTCATGTTCTGGTTGCGGAATGGGTCGTAGTTCTTGCTGCCGGAGCTGTTCTCGTAGAAATTGGCTCCGAACGCGATGCCCTTGTCGACGGTCGACGGCCAGCTCGCATCGTAGAAGTCATAGAGGTTCTTGTAATCGACTTCGATTTTCAGGCCTTCGTTGAAGGCCGCCGAGGCCAAGTCCGCGAATGAGACCAGGAAGACCGCGACCCCAAGGACCCATGGACTCTTCATCGAAACCCCTTCTCTCACGCTGAGCTCGGCAGCTCGTCGCAACGCCTGTCGCTCGACGAGGCCAACCGTCCACACCATCGAGGGCTGTCCTGGGGTACACGGCTCTTTGCCTCACGCCCGTTGCCCCGTACCTGCGGGAGCCCATCGACGGGTGTGCGTCCGACGACCGGCGAGGTGTTTCGGCAAACCGACCGAAGTTGCCGAAGTGACAGCGTGGAGGCGACTTGGGGTATGGGATGGCGGGCCGCCAAGCGCTGGCTCGAGTCGACGCAACGCGGAACATCTGCTCGGGGCGAGAATTTTCGAGATTCTTGCAGAGGCTTGATTGGCGCAGCCGGCGTTGGCGGACTAGAATTCCGTTTTCACGGGGATCTTGGCTCCCTGCTATCGAGGGCGAGCAACCGGTTTGCCGATGGAACGGGTCGCCCGAGGGCGCCGCTCGCTGCGAGCGGCGTCCGTGTCGCCGTCGTCGTCCAAAGAGGGAGTCCGACCATGATGCGCTGTGCCGCGATCCTGACCGCCCTGACGCTCGTGCTTTCGACTGCGTTCGCGGCTGGCCCGAAGCGGTTGGATGTGACGCTGAAGGGGAGCTTCGTCGTCAGCGACGGCGACGCAGGGGTCGCGTTCAAGGCGGGCGGGAAGACTTTCGCCATCGACTTGCACAAGGTCAGACTCCAGAGGCACCGTGTCGAGAAGCTCAAGGACCTGCCGGCGGGGACTCGGATGTTCGTCTTTGCGACGTACAAGGAGTGGTCCGACGGCGATGAGTTCGAGCGCGTTGCCTGTCTCGTCGCCGGGGAACACCTCCCGCCGGAGTACAATCCCAAGAGCGCGAGCATGCGCAGGTGGTATACGGGTGGGTTGCGTTTCGCGGAGAACAAGAGCATTGCCTACGTCGACTCGGCGAGCCTGCCGACCGGCGTCGAGCGGCCGACGTGCGTGATCGAAGTCGCGGACTTCTCGCTGTTCTTCGAGAACAAGAAGGACGGGAAGCGGGTGGCGAAGCCCGCGTTCGTGCGCGGCCGGTATGCCGTGAAGGTCGTGGACGGGAAAGAAGAGCAGGTGTTCGTGCCCCAGGTGATCACGCTGCCGACGCGCGGCCTTCCGGCCAAAGAGTACGAGTACATTCTCGATCCGGGCAAGATGTACGAGGATCTCGAAGGCTGACGCCGCTCACCCTTCGGAGCGAAGCCGTCGCCGCGCGATGACCTCGGTCACGTCCCATAGGTTCACGGGCAGTTGCCATGACTCGACGACGCGTGGCAGGCGCAGTCGTTTCCATGCCCAGCGGGGCCACGCGGTGCGGCTGAGGCGCTCGGCCAGGTAGCGGACCGGGTAGACGCAGCTTGGGTGGCGCGTCTCGACGCGCTCGAAGTCGAGCGTGGTGAGCAGCCGGCGCAGCACTTCCGGGGTGAAGAAGAAGAGGTGCTCCGGGAGGTTGTACAGATGCCACGACGCGCCCTGGAGATGAGACACCGCGGAGGCGACGTTGCCGGTGGAAAGCGCGATGGTTCCGCCCGGCCTTAGCGCCGTGCGGCACTGTTCCAAGACCGTACGCGGTTGATCGACGTGCTCGATGACGTCCCAGAGCACGATGATGTCGACGGATTCGGGCGGAAGTTCCAAAGCCTCGAGCGTCCCCGTGAGGACGTCGAGTTTCAGGCGCTCCCGAGCGTGACCGGAGGCGTCTTCCGCCGGTTCTACCCCCCGGACCCGGTAACCCGCCTTGCGAGCCTCGTCCAAGAAGAACCCGTGGGCGCAGCCGACCTCGACCAGGAGCGGCGGGTCGTGCACGAAGTCCCGCCGATCATCCCCGCGCGTCCGCGCCAACCGCCGTAGGCGCTTCTTGGCGTTCTCGCGAATGGTCTCTTCCATGCTGAGGTAGTCCGCGTAGCCGACACTCGCGGTGTCCGAGTCGAAGTAGCCCTCGCGGTAGATCTCGAGCAGGTTGCGTTGGGAGAAGTCCCAACTCACCAGTCCGCAGCGCGGGCAGCGATACAATGCGAACTCGCGGATCTGCCGCCATGGGCTCCACTCGTGCACCTGACAGCAAGGGCATGGGAAAGCGGGCGCCGGCGCCGTGTCGGATCGAATCATGCCCCGTCCCCGTCCTGGGACGGACCCATTTCGTAACTGACTTCCGCGTCGAGACGGTTTCCTGGCGACGCGGCCGGGAGCGGTGCAACCTGTCGCACCAGATAGAGCGGCCGATCCTTCACCTGCTGGAAGATGCGGCCGACGTACTCACCGACGACTCCGAGGAAGGTGAGTTGAACCCCGCCGATGAAGAGCACCGCACCGATCATCGAGGTCCAGCCCGGTTCGACGAGGTCGGGGCGCACCCACCACACACCGAGCACTACGAGCAGGTAGGCGATCGCGAGCCCCGAGGAGCCGATGCCGACCAGGATCGCGGCGCGCAGCGGCGCCGTGCTGAAGGAGAAGATGCCGTCGAGTGCCAGCCGCATCATGCGCGTCAGGGTGTACTTCGAGACCCCACTGACGCGGTCTTGGACCTGGAACGGAATGACGACCTTCTTGAAACCGACCCAGACGGCTAGACCCCGGAGCAGTCGGTGAAGCTCGCGACACTCCCGAAACGCCTCCACGACCCGCCGGTCGAGCAGCCGGAAATCGGATGTACCCGCCTCCAACTCGATGCGGGAAAGTCGTGACAGCGCGCGGTAGAACGCCGCGGAGGTCACGCGCTTGAAGGCAGACTCCCGGCCGTTCGGGAGGCGTCGAGTCAGTACCACCTCTGCCCCCGCTCGCCAAGCGCCGAGCAAGTCGGGAATCAGAGCTGGCGGGTGCTGTAGGTCGCTGTCCATGGTGATCACCGCTTGCCCGCGGGCGCGGTCGAGGCCGGCGGTGAGCGCCGCTTGGTGCCCGAAGTTTCGCGAGAGTTGAATGCCCCTGACCTCGCTCCGCACGCTCGCCCATCGTCGGATCACTTCGAACGTGAGATCGGTCGACCCGTCATCGACGAGCAGGATTTCGAACGGTGCAGCTTGGGCGTCGAGTACCGCCAGTGTCTCCTTGATGAATGCGTCTACCGCCGACTCTTCGTTGAAGCAGGGAGCGACGACCGAGATCACGATCTGCGCCGACTCATCGCCCACCCGATGGATCATGGTTCAGTCCTCGAACTGCCGAACCTCGAGCCAGTCGAGGTCGAGTTGGGTGGTCGGTGCAGCGGCGCCTTCGGGGTCGTCCTCGAAGATCGCGACCCGCACCTGCTCGCCACTCTCGGGTGCGTAACTGAAGACTGCCGGTCGGAACGCCTCGGGCTCCGGTGGATAAGAGCTGGTGGCCTTCGCTACCGCGAGCGGACGGGTCCGGTCGGCCCGGGGATCGGAACTGGCGCTGAACCGGAGGGTCACCGGTCTTGCGCCGCGAACCCCAAGTCGCACGACGTACTCGCCCGCCCGCTCGCGCGGCCACGATGTGTCGAGCAGCTGTTGGACTTCGGTCCCCTCAGCCGTGATGCGCAGAAAATGTCCGCCTGCGACGTGGGAGTCGGGGACGATTTGCGCGGCGACCCCGGGAGCGAGCCGGAGATCCTGCGGGATCGTGCCGTCCGCGAAGTCATAGCGCCGGAGCAGGACGGTTTCCTCGAGTTCTCTCGTCATGGATTGTTGGGTTTCGAGGGCCAATGAAGAGGCGGTGTGCTCGAAGGCGAGGATCGCACTGCGCGCGGCGTTCCGCACGCGGCGATCCGAATCGCGCAGGCCCGCGACGAAGATGGGTCGGGCGTCGAGACCGTGGCGCAGCGCCGAGTCGATGGTCGCAAGCCTGACCTCCGCGTCGGCGTCGCGCATGCGCGCTCGCCAGTCGTGAGTCGGCGCTGGGGTTTCGGGGCCGAACGCTTGCAGAAGCACGAGCACGGTGAGGTCGATGCCGAAGGCCGCGATGGCCGTCAGTCGCAGCGGCCACGGTGAGGACGGTGCGGGCTGGGTCTCAGCGACGCTCTGCGGTGCGCCGCGGTCCGAGGCGCCGCCGCGCCACGTGCGGTGGGCCCAGTGAGCAACTTTCGCGATGCTGCCGAGCAGCATGACGAGGCCGAGCATCACAGCCCAATCCGCGCCGAGGAGGAGCCGGGGGTGCGACTGAAACGGCAGGATGAACGCCCAGAACTGAAGGACCCACACCAGGGCCAACCACCCGCGGGCAAAGAACACGATGCCGACGAGCAAGCCAACGCTGCCAAAGAAGTGCAGCGTCCAATCCAGATCCTTGCGCAAGTGACCCTGGGGCAGGATTCCCCAATGAGCGAGGCCCGCGGGTTCGGGATACACCGCCGCGCGCAGCCGCTCCCACAAGAGTCCCCGATACCAACGCTGCGAGTCGGCGATGAAACGGTACGCTTCGGTTTTGCAAGCTGCGCTGTACTCGTAGCTGCCGTACTCGACCGGGTAGCCGCAGACCTGGGTCACGTAGCGGTGGGTGAAGCCGTCGTCGAAGAGGATACCCGTCGGATTGTCGGTCGCGTCTTCACCCATACCCGTGAAGAGTGAATGACCGCTACCGCTCGACGTGAGCGAAACGTGGCCCGAGTGCGAGTACGCGAAGGCCATCCAGGGCGCGAGTACGACGAGCATCGAGGCGACGACGGTGGCGCCGACGACGCTGGATCGCCACGGTTTGCGCCAGCACAAGAACGTGATCACCGCCAGCGCCATGGGAAGCACGACCACGGTGGATCGCCCGTAGGTGAGGAGGCCGCAAACCACGCCTGCCGCTAGCGCCCATCCGATGGTGCGCGGAAAGGCCGCGGGGCCGCGTTTCCACAGGGGGATCATGAGCGCCGTGCTGAAGATCGCGGCGAGCGTCGGCCACCCTTCGCGAAACGGCTCCGCCACCGCGTACGCTTGCGGAAGGTAGACGGCGTACAGTGCGCACAGCAAGAGCGACAAGACACGGCTGTTCGTCACGAACAAGCCAATCGGAAAGAGGAGCAGCAGCGCCAGCAGGTCGAGCAGAATCTGCACCCTGCAGATGTCGGAGATCGAGTCGACACCCGGGATCTTGCGAGCCAGGAAGATGAAGACTCCCCAACCGCCCTGATCGAGGATGTAGGGCGAGTAGTTGGGGTCGCCGAGGGCCCGAGCCGCGATCGCTCCCGCGTCGTACTCGGCGAGCGAGTTCCGGTAGGCGCCGTCGCGCGCAAGGAACTGATGCGCCGCCGTTGCGTCGCTCGGGACGAATCGAAAGAACTCGCCTTCGCCGACCGCGCGCGAGTTGGCAAGGTGATAGCCCGTGACGCTCCAGTACCTGGGGTTGTCGAAGAAGTGGTCTTGCTGGGCGAGTCGAACCCACAGGCCAACGCCGAGGATCACGGCGAGCGCCGCGGGTACCGCGGCGCGGACGATCCCCGAACGAGTGGGGCCCATCACGGGATCCTCGCTGCCCTTCGCGGACGACTCTGCAAGTGCGGCGGCCTGGGTCATCGACGGCATCCGTGCTCCGGTGGTTTCGGTTGCGTTGCGGAGTCGCTGCGGGACGTTGGTTCGCGGGACCCACGGCACTCGAGGATCCTCGCCTGCGGCTCGCTTTCCTGGAGGCAACGAGCGCAGCGCACTCTTCGCCCGGGCCGAGCGAGCGCCAGCTCGAGTCCATCGCTAGGGTCGCTAGGGTTCCAACGCCGTGGTCGTCGCCCGTCGTGGTCGTCGCCCGCCATAGTCGCCCCGATGGGCGGGCAGTGTAGCGAGAGGGCCGGGACACGTAAAGCTACGCCGGACGACGGATCGGCCGTGTTTCACCTCGGGCTCGACGCGCTCCGCACGATGTTGGCCGTCGATCGCTCGATCCCTTCATCGGCCCGCCGAAACCGCTCCCAATCTTCGGCGAGTTGCTGGTGGTAGACGTTCGTCGTACCGAGGAGCGCACCCAGTTCCGCGAGGCGTTGTTCGCGCTCTGCGATCGCCAGCCGCGGACCCGTGCAGAGCTCCCGCCAGCGACGCAGGTACTCGAGCCAGAGCACGGTGTCGCGTCGATCTTGCGCCCGTTGCCACGCGAAAAGCCGGGGACGACGTTCGCGTGGATCGAGCGTGTCCCAGATCCGCAGGGTCTCGACGTCAATGGCGACTTCGAAGCCGGGATAAACTTCTCGGGTCGACGCCAGTGCCGCCAAGAACTGTTCGCGTAGGAGATTCTCGGGGTAGCTCGCGATCGCTTCCTGTGCGAATTGCGCGCTGTACTCGTGTTCGCGCCGTACCTGGCGCAGCGTGGGCAGATCGACGCGGTGGGCCGCGACGCACAGGAGCCGCAGAGTGCCCTCGAAGTACTCGATCGCTTCACCGGCTTCGTCGTTGCCCAAGAGCTGACGGCCGACGCGTCGATACACTTGTGCGAGCGCGAGCGACAAGGTGGCGATTCGTGGATCCCCACGGTCCTGGCGTTCGGCGCCGTCCGCCGTCCGTTTCGTTCGCGACGCTGGTGCGAGTCGTGTGGGGTTCTCGCGCAGGTAGGTCACCAAGCGGCGGTGGGCGTCGCGATTTTCTTGGGACACGCGCACGTCGAGGTCGCGGGTTTCGGAGTCGAAGAACCAGTGGCAACCCTTGTGGTCGTCGAATGTCGCCCACACTTTCTCGAGCTCTGGCAGCAGCGGGCCTGGGTCGCCGAGGCCGGTTCGCGCCGCCATGCGTTGGTCTACGTCTGCCACGAAGGCCTCGACGGTGGCGACGTCGACGCCGGCAGGCAGCGGCGGCACGACCCACGCGGTGAGTACGTGCTCGACCACCTGCAGGGCGACGACCAATGTGACGACGAGCAACACCCAGGAGAGGATGCGGCGCCCGGTGCCGGCAGTGGGTAGCGGCCGGGAACTCGAACTCGGGTCGCGCGCGACTTCGTCGGCATCCTGTGGCACGTTCAGCAGCAACCCCTTTCGGCCGGAAGCATCGTTGGCGAGGGCGATCGGCGGGCTTTCGGTGCGCCCCATCGGATCCGGTTTCGGCGATCTTGCCCTTGCTTGCGCGGCGCCCAATCCCCCGCCGGTCAACGCGAGTCGTTGGGCGCCTCACCGATCGGTCCGCTCAGGAGCAACACTTCGACCTGAGACCCGACCCGAAGGCGCTCCGACCCCGGAGGGATCAGCGCCAGGCAGTTGGCCTGCGCGAAGCTCGTCATGCGGTGCGAGCCTTGGTCGCCCGTCGACCGCACGACGTAGCGCGCGCTCGCTGCGTCATAGTGAACCTGGGCGCGCACGAATTGCCAGCGGTCACCTCCGGTCGCGGGCAAATCCTCGCCCGCCACGGCCAAACGGCGGGGCAGGAACCCGTCGGGTCGTCCCTCGAGTTTCGCGAGCGCCGGACGCACGAAAACCTCGAACGAAACCAAGCAGGCCGCGGGGTTCCCGGGTAGTCCGAAGAACGGGGTGGTTCCCAACAGCCCATCGACCAAGGGCTTCCCGGGCTTCATGTTGACGGCGCGAATCCGAACGTCGGTGCCGAGTTCGCGCGCGACCTCGCGCACGAAGTCCAAGTCACCCGCGGAGACGCCACCGGTAGTGAGGATGACGTCGGGCGCGAGCGCTCGCGTCGCGAGCAGGCCCGCTCGAACGGCCTCGGGCGTATCGAGCAGGACTGGGCGCAGGAGCGGGATGGCACCCCAAGCCTGAAGACGGGCGCCGATCGCATACAGGTTGGAGTTGCGGATCGTGCCGGGGCCGAGGGGCGACTCGACGGGAACCAGTTCGTTGCCCGTCGAGTGGACGGCGACCCGGAGCCGACGGCCGACGCGAACGCGCGCGCACCCGGCGGTTGCGAGTAGACCGATCGCGGCCGGAGTCAGCGGCGTGCCCGCGGGCAGCAGCATCTGCCCCACTTGGAAGTCGTTGCCTCGCGGACGGACTGCCGCGCCCGGAACGACCGGGCGCGTCAGCGTTACCGAGTGCGCGTCGTAGGCCGCCGTGGCCTCGAATGGAACGACGGCATCGGTGCCGGGGGGCATGGGTGCACCGGTGTAAATGCGGGCCGCACTTCCGGGTTCGATGTGAGGGAGGGCGGCGCGTCCGGCCTCGACCGTGTCGGAAACGGGGAGTCGAGTCGGTCGCTCGGCGCTGGCGGTGGACGTGTCCATCGCGCGCACCGCGAATCCGTCGAGGGCCGTGTTGTCGAACGGCGGCATGTCGTCGACGGCGAACACCGGTTCGGCAAGAAAGCGACCGCACGCGTCGGCGAGCGCGACCTCCTCGGGAGGCAGCGTTTCGAGGCGCGCCAGGATCTCTTCGCGGACCTGTTCCGGAGAGTTCAGGGTCGTCCCTACCGCGTCATCTCGGTGACCCACGTCATGTACTCCTTCAAACCGTCTTCGATGGGAATCATCAGCAGCTCGGGGCAGTCGTAGGGATGCAGCTGCCGGAACCTCTCTTCGAAACCACCCAGGGTGCGAGGCGCGGCCTTGATCAGGAGAACGCACTCGGATTCGTCGTGGATCTCGTGGTCCCAGCGGTAGATCGAGCGACAGCTCGGGAGGATGTTCACGCACGCGGCCAGTTGTTCCTCGACCAATTGGCGCGCTAGCCCGGGAGCGGATGCGGCATCGACGGTCGAGACGCAAAGGTAGATCACGAGCGACTCCTGTCCTGCTGGCGAAGGTCTGGGCCTCCCGGAAGTCCCCTCCGGGAGCGGGCAACGAACGGGGCCAGTCGTCTCACGGTCGCGGCCGCTGGGCCCGCTCCCGACAAGAGGCATACCCACGCGCCCGCGCATGTCGCAGAATACGAGCCATGGGATGGATTGTCATCAACGAGCCGCTGGCGAGGGCCGAGCGCTGGGTCGAGATTCCCCGCGGGGGAGCGCTCGTGTGCGGACGCAGCCGGTCGGCGGACCTAGTGTTGACCGATGAGCGGGTCTCGCGCCGACACGTCACCTTCGTTCACCGGGATGGCGACGATTGGGTGGCCGACGCCGGCGCGCGCAACGGCGTGTTCGTGAATGGCCAGCGGCTGGGAGCGCCCCACCGGTTGTCTCCAGGCGATCGGATCTCGGTCGGTCCGTTCGATTTGGTCTATGAACCGCGTGCTGCCGCGAGTTCAGCAAAGCTGCCGGAGAGCACGATCCTCGAGGCACCGACGTGGGTCACCGACGCCGGCCCGCCAGCCGAGTCGTCCGCGGTGAGTGTCGGGGCGATCGCGAACTCGGACGGTCCGGTGTTGGCGCCTGGCCCGGCAGCGACTGCGCTCGAAGGGTCCCGCGGGGTGCCGGCGGAGGGTCGACTCGAGCCGACGGCGCGCTGGCGCGAGGTGCGTTTGATCGCGCGCGGCGGCATGGGCGAGGTCTATCACTCGGTCGATCGCGACCTGGGGATGGCCGTCGCGATCAAGCGCCTGCGGCGGCGACGCGACGACCACGTTCAACTGTTGCAGCGGCTGCAAGCGCGTGAGGCGGCGCTGGGCCGCGCGATCCGGCACCCGAACGTGGTGCAGACGCTCGAGGACGGGGTGCACCGAGGTGACCCGTATCTGTTGCTCGAGTGGGTCGATGGGGTGCCGCTCGACAAGGTTCTCGACAGCGAGCCGCCGTCGCGCTTCGGCGGTCTCGAGATCCTGCGTCAGATCGCCCTCGGGCTGCAAGCGGCTCACCAAGTCGAGGTGGTCCACGCGGACCTCAAGCCCGCCAACATCCTGATTCCGCGCCTGGCCGAGCCGGCCGAGGTCGAGTCGGTTCGGGGGCTGTTGGTAGCGCCCGACGACCACGACCAAGATCTCGCCGTCGCCAGTCGAACTGCCGAGATCGATGAAGAACTCGCGCGCGAGATCCAGTTGCGCGCGCTCGCTGCACTCGATTTCGAGCGACCGCCGTTCGTCGGTCGTGAGGCCGAGCTCGAGCTACTGGCGATCGCCGCGCGGCAGGCCGTGGCCGAAGGACTGCGTTGGGTACTGATCTTCGGCGAACCCGGCGTCGGCAAGCGTCGCTTGGCGGCCGAGTGCTGTTTGCGCAACGAGGGGCCGTGCGAGGTGCGCGTCGCCGACGGTTGGGCGCCGCCGCCGCCCAATGCAACCGGGGTTTGGATCAGCTTGCTCCCGACCTTCTTGCCGGATGACGACGAGCTACGAACCGCGTACGAGCGCGCGCGCAGTCGGGCTCAGGTGTTCGAGCTCCACTTGCAGCCGTTTCTTCGTGGCCAATCGATTCGGATGGTCGAACGCATCGTGAGTCACGCGGACTCGGCGCGCGCGTTCGTCGACGTGGTCTTCCAGGAGACGGGCGGCAATCCTGCGCGTCTCTGCGCGGCGTTGCGGCGATCGTTCGAAGCCGATGCGTGGGCACCGAGTGGGGGTGGGTATCGGTTTCGGGCGAGCGCCTTCCGACCGGATGAGCGCGAGCGCTTGAAGGACTTGCGCACCCGCCTCGAGCAAGAGGAGAAGGGACTGCGGGACCTGCTCATCGCTGCGGCTCCGCTCGGGAATTGCTTGGATTTCGACACTCTGCGCGAGGCTACCGAGTCCGAGAGCGCCGCGCAGTACTACATTCTCGATCACGCCGTCAGAACCGGCTATCTCCGCCGCGACCCGCACGGGTTCTACTCCTTCACCCAAGAGCCGTTTCGTCGGATGTTGGAGATGCGGCTGGATCCCCGTCGCCGCAAACGCATCGTGCGCCGCGGACTCCCGCGCCTCGCACGGTGGCTGGAGCGACGCGAGGCGCCACCCGGCCTGCACCGCGAACTCGCTTCGCTGGAGCTCGAGGTCGATCACGCAGACCGGGCGTTCTCGCTGCTCTTGCGCGGAGCGCTCCGGGCGCGCAGCGCCTATGATCGTGCGCGTTTCATTGGTCAGATCGACGAAGCGCGCGACTGCTACCGCCGTGCTGTCGCGCGTTCCGGACGCCACAAGGAGTTCGACGCTGCGATGACCGAGTTGCTCGGTGAGCAGGCGCGTGGACTCGCCGCGCTCGACCGGTTGCGCCAGCTGCCGTGCGATGTGCGCGTGAAGATCACCGACTTCGGGATTGCTCGCAAATCGGACGAGATCGACCGGGACAACGTGGATCTACCTTGGGGAACGCCGCGCTACATGTCGCCCGAGCAGGCCCGCCGTGAACCGCTGAGTACCGCGAGTGACATCTATAGCCTCGGCATCATCGCGCGCGAGATCTTGGAAGGGCGCCATCCGCTCGGCGCGCTGCGGGGTCGCGCGGCCTTGGAGACGATTGCCCGCATCGGTGTGCCGCCGCCGCCCGAAGACAGCGTCGAGCCGCCCGCGCTCCACGAACTCGTCGCCAGCCTCTTGGCGCCCGAGCCCGGGGAGCGTCCCGCGGCCCACGAGGTGGCGGAGCGGTTGCAGCAGATCCAACTGCAGTCGATCGTCCGCGAGTCGCACCGCTAAGGAGTCGCCCAAGAGTAACATCGACTTCTTGCCGTCGATTTGGGTCAGATTCGGCCGCTCCGGAAAGCTCGGAACCGGAGGCGTAGCCTTAGTTCCGGTGAGGATTCGAGGTTTTCGGATCGGTCGAAGATGGCCCGAAGCGACGAGCAAGAGGTTGAAGTTATTCTTGGGCGACTCCTAAGTACGCTGAGGAATCCGGAGCCTTCCCAGCGAACGGTGATGGGCCGAGGCTGCCCGGCCAACGGGGGGCAAGGTTCCTGACACGGCATTAGCGCCTGCCGCGCTTGCTGGGGGAGACACTTCTCCGGAGGCCAGCCCCGAAGCCCCTCGTGGCTGCGGCCAAGCCACAACTTCACCCTCGAGAGTTCCCCGTCGTAGCGCCCAGCGTGAACCGGAGTCGTTCGTGACTGCGCCGGTGTGACTGCGCCGGTGCTCGGGCGGCCGGGGTGGGAGTGGTCGGAGTTTCGAGCTTCCGGGGTTTCGGGTTGGGCGCGCTCAGGCCACGGCCCTATAATCCCGGCTCGGAAGGAAATGGAGGCGAAGTTTGTTGCGTCCGACTTCTGGACCACGGCGTTGGTTGGGGTTCACCGTTGCGTGCTGGCTCGCCGCCTGGGCGTTGGGGGGTGAGGCGCGAGCCGACGAGTTGGCCGGCCTGTCTCGGGTTCGCTTTCACCAGGGCGGAGAAGTTCGCAGCGACATCGGGGAGTTGAGCTACGAGGACGGTCGCGTCTTGCTCAAGTTGTTCTCGGAACGGTTGGGTGCGCACTACGTCGTGTACTTGACTCCGGAGGACCTGGTCGACATCGAGATCGTGCCCGCCGCCGAAGCGGAACGTATCCAGGGCGAGCGCGAGCTCGTGCGCGCGGCCAAGGAACGAGAGCGCGAGACCGCTCGCGCGGCGCGCGCCGCGGCCAAGAAAGCGGAGGCGGCCAGAACGCCCGCGGGGTCGGGGTCGCGCGCGCGTCCTGGCAAAGGGGCTACGCCCTCGAACCAGCGCGAGCGCGGGACCAGTGCGGGCGGTGCCGTCCGCGAACTGTACTTGCCACCGATCGAGGAGACCATCGCCGATCTCGAGCAGGTGCAGCGGGGCATCGCCGAGCGCGCGGGGCGCGTGCGCAGTGAGGTCGAGTCGTGGGTCGGCCGGTTGGACCTACCTCACGCCGCGCCTCGCAGCGCCGTTGCGACGGCTCGGCGTGAGTTGCTTGGCGTGCTGGCGGAACTCGACGAGATCAACGAACGCTTGGCCGGGCGCGCGCGAGATCTCGAAGGCCTCTATCAAGCCCGAGACGATCGGTCGCTCACGCGCGCGGTCGCGGTCGACATGGCCGAGCTCGGGCACCGGCGCCTGGAGCCGATCGAGCGCTTACTGAAGGCCGCGGAGGCGCGAAACGGCGAACTCGGGAAGAGCGTCGGCGCGTTGCTAACGACGATGTCCGTGCCTGTCGAGGAAGCTGCGTCTGCGGCGCCGGCGGTGGCGCCGGCGGCGGGCGCGGGGCGACCCACGGTGACCCCTCCGGCCGTCGCCGAAGCGCGGGTCCTCGAGGTTCGCGAGCGGGAGACAACGCCTGCGCGCACTGCGGCACTCCTCGAGCGGGTGGACGGGACCGCCGAGACACCGGCTGGCGGGTCGCAGCCAACGGCGGTCGGCGCGTCGACGAATCCAAAGGACTTCGGGAATCGCGCCGGCATGCTCGCGGCGGACTCGCTCCGATCCGGATCGGCAGCGGCTCTCGAAAGCGAAGCATCGGCGCGTGCCGAAGACCGACTCGAGGCGGATGCACCCCTCGGCGTCCCCGGGGCTCGGCCAGCGGTCTACTGGGTTTTGGGGACGTTCGGCGCCAGCGTACTCGGGTTCTTCCTGCTCATGAGAAGATCGCTCCGTGGAGAGTAGGGTATCCAATGGTGAGTGTTCACGATGTCGCGCCTCGGCAATCGGCCCAGCAATCGCTCCGGCGATCGATTCGACTCGGGTTGCTCGCGGGGGTGTTGCTGCAGTCCCTGGGAGTCGCGGCGGCGGATGAGACCCCGGCGCAGTTCACGCGCTTTCTCGACGAGGGTCTTCGGCAGGGTCGGTTCCAAACGGCCATCGCGTCCTACGAGAACTCGGTAGGGGTTCGGGTGGACTTGGTGGCCGTGGTTCATATCGGCGATCGTGGCTACTACCGGCGCCTCGAGGCTCGATTCCCGGCGTATGAGGCGCTTCTCTACGAACTCATCGCCGAGCCCGAGGATGTGCCTGAGCCCGGCCGCCAGTCGGCGAGCCCCATCGGATTTCTACAGCGAGGCATGAAGACTCTGCTCGATCTCGACTTCCAACTCGATGCGATCGACTACCGCGCCCCCAACTTCGTGCATGCCGACCTCGACCCGGCCACGTTCGCGCGCCTGCAGCGCGAGCGGGGTGAATCGATCTTGATGCTGTTCCTCAAGAATGCCCTGCGCGCTTGGGAAGCGCAGCAAGGGGCGGACTCGGGCCGTACCCAACCCGAGCTCCAACTCGCCGACCTGGTGGCTGCGTTCCTCAGCGGCGACTCCGCGCGCGCACTCAAGTACGTTCTTGCGCAGGAACTCGACGACATGGAGCGCACCATCTCCGGACTGGAAGCCGATGGCGATTCGGTGATCCTCACCGAACGCAACAAGCACGCGTTCGGTGTACTCGAGCAGCAGATCGCCGCCGGGCGCCGCAATCTTGCCCTGTTCTATGGGGCGGCCCACATGCCCGACCTCGAGCAACGACTCTTCGCCAGCGGGTACCGCAGGACCGGCCACGAGTGGATCACTGCCTGGCAGATTGGTCCGCCGAAGGCCACCGACCCGACCCCCGAGCCGCAGACCTCACGGCGCAAGATCGAAACCTTCTAAGGAGTCGCCCAAGAATCTCTTCGACATCTTGCCGTCGATTTGGGTCCGATTCGGCCGATCCGGAAAGCTCGAAACCGGACCCTTTCACGGGGGCGCGGGTCGAGTGCTCGCGAGCTTGCGGCAGTGAGGGCTTCACTCGAGCAAGATGTCGTCGATCGCAATCCTTGGGGTCGTGGTGGTGCCGGGGCCGGCGGTCCAGGTCCAGTCGAGCTCGGTCAGGCGGTCGAGGTCGAGCCCGGGGTTTCGTTGCGTGAACTGGTCGAGGTCGAGACTCACGGTGACGAACCGCTGGTACTTCATGCGCACCAGCGTTCCCGGTGGCTCGGGCGTCGGGTGGAACGGGGTCGTGGGCAAGTGCGGCCCGAGGTCGACGGTTGCGCTGTCGCCGTCCGCATCGAGCAGAGTGACGCTCGCGTCCAGCCACCCGAAGCCGAAGTTGTCGACCTGGCCCCACCGGTCCGGGTTCTTGATGCGGAACTTGAGTCGCTGGTGGGGTGTCGCGTCGAGCGGCCCTGCGGGTGTGCTCAGCGGAGAGACGTGATGCGTGGCCACTGGGGTGCCGGTCAGCGTGACGATCAGATTGCTGATCGCGGTGATGGGCGCCGGTGGGTCGTTCGGGAGGTCGTAGCAGGCGCCGACCTGCACGGTGCCGCCGGAGCTGGCGGTCAACTGTCCGAGCTGGTTGTGCGGATGGTCGGAGAAGTCGTCGAGGACGCGGGTGCCGATGTGATGGCGCCTATGGGCAACGCCGACGTGACTCGAGGTCTGGTACTCGGCGCCGTACAGAATGCCGTCGACCGAGAGGTCCGCGAACGCGTGTCGCTGTAGGAATGCCGTCGCGAACTGAGCCGTCCAATCGTGCTGCCGCGTGCGCGAGATGTAACGGCAGTAGTCGAGCCAGGGGGCGGCCTGGACCCAATTGCACTCCTGGCAGCCGTTGGCGCTCGAATTCGTCGTGTAGCCGTGGCAGCCCCCATAGATCGTGACTTGCGTCGTGGGGCCCGTCGCCCGCTCGAGCAAACGCTCCGACCCGGGGAAGACCACGTCGAAGTCTTGTTCCGCAGAGATGATGAGCAGTGGCACGGTCGGCAGGCGTTCCCAGCGATCGGTGTAGCCAATCCAGGATTCGCCGGTGGCGTCGGTAGGCTGCAATGCGATGACGCCGCGCGTGTTCGGGTCGAACTCGGCCGCGATGATGGCGGCCGCCGCGCCTCGCGAGTGACCGCCGTAGAACACGCGCTGCCCGTCGATGCGTCCGGCAAGAGCGCTGCTCGGATCTTGGGCGACGCCTTCGAGGTGCTGGCGTGTCGCGACCAACACTCGGGCCGCCTCGTCGTGTCCCCCCCAACAGTAGTGAACGACGTGATCGCCGAACGAGTAGGGATCGTCGACGCTCACGCAGATGACTCCGCGCGTTGCGAGGTGCGTCAGGATCTCCGCATAGTCGAGATGCCCAAATCCGGTCCCATGATGGAAGATGAGGAGCGGCGCGGGCCCGTCTCCCGCGGGCAGGTAGACGCGATACGGCTTCAGTCGCAGGTCGGGGCCGAGTGCCGGGTTCGGTACACACTGCCACAGCGGATACGCGGGCGGCCACGGGTTCTCGTGGACGAACTCGAAGGAGTCGTTCACGACCGCGACCGAGTTTGCGCCGGGTGTGGTGAGATCCTGGGCAGGGACGATCTCCGGCTCGCCGGGGGCGAAGACAGTGAGGTGTGCGTGGAACCGTGCCGCGCTGCGCTCGTCCCAACGCGCCCACAGGTCCAATGCGTGCACTCCGGGCGACGGCGCGACGCCGACGATCTCCCCGGTCCGTGGGTCGACATCGAGGCCGGCGGGAATGGGGGCTCCCGGCGACCACCCGAACTCGAGGAAGGGGACTGCCTCGCGTACGACCCCGGCGCGTGCACCGGTCGACCAGGCCACGCGCACCCACGCGTCCGCGGGGAGGCGCGCTCGATACGCTGCGCCGGCGGTGGCGACCGGAAGCGTCCAGCTCCGCGTTTCGACGAAGTCGACGGCTGTGCACGACGGCGTTGCGCAATCGAGGCCGTCGCGCGTCGAATCTCGCTCGCACCCCAACAGGGTGGGTGGGCTCGGCGTCGAGCCGAACAAGTTCGCGAGCGCGAGGATCACGTCGGCTGCGTCGACCCTGCCACTGTCGTCCAAGTCGCAAGCGTCTCGACACGGCGGCACTTCCGCCGCGAACAGCGCGCACAAGGTCGCAACCGGATCCGCGAGATCCAGCTGCGAGTCGCCGTTGCAATCCCCGCGGAGGAAGCCCGCCACGCCAGGAGTCGACTGCCCGTGCGTCGCGCCAGCGACGCTCAGCCAAACGCCTGCGACGAGGAGGCCCCATCGAGTCATCGGTGAGCGAACGGCTGACCTGTCCAGGGCGCCCATGGATCCTCGCTTCCTCGCGGCGGGTTCGTTCGCTTCCGGTGCGTCCGCGAACCGGCTCCGCTTGGGATGGGGTGCATCTCGGAAACCCAGCTCGTACCATGCGCCCCGTGGACCCCGGTGCCGTGGGTTGTTTCGAGGAGTTTCACGGAAAAAGCATAGCCGCTCGGGGCGCCGGCGCAATCGGCGGCCCCGACGCGGGTCGATCGCCAGCACCCCAAGAGGTCGATGCGTTGGTCGGCGCGCTCCGGAGACCCCGAGCGAGGCCCCGCTCGTCGGACCGCGGGGCCGGCACCTTGCCCGAGATTAGGAAGAGTAGGCGAGTCGTGGTCAGGATCGGAGATGTCGAGCTGCACTTGATGCGTCCGGTCGATCGGCCGGTTCGTTGGATCGGTCAGGACGAACTGATCGATCAGATCCTAGCCTGCTGGACCACCATCACGGCCACGGATGTTCCGCTGTGTCCGCGACTCGTCGGCAAGCCGGGCATGGGCAAGACGACCTTGGCACAGGCGGCGGCTCAGCGGCTCGATCGGCCGGTGTTCATTCTCCAGTGCACGATGGACACTCGACCCGAGGACCTGCTCGTGACACCGGTGCTGCGGGCCGATGGCGGCATCAGCTACCGGGCGTCGTCGCTCGTCAGTGCAATGCTCCTGGGGGGTGTGGTCATCCTCGACGAGGCAAACCGGATGTCCGAGAAGTCCTGGGCTTCCCTGGCACCGCTCTTGGACAATCGCCGTTACGTCGAGTCCCAGGTGGCCGGCATTCGGATCGAGTCGCACCCCGACTTTCGGTGCTGCATCACCATGAACGACGACGCGTCGACCTACGAGATTCCCGAGTACATCATCTCGCGGATCCAACCGATGGTGGCCGTCGACTATCCGACGCTGACCGAGGAACGCGAGATCCTGGCGTACAACATCGACTTCGCCCCAGAGGAACTCGTGCGGATGTGCGCGGAGTTCTTGCAGGAGAGTCATCGTTTTCGACTCGACTACTCGACGCGCGATGGCATCAACATGATGCGCTACGCGCTCAAGCTCCAAGCCACCCAGGGGAAGCCCCTCGATGACGCCTTCGCGCAAGCCATCACGCAGGTTCTGGGCCCCGACGCTTCCGACTTCGAGGCGCGCGCGCGCGACAACATGATCAACGAGAATCTCGTCGGTTTCGACGAGCTGTTCGGCTGGCAAGGCGATGACGAGGACGATCGCGAGGAGCCCAAGCCTTGACCGACTGGCTGCGCTACCAGAACATCGAGTGCGTGCCGGTGATTCACGGCCGCCTGGCGTTCGCCATCGAGGTCCGACGCCGCCTGCTCGCGCGTCGCTACGATGCGGTCGCGATCGAGCTCCCGCCCACGTTGGCGGCGGCGGTGGAGGAGGCGCTCGAGCTCCTGCCGCGAGTGACGTTCGTGACCTACTGCGACCAGCCGCGCTTCTTGGCTGGGCACGGGAGCTCGGAGTTCGCCGGAGCCGGGGACTCGCCCGTCACCTACTACGTGCCGATCCAGCCCGCGGACGGGATGATCGAGGCGCTTCGCATCGCGATTGGCGAGCGTCTTCCGCGCTACTTCGTGGATGCCGACGTCGACGACTTCGACTCCGCTCGCACGACCTTGCCGGATCCCCAGTGTCTACACACGATCGGGGTGGGCCAGTACTTCGAGCAGTGTCTCCCGCTGCTTGCGCGCCACCCCCACAGCGACCTCGACGCGTGCCGCGAAGGTCACATGGCGGCGCGCCTGCGCGAACTCCAGCGCGAGCACCGCGGGCCGATCCTCTTCGTGTGCGGCCTCGCCCACTGGAGCCACATTCGCCGTCACCTCGAGGCCGGAACCGGGGCGCTTCATGCCGGGCGCGGCGTCGCCGAGGAGCTGACGATCTACCTCGCCGATGGTCGGTCCGTGCCGCACTTGGTAGGCGAGATCCCGTACTTGGCAGCGGCTTACGAGAAGCATCGCTCGGGATGGGACTTGCACGACTTCGACGCGACGGACGGGCTGAAGAGTCTGCTGTTCGCGGCGCGCGACGCGTACCTCGAGTACTTTCCCGACTCCGTGAGCCCGATCGGTTTGCAAGCGCTTCGCACCACCCTCGACTTTGCGCGCCGGATGACGGTGCGGCGCGGCTTTCTGATTCCCGACACCTACACCCTGACGGTCGCGGCCAATGGTGTCATCGGCAACGATTTCGCCCTCGTCCTGCTCGAGACCGCCCAGAGTTATCCGTGGAATCCGCACGAGGATGGTGGGGGATGGGTCTTTGGTTCTGGACACTCGGCGGGGGCGGCCGGCCCGGAGCCGGGCGCAGTCGGCCCGAACACCGGTAGCGCTCGCCACGACTCGACCGATCCCCGCGACGACGCAGATGGCTCCACGCGTTATCCGCACGGGGCCATCGCGGGATCGCGCGCCGACCTCGATGGGTACGAGACCGTCGTGCGGTCGCGGGCGCCGGGTACCGACTTCACGTATGGCCGTTTGCGGCTCGAGCGTCGTCCCGACCTGCGGCGCCGTCGCCAGTACGAAGTGCAGTGGGATCCGCACCGCCAGTGTTCATGGCCCCCCGAGGATCTCGTGATCGAGAACTTTCGGGACTACGTCGGACGGCGCGCGCTCAGTCTGGCCAAGGTCGCCGTGGCGCGCAGCGAGCCTTTCACGACCTCCTATCTCGACGGCCTGGATTTACGCGCCTCGTTGCGCGACGTCGTCGAGCGCCGGGTTTTCGTGCGTGAGGAGCCGCGGACTCCCGGTGGGGTCGGTGCTCTCGTCATGGTGTTCGAAGAAGACGACTTCGGTGAGCGCTATCCCTGGCGCAGCACCTGGATGGCCGAGAACCACAACGAGTCGACCCTCGCGTTCTACGCCACGGACTTCATGCAAGACATCCTGGGCCCGGGAGTGGCTCGGGCGCGCTACGGCGGGTGCATGTTGATCTTTCCGCCGATCGGAATCCCCGACGTTTGGGGGGACCTGCGTTTCGAACGAGCACGGACGCCTTCGGAGCGGCTGTTGCTCGCGGCGATCTACTGGGCGCAGGACCACTTCGTGGTGCACGTCGGCGGGCGCCCGCCGAGCGACGGCGTCAAGGCCGAGGCACGTCGCCGGTCGAAGCACATTCTGCATTTGCCGCTGACCACGTTCTCGTCGTCGACCCTCGAGCGTCTCCGCCGCGTTCATGTGCTCAACGGCCAAGAGGTGAGGTCGTGGGCCAAGTGGTTCATCCGTTGAGTCCAACCCCCGTGCGCCCCGCTCTGATCTTGGCTTCGGCGTCGCCGCGTCGACTGGCGCTCCTGGGTGCCGTCGGCTGGGTCGTCCAGGTGCGCCCCGCCGAGATCGATGAGACCATAAGGCCCGGGGAGAGCCCGTCGGACTTGGTGCTCCGACTCGCTCGCTCCAAGGCCCGTCGCTCGCGCGCGCACTCGTCCGAACTGGTGCTCGCGGCAGATACCGTCGTTTTCGATCCCGAGATCGCTCCGGCCATTCTCGGCAAACCCGCGAACGCGGACGATGCTCGCGTCATGCTCGGTAGGCTCGCCGGGCGCGAGCATCGCGTGATCACCGGATACTGCGTGATTCGGGGCGAGCGCGAGCGCGTTGGCGTGGTCACCAGTCGGGTTCGCATGCGACCGTTGGCGTCGGAGGAGATCGGGGCCTACGTGGCCTCGGGGGAGCCCCTCGACAAGGCTGGCGCGTACGGGATCCAAGGGCTCGGGGCGGCATTGGTCGAACAGGTGCTGGGGAGCTACTCCAATGTCGTCGGTTTGCCGATGCGCGAGGTGCTCGCGAGTATCGACGCCGTCGCCGCTTCGTAGTTCTGCTGGGGTCAGGGGAGCGGCGCCGTCCGCGCAGATCGGCGCGCGAGCCAAAGCAAAGTCCCGAATCCGACGAGCGCGACCACCCACGCCCAGCCACCCAGCCGGTGGTACACGCCCTGGATGTTCTCGCCGTAGGAGTACGACAAGCCCATGAGGAGGCTGACGCTCGGGATGACTCCCAGGATGTCCCAGAACAGGAAGGTGCGAAACGGCATGCCCAGCGTCCCCGCCGTGAAGAACACCCCGGCCCGCATCCCGGGAACGAAGCGCACCAACAGGATGAAGCGGTTGCCTTGGCGCTCGAACAACTCGCGAGCTTTCATGATGCGGTCGGGGCTCAGGATTCGCGCGAGCCAGCGGCTCCGGGTCAGGCGCTCTCCCGGTCCGCGACCGAGCCCGTACATCAGGCAATCGCTGAGGCTCGCACCGACGTAGCCGACGGCGAGCGCTGGCCCAATCGACAAGTGTCCGAGGTGGGACAGAAACCCGGCGGTGATCACGACCAGGTCTTCCGAGAATAGCCCGGTGCCGCTCGCGACCAAGAACCCCAGGATGATCGCGTAGCGCTGGAAGGCGTGGAGTTCCCCGAAACCCTCGGTCATCGATTGGAGAAGGTCCAAGTCTCGCGTCTCTCTCGGGGCAACGGGGCTGGTTGAGGACCGTTGCGGGTATGGCGGCGCCAGACCTGGCCTACGGGGAGAACCGTTACCGGACTGTGGGCGCGACCACAATCGGTTCTTCGGTTCGCCCGGCCCGCGAACTTCAGGAGGCCGGGGGAAATGGGCTCGCCCCGAGATCTTTACGAAACCTCTATCGAAGCCACACGACGCAAACGCCCGTTCTGTCCGACAATGAGCCAGCAGAGGGAAGGACGTGCGCCGCCCCCGAACCCCTTCCTCGAGGAACCACTTTGCCCACCCTCAGCTCAACCCCGTCGCCGCTGGTGGTCCCCTCCGGTGGCCGTGCCGCGATCCAAGCCGATGCGCTCGGCTGGCTCGATCGTCGTTCGATCCTGCCCTTCTCGGCGGGAGACATCACCGCGGGGTCCGAGGCGGAACTCCAGGTCGCGGTCGTGGGCAGCCGGGCGCAGGTGGATCTACCGCGCTCGATCGAGGCGTCGAGCTACTTCGCCCATCTCCTTCGGCGCGCGGCTACCGGCGACGCCTCCCGCCGATCGATCGCGCTCCTCGAGTCCTACCTCCGTTCCAACGCGGAGGGGGTTTGGGAGAACAGCTGGGTGCGGTTTCCGCTAAGCGTGCTCAGTCCGCTTGCTTCCAAGGTGTTGCACGAGGACCTGCGCGCCAACAAGGACGATCCCGCGAGCCCATTGCGGGCCGATGCCCACCGATTCGTCTTCGATGAGGATGGACGCCAAGTCGTGCGCGCGCCCATCAGCTACCTGCTGAAGCTGGCCTTCGCGGACGTACTCCACGGAGGCGGCGCTGCCCGTCCGTTCGTGCGGGAAACCGGCATGCGCCTCTTGGGGCACTTCATCAACGACAACACTTCTCCGGAGACGCACTCTTTCCGAGTCGTCGGGGTGGACCCTCACCAAGGAGGGCAAGCTCTCGCTCGTGAGACCGCGAAGCGGTACCTCTGCGCGCAACTGTTGCTGCAGTACGCAAACGACAAGTTCGAGTTGCGCCGCTCGGGGCAAGAGGCGGTCGTGTTCTACTCGCCGCACCCACCGGTCCGGCAGAAGGAACTGAACCAGTGCATTCCGGACTCCTTCTACCGCGAGCTGTTCATCAGCCCGTGCCTTTCGGGCTGGTCGGAAGGAGAGAAGAAGCGCGATTACATGGGGCTGTGCCACCAGATTCTCAGCCGTACGCAACTGAACGCCGTGGGCAAGCTGCGCGAGGCCGGAATCATCACGAACAACCTCGTGGTCCTACCCAACACCTCCAACATCAGCCTGGCCAACAACAGCACCCACATCAGCTTGGGCAGCCGCTGCTTGACGGAGCTGCGCGCGGACGCCACGTCCGGATTCGACGCGGCGGAGGAGAAGCGCGTCGGCGATCTCATGCTGAAGGTGTCCGAGCACTTCTTGTCGTTGTTCGTGGGGGTGTATAGTGCGGCGCCTTACCGCCTCGACTTCCGCGAGTGTCACCCAGAGACCGCGACGGGTTTCTTGGCACACGAACTCGACTTCACCCACCTGCGCATGCTCTGGCGAAGGTGGCGTAAGAAGACCCACAACCGCTTCCTCGGGCAGCCGATCTCGCCGGTCGGTCCCGATTGGATCGACGGTGCTCTCAGTCGGGTGCTCGGCCTGCGCGGCGACTTCGTCCCCGACTTCCGCTTGATCGACTATCCGGTGGCCCTGCTCAGCACGTGGCGGGCGTCGGCTCTCGATGGCACCTTGGGCAACGACGCCCGCCTGAAGGCAGAACTGGATGACATGGGTGTGTTCGACCGACGCCTGTCCATGTACCTACCGCTGCGCTTGCGCGAGTACGACCGCATGGGGTTCTGCGGGGTCGAAGGGCGTCACTACTCGTTGTTCGAGAGCTTCCAGGGCGACCTCGCCCGCGCGACCGAACTGCAGGCGTTGATCTGCGGCCTGGCGTTTCGCTACGTCGCGGACGGGACGGTCACCCATGGATCGATCCCCGACTCGCCGACGACGGAGAGCGAGCGGCGACAGATCTTCTTCGCGAGCGCGATCGGCGTGCCGACTTTCTATGTGCGATCAGACAGCCCGAACCTGTTCTTGCGTCGGATCCTCTCGCTGACCGAGCGGGTACGGACCAGTCGTCGCTACCGCGGTTATCTCCGCGTGCGGGTGAAGGACTTCCGGCTGGCGCTCGTGCGCGTCCTTCGGGAAGACGGCGCAGACCTGATCGAGAGCCTTGGGCTAGCGCCGGCGATCGCGGATCTCGAGGAGCGGCTCATCGACCCCGAGCGCACCGCACTAGGAAAGCTGTTGCACGGGATCCTCGGCGACGGCGGCGCCAAGCGACCCATCGACCTGAAGGCCGGCGAGTTCAATCGCCAGGCCGAGAAGTACTACCGGGTCGATCTGCGCCGGCAGCACATGGCGGAAGCCCTCGATCTCTGGGAACAAGAAGTCGATGGGATCCTCCGCCACCGCTCGGACCCGCGAGTTCGCGAGGCGCTGCGAGAGATCGTCGGTACCGAATCCCCGAGTGAGTTCGTGCGCCGACACCGGAGCGAAGTGATTGCCGATACTGCGAACCGCGAAGCCCTGCGTCGTCTGCTGCTTCTCATCGTGCTCTCCGAGTCCACGGCCGAACGTGCGCCCGAACCCGTGCCGACCGAGGTGCGAGCGTGAGCTTGCACCAGTACATAGCCCGTGAATCGGGCACGGTTCTCACCGAGGAGCTGTTCGGCGATCGCATCGTGCGGTTCATGTACTCACGAGCGCGCGAGTCGGCGCCCTGGTTGTTCGCGGCCCTGACCGGGCCGCGCTGGACTCGCTGGCTGGCGCACGTGAACTTCGACCTGCCGCTCGGCGATCGCCTTACCGGGAACCGTCGCTTCCTGAAGAACTGCGGAGTCGTTTGGGAAGAATGCCGGGACGACCCGCGCAGCTTGACCACGGCGCGGGCGATCTTCGAGCGCAAGATCCGCTACGAGGATTGCCGGCCGATGCCCTCGGACCCGTCGGCGGTCGTGTCCCCCGCGGACGCGCGCGTGATCGTCGGTTCATTCGCACGCGGATCCGAGATCTTCTTGAAAGACAAGTTCTTCGGCTTCGAGGAGCTGTTGGGCTCATCGAAGACCGAGTGGTTGACGGCTTTTGCCGGGGGCGACTACGCGATCTTCCGGCTCACGCCGGACAAGTACCACTACAACCACACGCCGGTCGCCGGTGTCGTTCGCGACGTGTACGAGCTCTCTGGAAGCTATCACTCGTGCCACCCGGAAGCCGTGATCGAGCTTGCCACCCCCTACTCGAAGAACCGCCGGACGGTGACGATCATCGACACCGACGTGGACGGCGGCACCGGTGTGGGCGTGGTGGCGATGATCGAGATCGTGGCGCTCATGATCGGACGCGTGGTCCAGTGCTACAGTCGCGTCGCTTACGACGACCCGCAGCCGGTGCGTCCAGGCACCTTCCTCGAGAAGGGCGCGCCCAAGAGTCTGTATCGTCCGGGGAGCAGTACCGACGTGGTGCTGTTCCAGCCTGGCCGCGTGAGATTCGCCCGCGACCTAGTCACGAACCTGGGTCACCCGAATGCGACCAGTCGCTTCTCGTCGGGTTTCGGCCAACCGTTGGTCGAGACCGACGTAGCCGTGAGGTCCTTGATTGCCAGTGGGGAAGTGAGCAACCGTGCTCGATGAGATGCTGTTGGGGTCGTTCGGCCTGGTTTTGGTCGGAGTCCTGGCTTGGAGCTTCCGCAAGATCCCCGGGGAGCGCTGGCAGATCATGGCTTCGGTGCCAGTGTCGAAGACCTCGGGAACGGAGTGGGTGGGTGCGAATCTCACCTGGTACGGGTTCTTCTCGGCGAGTGCCTACGTCGTGGCTGCCATGGTCTTCTTCACCTTGCTCGCCGCGCTCGGGATCCGGGTCGGCGAGATGGCGGCGCTGATCGTCGCGATGCTGGCGATCGCGATTCCCTCGGCCACGGTCGTGGCTCGCATCGTCGAGAAGAAACGCAACACCTTCACCGTTGGCGGTGCCGTCTTCGTGTCGGGCCTCGTGGCGCCGATCTTGGTGCCGATCGTGGCGTACTGGTTTCGGGGCAGCAACGCGCTCGAGTTGGTGGTGCCGACTCTCGCCGCCATGACGATCGCGTACACCTTTGGTGAGGGGCTCGGACGCTTGGCTTGTCTGAGCTTCGGTTGCTGCTACGGGAAACCCGTCGCCAGTCTCGGCCCCCGCGCGCAGCGGTTTCTTGGGCGCTTCGCGGTCTCGTTCGCCGGCGCCACGCGCAAAGCGTCCTACGCTTCCAACCTCGAAGGTATCAAACTCGTTCCCATCCAGGCGATCACGTCGTCGATCTACACGCTCTGCGGCCTGGGGAGCCTCTTTCTCTTTCTCTACGGTCACTATGTCACGGCCTTCCTCGTCGCCCTGACGGTCTCTCAAGGGTGGCGTGCGGCGTCCGAGTTTCTGCGCGCGGACTACCGCGGCGAAGGTCGAATCAGCGCCTACCAGATCATGGCGGTGATCACGATCGTCTACTCCGCCGCGGCACTGGCCTTCTTCCCGTTGACGACCGCGGTGCGCCCCAGCCTTGCCGCAGGCCTCGCTGCGCTCTGGACCCCAGGACTCATCTTGTCGCTCCAGGCCTTGTGGGTGGCTTTGTTCGCCTACACGGGGCTCAGTCGGGTGACGGGGTCGCGGGTCTCGTTCCACGTGCACCAGCACCGCATCTGAACCGGGACCGGCCAGGCCCCGGGCCGCCCCGCCTTGGCTCTGGGGTTGCACCGTGCGGAAAACGGGTAGCCCTGATCGGCGAATCCGATATCCTCTGCCGATTCCACTCAGGGTTCCACTTCTCAGGGGACCCGTCGTCAGAGAGAAACGGACCCCATGGGATTCAGCTGCGGAATCGTCGGACTCCCGAACGTCGGCAAGTCCACCATCTTCAACGCCCTCTCCTCGGCACGCGCGGAGGCGGCCAACTTCCCCTTCTGCACCATCGAACCGAACCAAGGGATCGTCCGCGTGCCAGACCATCGTCTGGAAGACATCGCGCGGTACATCGTCCCGAAGAAGCTGGTCCCCACGACCATGACCTTCGTGGACATTGCCGGCCTGGTGGCGGGTGCCTCCAAGGGCGAAGGGCTGGGGAACAAGTTCCTGGCCCACATTCGAGAGACCAACGCGATCGCGCACGTCGTTCGTTGCTTCGCCGACTCGAACATCGTGCACGTCGATGGCTCGGTCGATGCGATTCGCGACGTCGAGATCATCGACACCGAACTCGTGCTCGCAGACCTCGAGACGGTTGGCAAGCGTGTCCAGGCGCTCGAGAAGAAGAGCCGGGGCGGCGACAAGGAGCTGCTGAAGACCCTCGAGGCCGCGCGACCGGTCTTGGCTGCCCTCGATGAAGGCAAGCCGGTGCGCTCACTGGGGCTGGATGCGGAGACTCAACTTCGCCTGCGTGAGTTCCACCTGATTACGCAGAAGCAGGTCATGTACGTTGCGAACGTTGCGGAGACCGACCTCGAGAGTCTCGATGCCAACCCGCACTACCAACGACTCTGCGAGCGGGCAAAGAGCGAGGGCGCGCAAGTGGTCCCCATCTGTGGCAAGATCGAAGCCGAGATCGCCGAACTCGACGCGGACGAGAAGGCGGAGTTCTTGCGAGAACTCGGCGTCCCGGAGGCGGGTCTTGCACGGGTGATCCGAGCGGGCTACTCGCTGCTCGAGCTCGAGACCTACTTCACTGCCGGGGAGAAAGAGGTGCGGGCCTGGACCTACCCCAGAGGGGCGACCGCACCGGAAGCCGCGGGCGTGATCCACAGCGACTTCGAACGCGGCTTCATCAAAGCCGACGTTTATCACTACGACGATCTGATGAAGTACAAGAGCGAAGCGGCGGTCAAGGAAGCGGGCGCGCTTCGGCTCGAGGGCAAGAAGTACATCGTGCAGGACGGCGACATCATGCACTTCCGATTCGCGGTCTGACACCCCTCTCGCTGCGCGTCCCCATCGCGCGGCATGCGCGCGAGCCCACGCCCCATCGAACACCCCGCGCGCCGCGGGAACGCGGACAGCCTGTCCGATCTGCCCGGGCGCGACGCCGACTTCACTCGTCTACGACCCGGCGCAGTGCGTACACGGTGTCGAGGGCTTCACGCGCGTCATGGCCCGTGTCGTCGGCGGTGAGGTCCGCGGCTGTCCACGGAACTCAGAAAGCCGGCGAGAAACCAGGGCGTCGGACTGGTGTTCCCAAGGCGTCTCCTCAACCCAGGTGCGCCCCTCCAGGTGCCGGTTCTCGTGAAAGGAATTGCCTCATGTTCCGCTCTGTCCTCTTCGCTCTGCTCTTGACCGCTGGGTTCGGCGGGTTCACGTTCGCACAGCCGGGTCCGATGCCGCCCGCTGGCCCCGTTGACTGCGATACCGTCATGGGCGACTTCTCGCTCGGAATGGTCACGCCGACGACGGCCGAGATGACGTTCGCCGGGGATCTTGCGGCGACCACGACCTTGAACGTGAATGGGGTCGTCGAACAGGTTGGAGCGACGTTCACCCGTCGGTTGTACATGGTGAGTGGAACCATCGCTCTGGCCTCGGGAGAACTCAACGTGCAGGGGCACTTGATGGTCGTGAGCCCCAACGCGCCGACACCAGTGCCAATGCCGCTGACCACCGTGTTCATGCCTCCGAGCGACCTCAACCTCGCGCGCATTCGCTTGCGCGTGGTCGGCGGCACCGGGGACTTCGCCGGAGCCTTCGGGCGCATCAGCGGCGGTGAAGTGAGTTCGTTGTCCGCGATGATCGACAACGATCACTACCGCGGCGTAATCTGCACCCCCGTGGTCCCACCCACTCCGTAACCGGAACGTGCGGTGGTCCGAGTTCCCGCCCGCACGGGAACTCTCCGCCGTCGCGAAGAGCCCGATCCCCGAGACCGGCGCATCCGCGTTGGTCTCGGGGATGGTCTCCATGGTGAGTTCACGCCCCGCGCGCGCCCTGGGATCGCGGACAGCCTGTCCGCATCCCCCGGCGCCCACCCAAGGCTGACGCCAACTTCACTCGTCCACGACCCGGCGCAGTTCGTACACGGCGTCGAGCGCCTGGCGCGGGGTCATCGACTCGGGGTCCAACTCACGCAGCCGCCTCACGACTTCGTCGTGGCGCGATTGGAAGAGGTCGAGCTGCAGAAAGCCGTCGGCGGGAGGTGGGGGGGGCGGAGCCGCGCGCGTCTGGCGTTCGAGCTGCGCCAGCACGGTCTTTGCGCGCTCCAGAACCGAGCGCGGCGTTCCGGCGAGGCGCGCCACGTGGATGCCGTACGCCTTGTCCGTGCTTCCCGGGACGATCTTGTGGAGGAAGACGATGTCCTCCTTCCACTCCTTGACCGCCACGTTCAAGTTGTGAACTACGCCGGGGTAGCGCTCTGCGAGTTCGGTGAGTTCGTGGTAGTGGGTCGCGAACAACGTGCGGGCGCGGACCTGTTCTACCAGGTGCTCGGCTATCGCCCAGGCAAGGCTCACGCCGTCGAGGGTGCTGGTGCCGCGCCCGACTTCGTCGAGGATGACCAGGGACCGTTCGGTGGCGTTGTTGAGGATGTTCGCCGTCTCCGTCATCTCGACCATGAACGTCGACTGACCTTGGGCGAGATCGTCAGCGGCTCCCACGCGGGTGAAGATGCGATCGGCCACCCCGATGACCGCACGTCGTGCGGGCACGAACGATCCCATCTGCGCCAGGATGACGATGAGCGCTGCTTGCCGTATATAGGTAGACTTTCCCGCCATGTTCGGGCCCGTGATCACCGCGAGCAGGCCGCACTCCGACTCGCCGTCGCCGACTGGTGGGAGCCGCCCCAGGCGCGTGTCGTTGGCGGTGAAGTCCGCGCGACCGGGTCCCGCCGCCACGACGGGGTGCATGCCGTCCTCGATCCGCAGCACCGGTTCTTCGACGATCTCGGGGGCGACGTAGTTCTCCTCTTCCGCCACGGTAGCGAGCGTCAACAGGGCGTCGAGTTGCGCGAGCGCGTCCGCGGCGCGCTGGAGCCGCACCATTTGCCGGGCCACTGTATCGCGCACCCCGCAGAACAGGTCGAACTCGAGTTCCTCCGCTCGCTCCCGCGCTCCAAGGACCTTCTGTTCCTGCTCCTTGAGCGACGGCGTGACGTAGCGCTCGGCGTTCTTCAGCGTTTGCTTGCGCGAGTAGTCGGCAGGGATCTTGTCGCGGTGCGTATGGGTGATCTCGATGTAGTAGCCAAAGACCCGATTGTAGCCAACCTTCAAACTGGGGATTCCGCTGCGCGCGACTTCCTCGGCCTGGAACCGCGCGATCCAGTCGACCCCTTCCCGTCCGGTAGCGCGCAATTCGTCGAGCTCTGGCTCGTAGCCGTCCCGAATCACCCCGCCTTCCTTGACGGTGAGCGGCGGCTCATCGACGATCGCGCGGTCGATCGCCTCGGCAATCTCCCGGAGCGGGTCGTGCGGCAGCGCCTCGGCCAACGCTTGGAGGATCTTGGGTTCGAGCCCGTCCAAGTGGCGCCGAATCTCCGGCACCTCCCGCAGCGACTGCGACAACGCCCGCAGATCACGTCCGTTTACTCGTCCCAGCGGCAAGCGCGAGGCGAGGCGCTCGATGTCGCGCACCCGTCGCAGCGACTCGCGAAGTGCGCGTCGTGCGTCGCGCGCCGCCAGCAGCGCCGCGACGGCGCCTTGGCGGGCGAGGATCTCGGCCGTGTCGAGGAGCGGCGCAGTGAGCCACTCGCGCAGCTGGCGTGCACCCATCGGGGTGCGCGTGCGATCGAGGTGGCCGAGCAGCGAGCCACGCCGATCACCGGTGCGGGCCACGGCTACGAGATCCAGCGCGCGATGCGTGGCGGCGTCGAGTCGCAGGCACTTGTGACTGGCGCCGGGAACCAAGCGCGTGATGTGGGGGAGTGCCTGCTTCTGCGTTTCGCGCAGGTAGTGGACGAGGGCACCGGCTGCGCGGAGCCCCGGTCCGAGGTGCTCGCACCCGAACCCTTCGAGACTCTGGGTCCCAAAGTGGGCCAGCAGTCGTTCGCGGCCGGTGGCGCGATCGAAGTGCCACTCTGGAAACGGGGTCTGCGCGCACCGCGGGAACTGTTGCGTGATCCAACCCAGGATCGGCAAGTCTTCGACCCGCGCGCCATCCGGGTAGACGCACTCCGCGGGCGCGACGCGTAGCAGCGTCTCTTCCCAGAGCCGCGGTCCGCGCACATCTTCAGCGAAGAAGCGCCCGGTCGACAGATCGACCCAGGCGAGCCCGAGCACATCACTCGCTCGAACCAGAGCGGCGAGGTGGAGCGGCTTGCCTTCGTCGAGGGTCTCGGCCTCGACGAACGTGCCGGGGGTGACGACCCGCACCACCTCACGGTCCACCACGCCCGTGGCTTCGCGCGGATCCTCGACTTGCTCGCAGATCGCCACGCGCCGCCCCGCCTCGAGGAGCCGCCGGATGTAGCCGTCCACGGCCTTCGCCGGCACCCCAGCCATGGGCACCGCGCCGGCTTTGTCCTTCGAGCGCGACGTGAGGGTGATCCCCAACAGCTCGGACGCCAGTTCGGCATCCTCATAGAACATCTCGTAGAAGTCACCCATACGGAAGAACAGGATCTCCCCCGGGTGCCGTTCCTTGGCGGCGAAGTACTGCCGCATCATGGGCGTGAGGTCATCGTGCGCGGAGCGCGCCGGAACCGAGGAGTTGTCGCGGATCATGTGGCGCGCTCCTGAAGTGACTCGGCTGGAGCCCCATGGAAGCGCGCTCGCGCGTCAGCCGGGGCGGGGGAGAAGGCCGGATTCTAGTCCCAAGTCAAGCGCGTTCACAAGCAACTCCAGTGCGCGCTCCGGATGGGAGGGGAGGTCGCCCGGGCCGCGACGACGCGGGACGATCTGCAGCAGCCACCGCTGGGGTTTGGGTCAGGACGACTGCCCTTTGACGTTGCTGTCGGCCTCGTCGAAGATCGACTCCCACGACGAGTCCAGTGCGTCCAACAGGCTGGTCGGGGTCTCGGGTGCAGGGGCGCTGGCCCGACCGGTCTGGGTAGCCGGCGGTGGGCGGCGACGATTGGAGTCGAAGGAGTAGACCTGGTCTTGGCTGAGCGAGAATCGCGTCACCAGCAAGGACTCGATCTCCTTGACGGACGCGAAGTAGAACGCCAGCTCGCCCTCCAGTGTACTACCGAGCTCCAACTCGACGTTCTCGGGCGGGATCTCGCCGAGCGCCACGATGACCATGCTACCGATGCGACCCAACGGGAGGATCCGGTAGCGATACATGAACTCGACCGGCAGTTTCTCGAGGAGCTGGCCATCGAGCTCGTAGTTCGACGGGCTGATGAACGGGAGCTGGTACTGCACGCAAATGGTGCGGACGATGTCACCCTCGGACACCAAGCCGAGACGCAGCAGCGTGTCACCGAGAGTGTCGCCGGTCTGGGCTTGGTCTCGGAGCGCCGAGGCCAGCTGGTCGGGATTGAGCAGGCCGTCGGAAACGAGGATATCCCCAAACCTCCGCCGGCGGGTCTTCTGTAGCGACACTCGAGCTCCTTCACGCTCCTCTGGCGACCCGGTAGTGAAGACTGCCGGGGAGCCTGCGTCCCGTTGCCGTTACAGACTCCGAGAAGAGTAGGACTTCGTCGCCGAAGCGTCAAATCGCGACCTTCGTCGAGGGCCCGGCTCGCGTTTCGGAGGGTGCCGATCCGAACCCGTCGCCGGGCGCGTCAAGTGACTACCAGGAGGCGACTTGCAGCGGCCATCCCGGGCGCGTCGTTTGACGACGCTCGCGCCAGCGAGTTAGCCTTCTTCGAGCCATTGGGTGCGCCCCACATACGCGCTGTTCCCGCTTTGACGTGGGGTGCCGGGGCCTGATCTCCGAGAGGTCGTGAAATGCACATTTGTCACGAAGCCCTGCAGATTCCGGGCGCGGTGGTGGAGCAGTGGGAGATCCCGAGCGACGAAGCTTTGGTCACTCCCTTGGTGGTGCGAGTGGTCGAGCGGCTTACGGCCGATGGACTGATCGGCCCCGAAGCCCGCATGCGAACCGAGCTGTGTCTCGATGAAGCGATCACCAACTCGGTGAAGCATGGCAACCGGCGCGAGTTTGCAAAGCGCGTCGTGGTCTCGCTGTTTCGCGAGCCGGGTAGCTGGGGGCTGGTCATTCAGGACGAAGGCACGGGATTCTCGCTGCGCGACTTGAAGGACCGTACCCAGGGGGACGAGCTGTGGGCCGAGAACGGGCGCGGGATCCCGCTCCTCACCCTCTATATGGACGAAGTGGGCTACTACGGCGGCGGCAACACACTCCTGTTGCGGCAGCATCTGGCGGATACCGCCGACCTCGCGTAGCTCGTTCGTCGTACTCTGTTGAAGTTTCTGCACGCGAAAGGACTGCCGTGTCCAAGAACGATGAGACCATTGAACTGCGAACCGAGGGGCCGGTGGTCGTGGCCAGCTTCGTGAAGGGCAAGTTCCAGGACGAGAAGCAGATCCTGTCGACCCTGGAGCGCTTGGGGAAGATCATCGACTCACGGAAGAACGTCCGCATGGTTCTCGACATGGAGCAGATCCAGTATCTCTCGAGCGCCGGCCTTGGGCGGCTCGTGTCGCTGCTCAAGAAGGCGATGTCCGGCGGCGGCTTCATGCATCTGGCGCGTCTGCGCCCCGAGATCCGCGAGCTTTTCGATGTGATGCGTCTCACTCAGATCTTCAAGATCTTCGAGAGCGTGGAGTCGGGCGTCGCCGCCGCGACGCCGGTCACGGCGTAGCGTTTCCTCCGGGGCCCGGGCGGGGCGTCGGATCACGATCGGGATCCGGGTGCAGGAACCGATAGGTAGCGCGCGCAGCGCCGGCCCCGATTCCGCGTACCTGCGCGATCTCTGTCTCGGTCGCCTGCTGCAGGTTCTTCAGGTTCCCGAAGTACGCCAGGAGCGCCTTGCGGCGCTTGGCCCCGACCCCCGGGACCTGCTCGAGCCCCGTGGCCAGGTTCTGCTTGCGCTTCAGCTCGCGCTGGAAGGTGTTGGCGAAGCGGTGGGCTTCGTCGCGAATCCGCTGCAGGAACAGCGATGTCGGTGAGCTTTGATCCAGGTCGAGCGGCTCGCTGCGGCCGGGCACGAAGACCCTCTCCGGCACCGAACGCTCGCGCCGATTGCGCTCCTTCGCCAAACCGATCACGGGCACTTGGACCTGACATTCTGCGAGCGCGTTCACGGCGGACGCGATCTGACCCTTGCCCCCGTCCACGATCACCAGGTCGGGCAGTGGATCGCGAAGTTTGCGCGCCCCGAAGCGACGCCGCAGCACCTCCAGCATCGAAGCAAAGTCGTCGGTATCCGTGACGGAGCGGATCTTGTAGCGACGATACTGCGACGTATCTGCCTCCCCGTTCTCGAACACCACCCGGCTCGCAACCTGCTGGGCGCCGCGTGTACCCGAGATATCGTAGCACTCGATTCGATGCGGTGGCACTGCGAGGGTCAGCTTCTCGGCTAGGGAAAGTGCCAGCGACTCCGCGGATTCGGTGCGCAACGCGTCACTCGCGGAGTTGACCTCGGCATTGCGCTGCGCCATCTCCACGAGCCGCTTCTTGGCGCCACGTGCGGGGACGGCGACGCGCACCTTGCGCCGGGCGCGCTCCGACAGCCATTGCTCGAGCAAGGGGCGATCGGTGAACTCGAAGGGCACTAGGACCTCGGGCGGCAGATACCGTTCCCCCTGGTAGAACTGCGTGAGAAAGGAAGAGATCACGGAGTCGTCCGAGAGCGGCGTGCGGAAGGAGTGAGTCGAGGAATGGAGCAGCTTGCCGTCGCGGCTCAGGAGCACCTGAATCGACACGAAGTCCTCGCGGCGGTAGAGGCCGAAGCTGTCGAGGTCCCCGAGTCGGATCTCCTGGACTTTCTGCTTCTCGAAGACGCGTTGGATCGCAGCGATCTGATCCCTGACTTTGGCCGCGCGCTCGAAGTCGCGTGCCGCCGAGGCCGCCTGCATTTTCGCTTCGAGGAGCGGCAGCAGCGTCTGATTCTTCCCACGCAGGAACAGCACCGTCTCCTCGACGATCCGGCGATAGCCCTCCTCGGTTTCGAGACTCACGCAGGGGGCTGTGCAGTGGCCGATCTCGTACTCCAAGCAGGGGCGGGTGCGGCTGTCGAAGAAACCGTTCGAGCACGTGCGCAGTGGAATGTACTTCTTGATGACGCGAAGCATCTCTCGCACCGACTGCGCGGATGAGTACGGCCCGAAGTAGAGGTTGCCGTCGTCCTTCCACCCGCGAACCGGCTGGACGCGAGGCCACTTCTCGGCGGTCGTGACCCGGATCGAGAGGTACGATTTGTCGTCGCGCAGGCGGATGTTGTAGCGCGGTCGATGCTTCTTGATGAGGTTGTTCTCGAGCAGTAGTGCTTCGAGTTCGTTGGCGCAGACGATGCACTCGACATCGGCGGTCCGTCGGACGAGGAAACGAAACAGCGGCCGGCCATCATCGGATCCGGGGTGGAAGTAGGTGCGCACCCGTTGCAGCAGGTTCGTCGCCTTGCCGACGTAGACGATTCGGCCGACGGCATCGAGGAAGAGGTAGACTCCCGGCTCGGGTGGCAAGCTGCGGATCTTGCGTTGCAGCGGAGTGGGTGCTTCCGCGGGCTCCGGGGCGTGGTCGGTCACCGCGGCGTCCTCGTGCGGAGGCGCCGGTAGTAGAAGTAGTGGATGGGCTGGCCGAGTTCCCGGAACTTGCGCTCGAACGTGGTCTCGACGTGCTCCGTCGGGTCGCGCGGGGCTAGGCTCAGCATGCCGGGACCCAGCTCATTCGTGAGCTCCGGCGTCGCCTCGAGGACCGCGAGCATTTGCTGCGCGTACAGGGCGGAGTCCGTTCGGAGCTCCAGAATCCCATCCGGCTCGAGCTTGCGCGTGAGTGTGGCGACCATCGCCGGCTGTACCATGCGCTTCTTGGCGTGTCGCTTCTTGGGCCAGGGGTCCGGGAACAACACGAAGAACTTGCGGACGCTGGCTTCCGCGAACATGGGTTCCAGGGCCCGGAATGCATCGGCCCAGACGAGCCGCAAGTTCTCGACGCCGCGCGCGAGCCCCTTGGCCAGGAACATGTCGGCCTTTTTGCGGCTGTACTCGAGGCCGACGAAGCGTCCCGCGGGGTTGCGGGCCGCGATCTCGATGAGATGCGGGTCCTTGCCAACCCCGATCTCGACGGTGAGCGGCCCGTCTCCCGGGAAGTTCCGCAGCCAGTCACCGCCGGCTAGATCGGCCGGATTCAGCTCGAGATGCGTGCCCTCCAGCAGGGCGTACTTGCGAGCGCGGAGTCGAGTCACGCAGCCTCCCTCGAGGGTCCGTGCGGGGTGTTTCACGACGCAGGATTGCATGCGGTGGCCGCTTCCCGCGGACGACGCGGTTCACCGCCGTCGGCGTTCGACCATCTCAGGTTGGGGATCGCCTCGCAAGCTGGGCTCAGAAGCGAAACTCGATCGAGACGTTCAGGCTGCGCCCGGATTCGTTGACGCCCGACCCGTGTACTCGATAGTCGGTGTCGAAAATGTTCTCGATCGCGCCCCTCACCGTGGTGCGGTCATTGAGCTCGAGCCCTGCGCGGAGCGAGAAGATGGCGTACCCAGGAGTGCCCCCCGGCGGGATGCGGCTCGTATCCGCAGCGTCGGTCACCGACAGATGGTCTTGTTCGTCCGCCATGCGCGCCAGGCCCTCGATCCAGAGGTCGTCGCAGGTGCACTCCCAGCGCACGCCGATCTGTCCGGTCGTCGGCATCAGGCGGGTGATCGTGTCCTCGACCTTCTGGTTGCTGGCGTCGATGAAGTCGACCTTACCGTCCATCCACGTCACGTTCCCGAACACCGACCACTGGCGGTGAAAGCGCCAGGCGCCTTCGAGCTCGATGCCCTGCACCCAGCCGTCGCCCGAGTTCACTTTCTCGAAGATGGTCTGCGTCGGGTCGGCCGGGTTGGGGCCGGTCGGTCGGCGCAGGATCAAGTCGTCCGCCCAGGTGTAGAAGTACGCAGCCTGGCCGAAGAAGCACTCGGTCTCGACCTTGGTACCGATCTCTGCCGTCAGGAAGTTCTCGGGGTCGAGGTTGCGTGCCGGGATCTCGAACCCCGAGGTACCGAAGTCGTCCAGGCTCGACAGATCGGAGAGATTGGGGGCCCGGAAAGCCTGCGAGACCCCCGTGAAGATGTTCCAACGATCCTCGGGGTCAAGGGTCCATACCGCGCGCGCGCTGCCGGTCAGTTCCGAGTAGTCGTCGTCGAAACGCGTGGCCGTACCGGTCGCGAAGTCTTCGACGCTGTCGATGTCCGCGTGAGCGTAGGTCGCCCTCCCGGCCAGGAACAGGTCGAGTTGCTTGCAAACGGCTATGCGGTTCTCGACGAAACCACCGACGAGATCGTAGTCCGCGTCGTCACCAACCGCCCCCTGGATGGGATTCGTGGAGTCGCGCGAGTCGACTTGGTCGTGGTACCAGTCGACCCCATAAGTGAGGTAGCCGATCGGTGTATCCGACTCCGCTTGAGCCCACAGTCCGAAGGTGTTCGCGTCGAACTCCTGGATGATTCGTGCGCCGCTGCTGCGAATCCGGTCTTCCTGTTCCTGCTGTCGTTGCCAGGAGGCGCTGACGCGGAAGCCCTCGACGGCTCCTCCCAGGTCGAAGCCGTGAAGCTGGACATACGCTAGGTCGCGCACTTGATCGAGGTCCCGCTGCCGGTCGCTTCCGATGGAGAGTCCATGCCAGTCAATGGCGTGCATGGTGCTATGTGTGCGCGGGACATCGTTCTGGCGCACCTTCTGGTAGGCGGCCACGATTTGCGTGTTCGCCGACAGCTGGTAGACGCTCTTGAGGTCCGCCGCGTATTCGTCGTACCCGGTCCCGCGTTGTTTGCCGACGTCGGCACCGCCCTCGAGGTCGCCAAAGTTCTTGAGCGTCAGCCCGAGCTGCACGACCGCGTCGGGACTGAGCGAGTACGCCACTTCACCGCGGCCGATCAGCGAACGCTCGGCGCTCGAGGCGCGTGCGAGCAACCGTCCGTGCATGGTGCCGCGTTCTCCCCCGAGCTCTGGGGAACGAGTGAGAGCATTGACGGCGCCGCCCACCGCGTCAGAGCCGTAGAGGGCGGCGGCGGGACCCCGTACGACCTCGAGGCGCTCGAGGGAGAACGGGTCGACCGTGTTCCAGTACTGGTTGGGTCCGCTGCGAAACACGCTGTTGTTCAGGCGGATGCCGTCGATCAGGAACACGGTTTGATAGCCCGTGAACCCACGGATGTACGGAGAGCCTTGACCATGCGATGTCTTCTGCACCATGACCCCGGGGATCTCTCGCAGAGCTTCCGGGGTGCTCCGGACCTGGCGGTCGAGCACCCCCGAGTCGGTCAGGACGTTCAGTGAGTAGGGAGTGCCAAAGCTGCTGAACAGGTTGCGATTCGGCGTCACGACCAAGTCGCCCAAGCGCACCGGCGACCGCGGCAGCCGCTCCAGTTCCTCGACGGTTGGGCCTGGCGCGATCGGGGCGGGCACGTCGCTCGGGATCGGCTGCGCGCCGATCGTTTGCGGGCCGGCGAAGGCCATGGCGACCGCCCAGACGATCGTCGGCACGCGACGGCGCGGATGAGAGTGCATGGTGGGTGCTTCCTTCGCACGGGGTCGACCGGGGCGTCGACGGGTGGTAGCCGGGCTGAACGACGATGGGTCGGTTTAGCCCCCGCACCGGGTCTTGGCAATACGCTTTCGTCCGCGCGACGCGCACGCACCAGCCCCGGTGGCCCCGTGGCTGCGGGCTCGGCGCGCGCGGCGCGGTCCGGATCCGGGTTGACCCAGGTGGCGGCGGCGGGTAGCGTCTGGGCCATGCCCGTGACCTACCTGAAGCGTCCACCCTACGGCTGACTCGCACCCACGGAAGTGGTGGAGCCAGTTCGTCTCGCCTAAGTCTCCTTCGTTCGAATCCGCGCTCTGTGCCTGTTCGACATCCTTGGATCGACTCCGTCGGTCCGAGTAGCTCGTCGCCATGGCGTACGTCCTCGCGGGCCCCCACCACGACTCCACGCCGGTGTTCGAGCACTCGCAACCGTGCACCTGTCTTCGTACCTCTCCGTGTCGGCTGCCGCAGAGCAGTCATGAACTTCCGAAAGCGAGGGAACTCGTGAAGCGTCTCGTGGTGTTCTTGTCTTGTTGGCTCGCGGTCGGCGCGACGGTCTCCGGGGTGGCGTCCGCCCAGACCGTCGAAGAGCTTTCGAAGCGGATCGAAGTCCTGGAAGCCAGGGAGGCGTCGGCCGCGGCCGGAACCACCGTTCCTGACTTCCTCACCAAGATGGGTTCCATGCTGAAGATCTACGGCTTCCTGCGCGTCGACGGGGTCTACGACACGTCCGAGCTCAGCGATACCCAGGTCGGGGTCTTCGTCCGCTCCGAGGACCCCACCACCGGGCAGAGTCAGGACGACGATGACTTCTCCCTCTACACCCGGCTCACGCGGTTGGGTCTGGATCTCGTCGGACCCAATGTGGGCAAGGCGCAGCTCACGGGCAAGGTCGAAGTCGACTTCTACGGGTTCTTGAACTCGGACTCTCGCAACGACCTTCGGATGCGCCACGCGTACCTCAAGATCGGTACGGACAACTGCTCGTTGCTCGCCGGCCAGACCTCGGACTTGATCTCGCCGCTCTTCCCATCGGTGAATCCTGATCTGATCAACTGGAACATCGGCAACCTTGGTGATCGTCGTCCGCAGGTACGACTCGGCTACCATCCGAAGATCAACGACAGCACCCGCGTGATCTTCGAGATCGCTGCCTCGCTGAAAGGCGCGATCGACGGCGGCAACTTCGATGCCGACGGCGTCCTCGACGGGGAAGACTCGGGGCTGCCGCTCCTCCAGGGCCGAGCGGCGCTCCGAACGCGTCTCCTTGGATCGACCGATACCGAAGTCGGTGTGTGGGTGGCGCGCGGTTGGGACGAGTTCGACTTGGCCGCGGCCCAAGCGGCCGGAACCGTCGGCGCCGGAGTCACGACCGATGAGTTCGACACCTACGTCTTCGGGATCGACGCCAGAGTCCCGTTGGTGAGCGACAGCGTGTGGCTCCAGGGCGAGGCGTGGCGCGGCTCCAACCTCGACGACCTGCGCGGTGGCGTTGGCCAGGGCGTGAATGCGACCGCGGGCGACGAGATCGAGGCCATGGGCTTCTGGGCCGAGCTGAACGTCAAGCCGAAACCGTGGCTCACGACGTTCGCTGGGTACTCGGTCGACAACCCCGATCGAACCGATCTGTTGGTGGCCACCGTGGCGCGCCCGAACCAAGGGATCGACCACAACCAGATGGTCTACTGCGGCGCGAACGTGAGCTACTGGAAGCCGGTTGTGTTCGGCTGCGACTATTCCTACATCGAGACGCGCTTCCGGGGGCTCGACGAGGGCTTTGGCAGTCGCTTTCGTTTGTTCATCCAGTACAACTTCTGAGCCGTGCTCAACGAAAAGGATCAAGACATGAAGGCAATCTCGTTTGGCCGAGTTTCGCCGTTTATCGCGACCGTGTCGTTGGTGGGCGTGATCGGTTGCATAGGGGCAGCGCCGCGTCCCGGCATGGAGCCCGGCCCGGGCGTCAAGGCCGGGAAGAAGGGCACCTTCGAGGCTGTCCACGAGTTCGTGATCAAGGCCCCCGAGGGAGCGTCGGTCGTCAAGGCGTGGCTACCCATTCCGGCCGACAGCGATCGCATGCAGAAAGTCGAGAGCTTTCGCGTAGAGTCCCCGGTGCCCGATCGCATCGCGCACGACGAACTCGGCAATCGCTACCTGTACGTGGAGCGGGGCGCGCCCGCTGGCGGCGACCTCGTGGTGCGGACGACGTTCTCGGTGACTCGGTCCGAAGTCAATGCCGACGTCGACCCGGCGCACACGCGGCCGCACACTCCGGACGAACTCGCGCAGCTCGGCCAGTACCTGGTCGGCTCGAGCCAGAGCGTGATCGACGACAATGCCCGTGAGCTGGCGCGGACGGTCGTGGGCAACGAGACGAACCCGGTGCGCATCGCGCGCCAGGTCTATGACGCGGTGCTCGAGCGCGTCGAGTACCATGTCAAGGATCCGAAGCCGGACGCCCAGAAGACCATGAAAGCGACCGGCACGGGAAGCAGTCAGAAGTGCTTCGAGACCTGCACGGGCAACTGCACCGACTTCCACTCGCTCTACGCGGCCGTGGCTCGGGCCGCGGGCTTGCCGACGCGGGAAGTCTACGGATCATTCTTCAAGGGACCGCTCGACGGACAAGACAAGGATCAGAGCTACCACTGCTGGATCGAGTTTCACGCCCCGAACATCGGCTGGATCCCGCTGGACGTGGCCGTAGCCGACATCTTCGTCGCGGACTTCCACGCCAACGACCACAGCCGGCCGCGCGCAGAACTCACCGTGGCAAACGGGTACAATGGCCCGAGTTCGCAGTGGGTAGAGTACTACTTCGGCAACCTCGAGGAACGGCGCGTGAGTTGGCACTGGGGCCGGGATCTCGTGCTCGACCCGCCCCAAGCGGGGCCGCCCTTGTTTTGGAATGCGACGGGGTATGCGGAAGCGGACGGAAAGCCGGTTCAAGTGGTACGCAAGCTCACGTACCGTCAGGTCAAAGAGGTGGCTCGGCGGTGAGCCGGGGTTAGGGTATCTTCAGCAGCTCGGAGGCCAGTCATGACCGACGCAGACGACGAACGGAAGACCGCCGAGCTGCTGCAGGAACTCGATGAGTCTGGCGAGCGCACGTGCGGGCTCTGTGCGGCCCGCTTGTGTGGGCACGCTTATGTCGTTTGCGTCGTCATGGGTTTCAAGCGGGCGCTGCGCTGCAGTTCGTGCTTGGCGGCGCAGCTCGGGCGTGACCCGGCGGAGTTCCTCGAGCACGTGCTCGAGTACATTCAGCGTCGGGCCTGCTTCTCGGCAGGCTGGATGTACGCGTCGCAGCAGGAGGGGCTCGCGCCCGGCCAGCGTCCCTCCTGTCTCTGGCCCGCGGCCGTCAACCGCTCGAAGACTCTCGAGCCGGCGAGCTCGCTCGTAGCTTCGCCGGTGGGCGCGGACACGGAGATGGCCGTTCACGCCGAGTGGGACGCCGGCGATATGGGGTGTGGAGACCTCGTGCTCGAGCTTCGGGGCCGCCTCCGGGCGTTGTCTGCCGGGCAGGTGCTCGCGGTCCGTGCGCGGGACCCGGGAGCGCCCCAAGACATCCCGGCCTGGTGTGGCCTCACCGGCCACGAGTTGCTTCGCGGCGAGCACCCCCGATACTGGATTCGAAGAAAGGACGGTTGAGCCATGGCGGGAAAGTTCTGCATCAGCCTCACGTCGGCCAAGAACGACACGGACCGAGCGACGGTGGCATTCGTCGTTGCCAATGCGGCGGTAGCGTCTGACAAAGACACGCTCGTGTTTCTCAGCACGGAGGCCGTACGCTTGAGTCAGCGGGGGTACGCAGACGCCATCCACGAGGATGGGTTCGCACCGCTCGCGGAGTTGATGGGGTCCTTCGTCAAGGCTGGGGGCGTCATTTGGGTTTGCTCACCGTGTTTCAAGAAGCGTGGGCTCGATGAGTCGAGTCTCATCCCCGGAGCTACGATCGTCGGGGGCGCGAAGCTGGTCGAGTTCCTGAGTGCCGGCAGCCCCTGCGTGAGCTACTGAGGCGCACGGTGGCTGCCGAACTCCGGCCGGCCGCGACGTGCGATGGCGGCGACCTCGATTGCGGCAGCGGGCTGCTCCTCATCATACGCAGCGCGATGCAGTCCATCGCCGGGGGCGAGGTGTTGGAGGTCCGGAGCCGAGAATCGAGTGTGCGCGAAGACCTGCCCGCTTGGTGCCGCATGGTGGGGCACGCGCTGCTGCTCGACCACCCCGGAGACCAGCGTTACCACCACTTCTTCATCCGCAAGAAGGGGGGCGACGAGCAATTCGCCGGCGACCTGGAGGAAGCGCGTGCCTTCGCCTGGAAAGTGCGCGTGCGTTGGACGGGCGGCATGCAGGCCAAGGCCTTCGCTCGCAACCACGCTTTCGTCATCGGTCAGCCGGCGAGCTTCGACACCGAGGATCCAGCACCGTCGGCGGTCGAGGTCTTGTTGGCCTCGGTGGCGGGTTGCCTCGTGGTCGGCTACCAGTGGCGCTTGTCCCGCGCGGGGGTCGAAGTTCAGAACCTCGAGATGGCCGTGCGCGCGCGGGCGGACAACATTCTGGTGTTCTTGGGGGTCGAGGACTCGGGGCACCCGGGCCTGGCCCTGATCGAAGGTTCGATCTACGTGGAAGCGGACGCCGAGGACGAACTCCTCGACGAACTTTGGCAGGAGACGGTTCGCCGGTCGCCGGTCGTGAACTCGCTCACGAGAGCCGTCTCCGTGCAGATCGAGGTGAAGAAACAGTGACGAAGCCGTGGCCCTTCTTGTATCCCGTGACCGTCGTAGGGAGCTGGCCGCGGCCGGCTTGGCTGCTGCAGGCCATGAAGCGCGGTGCCCCGAATCTCGCGGAACTGCGCGACGAGGCGACGCTCCTCGCCATCAAGTACCAAGAAGACGCGGGCGTCGACATCGTGTCGGACGGCGAGCAACGGCGCGACAACTTCTACTCCTTCTTCACCGAGCGCCTCCAAGGGCTCGAACTCATGACGATGGCGGAGCTCCTCGAGTACGTCGAGGACAAGGCGGCATTCGAGGAACTCCTGGGCGCACTCGACGTGCCCGCGTTCGCCATCAAGAACCCGACCGTCGTCGGCAAGCTCGCTCTGCGTGAGCCCCTGGTGTTCAACGACTTCCGGTTCCTCCGCGAACACACCCGCAAGCCCATCAAGATCACTCTGCCGGGTCCGTACCTTCTCAGTCGCTCCACTTGGGTCAAGAACCTCTCGGAGAGCGCTTATCCGACGCGGGAGTCGCTGGCCGACGACATCGTACGGATCCTGCGGGACGAGCTGATGCAACTGGCGGCGGCGGGTGTGGAGATGGTGCAGTTCGACGAGCCGGTGCTGACCGAGTTGGTGTTCGCCGGCAAGTCCGCGACCCGCACCTTCATGTGCGCTGCCCTGGCAGCAACGGCCTCGCCAGAGTCGGAACTCGAGTTTGCCGTCGATCTGATCAACCGCGTGGTCGACGGAATCAGCGGACCGATCCGCGCACTTCACATCTGCCGCGGCAACTGGAGTCAGAAAGAAGACGTGCTTCTCACGGGCTCCTACGACCCGCTCATTCCGCATCTCGAGCGAATGAAGGTGGATCAGTACGTACTCGAGTACGCGACCCCGCGCGCCGGCGCCGTGGCAGTGCTCGCGGGTTTGCCGGCACGCTCGACCCTGGGTTTCGGGGTCGTGAATCCGCGAACCACCGACATCGAGAGCGAGGACTGGATCGTGAGTCGTGTGCAAGAGGTCGCAAGCGTGCTCGGCCGCGACCGCGTGTTTCTCAACCCGGACTGCGGCTTCGGCACGTTCGCAGAACGCCCCGTCGCCACTGCGCAAGTCGCGTTCGAGAAGCTGCGCGCCCTCGCGCGCGCTGCCGCTCGACTGCGTACGCTGTAGACGCCCGACGCGCCCGACCATGACGCGCAGATCGCGCGTGCAGGCGTCGGCGGTCTCATGTCGATCAACCTGGACTCTCGAGCGGTGCCGGCACCCTAGACTCAGGCTTCAAGCAGCCGACGCAGACGTGCGATCAAGTCCACGATGGGACCAGAGCGCTCGGTGTCGCGGCGGGTGATCCATCCGAACTCGGGGAGCTCGATCAGCGGATGGAGCAGTTCGCTCACCCCGAACTCGACGATGCCTCCGGCGTTGAGCTTGCTCCTGGCCCGAGGACGGCGCTTCGGCGTTGCACGCTCCACGAGCGCCGGCACGAAAGCGGCACCGACACCGGCGCGAACGAGGGCGCGCATTCCGAGCGCAGTGCTCGCCTCTGCGGCGACTTCGAGGGTGAGACCGAGTTGCGCCAGGACCGCGTCGGTGTAGGACCGTCCCGCCGTCCCGGCCTCGTAGACGATGAACGCATGTCCGGTCAGGCCCTCGACCGAGAGCGGAACTCGGCGTCGCGCCAGGGCGTGCCCCGTCGGGACCAGGAGAGACAGGCTGAGCCGACCCAAGCCCTGAAACCGCAGGCCGGGCGGCAGGAAGGGCGGCAGGCTCGACACTCCGAGGTCGAACTCGCCGTGCTCAACGCCGGTAACGATCGCGGGCGCGTCCCGTTCTGCGACACGAACACCGATTTGGGGATGGTCTCTGCGCAGGGACTCGATGGCCTCCGCACAGAGTCCCTCGATGTAGAGAGGCTCGACGCCCAGTGCCAGGCTCAGGCGCGAGCCGTCGCTGATCGATCGCAGGACTCCGGGCAGCTGTTCGAAGTATCGCGCGACGAACTGATAGAGCGTGCGTCCCGCCGGTGTCGGAAGCAGGCGCCGTCCCGCGCCCTGGACCAACAGACGCACGCCGAGTTCGCGCTCGAGTTTGCGGACCTGCTGATGCAGGGCGGGCTCGGTGATGGCGTACGGGAGTGCCTGTACCGCGCGCGCGAAACCTCCGTGGCGGCAGACGTGGAAGAACCCCTCGAGTTGATGGAGTCGCACGTTCGGATCGGCGTGGGTCGACGGAGGTGGCTTGCGGGCCATGGACTCGATTCCAGTTGGGTGCCCGCGTTGGTGCCGCGAACCGCGCTCGACGTTACCGGGATCGACCGCCGCAGGCAACGTCACAGTCGATCGGGTACGGCAGCACAACCGAGACGCCAGCGGGGAAGTGGGTGACCCGGGTTGGGTAGGGCTGACCGCGGGAGCGCTTTCGCTCCGTTCGAGACGCAGTGCGGAACCCACGCTGCCTATCGCCACCTCCGACGTGCGTGCCTTGCGCCCAGTGACCGACGCTCGGGCGAATCGGGAGGAGGGGGCGTGAGTCGGACGGAGAGGGCAGGTGAAGCGAGCTGCGAGCCGGGAGGCCCCAGAGGAACCTCCCGGCTATGACCGTCGACCGCGAACCCAGGGGTCTTACGGGCAACCCGCCATGGTCCCGTTGTAGTTCACGCAGTCGAGCGCGTCCATGCCGGTGTCCAGCCCACACATGCCGAACGGCGCCGGCAGGCCCGGGGACGGCATCCCCGGAGGCGGGAACAAGGCGCCGATCATCGCCACCGCGTCCCCGATGTTGATGCTGCCGTCGTTGTTGCCGTCGCATGCGTCGCGACACGCCAAGACGTTCGGCATTCCCCCCGGTGGCGGGAACAGGTTCCCGAGCAGGTTCACCGCGTCAGCAATGTTGAAGCCACCGTCGTTGTTGCAGTCACCGCGCTTGAACATGTCGCCGACCGGGCCAGTGCGACCCAAGGCGTTCAGGTACTCGAGAGCGAGAGCATCCTGGTTGCCGCCATAGCCACCGAACTCCCACGCGGTCGAGATCATGACCCCGCCGTCCGCATGGACAGCGATGGCGCCGGTGACGTAGGCCACCTCGCCGGTCATGGTGTCGTCGCTGTTGGTCCAGATGGCCTCGACCGAAGTCACCGAAGCGTCGGTGCCGGTGATCGCCAATTGGTCCGTGAAGTCGTTGCCCGCCTGGTCCTGGGTGTAGGCCACGCCGACGTTGGCACTCAGGTCGAGGCCCGCGACAGCCGCGTTGGCGCCGTCCATTTGACCGTAGGTGTCGTCGCCGTCCACGTTGCCGGCGGCGTCGATCCCGTCGCGGTCATCGAGGAGGCTCACGACGTGCTGGAAGCCCCAGTGATCGGCGCCCTCGAAGTAGATGCTGATTCCACTGGCCGCGAGCGCCGCCAGAGCGTCGCCCTCGCCGGCCGAGATTCCGTAGTCCTCCGGGAAAGTGCCGGCCATGACCCACAGGGTCTGGACGCCGGTCAGGTCGAGACAGCCGTCGTTGATCAACCCATCGAAGTTGGCCGGCGTAACGCGGGTCACCGTGCGGCCGTTGGCGACGAGAGCGGCCTCGAGGGCAGCGCCGCTATCGACCAGGCCGAGGGCACCTGCGCTCTGGAGCCCTTCGAGGTGGAGGATCACGTCCTCCGTACCCGGGATCACCACTGGCGGCTGCACCGTCACCGTGCACGTGCCGGTCGCACCCATACCGCCGAGCGAGCACGCCCACTCGATGGTGTACGTGTTGGCACCGACCGCCGGACCGGCGAGCGCGAATGAGCTGGAGCCCGAGGGAGCGCTGCCGACCATGACGCCGTTCTCGAGAATGTCGTAGCCGGCAGTCGCCAGTACGTTGTCGGTCCAGTCGATCGACACCATGTCGGTGACGCAGCTGTAGGAGCAGGTCACTGCACCCAAGTCACCGCAGTCGAGAGCGATGTTGAGGGTACCGGTGCCGGCGGTCGCTGCGCTGAAACCGCCGATACGGATCAGGTAGCTGGTGCCGGCGTTGAGCGGAAACGCGATCGCCGAGAAGAAGGTCTGACAGCCGACGAGGCCAGCGCCGTCGCCGCTGCATGCCTCTTCGACGAGGCCACCGCAGCCGCCCGAGTAGATCAAGAGGTCGGTATCGAAGCTCGCCGCATCGCACGTGTCGATGAGGTAGGAACCGGTCATGGCCGGCGTGAACTCGAACCAAACGTCCTGGTTGAACTGGCCGACGACCCCGTTACACGCCACGGTCGGACCCGGAACACCGCTGTCGGTAGCCAGGGTGGTATCGAACGCGGTAGCGCCGAGGCTCACCGAAGTCGCACCCGCGCAGTCATCGTTCGCCGGAGCGGCGCAGGCCGGAATCGCGCTGCAGTCCGGGTCGACGCAGTCCACCAAGCCGTCGAGGTCGTCGTCGAGGCCGTTGGCGCAGTCTTCAACCGCGGCGGCCGAGATGTTCAGCACGCCGTCGTTGAAGTCGCCCGGATCCCAGCTGCCGATCCGCACGAGGTAGGTCACGCCCGCGGTGAGGTTCACCGAGAGGCGCGAGTAGAACTGTTGGCAGCCGACGAGGCCCGTGCCGTCGCCGTTACAGGCGATCTGGACGAGAGCGCCACAGGCGCCTTCGTAAAGGGCCATGTCGGTGTCCCAACCACCCGCCAGGTTGCAGGTGTTGAACTCGTGCGCCACGGTCGCTGCCGCGGTGAAGGTGTACCAAACGTCGCCGTCCATGGCGCCGAGCACTGCGCACGGCAAGGCCGGCAGCGGGTCCAGACCCGACGTCGCCCCGACGTTGGAGACTACATTGGTACCCAGTACGACCGGCGTGGCGCCGGTGCACTCGTCGTTTGCTGGCCCCCCGCTGCTACACTCGTCGGGTACCGCGTCGAAGTTGAGGTCGCTCGAGGTCTGGTTCACGAAGATGTCGTCCGCGTCGTAGACGCCATTGCCGTTGCAGTCGTTGTGGGGAAACCCACACGGCAAACACGGTGGGAGACCTCCGGGGAATGGGACGTTCGTGTCGACGAAGAGGGTCGTTCCCAGGCAGGCAAGGCCCGGATCCTGGCTCGTCGAGAACGTTCCTTCGATGACGATCGTAGTCTCGGACGCCGAGCCACACCCGCAGCCAGGGTACGATCGAATGCCCACGATGACGTCCACCGAACTCGACGGCGGCACCACGATGACGCCCGGCCGCGTGATCGGCGGTTGGATGAAGGTGGCGGGGTTGGGAAGGAGAATGCACCCCACGGGATCGAACTCGATCGGGAAGTCGTCGGCGGTGGGTCCAGAGATGGAGAACACACCGTTGGTCTCGTTCATGCCCGCAGGGATCGAGGCGGGGAGACGCGCAATCTGATTCGAAGTCGCGGTGCAACTCCCGGTTGGCACGGTGAACGTCTCGACCGGATCATTGTTGGTGATGGTGTAGCGCAGGTTGACTTGGTCGCCGGGAGCGCAGCGCGGAAAGCCCCCAATGAAGCCGGTGGTGTCCAAAGTGAAGTTCAATCGCGGGACGCCGGGCTGCCCGGGTAGCTCCTCGACGATGCAAACGACTTGGTCCCCGGTTGCGGCAAGTACCATTCCATCGGAGAACGTCACGGTGGTCGTGGCGGTGACGCAGAAGAGGCCGAAGACACCCGGCGGCACGGCGACGGCGACCGCATACGGTGTGAACAGGCCTCGCGAGTTGCAGCCGGGCAGCGGCATGGTGCCCAATGCGCTGGCAACCGTGACCGGGGCAATGGGACTCGCGCAACCCGGAGCGCAGGGCGGAACTCCCGGACAAATCGTGACCGTCGTCGTTGCCCCGGTAACGCCAACGCCCGGCGCGCAGGTCCCACCGCAGTTGTTGCCACAAGTTACGAGGAGATTGAGGGGTACCGCGAAGCCGCCCCCGCCCGGCGGTAGCACGACGACGAGGGGGGCCGCCTTCCCTTGGACCACGGATTTGGCGCACCCCGGCAAGACCATGCAGCGCGTCGACTTGCAGGCGCTGGCCGGCTCGTGCGCGACGCCGAGGAGTACGGCAGCTACGGTTACGACGACCACGATCTTGCACACTCTTCGGGGGGCTTGGTCGCACATGGGTCTCTCCTGTTCTCCAGCTTCAGACTCGGGTCGAGTGCTTGGCGGCTGCCGCGACTCCGTTGCATCCGGACTCTCGCGACTGATAATTGCATGAGCGAACGAGCCCGGGCATGACTCCAATCGTCACGAGCGCGCACACACCCCAGGCGTGCGGTTCCGCCGCCGGGGTCGTTCGTCGTTTGCCCATTGTCGGTGCGAATTCGAGGACCGAGTGTTTCACAGCCGGTCGTCGAACAGACAGGCGCCGAATTCGCGTCAACCGGGCAGAGTTTTTCTGAGTTTCGCGGCAAGGCGAAGCTCGCGTGGGGCGCTGTCCGTGGAGCAGCGCTTGGGCTCGATGCGAAGTGCGAGGTGGACAGTGGACTCGAACCCGAGTGAGCTGACAGCGTTGCTACGAGCGTTTACGGCAGGCGACCGCGCTGCCGAAGAGCAGCTGTTTCGCTCGGTTTACGACGAGCTCTCGCGGATGGCACATCAGCAGCTTCGCGGCGAGCGGGCCGGCCACTCGCTCCAAACCACGGCGCTCGTGAACGAGGCCTACCTGCGCTTGGCGGACGGTTCATGGGATCGCAGCTGGCACTGTCGGCGGCAGTTCTTCTGGGCCGCAGCCGAGTCGATGCGTCGGATCTTGGTCGATCGAGCTCGGCGAGCGGGTCGCGCGAGACGCGGTGGGGCTTGGAAGCGGGTGAATCTGGACCCGGAGTGCTTCCCCAGCCAGTGCGACGAGGAACTGCTCGCCCTCGATGAGACCATCGCGAAGCTGGAGGCCCTCGACCCACGCAAGGCGCACATCGTGAAGCTGAGGTACTTCGTAGGGCTCACTGTGGAGGAGACGGCCGAGATCGTGGCGGTGAGCCCACGCACGGTCAAGGAAGAGTGGCGGATCGCCCGGCTTTGGCTCCGGCGTGAGATCGCCGGCAAGGATGGATCGGGGTGAAGCGCTCGTGGACGCCGGACGTTGGATCGAGGTCGAGGAGATCCTGAAGCAGGTGCTGCGGCTACCGCCTGCTGAGCGCAGTCGCTTCCTCGCGCAGCGGTGCGTCGCCAGTGACGAAGTCTTGCGTGACGTGGAATCGCTCCTCCAACACGACTTCGAAGGCGACGAGTCTCTGCCGGGTGAGACTCTTCGCCGATCCTGTGGCGCAGCGCCGCTCGCTGTCGGTGACCACTTTGGCAGCTATCGGATCCTCGGGGTGCTTGGCTCCGGGGGTATGGGCGTCGTCTATCTGGCGGAGCAGAGGTCTCCGCGCCGCCGAGTCGCTCTGAAGCTGATCGCTCCGGGGCGCAGTTCTCCCCAGGCGGTGCGGCGCTTTGGTCTCGAGAGCGAAGCGCTCGGCAAGCTCGATCACCCGGCGATTGCACGCATCTTCGAATCGGGAACGGAAGATGTGGATGGGGTGTGTTGTCCCTTCATCGCCATGGAGTACATCGATGGAATGACGCTTCGCGAGCACCTCGCGCAGCGGGTTGTGCCGCTGGGGGACCGCGTTCGGCTGGCTGCGACGATATGCGAGGCTGTGCAGCACGCGCATGCGAACGGCGTGGTCCACAGAGACCTCAAGCCGCAGAACATCCTCATCGACGCGCTGGGCCAGCCACACATAGTAGACTTCGGACTCGCTCGGCTCCTCGGCGAGGATCAAGCTCCTCGAACCGAAACCGGTTGCCTCATGGGCACCGTGAGCTACATGAGCCCGGAGCAGTGCCGCGGCGACCCTGGGAGAATCGACTCGCGCACCGATGTCTACTCGTTAGGAGTGATACTGTACGAAGTGCTTGCGGGGAGTGGCCCGTTCGAGAGTCGCGGAGCGTCGCTTGCAGAGACTGTGCGCAGGATTTGCGAAACCTCGCCGGTGCCCCTCAGCGCGGTGAACCCCGAGTGTCGCGGTGACCTCGATATCGTGGTCTTGCATGCGCTCGAGAAGGACCCAGACCAGCGCTACGCGACCGCAGCCGAACTGGCGGGGGACCTGCGCCGGTGGCTTTCGCACGAGCCGATCTCAGTGCGCGGAGTCAGCTCGTTCTATCGGGTTTCTCGGTGGGCTCGGCGGCACCGCGGTCGGGTCGCAGCCGGGATTGCCATTGTGGGCGCCACCGCTTGGATGGGGGTCGTTTCCTGGATCGCTCAGCTCGACCGCATGCAGCAGCAGGAGGAGAGCCTGAGTTTCCTGAATTCTCTGCTCGCGCCGCGACCCACGTGGCAACGCGAGATGTCCTATGTGGATCTCTTGAAGCTCGTCGGACCAGAGATCGATCGATTGCCGGTCGCCGATGGACGGATTCGCGCCACCTTGCACGAGCGGCTCGGAGTCGCGTTCTGGGCGCTCACGCAGTATGACGAAGCGCGCAAGCACCTTGGTTTTGCCTATGAGCTCAGTCGCGAAGGCGGATCTCGTTCCGAACTCACCACACTGCGAGTCGCGAACATTCTCGGCGACGTGCTGAAGGAAGCGGGGGATTTTGCTGCTGCCGAGGCCTTGGCCCGGGAGTGGCTCGACCGCAACCGCCGTTCGTCCTTTTCGGACCACGAGAGCGCGATTCGCTTTGCGACGAACCTCGGGGATGCGCTCGCTGCGCGAGGGGAGCGCGACGCGGCGCTGACCTGCTACCGGGAGGTCGTCGACCAGGCGCGACGGATACTAGACCAGTCGCACCCCGATCGAGCCGAAGTCATCAACAGTCTTGCGCGCCTCCTGCTCGACCGGGAGGAGTGGGGCGAGGGAGCGGCGTTGGCACGGGAGGCCCTGGACTTGCAGCTGGCGGCCCAAGGGGCGAGCAACCCTGGGACTCTGCGGGCCCAGACCACCCTGGGTCGGGGGCTGCTCGGGTTGGGTCTAGTCGACGAGGCCACGTGGCACCTGGAGACGGCCGATGCCACCCTGCGGGCCACGCTGGGGTCGCGGTGCCTAGATTCCCTGGAGGCGCGGACCCATTTGGCCCGGCTGCGACGGATCCAGGGGCGCGACGCAGACGCGGACGCAATGCTCCGGGGTGTCTCGCTAGACGCCGAACGAATGTTCCCACCGGAGAGTTGGCAGCGCCTCCGGTATCGCGACGTGGCTTCGACTCAGTCGAGCGGAGGTTCGTCGTGGGCTCAACCCACAGCTGGACGGAGGGAAGCGGAGTGACGACGAGTTCATCGAAGCCGGCCACGACTGGGGCGTTGCCCAAGACCAACGATGGGCCCTGTACGCTGACCGTCGACATCGGGGGCACCGGAATCAAGATGTTGCCGATCGACCCCAACGGGCAACCCAAAGGTGACCGCGTGCGGGAGCTCACGCCGGTGCCAGCGCCGCCATCGGCAGTCATGGATGTGATCGGCGCCATGCTCGCGGAGCAGGCCAACTACGATCGGGTATCGGTCGGGTTTCCCGGCGTCGTGCTTCATGGGGTGGTACGAACCGCGCCGAACCTCGGCACCGAAGCCTGGCGCAACTTCGACCTTCAGCGGGCGGTTGCGACGCTCGCCGGCAAGCCGACCCGCGTGCTCAACGACGCCGACTTGCAGGGCTACGGCGTCATCCACGGCCGCGGCGTCGAACTGGTCTTTACCCTCGGGACCGGGCTGGGAACTGCGCTCTTCACCGACGGACGCCTGATTCCCAACGTCGAGATCGGGCATCACCCGGTCCGTAAGAAGCTCACCTACGAGCAGCTGGTGTCAAACGCCATGCTCGAACGCGTGGGGAAGAAGCAGTGGCGCGAGAACGTCTGGGAGGTCGTGGCGAGCCTCGAGCCGATCTTCAACTTCGAGACCCTGCACATCGGCGGCGGCAACGCCAAGAAACTCAAAGGCCCGTTCCCGCCCAACGTCCGCATCTTCGACAGCGCCGAGGGTCTGGCCGGCGGCGTGCGCCTCTGGCGCGACCTGTAGCCGCCGGCAGCCCCTGAGCGGTCACACACCGCGACCTCGTTCGCGCGCCCGCAGAATCTCCTGACGAGATCGGACGGAGCCTCCGTCAACAGCTTGGTTGCTGGACGCAACCGAGCACATCGGGAGTCGGGTCGATTCCGCAGTCGGGTCCCGGTGGCGGCAAAGGGATACCCCCACCAAACAAGAACCCTAGTTGGAACACGGCGTCGGCCACATCGAGAGAGCCGTCGTCGTTCGCGTCTCCGGCTCCCCGGCAAGCGGGTGAAGGACCTTGACTGAACAGGAAGGTGAGCAAGTACACCGAGTCCGCGATGTCTCGCGTCCCATCGCCGTTCACGTCGCCGCGGCGAAAGAGGTTCACCAACGGAACCTGGAAGTAGAGATCGGTGCCCGTGCAATGGCCCACCAGAGCGTCGAGGAGCCCGTCTCCATCGAAATCGGCGATCGCGGCGTCGTAGGTTCCGAAGTCCTGAGCAATGGTCGGGGTCGGATGCGGATCGAAGAGCACGGGAACTCCTCCGTTGTCCACGTTGCGCAAGAAGGCCAGGCGCCGGGTGCAACCGGAGACGTCGGTGTCCTGATCGCACACCACGACATCGTTTCGAGAGTCCCCGTCGAGATCCACGATAGAGATGTTCCCCACGAATCCGGCGGTCAGCGGACTCCCATTCACCTGCGTCGTCTGCCACTGGATCGGGATCGCTCCAGGCGCCGATTGGTTGACTTGGTAGCGGTCTTGTCCGTCTTGACCCACGTAGACATCGTTCAGCCCGTCGCCGTCGAGATCGCCGACGGCGAAGCCGTACGTGTCGACGACGTTCAGATTCTGAGTCAGCGAGAACGATCCGCCGCCCTGGTTGTACGCCACGTTCAGCGCTCCGTTGGTGTTCTTCAAGATCTCAGGCGCGCCGTCACCGTTGAGGTCGGCCACGCGCACTCGGGTGTTGAACGCGGACAGTGCGAAGGTGCCCGGGAGCAAGTTGGTCTGGTCGGAGAAGAATCCGAACCCATCGTTTAGGAACAGATGGTCTTCGATCAGGCTGTTGTAGTCACCCATGTACAAGTCGGGGAAGCCGTCGCCATTCACGTCGCCAGCGTCGATCGCGCACGACTTCGGACCCTGGCTCGGAGCAGCGAGCAAAGTCGGAAGCCGCCCGAACACCTCGATGTAGCCCAACCAGGTCGAAGTTCCCGGATCGAGACCCTGGTTGAGGAAGACCCGCGGTTGCTCGCCGACTCCAGCGTTGTCCGCGGTGGCGATCACCAGATCGAGCCAGCCATCATCATTGATGTCGACGGCGACCACGTCGCGGGCGTTGTCGGGAGTCAGGAACCCGGGGGCGAGCGCCGCAGTCTGATCGGTGAGCATGCCATTCTCGTTGACGAACAGCACGTTCGGCATGGGACCATCGACGGTGTAAGGCGCCTTACGTACGGAGACCACGTCGGGGTCCCCGTCCTGGTCGAAGTCGCCGACCGCGTAGTCCTTCTCCGCGACGTCCAGTTCGCCGATGTTGGGGTCGGCGACCAAGTGGGTCCCGGTCACGCGAGTCCAGTCCAACCATTGTCCGTGGACCGATTGTGTCGCCGCCGCCAGGAATCCGAGGAGCAGGAGTTTCCGGAACACAGGCCCTCCTTCTTGGGTGGTCCGATCGAATCGCAGATCAGCGGACGCGGCCCCAGTGTAACCTGCGATCCCCGCCAATCCACCTGCGCGGTTTGATCGCAGGACGGTGACAGTGACGCGCCGGCGCAGGCGCAGGACGGAGACAGTGACGCGCCATCCCCGTTGCCTTGTGACTCTTGGAGCTGGAAGTCGTAGTCGAGTGGGGTTGCCCCCAAAACCTACGAACCCTGGCGGGGAACACAGCCGCTGATCTCGACCACCGATCGCTGGAAACGGCGCATGGACCGTTCACCCGCCAAGCCGCACAGGTTGCCACCGCCGTCGTTCATGACCGGCAGCAAGCGCACCGGCAACGCGGGTTCCATCTGGTTCGCTGCGGTCGCGTGCACCGCCTACTTCGCGAGGACCCTTGCCAGCATCGCGGGGTCAACGACTTCGAGCTCTGGTGCGAGCATGCGGAGCCTTTCCGCGTCGTTTGGATATCGCGTGCGAAGCTCAAGGAGTCGAGTCTCCCACGTGACGAGGTATTGGGCCTGGGCCGTGATGGCGAGGTCAAAGAGATGGTCGTCTTTTGGGTGCAGGAGAATCGTGAAGGCGTTCGGCACTTGGGGGAACCAGGTGGAGAGGGTCCGCACTCTGCGAACGAACGCGTCGACGATGTCGTCTGTGAGATGGCGGAAGCGTGTCCGGAGTTCAACCCGAGAAAGTACGTCTCTGACTTCCTCCAAAAGCGTTGTACCCAAGCAGAGGGTCAGGCGGCCGTCTTCAACGGCTTGGAAGGTTGCAGGAAGTTGGCGTTCAGGCGGACGAGCGACCCACTGGAAGAAGAGCATCGTGTCGAATACGACACGAGGACTCATGGACTCAAGCGCCTCTGACGGACTTCGTCGATGAGCTCCCGACCCAACTGGTCAAGCTCGTCGTCGGAGAGTCCACTTTCACGAACGTCCTCGTGGACCGGAGCCAGGATGTCGTTGAGGCTTCGCTCGGTACTAGGGAGCGACCCTGGGCGCTCAATGCGCAACGTGATGTCGAGTCCCATGAGCAGAAGATGGAGGGCGTACTCGCGAACCTCCATGCCCAGGGCTTGGGCTCGCTCACGGAGCTTCTGCTCCACTGGGTTCGGAAGATCTAGCTTCATGTGAGCCAGGGTACCACAACAGGCGCCAAATGTCACCCTGGGTGAACCTCGGTGGCTTCCTGAGGCCCCCCCTCAGCACGCACTCGGAAGAAGCACGGTCGTGGCCGACCGGTCGGCTACGGTGATGATCCAGAAGCGACCGCAGCCGCTCGCCGAGCTCACGGGCGCATCGAAGTCGCGTGGCGGCGGTCCAGGGCCGAGGTCTCCACTCGAGGCCGCCGTCGAAGGTGCCCTGACAGGAGCGGGGCGGGGGGGTGGGGTGCTCATCGGGTCCGTTCCGGCCGAGCCGTGCGTGAAGGGGCGTGGTGCACAGGCCCTGAACTCGGCTGCGCACGATCGCGTCACGACGCAACCCGTCTGGCCCGGCGGGGCCGAAGGGCTACGCGAGCTTGGTCGGGTCTTCGTCGATCATGACGAGTTGCGGGCTGAGTCCCAGGGCGGCAAGGTCGCGGGCGATCTCGTCGCGGTAGATCGAGTTCATGACGATCACGACCTGCGGGTCGTACGTTTGCAGGAAGCTCGGCTGCACGACTTGCTGCCCGGTGCCGACGAGCCAGGTTCCGGCCTTGTGCGGGTTGATGTCGACCGCGTAGCGGACCTCCGCGCGGATGTCGAGGGTGGTGAGGAAGGCCACGGCCTTGGAGCCGCCCCCCCAGAGCGCAATGCGGTCGCCTTGGGCATGCCGCCGCTTGAGGTAGGTTCGCCAATCCGCGATGCGGCGCTCTACGATGCGGCTGAATGCGTCCACCTCTTGGGAGAGAGTCTGCACGCTCTCCTCTTGCGGGAGCGGCGGGCTGACGACTTGGCCGTTCTCGGCGGGGTAGGCCTCGATCATCAAGTACTGGTCGTCGTAGTCCGTCCACACGTCGTGCACGTCGAAGCCAGCACGTCGGAAGACTCGGGCCAGGGAGCCGCGGCTGAAGTACGAGCAGTGTTCGTAGTAGATGTCCCAGAAAGCCACGTCGGAGAGGACGCGACGGACCTCCGGGATCTGGAAGAACACGACGGCATCGCTCGCTGGCGGCACCGAGCTGCGGACGATGCGCACGAACTCCGTGACGTCCGGGATGTGCTCCAGGGTCATCTTGCAGCAGATGAAGTCGGCGCCGTGGGAGACGTGCTTCTGCCCGTAGAGTTCGGTGAGGAACTGAACGTTCGGGTTCTTGAACGGGTCGCGGTCCGCCCGGTAGGCCGGGTCGACGCCGAGGCCGCGGTTGCCGCCCAACTCGCACAACATGTTGATGAAGTCACCCTTGCCGCAGCCGATCTCGATGATGCGCTTGCCGTGCAGGTCGTAGCGCTCGATCAGCTCCTTCGCGAGTCGTTCATGGAAGCGGTTGAAGGTGGGTGAGAAGCCTTGGGTTTCTTCGTACTCCTCGGAGTAGTGTTGCAGCGTGTGATCGAACGCGAGGTTCGTCACGAACCCGTCGTCCTCGCAGAAACCCAGTTCGATGTCCCCGCACGGATAGCGGAGCGCTTCTTCCTCGGTGCGCACCAGCATGACGCTGTGCACCGGCGCGCCGCGCATCTTGTAGAAGCTGCGAATCGGGCGGTCGCGAAACTCAGGATACTTCGACGGCATGCGCTTCTCCCACCACTGCGGGCTCGGGAATCGGGACGATGAACTTCCCGCCGCGCCGCGCGTACTCGTGCTGTTGTTCCATGATCTCCTTCGCAAAGTTCCAAGCGAGGATCATGACGTAGTCCGGCTGGTCCTCGAGGAGCTTCTCCGCCGGGAAGATCGGAATGTGGTTGCTCCCCATGTAGCGACCGTGCTTGTACGGGTTCTTGTCGACGATGTAGTCGAGGAACTGGGTGTCGATCTCGCAGTAGCTCAGCAGCGTCGTCGCCTTGGCGGCGGCGCCATACCCCGCGATGCGCTTGCCCCGGCTCTTGAGGTCGCGCAGGATCTCGAGGGTGCCTTGCTTGATCGTGCGCACACGCGCGGCGAAGTTCGCGAAGAAGTCTACCTTGTCCACCTTGCGCTGGCGCTCCATGGCCAGCAGTGACTTCACCGACTCGCCGACCCGCTCCACCGGTTCCACGAACAGGCGCAAGGAACCGCCGTGGATCGGGGTTCGCTTCACTTCGTTCAAAAACAGCCCGTGGCGGCGGAACACCGCGTCGACGGCGGTGACCGAGAAGTAGCACAAGTGCTGATGGTAGATCGTGTCGAACTCGCCATGGTCGACCAGATCCACCACGTACGGGCACTCGATCACCGCCATACCGGTGACCTTGAGTACCGTGCGGATGCCGGCGACGAATCCGTTCAGGTCGGCCACGTGGGCGAGCACGTTGTTGGCGAGGAAGATGTCGGCGGCCTTGCCCTCGGCGCGCAGCTTCTTCGCGAGGTCGATCGTGAAGAAGGTGTTGAGGGTCGGCACACCAGCCGCGATCGCGGCCTCCGCTGGGGGTTTGGCGGGGTCGATGCCCTGCACGGGAATGCCGGCAGCCAGGAAGTTCTTGAGCATATAGCCGTCGTTGCTCGCGGCCTCCATGACCAGACTCGACGGACCCAGCTTGCGCGTATCCATGATGTGACGCGCGCTCTCGCCAAAGTGCTTCAGCAGCGACGCCGACACCGACGAGAAGTACGGATACTCGGAATAGAACAAGATTTCCGGAGCCACCGTCTCGAGGATCTGTGCGAGCGAGCAGCGCGGGCAGAACGTGAGCGTGAGGGCCGCCTCCGGTTCCGGCTCGTTCAGTTTGTCCGCCGTCAGCAAGCGATCGGCGAGCGGCGTGATCCCGAACGACAAAATGTCAGTCAGTTGCGGGGAACCGCAGGAGCGGCACTCCTGGATCGAATGATAGAGCTCGGCCACGGGTCACTCCTCGGCGCGGAACCCGGGTGGCGAGTCGTCGAGCCGACGCGTCACCCTGAAGTTCGAGTTGGCGGACGACACCGGCGTGGAGGCGTCCAGGTTCAGGGGTCGACTCAACGCTCAACGCGGGAGTCGAGCCCGGCAAGGTATCACTGGGGCCGGGTCCCGACAAGCGCGCGGGTAGCCGTGAAGGAAGCGTTGGGCTACTGGCGAACTCCGGGGTTTGGTCCCTGTGAGGCCACGGTGGTTCTTCGGACCGGAGGAGTCTTCGGCTTGACGGGGCCGGGTGGGGAAGCGGTGGCAGCAGAAGCGGCAGTGGGCTCGACCGCCGGATCGAATCGGAACTCGGTGACGAGCCCTGCATGGCTGGAGGCGGACCGTCGGCGGGTGATACCCTGGTGCTCCCGGTTCTGTGAGCCCCCCGATCGAGTAAGGAGTCGCCCAAGAATAACTTCGACATCTTGCCGTCGATTTGGGTCAGACTCGGCCGCTCCGGAAAGCTCGGAACCGGAGGCGTAGCCTTAGATTGCCGGTGAGGATTTCGAGGTTTTCGGATCGGTCGAAGATGGCCCGAAGCGACGAGCAAGAGGGTGAAGTTGTTCTTGGGCGACTCCTAAGGCGTGAGTGACGAGGTGAGTACGCTATGGTGAAGTCCCGCTGGGTGCTGCGTGGGCGACGGGTCGTGACTCCGAGCGGTGAGCGTGCGGCCTCGTTGGTGATCGAGGCCGGGGTCATCCAGGAGGTGCTCCCTGGGGAGGCGATCGGGTCGCAGGCGGATGTCGATTGCGGCGACCACATCGTTGCGCCGGGCCTCATCGACACCCACGTGCATGTGAACGAGCCAGGACGCACGGAGTGGGAGGGCTTCGTTACCGCGGGTAGGGCCGCGGCGGCCGGCGGCGTCACGACGCTCGTGGACATGCCCCTCAACAGTTCGCCGGTTACGACCACGGTCGAGGCGCTCGCCGCAAAACGCCGCGCTGCGCAAGCGTGCCTCGTGGACTTCGGCTTCTGGGGCGGAGTCGTGCCCGGGAACCTGGCCGAGCTGCGTCCGCTCGCTGAGGCGGGAGTGCTCGGGTTCAAGTGTTTTCTGATCGACTCGGGGATCCCCGAGTTCGCGGCCGTGGGCGAGGCCGACTTGCGTGCGGCCATGGCGGAACTCGCGAGCTTGAACACGGTGCTGCTGGTTCACGCCGAGCTTCCCGGGCCCGTTGCGGAAGCAGTGCCGCCCCCGGGCGCCGATCTCCGCCGATACTCGACCTATCTCGGTTCACGGCCGCGTTCCGCCGAACACGACGCCATTGAACTCGTGATCTCGCTGGTCGCGCAGACCGGGGCCAGAGCACACATCGTGCATGTATCGTCCGCCGGCTCTTTGGCGCGACTCGCTCGCGCCCGTGCCGCTGGGCTTCCGATCACGGCGGAGACCTGCCCGCACTACCTGACGCTGTGCGCGGAGTCGATCCCCGACGGCGCCACCGAGTTCAAGTGTGCGCCGCCGATTCGCGAAGCCGAGAACCGCGAACGACTGTGGGCCGGGCTCGCGGCGGGTACGATCGATCTCGTGGCGAGCGATCACTCGCCTTGTCCACCCGCGCTCAAGCTGCGCGAGTCCGGTGATTTCGCGCGCGCTTGGGGGGGTGTGGCGGGCCTGGAGTTGACCCTGCCGCTCTTGTGGACCGGCGCTCGCGCCCGGGGCTACGCGCCGGTGGACCTAGCCCGCTGGTTGAGTACGGGGCCGGCACATCTCGCCGGGTTGGCCGGTCGCAAGGGGCGGATCGAACCGGGCTACGATGCGGATTTCGTCGTCTGGGATCCGGACCGTGAATGGCAGGTCGAACAACAGAACCTCGTGCAACGGCACAAGCTCACCCCGTACCATGGGCTCGTGGTCGTCGGGGCGGTGTTGCAGACCTTCGTGCGCGGCGAGCTGGTGTTCGACCGGGGACGGTTTTCCGAGCGTGCCTCCGGAGGATGGATGAGAGGACGGACATCATGAGTAGCGCAACGCCTCGGGAGCCTGCGGTGGCGGGGGCCCTGGAGACCCTCATCGATCTTGCCAACGAGCGCGTGGGTGGCCGCGCGCTCCAAGCCACGGATGAGTTCTTCGCCCCGAAGGAACGCTTGGTCGCGCCCGAGAAAGCCGTGTTCGTGCCCGGCAAGTTCACTGACCGCGGGAAGTGGATGGACGGTTGGGAGAGCCGCCGCCGGCGAGGTCCGGGGTACGACTGGTGCATCGTGCAGCTCGGGATCCCCGGATCGATCGCGCGCGTCAACCTCGACACGAGCCACTTCAAGGGTAACCAGCCCGAGACCTTCTCGATCGAGGCCTGCTGCTGGAACGCCGGTGGATCGGCGTCCGAAGGGGTCCCACCGCTGGATGTTCGTTGGACCGAGATCGTGCCGGTGACCGCAGCCGGCCCCGACCGCGACAACTTCGTCGAAGTGCGTGACCCGCAGCGCTACACCCATGTGCGGTTGAACATCTTTCCGGACGGCGGGGTCGCGCGACTGCGAGTGTTGGGTCACCCGCGGCCGGATTGGTCGCGCCTCGTGGAGGCGCGCGCGGTCGTGGACCTGGCGGCCGTCGAGTACGGCGGTGTGCCAGTCGCGTGGAACGACGCGAACTTCGGTCCGCCCACGAATCTGTTGCTCCCGGGCCGCCCCGTGAACATGGGCGATGGCTGGGAGACGCGTCGCCGGCGCGGGCCGCCCGGACACGACTGGGTCATCCTGCGCTTGGGCCACCGTGGGATCGTGCAACGCATCGAGGTCGACACGGCTCACTTCAAAGGCAACTACCCGGAGAGTTGTTCGATCGACGGGTGCGTCGCGGACGATGACCGTCAGGTTACCGGCGCCGACGTCGAGTGGATCCCGCTGTTGCCGCGGAAGCCATTGCAGGCGGACGCGCAGCACTTCTTCGCGGTGGAACCGTCAACCGCGGAAACTCGCCCGGTCACCCATGTTCGCCTCTGCATCGATCCGGATGGCGGCGTCGGTCGCCTGCGAGTTCTCGGCGTACCGGTGTCGGGTCCGCGAGCGGGAGCGGCTCGCGCTGGCGACGAGACGCGGTGAAGCCGTGAGCTTGGTCCGCGTCCTCAACAGCCTCTCCGAGGAGCAAGCACGGAGCGACCTCACGCGGTGCTGTGGAGCCCGCGGTTGGGTTTCGGCGATGCTGCGGGCCCGCCCATTCGAGAGTGATGAACAGGTGCTCGAACTCGCGACTCAGATCTGGGGCGGCCTCGGACCGAGCGACTGGCTCGAAGCCTTTGCCCAGCACCCGCGGATCGGTCAGCTCGGCGAGGGCGAACGCGCTGCCGGCGCCACCCGGGAGTGGGCGGCTCGTGAGCAGGCCGGGGCGTTGACCGCGTCGGCCGCGGTCCGCGCCGAGTTCGCGTTGGCCAATCGACGCTATGAGGAACGCTTCGGCCATGTGTTCCTCATCTGCGCGACGGGTCGGAGTGCGGCGGAGATGCGTGACGCCCTCGAAGCGCGCATGGGGAATGACCCGGAGGAGGAGCTGCGAGTGGCGGCGGGTGAGCAGGCGAAGATCACGCACTTGCGGCTGCTGCGACTGGCCGATACGACTTGGCCAACCACTCCCGGGAACGGAGATGCCCATTGAAAGCCATCACGACACACGTGCTCGACACGACGCGGGGGAGGGGAGCGCACGGGGTCGAGGTCGTGCTCGCGCTGCGGCTCGGCGCCGGGCCCGAGTGGCACACCCTGGCGCAGGAGGTGACCGACGAGAACGGGCGCGTCGGGGGATTCAAGACCGAACCTGCGTTCGCTGCGGGGGTCTACCGCCTGCGTTTCGGCTTGGGGGCGTACTTCGACCGGCAGGGATCGACGACCTTCTATCCCTATGCCGACGTCGTCTTTCACGTCGCCGACCCGCGTCAACACTACCACGTACCGTTGCTGGCCAGTCCGCACGGCTACACGACCTACCGAGGGACCTGACACGATGACGAACGACAACGGGCTACGGATCGAGCACGACACCTACGGCAAGTCGCGGGTGCGTGTCATGAAGGTGACTCGGCGCCACGATCAGCATCAGGTGCGCGAGCTGACGGTCGAGGTTCGTCTGGAGGGCAGTTTCGCCGCCACCTTCGTCGATGGCGACAATCGGTCCGTCGTGGCCACGGACTCGATGAAGAACACCGTTCATAGCCTGGCAAAGGACGACCCGATTGCGTCCATCGAGGAGTTCGGGTTGCGGCTCGCGCGCCACTTCGTCGAGCACTACGCCCAGGTGTCGAAGGCGACCGTGGAGATTGCGGAGACCCTGTGGGAGCGCATGTCGCTGCAGGACGGAACGTCCCACCCGCATGCCTTCACCCGAGCTGGCGGCGAGCAAGCGACCGTGTGCGTGAGCGTTCAGCGCGACGGGACCACGGTGGTCGAACCCGGACTTCGCGGCTTGGTCGTGCTCAAGACGACTGATTCTGGGTTCGAGGACTTCGTGCGCGATCGCTACACGACCCTCGCGGACACGGCCGATCGCTTGTTCGCGACCGAGGTGACGGCGTATTGGTCAACCCGCGCCCACGGCGTCGATTTCAGCGAGTCGCGTACGGCAGCCCGCCAGGCCTTGCTCGCGGCATTCGCCGAGCACCGAAGCAAGTCGGTCCAGCACACGCTGCTGCACATGGCTCGTCGCATGCTGGAGGCGTGTCCCGCCATGGAACGCGTTACGCTGAAGCTCCCGAACCTTCACTACCTACCCGTCGACCTGACGCCGTTCGGCCAAGAAAACGCCCTAGAGGTGTTCGTTCCGACCAGCGAACCCCACGGCCTGATCCAAGCCACCGTCGCGCGCGCATAGCTCCGCAGCCGCCACGCAAGAAAGGGACGAGTTCCCACTGGCCAACGGGCCTCAGCGGCTCACTCCGACCTCACGCCTCCCGCCAGCGGCTTCTCTTCCCCGTTCACCATCGCTGCGCATTCTCCCAACCCTTCGCACCATGGCCATCCCCAGCGCGCCCTGGGAGCGTGGACAGCCTGTCCGCATCCGCCTAGCGCCACGGACCACCCGCGCATCACCCCCAGCCCCACGCCTCCCATCGATCTCCGTCCACTAGCGAGATCGGCGTCGCCGCGAGTCGAGGATTCGCGGAAACGAGCGGGTGAGAAGCTCGTCTCGGCTCAGCCCGGTACGCAGGCACTCTTCGTCCGTGAGGGCCCCGCAGCTCCAGCCGCGCAAGAAGAAGTTGAGCAAGCCCTGCCCCGTCGCAGCGTCGTCGAAGACATCGCCGACCAACGTCGCTTGCGACGCCATCTCCACGAAGTTGCGCAGGCGGGTGGTTGCCGCCTCGAGGCCATCGAGGAAGAACGAGTACACCGCCGCATAGCGCGAGACGAGTTGGGCGGGGTGCAGGTCCCAGCCCTGGTAGAAGCCCGTCTCGAGGGAGTGCCGCGCATCCGCGAAATGGTGACGCCACGCGCGGTGGATCTGGGCTTCGTTGTCGCGACGCTGCTCCATTGTGAGCGGGGCGTCGTTCTGGCTGCGGTGCACCGGTACCGGCAGGACGTTGGTCGCGCCGTCCGAGAGCGCCACACCGCGCCCGGCGAGAGCGATCAGCATGAGCTGGCGCGCGCTCTCGCAGGCCGGGTGACCCATGTGCTGTTGCTGGGCGGTGATCGAGCAGCTCGCCGTGTGGTCGTAGACGCCGAAGTGCGCGCCGACGCAGCGACCCGCTGCGGCCGCAACCAAGGCGGGCAGCGCCAATTGCCCGTCGTCGCCGAAGATCGACTGTGTGGTTTCCACCATGAGCTCGAGGGCGAGCGCACCCGCAGGGAGCCCCGAGTGCGACTCGATGGCGGTGAGCGCGCGCACCAATGCGGTGACCTGCATCGGCGTGATCACCTTGGGCAGCGTGATCGCGAAGCCGCCGGGCAGCACTCCGCGGGTGCGCTCGAGCAGGCGCGTGACGAACAAATCGAGGGTCCGCAGGCCCCGCGCTGCGGTCTCGCGGCCGAGTGACTTGATCCGGATCCCGATGAATGGGGGCAGGGTGCCTTGCTCGAGCGCTCGCGCTACCTCGTCGGCGGCACTCACGGCGCAGGCGTCCTCTTCCGCGTCGGGCCGGTGACCGTACCCGTCCTCGAAGTCGAGGCGAAAGTCCTCGACGGGCTCACGCTCGAGCTTCGCGACGACCCGCGGGTAGGTGAGTTCGGCGATCTCGCGATCGAGGCCGAGTGCGCGTGCGAGCGTCGCTGGGTCCGATGCGTACTCGCGTAGGACCGCGAGCGCCTTGTCGCCGAGGCGGCGCGCGGTGTCGAAACGAAACCGATGGGCGCCACCGTACACCGTGTGCACCGGTTGGCGGCGATCGGACTCGCCCGGGTAGCTCGGGGCCAGGCGATCGAGGGTGGTGTTGAGTTCGGTGAGGATGGCGCGACGCTCGGTGTCGGGGACTGACGTTCGCATGGACTTCGGCCTCTCTCCGCGGCGGCGTTGAGGTACGGGGCTCGAGGAACGGGATCGGAACACTCGACTACGGTCGCCATAGTGGGCCATACACCCCGCGAATGGTCACGCGGTTTTCTCGCGGACTTGCGCAACGGTCACGGTGAAGAATGCCTCGGGTCGAGACCTCGTGCCTGGTATCATCCCGACGGGCCGCCGGATCGAGTGAATCGCGGCACCACGGGAGGCAGATGTGCGAGACGGCGTCAGCATGGATGATCGATCGGCGCGGTCCGTTGCGTGCACGGTGACGCGGCGCGGGCTGTGGTTCGGTTTCAGCATTGGGCTGTGGTTCGGGGTCGGGGTGGGTTGCGCGACGCCGATCCCCTATGGTCGCTTCGAGCCGCGGCCGCAAGACGTGGTCGTAACCCGTTCGGGTGGGGCTGGCGAAGAGGTGGCGCGGGCACTGGTGTCGGTGCTCGGCGCGCGGCGGGTGGGTGACCGCGACGAGTTCGAGATGATGGCCCGTCTGCGGATCGAGAGCCTGTCCAGCACGGAACTCGTGTGGCGCAACGACCGCGTCCAACTCGTCACTGCCGATCTCCGCGCATTTGGCACCCCGCGAGTCGGCACGGCGCTGGCACCGACGATCGGTCCCGGCGAAACGGCGGAGATCGACCTAGCCTTCCCGTTCCCCGCCGGCGTGCGGTGGCAGGATCTCGACCTGTCGTCCTTGCATCTCACTTGGGCGCTCGAGGCCGAGGACCACCTCTTCACCGTCGGCACGACCTTTCAGAGAGTCGTACCGACTCGGTACTACACCCCCTTCTACTACTACGACGACCCGTGGGATCCGTTCTATGGGCCTTGTACCTACCCGTACCCGTTGTTTCGCACCTCGATTGGTTTTGGCTACTCGCATCGCCATTGACGTAGCCTGACCAAACCCACGGCACGGTTCCTTGGCTCGGGACTAGTGCTCCAGGCTCAGGTTAGGCGCGCGCCGCTGTCGGCTTGGATCTCACGCGCCATGAAGAACAGAATGCGGGCCAGCGTCTGCTCGCGGTAGTGTGACGTCGAGCGTAGGTCGTCGATCGGGGCGACGTCGTGACGCAGGACCGCCAGCACGTCGGCGACCGATGCGAACGCCGGGCTGTGGGAGAAGTGGGCCTCGAGGCGCGGGCAGCGGCGGACGGTCGGGGCGACGCTGCTTGCCACGATGCGCCAGCCTGCTGCGGAGTGGGCGACGGCGAGGCCGACCTTCGTGATCGCCTGGGCGCGGCGCGATCCCACCTTTTCGAAACGTTCGAAGTCGTGGGGGCGGCGGGGGACGCGAATGGCCCGGAGGAGCTGATCGGGTCGCCGCCGAAGCTGCTTGTAGCCGAGATAGAACTCGTGCAGCGGGATCTCCTCCGAGCCCTGGGCCGACTCGAGGATCACGGTGGCGTCGTACGCCATGAGCGCGGTGACGCCGTCCGCCGCCGGGGAGGCGTTCATCACGTTGCCCGCCCAAGTGCCGCGGGTTTGGATCTGGACGGCACCGACCTGGGACGCGGCTGCGACCAGCAGCGGGAACTCTCTTCCAATGCGCGCATCGACGATGGTGTCCCAGTAGGTCGTGAGCGCTCCCAGGGTGACGGCGGTATCCGTCCACGTGACCGCTCGCAGCGATGTCAGTCGCGACACGTCGACGAAGGTTTGGTCCTGGGCACCGAGTCGGTGATGCCAATCGACGAGCAAGTCGGTGCCGCCGGCGATCACCATGGCTTGGTCGCCGAGAGCGTGCAGGATCCCGAGTGCCTCGTTCAGTTCGCGGGGTTGGTGAACCCTCATGGCGACGCCTCACCATCGATGGGAGCCGGGGCGGTGAGGGCGCGCGCCAAGCTGTCGATGATTCCATCGTAGCCGGTGCAGCGACACAGATTGCCGGCCATGAGTTCGCGCAGCTCGCGGCCGGCTGCCACCTCAGGATGCTGCCGAATCCAGTTGGCGGTTACGATGACCCCCGGGGTGCAGGCTCCGCATTGAGTCGCCCCGCCTTCGTGAAACGGCGTGAGTGTCGCCTCGGACACGGCCTCGATGGTCGCTACGTCGCGACCGTTCAGCTGGAACGCCGGCACCAGACACGAGTTCACGGGGACCCCATCGAGCAGCACGGTGCAGGCCCCGCACTCGCCTTCGCCGCAGCCTTCCTTGGTGCCTGTAAGCTGAAGGCGATAGCGCAGGAGGTCCAATAGTCGATCTCGCAGACTCGCCGTCACCGTCACCGGCGTGCCGTTCAGTGTGAAGGTCAAGGGCAGGGCCTCGGGGTCGAGCGGATTCATGCGCGCATTCCTTCCACGAGGGCCATGAGGACCTCCGGTGTGAGCGGAAGGCAGCACGGATCGGTCCCAGTCGCGGCTGCCACGGCGTTCAGGATCGCCGGCGCGGCGCCGTCCATCGGCAACTCGCCGATGCCTTTGGCGTCCCGTGCACCGCGGGCGCTCGGGTGCTCGATGAAGCGCACACGGATGGGCGGCAGATCGCGACTGGTCGGGATGATGTAGTTGGTGAGTTGGTGGTTCTTCATGCCGCCGTCCTGCCACTTGCAGTCCTCGTAGAGGGCCCAACCGACGCCTTGGGCAACGCCCCCCTGGATCTGCCCGCGGGCCAGCGTCTCGTTGAGAACCTTGCCGACCTCCTGGACCGCAACGAAGTCGGTCACCTGCACCGCGAACGTGCGGAGGTCGACCTCGACCTCGGCCACGTAGGTGGCCCAAGCAAAGGCGCTGTAGGCGTCGCCGCGATAATGGGTGTCATCCCAGGCTACCGTGAAGGTCGGTTCGTAGGTGGCGCGTCCCAGGAGTTCACCGCCGGGGTGGCGTCGATGCCATTGGACGACGGCTTGCTGCAGTGCCGCACCGCGCGTCCCGGGCGCCAAACCCAGGGTTGCCAAAAGGTCGTCGCCCGCGCGCTCGATCAAGCGTCCGACGATCATCGCAGTTCGCGACGCTACGGTGGGGCCGCTGTTGGGAACGCGCGCGGTATCGGGATCCGCGACAACGACGTGGTCGCTGTCCAAGCCGAGATGTTCACTCGCGATCTGCGCGAAGACCGTGAGCGCGCCCTGGCCCATCTCGCAGTTCGCCGTCAGGATCTCGATCCTCCCGTCGGGCAGGCCCGCGACGTGAACCCGCGATTTCAGATACGTCTCGCCACTACCCGTGAATCCTGCGCCGTGAAGGAAGGTTGCGAAACCGATGCCCCGACGAAGATACGGGTGGCTCTGATTGTAGCGTGCGTGCTCGCTCCGTCGTTGCCCGAACATCGCTTCCGTGAGGGCCCGTTCCATCACGGCGATGCGGTCCGTGCCATCGCAAATGACCTGCCCGGTTGCAGTGGCCTGCCCGTCGCGCAGAAGATTGCGCCGGCGCAGTTCGACGGAGTCGAGGCCGAGCTGACGGGCGATGCGGTCCATGTGGCGTTCACAGGCAAACAGGGTCTGTGGGGCGCCGAAACCGCGGAAGGCACCGAACGGCACCGCGTTGGTGAGGACCGCGCGGCCGCGGATGCGCACGTGCTCGCAGTGGTACGGACCGGCGGCGTGGATGATCGCACGGCTCAGCACGACCGGGGACAGTGTGACGTAGGCGCCGGCGTCGAGGGTGACTTCGATGTCTTGCGCCAGCAGTCGTCCGTCGGCGGCGACCGCGGTTCGGTGTCGCACGCGCGCTGGGTGACGCTTCGGAGTTGCCACCATATCCTCGCCGCGCTCGTAGATGATCTTCACCGGACGCTGTGCGCGCAGTGCCAACAAGGCCGCGTGGATCGCGATGGTCGAAGGGTAGTCTTCCTTGCCCCCGAAGCCGCCCCCGGTGGGCGCCTGGATGACGCGCACTCCCTCGGCCGGGCGGCCGAGCGCATGGGTCAACGCCTTGTGCACGTAGTACGGGCACTGCATGGAACCCTGGACCACGACTTGCTCGCCCTCGACCCACGCGGCCATCGCCTGGTTCTCGAGGTAGACATGCTCCTGGGAGCCCGTTCGGTACTCGCCTTCGACGACGTGAACCGCGCTGGCAAAGACGCTGTCGACGTCGCCGCGGTCGATCGCGAGCTCTTTCAGGACGTTGTCCGCTCCGCGCTGAGCACGGGTGCCGTCGGGCCGGGTCAAGTAGTCGAGCGCCGGCGGCTCCGGATCGACGACGACCTCGACTTCGCGGATCGCCTTGCGCAGGACTTCACGAGACGGGTGGGCGAGCAAGACGACCGGTTCGTGGAGGTGGTTCACGCGTTCGGCGGCCAACACCGGCTGATCGGTTTCGATGAGCAGAATCTCGTTGGGACCGGGTAGATCGGCCGCGCGTACGATCACGAATTCGGACCAGTCGATGCCCGGCCCGAAACGAAGCTCCCGAATCCGGCCGCGGGGCGACGGGCTGCGCACCGTGCCTCCCCAAAGCACGCCCGGGATCGGCAGGTCGTCGGTGTAGTGCTCCCGGCCCGTGAGCTTCCGGAGTCCCTCACGTCTTTTCACGTGGTGTTCTTGCCTTTTCGCTTCATTGGCGCCTCGCCGCGACGTAAAGACTCGATGAGTGCGAAGGTTACCACCTCCGAGCGATCAAGGGCAGGCGCTTTCGCACGGGTGTCGAACGGGATTGTCCTGGTTCGGGGTGGGAGGTATCTTCGGGGCTCAACTTGGCCCGAATCATCCCGCGCCGAGCAGCGAGCGCCCTGCGCCACAGCTGAGGTGCGATCGCTCCTCTCCGATCAAAGAAGGGACCTCGTCATGAGTCGATCCAGCTTCTTGGTGCTCGCGGTGGCGGCATCGTTGTGGCCGTTCGCGACCGCGCACGAGGTGGCGGCCCAAGAGACCATCAACTTGACGTTTCCGTTGGCGATGAATCGCGCGCTCTTGATCGAGTCCCAGCTCACGATCGATGCCGACATCAACATCTTGTCGGGTAGCTTCGATTGGAGCGACGACGTCATCATGCGCGAAGAGTTCGTGATCATTGATGAGCACAAGGAGTACCGCGCCGGCGGCAAGCAACAGAAGGCCATGCGGCACTACGTTCGGCACAAGGCATCGTACAACGGGGAGGTCAGCGACTCGGCTTTGAACGGAGTCAGGGCGAACTACACGCTCGGCAAGGATGACGAGGGTTGGTCCATCAAGCTCGAGGACGACCGTGCCTTGACCGGGCGCTTGTTCGATGTGCTGCAAGCGTCGGCCAGCACCTTGAGCCTCTGGTCTTCGTTTCCCGAGAGTGCGAGGGTGGGGCTGGTGTCCAAGGTGGACGTCAGCCGGCTGGCCCCGTTTTTCTTCGGTGACACCGTCAAGGCCGAGGGGAACGCGAACTTGGTCCTGGAGACCTACGACGCGACGACGCGGGCGGCGCGGTTGGCCGGCGAGGCTGTGCTGCGGGCCACGGAGATCGTCGACGACACCGAGGTGGTCACGGAGATGAAGGGGCGCTTGGTGATCGGGCTCAGTGTGAGCGAGCAGCGCATCACCGAGATCGACTTCGACGGGACCATTGGCTACACCGGCGACGGCAAGATCGAGGTGAGCGGCGGCGGCACCGCGAAGTTCCAACTGACGACGACCATCGACGCGAAGAAAGTTGCGCAGCAGCGCAAGCAGAAGCCCAAGTTCCGGGATCGTAAGATCCGGGCCCCACGGCTCGGGGTTGGGCTGATCCTACCGAGCCACTGGACCGTGTTTCGGGGCAACGGTGATGACCTGCAGTTCGTGCGTACTCTCGACTTCGACAAGGGCGAAGCGACCATCGATCTCAAGTACCTGAAGGGAGACGCTTCCTATCAGCCGGGGCTGTTCTTCGATCAGCTCTACACGGCCCTGAAACGGGAGTATCCGGGACTCATCTACGAGAAGACCCCAAATCCGCTCGGAGGCGATGTCGGTCGGGTGTACTACGTACCCGCATCGGACGACGTTCAGAACGGCGACCTGGTGCAAGTCGAGGTCTACCCGTTCCGGGGCCGCTTTCTGATGTTTCGGCTGTATGGGCCCGCGCCGGCCTACCGCGCCGCCCACAAGGAGTTCCTCAAGGCCAAAGCGTCGATCGGGGCCCTGAATCCCAAGCGCAAGCGCTGATCAGCACCGCGGCCGCACCACGGGCTCGCCTTTCCATGCCCGGGCCGGTCATGATACGCTCCTTGTCGGTGCGGCTTCGGGCCCGGTGCGGCTCGGGCGAAGCCGATGCCCGGCAGCCGAGAGAGGAGGCTCATGTCGCTGTTCCAACCGGTGAACCTTTTGAAGTGGATCGACGAGCACCGTAGCGAACTCAAGCCTCCCGTGGGCAATCGCCAGATCTGGCGAGACGAGCGCGGCACGATCGTGATGATCGTCGGGGGACCCAACAAGCGCAAAGACTACCACGTCAACTGCACGGAGGAGCTGTTCTACCAGATCGAGGGCGACATCACGGTGGGGATCATCCATCCGGATACCGGCAAGCCGGCAGACGTGATCATCCGCGAGGGGGAGATCTACCTGCTGCCCGCGAACGTGCCCCACAGTCCGCGCCGGCCGGCGAACACGATTGGACTCGTGGTCGAGCAGCCGCGGCCCGCCGGTGCGAAGGACTACTTGCGATGGTACTCGGACGACACGCACGAACTCGTCTACGAGGCTGCCTTCACGCTCGAGAACATCGAGACCGACCTCAAGCGCATCATGGATGAGTTCTGGTCCAACGAGTCGCTGCGTACCTGCAAGTCGACCGGTAGCGTGATCCGTCCGCCCACCGAGGCCCAGGCGCCTCCGAAGGCTTAGCCCGGTTGGGTGATTCGGAACCGACGCCCCACGACCTGGAGATTCGGCGCCTGACGTCGCTCGGGCACCGCTACTCGCTGGCGCGACTGGTGGGGTTCGGGTTGTTGGTGGCGGCGTTGTTCTCGACCTCGCGTTGGGGCGTGCTGGCGTGGGCGCTGGCCGCGGTGGTTTTCGGGGCGTTCTGTGCACTCGTCGTCGGGCACGAACGGACTCGGCGTGCGAGTGCCCGAATCCAGGGGCTGCGGACTCTTCACCGGGAGCGGGTCGCACGGGTGGCATCCCGGCGCGGGACCCGGGTCGCTCCAGCTGTAGTGCCGGGGAGTGCGCTCGGCGAGGGGGCACGCGTCTACGCCGCCGACGAGGGGGAGCAGCCGCTGGACCCGGGCGTCATCGACGACCTCGGGCTCGTGAGCGGACCGCGATCCCTCTTCGCGTTCCTCGATGTTTCGAACACCGTTTTCGGTGCGCGGCGCCTCCGCCGTCGTCTCACGCATCCACTGCTCGACGTCGGTGCCATTCGATCACGTCAGCAGTTCGTGGCCGAGTTGGCGAGTCGCACGGAGGTCCGTACCCGAGTCCTCGAGGCCCTGCTCCCGCTCCGCCGATTCGACTTCGACTCGGTCTACCCGCTCCTCGATGCTCCCGGCGTCTTCGCTCAGCGCCGAGCCCTGCTGTGGACGGCGCAAGTCCTCGGCACGATCACGCCCTTGGCCTGGGCCACCACGCCGTTGCTGCCGCCGCTGATCCTGCTCGCGGCGCCGCTCTCCGCGTTGCAGATGGGCCTGATCGGTCGGCACTTGCGGGAGTCGAATCCCGCTCGGGATCGCGCCCTCTTGTTCCTTCCGCTGTTGAGCAGCCTGCGGCAGCTGGCGGACGAACTCGGTGGTCTCGCCCTCGAGTCGCGCGAAGCCCGCGAGCTCGTCGCCGTGCTCACGACGACGGCGGCCGCGACGCGGCGCTTGCACCGCGTACTTCGTTGGCTGTCGCTGCGCTCCCTCGGCGTGTTCTTCGAGCTGTTCAACTTGGTCACGCTCTGGGAACTGCGTCTGCTCCCCATCATCGAGGCGGATCTCGAGCGCCACCGCGCGTCGCTCAATGCCGCCATGGGTGCTCTCGGCGAACTGGAGGCCACGCTGAGCCTCGCCCTGCCGATCGTCGAGCAGTCGGGGTTCTGTTGGCCCGAGCCGATCGGTGCCGACCAACCGTTCGTCGAGGCCGAGGCGCTGGGGCATCCGTTGCTCGAGTCGGATCGGGTCGTGACCAACGAGTTTCGGCTCGGACCCGATCCGCGGGTTCTCATCGTCACGGGGTCGAACATGGCAGGCAAGTCCACCTACCTGCGTGCGATCGGCACCAACCTCGTGCTCGCGGCGGCCGGCGCGCCGGTGTGCGCGGGACGCCTTCGCTGGACTCCGATCCCGGTCTACAGCGACGTGAACATCCGGGACTCGCTGGACGACGGCAAGAGCTACTTCCAAGTCGAAGTCGAGCGCGTGCGCGACGTCCTCCGCGTGGCGGATCGCGGTCGCATGTTCATCGCGATCTTCGATGAGCTGTTTCGGGGCACGAATTCGGTCGAGCGTCTGGCGATCTCGCAGGCCATCGTGCGGCGCTTGCGCGACGCCGGCGGGTTGGCGATCGTCGCTACTCACGATCTTCGGCTCACCGACTTGGCGACCGTGGACCACGAGCCTGGGATAGCCAACGTCCACTTCGCCGAACACCTGGATGGGGCGGAGATGTACTTCGACTACCGAGTCCAGCCCGGGCCGGCGCGGTCCCGCAACGCCATTCGTGTGCTCGAGGCGAGCGGGTTTCCGCCCGCGGTCGTCGCCGAGGCGGATCGCCGCGCGGGCCGCGGCTGAGCGGGCCGGGCGATCGCTGCGTACCAGCAAGTGCCGGTGAAGGGCCCATACGGACTGCGCTTGCTCTCGGCCTACTCTTCGGAAGAGGTCGTGAACAGCTCACCTTGCGTGAGGGTTCCCTTGGCGACGGGACGCCGAAAGGTGGTCGCCTCGAGCTGTTCGCGGTCGTGGGCATGCCCCTCGTCGAGGATGTCGTAACCGAGCCGCCGCGCCGTCACCGCGAACAAGCGGTCGACGGCCTGCCACCGCGGCCCTTGTCCCACCATGCGCCGCCCGAATCCGTGCCCCCCCAGTCGTTCGCCACCGCGGGTACCGATCAGATTGGCGAGCACGCGATCGGCGCGAGCCGGGAACTGCGCGCGCAGTCGTTCTTCGAACACCGTGCGCACCGTCGTTGGCAGTCGTAGCAAGTTGCGGAACGTGCGGGTGGCGCCGGCTTCACGGGCCCGCGTCAGGATCTCGGGGACTTGGTCATCGTTGAGGCCCGGAATGATGGGCGCGACCGCGACTCCGACCACGATCCCGGCGTCTGCGAGCGCTCGGATCGTCGCGAAACGCGCCGCCGGTGCGGCCACGGAAGGTTCGAGCGCGCGGGCCAAGGTCGCGTCGGCGAACGCGGTACTGACGAACACCGAGAGACGAGCGTCACGCGCGAGTTCGACGAGCAGGTCGAGATCGCGACGGATCAGTGGCCCCTTGGTGATGATCCCCACCGGGTTGCGATAGTCGCGGCAGACTTCGAGGAGTCTACGCGTCAATTGGTAGCTGGCCTCGAGCGGCTGATAGCAGTCCGTCACGCCCGAGAACACGATGAGCTCACCGCGCCAGGTGCGCGCGGCGAACGCACGAGCGAGTAGCTCCGGGGCGTTGATCTTGGCGACGATCACACGCTCGAAGTCGGTCCCGGCGCCAAGGTCGAGGTACTCGTGGGTGGGGCGTGCGTAGCAGTAGGCGCAGGCGTGGAAGCAGCCGCGATAGGGGTTCACGCTGTAGCGGAAGCCGAGGTCGGGACTCTCGTTCTCGCTCAGGATCGAGCGTGCTTCCTCCTCCATCACCCGCGGCTCGCACGGCGGCGGGTCGCCGAGCCACTCGACGGCTTGCGTTCGCCAGGGATTGGGTGGGTTCGAGACGACGCGTAGGGTCAAACGCACGACCTCCTCGCTGCTCGATGGCGGCTCCAACCGAAATCCCGGCTCGGGACACGGCCGGGACTACGGCCGGCGCCGGATCTCACCGTTCGGCCACACCTCGAGCACCACCTTCGAGTTGCCCGCAGGACGGTCGGCGCGTGGGGGGACGGGCTCGTGGCTGCCGTGGGTGCCGCCCATGCGTTGCTGAGCCGCCAGCCACCGCCGGAGTTGATCCCCGATCGGATCGGGCGGCGCCGTCACACGACGGAGTTCGGCGCCCGCGGCGAAGTAGACGAAGACGGCGATCAGGACCAGCATGATTCGGCCTTCGACGAGGCCGAACGCACCCAAACCGAAGGCCGTGATCTGGCCGACGGTCGCGGCGATTCGCGTGGCCCGGACGTACGGCAACTTGAGCGCCAGCAGCGCTCGCAGGATACGCCCGCCGTCCATGGGGAAACCCGGCAGGAGATTGAAGATCCCGAGAACGAGGTTCATGACCACGAGCCACGAGAAGAACACGTTGGCCCACAACCCGTTGGCTACGAAGAAGATTGCCGCGAGCACGAAATTGACCGCGGGCCCGGCGATGGTAATGAGCAACTCGTGCCAGGGATTGCGGGGCATTGCGGTCAGGGCGGCGACACCGCCAATGGGGGTGAGCGTGATGCTCTGGACCGGGAAACCCAACGCCAGGGCCGCAACGCTGTGGCCCAACTCGTGCAGCAGCACGCAAGCGAACATCGAGACCATCAGGCCGACCGCGATCGCGAAGTAGGCAAACCCGGCGTCCCCGGTCATGCTGAAAGCGAGGAGCGGCAGGCAGATCAGCAGGGTCCCGTGGACCCGCACGGGAATCCCGAATGCGCGAAACAGCGGATAGGATCGAAGCACGTTGGACCTCCAATGAGGGGTCGACCGCGAAACCGGTCGCTCCGTCCTCGGCTCCGAGTTTAGCAAGTTGCGGGCCACTACCCAACCCGCCCTGTCGCGAGGCTCCCCGCCCGCGGCGACTCCGTTTGGGGCGAATCGGTGGGAAGGGCGGGTGCCGAATTGGCAGGTGCCCAGCGCCGTCACGACCTCGGGGCTTGGGCGCCGTCGAGCCCGGCGAGTTCGCGTCGCGCCGAGTGCGCGGTGGTGTCGAGGCCGAGTGGGGTGATCGTGGTGTAACCGGCGTAGTGTGCCGTCGAATCGACGTCGGCCTCGGGTTCGAGAGCACCACGTCCGCCGGCGAGCCACATTCCGGGACCGTGGGTCTCGTCGAAGCGCTCTTCGAAGCAGTCGGCAAACGGTGATGAACTTTGTCTCGTGACCCGAATTCCGTGGCACTGCTCGGGCGCCACCTCCGGGAAGTTCACGTTGTAGAGGATCGAGTTCGGGTTGCCGGCGCACGCACGGTCTCCATCTCGCGAGTCCGCGGCGATCGGGTGCAGCTGGTCGAGCAGCCATGCCGCCTGCCCACTGTAGTCATCCAGGTGCGCGCGCGCGCGTACGCCGAGCGAGAACGCGACGCTCGGCAATCGATGGAGTGCGCCCTCGCGGGCTCCGGCGAGCGTCCCCGAGTAGAACGCCGAGACGCCCGTGTTCTCGCCCAGGTTCATCCCCGAGACCACGAGGTCTGGGCGTTTGGGGAGCAAGCGCGTGAGGGCCAGCTTGATGCAATCGGCGGGCGTCCCGTTCACCCAGTAGCCGGTGAGCCCCAAACGGTCGGGGAGCCGGTCGTAGCGCAGCGGGCGCACGATCGTAATGGCGTGACCGACGCCACTCATGTGGGTGTCGGGCGCCACCACGATGACGTCGTTACGAACACTCAAGGCACGGTGCAGAGCCAGAATGCCCGGCGCCCAGTAGCCATCGTCGTTGGTGAGTAGAATCGTGCGGCGCATCGACTGTCGTTCCGTTCGTTGGGGCCATTCGTTCGGGTTCGACCCGCGTTGTTCACGAGCGTGCGGGCAGCCGCGCCCGTGCTCGGTCACCCGCGTGCCTTCGGCGGGGTGGCGGTAGCGTGATCGTCAGTGGGTGTTCACGGTTTCGACCCGTCGAGGGCGCGGAGGTTGCTCGCCACCGCCGCGAGCTCGGTTTCCATTTCGGCCAACCGCTCGCGCTCTCGCGCTACGACTTCGGTCGACGCGTGCTGCAGGAACTTCTCGTTGGCGAGCTTGTTGCGCGCGGAGGCGCAGCCCTTCTCGAGCTGGGCCTGCTGCTTCTGCAGGCGCGCGATCTCTTGCACGAGATCGACCACGCCGGGCACGAAGATCTCGACGTCGCGCACGATGGCGGTCGCGGCGTCAGCCGAGCGCTCGACATTGGCCGCGAGCTCCAGTTCCTCCAAGCTCACGATGTGTCGGAGCAGCGGTGCGAGCCCGCTTAGCGTCGTGGCGCTGGCGCCGGTGGCGCGAATGCGCACCCGGATCGCCTCGCGCGGCGGAACGCCGTACTTGGCGCGGATGTCGCGCACGGCGCGTACCGTCTCCTGCAGGAACTCGATGCGCGCTTCGAGTCCCGAGTCCTCCCATTGCGGCTCGCGCTCGGGCCAACCGGCATGGACGAGCAACCCGGTGGTGCTCGCGAGTTCGCGCTCGATTCCACGGATCGGCACGCGCTCGTTGAGGCGCGCCCAAAGGTCCTCGGTGATGAACGGTACGAACGGGTGCAGTAGGCGCAGGACCCGGTCGAGCGCGACGGCGAGAACCTGACCCGCGCGTGGGGCCTGACTCGCGTCGTGCATGCGCGGCTTGATCAGTTCGAGGTACCAGTCGCAGAGGTCGGTCCAGAAGAAGTCGCGTACCGCCGCTATGGCCGCTGACGGATTGTATCGTTCCAGGTGCTCGCGCACGGCAGCGCAGGCCCGCGAGGAGCGCGACAGGATCCACCGATCCTCGTCCGGCAGGGAGGAGAGCGGTAGCGGCTGGAAGTCCACGCGTTCGAGGTTGAGCAAGGCGAAACGTGCGGCGTTCCAGAGCTTGTTGCAGAAGTTGCGTCCGACGTCGAAACGATCGCTGATGAGTTTGGCGGCTGGCACTCCGTCCATGGTGCCGAGTACGTCGAATTCCTTGCCTGACTCGGGACACAGGTAGGTGAAGATCGAGCGGCCGCGTTTCGCCGTGGCGAGGTCGATCGCGTTGCCGGTGAACGGCGACACCGCCTGCACCGGGATGCGGATGTCTTGGCTGCCGGTCTGCATTTCGCACAGCACGTAGCGCATGGCGTCGGTGCCGTAGCGCTCGATGATGTCGACCGGGTCGATGCCGTTGCCCTTGGACTTGCTCATCTTCTCGCCCTTGCCATCGAGGATGTTGGCATGGATGAAGCAGTCCGTGAACGGCAGGTCGCCGAGGTTGTAGAGACCCATGATCACCATGCGCGCCACCCACAGCGTGATGATGTCGCGCCCGGTGACGAGGCAAGAGCCCGGGTAGTAGTAGTCGAGACAGCTTGGGGCGCCGGCGACGGATGCCAGTGCGGCTTGACCGGGGTCGACCTGCGCGGTCGCGGGGTCGGGCCAACCGAGTGTGCTGTGCGGCCAGAGTCCGCTCGAGAACCACGTGTCGAGCACGTCGGGGTCGCGGCGCAGTCCTGCCGCCACGAGTGCGTTCTCGAAACGCTGCTCGGCGTCCGTCGAGCGCAGGCACACCAGCAAGTCACCGCCGGCGTCGTGCGCCGCCGCCGGGTAGCTCGCGGTCACCGCGTGCGAGCTGCCATCCGCGGCGACGAAGGCTGCGCACAGCTCAGGGTCGTCGAGATGTTTGCGCACGACGGCCAAGGCGGTAGCGAGTTCGCCTCCAGCGAGTGCACCGACCCAGATCGGGATCTGATGTCCCCACCACAACTGGCGACTGATGCACCAGTCTCGCTTCTCGGCGAGCCAGTGCAGATAGGTGTTGCCGTAGCGCTCCGGGTCGGGATGGAACGTGAGCTTGCGACCCGACGGCGAGCGCCACGTCCCTTGCACGGCGTCCATTGCCACTTGGGCGAATCCGCGCGCACGGAACTCCCTGGAGGTGCCGCGGCCGAAGGTGACTCCGCCGTCGACGTCGCCCATGCGGACGAACCACTGCTTCGAGAGGTAGGGTTCGACTGGAGTCTTCGAACGATCCGAGTGGCCCACTTCGATCTCGCGATCCTCGACGGCCTCGAGCAGTCCCAGGGTCTCGAGGTCCGCGACGACACGCTTGCGGGCATCGAATCGATCCAAGCCCTGGTAGGCGCCGGCGTTCGCGTTCAGCGTGCCGTCGGGTTGAAGGATGTTGATCGCTTCGAACTCGTCGCGGTGGCGGCTCCAAACGTCGTAGTCGTTGGGGTCGTGCGCTGGGGTGATCTTCACGCAGCCGCTGCCCAACTCCGGTTTCGCCCACTCATCGCAGATCAGCGGCAGCGCGCGTTCCAAGAGCGGCAGCCGCACGCGACGCCCGGCGCGCGCCATGTCGCGCAGCTGGATCAATCGAGGCAGGTGCGTGAGGCGCCGTCCTTCGAGCCGCGCCACCTCGGTCTCCAGGTGACTGCGCTCTTTGTCACTGGCTTGCGCGAGCTTCTCGCGGGCCGCGGCGAGCGCGCGCGCGAGCGCGGCGGCGGGGTCCGGGTGACACGCCACCGCGGTGTCGCCGAGCATGGTTTCCGGGCGGGTGGTGGCAACCACGACGAACTCGGGCTCACCCGGTTGCGGGTCGATCACCGGATAGCGGAGGTGCCAGAAGTGGCCCTGCACTTGCGCGTACTCGATCTCGTCATCGGCGACGGCCGTTTGCAAGTGGCAGTCCCAGTTCACCAGCCGGTTGCCGCGGTAGATGAGGCCGTCCTCGAACATGCGGTAGAACGTGTGTCGGACCGCGCGCGCGCACACCGCGTCCATGGTGAAGCGCTGCCGCTCCCAATCGCACGAGCAGCCCATGGCTTGCTGTTGGGTCACGATGCGGCGCTGAAACTGGTCCTTCCAGTCCCAGATCCGCTGGACCAGCGCTTCGCGACCGATGTCGTGACGAGTCTTTCCCTCGAGTTCGAACAGCCGCTTCTCGACGACCGCTTGGGTCGCGATGCCGGCGTGATCGGTGCCGGCCATCCACAGCGTGTTCTCACCGAGCATGCGGTGCCACCGGATGAGCAGGTCCTGCATCACGTTATCCATGGCGTGCCCCATGTGGAGTGCGCCGGTGACATTGGGGAGCGGCATCATGACGACGTAGCGATCGGTCCGGGCATCGGGAGTCGCGTGGAAAGCGTGGTTCCCGAGCCACGTCTCGGTGACGCGCACCTCGGTGGCCTTGGGCTCGTACTGTTTGGGGATCTCGTCGGCCATGGAACGGTTCCTCACTCAACTCACAACGGGGTGGCCGCGGTCTTGCGCTCCCGCACACTGGGGGGAGGAACTCGCCGCCGCGCCGCCAGGACGACCCTGGGGGCCGAGAGACCGGACGCTGCCGCTGCCGAACGGCGGCGTCAGGTGTCTCGCCGTCACCTCGCGCGACCCCGCCCCAGTCTTCCGCGGAAACGCGTGAACTTAGCTTTTGCGCGAGTCGCAAGTCAAGGTTCGGCCGCGCCCACCTACCAGGGCGCGCGGGAGCGGGTCGGTGGGGTATGGGCCCCTGATCTGCGTCACGATGGTGGGTCGATCGCCCAGCCCACCGACGAACGCTCCTGCTCCCCTTTCTTCTCCGCCGCCCTCCGCACCAACGCGGCGCATACTCGGAGCCCGCCTCCTTCCGCACATCCCGGCGCGCCCTGGAAGCGGGGACAGCTTGTCCGCATCCGCCTCGCGCCAAGGAGCCTCCCGCAGAGCACCCGGGCCCCAATGCCTCCCACCAACGTGAGCTCGGGCAAGCCGCGCCACTTCACCGACAAACGCTCGCTTTCAGCGCTGCTTTCTCGGACGGGGCTCTCCCGCCGAGAGTCCCGTCGTGACGCGAGGCTGTACGTTACCCAATGCGGACATTGGAGGTTCCCCCGTAGGGGCTTGACCTCGGTCCGGGGGCGCCGCTTCCGGTTGCGATTGGCGCAACGACGAGTTAAGTTCCCGGATTCTGCCGGGTGTCGCGCCCCAGCAGTGGAACCCTCGCTCTGACGCAACCGCCCACCGGAGAGGCGAGCAGCGGTAGCGATCCAGCGGCGGGGCACGTCACGATCCCTCCGGGTGAGGCAACTTCGTTGGTTCGCGTCGGCGCGGAACTCCGCGACGATCCCTCAGAGTCCAAGGAGCATTCATGAGGCGAGCGATTGTATTGTGTGTGCTGGCGTTGGCGCTGACCGCTCCGGCGGCGGCGCAGCAGGTCCAAGTGGAGTCCTTCCGACTCGACAACGGAATGGAGTTCTTGTTGTTGCCGCGGGCCGAGGAGCCCAACCAGGTCATGGCCGGCTGGGTGGCGCGGGTGGGGAGCGTCAACGAACGACCGGGGATCACCGGAATCAGTCACTTCTTCGAGCACATGATGTTCAAGGGGACGACGACGATCGGGACGCGCGATCCGCAAGCCGACGCCGCCTTCGCCCAGCAGCAGCACGAGGTGCGCGGGAAACTGCGCGAACTGCACCTCACCACGCAGTACGCGCGCTGGAAAGCCGGCGAGATCGCGGACCCATGGGATCCGGCGAACGATACCGCGGAGATGCAGGACTTGCGCGCCCAGCTGAAGAAGCTGATGGACGACCACCGCGCGGTCATCGTCAAGGACGAGTTCGACCAGGTCTACACGGCCGAGGGCGGAAGCCGCATGAACGCGTTCACGTCCCACGACGTCACTTTCTATTTCATCAACGTGCCAGCGAACAAGCTCGAGCTGTGGGCGTGGATGGAGTCCGATCGTTTGTCCGATTCCGTGTTCCGCGAGTTCTACTCGGAGCGTGACGTAGTGCACGAAGAGCGGCGCTTGCGCACCGAGTCGACCCCCACCGGGATCTTTCAGGAGCAGTTCGACGCCTTGTTCTGGCAGAGTTCGCCCTACTCCTGGCCGGTGATCGGTTGGACTTCGGACCTCAACAGCTACACCATCGAACAGGCGCGCGCGTACTTCGACATCTACTACCGGCCCAACAACCTAGTCGGCGTAATGGTCGGCGACTTCGATCCCGCCACCGTCAAGCCGCAGTTGGTCCGCTACTTCGGTCGGCTCACGGCTGGCAGCCCGCCCCCGCCCGTGGTCACCCTCGAGGCCCCGCAGATCGCCGAGAAGCGCATGTACGCGGAGTGCGACTGCCAACCGCAGGTGGAGGTCAGGTACCACACGGTTCCGTTCGGCCATGCCGACGAAGCCGCCCTCGAGGTCATGAGCTCCCTGCTCAACGGCGACACCGGCCGCCTCTACAAGGCGCTGGTCGAAGAACAGGAACTCGCTGTCGGCGCCAACGTGCAGCAAGACTCTCGCAAGTACGCCGGCGCGTTCTCGTTCAGCGCCGAGTGCAAGGCCGACGCCACCCCGCAGCAGCTCGAGGACGCTTGGTACGAGCAGCTCGCTCGCCTGCAGAGTGAACTCGTGCCCGCGGAGGAGCTGCAGAAGGTCAAGAACCAACAGCTCGCCAACTCGTATCGACGTCTTCAGAGCAACAACTTCCTGATGATCCAGCTGGGCTACTTCGAGGCGCTGGGCGGCTGGGAGTACATCAATACGGCGCCGGAAAAGCTGCAGGCGGTGCAGGCGGAAGACGTCATGCGCGTGGCGAAGAAGTACTTCGCCAAGGAGAACCGCAGCGTCGTGAGCTACACCCGCAAGGCGGGCAGCACCACGTCGGAGGATCCGGCGTTGGCCAGTCTGGATCCCGAGATTCGCAACATGGTGAAGCAGCAGGTCAAACAGTTGGCGCAGGTAGAAGATCCTGAGCAGATCAAGACCATGCTGGCGCGCATGACCGAGCAGCAGGGACAAGTTCCGGCTGCCTTCAAACCCGCGGTCGAGTACGTCATCAGCAAGGCCCAGCAGCGACTCGAGGAACTCGAGTCGGCGAAGAACAAGTGAGGCAGGTTCCCATGATGCGATTTGGCACGATGTTCTCGATTGGCCTTCTGTGGACGCTGGGTACGACCGGCTTCGCGAGCGACTTGCCGGCCCACCCCCGCGAGATCCAGTTTCCGGAGCTTCGATTCGATGCTCCGGAACCGGGACAGCATCGCCATGTGCTCTCGAACGGCGTCGTCGTTTACCTGGCGCGTACCATGGAGCTACCGCTGATCAACTTCCAGCTGCGCTTCCAGGGCGCAGGGTATCTCGACCCGGTAGGCAAGGAAGGTCTCACCGCAGCGATGGCCTCCATGCTTCGGCGCGGAGGTACGTTGACGGTGACGGCGCAGGCAATGGACGAGCGTTTCGATTTCCTCGCCGCCGAGGCGGGGGTTCGGGCGGCGCAGTTCAGCGTCGGCGCGTCGCTCAACACGATCGCGCAGAACCTGGACGACAGCTTTGCCCTCTTCATGGACATGTTGCGAAATCCTGGGTTCCAAAAGGATCGCTTCGACATCTACCGAGACGAAGTGATCGAGTCCATGAAGCAGCGTAATGACGATGCCGACTCGATCATCGATCGCGAGTGGGACGCGCTGCTGTACGGACGCGAGCACTTCGAAGGTCGCGTGACCACTCAGAAGTCGCTGCAAGCCATTACCGTGGACGATCTGCGTGCGATGCACGCGCGCGTCGTCCAGCCGGGGGGCCTGATCGTCGGCGTGACCGGTGCCTTCGAGCCAGCAGCAATGCTGGAGCGGCTGGAGCGAGCGTTCGCGGGCTGGACCGTTCAGCCGCGGGTGCCCGATCCGCCGGCCCCGGAGAAGGTGCTCGAAGCGGGCGTCTACCACGTGGAGAAAGATATCCCCCAGGGCAAGGTGTACATCGGCCACCGCTCGGTGAAGCTCGATGACCCCGATCAGCTCGAACTCGCCGTGATGGACCGCATTCTCGGTGCCGGCGGCTTCACCAGTCGCATCATGCGTAAGGTGCGGTCGGATGAGGGGCTGGCCTACACGGCGGGGGCGCGGACGAACCCCGGCGAGTACTACCCAGGCCAGTTCCGCGCGTTGTTCCAGTCGAAGAGCAGCACCGTGGCGCTCGCGACCAAGCTGATCCTCGGCGAGATGGAGCGCATTCGGACGGAGCCGGTTTCCACTGAGGAACTGGAGACTGCGAAGAACAGCATGGTCGAGGCGTTTCCCAGCATCTTCGGGTCCAAGGCGCAGACGGTCGATCGTTTCATTACCGAAGAGGCCCGTGGGCGTTCTTGGGACTACTGGCGGACGTTCCGGGATCGGGTCCGGGCCATCGACGTGGCGGATATTCAGCGCGTTGCGGCCGAGCACTTGCACCCCGACAAGGTTGCGATCATGGTCGTTGGCAAGTGGGAGGACATTGGTCCAGGCGACATCGATGGTCGCGCCCGAATGGCCGAGTTCTTCGGGGGCAAGGTCACCCACCTGCCGTTGCGGGACCCGCTGACCCAAGAGCCCATTCGCGACGTGAACTGACGACGGTCGCGATACCCCCGTCGACTACTAAGAGCCGCGGGCACGGAGCCCGGGCGTTGGGAAGACCTACCTTCCCCGCCCGTGAGCCGTGCCCGCGGCTCTCTTGTTGGGTTGCGGATCGGGTAACCGGTGGTCGACGGTGCCGATGCGCATCTTCCCGGCCGGTGCGGGGTGCGTTCCCAGGTCGGGTGGGTGGTCGTCGCACTCCAGTCGGGCTGGGACTGGGGCCGATAGACAGGGGGTGCGGCCGGCATTGTCTACACGGTGGAGGAGCCCCATGGAGAAGTTCGATCTGGCGGTTATCGGCACGGGCCCGGCGGGTCACTTCGGCGCCATCCAGGCGGCCAAGGCGGGGCGCTCCGTCGTCGCCATCGAGGCCACGGGGTCGGTGGGTGGTGCCGCGGTCTTCGGGACGATTCCCGCCAAGGCTCTGCGCGAGGCCACTCTGCACCTGATGGGCTTGCGCCAACGAACCCACTATGGCGCGCACTACCGCGTGAAGCGTGATTTGTCGATTCGCGACCTGACGCGGAGCACCGAACAGATCATCTGCATGGAGCGAGACGTCCTCGAGGAGCAGCTGCGGCGCAATGGCGTCAAGATCGTTCACGGGTTCGCGAGTTTCGTCAGTCCGCATCAGGTCGTGACCGAAGGCCCCGATGGAGTGCGGGTGTTCGAAGTCGATCGTGTCCTCGTCGCGGTCGGGACGGTGCCGGCGCGTCCACCGGGCATCGATTTCGACGGTACCCGAATCATCGACTCCAACCAGATCCTGCAACTCGAGCGGATTCCGCAACGGCTCACCGTGATCGGCGCGGGTGTGATCGGGATCGAGTACGCCTGCATGTTCGCAGCGCTCGGGACCCAGGTCACCCTCGTCAACCAGTCGGATCGTTTCCTGGACTTCGTCGATCGCCAGGTGCTCGAAGTTCTGTGCTATCACATGCAGGCGAACAACGTGCGCTTTCGCCTCGGCGAGACCATCTCCGACATGGAGAAGTGTGACTCGGGGGTGCTCCTGCGGACTGCCAGCGGCAAGACCATCGCCGGGGATTGCGTGCTCTACGCCGTGGGTCGACAGGGCAACACCGAGTTCCTGAACCTCGAGGCGGCCGGACTGGAGGCCGACAAGCGTGGTCGAATCGCGGTGAACGATGACTACCAGTGCGCCGTGCCCCACATCTACGCGGCCGGGGACGTGATCGGTTTCCCCGCGCTTGCGGCGACCTCGCGCGAGCAGGGGCGTCGAGCAATCTGCCACGCCTTCGGCCTCGAGTGTGTCGGGGGCAGCGAGGATCTGCCCTACGGGATCTACTCGATCCCGGAGATCTCCATGATCGGCCCAACGGAGCAGGAGTTGACGGCCAAGGGCACCCCCTACGAGGTGGGGCTCGCCTGGTATCGCGAGATCGCGCGCGGGCACTTGCTCGGCGACGTGTCGGGATTGCTCAAGCTACTGTTCGATCCCGATACCAAGAAACTGCACGCGGTTCACGCGGTGGGTGACGGCGCGACCGAACTGGTTCATCTCGGCCAGGCCGTTCGTGCGCTCGGTGGAACACTCGAGTACTTCATCGACACGGTGTTCAACTTCCCCACCCTCGCGGAGTGCTACAAAGTGGCCGCGCTCGACGGCTTGAATCGCGTGAACTATGCGCGGCGTGTCGGTTGCCGTTCGCGCTCAACGAGCGGGACCGCTGCCGCCTGCAGTCTCGAGGAGAGTCGGAACGTCGAGTCTGCGGTGTGACGTTGCCGCCAACCCCACTTCATCCGAGCTGTTCGTTGGGGACCGGGTTCTTGGGATCGCTGTAGTCGTAGAAGCCGCGGCCGCTCTTGCGTCCGTGGAGGCCGGCTAGGTACATCCTCTTCAGCAACGGCGGCGCGGCGTAGCGATCCGACTTGAACTCCTCGAACATGTTCACGGCGATATGGTACGTCGTGTCGATGCCGACGAAGTCTGCGAGCTCCAGTGGGCCCATCGGGTGACCGCAACCCAGCTTCATGCCTTGATCGATGTCGGCGATCGTGGCCACCCGGTTCTCGACCAGCCGAATGGCATCGAAGAGATAGGGCACGAGCAACACGTTCACGACGAATCCACACGTGTCCTTGGCAACGATGGGGTGTTTCCCGAGGCGTTTACAGAACGCGAGGAGATCCTCCATCACCTGCGGGGCGGTCTGCATGCCGCGAATGACCTCGACGAGCTTCATTACCGGCACGGGATTGAAGAAGTGGAGACCGGCGAACCGCTCGGGGTGCGGCGTTGCGGCGGCTAGCTCGGTGACGGAGATGTTGGAAGTGTTGGTGGCCAGGATCGCCGAGGCGGAGAGGTGCGGCGCGAGTTCGCGGTAGAGCGCCTTCTTGGCGGCCGAATCCTCGATGATGGCCTCGATGATGAGGTCCGCTCGCGATACTTCTTCGAGGTGCGTGCTGAAGCGGAGACGCTCGAGGATCGTGCGCTGGTCGAGTGCCGTCAGCTTGCCGCGCTCGACAGCCTTCGCCAGGGACTGTCCGATGCGTGCTTGTCCTCTTTGGAGCAAGTCGTCACTGACCTCGCGCACGGTCGTCGTGAAGCCCGATCGAGCACAGACCTCCGCGATACCCGAGCCCATGAGTCCGCAACCGACTACGGCCACTTCTTGGATCGGCATACTTGGCCTTCCTTCCCTGCGGCGACTGATACCTGGATCCGCAACCCATGAGAAGGGGCTCTCCGGGAGCGGGCGGCTTCATCGGGGGGCAAACGGGGGGGCCAGAAAAGAGGAGAGCCCCGCCAGGGAAGGGCGGGGCTCCGGTCCGAATAGGCGGGCGCATTCTGCTGGGCGCCAATTCCAATAGCGGCCATAACGGGCGTCACAAGCGAGGTATAGAGTTCGCGCTGAGATACTGGACAGGTGACGGGATACTGATACCGTGTTTCGCGACTTCGCCCGGGCCTCCTCGAGAGAGAATAATAGTTGTCCGGTGGCCGGTTTCGGCTGCGGACGGGTCGGGTTTAGCGAAGCGAGTGCCGAGAACTGATGATTTGCCCTAAAGTGTTATCGAATATGGGTTTTCTGGTTCGTCGACCGGCTCCCTGGAACCCCGGGAGGTGTAAAGTGTCCGGCTGTCTGACACTCCGAGCCGCCACGATGGGGGGCAGGCGCCGTTGGCCCGTCACCTGGGCCACGGCCGTCGGGTTCGTCGTCGCGTTCGCTGGGACCGTTGCCGCGCAGGGGGGGATGGCGGCGGTGGTCGAAGGTGAGCTCATCACCCGCTACCAGCTGGAGCGGGAGCTCGCGATTCGCATGATCGAGCTGGGGCGGCAATACCCGACCCAATCGCTCGACGCGCAGAAGGCCGAGATCCGCGCTCAGGTCCTGGACGAGCTCATTCTGCGACGCCTCCTGTTGCAGCGGTGCGACGCGGAACAGATCGAGGCCGGCCCCAAGGACATCGAGCGGTTCCTCGACCAGCAAGTCGAACGTGCTCGCCGCGAGGGTGAGACGGTCAAGGACCGCCACGAGTTTCTGCGTCGAGGCGCCGAGGCGACCGGTCAAACCGAGGAAGAGCTGACCGCGTTCTTTCGCGACCAGATTCGCATAGCGCGCCTCTATCACACGCGCGTGTTCAAGGACTCGTTCGTCTCACCCGAGGAGCTGCGCTCGTTCTACGACCAGCACCAAGCCAAGTTCGCGACCGCGCCGCGCCACGTCTTCCGGATGATTCTCGTCTTTCGCAACAACCCGGACCTCGAGACCATCGTGAGCCGAATCGAGGAAGAACTCGCTGCGGGCAAGAGCTTCGTCGACGTGCTCGGCCAGTACTCCGAAGGGTTGAAAGCGCGCGACGGTGGCTTGTACGACCTTGCCGATGAGGAACTCGACAGCTACCAGCTGCCGATCCCGACCGTCGTGCGCGGCCTCGAGCCAGGTCAGGTGAGTCCGCGCGTGATCTCCCCGGGTGCTGTTCACTACATCTTGCTCGAGAGCCGTACCCCAAGGAAGCAGTTGGCGTTCGAGGAAGCCCAGGAGCGCATTCAAGAACGGATCCTGCAGGAGCGCCGGTCGCTGCAGCAGCAGGCGTTCGAGCGCGAGTTGCGCGAGCACGCCAGCATCGAACGCCTCCTCCAGGATTAGGCTGGATGGTTCATGAGTCGTCGGCTGAGAAGGGCAAGGACGTCGATGACGGTGTTGTTCGGTTCGCCGGAGGCGAATCGCGCTCCGCGGCGTCGAGTTCGATCCGGAGCCGGGTGTTGAGCCCCGCCTCGGGTCGGCCTCGACGCAACGCCTTGTCTTCGCCGCCCTTGCACATCATGCGGGCGTATCGATGTCACGGCGCGACGGCCCCTGGTCGGGGCAGTCGCGATCCCAGTCTCGGAGGGTGACCGTCATGCGCATCGTGTTGGTCGGGGCCGGGGTCGTCGGTTTTCACCTCGCGGAGCACCTCTCGCGCGGCGGCCACGACATCTCCGTCGTCGACAACCGGCCCGAGCTCATTCGACAGATCAACGACAAAATGGACGTGCTCGCGATCTTGGGGGACGCATCCATTCCTTCGGTGCTCGAGCGCGCCGGTGCGGTCGGTGCCGATCTGGTGATCGCGGTCACCGATCGCGACACCACCAATCTGCTCGTCAGCCTGATTGCACGCCGCATGGGCGCGAAGAAGTGCATCGTCCGGGTGCGGAACTCCGAGTTCTCGGGGACCAACCGCTTCGTCAAACCGGAGGATGTCGGTGCTGATCTCGTCATCAATACCGTGAACATCACCGCCGATCGCCTGGAGCGCCTGGTACGCAACCCCGGCGCCACCGATGTGGCGGAGTTCGCCGACGGCGACTTGTTTCTGTGGGGGTTCAACGTCTCCCCGGCATCCCCCCTGGTCGGCGTGAAGCTCAAGGAACTGCGACAGCGCTATGGCACTCTCGAGGCCTTGATCGTCGCCATCTACCGCAGCGACGGATCGCTCGTGATTCCGACCGGAGACGACGAACTCCTCGTTGGGGACAACATTTACGTCTTCATTCGCACCAAGGCGACGAAGGCCTTTCGGCAGCTCGTACACCCGGAGGAAGAGCGGGTGGACAAGGTCGTGATCTCGGGCGCCACACCGATCGGGGTCGAAGTGGCCCGGCGACTGGAAGGGCGGGTACGGAAGTTGATCTTGGTGGATGCCGACCGCGAGGCCGCGGAGGCCGCCTCCGAGCAGGTCTCGCGGGTCGACATCGTGTGCGGTGACGTGTCCGACCCGACCTTCGCCCGCGAGTACGGCCTCGAGAACGCGGACTTCTTCCTGGCCCTCACGAACGACGACCAGACGAACTTGGTGCATGGATTGCTCGCCAAGAACAAGGAGGGCGCCAAGCGCTCCGGCGTCCTGGCCCAGCAACCCCACTACCTGGACGTGCTGCGGCTCCTCGGCGCCGACATCGTCGTGAATCCACGCCTCCAGACTGTGAACGAGATTCTCACGCACATTCGGCGCGGCCGGATTCTTCACGTGACGCGCATCGGTGAGACCGGCGCCGAGGCCCGAGAGTACCTCGCAACCCAAGGCTGTCCGATCGTGGGCAAGCCGCTCAAGAGTGCCGGAATGCCGCGAGGGGCGATCGTCAGTGCCATCATTCGCGGGGACACCTTCGAGATCCCTCGCGGCGAGTCGATCGTGCAGGCGGGTGATCACGTGGTGATCCTGGCTCTGCCCGAGGCCGAGAGCAAGGTCGACCGCCTCTTCAGCCGAAGTAAGCTGTTTCACCGGTGAACAAGTCCTCGATCGTCTCGATCAACGGTATTCTCTTGATCGTCCTCGCTGCGGTCATGGGATGTCCGTTGGCGGTGGCGCTCGCTCATGACTCCTACGACGAGTCCGTCGCGTTCATGCAGTCGATCGGTGTCTGTCTGCTCGCGGGGGTGCTGCTCTTTCGCTCGGGCCGGCGCAAGGCGCGCGAGATCGGCGCCCGCGAGGGGTTTGCCGTCGTCGCTCTCGGGTGGGCGGTGCTCAGTGCGTTCGGGGCGCTTCCGTTCTATCTCGCCGAGGGTGGTATCCCGACCTACCTGGACGCTTTCTGGGAGACGATCAGCGGCTTCACGACGACCGGCGCCTCCATCCTTGCGGACCCCGAGGAGTTGCCGCCAGGACTGTTGTTCTGGCGTAGCTTGACGCACTGGCTTGGTGGCATGGGAATCGTCGTACTGACCGTCGCCATTCTGCCCTTCCTGGGAGCGGGTGGGTATCAGATGCTGCGGGCCGAAGTGCCGGGTCCCACGACCGACCGGTTGCACTCCCGCATCACCCAGACCGCCAAGACCCTGTGGCTCGTGTACGTGCTCCTCACGCTCGTCCAGGTGCTGCTGCTATGGCCGGCGATGGGGCTCATGGACTCGGTCTGTCACTCCTTTGGTACGCTGGCTACCGGTGGCTTCTCCACCAAGGCCGCGAGTCTGGCGCACTACGATTCCGTGTACGTCGATGTCGTCACCATCGTTTTCATGTTCTTGGCCGGCGCCAACTTCGTGTTGCACTTCCACCTCTTGACGGGGCGTGGACTCAAGCACTTCGTCGACTCCGAATTCCGGCTGTACACGGTCTTCGTCTTGGTCGCGACGGCGATCATCACGCTGTTCCTGTTGTTTTCGGCGTTTCCAGACCAGGAACGGAACCCGCAGAAGTACGACGGGGTCCTCCAGTGCTTGCGCCACGCGAGCTTCCAAGTCGTCTCCGTGATCACGACGACGGGCTACGGGACCGCCGACTTCGACTTGTGGCCCAACGCTTGTCGTTTCGTGTTGGCGATGCTGATGGTGGTCGGGGGGTGTGCCGGATCGACGGGCGGGGGCGTGAAGGTGATTCGCATTCTGGTGGTGATCAAGTATGGGTTCCGCGAGATCCATCAGCTGATTCGCCCCAAGGCGATCATTCCCGTGCGAATCGGTGGACACCCGCTCGATCGGGAGGTGGTTGGGCGAGTCTTGGGCTTCATGGCGCTGTACTTCGTCTTGTTCATGGTCGCGCTGTTCGCCCTGGCGGCGGTCATGGAGCCCGTGGTCGTCAGTGGCCCCACGGGACCCACCGAGCAAACCGAGAATCGAACCATGCTCACCGCCTTCGGCGCCGTCCTGAGCACTCTTGGGAACGTCGGTCCTGGTTTCGCAGACGTGGGCGCCACCAAGAACTACGGTGACATTCCGGCGGCCGGAAAGCTCATTCTCATCTTCTGCATGCTGCTGGGCCGGCTCGAACTGTACTGCGTGCTGATCGTCCTTCTGCCGATGACGTGGAGGAAGTGACGCCCGCTACGGCCGATGCTGGGCCAACTCATCGAGCAGGTGCGCAGCGGTTTCGATGCCGCGCTGGTAGTCGTCGAGGTCGAACTTCTCGTTGGGGGAGTGGGCGCCGTCGTCGGGCAGCCCGAGTCCCATGAGAATCGAGTCGAGCCCCAGCAAGCGCTTGAAGTCGCTGACCACGGGGATGGACCCGCCCTCGCGAATCAACACGGGTCGGCGGCCGAAGCCAAGTTCCATCGCGCGAGCCGCGGCTTGGAAGTAGGGGCCGCTGCTCGGTACGAGCACCGGTTCGGCGCCGTGGAGGGAGCGCACCTCGAGCCGGACGGTGGCCGGGCACAGTTCACGGAGGAACGCGACGGCCAGGTCTCGGATGCGATCCGGCCTTTGATTGGGTACCAGGCGCATGCTGAATTTGGCCAGCGCGCGGGCAGGGAGCACGGTCTTCGCCCCCTCCCCGGTCCACCCGCTCAGTAGGCCGTTGACGTCGAGCGTCGGGCGCGCCCACTTGCGTTCGAGCGTCGAATAGCCCGTCTCCCCGAAGAGGGTACGAACGCCCACGCTGCGTTGGAACTCGGACTCGTCGAAGGGCAGTGCACGGATGGCGGCGCGTTCGGCAGCGGTCAGTTCGACGACATCGTCGTAGAAGCCCGGAATCAGCACGCGGCCGTGTTCGTCGTGGAGCTTGCCGATCAAGGAGCACAGCACGTTCGCCGGGTTGGCTACTGCGCCGCCGAAACTCCCCGAGTGCAGATCCATGGCCGGGCCGAACAACTCGACTTCCAAGTAGCACAGCCCCTTGAGGCCGACCGTGATGGCCGGCAGACCGGGACCGAACTGGCTGGTGTCGGCGATCAGCGCGATGTCGGCCCGGAGTCGTTCGCGGTGGGCCTCGATGAACGGCACCAGGTTCTGCGACCCGATCTCCTCTTCGCCTTCGATCAAGAACTTCACGTTCACCGGCAGCTCGGCGAAGTGGGCGAGGCGCCCGCCAATGCCCCGCACGAGCGCGAGGAGCTGCCCCTTGTCGTCGGTGGCTCCGCGCGCAACCAGCTTGCGCCCCTCTTGCGTCGGCTCGAACGGGCCGTGGCGCCACAGCTCCACCGGATCCGGGGGCTGGACGTCGTAGTGGCCGTACACGAGCAACGTCGGCGCTCCCGGGGCCCCGCACCACTCGGCCAGGACGATCGGGTGGCCGGCGGTCGGGTGCACTTCGGTCGTGAAACCGTGGGCGCGTAGCTCGTCGGCGATGAAGTCGGCGGCGCGGCGCACATCGGCGCGACGTTGGGTGTCGGTGGAGACACTGGGAATCCGGAGCCAAGCCTGCAGGCGCTCGACGTGCTCGGCGCGTTGTTGCCGAAGGACTGTAATGACGTCGTTCATGGGCGAGCCTCCTCGCGCGCGACCGGGCCTGCGAGAGCCCTCGGGGCAGCGGCTGCGCGCTTCTCTGGAACGGCGCGCGCCCCCCAGGCGCGCACGCAACGTGTCATGGACACCCTCGCGCGGAGTGCGCTATAGTGCCGCGAGTTGCGCGCCGCTCGGACCGCGCGATCCACCGGTGATCTGCGGTGCCGAGAAAGACCCGTGCCAGCCGCCAAAATCAAGATCGCGAAAGGACTTGCGAGTGCACATCTCGATCGAATACTGCGTGCAGTGAAACTACACGCCTCAAGCCACCAGTTTGGCGGCTGACCTAGAGAAGAAGTATGGCGTCAAGGCCGAGTTGATCAAGTCCGGAGGCGGTGTGTTCGAAGTCATCGCCGACGGCGACCTAGTGTTCTCCAAGCGCAAACTCGGTCGCTTCCCGCAGCATTCGGAAGTGTATGCGGCGATCGACGCCCTGCGCACGAGCGAGAAGTAAACCTCGACGCGCTGTCCGAGCCACGAACGAGCCACGAACGAATTGTCTCTCCACGAAGCAGCGAAGGCCAATGGCGAACGAGCAACCGAAGATCATCTTCTCCGTGCAAGACCTCCACAAGGTCTACGGCAAGAAGGAAGTCCTGTCTGGCATCACCCTTGGATTCTATCACGGCGCGAAGATCGGCATCATTGGCCGTAACGGCAGCGGCAAGTCGACGCTGCTGAAGATCATCGCCGGTCAAGAGAAGGACTTCGACGGCACCCTGACGATCAACAAAGGGGTCCGGGTCAGTTTCGTTCCGCAGGAACCCAAGCTCGACGCCAGCCTCGACGTTCGCGGCAACATTGAAGTCGGTGTAGCCCCGATTCGTGGCCTCCTCCAGGAGTACGAAGCCGTCACGGCGAAGCTCGGCGAGGAACTCTCCGACTCGGCGATGCAAGCGGTGTACGACCGCATGGCCGAGCTGCAGGAGAAGATCGAACAGGCCGACGCTTGGGAGTTGGACCGCCAGATCGATCAGGCCATGCATGCCCTCGGGTGCCCGCCCGGAGAGGCCGCGATCGACGTTCTGTCGGGTGGCGAGCGGCGCCGGGTTGCATTGTGCCGGGAGCTCTTGTCGCACCCCGACATTCTGTTGCTCGACGAACCGACCAACCACCTGGATGCCGACACGACCGCGTGGTTGGAACGCTTCCTCGCCGATTACCAGGGAACCGTGATCCTGGTCACCCACGACCGCTACTTCCTGGACAACGTCGTGGGGTGGATGCTAGAGCTCGAGAACGGCAAGGGTCGTCCGTTCGAGGGCAACTACTCGGAGTACCTCGACCAGAAGGCCAAGTACCTGGCCCAGGAGCAGAAGGCCGAGCAGCGGCGCGTCAAGCTCCTCGAGCGCGAACTCGAGTGGATTCGCCAGAACCCGAAGGGCCGACAAGCGAAGGCGAAGGCCCGGATCACCAACTTCAATCGCCTGGTCGAGGAGTCGGAGTCACAAACGGCCGAGATCGTGGGGCTGTCGATTCCCCCCGGGCGTCGTCTCGGCGACAAGGTGATCCACCTGAAGAACGTCACGAAGGGCTACGGTGGACGCAAGCTGATCGACGGCCTCACCATGGATCTGCCGCCCGGCGGGATCGTCGGAGTGATCGGCCCGAACGGCGTGGGCAAGACCACGCTGCTGCGCATGATCGTCGGGCAAGAAGTGCCAGACGAGGGCGAGTTCGAGGTCGGCTCGACGGTCGACCTGTGCTACGTCGACCAGAGCCGCGAAAGCCTCGACCCCAAGAAGACCGTCTACCAAGAGATTTCGGAGGGCTACGACGTCTTCAAGGTGGGGCGTCGTGAGGTGAACTCGCGCGCGTACCTGGCCCGCTTCGGCTTCACCGGCGACGTGCAGGAGAAGCTCGTCGGCGACCTCAGCGGCGGGCAACGCAATCGCGTCCAGATGGCACGCATGCTGCGCCGAGGCGGCAACGTCGTGCTCCTCGACGAACCTACCAACGACCTCGACATCCCGACCTTGCGGCTCCTCGAGGAGGCCCTCCAAGAGTTCCCGGGCTGCGCGGTCGTCGTCAGCCACGATCGCTACTTCCTTGACCGCGTCGCCACCCACATTCTCGCCTTCGAGGGCGACGGCCACGTGCGCTTCTTCGAGGGTTCCTACCAGGCCTACGCCGAGCGCAAAGCCGAGGAACGGCGCGAGCGCGGCGAGTCCGAGCCCACCAAGGGAACGTTCCGCCAGTTTCGCTGACCAGGCCATAGCCGTCGTGCATGAGATTGCGTTTGCGCACGCGGTGCCGCGTTCGCACGGTGGTTTGTGTGTCACTCGCAAGCTTCGACGGCGCCGGCACGCTTACCAACGGTCCAGCCCGACCCCCGCGAATCGGACGCCCTGTCCACCTTCTAGATGGAAATGCCTGCCTCCGAGGCTTGACGGTGCCCACAGCCGCCTCTAAGATTTTTCACCAGTGACGCTCAAGTCACTCCGCACGAGGAAACATCCGACGACTTCTAGAAAAAGTTCGTGCTACCAGGGGCAACCTGGCCACGGCTTGGTCTAATCACGGGGGTAGGCGGTCCGCGTCCTGGGCTCGAGCGAGACCGCGCCAATGGGCTTGAACTCTTGAATCAGGAGGAGAAGGTTCGCTTCGGTCTGCCCGATGGGGTCGATCGGTCTGGGCTTTTCTGGAAAACGAAGTCAGGTTTCTTTCTCTCACGACGTAGGAGGTAGGCATGCGCCTCTCTTGTAGATCCTTCTGGATCTTGTTGTTCGTTCTCGGATGTCCTGCTGTGCTGATGGCGCAGACGGACGAGTGTTCCAGCCCACCGGCTCTCAGCCTGGGCGCGAACGCGTTCGATACGACCGGATTCACGGATAGCCCCGAGCTGGATCCGACTGGCTGCACCAACAGCTACGGAGCCGGCGCCAACGACGGCTGGTTCACGTTCAATGCGCCGACCTCTGGCCAGCTCACCATCGACTCCTGTCTGGCGGGTAGCTACGACACGTCGCTCGCGCTCTATTCGGGCACCTGCGGCGCGCTCACGCTGATCGCGTGTGACGGCGACGGCGGTGACGGCGGCGTCGTTCCGGGTTGTCAGACCTTTGGCTCGTTCGTTCAGGGCGTCGTGACCGCGGGCTCGGACTACATCGTCCGGATCAGTGGTTTCGGGGCCGCGGACGAGGGCGTTGGTGCGCTCAACCTGTCGATCGTCGCGTCGGCGCCGGAAGACTGCGCGGACGGGATCGACAACGACTTCGACGGCCTCATCGACTGCGCGGACACGGTTGACTGTCCCACCGGCGTCTCACCGTGCGATTTCCCCGGGGACAACTGCGCGAACGCGCTCACTGCTGCCCTCGGCGCCAACCCGTTCAACTCGCTGGGCTATACGAATAGCTCGGAGCCCAATCCGACCGGATGCGTTGGCTTCGGCGGTAACCACGGCGACATCTGGTTCAGCTTCGTCTCCCCGGCGTCGTGCACGATCACCATGGACACGTGCAGCAATGGGAGCTTCGACACCGACCTGTCGCTGTACTCTGGAACTTGCGGGGCCCTGGCGCTCGTGGCCTGTGACGGCGACGGCAACACGGCGGTGATGACCCCGGCGTGTCAGAGCTTCGACTCGCGCGTCACGGCCACCCTCGTGGCGGGCACCGAGTACTTCGTGCGCATCGGCGATTTCAGCGCCACTGCTCCGGTCGGTGGACCGGGCTCCTTGAACATTGCGATCCTTGGCCCGACCTTCGGCGACACCTGCGCTACCGCAGTCCCCGTTACCGACGGCGCGACCGCGTTCGACAACAGCTGCTTCACCTCCGGCGGCGGCCCCACCGGCACGTGCTGGAACGGCGATGACCTCAACGACATTTGGTTCTCCTACACCGCAACGTGCAACGGCGATCTGACGATCGACACCTGCGCGGGTGGCGTGGACACTTCACTCGTCGTTCTCGCAAGCGATTGTCTGACGCAAGTCGCCTGCGCCGAGGACTCGTGCACCGGGTTCGCCTCGTCCGTGACCTTCGCGGCCACGGGTGGGACCACCTACAAGATCGGCATCGCTTCGTGGGAAGCCGCTTCGGTTGGCCCCAGCATTCTCACCATCTCCTGCGCGTCTCCGCCGGGAACCGGCGAGGTCTGCACCAACCCGCTCTACGCGGGCGAAGGCGCAAACCCCTATGACAACACCGGATTCGCAACCGATCCGGCGCCGGCGGCGCAATGCGGGCCCGGCAGCCAAGTGAACGACATTTGGTTCTCCTACACCGCGGATTGCACGGGCGACTTGACGCTCGACACCTGCGGCGGAGGCCAGGATACGGTCTTGAGCGTTTGGGCGGCCGACTGCCTGACCCTCATCGGTTGCAATGACGACGCGGTCCCGTCTTGCGGATCGTTTGCCTCGAGCGTCACGATTCCGGCGACCACGGGCACGACGTACCTGGTGCGTCTCACTTCGTGGACCGCGGGCGACGTGGGTTCGAGTGTGCTCAACATCTCTTGCGCGTCGCCGCTCGAGCAAGTTCGTCTGAACGAAGTCCGCAACGACTCGAGCCCGACGGTCACGACCGACGGGGAGTACGTCGAGTTGATCGGCGTCCCGGGCACCGACCTGACTGGTTTGTTCGTCGTCACGATCGGTGACAACCTCGCCGCGCAGGGCAGCGGAGTGGTCGAGAACGTGATCGACCTGACGGGCGGGATCATCCCGGCGAGCGGCTTCTACCTCATTCACGAGACCGGTCTGCCGGGGGTGGCGCTGGGCAACCAGATCCAAACCCTGAACTTCGAGGACACGGACAACGTCACCCACCTCGTCGTGACTGGCTGGACGGGCACCGTCAACACGACGGACATCGACCTCGATAACGATGGAGTCATCGACTTCCTCGCGCCCTGGACGAGCATCGTTGACGGCATTGCGCTTCTTGGCGGCAGCACGGATCTCGTCTACGCACCTGTCGGCGGCATTCGCGGCGCGTACCGCTGTCAGGACGCCGTCGGGACCTGGCAAGACGCCAGCGCGCAGTTCGTGCTCGGCTCGACCGACACGCCTGGGGCGACCAACGCACCGGGCAACGACGAGTGCACCGCGCCGCGCGTGATCGCCGCGGGCAACACGACCTTCTGCACCGAGGGTGCCACTGGTTCGCTCGACCTCGCCGGTTTCTGCGATCCGGGTCCATTCGGCACCGATACCATCTTCAACGACCTGTGGTTCAGTTGGACGGCCAACTGCGACGCGCCCATGGTGTTGACGACCTGCAACCAGGCCGACTTCGACACGCGTCTGGCGGTCTACGCTGGAGTCACCTGCCCGGTCGATCTCACGACTGTCGTCGCCTGCAACGACGATGGCGTGGGCTGCGCCAATTTCACGTCCGAGCTCACCTTCAATGCGGTGAACGGCACGACCTATCTGATCCAGGTGGGTGGATTCTCAGCCAGCGACCGGGGTACGGGTACCCTCTCTCTGTTCGCAGGCGGCAACAACCTCTGCGAGGGCGCGGACCCGATCTTCGTTGGTTCCACGCCGTATGACATCAACTTGTGCACCACCACCGACGGCCCGGCCGTCGACATCCTGGCTTGCGCGACGTGGTTCGGAACCAACACGCAGGTCAACAAGGATCTGTGGTACCTGTTCTCCGCGACGGACACCGGAACGCTGACGATCGACACCTGCACCGCGCCGGTGTCGGGTGCCAACGATACCCGCGTTGCGGTCTATCAAGGCCCCCTCTGTCCGATCGACGCGACGACCCAGGTCGGTTGCGACGACGACAGCTGTGTGGCTCCGGTCGACTTCGGCAGCATGCTTTCGGTGCACGTCGACGCGGGTCAGGACTACCTGATTCGGCTCGGCCTGTTCTCGACGACGGCCACCACGGTTTCGAACGGCACGATCAACCTTGGCTTCGTGTCGGACTGCAACCCGGTGCTGATCGACGTGGGCAGTCTGACGGCCGTTCCGGCCTCGGGCAACGCGCCGGCTTCGATCACCCTGTCGGCGACCGTCATGGGAACCGATCCGGTCACGTGGGCGTGGGACTCGGGTGACGGCCAAATGTCGGCCGATCCGAACTCGGCGACCTTCACCTACGCGACGCCGGGCACCTACACGGCGACCCTGACCGTGACCAACGATTGCGGCACCGACACGGCGACCGTCCAGGTCCAAGTGTGCACGCCGCTCGCGGTCGACTTCTCGTTCACCAACTCGGGCCTGGCCGAGGCTTGCGCTGACTTCACGGATCTCACCACCGGCGACGTCGCCGGCTATGATTGGGATTTCGGGAACGGCGGCATGTCAACGGATCAGAACCCGTCGACGACGTACCCGACCGCAGGCACCTTCACCGTGACCCTCACGGTCACGGGGAGCTGCGGCCGCGTGGCTTCGTCCTCGCAGAGCCTGACGGTTCTCGCGATCGGCGACTGCAACGGCGACGGCTCGGTGAACATTGCCGACCCGATCGGTCTGGCCAACTACCTCTTCGGCGGTGGTTCCACCCCGGCTTGCCTCGCTGCCTGCGAGGTGAACGGCGATGGCAACATCAACCTCGGTGACGTGGTCTACGCTCTGAACAACCTGTTCAGCGGCGGCCCGTCCCCGGTGGCTCCGCCCGCGTGCACGCCCTGCAACTAGGCACCGTGCACACCTGAGGCATTCGTGAGAATGTCTCCCGAAGCCCGGCGAGGTTCAAAGCCTCGCCGGGCTTTTTTGCATCTCGGCCTCTCCTCCCTCATTCACCAACGCGACGGGAGCACCGTGACAGGCTGTCCGCATCCGCCTAGCGCCACGGGCCCCTCCGCGAACCACCCCCAAGCCCCACGCCTCCCACCACCTCGGCCCGAGAACGCCCCTAAACCGAGAACGCCCCTAGACCTAGACCTGGACAATGGGCCCTAGCGTCGCCCTGCGCTGGAGTGCTTCCAGTCCATTGGCCTCCGGATGAGCCAGGCCTTGACCGGGCTGTTTTCGATGTAGTGAATGGCAACCCGGAGGTGATGCTCGTTACGAATGACCCGATCGTAGTAGTCCGGCATCCAGAACTCGTCTCCCTCGCGATTCAGACTGCGATTCGCCTGCGTCGCGGAGAATGACTTCCAAGTGTGAACGAGACCAGAGACGGAGAACCCAGGTAGGGTCTCGATGAGTCCGTGGACATGATTCGGCATGACGCACCAGGCGAGTAGGCGATACCGCTCGAGATCGCCATGGAGCAACGTTCCCTCGACGATGTCTGCGATTGCGTCTTGGCGAAGCCAACACTGGCCGTGCCCTTCGTCTTCATACCGTGCGATTCGCCGCTGCAACCGCTGGCGCCTTGGGTCGGACTTCGGCGTCGAGTCCGACAGCCTGAGCTCCGCCCGCCATGCATCGATTCGACTCCTCGGCACGGCGTCGCGGAGACTGAAGGTAATGCTCTGCACCCAGCCGGGGGCGTCGAAGTGGGGCAAGAGCCGCGGGACTGCCAGCAGTTCGGGCGGTTCGACCGGAACTCGGGATCCAGGAACGGTGGCATAGGTTCACTCCGGCGTTCGCCGGGCAGGGGTCGTTAGTGTCGCGGGACCATCGGTCTTGGTAAAGGGCTTGGGCTGTTGCCCCCTTCGGCGGCAAAAGGGGGCGCAGAGTCGGGGGCCGAGGCGGTGGGAGGCGTGGGACTGGGGTGGTTCGCGGTGGGGCCCGTGGCGCTAGGCGGATGCGGACAGGCTGTCCGCATCGGCTTGGCGCCACGGAACCTCGACACGCCACCCGCGCCCCACGCCTCCCACGGTCTGCCGCGTTTCGCCTTTCCTCCCTTCCGGGGCGAGTGAAGCCGCGCAGCGATGTTCTTCTGGACCGGGTTGGTCTTAGGAGTCGCCCAAGAATAACTTCACCCTCTTGCTCGTCGCTTCGGGCCATCTTCGACCGATCCGAAAACCTCGAAATCCTCACCGGGGGGCTACGCCTCCGGTTCCGAGCTTTCCGGATCGGCCGAATCTGACCCAAATCGACGGCAAGGTGTCGAAGTCACTCTTGGGCGACTCCTTAGTGCTTTAGCCGAGCAGTGCGAGTAGTTCCGCGCACTCGCGCTCGATCTCGGCGGGGGAGCGTGGATTGTGGAAGGATACGACTTCGAACAGGGCTTCCTTGAACTCTTGGCGCGCGCGCGCCGCTTCGCGGTAGAGCCACTGGATGTCGACGTTCCACAGCTCGGCGATCTCCCCGAACGAGAGGTCGTCGCGAAACCGCAGTTCCAGCAAGTTCACCCGGCGCTCGGCGTCCGCGCCTTGTTGCTTGGCTCGCGCTTGTTGACGCGCGGCGGCTTGGCGCAGGATCGACTCGAGCCAGCTGCGGTCGAAGACCTGCGACAGTGTGGCTTCGTCGGCCGGGAGTTCCGCGGGATCAACGTTCTCGGCACCGGTTCGTGCGCGTTGTCGGCCGTGGCGTGTCTCGAAGCGTAACGCGACGTTGCGGGTGACGCCGTACAGAAAGGCGCGAAAGCCACCGGGGTACTGACCGTCGACCTTGTCGAGTAGCCCGCCTTGGCGGAAGCACTCGAGAAAGAGCTCTTGGATCGCGTCGTCGATTTGCTGGAGGCAATGAGATCTGCGCCAACGGTGGCACAGGTACGCGCGCACGGCCGGTGCGTAGTTGCGGGCGAACTCTTCGCGCGCGCCGGGTACGTCGTTGGCGGCGTCGTCCACCAGGAACCAGCAGGTGGTATCGAAACGGTTCATCGCTTAGGTCTCGTCTTCGGCGGAGCGCGCCTCGATCAGGGATTCGAGCCTGCACCTCTCGGAGCCTCAGTGCCTTCTTCCTCAGCGTACCGTCGTGCTTCGGCGAGCCTTCGCTCCACATCTTGCCACAAGAGCAGGTACGATCGGCGCTCGGCGTCGGGCAGCCGCTCGAGGAACTTCGAATCACGGATCGCGTGGAGGTCGGGCTCGGCTTGCCAGCGTTCGAGCCGGACCGCCAGGTCGTTCCACGCCGAGGCCTCGGTTGGCGCGGGGAGGTCGGCGAGGGCTTCACCCAGCCACTGCGCCGCACGGCCCCGCCAGTGTGCCGCGTCCGCGCCGCTCGCGGTATCGCTGCCGCGCGGCAACCGCCCAGCGAATGCGGCAGCCTTGGCCGCCGCAATCCGGAAGTCCGCTCCGGCCGCGCTCCCACCCGTGGTCTCCCGCGCCATCTCGAAGTAGCGGGCACACTGCGCCTTGAAGCTTGGTTCGCACAGTCGAGCTGCCGCCAGTGCGAGCTCGATGCGTTGCCCCTCGGCCAAGTCGCGGGCATCCAGCCGGTCCTGCATGGCGACTACCTCGCGCACCGTCTCGAGCCACTGAGCCGAGTCGTGCGCCCACTTCCAGTTCTCCTTGCCCAACCGGTGGCCGGTCGCGAGGCTCACCGCCGCAGCGTGCGGGTGGCCCAGCTCGAGGAGGGCCAGGGCAAGGTTGCAGTGTGCGTGCGCGAAGTCCGGATAGAGCCGAATCGCCTCGCGGTACGCACTCTCCGCTTCGCGATAGTCACCCCAACGCACGTAGCATACGCCGAGCCAGAACCAACCCCACTGGTGGGTCGGGGCGACGGCCAGCAGCGACCGGTAGGCTTCGGTCGCCTCCTCCCAGCGCTCCTGACCACGAAACACCGAAGCACGCCGGTCGCGCGGGACCGCAGCCATCGGATCGACTTCGATCGCGCGCTCGAAATAGCGGAGTGCTTCCTCGTAGCGCTTGGCTCGAAGCATCTCGTTTCCGAAGCTGGTGTACGCGGCCGCCGACTCCGGGCGCCGCCGGATCGTCTCTCCGAAGGCGCGCATGGCCGCATCCTGACGGTTCGTCCGACTGAGAGCGCGGGCCCAACCGGTGCGTGCCGGAACGCTATCCGGTCGCAGGGCGACGGCCGTCGCGTAGTAGGGCAAGCTCTCCTCCCAGCGCGGTGGCTCGCAGAGACGCAAGTACTCGGCGAGTTCGAAGTTGATCGCGAAGTCGTCCGGGCTGCGTTGGTGCGCCCGCGAGAAGAACCACTCGATCGGTGCACGGTCGACGCTCACGGACTCGCGGCCGGCGCCTCCCGAGCCGAGTGCCGCTGCGAGCAACAGCAGGGTCGAGGCGGGGGCCTCGACTTCTGCGTCCCGATGCGCGAGCGCGCGGATGGCCGCGAGGTCGCGCTCGATGACGAGTCGGCGCAACTCGCTGCGCTGCTCGTCGCTGTCGGCGAGCTGCGCAACTCGCAGGAGCTCACGCCCGCTTTCCGCCTGCCGCGCATCGCCGCCGAGGCGGGCCGCCGCCCATCGATCGAGCGCGCCGACGATCGCGTCGGCGATACCGCTCGCCGCGATCTGGCGCGCGGCTTCGACCGGGTCGAGCGCCTCCACGGCGATGCCGAATTCTCGGAAGGCGCTTGCGAACTCGCGCTCGACGGCTTCGAGCTTCGAGGTTCTCAGGAGTTCACGCTCCTCGGGGACTCCGGCCTCGGAGTTCGTGCGCTCGAGTCGATCGAGCATGGCGTGCATGCGCGATTCTTGTTCCGCGACTTCGGCGATGTCGTCCGCGAGCGCGCGCGCCTCGTCGACCAAAGCGGGATCTCCGAACTCGAGCGCGCGCGCTTCCGTTTCGTGCGCGATCGCGAGCGCGAGTTCCCACTTCGAGAAGTCGCCGGCCCAGGCTTCGTCGCGGAGCTCCCGGGCTCGGCTCAGGGAAGTGCGGATGTCCGTCGCCGTCGTCTCGCGGTGCGAACGGCGCTGCTGGTCGAGGAACAGGAAACTGCCCGCACTGACGAGGACGAGCGCGACCACGCACACGGCCGTGACTGTCGCGAGGCGCCGGCGCTTGTGGGCTTCGTCCGCGCGCACTCGCGCTCCCGCTGCGTCGAGCTCCGCGGCCCGTGCTCGCGTTTCGAGGGACGTGGAGTAGGCTCGCAGTTCGCGGGCGACCAAGCCTGCGTTGCGTAGGCGCCCACGCGGATCGGCGACAAGGCACGACCGCGCGATCCGCACGAGTTCTGGATCGGCTCCGGACGCATCGATGCGTTGGAACACCGGCTCCATGTCACCCTGCCGCGCGTTCGCATGAATGGCGGCGGCGGTTTCGCCGAGGAAGGGTGGCTCGCCGGTCAGAATCTCACAGAGGATCGCCCCGAGCCCGAAGACGTCCGCGCGCTCGTCCAGGTCATCGATCAGCCCGCGCGCTTGTTCGGGCGCCATGTAGGCCGGGGTGCCCACGACGCTGCCGACGAGAGAATCCGAGGCCGACCCGGCAGGGCTCGACGTTCGCAGCGTGCGAATGTCCTCGTCGGTGGCGGTGCCGTGGCTCTCCGCCGGCGACGACTCGACCGTCGTTCGCGGTCGCCGGCGGCGCTGAGGACGGTCGCCCAGTACCTTGGCGAAGCCCCAGTCCATCACCTGCACCTCGCCGAACGCGCCGACCATCACGTTGGCGGGCTTCGTGTCGCGATGGATCACTCCGCGCGCGTGCACGTACGCCAAGGTCTCCGCGATCTTCTGGAAGATGCTGACGAAGTAGGAACGACGCTCCGCGGGGCCTTCGCGTTCCTCGAGGAGTGCGGCGAGCGTGCGCCCGCGAACGAGCTTCATGGTGAAGTAGGGGAGACCATCGTGCTCCCCGAGTTCGTGGATCGGGACGACGCCAGGATGCTGGAGCTGCGAGGCGATCTGTGCCTCTTCGATGAAACGGAGCAGCAATTGGGGGTTGTCCTCGTGGCGTCCCTGGAGCACTTTGAGGGCGAGGTCGCGGCCGAGGTTCCGCTCGCGGACCTGATAGATGATGCCGACCCCACCGCGCGCGATCTCGCCGATCACCGTGTATGGACCGATCTGGCGCTGACCACCCGAGTCCCGCGGGGAACGGACCCTGCTTTCGGGAACCTCGACGCAGTCGCGCAGCGTGGGCTGTGGCGACTGGACCGCGCTGCGCCGCAGCCAATCGAGTACGCCCTCCTGCGCAAGCCGCCCACGGGCTGGGCTCGGCGTCGGTCCGAACGCCACCCGCAACCCCTCCCCGAGGAAGTGGCTCAGCAGAGAGTTGCGGCGGCTCGGGTCGGGGTTCCCGGCCGGCTCGCGTGGGGGATCATTGGTGCTGCCCAACCGTGATCTCCGGTCCGTACGACGTGGCTCTGGTCTGCGATCGACCGAGGGGGTCATGGAAGTGCTCCGCGCGTTGTTTCGCCACTGCGTTGTTCGGTCAGCGGTCCTGCTCGACGGTCGGCACCTCACGGGCAAGGAGCCTCGCGACTCCTTACGGCTCGCGAGGCTCCCGCCGAGAAAGGTGATTCTACCCGGTCGCTACGGAGTTTCGCCGACTCTCCAGATCTCGAGGTCTAGGTGGGTTCCATCGAGGGTCGCCGTTACGTAGTCCCCGATCGCACCGAACGCGTCCAGTCGCGCCATCCGAACCCAGCCGGCGGGGGCATAAGTAGTGCCCGGCGGAAGAGTGTAGGTGGTGCTGGCCGCGTCCAGCGGCGACAAGGCCCCGACCACGAAGTTCGCGCCCCAGACGTTGATCCGCAACTCCTCGTAATCGTCGATCACTGCGGTCACGACACCATCGTTCTCGATCCCGTCGACGGCGAAGGCGCGCACCCGGATCGGCCCCTCGGGACCGACGATCCCGCCAGGCGCCGGGTACTCGACCTCGTCGCAGCGGTCAGGCGTGAACACTTTGCGTACACCGAAGTCGAGCAAGTCTTGCGAGTCGCCGGTACGGTCTCCCGTTTGTTGCAGGGCCATGGCGATCTCGCGGTCCGCACGCTCGACTACCGCCACGGCGCTCGAGATGCAGCTCGGGACGTCGGGCTCGCCGAAGGGGTAGCCGTAGCTCAGGTTCGATCCCCACCACAGGCGGCCGTTGCCACCCTTCCAGCCCAGGCGTCCCGGATAGTCGCCGATGGTCTGCAGCTTGGTGAAGGGGCTGTTGCACTTGGGGGCTCCATTGATGTCGGTCCCGCACAATTGGAGTGCCGGCAGCGTGTCGCCGAAGAGCTCGCGCCCCATGATCTCACGGAACATCGGGTGCTCCCAACCTTCCATGAGCAGGTTGATCAGGTCTTGCACCTTGGTCACCATGCCGCCGGCGGGGTGACCGCACACCGTGTTGGGCATGCCGATCGCGCTCGCGCGGGCGTTCATCATGTCGACGAATCGTTCCGAGTCGCCCATGACTTGCAGCGCGACTTCCTCGCCGATCGCCACCGACGAGCGGTTGCACGAACGCATCATCATGCCGTGGAGGAGCATGTCGAGAGGCATGGTGTCGCCGGTCGCGAGGAATCGAATCTCGTTCCCGCCCATGTCGAGCACCGGGCCGCTCATGTCCCACAGCTCCATGTAACTTCCGCCCGTCGTTCCGGCCAGCGACGAGACGTCGATGTCGTCGAGTTCGTCGACTAGCCCCGCCTCGATGGCCTCGACCGCGAGCAGCAGCGTCATGGTCTTGGTGACGCTCGCGACGTGGACGTGCGGCAGGAACTCGTTCTTGCTGAACAAGCGACCGCTGCCCGGCCCACCGGCGTCTTCCCATGCCATGTCGGTGACGATCCCGCGGACCTGTTCGAGGACCCGAATGAACCACTCTTCGTCGTTCGTGTAGCTGAGACCGCTCGCCGACCCATCGAGAAGGTGGATCGCGCCGCAGTTGGCTTCGTCGTCGGTGTCCTTGTTCGGAATGCCAACGACGAGGTCGTCTTCACCGTCGGCGTTGAAGTCGCCGACGGCGAGTGCCTGCGCGTAGCGATCGAAAACGACGCCGACACCAGCGGCCGTGTCGCTGCCCACGCACCAGTTCTGGTGGTTCATGGTAGCGCCGCTCGGGGTCAAGCCATTGACGCTTCCGAGGATCTGGAAGAACGCGCCGACATCCTCGATGCTCGAGGCGCTGCACGTCGACGGTAAGCCCTTGCCCGGCGCTCCGACGATCAGGTCGTCGTCTCCATCTCCGTTGACGTCGCCGGTGGCGAGCGCGAAGCCGAACGAGTCGCTCGTCTCCGCGATGTCGGGGAGGTTTCCGCCGTTTGGATTGAACTCGTCCAGGCTAATGATCTGGTTGCCGACGTGGGTCAGACCCAGGAACGTGCCGTAGAGGATATTCACGGCCCCGGCGTTGAGCATCGAACCGACGGCCTCGCCCGGAACTCCGATCGCGAGGTCATCCGCGCCGTCCCCGTCGAAGTCGCCAGCGGCTACCGACGCGCCGAACGCATCTTCGGCCTCGAGCGCACCGAGGATGTCCAAGCCGCCCTCGAACCCGCCTTGCGACACGAAGTTGTTGGCCGAGAAGCCATTCGCGCTGCCGCTGTTCCCGTAGATGATGTGCACTGCGCCCGCGTCGACCACGGCGCCGACATTCTCGCCGGGCACGCCGATCACGAGATCGTCGTTCCCGTCGCCGTTGAAGTCGCCGGTCGTGAGGCTCCGACCGAATTCGTCGAAGGGCTCGGCCGTGTCCATGATCCCGGCCGAGTCCTGGTGGAGCAGCGTGTTACCGGTCGAGGTCAGGCCGGTGGCGGTACCGAACAACACGTAGACCACGCCGGCACTCGAGTTGGGGCCTACCTCGCGCCCTGGGGCCGAGATCGCGAGGTCGTCACGTCCGTCTTCGTCGAAGTCGCCGGCAGCGAGGGCCCGGCCGAACAAGTCCGAGGCCGCCGACGTGTGTCCGAGCGCCTCTTGGGTGAACAGCACGTTGCCGGTCGAGGCGAGCCCGAACGGCGTTCCGTAGATCACGTTCACCGCGCCGCCCGCCGAGGTGGCGCCAATGTCTTCGTATGGAGCGCCGACGGCGACGTCGTCAATGCCGTCCCCGTCGAAGTCGCCCACGGCGATCGACTCCCCGAGGCGATCGCCGTCCTCGGCTGCGCCGGCGATCCCTGCAGTACCCTGCGACCACTCTTGGGTGAACGGCTTGTTGCGCACGCCCGACGTGGAGTCGCCGTGAATCACGAAGATGGCGCCCGAGTCGCTGAAGCCGCCGGCGTCGCGACGCGGGACCCCGATGACAGCGTCTTGGTAGCCGTCGCCGTTGAAGTCGCCAGTGGCCAGCGCAGTCCCCGCGAGGTCACTAGCGCCTGCCCGAACCCGCCAAGCGTTGGTCAGCGCGGGCGTCGCTGGGAACACGCCCTTGCCGTTGGGACTCAAGTCGAGCGAGTTGTCCGTGAGCAGATACGGCTCGAAGTTGATGAAGCCCTCGTCGCGGCGCTCCCACACCGACATCGAGAGGGTACCGTCGAGGAGGCGACTGGCCGTCACGAAGCCGCTGTCCGTCACTCGCGCGACCGCGTTCGCATCCTGGTCGATGTTGACCGTGTCCGTCCCGCGGATGTTTTGGCCGCCCTGCGATCCTCCGGCGTAAACGATGTGCCCGTCATCCTCGACCCAGAAGAAGCGATTCTCGAGTTGACCGACGCTGTTGGTGTACGTGAGGACGTACTGGATCCCATTGAGGTGCGAGATCGAGATCGCGAGTTCATCGGCGCTGCCGTTCTGCGGAATCGCAAAGAGCGGCAGGTTCCCCGAGTCTTCGAGCCCCGTGACTGCCCCAGTAGCCGCGGTCACTCTCCAGCTGACGACGCGCAGGGTGCGAGCCCCGCCGGCGGTGGGCTCGGCGACGATCACCGTCACGACCTGGTGCTCGGTCAACGTCGGACCCGCGAAGATCGGCCGCACGGCGAGGTCGTAGCTGAGGACTTCGACGCTGGCGTTCGATCCGTAGCCGATCGTGCCGGAGTTGACGAAGGTGCCGTTCGCGTTCAAGCGTCGGCTGGTCAGAAACAGGTTCCCGTCGGCCAGAATGGTGGAGGTCACGAACCGCGGCGTCGAGGCCGTGCCGACGCCCGCGAGCCGTTTGACTCGCGGGTGGTGGCCGTCGATCGGTGCCGTGGTCGCCAGTTCCGTGAGTGCCCCCGCGTTCGAGACGCTCCAACTCGTGAGCTGGTGCTGGGCCCCCGTGCCGGTGACCGACACGACCCGCCCGACTCCGCCGGTGGTGCTGCCGAGGAACGCGACGTCCACTTCGCGTAGCTGCCCCACGGGGGGTTGGGTCGGGCAAGGCGACGTGACGCAGGTGAGTGCATCCGCGGACGGATCCGGGCCGCAGGTTGGGTAAGGCGACGGCGGCGGGTTGCCTCCGGAGAAGATCGCGCCCAAGAGATAGACCGCGTCGCCGAGGTTCACTTGGCCGTCGTCGTTGGCGTCGCATGCGCTCTGACAGCCGATCGTCCCGCCGTTGAACAAGTAGGCGAGGAGGGTCACGGGGTCCGAAATGTTGACCGCCAAGTCGCCGTTCGCGTCGCCTCGCACGAACGAGGATTGGCCGAGGGCTGTTGCCGGTAGCGCGAACCAGCCGATCGTCAAGAACGCCACAGGAAGGACTCGGTGTAACACGGTTCGAAGCTGCATGGGAAACATGGGACAATTCCTATAACCGATCACGAAACCCAGCCGAGTCGGTGTCTCGACGCAGACCGCGCGCCGGACCTCGGTGGAGGGACTCATAGCTCCCTGTCCCGGGTTCTCTCTCAGGCCGATGTTTCTCGTCGATTTCCGCCGAGATTTCACAAGTTGTTGAAAATGAATGTCTTGCAGCATGACGTGGACGCCGGGTCGCGTCGGTTGGGCGGTCTGGTCAGCGGCCCAGGGCGCGGCGTGCTTCGGTGAGGCCCAAGAACAGGTGGTACCCGGTGCTACCGGGGAGCCGTTGGTTCGTCGGTGCTCCGGAGCGGTCCAGGTGCTCGATCCACGAGCCGTCGGGTCTCAGGTATCGCTCTCGCAGGTAGCCGAGCGCCGCGACCAATCGCTCTCGGGAGTTGGGGTCGAGGGTTCGTTCGTGGTGAACGGCGAAGGCCTTCAGGACTTCCAACTGCGGCCAGATTCGCTTGCTGTCCCGAAGTGGTGTCCCGCGCGGGTCGACGGCGTCGAAGATGCCGCCGTGCACCGCGTCTCGGCCGTGGTGCCACCCCCACTCGCGGAGCGCGTCCGCGAGGCCTCGCGCCTCGGCCGTGTCGGTCAGGTCTGCGTAGCGCTCGAGAATCCACGCCCACTCGAAGTGGTGCCCCGGCTCGACCACGTGACCCTCCTCGGGGTGGAACTGCCAGTCGTCGGTGAAGAACTCGCGCAGCGTGCCGGTCGCGACGTCGAGGAAGCGCTGGCGCATGAGCGCGTACAACTGTTCGGCGAGCGAGGTCGCCGCCGAGTGCCCGCTCGAGTCGGCGAGCGCGAGGGCCGCCTCGAGGAGGTGCATGTGGGGGTTCTGCCGACGGACCCGCGGAAGCGGCTGCAGCTCAGGGTCGAGAGCTTCGTGGAAACCGCCGTTCACCGGGTCCCGGAAACGCTCGTCGATGAAACGCTGCGTCGCCAGTGCCGCCGCGAGCGCCCCCGCGTCGCCGGTCGCGGCGTGATGGTGGGCGAGTGCAAACAGGGCGAACGCGTGCGCGTACAGGTCCCGAGTGCGGTCGGCCGCGTGGTCGGCTGGGCCCACGCTGAAGAACCAACCACCAGCACTTTCGTCCCAGTAGTGCTCGGTCAAGAACTCGACCCCTCGCCGAGCCGCTTCGAGGCACTCGGGAGGTCCGGCGAGTCGTGCCGCGTGACTGAACACATAGACCTGGCGACACTGCACGACCAAGCGCTTCGGTTCGGATGTGGCCACTCCATTGGCGCCCAGCGCCTCGTGGAATCCGCCGCCTCGTTGGTCCACGAAGCGCTCGAGCCCGTGCGCGAGAAAGCGCTGCAGGTATCGATCGATCCACTCGGCGAGCGGGTAAGGGTCGGAACTCGGCGGGCGCATGCCGGATTCTCGCAGGCGTCAACCGGGGGCGCAAACCCTCCTGACGGGCGACGTCGAGTTCGCTACCATGACGCGCACTCCGGTGGTGGCGGGCGCCATCGGTGGCTAGGCCACAAAAGGTTGAGAATGGGCAGGTTGCCTTGAACGCAGTTCTTCCGCACTGGGACCTCTCCAGCATCTACTCTGGCTTCGAGGGCGTCGACTACCAGGACGCGACCCGCGACTTCGAGCGTCGTTTGGCTGATCTCGAGGCGTTCTTTCGCGAGCACCACGTCACCCGCGAATCCCGAGCCGCTGCCGGCCGCGCCGGCGCGGCACCGGGCACGGCGGCCGACGTGCTGATGGACGCGCTGCGTCACCTGCAAGAACTCGAGCGAGTCGCGCACACGTTGAACGCCTACACCTACCTACGCTACAGCGTGAGTTCCGGCGACGCCGATGCACTGCGGGAGCAGTCACGCCACGAGCAACGCTGGACCCGGCTGCAGACGATGCTGCTGCAGCTCCAAGGTTGGATCGGAACGCTCGAACCGATGCTCGACCAACTGTTCGTCGAGCATCCGGCCCTGGGGAGCTATGAGTTCCTGTTGCGTCACAGCGCGCGCGAGGCGCGTCACCTCATGGACGAGGATCTCGAAGCGCTGGCGGCCGAACTCAGCGTCGATGGGGCGCGGGCGTTCAGCCGACTGCAGAGCAGCGTGACGAGTCAGATCCGCGTGCCCCTCGAGCGCGATGGCAAGACCGAAGAGTTGCCGATCTCGATGGTCCACAACCTGTGCTTCGATCCCGATTCGGCGGTGCGCGAGCGCGCCTACCACGCCGAACTGGCCGGCTGGCGATCGGTCGCTCCGGTCGTCGCCGTGGCCCTCAACTCCATCAAGGGAAACGCTCGCACCCTCGCCCGGCGACGGCGGCGAGTCGACGTGCTCGACGCCGCGTTGTCGGAGAATCGGATCGATCGCCCGACGCTCGAGGCGCTGCTCGGTTCCATCCAGGAGTTCTTCCCGGTCTTTCGCCGTTACCTGAAGAGCAAGGCCAAGAAGCTCGGCCTGTCGACGCTTCGTTGGTGGGACCTGTTCGCACCGGTGGGCGCCGCCTCCAAGCACTATACGTGGGATCAGGCGCGCGAGTTCATTTGCGAACGCTTCGAACGCTTCAGCCCGGACTTGCATCGCTTTGCGGTCAAGGCCTTCGAGCGCCGTTGGATCGATGCGGAGCCCCGGGCCGGAAAGCTCGGTGGTGGTTTCTGTATGCCGGTCATGGGGCGGGACGAGAGTCGGATCTTGGTCAACTTCGACGGCAGTATGGACCAGCTGTTCACGCTGGCCCACGAACTCGGCCATGCGTTCCACAACGAGTGTCAGCGCGGCCTGGATCCGCTGCTGCGCGGGTCGCCGTCGACGCTCGCCGAGACCGCGAGCATCTTCTGCGAGACCCTCGTCAGCGAGGCGTCGCTCGAAACCGCGGGTCCGAGTGAGGCGCTGGCCATTCTCGAGGCGCAGATCAGTGGCGCCACCCAGGTGTGTCTCGACATCAGCTGCCGGTTCCGCTTCGAACGCGAAGTGATCGATCGGCGCGCCGGGGCTACACTCAGTGCCGACGAACTGTGTGCTCTAATGCGCGAGCAGCAGGCCGAGACCTACGGAGACGCTGTCGTCGCCGACACGTACCACCCCTATATGTGGCTGTGGAAGCCGCACTACTATTCGCCGGATTCGAACTTCTACAACTTCCCGTACGCCTTCGGCCACCTGTTCGGGCTGGGGCTCTACCGGCGCTACCTGGAGGACGGCGATTCGTTCGTCCCGCGCTATCGCGAGTTGCTGCGCGCGACTGGCAGCGCCTACGCGCCAGCCCTCGCCCGCCGCTTCGGAATCGACATCACGACGCCGAGTTTCTGGCGCGAGAGCCTGAAAGTCGTCGAGTCGCAGGTCGATCGCTACGAGCAACTCGGGGCGTGACTCGCGAGTCGAGGCGTCTGCGGGATCGTGCGGCCTGTCGCAAGCAATACGTCACTGGAGCTTCTGCTCATGGGTCACAGCCAACGCGGCCGCGGGGGGCGTTATCCGGGAATCCGGCGGCGTCCGGGGTAGCCCTCGTCGTAGGTGTGGTACCACTCGACACGCTCCTCGTCGCTGCGCCAGCAGAGCAGGACTTCTTCACCGTCGATCTCTGCGGGGAAGTCGACCAAGCCCGTCCTGAAGTTCCAGTCCTTGAACAAGCACCCGATTTCCTCGAGTTCCTCGGCCAAGGCGCGGAGTTCGTCGTTGACCAACTCCATCTGTCGCAGGGTGTCGGGGGCTTCCTGCTCCTTGGAAAGCCGGTCGAGCTGCTGCCCTCGGCGCAGCAGGTCGGCCACGATGCGGCGGACCAAGGGTAGGGTGCGGTTCGCCTGTTCGGGAGTGAACTTGCGTCGCGCCATGCTGCCTCCGCGCGTCGGGGCCAAGAAGCTCCCGGTGTTCCGGGTGGGGTTGGTTGCCCGGTAGGTCGCCCGCCCAGTGACGAGGCCCGGCGTAGATCGTACCGGAGTGTTGGACCGGCGGACAAGTGCCGATCGCTGTCGATTCAAACGGACGACCAGATCAAGACCTCTTTTTCTGCAGCCCGGGCAGCGGACCCTTTGTCAATCGCCCCCGAAACCCTACAATCCCGGTTTCGTTCACGGAAAGGCGTGGGCTCCATGGCGTATCGACCGGCAGACATCGAACCCAAGTGGCAGCGATACTGGGACGACCACAAGTCCTTTCGAGCCGGCGAGCGTGCCGACCTTCCCAAGTACTACGTACTCGACATGTTCCCCTATCCGTCTGGGGCGGGGCTCCATGTCGGGCACGTGGAGGGCTACACCGCAAGCGACATCATCTCGCGGCTGAAGCGCATGCAGGGGTTCGACGTGCTGCACCCGATGGGATGGGACGCATTCGGGTTGCCCGCCGAGCAGTACGCCATCGACACGGGTACCCACCCTGCGGTCTCGACGCGGGCCAACGCCGACACCTTTCGTGGCCAGCTGCGCCTGCTCGGCTTCAGCTACGACTGGGAACGCGAGATCAGCACGGCCGACCCCGGCTTCTACCGCTGGACCCAGTGGATCTTCCTGAAGTTGCTCGAACACGGGCTGGCGTACCAGGCCGAAGCCCTCGTCAATTGGTGTCCGGCACTCGGTACGGTGCTCGCCAATGACGAAGTCATCGACGGCAAGAGCGAACGCGGTGGGCATGAGGTCGTCCGCAAACCCATGAAGCAGTGGATGCTGAAGATCACGGCGTACGCCGATCGCCTGCTCGAGGGACTCGAACGGGTCGACTTCCCCGAGTCGATCAAGGCCATGCAGCGCGATCGCATTGGACGGTCGGAGGGGGCCGACGTCGTCTTTCGCGTCGCCGACTCGAACCACGTCATCGAAGTGTTCACCACTCGCCCCGATACGCTCTTCGGCGCGACATTCTGCGTGTTGGCGCCGGAGCACCCGCTCGTCAGCGAGATCACCGCTCCGGGCCAGCGGGCCGCAGTCGAGGCGTATCAGCGTGAGGCCGCCAGCAAGTCCGAGATCACGCGGAGTGGTGAGGACGCCGGCAAGACCGGGATCTTCACCGGCGCGTATGCGCACAACCCGGCGACCGGACGTCCGATCCCGGTGTGGGTCGCCGACTACGTGCTCATGGGTTACGGCACCGGCGCGATCATGTCGGTGCCCGGGCACGATCAGCGCGACTGGGATTTTGCGCGCACCTTCGGTCTGCCGATCGTCGAGGTGATCACCGGGGGCAACATCGCCGAGGCCGCTCACAGTGGCGAGGGCACGATGGTGAACTCCGGCTTCCTCGATGGGACTCGGAGTCGCGACGCGGTCGGGCGGATGGTTCGCTGGCTCGAAGAGCAGGGCATCGGCCGCGGCGTCGTGCGCTATCGAATGCGTGATTGGATCTTCGCGCGGCAACGTTACTGGGGAGAGCCGGTGCCCGTCGTCATCGACGACGAGGGCAAGGTACACGCCGTTCCCGAGGGAAGTTTGCCGGTGACCTTGCCCGATGTCGACGACTTCCGTCCGACGGGCAGCGGGCGCTCTCCCCTCGAGCGTGCGGTGGACTGGGTGCGAACCACGGTCCCGGGAACCGACCGGCCGGCGCAGCGCGAGATCGACACCATGCCCGGTTCGGCAGGAAGCTCATGGTACTTCCTGCGCTACATCGATGCGAACAATGAGCGCGCCCTGTGCGCACCCGAACTCGCCCGGCGCTGGCTGCCCGTCGACCTGTACATGGGCGGAGCCGAGCATGCCGTCGGGCACTTGTTGTACAGCCGGTTCTGGACCAAGTTCTTGTTCGACATCGGAGTGTGTCCGGTCGACGAGCCCTACAAGCGCCTCGTAAACCCGGGGATGGTGCTCGGCGAAGACAATCGCAAGATGTCCAAGCGCTACGGGAATGTCGTCAATCCGACCGATGTCGTCGCCGAGTACGGTGCCGATACGCTGCGCCTCTACGAGATGTTCCTCGGTCCGCTCGAAGTCGAGAAGCCGTGGTCGCAGGGCGGGCTCGAGGGAGTGTGGCGGTTCCTGAATCGGGTGTGGCGGCTGTTCCTCGACGAGGACGGAGCCATCGTGGCAGCCATTCAGGACATCGAGCCGACACCCGAGCAGCAGCGGACGCGTCACAAGACCATTCAGAAGGTCGAGCACGACACCGAGAATCTGCGCTTCAACACCGCCATCGCGCAGATGATGATCTTCGTCAATGAGTTCACCCCACTCGAGGCGCGCCCGCGCGCGGTGCTGGAGGACTTCGTCTTGTTGTTGGCTCCTTATGCGCCCCACATGGCGGAGGAGATCTGGCAGCGACTCGGCCACACGACATCGTTGATCGACGCTCCGTTTCCGAAGTTCGACCCGCAGTGGTTGGTCGAAGACACGGTCGAGGTTCCGGTCCAGGTGAACGGGAAGATTCGCACGAAGCTCCAGGTGAGCGTGGACATTTCCGAGCCGGACATTCGCCAACTGGCGCTCGCCGACGAACTCGTCGTCAAGCACGTCGAGGGCAAGGCCATCGTCAAATTCATCTACGTGCCCAAGCGCATGGTCACGATTGCGGTCCGGTGAACCGGAGATGACAGGCCGGATGCGCACCGCGGCTGCGGTCATCCTGACGCGCGGCCACGGGAGCGAGCTCGAGGTTTTTCTCGCCTTGCGCAGCCCGGAACTGCGCTTCTTTGGCGGCTACTGGGCTTGTCCAGGTGGCGTCGTAGAGGCCGTGGATGCGGTCGGCGAAAGCACTCTCGGGAGTGCTGCCGAGCGCTGTGCCGTGCGCGAACTCGAGGAAGAGGTCGCGTTGACGCTGGCCCCTGCGCGTCTCGAGACCGTGGGGTCGATCACGACGCCGCCCTTTGCCCCGGTGCGATACGCGACGAGCTTCTTCCTCGCACGCCTGCGTGCAGGCGAGTCACCGCGGGTGAGTCCCGGTGAGCTGATCGATGGCGAGTTCGCGCGCCCTGCCGTCTGGCTCGATCGCTGGCGTCAGGGCAGCCTACGGATCGTGCCGCCGGTGCTGCTCGTGCTCGAGCTCCTGGAAGACGGCGATGCAGACGGTTTCTTGGAGCGAGCCCGGGCGGAGACCGCCGCTCTCGAGGGCGGCAAGTTGCACCCGGTGCGCTTCAGCCCCGGGGTCTTCGTTGCTCCCCTCGTAACCGCAACCAAGCTCCCAGCGACCACCACGAACACCATCCTGGTCGGGGAGGAGCGCCTTTTCGTCGTCGACCCCGGCGCGGTTGCCGAGCCCGAACGAGAGCGCCTGCACGCCAAACTCGACGCCTGCCTGGCGGCGCAGCGCCAGTTGGTTGGGATCGTGCTGACGCACCACCATCCGGATCACATCGGAGGAGTTGGCGCCCTCCAGGAGCGATATGGCCTGGAGGTGTTCGCGCATGCTCAGACGCACGCGCGAATCACCGTCGCTCCCGGCACCGCGCGCACTCTCGAAGACGGTAGCGAGCTCGACTTGGGACGCGCTCCGGACGGATCGACGCCTTGGACGTTGCGCGCCTACCACACGCCGGGCCACGCACCGGGGCATCTCGCGTTGCGCGAGAGCCGCTACGGCGCGCTCGTCGCGGGCGATCTGGTTTCGACCGTATCGACCATCGTGATCGATCCTCCCGAGGGCGACCTGGCGCAGTACCTCGCGAGCCTCGAGCGGATGGCGAACGAAGACCTCGGCACGATCTATCCCGCGCACGGCCCAGCCCACCCGGACGGTCGCGCGCTTCTGCGACAGTACCTCGAACACCGACGAGCCCGCGAGGCACGGCTCGTCGCAGTTCTCCGCTCCGAGCCCGCAACCGTCAGCGCTCTCGTCGCGATGGTGTACGACGATACCGCCGTCGAGTACCACGCTCTCGCCGCGCGCTCGCTGCTCGCTGGCTTGTTCAAGCTCGAGCAGGAAGGTCGCGCCCGTCGGCACAGCGCCGACCACTGGTCGCGCCCCTGATTGGAGGGCCGGCGGTGACCCGGTCCGCGAGGGTGTAGATCATGTCGGCTCGCTTGACTACGCCATCGCCGCTCATCCCCGTTGGCTTCGCGATCCTAAGGCTACGCCTCCGGTTTCGAGCTTTCTGGATCGGCCGAATCTGACCCAAATCGACGGCAAGATGTCGAAGTCATTCTTGGGCGACTCCTTAGCAGGCGTGGCGTGTCCGACATCCTCGGGTCATCCGTCATTTCCCGGTGGCCTACTGCCGCTCTAGCGCCGCCTCGATGTCCGCCTCGAGCGCTTCGGGTGGGGTGGTGGGGGCGTAGCGCGTGACGTTTCCAGCGCGGTCCACCAGGAACTTCGTGAAGTTCCACTTGATTGCCTTGCTGCCGAGGAGTCCTGGCGCAGCACTCTCGAGGTCGCGGAACAGTGGATGCGCGCCAGTGCCGTTCACGTCGACCTTGGCATGCATGGGGAAGGTCACGCCGTAGTGGGTGTGGCAGAAGGCGGCGATCTCTGACTCGTCCCCCGGCTCTTGATGCCCAAACTGGTTGCAGGGGAAGCCGAGCACCACGAGGCCGCGGTCGTGGAACTTCTGGTGCAACGCCTCGAGGCCCGCGTACTGCGGAGTGAACCCGCAGCGGCTCGCGGTGTTGACGACGAGCCAGACCTTGCCGCGATACTCCGCGAGAGTCTTGGCTTCACCGCTGAGGGTGATAACCTGGTGCAGCGTGAGGTCAGAAGGCATGCGCGGTGCTCCTGCGTTCGAGGAAGACTCTCGCGGGAATCGTACCGTGGACGACCGTGGCCACGACCGGTTCATTCGATTCGGGCATTCGATGCGCGCGGCGCTCGAGTTTCAGGCCTTCTGCATTTTGCAGCAGGTCGAGAAGGCCGACAAGGGCGAGATCCGAGGGGGGCGAGTGGATCCACCGCGGGGTCCGGATGAGTCGCGGCAAGGGCAGGAGATCCACCCATGAACAAGAACATCGTGATCACGGGCGTCACCCGCGGCATTGGTCGCGCGCTCGCCGACGAGTTCGTGCGCCTTGGACACACCGTCATCGGTTGCGGTCGGGCGCGCTCGCAGATCGAGGATCTCGCGCACCGCTTCCCTGCGCCGCATGACTTCGCCGTGGTCGATGTGGGAGCGGCCGAACAGGTCGGGGCCTGGGTCCAACGCGTGACCCAATCCCATGGGGCGCCCGACCTCGTCATCAACAACGCGGCCTTGATCAACGCACTCGCACCGTTGTGGAAGGTGCCGATCGCGGAGTTCGATCAGCTGATCGACGTCAACATCAAGGGGGTCTACTATGTGATCCGCGCGTTCGTGCCGGCGATGATCGGGCGCCGCGCCGGAGTGGTCGTGAATCTCAGCTCCGGTTGGGGCAAGTCGACGTCACCCCAGGTGGCGCCGTACTGTGCCAGCAAGTGGGCGATCGAAGGGCTGACCCAAGCTTTGGCGCAGGAGCTCCCTCACGGGCTCGCGGCCGTCGCGTTGAGTCCGGGCACCGTGAATACCGACATGCTCGCGGTCGCGTTCGGCGGGTCGGGCGCCGCGCACTCCGCGGACCCCGCCCACTGGGCACGAGCCAACGCCAGTCGCATCCTCGCGTTGGGTCCACGGGACAACGGCCGCTCCCTCGAACTCGTCGCGTAGCGACCGATTCCGAGCCAGCGCATCGGCGAGTCCGTCGAAGCAGCGCTCCGCGTCTCCGATCCCGCTACTTCGCGTCTTCGATTACGCTCGCGTGCGTGGCCCAACGGTGTCCAGGGTACTCGGCCACGAGGCGCTTCCACGATGCTGCGAGCGCCTTCATGTCCCGTTGGCCGCGCAGGAATGCCGCGATTCCGTGCCAGTACAAGGCTTCGGGCGCGACCTCCGACCCAGGGAACTGTTCGGCCACGGCGTCAAACGATGCCGTGGCAGCGTCGAAGTTCCCATGATTGAGGGCGTGTTGGCCCCGCACGAAAGCGAGTTCGGCGCGGAAGCTCGCGGGCGGGAGCCAGCCGACGTAGCGACGCAGTTCGCGGCGCTTGGCGTCCGCGAAGATGAACGTCGGCGCCCACGTGACTTTACCCGTTCCTGAGGCCTCCTTGAAGTCCGGGTGTCGGTCGAGCATGTTTAGTTTGAAGCAGACGAAGTCACTCTTCAGTTCCTCGATCACTTGCGCGTGTGGATACGTAACTGCATCCATTCTCTTGCAGCCCAGTCAACCCGGTGCCCAGATATAGGTCAGTAGGATCTTGTTCTCGGTCGCTGCTCTCTCGAGCGCTGCCCCGAGCACGTCGAACCATTGGATCATGACTTGTTCCTCCATGAATCGCAGAAGGATCACGTAGAAGCGCGGGGGGCAGTGTGCCCGCAGGTCGAACGCAAGCTCGATCGCTCGCGGTGCTCCCGACCCGGGTCGCAGACGCCTACTCCCTCGTGTACAAGACTCGGCCCTCGACTTCGAACGCGAGCAGGCGATCGAAGTCCACGTCGAGATCAAACGGCGGCTCGCCTGGATCCTGCCACTGAGCGAAGCGCAGCGTGACCTGCGGCGGTGTGGCGCTGCGGTCGACCGCGATCAGCGTGATGTCATCGAGCCAACGATCGAAAGACACTTCACCCGGAACCTGAGACCGCACGCGAACGCGTCCCGTCTGGCCACACAATCCAGCGACCCGTTCGACTGGCGTCGGGATACAGCCCGCGCCTACGAGGACGAGTAAGACCGCAAGCAGACGCGAGCGGTACGGTACTCGCGGCAAGCGTGCTCTCGGTCGGGTCGTCTTCACGCGGGCTCCGTCACTCGGGGCTTCGTCACTCGGGCTTCGGCCCCGTCATCTCGCCGGGCACGACCCAGCGATCGAACTCCTCGGCGGTCAGGTAGCCCTTTTCGACGGCCACCTCGCGGAGCGTCTTGCCCTGGTGATGTGCCGTCTTCGCCACGTCCGCGGCCCGATCATAGCCGATGTGCGGGTTCAGTGCCGTCACCAGCATCAGGGACCGCTGCAGGTTTTCGTCGATGCGGGCGCGATTCGGTTCGATACCCACCGCGCAGTTGTCGTTGAACGAGCGGGTGGCGTCGCCGAGCAGCGTGACCGACTGGAGCAGCGCATGGGCGATCACGGGCATGTAGACGTTCAGCTCGAAGTTCCCGGACGCCCCGGCCATGCCGACCGCGACGTCGTTTCCGAGCACCTGCGCGACCACCATGGTGAGCGCCTCGCTTTGCGTCGGGTTCACTTTGCCCGGCATGATCGACGAGCCGGGTTCGTTCTCCGGGATGGTGATCTCACCGATACCACATCGAGGTCCGCTCGCCAGCCATCGGATGTCGTTCGCGATCTTGTTGAGCGCGCAGGCCGCGGTTCGCACCGCGCCGGACGCTGCGACCAGCGCCTCTTTGCCACCCATGACCGCGAACTTGTTGGGGGCCGACAGAAACGGCAATCCGGTCCGAATGGCGAGTTCGGCTGCGACCTTCTCGCCATAGCCAGGGCGGGTGTTGAGCCCGGTTCCCACCGCGGTCCCGCCGACAGCCAGTTCGTACAACGAAGGCAAGCAGTTGGCGAGTGCTTCCTCGCAGATCCGGAGCTGGTCCGCATAGCCCGACAGCTCCTGCCCGAGCGTCAGCGGCGTTGCGTCCTGCAAGTGGGTTCGCCCGATCTTCACGATGCCCGCGAAGGCCTGTGCCTTTTGTTCCAGGGTCTCGCGCAAGAGGTGCAGCGAACCGATCAGGTGGCTCGAGATCTGCTCGGCAACGGCCACATGGATCGCAGTCGGGAAGGTGTCGTTCGTCGACTGTGCGCGGTTCACGTGATCGTTCGGGTGCACCGGATCCTTCGAACCGAGTTTGCCTCCGAGGAGCTCGATCGCGCGGTTCGCGATGACCTCGTTGGCATTCATGTTGGTCTGGGTGCCGCTCCCCGTCTGCCAGACCACCAGTGGAAAGTGGTCATCGAGCTGGCCGTCGATCACTTCCTGCGCCGCCCTCCGGATGGCATCGGCGAGCTTCGGGTCGAGATCGCCCAACTCGGAGTTGACCGCTGCCGCGGCTTGCTTCACGAGACCGATCGCCCGGATGAGCGGGCGGGGCATGCGCTCGCTGCCGATGCGGAAGTTCTGGAGCGACCGCTGGGTTTGGGCACCCCAGTAGCGGTCTGCCGGAACCTCGATGGGTCCCATGCTGTCACGTTCGACGCGAACGGTGGGGTTACTCTGCGTTCGGCCGGCCAAGCATTGCCTCCTCACGATGGGTCGCGCTCATGCCCGCGTTTCGAGGCGCGGCGGCTTGCGGCGCCTGTCCGTGGGCTGGCAAGATAAGAGATCGCAGGGACTCCAGGAAGGGTAGGCAGTAACTTTGGCGGGCCGTAAGAAGAGAGCCTTGATTCTTTGTACCGGCAACTCGTGTCGCAGCCAGATGGCGGAGGCCTGGTGGCGACACCTGGGGCGGCATCGCTGGGACTGCCACTCGGCGGGATCGCACCCAGCCGGGTTCGTGCACTCCGAAGCGCTGGCGGTGTTGGCGGAGGCGGGAGTGACGCATGCCCCGGCCTCCTCGAAGTCGTGGGATGAGTTTCTCGAGCAACCTTTCGACGTGGTCGTGACCGTATGCGATGCGGCCGAGGAGGCGTGCCCCGTGTTCCCGGAGGCCGCGCGGCGCGAGCATTGGCCGTTCGAAGATCCGGCGCGGGCCGTGGGCAGCCCCGAGCACGTGCGCGGCGAGTTTCGGCGGATCTCCGCCGCGATTCGCGCGCGGGTCGAGGGCTTCCTCGCGGAGGATGCCGCCGCCCCCAGTGAAGCCATCGCGGGCTGGTTGGCACAGGCTCTCGACTTGGCGCCGGCGCGAGTGGCGCCGGAGCGCCGCGCCGAGTACGACGAGCTCACGCGACGCACCTGCGTCTTGGCGGCGAACGGTGGCTTTCGTTGGTCTTGGGTCCCCGGCGAGATCCGTGACATCTTCGGGTCCCGCGGTTGGGCGTGGAACGGCATTTACACGCTGCGGGACGAACGCACGCTCCAGTTGTACGCGGCCGCCGGACCGCCGGTTTGTGGCACGCTGGAGCTACGGGGCGGCGTCGGAACCTCGGGCATGTGCTTCGACGGTATCCTCATGAACCAGACCCTCGTGGCCGCGCCCGTGAGCGCTTGGCCAGGCTACGTCAGCTGCGACTCGGAGAGCGGGCTCGCAACCGTCGCCGGCATGGTCGTGCCCATTCGCGGCCCGTCCGGAGCACCGATCGCGGTTTGGGATCTCGACAGCACCGAACCCCTCAACCCCGCCGATCCGTTCTTCTTCGATCGCTACTTCGCCACGCTGTCTGCCGTCCTGAAACCGTTGCCGGAGGAACTCGAGTGACCGACAGGGATCGTCGCATCAAGCTGGATCAGTTCCTCAAGTGGCACGATCTGGTTCCTACCGGTGGCCAAGCGAAGATCGTCATTCAACACGGTTTGGTGAAGGTGAACGGTCAGCTGGAGACACGGCGCGGTCGTCGCCTGGGCCCTGGCGATGTGGTGGAGGTCGACGGTAAGTCCTACGAGGTCGAAGCCTGAGTCGCCAGAGCGACCCTCCGCAGGGACGCTCCTGTCGTCAGTCCTTCTGAATTCGGAAGTCATCCACGGGGTCAGCGAGCGGTTCTTGGAACACGGCGTCGTCCTCGACGCGCACCGCAGTCAGATGCCCGCCCCAGGCACAGCCGCTGTCGAGTGCCACCACATCGCCTTCGCGGTGGTAGCCCAAAGCGGCCCAATGACCGAAGTAGATGCGTTCGCCGCGAGAACGGCGTTCGGGCACGCGAAACCACGGCGTGCAGTCCGGCGGCGCTTCTCGCGGCGGGCCAGCAAAGCCGACGCACAAGGAACCATCGGTCCGGCAGGTACGGATGGCGACGAACACCTTCAGGGCAGCGGCCAGTCGGTCGTTGCCGCGCAAACCGCGGCTCCAGTTCACCGGCTGCTTGCGGTAGAGCCCTGCGAGCAGTTCTGGCGCGTCGCTGCCGCGCAATCCCGCTTCGGTCTCGCGGGCGAGCTCCTGCGCCTCTTCGACCGTCCAATCCGGGTGGAGCCCGGCGTGGACCAGGACCCAACCCGACCCCGCGCCGTGTTCGCGGTGGAGTAGCGGACGCTCCCGCAGCCACGCGATGAGTTCCTCGCCGTCGGGCGCGTCGAACACCGAGTGCATGTGATCGCGCTCGCGTGCCGGGCGCACGCCAAGGGCCGTGGCCACGAGGTGGAGGTCGTGGTTGCCGAGGACCGTTACGATGCGGTCGCCGCCGGCCTTGGCCCAGCGGAGTACTTCGAGCGATCCCGGTCCGCGGTTGATCAGGTCGCCGACCAAGAACAGGCGATCGTGCTGGCTGCGATACCCGCACTGAGCCAGCAGGATCTGAAGGGTTTCGTCGCAGCCGTGGATGTCGCCGATGACGTAGGTGGACACTGCACGCTTCCTTCGTGGTTCGAACGCTCCGCGCGGTCGCGGACCTCTCGAGGGGTAGGGTGGGTGGCGTCCGGCGCTGCGGTCACTCGCCGAGCCGGGCCAACATCGGTGCCTCGAGCAACCAAACGAGCCAAGCCACCGGGAGATTCTCTTCGACCTCGAGACACACGACGGATCCCCGGCGAAGGGACGTGATCGGCTCATCCAGCCGACCGCAGACGTCGGCGACGACCCAGTCGAGGTGCGGCGCGTGCCCCACGCACAGCACGCTGTCGACCTCGATTCGTGCGAGTTCCTGGCGCAACTCGTCCGGCGCCTGCTCGGCGAGAAGCGCCGCGGTGCGGTGGAGCTGCTGGGCACTGAGGCCGAACACCTCCGCAGCGATCTCGCTGGTCTGCACGGCTCGTCGGATCGGGCTGGTGAGGATCACATCGGGGCTCACTTCGAGACGCCTCAGTCCTTGCGCGACCCGGCGCGTGACGCTCAGCCCCTCGCGACTCAACGGCTGATCCGGTCCGCTCGCGGGCGACTGCGCGGAGCCATCGGCACCCTGGGTATCGGAGGCGAATCCGGAACGCATTAGGTAGAGCCTCATTCGACGCCTCTCGGGTCACGTCCCGGCACGGCCGCCAACGCCGCGTCCATCGGGGTCAGTGGCTGGCGAGCCAGCGTGCCGTGAAAACTCCGGCCGCTACCGCACCGAGGCCGAGGATCAGGTTCAGCGCTACGTTCGCGAGGGCGCGACCCCACTCGTGGCTCGCGAAGAGTTCGAACGTGTCGAGTCCGAAGGCGGAGAAGGTCGTGAACCCACCCAAGACGCCGATCAGCAGAAACGCCCGCTCTCCTTCGGACAGCGAAAGTCGGGAAGGCGCACCCGCGGCGAGTAGCCCGATCACGAAGCACCCGAGCGCGTTGACCACGAGTACGCCGGTGGGAAACGACCACCGCTCCGAGGTGCGAATCAGCGCCAGTTGCACCAAGTAGCGCGCACTGGAGCCGAGGAAACCGCCACAGCCAGCGAGAAGCAGCTTTTCCATCTTCGCGAGAGCTTCCCAGCAGGCGTTGCTCGGACCCGGCGCCGGCCGTTGGGGGGAATCGAACTCCGACCCGCCGCGGCATGGTTTCAAGGCGACCGGGTGGTGTCAAGGCGGGCCCGGCACGGGTTGGCGACGGCGCCCCCCCCGAACGTTCGCAGATTCCCTCGCGTCGCGTGGGCTCCGTGGCTCAGAATCCCCGTTTCGCTTCGACGACACTTCCGGCACCGACGGGTGGCGGGACCGCGGCGAGACACCCCGGACGGAGCACTCGAATGCGCGGTCTCGACCGTGTCGAGCGGTACACCTATCACTTCCACGTGCGCGCCGCGCTGGCGGAGGGGCTGTTCACCAGCGTGTTGTGGACCGCCACCGACGTGGCGGCCAAGAACCTGCATGCGGGGTGGTTCGAGATCATGCTGCTGAGCATGGCACCGGGCGTCGTGCAGCTCCTGTCGCTGTTCGTCGCCAACCACCTGGCGTCCGTCGACCGCCGTAAGCTGATGATGGGAGCCGCGTTCCTCGGGAGGCTGCCGCTCCTGGCGGTCCTCTTCACCCACGACATCTGGGTCTTCCTCACTCTGGTTACGATCCAATCCTTCTCGCAGGTTCCGGTGATCGCCGTGTGGAATGCGCTCTTGCGTGCGAACTACACCGATTCGAAGCGCGGCACGCTGTTTGGTCGGGCTTCGCAGTACTCGTCGCTGCTGGCCGGGGCCGGTGCCATCGGCGCGGGCGTGTGGCTCGACCACGACCCCGACGCGGTCCGGTGGATCTACCCGGGTGCGGCCGGCTTCGGGGTGCTGGCGTGTTGGTGGTTCGCGCGCGTTCAAGTCCGACCCGGCTTCGCCGCCACGGCCGCGGGTCCGGACGCCGGCGCGCTCTTCACGATTCGCCAGGTACTCGTACGGGATCGCGACTTCCGGTGGTTCCAGGTCGGCTTCTTCTTCTATGGTCTGGCGTTCATGGCTGGCGCCACGGCCCTGCCGTTGTTCGCCGCCAACGATTTGGCGCTCACCAACACCCAAATGCTCGGAGCGCGGGCGCTGTTCGGACTGTGCCTGATGCTCGGCACGCCCCTCATGGGGCGCGTCATGGACCGAATCGGGCCGGCGCGCCTGGCCGCCCGGTGCTACCTCATCTTGCTGGTGTTCTCCATCACCGTGCTTCACATCACGGACTGGCGCATGTACTTCGTGGCGCAGGTCATCTATGGCTTCGCGATGGCGGGCGTCCACATCGCTTGGAACATGGGTCCCATCACGTTGGCCCCGGCGCGCGAGGCGGCCCGGTACATGGGGGTGCACATGGCCCTCGTCGGGGCTCGCGCGCTGATCGGGCACCCGATCGGTGGATTCGTCATTGCCGTGACGGCCGAACCGCGCTACGTGTTCTTCTTCAGTCTCGTCTTCTTCGGTACCGCGGCCTGGGTCATGCGGCGTCTCGCGAACCAGCGGGACGCAAGGAACGAGGGGCACTCTTGAGCCTGATCTATCGGAACCTCAGTTTGTCGCTGAGTCACGACGAGACCGAACTGCCGGCGATCCTGGCACGGCGCCTGAAGCTGCGCCCCGGTCAGCGAATCACCGATTGGGAGATTCTGCGCAAGTCGCTCGACAGTCGTCGCGGGCGGCGCCCACGCTACAACTACACCGTGCGCGTGGCGCTCGAGGCCTCTCTCGAGGCCGCCCTGTTACGTCGCCCCAGGAGCCCTGTCGTTCCCTACGAGGCGCCCGCCAAGCCCGAGATCCCGCGTCTGGGCTTGCACGGCGGCGTTCGACCGGTCGTCGTCGGCGCTGGACCGGCGGGCCTGTTCGCCGCCTATCGTTTGGCGCAGGCCGGGTGTCCACCCATCGTGCTCGAGCGCGGGCCCGAGGTGACGAATCGATCGAAGCGGTGGTACGCGTTTCTCAAGGGGGCGCCGTTCGACCCGGAGTGCAATCTGCTGTTCGGAGAGGGCGGGGCCGGTACGTATTCCGATGGCAAGCTCTACACGCGAGTGCACGACCCGCGGGTTGGCGAAGTGATTCGGGCGCTGCTCGACGCGGGTGCTCCGCGCGAGATCGGCTATGCAGCGAAGCCTCACATTGGCAGCAACCTCTTGCCCGCGATCGTCCGCAACTTGCGCAAGCAACTCATCGAGCGGGGGGTCGAGTTCCGCTTCGACGCCAAGGTCGTCGATGTCGCGGTCGAGACTTTCGGGAACGGGCGTCGGCTGGTCGGGGTGCGCACCGAGGATGGGGCAGAAGTGTCGGCAACGGCGGTGTTCTTGGCTCCGGGTCACTCGGCGCGGGACACGTACCGCATGCTGGCGGCGCGCGGGATACCGCTCGTGCCCAAGCCATTCCAAATGGGGGTTCGGGTCGAGCATCCGCAGCTCGACATCGACCGGCTTCAGTACGGCGAGGCCAGTGGCCATCCCCAGCTTCCGCCCGCGGAGTATCAGTGGGTGGTCTCGCGCGCGGCCGGCGACGTCTTCAGTTTTTGTATGTGCCCGGGCGGCGAGATCCTGCCGGCCACGGAGCGAGCGGGGTTCATTTGCGTGAACGGTGCGTCACGGCACCAGCGGATCGGTCCCCACGCCAACAGTGGGTTCGTCGTGACCGTCGAACCCGCCGAGTTCGGCGCGAGTGATCCGCTCGCCGGGCTGCTCCTGCAGGAACAGGTCGAGCAACGCGCGGCACGACTCGCGACGGCCGATTTTGGGGCTCCGGCACTGCGGTTGCGCGACTTCCTGGCACAGCGGATCTCGTCGTCCCTTCCCGAGAGTTCCTATCCTCTCGCATTGACGCCGGCTCCGTTCGAGGAGTTCCTTCCCGAGCGCGTCGTCGAGTCGGTGCGCGATGGCCTTTTCGAGCTCACCCGGCGGCACCCGGTTCTCGGTGGCGAGCAGGCGCTGGTCGTCGGCCCAGAGTCGCGATCATCCAGTCCGGTGCGCATTCCGCGGGACGAAAACACGTATCAGGTCGACGGGTTCGGTGGCCTCATTCCGCTCGGCGAAGGCGCGGGCTATGCCGGCGGGATCTTGTCCGCAGCCATCGACGGGTTGCGCGGCGCCGAAGCGTGGGTCACGCTCGAGGCCGCGCGCCGTTGAGCTGCGGTCGCGCGCGGGCACACGGGGAGGCTCGAGCAAAGGGGGCGATCGGTGGCTCAATGTGGATCGGGCCCTGAGCGGATCGGGCACTGAGCGGATCGGGCACTGCGCGGATCGGGCACTGCGCGGATCGGGCACTGAGCGGATCGGGCACTGAGCGGATCGGGTATGCAGCAGATCGAGAACAGCGCAGCGGAAGGCGTCATGACTCGTTTGGAGAACGGCTACGAGCTGATCGACTCCGGTCAGCAGATGAAGCTCGAGCGCTTTGGGCCCTACGTGCTCGCGCGGCCCGCGGCGCAGGCGGTGTGGGCGCAGTCAGCAGCCTCGGCGTGGCGGGGGGCAGACGCCACGTTCACCCGCGAGTCGAGTGGCACTGGCACCTGGGAGTTCCAACGAACGCTACCGCTCGAGTGGGACATGAACTCCTGCGGTTTGACGTGGCGGCTGCGGCGCAACGACTTTGGTCACGTCGGCATCTTCCCGGAGCAGGAGCCCTGCTGGCGTTGGATCCGAGAACAGGTCCAGCACGCCCGAGGCGCGTCCGAGGTCTTGAACTTGTTCGGCTACACCGGGGGCAGCACCCTGAGTGCCGCGGCTGCCGGCGCGCGCGTCGTCCACTTGGATGCCTCGAAGACCAGCGTCAAAGCGGCGCGCGACAACGCCGAGCTCTCCGGCCTCGCGGAGCGTCCGATTCGTTGGATCGTCGAGGACGCGGTGCGCTTCGTCGATCGCGAGCTGCGGCGCGAGCGGCGCTACAGCGGCATTGTTCTCGATCCCCCGAGCTATGGGCGTGGAGCTCGCGGTGAGACCTGGAAGATCGAGGACGACATGCTGCCGTTTCTCGAGAAGTGTTGTCGATTGCTGGACACCGGCCCGGCCTTCGTGCTGCTCAGCAGTCACTCGCCGGGTTTCACGCCGATCGTCCTCGCCAACCTGCTCGCAGGCTTTCTCGACGGGCCGATCGAATCCGGCGAGATGGTCGTTCACGAGGCGAGTGGTCGTCCGCTGCCCGCGGGGGCCTACGCACGCTGGCGGCGTGTTCCATGAGCGAGGTGTTGACCAGCGTCCAGAATCCGCGGGTCAAGCGCGTGGTGCGGCTGCGTGACCGTCGCGCGCGCGATCAAGAAGGCGTGTTCGTCATCGAAGGATACCGCGAGATCCTGCGCGCGGTCGAGCAACGGCTGCCGATCCAGGATCTGTTCACCTGCGCGGAACTCTTCCTCGGCGAGAACGAAGGGGCGTTGATCGCGGGGGCAGTGGCGCACTGCGGCGCCGTGCCCTGTGCCACCGCGCGCACCGTGTTCCAGAAGATGTCCTATCGAGATCGTCCCGACGGCTTGCTCGCCATCGCACCGCAGCCGAACTGGAGCCTGAGCCGACTGCCGCTGGGTGAGCGTCCGCTCTACGTGGTCGCGACCTCCATCGAGAAGCCCGGGAACCTGGGCACGATCCTACGCTCGTCGGACGCGGTGGGGGTGACGGGGGTGATCGTTTGCGATCCGGTGACCGACATCTTCAACCCGAACGTCGTGCGGGCGAGCGTGGGTACTTTGTTCACGGTGCCGATTGCTGTCGCCAGCACTGCGGCAACACTGGCGTGGCTGCGCGCGCAAGGGGTGTGGCTGGTCGCGACCTCGCCCGCGGCCAGTACCGACTACAGCGACGTCGACCTCACGCGCGCCTGCGCGATCATCCTCGGCAGCGAGCAATATGGGCTACCGGAAGAGTGGCTCGCGGGGACCGATCAACAGGTCCGGATTCCCATGCACGGCCGAGCCGACTCGATCAACGTCGCGATGGCGGCGACCGTGCTGACTTTCGAGGCCCAGCGACAACGTCGCGGTGCGCGCTGAGTGTTCGCAGGGCCTGGTCCGTGCTGGGCCACGTCGGCGTCGGCGCTCACCGCGCGAGAACTGCGCGTACGCCGGTGAGTACCTGTTCCCAATCGAATGCGGGCCCCGGGTCGTGCTTCTCGGTCGTCAGGTGATAGTGACCGAGGAAGCCCTGGAACTCGGTTTGGTCGCGAGCCGAGAGCACGCCGCTTGGCACCTTGCCGTCGGCACCGCGCGGGACCTCAGCGCGGATTCCGGGCAGTACTCGACTGAGGCTCGCGAGGAGCTTGACGAGAGCGTCGTACTGCTCGCGGGTGAAGTCGTACTGCGCGAGTTCGTAGCCGTGGATCGGCCCGCGGATGAGTTCCGGTCGCGCCGGCCGCAACTCCAGATCCGGGGGCCAGCCGGTGCGCACGTTCGCCGGTAGGCTCAGTCGAGGGCCGCGCGCATCCGAGTCGTACCACTCGCTGAAGCGTGGGGCAGCACTCGTCGGCTCGGCCCCGATGTGAGCGATCTCGATTCCCACGGAGCGATCGTTTGCCGAACTCGCGTGCCACGCCCGTTCCTTCACGTCTAGCGTCTGGTAGATCGTGCCGTCGACATCGAGCAAGAAGTGGCACGACAGACCGCGGATGTCGTGCAGCACTTCGAAGCAACGCCGAGAGGTGCCGCACGCGTCGTAATGAATGACGACCTGGTGAACCACCTGACGCAGGTCTTCGAGGTCCCACCCGTGAGCGCGAACGCGCGCCTCGACCGCTGGCGGAAGATTGCGTCGAAAGGTTCCGAATCGGGCCGTCGCGTCCGGTTGGTTGCGATCACGCGGTGTGGCTCGGGTCTCGTCGAGGTGGCGGTGGGGCCGGTACGCGTCGTAGCCGCCGACGTCGTTCCACAACACCACGCGGGTTCCGGTGTGGAAGAGTTGTCCGCACACACTCATTTCGTCGCCACGGCGAACGAGTGGGTCGCCTGGCCGCGGGTCTGGTCCGGCGATCGTGTGGAACGAGGAGTCGGTGGCAGGCGTGTCGGCGGGGTTCGCGGTGCCCGCGATCGGCGGGGCCGGTGGCGGCGTGGCCGACGCCGGCTCGGCGGCGCCCGGAGTTACCGACGAGCGGTCGCGCGTCGTTCGGAGGCCGGTTCCCGCGCAGCCGACGGCGAGCGTGGCGATCGCGGCCGCGAGCGCCCCGAGGACCGACCGGCGCAACCAGCGCCCGGTCGCGGCCGCCCGCGGGAGGCGAACGGGGAAGGGTGGGCGCGATTGCATGGCAGTGGGCACGGATCACCCCCATTCTCGAATCGTCTTGGCAAGTCCAGAGCGGGCGAGGCCCGGGGGCACGAGCTTGCCGGGTCGGGTCGGGTCTTGCCAGCCCGCCAGCCCGGATTCTTCGTGAACTAAGGAGTCGCCCAAGAATAACTTCGACATCTTGCCGTCGATTTGGGTCAGATTCGGCCGATCCGGAAAGCTCGAAACCGGAGGCGTAGCCTCAGTTCCGGTGAGGATTTCGAGGTTTTCGGATCGGTCGAAGATGGCCCGAAGCGACGAGCAAGAGGGTGAAGTCATTCTTGGGCGACTCCTAAGGTGAGAGCGTGCAAGGGCTGCGAGGAAAAGGTGTTGCGTCGAGTTCGACCGAGGCGGGGTTTCGACACCCCGTGGAGGATCGAACACGACGCTGCGGAGCGCGGTTCGCCTCGGGCGAGTCGAACACCGCAGTCCATCGACGTTCTTGCCCGTCTCGGTCGACGGCTCATGAAGGGGCCGGGCTAGGCTACAGGCTAGGCTCTAGGCCAGGGCGAACCGGGCGCGCCCTCGACCGGGCTGGAAATAGTCCCGAGCAGAGCCAGACTGCGCGCGAATCATCGTTCGCCGCGCGTCCGTGGGTCTAGCGACCCTTCGCGGCGCAGTCCCTTGCACGAGAAGGAAGCCCCCAATGAAATGGCTCCATGGCACTGTAATCGAGGCGCTCCTCGTCGTGGCGTGCGCGTGCGGCGTCGGTCTCGCCTGGAATCACTTCTCGGACAAGGGTCTGAGTTTGTCCCGCAATTACTTCCCCGCGGTACCGAGTGTGGTTCCGACGTCACCCGGCGCGACCGGTCAGACGGTGTCGACGCCGGGGCATGGCCACAGTGCTCTGGACGTGCCGTCGACCCCGACCGCGGCGACCACTCGCCCGGCCACCCCCGGAACGCAGGCCAGCACGCACCAGCCTGCGAGCACGGAGCCCTCGGCGGTCGTGTCGACCCCACCCGTGAAGGCCGATCCGGTGCCGGAGTCGACTTCCGAAGCCGCACCGGGTCTCGATCGCACGCACGGCCTCAACACCATGAGCACGGCCGACGCGGCCGACTACCAGGGCATGGCGGGCTTCGCGGTGTTCGTCGATGCGCGCAGCCGCGAACACTACGACGAAGGGCACATTCCGGGGGCCTACTATCTGAACCACTATCAATCCCAGAAGCTCATCGAGGACATTCGACCGGATCTCGAGGCGGCGGATGTGATCGTCGTCTACTGTGGCGGCGGCAACTGCGAGGATAGCATCTTGCTCGCCGCGTCCTTGATCAGCGAGTACGGATTCGCACACGAGCGGGTCTACGTCTATCTAGGTGGCTACTCCGAGTGGGTTGCGAGCGGTCACCCGGTCGTGAAAGGCCCAAATCGTGAGTAGTGACAAGAGGGGTATGCTGAGCCGGTTGGACGCGACTGGCATCCCGTTGTTGATTGCCCGGCTCGTCGTGGGCGGCAGGTTCGTTCAGTTGGGCCTGAAGAAGATCCAAGATCCTCAGGCCTTTCTGAAGGCGGTCAAGGCCTACGAAGTCCTGCCGCTGGATCCACCGGTCTTGATCAACTCGATTGCCGTACTCTTGCCGTGGCTCGAGGTCGTTGCGGGGGTTTTGATCGTTCTCGGCGTGGGCCTGCGAGGCGCCGGCGTGATCTCGTTCATCAGTCTGGTCGTCTTCACGGGCGCAGTCGCCGCGCGCGCGTTCGCCATCTACGGCGCAAGCGACATCGGTTTCTGTGCGATCAAGTTCGACTGCGGTTGTGGCACGGGTGAGGTGTTCATCTGCCCGAAACTCGTCGAGAACTCGCTGCTGATCCTCGGCTCGATACCGATCTTCGCCTCGGGTTCGCGGCTCTTGTGTCTTCGCAAGGACGGTGCTCGGTACGCCGCCGCCTAGCCGTAGGCGGCCCTGACGCTGCCATGGGTAGGAGTTGCCGCCGCGTGGCCCGCCCCTACTTCAGGAATCGAAGGCACAGCGGGTGGCGGTAACGCCGACCTTCGCTCGCGCGCACGATCGCGACGATCGTCGAGCCGATGTGCAACAGGATCAGGACCGCGCCCAACAGGAAGAAGAGCGGTAAGAACAGCCAGGCGATCGCCCCGGCCATGAGGAGCCCGAGGAACGCGACGAGGATCAGGGTGAGCTGGAAGTTCACGGCTTCCTTCCCCTGATCGTCGACGAACGGCAAGTTGTCGCGTTTCGCAAGCCACACGATCAAGGGTCCCAACACGAAGCCGAGCGGTGGAATCACGAGGCCCGCGAACGAAGCCGCATGGGCGACTGCCGCCCAGGTCTTCTCGTCGTTGTTCGCCACGTAGGGCCGTATCGGTTCGGTCATCTCGCTGCCTCCGTTCGAGGTCCACCGAGCATACTGCGTGCCACAGGTCGTCAGCAACTCGGCTGCGCCGCCACCCCGCCCTCCTATTGGTCCGCCCGCGTGCTGGCACCCGCTTCGAGCGCCGGCCGGTTCACGGGCAAGCGTTCGGGCTCGCGCAGTCGAGCGCGCTCGGAGTCGTGTCGGCGCCACAGCTCGTGGAAGGGGCGGGAAGCGGCACGATGGGGGACCCGAACTGGGAGGCGAGGATCGCGATCACGTCGCTCAGGTTCATCGATCCGTCGTCGTTGGCATCGCACGCGTCCAGGCAAGGAGGCATGAAGGGACTGCCGTTCGGGAACAACGTCGCAAGCAGCGCGATCGCGTCGGCGAGGTTCTGGGCGCCGTCGTCGTTGCAGTCGCCTCGGCGAAGCTGCGGCGCCGAGAAGGCCTGAACGGTGACCGAGCCGGCCAGGACGGCTGGCGTGATCGGTGAGCCGTTCACGCTCACGACCATCTGTACCGGGGGCAGCCCCAACTGGCCGGTGAACTCCACGGCTGCCGACACTCCCGGTGAGTTCCCCGCGAGGATTCCGAAGTGCGCCACCGCGATCTCGTTCCCACTGCCGACCGGAATCGTATCGAGGGGGGGTGCCAAGCTGATCAAGCAGCCAATGACCGCACCGGCCGAGATCCCCGCGGGCCGAACCGGGGACATGTCCACGTAGAAGAAGTCGGCGCCGGTGCCCCCGTTGGTGGCGGCTGGCACCAAGCCCTCGCTGGCCCCGGTGAGCGTGAGCACGGTGTCGTCGTAGGTAATGCCGAACGAGAAGCCCTCGGCTGCAGCGGGATTGTCGAGGGTCAGCGACACGTCGACGGTCTGGCCGACGGCGCCGAATTCGTGGGACGCCGACAGTTGGTACGAACCGGCTTGGGCACTGAGGGTCGTCGCGGCCGCCAGACCGCATACCAGCGTGAACGATCGAATCATGGATCTCTCCTTTTCCCGTACCCGGTCCGTCCGGGGACCCGGCGGGTTGCCTGGGGCAAGTCGTGGGCCGAGTCGAGTCGTCGGGACAGGCCTCTTTGCAGGTTGCGCGTCAAAGGTGGTTTGGGCCGTCGCGAGCGCGCCGTCGCGCCCTCGAAACGACTGACAGTCCGGCGCCCGGCCGGGAGCTTCGCCCGGGCGCCGGCGGGTAGATCAGCTCATGGACAGCTCGGGGCGTCGGCACAACTCAGGTCGGAACCGAAGAAGCCCGGTGTCGCATCGGGACTGCAGTTTCCGGAACCCGGTGGAGGCGGTCCGCCGGCGAAGAGCGTGTTGGCCATGTAGACCGGGTCGGCGATGTCCACGTCCTCGCTGTCGTTCACGTCGCAGGAGTCCTCGCACTCGGCGTTCGCCGAGCCGAAAAGGGTGGACAGGCTGAACACCATGTCGGCGAGGTTGAACGTGCCGTCTTGGTTGCAGTCGCCGCGATCGAACGCGTGATTCGTGCTCAGGCACAGCGAGGTGGTCATCGGGGTCTGGTTGGAGCCCAGGTTGATCGGTCCCACGACCACGGGCACCCCGAGGTCGGCTCGAAAGAACAGGTTCGCGTTGCCCGAGAACCCGGGGTTCGCGTAGTACTGGACCCGCAGTAGCTCTAGGTCGTTGCCCGGCGGCAGCCCGATCGCGCCCCCCGCGAAGTCGACCGTCACGGCGTGTGTGAAATTGAAGTCATTGACCATGATCGACTCGAAGTCCGGAGGAGCACCGCCTTGCGCGATCATCGTGGCGGCGCCGGTGAAGCCGTTCCCAAAGAGGAGTAGTAGCGAGTCCGACGACGCTCCGTAGGACCAGCTCCGAACCGCGACTCCCGTGTTGTCGAGGAGCACGCGCAGCTCATTGGTCGCGTCGGGCACGACTTGATCGGCATCGAAGAAGAGCGCGTAGTTCGGATTCACGGCGGGAACGATCTGGATCACGGCGTCGGTGGTCAGTGGGCGATAGACGACGCCGTTGATAGCGCTCGTCACGGTGGGTGGGGGGCCGCCCGCCGCCGGGGCGAGCGCGAGTGGGAAGGCGCCCGCGAACGTGCTCGTCGGAATGAACGTTGCTTCCAGGAGTACTCGCCCGGCACCGACCGGCAGGGATGATGCCTGCATGCTGCTGACGGTGACGACGTGCGCAATGAAGGTGCCGTTGTCGGTGAGCGCCTGAAAATCCGGCGGGCCTCCGTTCTTGATCACCGACAGGATCGCGCCGGGGACGAGTGCGACCAGATCGACCGCGCCCGGGTTGAAGAAGACACGGTAGTTCCATGCGCTCACCGGCTCGGCGTTGTCGAGCACCACGCGCGAAAGCAGTGTCTCGCCGTAGGGCAACACGCCGCCGGTTACCCGAAGTTGAAAGTTCGTGTTCAACGGTTGCGCCGATACGAACTCACTCGTGAGCAACGTCGTCACGAGCAACAGTCCGATCCACGACGCACGGCGAAGGGCGGGCTGGCCTCGCTCCACTGTCATGTTTGTCCTCCCTGAGATTCAGATCGACGAGCCGGGCCTCGCGGCCCTGAAGTAGCGTCGATGTAGTTTCTTCCTGCCCAGTTTCAGCAAGGGTGTCCTTACCGAGCCCGGGCCCCATTCTAGCCCCGAAACGAGCGCACGCGCCCTTGCTTTGGGCCGAGTTCTGTGTCGCGGGGCTTTGCTTCGAGCTTCCGCGACTGGATCTGCGGCGCCGGGCCGCCCTCGGTTCCGAGGACTGCTCGTGGTCGGGCTGCCCCGGGGGCGCGTCGCCGGCCCTCCGAGCGCGACGCCCAGCACCGTCAGTCGGCCTTGGCCCTTCCTTCCAGGCGTTGTCGCAGGCCCAGGGCGTCACGCAGGCGGCCGGTGTTCGCATAGAGTCGACTCAGCACATGCAGCGCGGCCTGCGTGTACTCATGCGATTCCCCGAGCTGGTCGTAGAGGGACTCGGCACTCGCGAGTAGCTCGCGTTCGGCGTCGTCGTATCGCTTGGCGTCGAGAAGCGCGCGACCATAAGTTCCGCGGTAGATCGCGACCCGCAAGCGGTCGTCCGGGATCGTGCGCAGCGCCTCCTCGACCACGCTCTCGTAGAGCGCGAATGCTTCCTGGCCGCGACCCGCGCGGTGCAAGATCTCCGCGAGCGTGTGGCGCGCCGACAGCTGTTCGCGCTCGAATCCCTCGGTGGTCGCACGAAGCTCCACGACGCGCCGCGCGAGCGGTTCTGCCAGCGCGAGTTCGTTCTGCTCGAGCAAGAGGAGTGCGCGGTTGTTCATGACTTGCAGCGTGCGCGAGTGTCCTTCGCCCAGCGCTTCGGCGAAGCCTGCTTGGGCGCGCTCGAAGAGTTCTCCAGCGCGCCGCAATGCGCCGAGCTTCTGGCACGCGTGCGCCAGATTCTGCAGGGTCTCGTACACGTCGACGTGATCGGGCCCGAGGATCTGTACCCTACGGGCGAGGGTGTCTTCGAGGAGACGCTGGGCATCGCGGTACCTTCCCTGCAGCACGCGCGCATTCGCCAAGTTGTTGCGTACGAGCAGCACGCGGGTGTGGCTTTCGAGCCCGGCGTCCTCGGCGATCTTCAAGGTTCGTTCCAACGTGTTCGCCGCGGCTTCGAGCTGCCCGCTTTGCTCGAGCAGCGACGCCTCGATCCGCCGCGCGGCGAAAACGTCGAGGTCGGTCGGCCCGAGTTCGTGCAGCAAGCCGTCGATGCCGCGACTCATCGCCGCGAGTGCGGCCGGCATGCGGCCGAGGTCGGCGACGATCGCGGCCCACTGGATGTCCGCCCAGTGGCGGTCGCGAGCTGGGGTCTCGGCAGCGGCGGCCGCTCGAGCATCCTGGATCGTGGTCTCGGCTTCGTTGAGTCGGCCGCGAAACGCGAGCACCGTCGCCAGGTGGGTCGCCGCGCGCAGGCGGTCGCGCGGATCGGCGCCGGCGAGCGCGGCTCGCAACAGCGTTTCGGCGTCCTCGACCTGGCCTAGCTTGTAGAACGACATGCCGAGGGTGTCGCTGAGTGCCGCTCTCACCGCGGGCTGCGTGGCGAACGAACTCTCGAGATCCGAGCGCGCGCGCGCCAGCACCGTCGATACCTTGGCGTCATTGCCGAGCAGATCGGGATCCGACGACGCCAGCATGCTGGAGACGAACCCCTGGATCGCCATGGCCTTGTCCGCTTCGGCTCGCGCCACCTCCGCTTCTCGGGTCGCCCGCTGCTCGGAGATCTCGGCCTCCCGACGGGCCGCCCTCGCCTCGAAGTAGAGGGCGAGACTCGCTGCGAGCCCGACCGTGAGCGAGATGAACACTGCGGCTGCCGCCGCGACCGGCAGGCGGTTCTTGCGCACGAACTTGCGCGCGCGATAGAGAGCACTTGGGGGACTTGCGAGGACGGGCTCGAGTTTCAGGTGGCGGCCCACGTCGAGCGCGAGCTCCGATGGACTGCCGTAGCGCCGCTCCGGTTCTTTCTCCAGGCACTTCATCACGATCCAGTCGAGGTCGCCGCGCATCGAGCGACCCAACGACCCCGCGTGGGTCTGACGCTGGCGCGCGTGCGTCTCGGCGGACGGCCCGAGCGTGCTCAGGCGCGTGCTCGGCTTTGGCGGCTCCACTTCGCGGATGATCCGGTGGATCTCGAGCAGGCCCGCCTTGCGCAGCTCGCGCGAGTCGAAAGGGGTGGTGCCGGTCAGGAGTTCGTAGAGCAGCACCCCGAGCGAGTAGATGTCGGTGCGGGTGTCGACGTCGACCGCCGCCATCGACGCCTGCTCGGGACTCATGTACTCCGGCGTACCGAGAAACTGTGCTGCGGTCTGGAGGGTGCGCTCGGTGAGCGGGGTGTGGATGGCCTTCGCGATGCCGAAGTCGATGACGACGGGTTCCGGGCGACCGTCGCGGATCGTGACCAACACGTTCGACGGTTTGATGTCGCGGTGAATGATCCCTTTGTGGTGCGCGTGCTGGATCGCTTCGCACACGGGGATGAAGAGCTCCAAGCGATCGGCGGTCGAGAGATTGTGACGATCGCAGTAGTGGGTGATCGACACCCCCTCGACCAACTCCATCGCGAAGTAGGGGCGACCACTTTCGGTAGTGCCCGCGTCGAGGACCTTGGCAACGTGGGCATGGCTCATGCGCGCGAGCGCTTGGCGCTCGGCGTCGAAGCGCGCGAGGACATCGCGGCTGTCCATGCCGAGCTTGATGACCTTGAGCGCCACGGTCCGCCGCAGGGGTTGCTCCTGCAGCGCGCGAAAGACCGTGCCCATGCCCCCTTCGCCGAGGACCTCCAGCAGTTCGTACGGGCCAATGCGATCGCCCGGCCCGTAGTTGGTGCCCGCCGCCGGCGCCTCGACGTTCGACAGCGTGGCGGCGAAGCGCGGGTCGTGCCCGGCGGTCGACGCCGCGACGATGCGCGGCCCTTGGAGCGTGGACGCCTCGTCCGCCGCGTCCCGCGCAATCAGCGCCAACACCTCGCGTCGCATCTCCGCGTCCGGGCAGGCCGACGTCAGGAATCGCTCGCGCTCGGCCGGCGGGCGGTCCAGGGCCTGGTTGAATAGCTCCTCGATCTGGCGCAAACGACTCAAGTCGTGCCTCCCTGGATGACGCGGACTCCGGCCCACACCAACTCCCTCGCCGGGGTACTGGGACCGGGATTCTCGTCTACCCAAGCCGTCGTCGCCTACGGGAAGCCGTCAAGATTTTGGGTGAATCTTGGGCAGCGCCGGGCCCAAAGCAGGCGCGCGTCACAGATCTTCATCGAGCGGGCTCTCGAAAGCGCGACCGACGTGGACTCTAGCGGTTTCGGCGCGGTCCGTCACCCCGCGTCTGGGGTAGGGACGGAGGGAGGTCCTGGCCGAGTTCGCCATTCGAGGGGACCGCTACCGCGAGGCCTTCTGCGCAGCTGCAAGCGACGAACTCAGCACGGGTCGTCCGATGAGTTGCTCACTTGGGGTCGGCGTGCGCAGCCTGGCCCTCGAGCTCGATGACTCGGCCAACCCGCTGTAGCCCGAGGAATGGGTCGACCGGGTCATTGTCCCTCAGGGCTCCGCCACTCGCAGCGAGGCCAACCGGCAGCGCGCGGGGCACGACACCACCGTGCGGGGTGGACGATCCTGGCGCTCCGGACCTGCACAAGAGTCAAAGGACCAGTTGACGCCGAGATAGCAAGTAACGACAGGGGAGATCGGGATGATCTCGGAGCGGCTCTCGGAAAGCCCCCTCGTGGCGGCGGTCGAGCCGCAATCCCGGACCTGCCCGGGAAGGGCTTGATCGGGGTCGAGTCGAGTCCCCGATCCGGAGATCGGACACGAAGATGGGCCTCACGCCGGGATTCGTCGGGCGCCTTCCCGTTGCATCGCTGGACCGGCGTCAGCATGATCCGGGCCTACACCGGGGGCCGCACCCGAACTTACCGCTTTGCAGCGAATCCCGTGTTCCGACCCGGAAGGAGCGTGCTTCGTGCCCACTGTTGTCGAACTTTGGCTGCCGATCATCCTTGCGGCGGTGTTCGTCTTCGTCGTCAGCTCCATCCTGCACATGCTCCTCCCCATCCACCGGGGCGACTACAAGAAGCTACCCGCCGAGTCGGACGTCCTCGACGTCCTCCGCTCCCATCGCTTACCCCCCGGCAGCTACATGTTTCCGTGCGCGCCGTCCATGAAGGAGATGGGCAGTCCCGAGATGCTCGCCAAGTACCAACAGGGCCCCGTCGGTTTCGTCACCTTGCTGCCCGCCGGCGTCCCGAACATCGGCAAGAATCTCATTCAGTGGTTCGTCTACACCGTCGTCATCAGCTTCATCGTCGCGTACCTGGCGAGCCTGGTCCTCCCCAAGGGCGCGCACTACATGACCGTGTTTCGCGTCACCGGCACCGCCGCCATGTTGGTGTACGCCCTCGGCGCCGTACCCGAGTCCATTTGGAAGGGCGTGTCTTGGACCATCACCGCGAAGTTCATCTTCGACGGCATTGTCTACGCCCTCGTCACCGCGGGAACCTTCGGCTGGCTGTGGCCGCAAGTCGCGTGATGCAGCACGCTCGGGCTGCTTTGCTCCGGGCCGCGAACTCTCGCAGAACGCGCCTGCGAGTCACCGCGATCTGCGCGCCAACGACCCAAGATGGTCGAGCGAGCCGATGAATCGGCGCAGGAAGAACAGCACGATCCCTGGCGAGAGCGACAAGGCCAAGCGCGCGCCGAATCGTCGTCGCGGCGCCGCCCCAACACCAACGCCGTCGTCCCTCGCCGAATCCACTCAGAGCCTGCTCGCCGACACCCAACGCCTCGCGTCCGCCCGCGCCCAACTCGCGGCCATCCGCGAGCCCCTCTTTGCCGACATGGACGCGCTCGACAACGACCCGACCTACGAGCAACCTCCCGAGCCGCACCGCGCCTGCACCCGCGCCCACAACCGCATGCGCATCTCGACCCTCGAGGCCCTCGATATCATTCTGGCCTTCCGCGACCATCCCAAGCTGCGCTCCAAGTGGCCCTCCATTCGCATCCGCATCGCCGCCGCCCGCGCCCGACTTCGCAACGACGAACGCCGCCAAGCCTATGATTGTCCACTGCTCGAGGGCACGCTGTGCACGGTCCACCACATCGCCAAGCCCATCCCCTGCCTCGCCTGGAACCCCGGCATGGACTTCACCGAAGCGGGTTGGAACGCCTTCGCCGAACGCGACCAACTCAACGCCACTGCCGTCGCCGAAGACTGGGAACTCAAAGCCATCCCCGTCATGCTCACCCACGCCGCCGCCGCCCTCGGCATCGACCTTCGTGACCCTCTCGGCACCGACGACTCCACCCAGGTTGCCGCCGAGACCTCGTCCGCACGGACCCGGCGCGCCAGCAACCCACGCACGACCCGGACCCAAGCACCTCGCCGCCCCGTTTCGAAGCCACAACCCAAGTCCCGAGCCAAAACCCGAGCCTCAACCAAGCCCACCGCCAAACGCCGCCCCGTTGATCCCTAGCCCAACGTCTGGCAAACTCCCCGTTCGCGCACTTCGCGTGCGGCCGGCACAAGCTGGGGCGACCCTGCCTCCAAGACGTGAGGGCCGAGACTGACCGTAGAGCGTTGCCCCGCGCCTGAAGTCGCGTCGGCAAGTCGCAACCGAGCCCCGTTAGCTCAGCGGATAGAGCACCGGTTTCCTAATCAGTCTGATGGGGGTTCGAAACGTTCTGCGAGATCAAGCGTTACGTTGCCCTCGAAGAAGCTGGTAACGGATCGGGAACGGAAGAAAATGTGGTCAGGAGTGACCACGAGTACACTCCGCACGGCCGGTACGCGCCGGCTGATGCGACGGATCCGTGTAGCGGAGAGTGAGAAATCGGAAACACGACAGTGCCCCGTTAGCTCAGCTGGATAGAGCACGGCATTCCTAATGCCGGGGTCACAGGTTCGAATCCTGTACGGGGTACTTCTCTACCTACCGAAGTCTCGTCTCATTCGTGAACGACGAACAGCGCTACGCCACGTGCAGAATGTGAAGCGGGTCGGGTTGGGTGTCCGGCTGAGTCGGGCTCCACCTGCGAGAAGGGGACGCAGTGACAAGCACCGACTTCACCTATGAGGACCTTCTCGAGTGGTCAGAAAAGCGCCCACTCTGGCAACGAGATGCCCTAAGGCGGCTTCTCTCTGGACCGGTAAGTGATACTGACTACGACGAACTCGCTGGACTTGCAGAGACCGAAGCGATCGCGCCACGCGAGGTTTCTAGTGCAGCCCCTGCGACAACCGACCACGTCCAACCCTCTTCAACGACCAGCCCGTCAGTATCGCTTCTAGACCTCGACTCGATTGCTCATGTGGGCGCCCTTGCCCCGGGCCCAATTCCGTTCGGTGAGTCAGGCCTCACGGTCGTCTACGGCGAGAACGCCTCCGGAAAGTCCGGAGTTGCAAGTGTATTCAAGCGAGCATGCAGAGCACTGGCTGTGAACCGCCCTATGCTCCCGAACCTAAATGAACCAGATCCCGGCAAACCTGCCTCTGCAGAGATTTCCTACCGAGTGACCGACGGTACCAACTCGAACGACTGCAAGCATCTCTGGATTGACGGCCAGACGACGCCGAAGGACCTTCGGTCAGTGAATGTGTTCGATGTTGAGTGCGCTTCTGCCCAAGTGGCTAAGGCGAACCACATTGAGTACACGCCGACGTTGCTTTCGGTCTTTCGCGAACTCGCTCACACCTGCGAAGAAGTAAAGGACCGTCTCACAAAGAAGGAGACTCAGCTCGGGAGCCGTCCAGCAGTGTTGGTTGGACTGGAACTCGAGGAGGGCACAGCAGCTGCCACATTCGTAGAGAGGCTCAGCGGAGAGAGCTCGGCAGAAGTACTCGAGTCGCTGTGTGACGTCAGCGAAGAGGAGAACGCGCACCTGGAAAGTCTCAACAAGAGCCTGTCTGGAGACCCAGCCAGGGCTATGAAGATCTCGGAAGACTTGCTCGCGACAGCGAGAGAACTTCGGCGAGTGGTCGAAATTTCAGTTGCCTCATTGTCTGATGAAGCGTTCGAGAGCGTTCGAGAACTTGTTTCTGACGCGGTGACAAAGAGAGACGCTGCAGAGATCGCACGTGAAACCGCTTTCACGGACGTTCACCTGGAGGGCGTGGGAGGCGATGTTTGGAGTGTGCTTTGGGAGTCAGCGCGCCGGTATTCCGAATCTGAAGCCTACGGGGCGGAGTCGTTCCCGGTCACCGGTGAGGAAAGTCGCTGCGTCCTCTGTCAGCAGCCGCTCGATGAGGCGGCACGGGATCGCCTTGGAAGCTTCGAGCAGTTCGTTCAGGCCGATACGAAAAAGGTGCTAGCTGCGGCTAGGCGGTGCGTCGAGTCGCGGCTGGCGAAACTAAGGGCACTTGAGATACCAACGGCTCGTCAGGCAGTGCGGGCGCTCGCGACCGACCACGAAGGAATTGCCGAGTCTACGCGTCGCTTCCTTGTCGTTTGTAAGCTTCGTCGGCGTTGGCTACTTCAGCAACTCGAAAGCCTAAGTGTCACCGGTCACTCAAAACCGGCCACTAGCGGTCACTTCAAAACCAGCCACTTCCGAGCCTTTGCACCCATGAGAAAGATCACGTCCCGGAAAGGGGCGCGATCGGGATGGCAAACAGGCTCAAA
>JBFWWP010000011.1:0-41225 GCA_050246115.1 Planctomycetota bacterium
GGGAACCGCGAACCCGTGAACTTCGGGCGTGCTGGCGGCGACGGCGACTGACTCCCGACACCAGCGACCCCTTACGCGGGGCGCCGCGTTCGTGACGAAGACGCTCGCGGCGCAACGATTCGGATCTTGACCGGTCATCGGTCGACCGGGATCGGCTTCAGCGAGGCTCGCGGAGAATGGTGAAGCGCCCAAGGGTCTCGACGATCTCGAGCTTGGGGTGATGCGTGATGACGGCCTCTCGGAGCTTGCTGCGAATGATGTACGCCTGGAGTCGGTCGTCGCTCAAGAACTCGCCGAGCTGGGGATCGGTCATGCTACGGACGACGGTGAGGTCGTCGCGGGCGTAGAAGTCCATGGACGGCTCTCCGCGGCCGATCAACACGATGGGTACGTGCGGTTGTTCTTCCACCGACGCTCGTGCACGATCGAGCAGGACCGCGCTCGAGCCCTCGGTCTCCAGCTGTTCGGAGACGCCCATCCACCAACCGGTCAGAGCGAACCCAAACGATATGGGCACGAGCAGCAGGTGCAGCGGTCGACTCACGAGGCGCAGGAACAGCCACGCTCCGCCAATGCCGGCGAACGCGCTCAGGACTGCAACGGTTGTCAGATGGTGTACCGTCCCCGTTTGGAACACGCCGTAGAGAGCGAGCCCAACCAGGCTCAGCCACGGGACCGCGGCGGTAGCCAAGAGCGCGGCCCGCCACCGGTCTTCGTGGCGCAGGACGCGGTCCACTTCGAGCGCGAGCAACAGGGCGATCCCGCCGAGGCTCGGAAACAAGTAGGTCGGCAAGACGGAGCGCGCTGGTGTGAAGAAGACCGCGCCGGCGACGGCCCAAAACGCGATGAGCCAGCGCCAGTCCGTACGCGCTTTCAGCAGCGCTCGGACGCGCTCTGCGGCTCGGCGCCACGAGCCCAAGACGAACAGACACCAAGGGAAAACGCTGAGTGCCAGCATCGCCCAGGACACGCCGTACACCGACTTGCGGGCCTTGCCGTACAGGTCGCCGTACTCCGACGTGAGGTAACGAAGGATGTGTTCTTGATAGAAGAAGTATCTCCAGAAGCCCGGATTCTCGCGCTCTGCGGCCACATACCACGGAGCTGCGATCGCGAGCGCCAACACCGATCCCGAAGCCCACGGGAGCCGACCCAGCCACGCGAGCTGCCGACTCCACGCCAAATAGAGCACTACCGGCATGACGCCCAACACCAGGACGACCGGCCCCTTCGCGAGCATGCCCAAGCCCAGAAAGGCGAAGAACGCGTGTCTCCAGGCCCGAGGTCGTCGCGCTCCCGCGGCGAACCCGTGGACGAACGACGCGATCATGCCGGTCGCACAGCACCCCGCAATGGCGTCCAGCGCCGCGAGACCCGAGATCGCAAGCATCGACGCTGAAGACCCAGCGATCAGCGCGGCGAGCCAAGCGACGGTGGAACCAAAGAGCAGGCGAGCGGTGATGAAGATCAGCCAGAGCATCGCCGCGGATGTGATCAAGCTCGGCAGGCGCGTGGCTCCTTCGGACGGTCCGAGCACGCCGAGGGTCGCGGCGCCGAGCCAGAAGTAGAGCGGAGGCTTGCCCAGGAACGGCACGCGCTTCTCGTTCGACCCGGTCGTGTCTTCGCTACTCCACACGTGGGGCGTGACCCAGTCGCCGGTCTCGTGCATCTCGAGGACGATCGCGCCGTAGCGTCCCTCGGTGCTGTCGAGCAACGGTAAACTCCAGAGGCTCGCCACGCGGAGCGCGAGCATCAGGAGGAGCCCGAGCAGGCAAGCGACCTTGATCTGGCGATCGTAGACGCGGCAGAAGCGCGCGGGATCGCCATAGCGTGTGACCGCGCGCAACATGTCGATCGGATCGCGCCACAGCCGCACACTCGACGTCTCCGCGTTGCGCCAAAGCACCGGCACCTCGGTCACGCGCAGGCCGAGATCATGGGCCGCGCAGAGGAGCTCCACATCGAACGCGAATCGGTCCTCGCGGGCGACTGCGAAGATCGCCGCGGCGCTGGCGCGCGTGAAGAGCTTGAACCCACACTGGGTGTCCAGGTGAGGCAGCCCCGTGAGACCCCGAACCAGGAGCGAGAAGGACTTGCCGACGAACTGGCGCGCAAAGCCCTGCGGCGGCTCCAAGCGACTGCCCGGCAGGCGGCGCGAGGCAATCACCACATCCGCGCCTGCCGTCAGCGCGGCCTCGAGCCGCTCCAGTTCTTCGATGGGAGTCGACAGGTCGGCGTCCGTGAACAGAATGCGTCGCCCCAGCGCAGCGCGCACACCCCAACGCACTGCAGCCCCCTTGCCCTGATTGTCGGGGTACTCGATGAGGCGCACTCGCCGTTCCTCGCGCAGTTGATCGAGCAGGGCGGTGCCGGGATCGTCGTGCGAACCATCCGAGACGACGATGATCTCCCACGAATCGCCCCGGGTCGCGAGGTGTTCGCGCACCCGGCGCACGGTGTCGGGCAGCCTCCGTGCCTCGTTGTACGCCGGGATCACGACCGTCAGCTCGAGCAGTGAGGTCGGATCCGGTGCGGGCGTCTCGGACGGAGCGCAGGGCCTCACGAGTTCCGCTCCTCGAGCGCTTCCCAGCGAGCATACGCCGTCCGGAGTGTGTTCGACAGCTCCTCGAGCTGGCGGCGGAGCGGGCCCGCCTGATCGCGTCCGTCGCGATAGAGCGCTGGATCGGCGAGTTGCTCGTTGAGCTGACGTTGTTCGACCTCGAGCGATTCGATGCGTGCCGGCAGGCCTTCGAGTTCGCGTTGCTCTTGGTAGGTCAAGCGGGCGACGGCCGGGGTGGTTCCGCTGGCTCCGCGATGGCCCGATCGCCCGGGGCTGCTGCCGCGTGGCACACGGGCATCTGCAGGGGGCGCGGCCGCGAGGTTGGCGGTGTGGCGGAGCCAGTCCGAGAGCCCGCCGGCGAACTCGTTGACTCCTCCGTCCGTAGAGAAGGCGAGGCACCCGGTGGCCACGTTGTCGAGGAACACGCGGTCGTGGCTGACGAGCAAGATGGTGCCTTCGTACGCCAACAGCGTTTCTTCCAGGAGTTCGAGCGTCTCGGTATCGAGGTCGTTGGTGGGTTCGTCGAGCACGAGGACGTTCGAGGGGCGCGCGAAGAGGCGCGCCAACAACACCCGACTGCGCTCGCCGCCCGAGAGCGTGTGCAACCGAGCACGCGCGCGCGTGGGCGAGAACAGGAATCCCTCGAGGTAGCCGATGACGTGTTGGCTGCGCCCGCCGACCACGACGTGGTCGCCGTCCGCGACGTTCTCCGCTACGGTTTTCGAATCGTCGAGTTGCTGTCCGAGCTGATCGAAGTACGCGACTTCCAGGCGGGTGCCATGGTCGACTTGGCCTCGCTGCGGAGTCAGCTCACCGAGAAGCAAGCGCAGCAGCGTCGTCTTACCGACGCCGTTCGGCCCGATGATCCCGATGCGATCGCCGCGGAGAATGGTCGTGCTGAGATCGCGGATCAAGTCGGTGCCCGCGAAACCGAAACTGACCCCGCGCGCCCGGATTACGATGCGACCCGAGCGCTCTGCCTCCTGGATCCGCGCCGAGACGCGGCCCGGCGCCTCGCGACGTAGACGGCGCTCTTCGCGCAACTGCTTCAAGGCGCGGACGCGTCCCTCGTTGCGCGTGCGCCGAGCGCGAACCCCCTTGCGCAGCCAAGCTTCTTCGTCGGCGAGCTTCCGGTCGAGCCGTTGCATCTCCTCGCTCTCGGCCGCCAGCGCTGCTTGCTTGTACTCGAGGTACTTCGCATAGCCACAGTCCCAAGCGCTGATCCGGCCGCGGTCCAAGTCGAAGATGCGGGTCGCGACGCGTTCGAGGAAGGCGCGGTCGTGGGTGACGAACAGGGTCGTGGCCGTGAGGCGCGGCAGCAACTCCTCGAGCATCAGGATAGAGTCTACATCCAAGTGGTTGGTCGGCTCGTCGAGGAGCAACAAGTCGGGTTCGGAGACGAGCGCTTTGGCGAGCAGCACGCGACGCTTGCGTCCGGCCGAGAGACTCTCGAAGCGCGCCGCAGGGTCGAGGCGGAGCCGAGCGAGTACGCGTTCGATTTCGCGCTGCGATTCCCAGCCCCCTGACGATTCCAACTCCGCTTGCACGCGCTCCAGGTCGGCGAGGGCGCGCGGATCCCCGCTGGCCGCAGCGTCCGACAGTTCACGGTGACGTTTCAGGCGCGCTCCGTGCTCACGGGCTCCCGACGCCACGACCTCGAACGTCTCGCCGCTGGTCTCTTCCGGGACGCGCTGATCCAGCAGCGCGACCCGCAGGCCGGTCTTGCGCGCTACTTCGCCTGACTCCGGCGTGAGCGTACCCACGAGTAAACGCAGGAGCGTGGACTTGCCCTCGCCATTGCGCCCGAGCAGACCGATGCGCTCTCCCTCTCCGATCACGAAGGAGGCGCGGTCGAGCAGAGGGTTACCCCCAAAGTCGAACGTGAGTTCGCGTGCACTGAGCAGATCCATGTGGGGTTGTCGTCGGACTTTCGAATCAGGGGCCCGCGCCAGATCCGGTTCCATCTGCCTCACGGCCGACGACCATCTCCCGCCGTTTCGACAGACTCGAAACCCTCTCCGAAAGCAAGGGCGACACCTCCCGCTTCGAGCGGTTGGAACCATCGGATCGGGCTCGAACCCGGTGGCCCGGGCTGGCCGCGCATTCTCGCACGAACCCTCGGTGTGGGCTATGCATTCATCGGCGCGGCGGGCCATCGTGCCCGGGCGGGTCGTCGACCCATCCAGGCGGCGAAGTTCGCCAGCGCACGCGATCACACCGCGATCTCGGATCGACGTTCTTGTCCTCGGTCACGGCTCGGAAGCCGTCTGCGGCGTGTCGTGTTGGGTGGGTTCGGACGCTCGGTCGACGCTGGCTCGACAGCAATCTCGCCACCGCCGGTGGCCCCAGGTCCACTGGGCCGGCGCGCGCTCGACGAACTCGCCGAGGACTCGGCTAATGTCAGCGGTGACTGCGGGCGCGACCTGTTCCTTCGGCAATCCCGCGTACTTCGACCGATCGAGTGCGTCGATGTCGATTCGATAGTGTCCGGGTCCAGCTCGGGTACAAGCACCCACGAGAGTCGGGGCGTCGTAGCGCTCCACCAGGACGCCCGGCATGCCGACGGTGCACGCGGGACGACCCAGGAAGTCCACCGGAATGCCGCCGGCGGTGTGTTGGTCGCACAGAAAGATGTAGAGGTGCGGCTCGCGCGACCGAACGTTTCGGACCAGGTACTTGAGAAAGTTCTGCTTGTCGACCAGCTCGATCCCGAAATCGCTTCGGAGGTCGCGCAGATACTTGGCCACGATGGGGTTCTTCGGCAAACGCGATGAGACCGCCACTCGCGCGGGGCGCACGCGCGTAACCATCTCCACACCGACGAACTCCCACACCCCGATGTGACCCGACACGGCTTGGACGAAGTGAGTCTTGCCGTCGCGGAGGTCGCGGATGATCTCGAGCGCGGCGGGGGTGATGTGCTCGTCGACCCGCACGCCGCGCCTGCGCTCGACGAGCCTCGCCATCGCGAGCGACTCGAACAACACCAGGAGGTTGGAGCGGAAGCTCGAGCGTCCGAGGCGCCGCGCCTCCGCGCCCGAACGTCCCCACGCCTCGAGGTTCGCCAGCGTTCGCCGCCGATGTTTCGCCAGGACTACCCAGAGGATCCAGGCCCCCGGTGTCGAGAGCAGTTGCCACCCCCGGGGAGGGAGCAGCGACAGCATCCTCCCCAAGCAGCGGACACCGAAGATCAGCAGGTGGGACCCGGCGGTTCGCATCAGGCCCGGTTCCTTTCTCGACAAAGAACTCCTGTTCCCTCTTGCGGCTTTCCCTTGGCAGGGTTCGGACGGGTCCGCGGCGCGGCCCGCAGCGGCCCGGCGATCATCGGTGGGACCCGGTCGCTTGTCGAGGACGGATGCCTGCCGAACTGCGAAAGGTCCGAAGATGCGCTTCGGTGCTTCTCCGTGCAGCCGAGGCCGTTCCTGAATCTGCGACGCTCGACGGGCGGGCGAACCTCGTGGCTGCTAGGTTCTGTCCTCCCTGGTGCCGCGACGCTAGACTCGGGCCGGAGTCCGTCGCTCGAGTCGATGGGGTTTCGGCTCGATCGGGGTTCGGGTCCTGGCCACGCTCTGCAGCCCGTGAGTTTCGGCTGGGCCGAATTCGCTCGCAAAGTCTTCGGAAGGAACGTCGCATGGCGCAATCGGATCGCTACGCCAAGTTCGTGAGAGTCTGTCTAGCCAGCACGTGCGCGGCGCTGGCCTGGGGTTGCGGGTGGGCTCTGGCCAGTCCTCCGGCGTTCACCAACCAGACTGCGGGCTCCGGGCTGGCCTCGACCCACCAGGCGACCTACTCGCACGGCTTCCCCGCCGGCGGTACGGTCGGTGACTTCAACCGCGACGGCTGGCAAGACGTGTTCCATGCGGTCGGCGGCGGACAGCCCGACCGCTTGTTCATGAACAACGGCGACGGCACCTTCACGAATCGTGCGACGGAGTGGGGCATTGCCGCGAACGTGCAGAGCACCGGCGGCGCTGTGGGCGACTTCGATCGCGATGGGTGGCCGGATCTGTTCGTTTCCGCATACGGTCAGAATCGCCTGTATCGCAACATGGGGGGCACCGCCTTCGTCAACGTGGCGGTGGCCGCCGGTGTGGCGGCCTCGGCCCCATTCGGCGGCGCCTTCGGGGACTACGACCTCGACGGCGACCTCGATCTCGCGGTCGTCTCTTGGGATTCGGCCCCGGCCAATCGTCTGTATCGCAACAATGGCGATGGCACCTTCGCCGACGTGACCGCGACGTCTGGCGTGGGCGCGGCGGTCAGCGGGATCACGGGCTTCACCGTTCGTTTCTGTGACATGAACGATGATCTCTACCCCGAGATCCTGTGGGTGGGCGACTTCGGGACCACGCGCTTCTTGCGCAACAATGGCAACGGGACTTTCACCAACATTGCAGCTGCCGCCGGGGTGGCCTTCGACGGCACGGAGATGGGTCACGCCGTGGCCGACTTCGATCGTGACGGCGACTTCGATTGGTACGTAACGACGATCAACACGAACAACCTCTACCGCAACAACGGCAACTTCCAGTTCACGCAGATTGCGGAGGCTGCGGGGGTCGCGTTCACCGGTTGGGGTTGGGGAGCGGTGGCGGTGGACTTCAACCATGACGCGCGGGTCGATCTCGCGGCCACCAGCCAGGGGTCGGGGCAGTACCTCTTCACCAACAACACCAACTTCCCAGGCGGGGCCCTGCAGTTCACTTCGGCGAATGCGGGCTTTCAATCGGGGGTCTCCGGGCGTGGTCTTGCGAACTTCGACTACGACAACGACGGCGACCAAGACTTGCTCGTGTTCCCGCACACCGGCGCCTTGCAGCTGTTTCGCAACGACCTGGTGTCGGCGGACGATACGCATTGGGTGCGGATCTTCTTGGACACGGCCCAAGATGCCGACCTGGCGCCGCACGGCGTCGGTGCCGTGCTGTGGGTGACGGCCGGCGGGATCACGCAGTTGGGGCGCCTCGATGCCGGAAGCAACTACCAGAGTCAGAGCGAGCTCGCAGTCCATTTCGGTCTCGGCACGGCCACGGTGATCGACTCGATCACCGTGGTGTGGCCCAACGGTGAAGTGACCACGCTCGTGAACGTTCCGGCAGACCAAGTGCTGACGATTGCGTCGACGCCCGTGCTGCCGGTCACGCTGGTCCGCGGTGATGCCAACGACGACGGCTCCGTGAACCTCGCGGATGCCATCCGGCTACTCGACTATGTGTTCGGCGGGCAACTCGTCGACTGCGTGCAGTCGCTCGATTCAAACGGGGACCTGTCGGTGAACGTGGCCGACGTGGTCTTCCTGCTGGGACATCTGTTCTCGGGCGCTGGGCCACTCCCGCAGCCTTTCCCGGACTGCGGAAGTCCCGACCCAGCAGGGCCGGCTTGCACCGCGTTCGCGAGTTGTCCCTGACCCGCGCGCTCGTGGTGGGGGGGATTGCCGATCCCATAGCGCTCGTGAGTCGCGAGCTCGGTGTGGCCCCCGGTTTCGTGCGCGCCGTCGTGCGCCTACTGACCGAGGGCAACACCGTGCCGTTCGTGGCGCGGTACCGCAAGGAAGCCACCGGTGGGCTGGACGAGGTCCAGATCCGATCCGTGCAAGAGCGGTGGGCCTACCTCGAGGAACTGGCGCAGCGCAAGGCCACCGTGCTGGAATCGATCGCTGCGCAGGGCAAGCTCACTGACACGCTGCGTGAAGGCATCGAGCAGTGCACGACGAAGTCCGAACTCGAGGACTTGTACCTCCCGTTCAAGCCCAAGCGGCGAACCCGCGGAGCGATCGCCCGGGAGCGTGGGCTCGAGGCGCTGGCGCTGCAGCTGCGGGCGCTCCCACGGACCCAGGACACGCCCGAGTCTCTGGCCGCGGGTTTCGTCGCTCCCGGCCGTGAGGTCCCGGATGTCGCCGCGGCTTTGGCCGGAGCGCGTGACATCGTCGCCGAGATCGTGGCGGAACTTCCCGAGGTCCGACGGTTCGTGCGCGGCCTGCTCTTGGCCGAAGGGGTGCTCCGCTCCCGCGTGGTCCGTGGCAAGCAGCACGACGGCCAGAAGTTCGCAGCTTACTTCGACCATCGGGAGCCCGCTGCGCGGTGCCCGTCGCACCGTTACCTCGCGATGCGGCGGGGCGAGCAGGACGGCATCCTCAAGGTCGGGATCGAAGTGGCACTCGAGCGCGTCACCCACGGCGTGCGCAAGCTCGTCGGCTGGCATGCTGGGTCGCCGTGCTCGGGGCAAGTCGGCGACGCCATCGACGACGCGTGCGAACGGTTGCTCGTGCCGAGCCTCGAGAGCGAGGTACGGGGCGAGCTACGGGAGCATGCCGAGCGGGCCGCGATCGACGTCTTCGCACGCAACCTCGAACACTTGCTCTTGGCGGCTCCGTTCGGCGCGCGTCCGGTGCTCGGCATCGACCCCGGCCTACGGACGGGCTGCAAATGTGCGAGCGTATCCGCGACGGGGAAGCTACTGGGCCATGCGACGATCTACCCGCTCACCGGCGATCGTGGCTCCGACAAGGCCGCGCGCGATCTGCTCGCGCTCGTGCGGGGCGCCGACTTGCCGGCTGCCGTGGCCATCGGCAACGGTACCGGCGGCCGAGAGACCGAAGCCTTCGTGCGGCGGGTGCTCTCGGACGCGGGTCTTGCCGCCATTCCGGTCGTTGCGGTCAGCGAGGCCGGGGCCAGTGTCTACAGCGCGTCCGACGTGGCCCGCGAGGAGTTCCCCGATCTCGACGTGACCCTGCGCGGCGCAGTCTCCATCGCGCGTCGCCTCCAGGATCCCCTGTCCGAGTTGGTGAAGGTCGAACCGCGCTCGATTGGCGTCGGGCAGTATCAGCACGACGTCGCACAACCCGCCCTGAAACAGCGACTCGACCACGTCGTCGAGAGTTGCGTGAACCGTGTCGGGGTCGATGTCAACACCGCGAGTGCGGCCCTACTGTCCTACGTTGCCGGCATTGGTCGCAACCTGGCGAAGAAGATCGTCGCCCATCGTGACCAACAAGGTGCCTTTCGCTGGCGAGCGCGCCTGCTCGAAGTCAGTGGTCTCGGTCCCAAGACTTTCGAGCAAGCCGCCGGCTTTCTGCGGGTGAACTCTGGGGACCACCCCCTCGACGCCTCCGCGGTGCACCCCGAGCGTTACTCGCTGGTCGAGCGGATGGCGCGGGACGTAGGCACGCCCGTGGCCGATCTCATCGGCAATGAGCCGCTGCTCCGGAGTCTCGATCCCCAGCGCTACGTCGCCGACGATGTCGGACTGCCGACGCTGGCGGATATCATCGCGGAACTTCGCAAGCCGGGACGGGACCCGCGGGAGTCGTTCGTGGCTCCTCGCTTTCGCGAAGATGTGCAGCAGCTCGCGGACTTGCGCGAGGGAATGACGCTCGAGGGCGTGGTCACCAACGTCACCGATTTCGGCGCCTTCGTGGATGTCGGGGTCCATCAGGACGGACTCGTCCACATCTCGCAGCTCGCGGATCACTTCGTGCGCGATCCGCACGAGGTCGTGCAAGTCGGCGACAAGATCCAAGTGCGAGTGCTCGCCATCGACCTGGACCGGAAGCGCGTCAGTCTGAGCGCCAAGCGAGGCAGCTGACTCTCGACGCGCCGGGCCCCGGGCGCTCCCTGCCTGCGGGGATCGATCCCCCATCGCTTCCACCCTGCGGTGACGCGTCGTTGGGACCCGCGCGGCCAGGGCCCCCAACCGCGAGCGCTCTTCCCGCAGCGGCCCGCCAGGGATCGGCCCGAGTCAGCTTCTGGAGATTCTGCTGAGGGTTCCGCGGCGCCTTTGCGTGGAAAGGGGCGGCAGCGATCTGCGTCGGAGCGCTGCGCTTATCCAGAAGTGAAGGTAGGTAGTCATGCTGAATCTCGAACTCGGAGCCCGCTGGGCTCGGCGCGCGATGGAGCTAACTCTCGTCGGAGTCTTGGGTCTTGCGGTGGGGTGCAACGGGGGTGGCGGTGGCGGCGGTGGGGCGGCCCCGGGCGCCGGGCCGGTCGCGAGTACGGCGGAGTTCGAACAGAACGACACGGCCGCAACGGCCACGGAGCTACCGGTCGAGGTCGCTGGGACCGGAGATCTCGTCGTTGGCACCGACGTCGACTTCTGGCGCTTCTCGGCCGTCGCGGGTGAGTTCGTGACGGTCGAGTTGAGGGCAGCCAGCCTCGACCAGGAGGCGTGGAATGGGGCGTGCTCGGGGCCACTTCTCGAGATCCTCGATCCGAATGGTGCCTCGATCTTCCGTCACCACTCGGCCAGTTGGTCTTGGGGGCCGATCGATCTCGACATGCCGATGATCCCCATCGAGACGTCGGGAGAGCACCTTGTGCGATTGGAGAATCGTGACTCGGCGCAGCCGGGCGGCCACTACGCGGTCCGGGTCAGCCGCTCGGCGGCGACGTTCCAGCTGGAGCAAGAGCCGGTTGGGACTCCGGGCCTGAACGATAACGTCGCCAACGCCGAGCCGATCGTCCCTGGGCGACTCTGGGGATTCCACGTCGCCGGTGAGCACGACTACTATCGCTTCACGGTGACGGCACCCAGCCTGATGCGCGCCGAGCTCACTGCCTACCGCAACGGCATCAATCCGGGACAGACGAACTACTACGATCCGCTGATGCACCTGCGAAACAGCGCGGGCACGTCGCTGTCGTCGAACGACGATCGCTTCTTCTACGACAGTGAGTTGGTCTACCTCATCACTCAGCCTGGAGATTACTTCGTCGACGTCTTCCAGTTCTCGGGAACCGGCGAGTACGTACTCACTCTCGAACTGTCCCCGACGGGCATGCCCGCGCCCTTCGCGGGGAACGATGCCATCGCGTCGGCCGCTCCCCTCGCCCTGGAGGAACTCGTCGAGGATGAGGTTGGGCAGAACGAGGCCGACTACTACCGCTTCGACGGTCGCGCTGGGGATCTGCTCCGGATCCAGCACTGGAGCGGTTCGCTGCACCAAGGGAGCTCCGTTGCTGCCCAGATCATGGTGCTCGGTCCCGACGGAATGACTTCCGTGCCTGCCTCGAACAGCAGTCAGGCCGTGCGCGCCATTCTCACCGAGGATGGTCCCCACTACCTACGGATCACGAACGGCAACAACGTCAACCCGTCGGTCTACGCCCTGCGAGTCACCGTCGTCGAGGAGTCGGAGTTCGAGCACGAACCCAACAATCAGATCCTGAACGCGGCCCCGTTGGCTCGGGGCGGTGCTGGCTCCGGCCGCATCGAGAGCGCGGCGGATGTCGACCTGTTCCGATTCGATACCCAGGCAGGGGAACTGGTCACGTTCTCCGCCTATGCGGGGCCAGGGCGATCCAATGGGTTCCTCGCATACAATCTCCACGGTTCGGTGCTGCGGGCCAGCCTGCGGGTGCGCGACGCAGCGGGTGGCGTACTGGCCGAGTCGGTCGTGGCCGGCGCCGGGATTTGCGTGGGCGCCGAACGGATCACCAACGGGCTGGCGGCGCTCGAACTCGCCTTCCTACCGGCTACGGGTGGAACCTACTATCTGGAGGTGGGCAGCTCGGACGCCACGGTAGGGGCCCAGGCGACCTACGTGGTCACGCGCCGGTGAGCGGCAGGTGGAGCCCGGGGGCCTGCAGGCCCTCGGGCTCCAGACCGGGCGCGGGAAGTCCCGCGGGCGCGGGACGCTTCGTGGCCGCGAGCGTGTCGTCAGGCGTCGGTCGACAGTGCCTGGGTCAACCACGCTCGCGCGTGACGCCACTCGTTCTCGACCGTGGTCTTCGACACCGCGAGGACTTCCGCGATCTCGTCGACCGTGAGTCCGCCGAAGTAGCGGAGCTCCACGACGCGCGCTTGGCGTGGGTCGAGGCGCTCGAGTTGGTCGAGGGCGTCGTTCAACGCGATTACGTCGAGCGTCGGGGTGGCCTCGCCGATCGCGACGCCGGAGAGCGTCATGCGTTCCCAGTCGGCTCCGCCCCGCTTCTGAGCGTTCTTGCGCCGGTGATGATCGATCAGGATCTGCCGCATGGCTTTGCTCGCCACTGCCAGGAAGTGACTGCGGCTGTCCCAGGTTCGATCTGGCCCCTCGGCGAGCTTGAGGTAGGCTTCGTGGACCAAGGCGGTCGGCTGCAGCGTGTGTCCGGGCCCATGGTGGCGAAAGAGGTTACCGGCAATCGCCCGGAGTTCTGCGTAGATCCGGGCGAGGAGGTCGCCGCCCTCGGGGGCCGCGGTTGGGTCGTTCATGCACTGCCTCGTTCCGGGCGGCGTCGGTGCAGCTTGGCGATGAAGCGATGGAGATCGCGGTCCGATCATCGGCCAACGGTCGTGGTCGGGTTCTGCTTGCTGGTCCAGAATCATAGCCTCACTCGTGGCCCACGTCGATTCGACGCACCGCCCGGGCCGTCCGTCGACGCCGGTCCCGGAATTCGGGCGGGCCCTGGTGGGGGGGATGCGAGGTCCGGCGAGGACACGCGAGGAGGGGAACCGGTCGTGGAGCCGCCCTCGCGCCCGTGGCGGAGGATCGTCGTCGGGAGCGGTGATCGCCACGGGATCCGCAGAGTACGCCGCTCGGACGGAACCGTCCGCGCGGGCGACTCCCAAGGAGTTCGAGACCCCGATCGAACCGGCAGAGGTGTCAGCCATGGATGTCGAGCAGTACCGTCGGTCGAAGGAAGCGTTCCTCGCCGTTTGCGAGCGCCCGGAGCCCGAATGGCCCGCCGTGATCGCCGAAGTTTGCGGCCAAGATCAGGGGCTCCGCGCGGAGGTCGAACGTCTCCTCGCTGCGGATCGGCGCACGCGCGCCTCCTGGGACCAACCTGGCGCGGTCGTGCGCGAACAAGCCGAAGCGGTCCTCCGTTCCGACCTCGATCCTGGCCCGAGTCGTGTCATCCCGGACCGCATTGGCGCATACACCGTCGTCGGTTGGCTCGGCGAGGGCGGCATGGGGGTGGTCTACGAGGCCGAGCAAGCGCACCCCCGACGGCGGGTCGCGATCAAGGTGTTGCGGCGGTCGCTCATCACGCCGGGTGTCCGGCGCCGGTTCGAACGGGAGGCCGAGGTTCTCGGGCAGCTGCAACACCCCGGGATCGCGCGCATCTTCGAGGCCGGGACCGATGCCGATGGGTCTCCGTTCATGGCCATGGAGTTCGTGAGTGGTGTTCCGCTGGGCGCATACCTGCAGCGAGAGCAGCTGTCCCACTCGCGTCGACTGGAGCTGATGGCCGCGATCTGCGACGCCGTCGACCATGCGCACCGGAAAGGCATTCTGCACCGGGATCTCAAGCCCTCGAACGTGCTCGTCGAACGCAGCGGGACGCCGCGCGTGCTCGACTTCGGTGTCGCCCGAGTCCTCGACACCGATGGGGGAGCCACGCAGCACACCGAGTCTGGCCAGTTGATCGGGACGTTGCCCTACATGAGCCCCGAGCAGGCGGCCGGAGGCAGCGGGGTCGACGTTCGCTCCGATGTTTACGCGCTCGGCGTCATGCTCTACGAGGTGCTCGCGGGCCATCTGCCGTATCCGATTCTCGGCCAAGGTCTGATCGAGGCCGTGCGCATCATTCGTGAGGTGGAGCCGGAGCGCCTCGGCGTGGTGGATCGCCGCTTCCGGGGAGACTTGGAGACGATCGCTGCCAAAGCTTTGGAGAAGGATGCGGATCGTCGCTACGCTTCGGCCGCCGAACTCGCGGCGGATCTACGCCGCTCCTTGCGCGACGAGCCGATCGTCGCGCGCCCGCCATCGGCCATCTACCAGCTGTCGAAGTTCGCCCGGCGCAATCGGGCTTTGGTCACTGCCGCCGCCGCCGCACTGGTGACCTTGCTGGTCGGATTCGTCGGGATCGCGTTCGCGCTCGAGGCCGAGCGCGCCCAGCGCAAGCTGGCAGAACAGCGCCTCCAACGCGCAGAGGCGGCGGAGCAGCTGGCCGAAACGCGGCGCTTGGAAGCCGAGCTGCAGGGACGCGTGGCGTCCGAGGTCAATGGCTTCCTCAACGACGACCTGCTCGCCGCGCTCGATCCGTTCAACGGTCCTGGAGGATCGCCGATCTCCCTCGACACCGGTGGACCTGGGCTGTTGCAGCGGGCGCTCGATGCGGCGACGAGCCGGCTCGAGGGGCGCTTCGCCGAGGAGCCCGCGGCCGAGGCCGAGATCCGCCTCACGTTGGCGCGCGGCTACATGCGCCTGTCGCAGTTCGCGTCGGCGGAGCCACAGATCCTACGCGCCATCGAGATTCTGTCGGCCCTCTTCGGCGGCGATGACGAGTGGTCCCAGAAGGCGTGGTATGCCCAGGCGGAACTCTGCATGGCGACCGGACGCCTCGACGACGCGGACCGCATCCACGCCGAGAATCAAGCACGCGCCGCGCGCTTCGGGAACGAAGTGTCGCTCCTGGGGCGGCATTTGTTGGCGAACCTTCGCCTCAAGCAGGCCCGACTGACCGAGGCCGTTGCGGCGCAGCGTGCGGTTCACCAGGCCATCGTCGCCAAGTACGGAGCCGATGATCGTCGTGTCATGGTGACGCAGTCGTCCTTGGCGATGGCACTCCAAGAGGTTGGCCAGTACGAAGAAGCCGAGCAGCTCCTGCGTGCATCGCTCGCGGCGCGCGAGCGTCTCGACGGGGAGGATGACCTCGACACCGCGACCAACCGCATCAACCTGGCGGTGCTCCTCATCGACGTCGGGCGTCTCGATGAAGCGGAGCCGCTACTCCTCGCCGCAAGGGACAGATTCCTGACGCGGGTGGGGCCCGACCATGTTCACACTCTGACGGCCGATAGTCACCGGGTCGAGTTACTGCGTCAGCAACGGCGCTACGAAGCGGCCGAAGCCTTGGCGCGCGATCTTCTGCTCCGCGCCGCGAGCGTGCTCGGTGAGGGGCATCCGCTCGTGAGTTCGAGCGCCCAGTTGCTCGGTGACGTACTGATCAGTGCGGCGCGTCCGGACGAGGCGTTGCCCTTCATCGAGCAGGCTTGGCGACACCGTGAGGCGTCCCTGGGGTCCGCGCACCCGAACACCATGAGCTCGCTGATCCAACGCTGCGTGGCGTTGCGCGCTCTCGAGCGCGACGACGAGGCGGAGAAGATCCTCCGAGAACTGGCGGATCGCGCCCACACGCACTTGGGGCCGCGTCACCGGTGGACGATACGCGCGCGACACTTGCTGGCGGAGATCCTCAGCGAGCAGCAGCGCTATGAGGAGGAGTTGCCGTTGCGGGAAGCGGTGCTCGCGGCGCGATGGGAGCGTGACGGTGCCGAGACGTTGGCGGTCGCGGACGCGCGTCACGACTTGGGCTATGTGTTGTTGCGCCGCGAGCGCCCGCACGAAGCGCGCGAACAGTTCGAGGCCGCGCTCGCAACGCGTAGGGACAAGGCCGGCGCTGCCCAGCGCGTCACCCGCCAGACCCTGCTCGGGCTCGCGCGCGCTCAGCTAGCGTGCGGGGACGAGCGCGGCGAACTCGCGAGTCGTCGCGAACTCGTCGAACTCGAGCGTGGCGCGCGGGAGCCGAGCGATGAGTACCTGTGGCGGGCGCTGCGGTCGCTCGCTCGGGCGGAGGCGAAGGTGGGTACGCGAGAGACCGCTGTCGCCTTGTACGAAGAAGAGCTGGAGCTACGACGTCGCCACGGAGGGGAGACCACCCCGGAGACCCTCGACGCAACCCGAGATGTCGCGCGGGCGCTGGCGAGCGCGCAGCATTTCGAGCGGGCGGATGCGATCCTGCAGCGGGGCATTGCCGAGAGTACCGCCCGACGGGGGGCGGACGACCTCGAGAGCCTCCGTTGCCGTGGCGAACTCGCCCGACTGCGGCGCGACGAGAGTCGCTTCGACGAAGCCGCAAGCATGGCGCGATCCGTCTACGACGCGATGGTAAGGACCGTCGGCCCACGGCACGCGTCGACCCGACTCACCGCTCGCATCCTGGCGACGATCCACGATGGCCTGGGCGATCCCGAGGCGGCGGGGCACTGGCGCGAACTCGGCGAGTAACCGAACCTCGCGACCGAACCGTGCCGCGAGCGGATCGCGACATCGGTACGGGGCGGCGATGTTATCGGCCTGGTTCGGACGTGTGGCTCCCGCCCCTGATCCAGCGCATTTGCGGAATTCGCACGCCCGACTCGGGGCGTGCCCTGCAAACGACTCCGCGCAACGATCCCGCGGCCCGCGAAGTCACCAACCGTCTCAACTGCCGACGGTCTCGCTGCCGATAGTCTCAAGGATTGCTCCCGATCCCCGGCTCGCACTCTGCCGTGGACGTGGTGATCCCAAGGCTTTCGGTCCAACCGCCCGGCAATGGGGGTGATTTTGAGCTTCGTGGCGCTGCTGGGTTTCGGTGTGCTCGTGCTCGGAGTGCTCGTACTCCTCGGGTACTGGCAGCGCGCCATCGAGGAGCGGCAGAGCCGCGACGTCCTCGCCGAGATCCGAGACGCCAAGTCGCAAGGCACGGACAAACCGCTGGCCCAGCATCCCCAGATCGACGTGCAAGCGTGCATTGGCTGCGGCAGTTGTGTCGCGGCGTGTCCCGAGGACGGGGTGCTGGGGTTGGTGGATGGGGTGGCGCGGGTGATCCACGGCGCGCGCTGCATCGGCCATGGCCTCTGCGCCGACGCGTGCCCGGTGGCGGCCGTGACGGTCGGACTGGGCGAGTTGGCAGCGCGTCCGGATTTGCCGGTGCTCTCGGAGAACCTCGAGACCTCTCTCCCCGGTGTCTACGTCGCCGGCGAACTCGGTGGCTTCGCGCTGATCCGCCTTGCCATCGAGCAGGGCGTGCGGGTGATGCGCGAGATCCAACGCGACTTGCGGGGGCGCAAGGTCTCGGCGGTCGACGTCTTCGACGTGCTGATCGTCGGCGCCGGTCCCGCGGGCATCGCCGCTACGCTCGAGGCCAAGGCCTTGGGGTTGAAGGCGCTTACCATTGACCAGAGCGACATCGGGGGCACGGTGCGCAAGTACCCGCGCCGCAAGCTGACGCTGACGGGTCGGGTCGACTTGCCACTCCATGGTCCGGTGAAGCAAGAGGAGTTCCTCAAGGAAGAACTCATTGCCTTCTGGGAGGCGTTGATCGCCGAGCATCGGCTTCGCATTGAAACGGGCGTCAAGCTCGAGGGACTCGAGCCCGTGGGCGAAGGATACTGCGCGCGCACTTCGCAGGGAGCGCTGCAGGCGCGCCGAGTCGTGCTGGCCCTCGGTCGGGGCGGCACCCCGCGGAAGCTCGGCGTACCCGGTGAGGAGCTGGAGAAGACGCTCTACCACTTGGTCGACGCTGCGTCGTACCGCGGTCAGCGGGTGCTGGTCGTCGGTGGCGGCGATAGTGCGATCGAGGCGGCGACAGCACTCGCGAGTCAGGCCGGCAATCAGGTGACGATCTCCTATCGCCGCGAACGCTTCGTCCGACTCAAGCCGCGCAACGCGGAACGAGTCGAGGAGTTCCACCGGTCCCGACGATTGCGACTGGAGTTCGACTCGGAGGTGCGGCGGATCGACCCCCAGAGTGTGACGCTCCGGCGGCGCTCGCGTCAGGGCGACGAAGAGTGGCAGCTTCCCAATGACTTCGTGTTCGTCTGCGCTGGTGGTGAGCCACCGTACGCGCTGCTGCAGAGTCTCGGAGTCCGCCTGGGCGGTGATCCCACGGCTGGGGGACCGCTCGGCCCCGTCGCCGAGGAAACCAGCCACCGCGAGGGGGTGAGGTGAGTTCGTCACGCCCCGCTCCGGATCCGACCTTCGACGACGTGCCGATCGTGCTGCTCCCCGCGGGAGTCGATGTGGAGCGACTGCTCGCCGAGATCGACGCGGAAGCCAAAGCCGTCGCCGCCGCGCCGCCAGCCACGAAACTGCCCGCAGTCGAGCGCCCGCGGCCGGCGCCGCGCCCCGCAACTCGACCCGCGCCGACCGCAGAACCCGTGGCGCCACGGATCGTCGAGCCGCCGATCGCCATCCCCGACCCGATACCGGTCCTCACCGAACTGGGCGAGCCGCTCGCGCAGGCGATTCCCGTGGGCGGACCGTCGCTCGCGGACATCGCCGAGGAGATCGACGGTGAGATCGCGGACGAGATTCGGGTCACGTCGGGACGCGCGGGGATCTCGCCGTCGCGGATCGGCCTCGCAGCTGCCTGGATCTGTGTCGCGGCGCTCGGCCTGTTGCTCATCGCGGGCCTTCCCTACTACCGCCTCGGCATCGGGCCGCGAACGTTTCACCACTTGCACGCGGCCTTGCGGCCATCGGGAACGATCGGATTGTCGTTGGGCCTCGTGGGCACCCTGGTGATGCTGCTCGGACTCAGCTACTTGGTGCGCAAGGCGCTCGTGAAGCGCGTCCGATCGACGACGCTCCCCGGTTGGCTTCGTTTCCACATCGTCGCGGGCTTGGTCGGCCCGGCCCTCGTCTTGTTCCACACGGCCTTTCGCCCCACCAGCGCCATGGGGTTGGCAGCCCTCGTGGCGCTGGCCGTCGTCGTCGCCAGCGGCGTCCTGGGGCGCTACCTCCTCGTGCTCGTGCCGCGGACGTTCCAAGGACGTGAGCTCGAACTGTCTGTCGTGCAGCAGCGGTTGGTCGTCTATCGCCAGAAGCTCGAACTCCTCGGCCTGCGTCCGCGTCGCCTCGAGTCGAGTGTCGGTGTGGCCCACGGGCCGCGCCTCTTCGGGTTCGGCATCGCGCTCGTGCGCGTCTTCTATGGGGACTGGCAGGACCGCCGCGAGTTCAAGAACTTGAAGGCTTCACTCCGCACCCGCCACGTCGCCCGTGACGAGGCCCGCCGCATCCGAATCCTGTTCCGGCGACTGCACCGAGAGCGCCAGTGGCTGGTGAGGTCGCGTGAGCTGCGGCAGCTCGTCGGCGCGTGGCGCTTTGGACACCGCTGGTTCACGGTGGTGTTGCTCGCGGCAGTCGCCTTTCACGTGGGCATTGCGCTGCGATACGGCGGCCTTTGGATCCTGGGAGGCGGTGGTCGATGATTCGGAACCCCTATCTGCCGATCGTCGTCGGCAGCCTCCTGATCTTCATGTTGGTCGCTGGCTTGGCCTACGTCTCGCCGTCACCGGGTGCGCTGTCGGTAGCTCACGCTCAGGTGCGCGAGCTGGCGGGCGCCGCCGGATGTGCGGTCTGTCACCACGAGGCGGGGATCGATCACGGCTGCTTGTCGTGCCACGACGAGATCAAGGCGCAGCTGCGAAGTGGGAAGGGGTATCACCACTTCCTGGCCGAGCAAAGCGACGCCGACTGCGGAGACTGTCACGAAGAGCATCGCGGCGAGAGTTTCGAACTGGTGAACCAGAATGCCTGGGGTGCGCAGACGGAGGGGGTGTTCGAGCACCCACACGTCGCCTTCGGACTCGAAGGGGTGCATGACGAAGCGGCTTGCAAGAGTTGCCATCGCAACCGGCTCTCGGGCCCCTTCACCTTGCCGGATTTCAGCGGGCACCCGCGTGCATCGACTTTCCTAGGGCTCACGCAAGAGTGCCTCGATTGCCACGCGGACGTCCACACGGGCGGGTTGACCGCCTCTTGCGGGGAGTGTCACGGTCAAGAGGCGTTCCGGCCGCCAGTCCACTTCGATCACCGAGAGCACTTTCCGTTGCTGGGAGCGCACTCCGGGCTCGACTGTGTTGCGTGTCACCGGCTGCCGCCGGCCGACACGCCGCGCGCGCCACTGCCGTTCCCCTTCGACGATGCCCGGGGCAGCACCTGCAAAGAGTGTCATGAGTCGCCGCACCACGCGCCGTTCGAGGACTCGTGCGAAACCTGCCACCCGGTGGAGGAGTCGCACTGGCTCACCGCTGCGTCGCGAATCTCCTTGGAGCAGCACGCCCAAGGGGGGTTCCCGCTCACGGGTCCCCATGCTCGCGTTGCCTGCGACCAGTGCCACGATCCCGCCCTGCCGTTCGCCGAGCGCCACCCGGATCCCACGGGCTCGGACTACCTGCGTCGGCCCGATACGTGCCAGGGATGTCACGAGGATGTTCACCGTGGCCAGTTCCAATTCCGCCCTGGCGGCTGCCTGGGTTGTCACGACGCGCATCGCTTCGAACCGCCACGCTACGGGATCGAGGCGCATGCGCAGGTTTTTGCGCTCACCGGCGCCCACCGTGCGATCGCGTGCAGTGAGTGCCATCCGGTGGACCCCAAGTTGGACGCGCGCCGTTTCGTCGGGACCCCCCAGCAGTGTCGCGGGTGCCATGAGGATCCCCATGCCGGACAGTTTGGAGAACGGTTGGCGGCTGGTGACTGCGTGTCGTGCCATCGAGACGAATCGGACACCTTCCGCATTCAACCGTTCGATCACTTGGCGTTCACGGGCGTGGCCCACCGCGGAGCGCACACCTTGGCTAGCTGCGACGATTGCCATATCGAAGTCGAGTTCCCGAACGGACAGACCGCGCGCCGCTTCGCGGGGACGTCCCGCGAGTGCGCGTCGTGCCACACGGATGTCCACCGAGGTCAGTTTCGCAACTACGAGACCTGTGCCACCTGCCACATCTCGGAGTGGAAGTGGAAGTACGTGCAGTTCGACCACAACACCCAATCGAGCTTTCCCCTCGAGGGGGCGCACGCGCGGGTTCCCTGTTCAGGGTGCCACATGTCCGTGGACCTGAAGGACGGAGGCCAAGTCGTGCAGTACAAGCCGCTACGCAAGGAGTGTGGAGACTGTCACGAGATCACCAAGCCCCTGCTCGGAGGCGGGTGATGACCCACCGAAACGCTTCCATGGCGTCCCAGCCGATTTCACCCGACGACCCGGGCGCGGGTGGAGGACGGGCAGCGGCGATCGTGATGCTGGTGGTTCTTGGGTTGGCCTCCGTCACGTGCACGAGCTTCTTCCCGCGTGAGAACTGGAGCCAGAAATGGGGTCCACTCGTGCCCCACCGCACCTTTCCCGGCGACTGCGGCATCTGTCACGTGCCCGAGCGCTGGGACACGATGCGCACGGACTTCACCTTCGATCACGAGGGCGAGACTGGATTTGCGCTGGTCGGCGCGCATACGCAGGCGGCGTGTTTGCGCTGCCACAACGATCGCGGCCCCGTCGCGGTCTTCATGGAGCGGGGCTGTGGCGGTTGCCACCCCGATCCCCATGCTGCGGCGCTCGGTGCCGACTGCGAGGCCTGTCACGTCCAGAGCACGTGGATCCCAGTGCCCATGGTGGCCGACCACGAAGGCACCCGCTTTCCGTTGGTGGGGGTGCACGCCGTCGCACCGTGCGAGAGCTGTCACCCGCGCGCGGCCAACGGCTCGTTTCACGGAGCGCAGGTGGAGTGTCACTTCTGCCATCAACGGGAGGCCGCGCTCGCCTCGCCGAGTCACGTCGTGAACGGCTGGATCGTGAACTGCGAGGACTGTCACTCGCCATCCAGTTGGCGAGCCCCGGCCTTCGATCACACCTTCTTCCCGCTCGTGGGTGGGCATGCCGGTCTGGCCTGCGGTCAGTGCCACCCCGGCGACCGTTTCGTGCCGATCCCGGCGACTTGCTACTCCTGTCACCAGACCGACTACTTGAACGCGCCGAACCATGTGGCGAACGGCTTCTCGATCAACTGTGAGGATTGTCACAACACGAACGCGTGGCGGTGAGGTCGGTCTGGGCGCGACGGCCGGGTCGATTCTTCGGATGGGACGCTGGATGAGCTACTCGACTCGCATGCTGCTGAGGGGCGCAACGCTGCTCGTTGCGTTTACGCTCGCGCCAGCGAGGGCCGACGAACCAGCCCGGGCCGAGGTTCAAGGCCGACTCCTCTACGAGACCGCCGATGGCGTTTACGTCGACGTGGGCGAGCTACTGCTGCCGCTGGGTACCACCGGGGCACTGGAGTTCTCGGGTGACCGAACGACCCGTTTCGAGGTCGTGAGTGCGGCCCGCGGTTCGGTGTTCCTGCGCTTGGAGTTCGCACCGGGGGCGCAACCGCTGACCGCCGGAGCGGCGCTCGTTCTATGGCTCGACGCGGAGCTGCCCACGGAGACGCCCAGTGCCGCGGAGCTGCGCTCGCCGACGCTCAAGGCTCCTGGCGTCGCCGACACCGAGCAGCCGCTCTTGGCGGAGCGAGCGCTGCGGGGACTGGTTCCTACCGATCCGGTCAACGTGTTCCATGGCCGGTTGTCGTTCCGGCAGCTCTTCCAAAAGAGCTCGAACGACGACATCGACTCGCTGCGCTCGCAGGCGCGAAGCGAGGGTACCTTCGACCGGATCGATGGAACGCCGTGGGCGCTCGAGTGGTCCTTGGGTGTCTCGTACCGCGATGGCGAAGGCCTCCAGTTCGTCGACGACTACCAACAGGCGCGTCTCGACCTCTACCGCTTGTCGATGGTGCGGCGCTTCGACGACGAGAGCAGCCTGCGCCTCGGTCGTTTCATTCCGCGTGAGCTACCCGCCGTGGGGTATTTCGACGGTCTCCAGGTCGATGAGGTGCTCAGTCCGAGCTGGCGCGTCGGGGTGCTGGCCGGATTCAAACCCTACCGCGACGATCTGGACATCAGCGTGAAGGAACCCGTAGTCGTTCCGTACACGACGTACGGGTTCGGCAGCGAGCCGCGTCGGCGGGTCTCGGGAACGTTGGGGCTACTCGCGTCGCTCTACGAGGAAGAATCCGACCGGCTCGCCTTCCTCTGGGATCAGACCCTTCAGTGGAGCACGCTGCATGTGTTTTCGAGTGCCGAGTTCGACCTCGACATCGGCGGAGCGGAGGAGCGCGAGGGCCCGCGAGTGACGCGTCTGAACTTGGTGGGATCGATCGAGGTCGGACAAGCTTCACGGTTGCGCGCCGGGGTCGATCGCTATGAGATCCCGGACACCGAGGGGGAGCGCGATCAGATCGACGACATTTTGCTGCAGGAGGCGGACTTCCTGCAGAGCCAGTACAACCGCTACTGGGTGGGCGGGACGCAGCGCCTGTCAGCACACTGGAGTCTCGAAGAAGAGGTTTCGTTCACCGACTCGACGACCGACGACGACTACCGTTGGCGGCTCGGCATCACGCGCCGCGGCCTACCCGGTTTGGCCGCGGGCTCCGGTACGCTGCACGTCTATCGCCTGGCCGGGGTCGATCTCGATGGCGTCGGCGGCAGATTGACGCTCAATCTACCCCTAGGCGACCAACGCTTCTTGTTCTCCCCATCGGTCGCCTTTCGGCTGGCCGAGTTCGAACTCGACTCCGAGCAGTTCTGGTTCAGCGAGGTTTCCGCGCGCGCCCATTGGGTTGCTTCCGACTCGTGGACGTTCGACGCGGGCGTACTCGTCGGCCTGACGGAGGACGACGCCACGGTGCAGCTCGACGTCGGGCTGTCGTATCGCTGGTAGGAGTACCCCGTCCCCCTCGTGACCCCCGCGCAGCGTGCTCGCGCCGACTCGCGGCGTCGCTGCCCGGAAGCCCAACCGGCCGCCCTCCGCCTCTGCCCCCCGCGACCACGATCTCGCCCGTAGCGTGGCGAAGCTCCCGGGCATTCTTCCCGACGCCGGGTGTTGTCGGGAGTGCCTACGGGCGACGACCGCGCGGAGGCGCGTCGGACGTTCCCCGGCGCCCGCCCCGTTCGCCCTGCGACCCCGCTCGCCGTGCTCTCGTTCCGCACCGCCTTCGGCCCGCATCTTGCCCCGATGACCGTGTCACGGAGCGTCCCCGCCACCGGTGGGTTCGCCGACGATCGAGATATGACACGAACGAAGAGGTCAACCCCAATGGCCCCGAGAGCTCGCACAGCGGTGAAGACGAGAACCAGCCCCGGCGTCGTGAGCGCCCTCGGGGGATGCGCAGGACTGCTCGTGGTCGCCCTCGCGGGCTGTACTGCGGGCGGCGTCGACCCGGCGGATCTGGAACCAACGCCCACTGCGGAATCCTGCATGTCCTGCCACAACGGCGGCTATCACGACGACTACAGTGGCGGCGGTCTCGAGAACCCGCACCCGTTTCCGGGGGCTGCGACACTGAAGTGCACCGCATGCCACGGAGGAAACGGACACGGCGCGGGCATGGCCGGGAGCCACGTCCCACCTCCGCCCGAGATCGGCGATGAGCAGTTTCAAACCACCAACGCGCTCGCGTACTTCAACCGCCTCACGCTCGCGGGAGTCGACAAGTTCCCCGACTATGAGGTGAACGGCGTCACCTACTCGGCGCTCGACTACTTGCAGTTCGTGAACCCCGGCGACTTGCGCGTCACCATCGAGGGTCGGAGCTGCGGACAATGCCACATGTCGCACGTCGAGTGCGTGGCCAAGAGCCCGCTCGCCACCAGTGCCGGCATCCTGTCCGGCGCAATGTACGCCATCGGCGTGCCCAGCCAGGTGCCCGAGAGCGTGGGGTTGTTCCAAGACACTGCGTCGGACCTCGCGTTCCGCGAGATCGAGGATCTCGACTTCATTCTGGATCCGGACGCGACGGGCGTGGTCGGGCGCATGTTCGAGTTCCCGGTCTTCAGCGTGCGCGGCGACAACTCCGCCGACGCGATCTTCAACAATCAAGCCTATCGCGCCGCGGACTTGGCCAATGACCGCAATGCGGACAACACCGTGGTCGCCGACTCGCCACTCGCGAACCTCTTTCACGAGCAAGTCGCGTTTACGTGCGGTGACTGCCATCTCGGGAGCGCGGGTGCCAACAATCGCTACGGCGACTACCGGTCGTCTGGATGCACGTCCTGCCACATGCGCTACAGCTCGGATGGACGCAGCACCAGCAGCGATCCGAACATCCGCAAGCTCGAGCCCGCGGATCCCGACGACATCGATGCGCCCGAGCGGCCCCACGTTCGCCGTCACATGATCCAGAGCGTTGCCAAGACCTTGGCAACGGGTGAGACGATCCAGGGAATCGACGACCACACGTGTGCGGGCTGCCACCAGGGTTCGAACCGTACGGTCATGCAGTACTGGGGAATTCGTCTCGACCAGAACCAAGACGTGCGCCGCGGCAACCAGTACCCGGCGAACCCGGTGACCCATCGGAACACTGCCCAGGATACGCGCCTCTTCGATCCTGCCGTCGGCAACCGTACCTTCAACGGGCGTAACGCCAACCAGTACCTTTTGCGCGAGGACTACGACGGCGACGGCCGCGATGACACGCCGCCCGACGTCCACTACGAGGCTGGGCTGGGCTGCATCGATTGCCATGGCAGCCACGACATCCACGGCGGAGTCGTGGGGCTTCCGGGCGCTTCGCCGCTCGTGAGTCGGCAAGAGCAAGCCGTGGCGATTCGTTGCGAGAGCTGCCATGGTACCGTCGACGCCTACGCCGCAACCGCCCCGGCCACCACCTACGCCGGGACCACCGCGGACTGCGCGCAAGACTCCGAGGGCAACGCCCTACGCCACGTCGTTCGCGAGGCCGACGGCAACTACTACCTCACCAGTCGTCTGACCGGCGAGCGCCACTATGTATCGCAGACGCGTGACGTCGTGGTCGACAACGGTAAGCTCGATCCGTTCACGCAGGAGCCGGTCTTCAACATCAAAGCCTCTTACGCCATGGGGCGCGCCGATGGCGACCCGAGCACCGGACTGGGTCCGCAGCAGGTGGGCGGGGTAAGCGCGGGCTTCAGTCACAGTGACAACATGAGCTGCGTGTCTTGCCACGCCTCGTGGACGAACAGCTGCATCGGTTGTCACCTCGGCGGCGAGTACAACAATGGCAACAACTTCAGCAACATTACCGGCGAGCGGATCGTTTTCCGCCAAGCGAACGCAGACTTCGTCTACCAGTCGCCGGTGCCGTTCCAGCTCGGCATCGATGTCCACAACAAGATCGCGCCCATTGCTCCCAATACGGAAGTGTTCTTCAAGTATCGCGACCTGAACGGCGACTTCTCACAGATCTTCTCGTTCTCCGACCGCAATGCTCGCGGTGCGAACCCTGCCGAGGCCGCGCACCCGGCGCTCTCCCACAACTCCATGATGCCGCACTCGATTCGAGGCCGCGTGACCGACGACGACGAGGGACCGCGCTATTGCGTGGCGTGTCACTTGACGACCGAGGCCCTCATCGACCACGGCGCGGGCTACGACACGTTCCGCACCGCGATCTCCACGGGGAACTTCGCAGCGCTCGACTTCAACACGCTTCGCGACCACATTGGCAAGAACCCCGGCAACCAGTTGAACTCGCCGTACTGGGTGCACATGGTGGCCGGGCTCGGGTCGGGTATGTTCCTGTTCGACGAGAACGGCTGCCCGGTCAATCCGCTCGACGACAACGAGGATCGTTTCGGCTGCGACGGCGTGGCGCCGGCCAGTAACTTCGATCCCGTGCGGGTCTTCCTCGACCTCGATCGTATCGTCGACGAGACCGGCCGCTCCGCCGGCTCGAGCAACCACTCGCTGTTGGCGCCCGGGGTGGGTCCGAATCTGCGCGACGGCTCGACCAACCCGAACATGGCGGGCCCGCTGGGCGCGACCCTGCTCGAGAAGCTCGCCCACCCCCTGAACGGGATCATCCTGGATTCGTGGATCGATGCCGACGGCGACTCACAAGGCAGTGCGTCGATCTACCTCGGGCTCTAGAAACTCGAGGATGATCCAGCCGCCCCGAATCGAGCGCATGCCGCGCTTGCTTCGGGGCAGCTCGCTGACTGAGGAGTCGCCCAAGAATAACTTCACCCTCTTGCTCGTCGCTTCGGGCCATCTTCGACCGATCCGAAAACCTCGAAATCCTCACCGGAACTAAGGCTACGCCTCCGGTTCAGAGCTTTCCGGATCGGCCGAATCTGACCCAAATCGACGGCAAGATGTCGACGTTGTCCTTGGGCGACTCCTTAGAGGCACGGTACCGTGTCGGGCGTCGGGTCAGGCCCTCTCGAGGGGAGGATCGGAGACCCTGGTGCCGGGCCGCCCGCGAACATGAACCCGAGCAGGCCGACACCGTCGGAGAGGTTCACGCTGCCGTTGTCGTCGAAGTCGTAGGCATCGACGCAGCTGCGGAACGGGAAGCCTTCGAACAGCGCCGACAGGAGGCGGATGGCATCGCCCACGTCGTACACCTGGTTGCCATCGGTGTCGCCGCGACCGAAGAAGGCCGACCCGAGCTGGTAGACCTGGCTCGTGGTCAGCCCAATGACGGCGAGCGAATCGGCGCGCAGCGTGAAACCTCCGAAGGCGTTCTCCCCCGACACGCCGCTGAGCGGGATCGCGGGTCCCACCACTTGTGCCACGCCGCCGGCAATGGCAATGACGGTCAGCTCGAAACCGCCGTTGGGGGACGGGCTGGTCACCCACACGCGCCCGCCGTTCTCGTCGAAGCCGGCGAAGTCGGTCAGATAGACGCCGTTGAGCGCATAGCCGGTCAGCGGGTGTTGTGCGCTTGCGTTCGGCAGGACGTCCACCGACTCGAACCCGGTCTTCCCGGTGGTCAGTCCACCTCCGAATCCGCCCGAAGTGCGGAACGCGAAGAGCTCACAGTTCTGGGTTCCCGTTGCCATGTAGACGTCGCTCGAGCGCTTGTAGGAGAGCGTGGTCACGCCTCCTCGAATCGCAGTCCGAGGAACCCCGAGACGTACTCCACCGCCGCCGGCGGTTCGGAAGAGCTGAATGGGCGGGCCGAGTGGCGTGCCGTCGAGTGCGATCTCGACGACGGTTGCAATCTGCTGCGGGTCTCCGTTCGAGCCGGCGCCCAACAGGAGCGAACCCAAGCCACCGTTGCCGTCGGGATTGAAGGCAATGCCGGTGGTCGGAGCCAGACCCTGGAGTGGGCTGTCGATGACGACCAGCACCATGAAGTTGGCGTCCGTACCATAGACCTTGCCATTCGCTGGATCCGTCAAGTAGTACGCTGGGTCGCCGCTGCCCGCACCGACGCGGGTCGTGATATCGAACACGTTCACCACGACATCGCCCACCTCGAGCGCGAACACGTTCTGGAGCTGCCCGCCCCCGATGACCACGCTGCACACGGCCGGCTGGGCCGTGCTGGCTCCACTCGATCCCCGCACGTCGTACTCGTAGACCCCCTCTGGCAGGCCCGCGGGTTCGCTGTATTGCATGGCCGTTCCCGGCAACGTGGCTTGGAGGATGCCGTTGCGGCGGACCTCGATCGTGTCGACGGCTGTCCCCGGGAGTTGCCAGGTCAGCGTCACATCGAAGATCACCGCGGTGCACGTCAGCTCGAGGAGCGGGGCGACGAAATCGGGCTGTTGGCTCGGGTCGTTGCTTGCGTCGAACGGACTGCTGAGCTGATCGATCTCCAGGGAGTTCGAAGCGCCATCCGCGTCGAAGTCGAGTCCAGGGAGGAGGACGTTCGCCAGTGTGATCCCGGTGGCGTCACCGCGAAAACGCGCCGCGCTGGGCAAGACGACCGTCTGCTGGAGTTGACCGTTCGGATCGAGACGTCGGCTGGTGCCGGCCGAGGCGTCGCCCACCCACACGTTGCCGCGTCCGTCGATCGCGATGCCAGACAAGGTGCCACCCAGTGCGAAGGTCGAGAGTTGACCCCCTGCGAGCAAGCGGTGGACGGCACCGGTGCCGGCCGCCAAGACCCACGCTTCGGTGGCGCCCCGGATCGCCAGGCGGGACGGCAGTGACCCGGCGGGCAGGTCGAAGGTCTCGATCAGCGACAGGTCACTCGCGCGACGCTGAACCGAGTTCAGGCCCCGCAGGACGGTCCAGACGAAACCGGCGCGGTCGACGGCGATCTCGGTCGGATCGGCGCCGTCGGGTAGGGTCACCGAGGTGATGACGCCGCCAGACTCATCGCGTTTCTCCAGTCGCCCGGGAGTCGCGGTCACCACGTAGAGGTTGCCCAATGCGTCGACAGCGAGGCCGCGCGGCTCACCCTCCGTCGGCAACGCGCCGCCTTGCGTTCCGCCCACCCCGAGCAGCACTACGCCGTCCGCGCGCACCCGGGTCAGGGTTCGCGGCGTGCCGTTGGCCACCCAAGCCGAGCCGCCAGCGTCGACGACGATGATCTGCGGGTCGTCACCCACCGCGAGCACGTCGACGAGCGTACCCAGGTTGGAGTAGCGGACGAGGCTGTCGGTCGCCTCGAACACGACCCAAACCACGCCGGTCGGTCCCACGGCTACCGCCACCGGCATGCTCTGCATGGCGGTATCCAGCATGCCCACGGCTAGGCCATCGGGGTTGAGCACGACCACCTCGTCGCTGTCGGGTAGGGGCAACCACAGTCGATCGGCGATGGTCCCCGATGGGGTGTCGGGTCGTAGGCAGAGGTCTTGCACTTGGATCGAAGCGCCTCGAGGCACGTCGATCGCAGCGGACAGCGGACACGCACCGACTTCGGTTCCCAGCGGCAGTGACGTCGTATCGAGACTCACCGAACATGGACCCGCCGGTACACCCGAGAACGAGTACTGCCCGAGCGCGTCGCTCAGCGCCAGCGAGGTGAAGTCATCCGGGGTGTCGAAGATCCCATCCAGTCCTGGGCAGCGCAGTTCGATGCCGACTCCAGTGATTCCGGACTCGTCGTTGTCGAAGGAGCCGTCGCCATCGAGATCGAGGAAGACACGGCCAGCGACATCGCCCGTGGCGGGGAACACCACCAGTCCAGCGCCGACCCACACCAGCGACGCCGGCGGGTTGCCGGTGGCGCAGCAATCGGCGGAGAGAATCTGCACGGACAGTTGATCCGCGCCGGCGGGGATGGTCACCGGGATGGTCAAGTGGTCCCATTGGCGGCCATCGAAGCTCGTGAGCAGGTCGTTGAAATCCGTGGTGATGCCGCCGCTGATGACGCGAATGATCGACGGCCGGTGCACGCCCGCGGGGTCGACGCTGCCCGCGAGGATCGTCAGCTCGCCCGATCGCGCCGACGCGACCGGCAGTAGCTTCAGGTTCTGGGGTACCGTGGTATCGAGCGGCGGGGCGAACGTCTCGAACGCCAGGTCCTGTCCGTCCCGAACTTCAATCGAACTCGCAGTCCCGCCTTCGTCGATGACGACCACGACCGAAGCACCGTTGTTCGCGGTCGCGAAGCTCGCGCCGGCGACCGTCACGGAGTTGCTGCCGGCGGCGATGAGGCCGAGGGCCGTGATGTCGGCCCGGTAGCTGTAGCTGTGCGCTCCGCTGAAGAACAGAGTCGGGCCTCCGATGAGACTGCCGACGACCGTCGTCGATCCGTTCACGAGCAGTGAGTTACCCGGGGTGCCGACCATCGCCGGGTCGAAGCCGTTCCAATACAACAACACCTGTCGCACGGTGGCGCCAGCGGGGACGTCCACGCTGATGCTGCCCGGTTGAACGAACAGTCCCGTGCCACCGCCTACGATGCGCGTGCCCGGGGCCAGCGTGATCCCGGGTGGGCCGAGAGTCTCTGTGCCTTCTCCGTGAACGGGCGCGAGGCTCAACACGGTGGCGAGCACGGCGGCCACGAAGCCGCGGTTGCGAATCCGGCCCCAAAGGGCGCTCGACAGTGAATCGGTAGCGTGCGGGCCGCGCATGGCGTTTCTCTCCTGATGGTCTGAACTGGGCGTTGGGGGTGAAGGCGTCTCGCCTTCGGGCCGGGCTGAGCTTCCGGGGCGCCGCGTCCACGACGGAGGCACCGCAGCGGACACGATCGGCCCCGATCATAAGGGTTGAATGGTGCAGACCGAGCGGAAATCCGGTAGTTCGCTGGCCCCGCGAGTTCGGCCGCCGGGCCTCGGTCGTCACTCCGCGGGGTGGTTCAGGAACGCGGATACCCCTTTCAGGGCCCGCCCCTGTCCCTCTTCCAGAAGCGCTTCCCAACGGAGCGGCTCGAGCGACGCGCGTACCCGAGCCTGCCAGTCCGGGTGCTGAGCCTCGTTCAGTGCTTCGGCAGTGGCGGTTTCGCCCTGCCGGTCCCGGGCCCAGCCGATCAAGCGCGCGGAGTCCTCGAAGCGGCCTTGTTGGGCGGCGAAGCGGGCCGTGGTCATGGCCAGTTGCGTCGCGAACGTGGCCGACTCCAAGCGCTCCGGCGCTTGTTTCCACACCTCGTTCAGAAGTCCGCGTGCGGTCCGCAGATCGTCCGCGTCGAGCGCGACGTCGCTGAGGCTGAGCAGGCTGAGGAGGACGCCCTGCTGATCTCCGAGCTCCAGGCGCACATCGAGGCTTTCACGCAGCCAGCGGTCGGCGACCGGCAGATCTCCTTGTCTTTGCGCAACCAGTCCCAGATTGTGCAGAATGTTACGTTCGGTTCGGCGGTTCCCCATCGAGCGGCTCAAGGCGAGGGCTTCGTCGTAGTACGCCGCGGCCGCCGCGAGGTTGCCGCGTCCGAACTCGATGCTGCCGAGACTGTTGAGACACACGGTCACGGCCTGTTGATCGCCGACTTCGCGGAGCGCTCGGAGCGCTTCGTCGTAGAAGCCGGCGGCGGCCTCGTGATCCTGTTGTTCGAGCGCGACCAGCCCAAGGTTGCTGAGGGCTACGGCGACTCCCTTCGAGTCACCGAGGCGGCGCCGTAGCTCGAGGCTCCGCTCGAAAAGGCCGCGGGCCGAAAGCAACTCTCCGCGCTTGCGCTCGACGATGGCGAGATCGTTCAGCGCCGCGGCGATCCCGTCTTCGTTGGCGAGTTGCTCGTGGATGGCGAGCCCCGCCTGCACGCGCTTCTGCGCGGTATCGTAGTCCCCTTGGCACGCGGCCAAGTTTCCTGCCCAGCACAGCCCGCGCCCGCGGATGCTATCGGCGGCCTGGTAAGCGGGGTGTTCCAGTAGATCCTCGAGCAGGCTCCGCCCTTCTCGCCAATGACCGCGCACGATCCAGAACATCGCGAGGTGATTCGCCATCTGCATGGCCGTCGTCAGCTGGTCGCCCGATCGGACGCAGCGTTCGATGGCAGAGCGCAGGTTGTCGTACTCGCCTTCGAGCGTGCCGAACCACTCTCCCTGTCGGGGTCCCCGGAGTTCTTGGTGCGCGCGTTCCGCGAGCCCACTGAAGTAGTCGCGGTGGCGTTGCCATTGCTCCGGGATCTCGCCCGCGTCCTGACTGCGAAGCCGTGCGAACTCGCGGATCGACTCGAGCAGGCGGTAGCGCATGCACTCGCCGCCCGCCGATCGAACCGGGTTCGCCTCGACCAACGAGCGCTCGATGAGGCTCGACAACAAGTCGAGCACTTGCCAGTCCTCGAGCGGACTACTCGCGCAGACTTGCTCCGCGGCTTCCAGCGACCAGCCGCCCGCGAAGACCGAGAGTCGACGCAGGAGCAACTGCTCATCCGAGTCCAGATGGTCGTAGCTCCAGGCGATGGTGGCCTCGAGGGTTTGCTGATGGGGCAAGGCGTTCCGATTGCCCCCGCGAAGTAGCCGGAAGCGGTCGACGAGACGACGCTCGAGATCCGCGAGCGTGAGCACCCCGACCCGCGCGGCGGCGAGTTCGAGGGCGAGGGGGATCCCATCCAGCCGCCGGCAGATCTCGGCGACCGACGTGGCGTTCTCGGCAGAGAGCTCGAGGCCGGGTCGGACCGCGCGCGCACGCTCCAGGAAGAGGGTTACCGCTTCGCTGGCCGCGAGTTCGGACAGCGACGCCGAACTGCGCAGGGGGGGCAACGTGAGCGGGGCCACGGGTTGGACGCCCTCGCCCGTCACCCCGAGTCGCACGCGACTGCTCGCCAGGACGCGGAGCTTGGGGCTCTCTCGCAAGAGACGCGGTAGGAGCGAGGCGACGCCGTCCAAGACCGGCTCGCACGAATCGAGCAACAACAGCACCGATCGGTGGGCCAGGTGGGTGGCGAGGCTGTCGACCAAGGCGCGTCCGGGCTCCTCCTGGACACCCAAAGTCGTGGCCACGGCCCCGACGACGCGGTCCGGCTCGGTCAGCGGGGCGAGCTCTACCCAGTAGACTCCGTCCGGGAATCGGTCCGCCAATCGCGTTGCCACTTCGATCGCGAGGCGCGTCTTCCCTGAGCCACCGGTGCCCGTCAGGGTCACGAGCGGAGTATCCATCACGCGCCGGCCGACGGCGGTCAGAAGGGCGTTTCGTCCGACGAAGCTCGAGGCCTGGGACGGCAGGTTCCCCGGCGCCTTTGCGCGCTGTTTCAGCGCTGGCGTGTCGGTGAGGAGGGACAGCACCTCCTCGAGGATACGCCGCGCCTCCCCCATCGATGCGAGACGCTGATCGGGCTCTGGCGTCAGGCACCGCTGCAGCAACTCACGCACCCGCTGCGGGGTCTGGGAAGGCAGTCGGTCCCAGTCGATCGAGGCGAGTTCCGCCGCTCGTCGAAAGGTCGCCAGATCGTCACCGACGAAGGCCGGGCGCCCGGTCAAGCACTCGTAGAGCACGCACCCGAAGGCCCAAACGTCCACGCGTTCATCGCTGTAGGAGTCGACGTACTGCTCGGGACTCATGTAGCCGGGGGTGCCTGCGAGCCCCGGGGTCTCGGTGACCGCGAGGCGGCGCGCACACTCGCTGCGCGCCGCCGCGATCCCAAAGTCGAGGATCTTGATCTGACCATCCTCGGCGATCGCCAGGTTCGCTGGCTTCAGGTCTCGATGCACCACGCCTCGGCGGTGGGCCGCCTGCAGAGCGCGCGCGATCTGGCGGCCGATTCCCAGTGCCTCGGTCAGTTCCAGGGGTTGCGCCCGGAGGCGCGCCGCGAGGTTGATCCCCTCCACGAATTCCATCGTGAAGAAGCGCAACGCGCCTTCGATCTCGAGCGAGAAGATCATCGCGATGTTCGCGTGCTGCAGGGCTGCGAGGAGCCGGGCCTCGCGTTCGAACGCTTCGAGCGCCGCCGGGTTGGACGCGATCGCGTCCGCGAGGACCTTGAGCGCGACGCGGCGTTTGAGGCGCGTGTCTTCCGCGAGGTAGACCACGCCCATTCCGCCGCGGCCGAGTTCCCGCTCGATGCGGTAGTTCCCGATCTTCGGCAGCGCCGCCGGCGCCCCGACCACCACGGTCTGGCTCTGCGCGGACTCGAAGGCGATCGTTTCCCCGCCTTCGTTCTCGGGCGGCGGGCTCGGGCGGCGTGTCGGGTCGTCCTGCATGCGCGGGCTGATCTCTCTGGCGGTTTCGCTCCACGGCTGTGTTCGGTGAGTCCTCAGTATAGGACCCGGTGGGAAGTGGACAAGCGGACGGTCGCCCCGAGGTGCCCCAAGAGGGCGATCGGAGCCCTGACCGCCGGCGTCCTCGAGCCTTCGGGCGGCGAATCCCGACTCGCCGAGTCGCAGACCGGACCCGGCCCGAACTCGCGCACCACGCGCCCACTTCGGGAGAGTCCTCGAACCGCCGCGTTCGCGAGCACGGCGAACCCCTGCCTTGCGGCGGCAGCCGAAGGCGAGCGCACGTCGTGGGCCGAGGGTGGCGCAGTCAGCGCGCACGACGCTTCGTTGGGGCTTCGTGAACGAACCGAGGTCCCGAGCCAGTGTGTTGGCTCGGGACCTCGAGGGCTTGCTTTGGGTCGAGTGCCTTGTCAGGTAACGTTGGCCCGCGATGGTCGTTGCCTCGAACATCGCGGCCAACGTTACCTGACAAGGCACTCGCCCGCATTATTCGTGAGCGCTCGGCTGCGGAGGACCGAAGTCTCGCTCTGGCTTCGTCATAGCAGCGAATTCGATCCTCAATGACCAAACACAGGTCACCTCCGGTCGACTTCGCTGCTCTTCCTTGCAGAACAAGACTCAGGCCTCCTCGCATCAAGCTTCATGAATGATGCGGGCTAGGAACCAGGCTCGGGGGCTGGCGCCTTGGCCGGGCCGGCGACCTCGTCGTCGAACTTGTAGTTCGAGAACTCCACGTCGATCTTGTTGATGAGTTGCTCGCCCATCTTGACTTCGGCCTTGTAGCTCTGCCACACGTGGCGCGTGCCCGCCTGGGTGAACGTGTAGCTCATGCGCGACTCGACCGGGCCCATGGGGCTCGTCAGGTTGGTCACGATCTGGCCGAGGGCAAACTTCCCTTCGATCTCGACATAGCTGAGAGTCGCGGTGCCGGGCGTGGGCATGGACGGGGCCTGCAGCTCGATCGTCGTTGGCAGGCCGCGCTCGTCGAACACCAGCTTGGTGAAGCCCTGGGCACTCTTACCGTCGACCAAGACCACGGGCTTGCCGTTCTCTTCGACGGCCCTCAGCGTGCAATTCGCGAACTGCTCGCGCCAGGGGCTACCCGCGAACATGCCATCCATCATGGCGCTACGCAGGCCAACTTGGTTGAACTTCGCTTGCAGCGCGGGATCTGCGAAGTTCATTTCGCTACTCTTGCCGTCCCACGAGTACACGAAAGTCCCGGTCATGGGCTGAGGAGCCATCATGCCGCTGAGGGTCGCCTTCCCGTCGCAGCTCGCTTGCTTCACTGGGGGCTCGTAGTGCAGGCTGTCCCACCGGTCGAGTAGCTCAACCGACTTCGCGTCGACGGCGGGCGCGGGTTGCGGGAAGTCTTTGGGAACTACCGGCGCTCGAGGGCGACTCTCTTGCGCAAGGGCGACGCCGGTGCACGCGACGACCACCGCGAGGTGCAGGAGGAGCGGAGCTCGGAACGTGTTCATGAAGTGATTCTCCTTCGGGTTCGTGTGTCTTCCTGTAGGTCTGGGTCGGGCAACTCGCCGGCATTGGGGTTGGCGGGCGCAGACCCGGCGCTGACGCAGCCGCAGGCTCGCGACTTCGCCTGTAGGCCTGAACGCGCGATCCCAAGTCCGCGGGTGAGGCACTCTCGCTCTCGCTGAGCGAGGTGTTCCACCGCGGGCGTTCTAACCGATGGACCCGCGCCCCGAAAGCCGCGCTTCGCCCACCTTGCGAAGGTCCCCTCGACCGGCACCTCGGGGCGTGGATTTCCCAAGGGGTGGGACGGCGTGGGGTCTCGGGCCCGTGGGGCTTCAGGACGGGGGCTGCCGCCAGTGCGGTTTCGGATCCGCGTTGGCGGCGACCGAGCCACCGCGAGGAATGCTGAGCGACCGCCAATCTTCACCGACCAAATCGCGACAGCGTTGCACGATCTGACCGACATGATACGCGTAGTGGGTGAGCTGGCGTTGGATCGCGGACCACACGGTGTGCGGTTCGCCGCGGATCGTGACCACGCGCGCGAGATCCGCCGCGCGGAGCGGGGCGAGCGCCTCGAAGAGGCAGCTCCATCCGTGTTCCCACTGAGCTGCGAGGCGCTCGCGCGTGTCGTCCGGCGCGAGTTCGAACTCAGCATCGCGGTTGCGATCCGGCTTCTCGCCATCCTCGCTCGAGAACCGGGTCCACCGCGAACGCATGTTGCCCGCGAGGTGCTTGTACTGAATCGCCAGGCTGTTTGCACTCGCGTGCGACGTGGTGAAGAACTGCTCGACGCGGGTTTGGGCCACTGCGCGTTCGGCAAGGCCCTTGAGTCGGTTGAACTCGCGCCGGGCGTCGTCCAGGTAGTCGTCGCCGTTCACTGGGGTGCCTTTCGTGTCGCGCTCGAGTCCATCGTCGGAGTCGGCGCGTATCCGCTCTTCACGATCCCGGAACTGGACGCGTTGCCGGTGCCCGGTCGCGCTGAACCCGACCGATTCCCGAGCGTCTGGGTTGGGCTCGGCTCCGAATGACGCGCGCGCGAGCGTGGCCCGCGATGAGGACGCCGGGGATGGTAGCCGGGACGCGTCCGCGACGCGAGCGCTGGCCGGATCGCGCCAGACTCGACCGCCCTCAGATGGTCGGTCGGTGGCAGCGAGCGACGAGGAAGATGCCCGGGGCCGTCCGCGCGTGGAATGCATCGTGGAGTCGAAGACGCCAGGACGTGATGAGGGCGCGGACGAAGCCGTAGCGAAAGCCCCGGTGAAGTGCCCGGACGAACTCGCGCCCGGCGAAGCGGCTGCGGAAGATGGAGTGGATCTCGTCGACCACGAACCCGGCGCGCGTCAGGCACTCTCGCAGAGTGTCCGCCGTGAAGTACTGATGGACGAAGTGTTGGCGCCGATGCTCCTCGATGACGACTGGGTCCGTGAGCGTCGCAAGGGAGTCGGCCGACAGGAGGAGCTGGCCCCCTGGCGCGAGCAGGCTTCGGAGTGTGCGTAGCACGGAGTCGCAATCGGGGATGTGTTCGATCACGCAGAAGCTGAACACCTTGTCGAACGAGGCTGGAGCGAGAGGGAGGTCTTGCACGCGACCGCCGTAGAAGGAGGCATTCACCTCGCCGGCGAAGGCCACGGCCTGGTCGCGCGCCCGCGCGATCACGGTTTCGTCGATATCGACTCCAACGATCTCACGACAACGCGACCCGAGGACGAGGGTCTGATGCCCGATCCCGCACCCGAGGTCGAGGATTCGGTCCGTAGGCGCGATCGCGACTTTCCGCAGGACCGCGTCGAACTCGACCGTCTTGAACGGCATGCGTTGGCTGGTGACGTGCGGATACAGTCGCAGCGCGATGCATGCCCGTCGCAGCGCCCGTCGCCAGAGGCCTCGGCGCGGGCGGGGGAGCGGCGGAGCGGGTCGGCGACCGATCGTGCGGCCATGAGGCGAGGTCGTCATAGGTTGTTCTTCGGTCGGCGGCGCCGGGCCCCGGAGCCGGGAGTTGGCGGAAGCCGGGGTTCGGCGGCGGCGACAGGCTGGTACCGCCGCCACGAGGGGGCTCTCCGAAAGTCCGGTTTCGAGGCCGGGGATCGGCATCGCGAGGGGGCGAGGGTTGCTTGTTCGGGCGCGGGTCGCGGCTATGATGCCGACAGCCGCCGCTCCCGGTCGGGAGTCTTGGGCGCGCGATGAATCCACCAAGAAGAGCCGGAGAAACGACATGGTCCGAGCAAGAGTAGGGATGCTGAGCCTGATCCTGGCGTTGGGAACCTCGAGTCTCTTCGCGACCTGCGGAGGGGGCGGGGGTGGGGGTGGCGGTAGCCAGTCCGCGTACCAGACGACCTGGTCGGAGTACGACGCCGCCTATGCGCAGGCCAAGGAAAAGTCGCTCGGCGTGCTCTTGTACTTCGAGCGCGAACAGGACGGGGAGCACTCGCTGTTCGCCTCCAAGCCCATCGCCGACCAATCCAAGGACACGCCGATGGTGAAGGTCGCTGGGGAGCATCTCGACAAGTTGCGCGGCGAGTTCGGTGCGCCGAAGGACAAGCACGTGTTGGTGGTCACGGACTGGCATGGCAATCGCATCGCCACGTACACCGCCGAACGGAAGACGACCAGCTTGGACATCAAACCGCTGATGGCGGCGATCGCGAGCGCCAAGAAGTTCTTCGCCAAGGTCGAAAAGGACGCCAAGGACTTCTACAAGAAGGGCATGACCCAGTTCGACAAGAAGAAGTGGGGCCCCGCCGCCAAGGAGTTCGTCAAAGTAGCGGCCTTCAAAGGAGTGGAGGAGGCGGGCCAAGCCGGCGAGCGTCTGGAGGCAATCCAGGAGACGGGCACCAAAGAGATCGCAGCCATTCTCGCCGAGACCGACACCGACGTCGGCGCCAAGGTCGTCGCGCTCACGAAGCTCACGAAGGAGTACAAGGGGACCAACGTCGAGCCGTTGGCCGAAGACGAGATCGCCAAACTCAAGGGCGACAAGAAGGCTCAGAACACGGTGCCCTACGACGCCGCGATGCTGTTGGCGGAGTGGCGGGCGGAGTTCGAGTTCGAGGCCATCGATGTGGCGGCCATCGACCGGAGTCTGCGGTTGCAGCAGAAGGTCTTCGAGGGCGCCCTCGCCGAACGGATGCACGAGTACGATCGTGCGCTCGCGTCGTACGAAGCCGCATTGACGTTCGACCCGTCGGACTGTGTTGCGCGACGCTATCTGGGCGAGTACCACCGCCACCACACCGGCGACTGGGCCCTGGCTCGGGAACACTTCGATCGCATCGTCGCCGACCCGCGGGCCGATCGCTATTCCCGTGCCATCGCGCTCCACGGAATCGGCAAGATGACGATTCACGGCGGCGAGTTCCAGCGGGGCGTCGCCATCATCGAACAGTCCGTCGATGTCTTCCCGACTCAGCTCGCGTATCGCAACCTTGCCGTGTACTGGCACTCGGAAGGCGAGTTCGAGAAAGCACTCGCGTACGTCCGGCAGGCGGTCGCGCTGGCGCCGACCGATCCTTACACGCGGGTCTTCGAGGCGGTCTACCTCGCGTTCGGTGGGGACCACGAGCTGGCGCTGAGGCAGGTGGCGGAAACCCCGTTCGACTTGTCGATGTCCTACAACGTGGCTTGCATCTACTCCGCGATGCGGGACAAGGAGCGCACGCTGCGACTCCTCGAGCAGCACTTCCAGGAGTACGAGTTCACGGATCGGGTCCGCGCGAAGGAAATGTGGGAGGCACGGACCGATATCAACTTCAAGTGGCTCCTCGAAGACCCAGACTTCCGACGAATCACCCACCTCGCGCAGGAAGGCTGAGCGTAGGCGGGTGTGGCACGGGACTAGGCCCAAGACAAAGCGCGGTACTGCCTCGCGCGGTACTGCGCTTGTCTTGGGCCTAGTGGGCCCGTACACGGACTCAGCGGAGCGGTATGCTGACTCGGATGATCGGGCAGTCTTCGGATCGAGTTCGGTGCGCGAGGTCGAGTACGAGTACGAGTACGAGTACGAGTACGGGGACGGGGACGGGGACGGGGACGGGGACGGGGACGGGGACGGGGACGGGGACGGGGACGGGGACGGGGACGGGGAGAGATCGAACAAGCCGTTGCACTTGATGGCCGCAAGCGGCCGCAGGTGAACGCCGAGACGATTGGGGACTCGGGGAGCGAGCGCGCACGACCGCGTTCGCTGTCACCCGATTTCGTGCCCGCCCTTGCCGAAGGTACCACTGAGGGTTTGGCTGGTGGCCAGCAGCTTGAATCCGGCGCCGAGATACGTTCTCGCCGAGGCGATGTTCGCGGCTTGGGTGTTGATCTCCACCACGGCGCATCCGTGTTCATGGGCCCAGGCCACGGCGTGCTCGGCGAGCCGGCGCGCCCACCCGCGTCCGCGGATCTCTTGATGGATCGCACCCAGACCAGGGACGCACAGTCGCAGACGGCCGATGGTCTGGCGTGCGAGCGTCAGGAACCCCAGGGCTTCGCCGCGGCCCGCGGGGGTCGATCGAGCCACGACGAGGACCGCTTCGGCGGCCGCTCCGCTCACCGAGTTCCGCACCCACTCCCGATGGGCCTCGTCGGCGCGCGCACCGTCGAGAAAGGGGTCGGCGTGAAACCGATCGACCGTGAATGCGGTGCCGGCCAAGGACGCGAGAGCGGGTAGGTCCTCGGCGGTCGCGAACCGAACTTCGAAGTCCCGCGCCGGTTCCGTGAGCACCGTGGGTTTCGTCGGCCGGGTCAACGTCAGCAGGGTGTCGACGGTCCGGAAGCCGCACGTCTCGAGCGTTTGGATCGCCCGCGGGCAACTCGTCGGGAGTCGACACGTGAGGTGCTCGATCCCGAGTTCCTGAGCGCGAGCGATCCCTGCCGTCAGCAGGGCGGTTCGCAGACCGAACTCGCGCGAATCGTCGGCGGTCAGGAACAGCGAGAACTCGCCCATGCTCCGTCCGAAGACTTCGCTCTCCCAAGGCTTGCTGCGGAGGCCCAGGATCCCGACCCAAGTCGAGCCAGCCGCGAGTGCCAGCACCTCGTCGGCGACCGCAAGTTGATTCGCGATCCACCCCGGCGCGAGCGCCGCCAGTTCCTCCGAGCTGAAGTAGCAGGCGCGGAAGCCGAGCGGGCTCGGAGCCAGTCCCACGGCCTGTTGAGGTATGAACTCGTGCTCATGCGGAAGCAGGCGTACGACGTGGAGAGGGGGGAGCGAGGCCAAGTGGATTGCCTTTGTCCGGGGAAGTGAACTCGCGAGCCTTGCTCGCGCTCGAGCGGGCGATGCTAGTCACAAATCGAGCGCATTCACAAGCAACTTAACGCTACGAGCCGAGAGAGGGGACTCTACGCCCTCGCCCGCCGAGCACACCCGATCCTGCCCGAGCCGGC
>JBFWWP010000011.1:41325-155283 GCA_050246115.1 Planctomycetota bacterium
ACTCGTGGAGAGTGGTCGACGCTAGACCCAAATCAAGCGCGCACGCGCTTGACTTGGGGCTAGACCAGCCCTGACTGCTCGGTGAGCGTGCGCGACCTGTGGGTCACGTGCCGGCGGCCGAGGTGGCAGCCGTCTCCTTGGCGTCGGCGCTCGTGACGGAAGCCGGAAGCCAGCGGCTCAGGATGCGAACCAGCTCGGCCGCGCGCACGGGCTTCGTGATGTAGTCGTTCATGCCTACGTCGAGGCAGCGATCGCGATCGCCTTCGAAGGCGTTGGCCGTGAGGGCCACGATCGGCACGCGGTGAGCGTGTGCGTCATCGCTCGCGCGGATCACCTTCGTGGCCTCGAAGCCGTCCATCTCGGGCATCTGGCAGTCCATGAAGATCAAGTCGTACCGGTTGGCGAGCGCGGCCTCACAGCCTTGGCGTCCGTTGCTCGCTACATCTACGCGGGCTCCGAGCTTCTCGAGTTGCCGACGAGCGACCAGCTGATTGACGGCGTTGTCCTCGACGACCAGCAGCCGCGCCGTGCAATGAAACGACGCATCACAACACGTGGTGGCGACGGGTGCAGGTACGGGTGCTGGGGGTGCCGGCAGCTGGACCCGAAACTCGCTGCCGCGTCCGGGCTCGCTCACGCACTCGAGGGAACCACCCATGAGCTCACTCAACCGGCGCGATATCGCCAAGCCGAGTCCGGTGCCGCCGAAGCGTCGGGTGGTCGACCCGTCGGCCTGCGTGAATGGCCGAAACAGGCGCGCCAGGGTCACGGCATCGATGCCCGGTCCCTGGTCGGTGACGGAGAGTATCAGAGTAGGGTCGGCGCTCTCGAGCGGGCGAACGCCGATCGTGATCGTGCCGCAGTGCGAGAACTTCACGGCATTCCCGACGAGGTTGATGAGGATCTGGCGGATCTTCCCGGGGTCACCGAGGATCCAGCTGGGGAGTTTCGGCGAGCACTCTAGCGCGATCGCCAGTTCCTTCTCGTGGCAGGCCTGGCGGAACGAGGCCACGACCGACTCCAAGAGCACACGAATCTCGACGGGCAGGCACTCGACAGACATACGGCCGGCCTCGATCTTGGAGAAGTCGAGGACGTCTTCGACGATGCCGAGAAGCGCCTCGCCCGAGGCGCGTAACGTTCGCACCAGTTCGAACTGGTTGGCGTCGAGCTGGGTGTCGCTCAGCAGCATGGTCAAGCCGATCACGCCGTTGAGCGGCGTGCGGATCTCGTGACTCATGGTCGCCAGGAACTCGGACTTGGCTTGGCTGGCGACGTCCGCGAGGCGGCGGGCCGTCTCCAACTCGCGGTTGGACTGCACCAGCTGGGTGAGCGTCTGCTCCAGATCGGCCGTCCGTTCCTTGACGCGCGCCTCCAAGAGGATCGCGGTCTGGAAGAGGCCGTAGGCGCTCCCTTGGAGATCGGTGGACCGCTCCACTTGGGCCATGAGGACTTGGTTGACCCGACGCTGCTTGGCGAGCTGGCTCTCGAGAAGTGCAATCTGCAGTGCCAGATCGACGCCCTCCAGTGGGGGCGGGTCGGACGTCGGGGGCCTCGGTGAAGTCGTCACTCTACGTTCCGTAGCGGTCGCTTGCCGATCGCGACCCCGGTCATGGTCTGGTTCACGTGCAGGCCGCCGATTTGCTCACCATAGGTGGAGAAGCCGACCACGTTGAAGCGGGCGAGTCGCTCGCCGACGGCGGGTCCGAGGCCGTGGCGTTCGATCTCCAATCGTCGCAAGATGCAATCGCACGCGATCACCAATTGCGGCTCGCCGAGCCGCTGCTCGAGCCCCGTCAAAGTCTCATCGAGAGCCCCTTCGAGATCCTCGACGCGGGCCAGGGTGAGCACTAGTCCCTCGTCGATGGCACAGAGGAAGGTGAGCGATCCGTCCGGCTCGGCCTTCTGGATGGAGCGCACGTAGTCGGCTCCGCCGATGCGAACGACCACCGGGTTGGCGGCGAAGTGGGCCGGCGTGATGGTCTCCGGGTCGACGCCGATCACGCGCGCGTATTCGCTCAGCGCGACCTCACCGTTCAACTCGCTGACCACGCGGCGCTCGGGATCGGCGGCGGTAACGACCAGCTTGTCGGGTGTGGGAACGACGTGCTGGGTCTTGAAAACTTCGAATTCGAAGTCGGTTTGGATCAACGCGACTACCGCGCTTCCGGCCGTCACCTGGCCGTTTGCCAGGACGCCGGTGCTGGCGAACTCCAACCCGTCTCCAGCGGATCCACCGAACAACGGGATGCCCCCGAGCGCTGCGTCCAACGCGCTGGCGACCGGCTCCTCGCACCGCGACAGGCCATCGATCAGGAGCAGAACGAAGCTGTTGGCGCGGGTCGCCGGCGGCGCGTCGTCCGGCAGAGAGTCCTGGAGCGCTTGGACGACCTCGGCGGCTCGAGTGACCGAGAAGTTGCCGACATCGGGGATGCTCATCACGGCGGTGCGAAAGCCTTCGGTGGGCAGAGCGAAGGCGGTGAGACCGCCCGAGCTGAAGCCTTCCGGTCCGATCTCCCCGGCCGAGGTGCAGCCGATGACCGGTGTCTCCCCGAGCCGCGAACGCACGGCGACGCCGAGGGTCTCGCGGTCGATCGTGGAGGAGAAGAAGGTGACGATGAGCGAAGTCTGCGGCAGATCGAGGGCGGCCTCGAGGTCCGCGATCAAGGACGATGCCGGTGCCGGGGGCAGCGTAACCCGCCGAACGCCTACGCAGGTGGTCATGGTAATGCTCTCCGCCGGGATGCCTCTCGGTGATGGATCGGACCCCTTGGGCGGTCGACTTGAGGCTTCGGCCGAGGCCAAAGGGAATGCTTGCGGTCGAGCCGGTGGCGTCGCGCCGCGATGCCGGGACGCACGAGCGAGGTAAGGTGAGACTCTTACCGGAAGGTCAGCGGTCCTGGGGAACGATCGACGTTCGGGTCCAGACCCACTCGTAAAGGCCGAGCGTGTGGCCGTTGAGCGCTTTGTGAGTCCTCCCGATGCAGTCGACGGTGAGGAGCGGCAGGACTATGTACAACATCGACTTGGGCACCCAGAAGACCCCGACGATCCACTGGATGAGGAGGATCAAAGCCAACGCGAACGTGGCCGCACCTTGGGCCCACAGCGAGGCGACGGTGGCCTGGTGCGCGCTGAGGCCCCACCGCGCTTCGATCGAGGCCTGCACACGCCGAGGCAGAAACCCGACCATGGCCAGCAGCGGGGACAAGACGAGTCCGAGCGACTCCGTAGCCACGTCGCGCACGATCTGACGTTCGCGGTCTCGGACATAGTCCTCGCCGTAGAACACGTCGGCAGAGGAGTCTCCTCGACCCTCTTCCCACGGTGCCAGGGTGTACTGCCAACTGCCTTTCCCGTGATGGCGCCGAATCAGGCGATAGGGCCGGTCTTCGAAGAAGACGCGGATCGCGCCATACTCGCGTACGATCCAATCGGGCATGTCGCGATCCGACTCGATCACCCGCTGGTCGCCGATGCAGATCACGCGGTCCTTGCCGACGCGCCGGGGCGGATCGACCTCGATCAGGTCATCGTCGAACACGATCGGATCCTTCGATGGGAGGTGGCGCTCGTTCATGGCGCGAATTGTAGCGTGTCGCGCGGACTGGGGCGACCGACTTTGGAGGCTTTCGAGGGCCCCCAGGGCCGAGGATCGCTACCACGTCGGTTCGCTCGAGTGTGGGGGTGCGGGCCCACGGAACTTAGGAGTCGCCCAAGAATGACTTCACCAGATGTCGAAGTTGTTCTTGGGCGACTCCTTAGGCTTCGTTTCGGGCTCGCACCTTGGACAACATGTCGGGGACGAAGCGTTCACTGTAGCCCGAGATGAAGGACCAGACGAGGGCCTTCGCGGTGTCGATGTTGTGGAGCGGCTTCACGTGGTTCAGGTAGTCGATCATGTTCGTGTAGGGCTCGTCGACCGAAGCGAACTGCGGGAACAGTGATCCTTGGACGATGCCGCTTTGGAACAGCACATAGGTCGTGAGTGCGAGCGCCATCGACACCAAGAGCTTCCAGGCGATGTTCAGGATCGCGTTCGACCGGGCTCCCTCGGCGAGCAAGCGCGTGGTCCGAAACGACAAATCGATCGACCCACCGACGGCGGCCGCGAACATCAGGAAGAACGCGATGCTGAGCCCCGACTCTCCCGGTTGTCGGGTCGTGATCGCCAGCCAGATCGCTCCCGCGAGCGCCGCGAGGAGCAGCAGGGCCACGACGGCTTTGATGACCTGGGACTTCGTCGCGGCAGCCGCGGCCTCGGGCGTCATCGCCGAACTCACGGGCGTTCGTCCGGAGCGGCGATCCGTTCGATCGGGTTCGGTACTCACCCGACTCACGCGTCGCTTTGCGAATGGAGCGCGACGCGGTTGCCCTCACTGTCGACGACGATGGCCCGGAAGCCATGGGGGCCGAGCGAGGTGACGGGCTCGATGACGCGTCCGCCGAGTGCTCCGGCTCGGGCCACTGCGTCGCGAATGCGCCCCGATACGTTCAAGTAGAGGAGGACTCCGCGATCGCTCGTGACCTCACCCGGTCGCTCTACGAGGCAGCCGCCGTTCCCATCTTGGTGCTCGAGGACCGAGAATTTCAGACCCCCGAAGTCTTGTAGGTCGACGCGCACCGCGAGCATGGCGGCGTAGAAACGCGTGGCACGGGCCAGATCACCGACTGGAATGTCGAACCACACCGCTCGGTTGTGCTGCGTGTTGAAGTCGCTCACTCACTGCTCCTTCTCGGATTTCCTGCGCGGCCTTGGACACTGCGGCAGGTGGATCAACAGCAGCCCCCTCCGGGTGCACATTCACGGCTGCCGGAAGCGAGACCGCGGGAGGGGGCGGGTGCGTGCTGGCGTCCCGCGGGGATCTCCGCGCGACCATCGCTGTTGCAGTCGAAGGGGATCTGTTCGGACTCGTCGATCAGGGCGTCGCTGATCAGGAACTGGCCGGCGTACGGTTCGCGCCCCAGGATGCGCGCGGTCTTCTCGCAGACCGGGATGGCGACCCCGCGCGGATAGACGTGGCCGTCGTCATCGTGCACGGCCGCGAACGGTCCGGGATAGTACGCCTGTCGATACGTCTCCCAGCACGCTCCTTCCTTTCCTTTGAAGGCCTCGACCGTCACCGAATGAAACCGAATGCCGCCCTCCTCGAGCCAGAAGAACGAACTCAGTTCGCGCACACCGTAGAACCCGGCGTCGATGAAGGCGTCGAGGAAGCGGTCGCGCCGCAGGGCCCCGGAGACACACCCGGTCCACAGGTGGTCGTCTTCCTTCATGGTCTGGGGCACGTCCACCTCGGCCACGATGTCGGAGATCACCGCGCGGCCTCCCTGCCGCAAGACCCGATAGATCTCGTGAAAGAGTCCCTTCTTGCGGTGGTCCGCGACCAAGTTGAGGACGCAGTTCGAGACCACGAGGTCGACGCTGTCGGAAGCCACCAAGGGGTGGCGGTCGAGTTCGAGGGCGACCCGATCCAACGCCTCGTAGCCGTCGAGCGGTTGCGTTGCGGTGAGGCTCTCGAGTCGATCGAGGTCCCAGCGTAAGTTCTCGATGAGTCCGCGTCGGAACTCCATGCGCGGTGCGGCGGAGCCTAGCTTCTGGGCGACCTCGGTGATGGCTCCACGCGCCAGCGTCAGCATGTTCGGCGTTTTGTCGATGCCGATCACATGGCCCTTGGGTCCGACTTTGCGGGCCATCATGAACACGTGTTTTCCTGAGCCCGAGCCGAGGTCGATCACGGTTTCCCCTTCCCGGGCATAGCGGGTCGGATCGCCGCAACCAAAGTCGACGGCGAGGATCCGCTCGGGGATGTGGTCGAGGCTAGCCTCATAGTCGACGGGCGTGCAGAGACAGGCTTCCGGGGCCTTGGCTGCGGCGCCATAGCGCAGTTGCTCCCGGTCCTCTTGGGCGAGTTGTGAACGAACCTCCCAGAGCCGATTGAGGGTGTCGACGCGCTCGGGTTCGAGGGGGCGAAACGGAACCGAAGTGGCAGGGAGTGGGTTCATCGTGTCTCCAAAGGCGTCAGGGTGGGGCTCGGCTCCTTGTGCCGGCCCCCAGACTTTAGTGGTTTCCCCGGCCGGCTCAAGGGGAGCCCGCCGAGCGCCCTGAGACCCCCATCCTGCGGGGCTGTACTCGCGGCAAGCCGCGGAGCCCGTTGGAGTTCCTTCGTGAGTTCGCTGGACTGGACCGGGTTTCCGCGGAGGGAGGAGGTTCAGGATGGATGTTCGGTCTTTGTTAGGGTAGCTTGGGTGGGCTGGGGACTTCTTGGCCGAGGTCGTGAGTTCGACCGGTTCGCGAGGCTCGGCGCCGGGGTTGGGGGCAAAAAAGAGGTGGTTCATGGAGGTGTTTCATGACGGTACCCAAGAGCCTCGCAGCGCGCTCGGATTTGAAGCGCGGAGTCGATTGCCAGCGTGATGGGGCACCGGGGGCGGCGTCCAACGAATGGCAATTCCAAGCGCTCGCCGGGCGCCTCGTGGAACTGTCCGGTGGGCACCCGAGTGCGATGCTGTCGGTGTGCGGAACGCTGCTGCGTCAGTCGCAGCTGAGCGGCGAACTGGCGGCGTGGGTGGGATTGCGCGACAGCGTGTTCTTCCCGCCCGACCTGGCAGCGAATGGCATCGATCTCGAACAGTTGCCGGTGGTGCTGCTCCCCGAGCCACGTTCGCTGTCGCTTGCCGCCGAACTGTTGGTACGTTCCGGAGCGTTCGCGCTCGTGTTGCTCGATCTCGCTGCCGCACGCGTCGCCCTCTCGCTCGCCGATCTCACTCGTCTCGCAGGTCTCGCCAAGCGTCACCGCGCGCTCCTCTTGTGCCTCACCGAGAAGTCACGCCAAACCCCTTCGTTGGGGTCGTTGGTTTCGCTGCGGGCCGAAGTCCATCGCCGACCACTCGGTGGGGGGCGCTTCGTGTGCGAAGTGGAAGTGATCAAGGACAAGCGACGTGCGTTGGGCTGGACCCACTCGGAGTTGCACCGTGGACCGGATGGCTTGTGTTGATGTGCCGTTTCTCCCGCTGCAGATTTTGCTACGGCGTGAGCGAGGTTGGCGTGAGTTGCCCGTGGCGGTCGTCGAGAGCGATGGACCGCAGGCGCGGATCGCGTACGTCAATCGTCACGCGCGTCGGCATGGCGTGCTCCCCGGCATGCGCTACGCGTCGGGGCTTGCGCTGACGAAAGACCTGCACGCCGGCGTGGTCGTGCCGTCGGAGGTCGTGGAGAGCCGTGATGGGCTCGTTCGCGAGTTGCAGCGCTTCTCGCCGGGAGTCGAGCCTGCGCTCGATGAACCGGGTGTGTTCTGGCTCGACGCCAAGGGGATGGATCGCCTCGTGGGATCGCGCCAAGTTTGGGGTTCCTATGAGTGCTGGGCCGAGGCGATTCGGGCCGCGCTGACCGCGCACGGCTGGGTGGCGTCGGTGGCCGTGGGTTTCAGCCGTTTCGGAACCTATGCCGCGGCCCGCTCGCGTGCTGGCAAGGTGCGCGTGTTCGTCGATGCCGCGAGTGAGGGCGCCCAGGCGCGCCGGACCTCGCTCTCGCTGCTGTGCGTCGACCCGGCGTCACGGGAGTTGCTTGCCAAGCTCGGGGTCGAGACCGTGGGGCAGCTTCTCGAACTACCGGCCGCGGGCGTGAGGCGACGTTTTGGCGAGGAACTTTGGCACGTGCTCGAACTCGCCCGTGGCACTTCGATGGAGCCCTTTAGCGCGCAGGTCGTTCTCGAGCCACTGCGCGCACGCACCCTGTTCGACGAGGCTGTCGCCCACATCGATACTTTGCTGCTCGCGATCGAGTCGATGCTCTTGCCCATTCTCGAGCGGTTGGCGGAACGCGGACAGGCGCTCACGCAGTTGGCCCTCGAGCTCGTCTTCGAGCGTTCACCGGCAGCGTGTGAGCTCATTCGCACAGCAGAGCCCCAGCTCGACGCCGGACGCATTCTGGGGTTGGTGCTCTTGAGACTCGAGGGGCTGCGTTTGGATGAGGGTGCGATCGAACTCGGCCTCGAGGTGCAGTGCGTCTCGCTCCAAGCGTTGCAGGGCGAACTGTTCGCGGAGCGTCCGCCACGCGACCTCGCCGCCGGCAACCGTGCGTTGGCCCGTTTACGCGCCCGCTTCGGCAACGACTGCGTGTCCCATGCGGTGCTCGAGGAAGGGCATCTCCCCGAAGCATGCTTCCAGTGGCAGCCGTGCGAGCAGCTTTCCGTTCCGCGACCACCTTCAGTGAAGCTGCCGGTTCTCGTACGTCGCTGCTACCGCCCCGCGATCATGCTGCCGCCACGAGGCCGGCACGAGCCCGACGGTTGGCTGCTGGGCGGCGCCGAGGCCGGATCGGTGACGAAGTTGACGGGGCCATACGTGATCGCGGGTGGCTGGTGGAATCGGGCCGTGCATCGCGAGTACTACTTCGCGGAAACCCGGAGCGGAGCGATCTACTGGATCTACTATGGGCGCCCCCAACGGCGCTGGTTCATTCAAGGGATCGTGTCGTGAGTCCGCCCGCTCTCCGCGCGTGGGGCGGGCGCGCTTATGTTCCCCTGTTCTGTAAGTCGAACTTCTCGTTTCTCGAGGGGGCGTCGCATCCGGAGGAACTGCTCGAGCAAGCGAGCCACTTGGGGTTGCGAGCCCTCGCGCTGTGCGACCGCAACGGCGTGTACGGCCTGGTGCGCGCGCATGTGGCGGCACGTGAGCACGGCGTTCAGTTGCTCTGCGGCTCGCAAGTCACGATCGACGACGGCACCTCACTCGTCGTGCTGGCGGCCGACAGGGAGGGGTATGCAAACTTGTGTCGGTTGCTCACGCGGGGCCGCTTACGGAGCGACAAGGGGTCTTGCCAAGTGGGCTGGTCCGAGGTTTGTGCGCACGCCGGGGGGGTGGTCGCGCTGTGGGGCGGCGAAGAGAGCTTGCTCGCGGGGGCGAGCGAGCCACTGTTCGTTGGGCGGCAACTGAAGGAAGCGTTTGGCGATCGGCTCTACGCCTTACTCCTACGCCATCGCAGGGCCGAGGAAGTCGACCTCGAGCGCACGATCCGGAGTCGCGCCAAACACCTCGAGATTCCCGTCGTCGCCGGTGTCGAGGTGCTCTATCACGTTCCCGCGAGACGCGACCTGCAAGACGTCCTGACCTGCATTCGGCACGGGACTTCGTTGGCGACCGCCGGCAAGCTGACGCGACCCAACGCTCAGTTCGTGCTCTCTGCCCCGCGGGCGTTCGAGCAGCTGTTCGCCGATGACCCAGGCGCGGTGCAACGGACGGTGGAGATTGCCGAGCGCTGCTCCTTCTCGCTTGCCGAACTGCATTATCGTTATCCGTCGGAACGGCTTCCCGACGGCAGCACTTCGGCCGAGTGGTTGCGCCAGCTCACCCTGCAGGGGGCTCGTGGACGCTATCCGAGTGGCGTGCCGTCTAGCGTCGCGGAGCAGATCGAGCGGGAACTCGCGCTGATCGGACGCCTCGAATACGAAGGGTACTTTCTCACCATGTGGGAGATCGTACGCTTTTGTCACGAGCAGGGCATCCTCTGCCAAGGAAGGGGCTCGGCCGCCAACTCGGTGGTTTGCTACTGCCTGGGGATCACCGCCATCGACCCGGTGCGCATGAATCTGCTCTTCGAGCGCTTCATTTCGTTGGAACGTGCCGAGCCCCCGGACATCGACCTGGACATCGAGCACGACCGGCGCGAAGAAGTGATCCAGCACGTCTATCACAAGTACGGCCGTACGCACGCGGCGATGGTGGCGGTCGTGGTGCGTTATCGAGCGCGCTCCGCCTTGCGCGAGGTCGGGAAAGTGCTGGGGATCCCGGAGACGTCTCTCGACCGCTTGGCGAAACTGAACTCGCACTACGAAGCGGCGACCGAGGAATCTCTGACGCAGGCAGGACTCGATTCGTCAGCGCCGACTTCTCAGCATCTGCTGCGGTTGGTGGCCGAGATCCAAGACTTTCCGCGCCACTTGTCGATTCACCCCGGGGGCTTTCTGCTGGGGCATGAGCCCGTGCACGATCTGGTTCCGATCGAGAACGGAACCATGGCGAATCGTACCGTGATCCAATGGGACAAGGATGACCTCGAGGAACTCGGTTTGTTCAAGGTCGATCTGCTGGGGTTGGGTGCGCTGCATCAGCTGCATCGTTGCTTCGAGCTGCTTCGCAAGCATAGCCAACAGGACCTGAGCATGGCGACCATTCCGGCCGAGGATCCCGACACTTTCGCCATGATCCGACGAGCGGACACTTTGGGGGTGTTCCAGATCGAGAGCCGCGCGCAAATGGCGATGCTCCCGCGCTTGAAACCCCGACGGCATTACGACCTGGTGATCGAGATCAGCATCGTGCGTCCGGGGCCCATCGCAGGAGGCATGGTGCATCCGTATCTTCGGCGTCGCAACGGCGAGGAGGCGATCGACTACCCTCACTCCTCGCTGGTACCCGTGCTCGAGAAGACCCTCGGTATCCCACTGTTTCAAGAGCAAGTCATGCAGATCGCCATCACGGCCGCCGACTACACGCCGGGTGAGGCCGACCAGCTGCGGCGCGACATGGCAGCGTGGCGTCGGAGCGGTCGCATCGAGCGTCATCGCGAGCGTCTGGTCACGCGCATGAAGTCGAAAGGAATCGCCGAGGAACTCGCATTGCGGGTCTTCGAGCAGATCCGTGGCTTTGGCGAGTACGGGTTCCCCGAGAGCCACGCGGCGAGTTTCGCGTTGATCGCGTACTCCACGGCATGGTTCAAATGCCATCACCCGGCGATCTTCACGTGCGCCCTCCTGAATTCTCTGCCCATGGGGTTCTACGCACCTTCGACCTTGGTGGACGACGCGAAGCGCCATCGCGTCGTCGTGCGGCCCATCGACGTTTCGTACAGCGAGTGGGAATGCACCTTGGAGGAGGCGCCCGAAAGCAACGGCGGGCTCGCGATCCGCATGGGGCTGAGCTTCATCAAAGGGCTGGGCGGAGGCGAAGCAGCGGAACTGTTGGCGCGTCGCGCCGAGAGCGGCTTCCGGTCGATCGAGGACCTGGTGTTGCGTGTGGCCCTGCGCGAGGACAAGTTGGAGAAGCTCGCCGAAGCCGGCGCGCTCGAGTCTCTGGGAGGGACCCGTCGCGAGGCGATCTGGCGCGTCAAAGGCGCGTGCCGCGAGCGTGCGAACGAACTGGCCTGCACGACCCACGAACCCGAAGTGTCGTTTCGCGAGTTGAGCGACTTCGAGAGCATCGGCTGGGACTACGCCAGCAGCCAGCACAGCTCACGAGGACATCCCATGGCACCGATCCGGGCCTTGCTTCTCGAACGCGATCTACCGGCAGCAAGCGACATCGTCCGCGAAGACGATGGCAAACGAGTGCGCTATGCCGGACTCGTCATCTGCCGCCAGCGACCGGGAACGGCGGCTGGGGTCGTGTTCATGACGCTCGAGGATGAAACCGGCTTCGTGAACGTCATCGTCTGGCCAAAAGTCTACGAACGCCATCGAACCGTGGTCAAGACATCGTCGTTCCTGGGGGTCTCCGGACGCCTGCAGTCGGAAGACGGCGTCGTGCACATCGTGGCCGACTCGCTGTGGATTCCGGAGCTCCCGCTCGATCCAACAGGAGCCCGAAGCCGCGACTTCCACTGACTTTCGACGCAGCGGCCACCGCCGCCTCCTTCGGTTCTCGCCGTCGCCCATCCACGCCGCGACGGTCCTCCTGTGGCTTCCTCCCTTCCTTCACCACCGCGACGCATCCGGCGAGCCCGCCGCCCATCCAACGTCCTGGCGCGCCCTTGGGAGCGCCGGGGCGTCTCGTGGTTCGGTGGACTCAGCGGATGCGTGACGACGCCGAATGGGCGTTAGTGAGAAGGGATTGAACGGGGATGAGGGAGGCGGATCACACGCCGCGCCAGCTTCGCACCGTTCGCCGTTAGTGAGTGGTCGAGGATGAGGTGTGCCGTCCGCTTTCGTCGTCCCTCTTCAGTCCCTCCTCGCCCTCGCCCATTGACCACCGCGACGCATCCGGCGAGCCCACCGCGCATCCAACGTCCTGGCGCGCCCTTGGGAGCGCGGACAGCCTGTCCGCATCGCCCGCGGACACCTCGTTCGCGTCACACGCACACGCTCGCTGCCATCCCATTGCGCCAAGCCGGCGGGGACCACGCGCCAAGGAGGTTCACCAAGTCTATCGTTGCGACCCGGGGTGGTGAGGCTCGCGAGCGAGGCTCGTTGCCTTGGCGCGCGTCCGGAGTCCCGTGGTTCGGTGTACTCAGCGGATGCGTCTCGATAACGAAGGACGAAGAGACGACGAGACGAAAGCTGGCGCGCCCTTGCTAGCCCCGCGGCCGGATGCGCGACCCGTCACCGGGCTCGAGGAACCAACCCCTCAGTCCAAGAGCCAGAGGCTCAGGCCGGGGACGAAGGTGATGATGGCGAGGGCGACTAGCAGGATGGCGATGAACGGTAGCGTCGCCCAATAGATCTGCAGGATGGGTCGCTTGAACCGGACGCTCGCGATGAACAGGTTGAGTCCCACCGGGGGCGTCACGTAGCCGATGCCCAAGTTGGCGAGGAAGATGATCCCAAGGTGCCGCATGTCGACGCCATAGTTCTGAGCCAAGGGCACGATGAGCGGCACCAACAGAACCGTCGCGGCGTAGATGTCGATCATGCAGCCGACCAAGAGCAGGAACACGTTGAGGGTGATCAGGAACGTGTGGCGATGGGTCATGTACCCTTGTGCCCACTCGAAGAGGCGCTGGGGGATCTCCTCGTCGATGATGGCGTTGTTCACGGCCATGGTCATGCCCAGGATCATGAGGATTCCGCCGATGAGGACCATACTGTCGCGCGCGATGGTGAGCAGCTCGGCGAACCGAATGTCGCGTCGAATCAGGGTCGTCAGGATGACGATGTACGTGGTGGTGACGACCGCCGCTTCGCTCACCGTGAAGAAGCCGGAGAAGATGCCGCCAACGACCCCCAGTGGGATGGGTACTTCCCAGATGGCGCCGATCGTGGCGCGGCGCAAGCGGGACCACGAGAACGGGGTCCGCGGCGCGCGGCCATGTTGGGTTCCGCGAACGGCGTAGAGCGAAACCAAGATGAGGATCACCAGGCCCGGGAGAATCCCCGCGACGAACAGTTCATCGACCGGAGTTTCGGAGATGACCCCGAACAAGATCACCGGCAGGCTCGGCGGAAACAGCATTCCCAGGCTTCCGCCGGTCGTGAGCAGGCCGACGCTGAAGTTCTCCTTGTAACCGTTTGCCAACAACGCCGGCAGCAGCAACCCACCGAGGGCGATGATGGTCACCCCGGAGGCGCCGGTGATCGCCGTCACCAAAGCACAGGCGATGACGGAGACGATGGCGAGACCACCCGGCAGGGAACCGACCAGAGCATTTGCCAACTCGACGAGGCGCACTGGCGCACGACTCCGCGCGAGCAGGTAACCGCCGAACGCGAACAGCGGGAGACTCGTGAGCAGCGGCTTCTGCGAGAGTTCGTAGAAGTTGAGGATGACCGATTCGAGGCTGGTGTCGCGGTAGTACAGGATCGCGGACAAGGCGGCGGTCGCGAACAGAGGGAGGCCGAGCAAAGTGAGGACGGCCGCGATTGCCGTCTTCACGATCGGTCTCCGCGGAGGCTGCGGGTCACGTCGGCGAAGCCGCAGGCGAGGAGCCGGGCTGCCAGGCAAGCCAGGCCGATCGGCACTACCGCTGCGAGCCAGGAGTCGGGAAGTCCCAGGAAGGCGATGCGATCGCCGGCCTGTTCGGCTTCCGCGGCGGCAAAGCGAGTGGCCGCCGGCACGAGGAGACCGACGATGCCTGCAGCCATCAACTCCGTGACGCCGAGGAGCGCGAGCCGGGCTCGGGGTCGCAAGAGCTGGCCGAGTGCGTCGATGGCGATGTGCTTGCGATCCCGGGTTGCTGCGAGCGCCCCCAAGAGTGCGATCCACAGGACGGCTTGTTGCGAGAAGCGCCCCCCCCAGAGCGGGGCGGTGACGCCAGGCAACCTACGTGCGAGAATCGGGAGCAGGCCAATCACCAGCAGCGCGCCGAGGATCGACAGCAGGAGCGTTCCCTCCAGGCGGCCGGTCCAGCCCTGAGTCGGAGGTGGGGCGGATTCCTCGCCGGTTTCGCTCAAGGCTTTTGCCCTTCGCGCGAGCGGAACTCGCTCAGGAGCGACTCGATGCGCAGCAGCACCTCCGGGCGATACAGGTCGCCGGTGAACTTCTTCGTGACCTCGGCGGTTGCCGCCTGCAGTCGCGTCAAGCTCTCGGCGGTGATGCTCACGAGTGCGATCCCCGACTCGCGGATCACTGCGAGGGAGTCCGCGTTTTGTTGAGCCACTGCCCGGTTCATTTGGGCGATGCCGTCCGCAAAACAGCGCCGTACGATCTCGCGATCGCCCTCAGCGACGCGTTGCCAGCCTTGATCGGAGATCACGACGATCCCGACCCCGTAGTTGATGGCGAGGTCGAGCTGAAACCGAACGTGGGGATGCCACTGCAACGCGATCAACCCCGCCGGCGGCGCGAACACTCCACCGATGAGGCCCGACTGCAAGGCCGGGAGGACGTCCGGCAGGCCGAGTGATTCGGGCGTCACTTTCAACACCGAGTAGAACTCGCGCACCAGGGGATCGTCCTCGACGAGCCACGGGCGACTCGCCTGGAGATCCTCGATGGTGGCGACCCGCTTGCTCGAGTACAGCGACGAGAATCCGAGGTGGGGGAACCCCATGAGGCGAAAGCCGTTCCCTCGGGCCTGAGCATCGAAGTCGTCCGCCATGCGACTGAGCAAGAAGTCGACTTCGGCCTCCGTTCGGAACAATAGCGGCAACTTGAGCGCCGAGCTGTCCGGGCAGATCTGGGTCATGCCGGTGTTGAGGAAGGCGGCTCCTTGGAGCTGATCTACCCGGAGTTTGCGAAGGACCGTACGCTCGTCCCCTTGGATGCCCCCCGGATAGAGCTTGATGCGAACGCGCCCGTCGGTTTGCTTCTGCACGGCGGCCGCGACGTCGACGAGTCCCTTGCCCCACGGACTGCGCTCGGGCGACGGGGATGACAACTTCAAAGTCACGGGGGCATCTGCGCCCAGCAAGAGTGGGACGATCACAGCCAGCAGGAACGTGCGCAGCACGGTGCTTCTCTCTTTCGGGTTGCCTTCGAGGTCAAAACAGGTCATCGCGTTTCGCGAGCAGTTCGCGAGCACGTTGGCGCGCGAGTGAGTTCGCGAGTCGATGGCTCGGGGCGTCATCGGAACTCGCGGCGAGGACTTCCTCGAGCGTGCTCGTGAACGTGGCCTCATCGAGCTCGGCGCGCGCCACGAACTCGGCTCGCAGTACCCGGGGAAGGAGCACGTCCGGTCCCGCGATCTCTGCGGCGCGGTCGAAGTGGTGTCGGCTTCGCGCGAGATCCTGCCCGATTCCGGGAGGCTGCACCGCATAGAACACACCGAAAGCGAGGTGCAGGCGGCCACCGCCGTACTGATCGTCGAGTTCGAGCGCGCGGCGCGCGAGGGCCAGCGCTTGGGGGAGTTCGGCCAGTGATGCCATCGACTCCACGTCCGCGACGATGCGACCCAACCAGGCGGCCGCCGCCGCGTGCGCGGCGACGGCGTGCTCGGCGTCGAGATCGGCCAGAGCGCTCTCGAAACGCGCGAGCGGGGTCGTGCGTTCGAGCGGGAGCGGCGCTCCCTCCGCCGCGAGCGCCCGCAACGCGTAGTCGCGGGCTCGCTCGTACAAGCCGGTTGCGCGCGCCGCCGATTCCGGGTCGTCGCTCCCGACGAACGCCTGGGTGTACGAGAGATAGAGTTCGGACGCTTGCAGCAGGATCTCGTGGTTCTCGGGGTCAGACTTCGCGAGGCCGTCGAGGACGAGCAGGAAGCTCGGGAGTCCGGCTCGCACGACTTCTGGGTCCGGGTTCTCGAGCACGGCCGCGGCGATCGAACCGAGCGTCGCGCGCGCCGAACTCGCTGCTGCGCCGCGGATCCAGGAGCAACCCGAGAGCAGGAGCGTTGGCACGAGTGCCACCGCGAATGCCACGGCCGTCGCTTTCGCGGGGGGTCCCTGCGGCCTGCGGGGGCCCGCCGCCGGCAGCGAGAGTCCTCGCCGCAGCCGCTCGCGGGTCGGAGCAGGCAGCCGAAGGGATGGCACCGAACTCGAGAATGGGATGCGCAACGGGTGGTCTCTTTCCGCTTCGATGCGAGGGCGGACGCGGAATGGCCTGCGGAGACTTCTCGCGACTGCCGGTCTTGCGCGTGAAGAGTAGCCAAGGCTTCGTGACTTGGGGATAGGGTTTCCGTCAAAGTTTCGGTACGTGACCCCAGAGACGTACGAGTGCACCGGCCCCCCGGTTCCCGTGGGCTGGCCCGAAGCCAGCGCATGCCGCGCTTGCGTCGGGCCTAGATTCTCTCCAAGGCGTACTTTCGAAAGCCCCCTCGCGACCGCGGCGAAGCCGGTCCGGCCCTCGGCTACGCCCCGAAGCGCCCGTGTGTCGAGCTGGTTCGGGAACGTACCCGCCCCTGACCCCGTGAAATGACATCGATTGGGGGCCAGCCGGATTGTGGCCGGACAAGAAGACCACTATCCTGCCCGGTTTCTCAGGGCCACCCCAGCGTGGTGGAGCGAGGGGGTCAGCGAGGTGGTTCGGACCCGAATTCTCACGGGCCCTCGGCGCTCGAACGAGGTCGTTGGATGACGCTCCCCGGTCTCTCACCGCAACTCTATCCGTTCCAGGGGCACTACCTCGAACTCGCTCGCGGGGTTCGGTGCCACTATCTCGACGAGGGCAGCGGCCCGCCGGTCGTGATGCTCCACGGTAACCCGAGTTGGTCTTTCTACTATCGTCGCTTGGCCGCGTTGCTGCGGGATCGCTACCGCGTGGTCGTTCCCGACCACGTTGGCTGCGGACTTTCGGACAAGCCCGATGACGACGTCTATGATTACACTCTCGATCGCCGCGTCGACGATCTCGAGCACCTACTCGACGAACTGCGGGTCGAAGCCGGGATCACTCTGGTGCTACACGATTGGGGCGGAATGATCGGGATGGCGTACGCCCACCGGTTCCCGGCCCGCATCGCCCGGCTCGTGATCCTCAACACCGGTGCGTTTCCGCTCCCGTCTGGCAAGCGCTTTCCGCTCACGATCGCGCTCTGCCGCAGTCCACTGGGTGCACTGTTGGTGCGAGGGCTCAACCTTTTCTGCCGCGGCACCGCGTCCGTGGGTTGCCGGCGCCGCTCCATGTCCGCCGACGTTCGTCAGGGGTACCTCGCGCCGTACGACGACTGGGCACATCGCATCGCCATCCACCGGTTCGTCCAAGACATTCCTTTGACCCCGAAGCACCGCGTGCATGCGCGCGTACTGGAAGTGGCAGGCGGACTCGAGCAGTTTCGCGACCGACCGGTGCAGATCTTCTGGGGTGAGCGCGACTTCGTTTTCGATCGACACTTTCTCGACGAGTGGATGCGGCGCTTTCCGGAAGCCGAGGTCCATCGCTTCGCCGACGCCGGCCACTACGTTCTCGAGGATGCGTTCGACGAGATCGGGCCACGGGTCCTCGAGTTCCTGGCGCGGACCGACGTGGCGGGGCGATGACGCTGGCGCCCATCGACGGAGCGTTGCCCGCGAACATCGCCGCTCACCTTCCGCGCATGGCGGCGCGTCAACCGCATGCGCTGGCGCTCGCGGTTCCGGACACCCACCGTCGCCGTCACTCGGGTGACCTGCGTTACGAGCGCTACACCTTCGAGGAACTCGACTCCTTCTGTGACACCGTAGCGCATGGACTCGTGCGTCACGGCATTACCCGGGGAACGCGCACGGCGGTCATGGTGCGCCCAGGCCTCGAGTTCTATGGGCTGTCCTTTGCCCTGTTCAAGATCGGGGCCGTGCCGGTGCTGATCGACCCCGGGTTGGGTGTGCGCAATCTGCGGCGGTGCCTGGCGGAGGCGCGCCCCGAAGCATTCATCGGGGTGCCCTTGGCTCATACGGCCCGAGTCATCTTCGGTTGGGGCCGGGCCACCGTTCGCCGCCGGATCACCGTAGGCCGCTGCCCGTGGGGTGGGACGTCCTGGTCGACGCTGTTGCGGTCCGGGCGGGGCCTGGGTGCCTACCCCGTCGCCGAGACCCACCCGACCGATGTCGCCGCGATCCTGTTCACGAGCGGTAGCACGGGTCCGCCCAAGGGCGCGGTCTATACTCATGGCAACTTCGCGGCTCAGGTCGAGTTCATTCGGCAGACCTACGCGATCGAGCCGGGCGAGGTGGACCTCCCGACCTTTCCTCTGTTTGGCTTGTTCGACCCGGCGCTGGGGATGGCCGCCGTGATTCCGGCCATGGACTTCACCCGCCCCGCTGCCGCGGATCCGTCTCGGCTCATCGCGGCGATCGATGAGTTCTCGGTGACCAACATGTTCGGCTCCCCGGCACTCATCGATCGCCTCGGTCGTTATGGAGCGCAACGGTCAGTACGGTTGACCTCTTTGCGCCGCGTCCTTTCGGCCGGTGCCCCCGTTGGTCCGAAGGTGCTCGAGCGATTCCAGGGCCTGCTTCCCGAAACGACCCAGACCTTCACGCCATACGGCGCTACCGAGGCGCTGCCGGTGTCCTCGATCGGGAGCCGAGAGGTCCTCGACGAGACCCGGCGCGACACGGACCGCGGGCGGGGAACCTGCGTTGGCCGGCCGGTCGCCGGTGTCGAAGTCAAGGTCATTGCCATTACCGATGAACCCGTGCGGCACTGGAGTGAGGCGTCGGAGGTGGCGACGGGGGCGATCGGTGAGATCGTCGTGCGCGGCGCGAACGTGACGCGATCCTACTTCGAGCGGCCCGAGGCCACGAGTCTGGCCAAGATCGACGCGAGCGACCCGTCGGGCGGCTTCTTCCATCGCATGGGTGACCTCGGCTACTTCGACGAACGCGGCAGGCTCTGGTTCTGTGGTCGCAAGTCGCACCGCGTGCATGACGCCTCATCGAATCGCACTTGGTTCACCATTCCGTGTGAGGGAGTCTTCAATGCGCACCCGGCGGTGTATCGCAGTGCGCTCGTGGGCGTGAAGGAAGGGCCGCGTACGGACCCCGTGATCTGTCTCGAACTGGAGGCGTCGGTCGCCGGTGACCGAAGGGCCACCGTGCCCGCCGACCTGCTCGCTGAGCTGCGGGCACTCGCCGCTCAGCACGACCCCACGCGCGAGATTCGGCGTTTCCTCCGACATCCCGCGTTTCCGGTGGACATTCGCCACAACGCCAAGATCTTTCGTGAGCGCCTCGCAGAGTGGGCCACCGCGCGGCGTCACGAGGCGTCTGTGCGTGGATGACACGTCACCCACCTCCCGTGTTGCGAAGCGATTGCGGCTTGCGCTCGATGGGGGAAGGGGCCTCTGCGCACGCGACTGTGTGGGGCTCTGAAGGGACCCGGGGGTGTGTGCTGGGTGTTTCTCGCCGGGGCTTGCGGAGGCGCACGCAGGTGGTACCTTCGAGGGCACTCCGTTGGTGATTCGAGGCCGCGACAATCGACGAGCCGCAAAGCTCGCTGCTCGTATGACATCGCTACCGAACGTGTCGCGTCCGAGGGGTGGGCCCCGAGGGACGGTGGATCCCATCGGGCTCGAGCCAGAGGAGACCCAGAGGAGACAACGTGCAGAAGATCCGCATCGTCCTCGTGGACGACCATCAGCTGATGCGCGAGGGCCTCACCGCAATCTGCCGTGCGGAGCCCGATCTGGAAGTCGTAGGGCAAGCGGAGGACGGCGAACGTGCGCTCGCGGTTACGACCCAAGTGCGACCGGACGTCGTGGTGATGGACGTCGCGTTGGGTGAGCACAGCGGTATCGAAGCGACGAGACAGTTGTGCGCGCAAGGGATCACCAAGGTACTGGCCCTATCGACCCACGCGGACAAGCGCTATGTGCGGGGAATGCTCGAGGCGGGTGCCGTCGGCTATGTACTGAAGGCCGCGGCGTTCACGGAGCTGAGGCAAGCTCTGCAAACCGTCGTGAGCGGTCGGGTCTATCTGAGTCCTGGGCTCGGATTGGACGATACCGCGGTTCGCGACGCAACCGTCGGCCACGAGCGGGCCGCGGTCGACCTGGAGCGGCTGCGAACGCTTTCACCTCGTGAGCGGGAGGTGCTGCAGCTCTTGGCCGAAGGCGTGACCTCTGGGGAGATTGCCCGCCGACTGCACCGATCGATCCGAACCGTCGATTCTCATCGCGCCAGTATCATGCGGAAGCTCGACCTCCACAGCGTGGCGGAACTGACCAAGTATGCGGTTCGGGCCGGCCTGACCTCGCTCGAGTAGCTCGACCCGGCCACGGCACGCGATCGTCCTCGAAACCGGGCGGTCGGGGGCGGGGGCGCTCGCAACTCGTAAGCCGAATTGGATCGTCCGGATGCGAATTCGTCCCCTGAGGATCCCGCGTTTGGCCAGCGGGCCTCGAGAAAATTGCCTTTGACAAAGGTGGTGGAATCCGTTGTCATCCCAGCGTCGGGCCGGCCTAGGAACCGCCTAGGAAACCAAAGCTCACGGGAAGCACCTCGGGAGCGAACGCGGCCAGACCTAACGCTAGGCACCTCCTTAAGCAATCGGGGAAGGACTTCGGTTCTTCCCCGATTTTGTTTTTCAGGGTTTCGTTCGAGCCGTTACCCAGGGCTGAGGCCAACCCAGAACAGAGACCAACCCAGCACAGAGGCCAACCCGAAACCCCGGAGCGGGGCTCGCCGGGCACCCCCCCTCGGGCGAACGACGGCGAACGACTCTGTAGAACCCCGACTCGGCGAGGCCCCTCTCCTTGCGGGTGGCAACCTTCCAACCTGCAGTGGACTCGAGCCCGATGGACCCGTGTCGGAGTGTAGCCGCTCAACGGGACCCGGGTATCGGTAGAAGTACTCATTTTGCAGCGCCTGGGCAGTCCGGAGGTGATGCGTCGGACTACCCGCGCCAAGGGGAATGAGCCAGCCGCGAAAGGGACGTGGTCCCTTCCGAGGATGACGGGTTCGCATGGGTGCTCGGCCGGGGTACCTTCCGAATCCACCGGTCGAGATCGATCGCGGATCGGAGACGCGGTTCAATGACGGGGGAGTGGCATCGCAGAGTGACGGCAGAGTGATCTGGCGATCGACGATTTGCCGCTCACGGGAGGAGAGAAGGAGGCTTAAGCCTTGGCGCGAGTCGAACGGGTGCTGGTCACCGGCGGCGGCGGCTTCCTCGGCAGCCACGTCGTCCGCGCGCTGCTTGCGGCGGGCCTCGCGGTCCGGAGCTTCTCGCGCGGTCACTACCCAGAACTCGTGGCGGCAGGTGTCGACGCGGCTCAGGGTGACCTCGCCGATCCGCGGGCGGTGACCGACGCGGCCGCGGGGTGCGACGCGGTGATCCACACCGCAGCGCTCGCGGGGATCTGGGGCGCGGCCAACGACTACGAACAGGCCAACGTCGTCGGCACGGAGAACGTGCTCGCAGCCTGTCGCACCCACGGGATCGAAGCCATGGTGTACACGAGTTCGCCGAGCGTGGTCTTTGCCGGTGTCGACCAAGAGAACATCGACGAGTCGGCGCCCTACCCATCGCGCTTCCTCGGTCACTACCCGCGCACCAAAGCGGCCGCCGAGCAACGGGTTCTCGCAGCCAATGGGCCTCGACTCGCGACGGTGGCCCTTCGTCCCCACTTGATCTGGGGCCCGCGCGACAGCCACCTCGTTCCCAGCGTCGTGGCCCGTGCGCGTTCTGGCGCGCTCCGGCTGATTCACCCAGAGAAGCGCGTGGATTGCTGCTACGTGGACAACGCGGCCGCGGCGCACCTTCTAGCTCTCGACAGGTTGGCGGTAGGTTCGGCGATCGCCGGCCGCGCGTTCTTCATTTCGCAGGGCGAACCGATCGCGATCGGCGAGTTCGTGAATCGGATCCTGGCGGCCGCGGGACTGCCCCCCGTCGCGCGCACGATTCCCGCCGGGGTTGCGTACGCTGTCGGGGCCGTCCTCGAGACCGCCTATGGGCTGCTGCGCATCCAACGGGAACCGCGCATGACGCGATTTCTCGCGCGCCAACTGGCAACCGCCCATTGGTTCGATCTCACCGCCGCTTATCGCGATCTCGGCTACGTGCCACGGGTCTCGATCGACGAGGGCATGCGGCGGCTCCGGGAGTGGTTCATGCGTTCGCACCCCGTGGGCAGGGAAGCACCGTGAATGCCTTCGAGCCGCGATTCCCAACCTGGGCGCCGGTTGCGGGCGTGCCCTCCGCGCTCCCCGGTGTCGACGTGTTTCGTTTCTCTCTCGCGGCTTCGGTGGAGCCGAGCGTGGCGTTGCGGTGCCACCTCGATGCGGAGGAGTGTGCGCGCGCCGATCGGTTCGTGGTGCCGACGGCGGCGGAGCAGTTCGTTCTAGGCCGTGTGGGCTTGCGCCGTATTCTCGGTCACTTCCTCCAAGTGGCGCCGCGCGCCGTACGCTTGCGCTACGGTGTTCACGGCAGGCCTGAATTGGCTGCGCCCTTCGATCGCGCCGGGCTGACCTTCAACTTGGCACACTCGCACGGCATGGCCATTTGTGCGGTCACGCACGGGGGCGGCCTCGGCGTCGATCTCGAGCGAGTGCGGGCGGAAGTGGCTACCGAAGCGATCGCTCGACGCTACTTCGCCACCGCTGAAGTCGCCGCGCTCTTGTCGGTTCCGGAGCGCGAGCGCGCGCGGGCGTTCTTCCGGATCTGGACCCGCAAGGAAGCGTACTTGAAGGCGGTGGGGACGGGCATCGCCGGCGTGCTCCAGTCGTTCGAGGTCAACCTCGAGCCTGGCCCCGCAGCGCGTTTCGTAGCGCACTACCGCGAACCGAGCGAGACCTCCCGCTGGATGCTCTTCGACATCGCGGATCTCGAGGAGTACCCGGAGTACGCGGCGAGTCTCGTCGTCGAGGTCGGTGCAGCCTCGTCGATTCGTCGTTGGGATGGAGTACCTGGCCCATGAACGAGGGAGTCGTCGGCGAGCCCCTTGCGCCGATCTTCGAGGATGATGCGGTCCGCGTGGTGAGAGCGAGCGAGCCGTGCGCGTACTCGTTCGAGCCGATCGCGAGTGATCCGTGGGCCGAAGCGATCGTGGTTCACGGGATCTGCGAGCACGCCTTTCGCTGGTTTCCCTTCGCGCGGCAACTCGTGCGACACGGAATATCGGTTCGCCTCGCCCATCTCCCCGGCCACGGTCCGCCGACGTCGCACCCGAGCGAGTGGGACGCGTTGGGGATCGACACTCTGCGTTTTTCAGCGCAAGAACTCGTCGACCGGTGGCGCATGGTGCCGCCATTGGAGCGGCAGCGAGCGGCCCGGGTTCGACGTGGCCAGACCCGAACTCTGCGGGGGCTGCGGCTCGATCAAGCCCTAGAGCAGGTCGCGCAGCTCGCTCGCTGCGGTCCGACCCACGAACAGAGCGATCGAGCGGGGCGGCGGCCGCTGTTCATCATCGGTCACAGTTTGGGGGGGCTGATTGCGGCGGAGGTCGCGGCGCGACTCGCCGAGCACGATCGAACGGCGCTCGCTGGCGTGATTCTGTTGAACCCTGCGCTGCAGCCGACCGCTCACGGAGTGGTTGGGCGTTGGATCGTGCGCCAGAGTTGGCAAGCTCGAACCACGAGGTCGGGGCCTGGGCTCCTGGGGCGGATCGCGGCCGGCGCCGCGCGTTGCGGCGTAGGAGTGAGCACTCGGTGGGCCACGCCCTTCGTCAGTGACCTGGCCGTCGAGCAACGTTTGCAGGCCGCCGACCCGCTCATCTTGCGCAAGGTCCCGCTCTCCTTTCTGCTCCAAGTCGAAGCGCTGATGGCACGAACCGCGGCGCGAGTGGCTCCGTACCCACTGCCGGTCTTTCTCCAAGTCTCGGGTGCCGATCGCGTCGTCGACCCGGCGGGCGCCCTACGATTCGCATCGACGCTGCAGCAATCGCCCCACGCCGGGCGCTGCGGCGTCGTGAGCTGGCCGGGCTTCGAACCCCATGACGCCGTGCGATCGTCGCGAGGGGGCCCGCTGGTCGAGCGGTTGGTGGCGTGGTGTGACGGCCAACAATCTCGGTAGGGAACGCGTAAGTCTTTGTTTTGTCGGTTGTTGCTCCGACGCAATGGGGGACAGGGAAACTCCGGCCGTGCCTTGCTGCCGCGGTTGTCACCCACTACCATCCCCAGCTCTGAAACAAACTCTCGGCAAACTCGGCTCGACGGCCGCGAGGCTCCCGCAACCGTCCGATGGCGTTGCTGGCCGTGCGCGGCTTTCGTGACTGCGCGACCGGCGGGACTCCGCCATTCCGTGTGGGCCCGGGAGTCGCAGATCTTTATCTGCGCTTTATGTTCTTGTCCTAAGAAGGTGCGCACGAGGCGGGTAGCCTCCAAAGTGGCTGTCCGCCGACGAGTGGGTCGGTAAGCAAAACGGGAATCAATCTTCGGTTTCGTAATTGAGTGGACGGATCGTCGGGACGAGAACCTCTCGTGCCCCGCAATCGAGGACCGACCAGCGGTCCTCCAAGAGAAAGGGAATGGAATGCTGAGAAAGCTCGTGCTTGGCCTCGCGACATTCTGTCTGTCGACAGCGGTCGTGAGTGCCCAGGTCACCATCAATGAGATTCGGATCGACCAGAACGGGTCCGACTGCGACGAGTACTTCGAGTTGAGCGGCGCGCCTGCGACCTCGCTCAACGGCATCTGGTACCTGGTCATCGGCGACGGCACCGGCGGGTCGGGGGTCGTAGAGACCGCACTCGATCTCTCGGGCAACTCGGTCAATGGTCTCGGACTGTTTGCGGTCGCGGAGGACACCTTCGGAACTGGAGCGATCACCGGCGTGCTCGATCTCACCGTCGCCGGTGGCGGCGCGACCTGCGGTGCGGCCGGAACGCTCGTGTTCGAGAACAACGACAACGTCACCCACATGCTGGTGCAGGGGTTCACGGGCGCGGCAAACGACGACCTCGACACCGACGATGACGGTGTTTTCGACGTCACGCCTTGGACGTCGATCGTCGACAGCGTCTCGTTGATCGCGACGGTCGGTTCGGGTGACCAGGTCTACAGCGCCACCACCATCGGCCCCGATGGCACCTTCGTCCCGGGCCACGTCTATCGTTGCCCCGACGGCACCGGAGCCTTCCAGATCGGCCCGTTTGCCGGCGGCTTCGACACGGTCGGCGCCGCCAATCTCTGCATGGGCGGGTGCGCGATCCCGGCCAGCTTGGACTGCGATTCGGACTGCGGGACCGGCCAGATCACTCTGGACTGGAACCTGCCGATGCAGTCGACCTACACGAGCATCACCATCACTCGCGACACGGTGGTCGTGGCCACCCTCGCCGGTACCGCGACGACCTTCACGGACATCCCGCTCGCGACCGGGCAGATCTACGCCTACGAAGTGATCGGCGAGTGCGCGCCCGGCATGACCGGGATCGCTACCTGCTCGGTCGACCACTGTCCGTGCGCGGCGCCGACCAGTCTTGTCTGTGCTTCCGACTGCGGTCCCAACAACGCCAACCTCACTTGGGCGAACGGCGACCTCTACGCGAGCATCGAGATCTACCGCGACGCCGTGCTGGTCGCGACTCTCGGCGGCATGGCCACTTCCCACACCGATTTCGGCCTGGCACCCGGCATGTACAGCTACGAAGTTCGCGGCATCTGCGGCCCCGACTTCGCGAGTGCGACCTGCGGCCTGCTCCACTGCTTGCCGGTCCCGAACGTGATCATCAACGAGGTCCGCCTCAACACCCCGGGCGCTGACGACGACGAAGAGTTTGCCGAGCTGATTGGTCCTCCCGGAACTGCGCTCACGGGATTGACCTACTTGGTCATCGGAGACTCGGCCGCAGGGAGCGGCGTGATCGAGGCGGCCGTGGATCTGTCGGCCTTCTCGCTGGACGCGAACGGTTTCTTCGTCTTCTCGCAAAGCGACCTCGACGAGCTGACCGATCCGCTCCTCGCGACGGGTTGCATCAACTACCTCGGTGTTGGCGCCGGCCCCGACCTCATCGTGATCGACCTGAATTTCGAGAACGCGGACAACGTCACGCACATGGTGGTGCAAGGCTTCAGCGGCACGCCGAACTCCGATCTCGATACCAACGACGACGGCGTCCTCGACTCGTCGCCGTGGATCGCGATCGTCGACAGCGTTGGCATCGTCGACGACGCGATGGGCGGCGATTTCCTTTATTCGGCCAATCTCATCGGGCCGAGCCCGTTCGGTCAGCCCGACCACATCTTCCGTTGCGTCGGCGGCTTCGGCGGTCAGAACGTTTGGCGCATCGGCTCGCTGTTCGGCTGCCCTGCGGCGGATACGCCGGGTGCGGTCAACACCTGTCCGACCTGCTTCGAGATTCTCGACCTGCAGTGCGTCTCGGACTGCGTGACGGGGAACATCACGCTCACGTGGACCAACGATGACACCTACACCGACATCACGGTGCTGCGCAACGGGCTCCAAGTCGGCTTGCTCGCGGGCAACGCTCAGACGTTCACGGAGATGAGTGTCCCTGGTGGACCGCACACGTACGAGCTGATCGGCACGTGCGCCATGGGCACCACGGTGGCTTCTTGTGACGTGATCCACGGCGTCTACAGCGGCGAGGACAACGTGATTTTCGCCGGCGAGGGCGTGGGTGGTGCGTCCGACAGCGTGGCGTTGCTGCAGACGGCCTTGATTTCGAACGGCCAGACCGTGATCGTGATCGATCGCCTCGACGGCTACGCCTGCTTCAATCAGTTCACGGCCAACACCGTGCTGTGGGTCATGAACGGGACCTTCCCGAACAAGTACCTCATGACGGTCGCGGACGGCCAAGCGCTGGTGAACGTGCTCTCGGGTGGCAACTCGATCTACATCGAGGGCGCGGGTATCTTCGACTTCGATCCAGCGACGCCCTTCCTGGATTACGACGGCGTCGACAACAGCATCTCGACCCCGGGTGTCGCCACCATGGCGGACGACTCGCTGACCAGCCTGGACGGCGGCGTGTTCAGCAACCTCGATGTCTCGGCACTCCAGGATGTGGTGTACAACCAGGACAACCAGGGCGGCAACGACTTCAACGCCAACCTGATCCCGACCGGTACCACCGCTCCGCTGGATATCCCCGGTGGCTCTGCCGGTCTCGTCTGGAACAACAACCCTGACGCTCTGCCGGATCCGATGGTGGTCGAGACGGCGTACGGCGTGGGCGTCTTCTACAAGACCCCGCCTGCCTTCGGCGACGTCTTGTCGGTCAGTTTCGAGTTCGGCGGTTACGGCGGCGACCAGCTGCAGTTGGCGGGCCTCTACGCCGCGGCACTGCGTCGCAGCGGCATGATGACCGGACCGCAGTTCAAGCGTGGCGACTGCAACAACGACAACTCGTTCAACATTGCCGACGCCATCACGATCCTGGGCTTCCTGTTCCCGCAGGGCACGCCGCCGGCTCTCGCCTGCCGCGACGCCTGCGATGCGAACGACGACGGCAACCTGAACATTGCCGACGCGGTGACGAAGCTCGGCAACCTGTTCCCGTCGGGTCCGCCGACTCCGCTCCCGGCGCCGTTCATGGCGTGTGGCGAGGATCCGACGATGGATTCGCTGGATTGCACCGGCTACATGCACTGCCCGTAGTCTCTTCGGCGTAGTCGCATTGCAGCACGTCGACTCTTGATGCCGGGGGGCTCGATCTCGAGCCCCCCGGCATTTTCGTTCGTGGTCACGTCGACCGGGGAGCGGGGAGGCGGTCAAGCGCGAGGAAGTGCAGGCCCCGGGCACGGGGCACTCTCGTCTTGGGCGACTCCTTACGGTTGGACCCGCGTAATGCACCAACAGCGGTGGATCTTCCGGTTGCGGAAGTCGGGCGGAACCGTGAGGTGGCTGATCTCACGAACGCTCGTGTCGGCGGGGAGGTTGGCCTCGAACTTGAACTTCCGGAAGTTCGTCGAGAAGTAGATCGTGCCGCCCGAACTCAGCAGGGGGACCAGTTGCTCGAGTAGCCGAGCATGGTCGCGCTGCACATCCCAGTCATCCTCGAGCGCCTTGCTGTTCGAGAAGGTCGGCGGATCCACGACGACGAGGTCATAGGACTTGCTCGGATCGTGAGCCTCGATGAAGGCGAGCGAATCCGAGCGAACGAAGCGGTGCTGGGCGCCGCTCAGCTGGTTGAGTGCGAGGTTCTCCTCCGCCCACGCGAGGTAGTTGCCGGATAGGTCCACGGTCGTCGTCTCCGAGGCACCTCCCGCGGCCGCATAGACCGTGAACGACCCGGTGTAGGCAAAAAGGTTGAGGAACCGTTTGCCCTGAGCCTGCTGTCGGACTTTGTCGCGCGTGATGCGGTGGTCCAGGAACAGGCCGGTGTCCAGGTACGAGGCCAGGTCGACCCAGAACCGCAGCCCGCCCTCGTCGGCGACGAACCTCCCGGCTTCTGAGCCGAGGTCGTGCTGGTCGAAGCGCGTGTATTGCTCGCTACCCCGCATTCGTTGCCGATGCTTGAGGAACACACGGCGGCGGTCCACACCGGTGACCTCACAGGCGACCTCGCACATGCGCTCGAGCCACGCCGCGTGTTCGGCCGGCGGTCGGTCGTGCGGGCGTTCGTACTCGGCCAAATAGAGGTGGTCTCCATAGCGATCGACGAGCAGCGGAACCTCCGGAATGTCGCGGTCGTAGAGCCGAAAGCAGGAGATTCCCAAACGGGTCGGCCAGCGCCGAAGGTGCCGCGCGCGCTTGCGGAGTCGGTTGGCGAAGAGATCTGCCTGCTCGCGCGACTTGGCGGAGAGTTCCCCGAACACAGCACCCGCGGGCGTCGCGCGCGGTGCAGTGCAGGGGGCGGTGCGCGGTGCGTCGAGTTGCTCGCCCGCGGGGATGTCGTCCACTGCAGCGGACGCGCTGGCCGCCGGAGCGTCGCGGCCCGGACGCGGTCCGTGAAACTGGTAGTAGGTGCACTCGATCCGGCCGTTGTAGAGCTTGCGACGGCGGTCGGCCGGACGCCCCACGATGCGCTCGAAGTCCAGTCGGGCGGTGAGGAAGTAGTGCGACCAAGTCTTTAGGTGTCGCAGGACGAGCGGCATGGACTGGTAGAGCTCCTCGACTTCCTCGGCTTCGCCCATGCGTTCGCCGTAGGGTGGGTTCGCGATGACGACCCCATAGTCAGCGCTCGAACGTAGGTCGCTGAAGTCCTGGCACTGGAAGTGAATGTCCCCATCGACGCCGGCTGCACGCGCGTGCTCGCGAGCGAACACGAGGGCGCTCTCGTCGTGGTCGAAGGCCAGGATCCGTTGGGGGAGTGGACCCCGGGCACGATCCCGGGCGCTGCGGCGTGCTTCCTCCCACACGGCAGCAGGCAGGCTGGGCCAGCTCTCCGCGGCGAACGTGCGGAGGCGACCCGGCGCGAGGTCGCGGCCGATCAACGCGGCCTCGATGGGAATCGTGCCGGTGCCGCAGAACGGATCGACGAGCGGACGCTCGGGTCGCCAAAAGCTGAGCAGCACGAGTGCCGCCGCGAGGGTTTCCCGCAACGGGGCGACCCCCACGAGCGGGCGATAGCCACGCTTGTGCAAGCCGACGCCGGTGGTGTCGATGGTCAGCAGCGCGCGGTCGTTCAGCAACGCGACCTCGACCGTGTACGGGTTGCCCGACTCCGGCAGTTCGTCCGTGCGGTGCGCCTCTTTCAGGCGTTCGACGATGGCTTTGTTCACGATGCGCTGACAAGCGGGGACGCTCGAGAGCTGCGACTTGACGGAGCGCCCCTTCACGAGGATGGCATCGCAGGCCCCGATCCACTGTTCCCACGGCAGCGCGCGGACGCCGTCGAAGAGCGCGCCGAAGTCGGGCGCCGGGAACCGCCCGACGACCAGCAACACGCGCTCCGCGGTCCGCAACTCGATGTTCGTGCGCGCGATCGCCGCGCCGTCCCCGCGAAACGAGAGCCGACCCGGCTCATCCGCTCGGGCCTCGTAGCTCAGAGTCGCGAGCTCGCGTTTCGCGACCGCCTCGAGGCCAAATGCCGTCGTCGCGATGAGATCGTACTCGGTCATGCGGGTCCGGTTCCGTTTCATATGGCGTCCGGCGTCGGCCACGGACGATTTCGATCCGAGGTGGGGGCATCGCACCCCGATGTGCGGAGCGACTCGAACCCCCAGGGGCAGCGCGTCAGCGCACCCACTCGCGGTGTTGTGTTCGAATCCGTTGCCACTCTTGTGCGAACCACGGAGTAAGCCGGCGCTCACGGTCCAGGAACCAAGCGTCGACCTCGGTCGGGAGCAGCCAGCAGTGCGCGCTCACTTCCTCGGGGTTGGCCTGCACCGAAACGCCGGTTGCTGCTCGGCCCGCGAACACGCTGCAGAGCTCGTGCTCGGAGCCCGCGTCCGCGAATCGCGCTCGGTACTCGAACTGATAGAGGAATTGGAGCGGCACGTCGAGTCCCAGTTCGTGGCGAAGCCGTTCCGTGGCCGCTACTAGCGTGTCCTGGCCGCGCCGGGGATGGCTGCAGCAAGTGTTCGACCAGTAGTGTGGCCACAGGCGCTTGCTCGCGCTGCGACGCTGGACCAGCAGACGCTCTTCGGAGTCGAAGACCAGCACCGAGAACGCTCGGTGCAGGATGCCGTCGCCGTCGTGGCAGCGGTCCCGGTCGAGGTAGCCCAAGACGCGGTCGGCGGCGTCGACCAGGATCAGCGGGGCTTCGTCTGCGGGCGTTTCCATGGCGCGGCGGTCACCGCCCGATGATGGGCAGGTGATCCTCCCAGGGCTGCGGTGGCGGACCGTCCAGGCCGAGGCTGCGGATGAAGCCGAGTGCTTCCGCGATCTTCTCCGGCGCGGTGCCGCGGGGTGCGAGGACGACCATCGGGATCTCGGGGGACGCACCGTCCAAGGGAATGCGAAAATCGATCTCGCCTTCGCCTGGGAGGAGTCCGACGCGGTAGCCCCGAACGTCGGTCAAGTGATAGCCGGCGAGCGCGCTCGGGCCGTCGCCTCGCTCGCCCGCGCGTCCCCGTGCACCCATCGAGTGCCGCAACTCGAGAGCGGACTCGAGTCCCAGCGACTCGCGCGCCCGCGCGTGACCCACGTCGTACCAGGTACGCAGCCGGGAACCGCGAAACTCACGCAGGAGCAGCTCGAACTCGGACGTCAGCGGCAGATGGTCGTAGGCCAGCGGGTTGCGCACGGCCACGGCGATCTCGAGCTGCTCGGCCCGCTGGAGGACATGATCGAGTGAGCGCAGGAGGGTGTCCACGGCGCGCGCTGCGTGCGGCTGGCGTTGCTTGGCGAAGTATGCACGGGCGTGGTCACCCTCCGGGCCCTCCCACTTGCGCTGGCGCACGAGGGTCTCGATCTTGTCCGCCGGCGGCGGCATGCCACACGGCCCGACATCGATGATCACGCAAGGCGCTTCGGCGCGCGCGGCCCACTCCAGGGTCTCTTCCGTGGCAGCGATCGAGCGCGCGCGGTGCTCGGTGTCGGGCGCGATCAACGACAAGGCTTTCGCGGCCGTGAGGCCGGGCGTCAAACCCCGCGGAACGGGACAGTAGTTCCGCAAGCTCACCACCGGGCGGCCCTGCCGACGAAAGGCATCGATCAGCTCGGAGAATCGATCCCGCGGCGTGTGATCGCACAACTCGTACCCCACGCCCCCAAACCCGAGCAGCGTCGGCAGCCACGAAGAGCGCCCAACGGGTTCGTCTGACAGGAACTGAGTCGATACTGCGAGCATGGTTGGGCAACGCATTCTGTGGGGGCGTCGACCGTAGCGCGTGCTACTGACTTCGAGTGCCGGCAGTGTGCTCACCCAAGCACCGACATCGATCGCGCTCCCGAGTCCGCGCGATCCTAGCCCGCTCCCGCGCGCAGCGCTAGCATCGCTCGGCCGGGCGCGACTGGTTTCGACGGGTCGATTCCGATGCAGCCGGTTGCGGCCCGCTCTCTCCCTGCTCGTCGGTCTCGACCCCGGACACGAGTGCAAGCGGGCGTTCGTGACGGGTGAGCCCCTCTGGGGGACGCCATCAGGCCACCGCCGCGAAGCCGGGCTCCAGAACGCCGGGCCGACCGCCACTCACGACGAGCGTCGCGCGGTTCCTAAGCGAGTCTCGCGGGGCGTTGGCGTCAGAGGTCCAGGCGGCGGAAGCGAAGGTAGCCGAGCGTGAAGGCGATGACGCCCCAGGTCCCGGTGATGGCGATCGGTAGCCGGTCGACTTGCGGTAGGCTCATGCAGCTCTGGGTGGCAATCTCCCGCAGGGCACCAAAGTTGGGGCAGTACTCGGTGAACTTCAGGGCGGCGTCCAACTTGGGGAACTCGTCGAAGATGCCGGCTGCGCGGAGGTTGCTGATGAATCCTACCGCCGTGTCGATCACGAGGTAGAAGAAGTACCCCACGATCAGGGAGAGCGGAGTGCTCCGGAACGTAACCCCGAACAGGGCGATCAGTGCGAACAGCACCGCGGCGGAGAACATCTGCAGCGGCAGCACGCAGAAGACTCTCCAGACCCACTCCCCCGTACGGAACCCGATTCCGGCGAAGATCAGGGTGTAGACGCTCGTGAGCACGATCGCGAACAGCACCAGGCCGCCCAAGTACTTGGCGGTAAAAATCCAGTGTCGGCTCAGTGGGCGAGCGACGATGACCTCTGCCGTACCGCTCGCGAGCAGCGACGGAAAGTACTCCGAACTCGCCGCCAGGAAGAGCAGCATGCTGATGATGTATACCGCGGTGACCGCGATGAAGACCCACATCTCCACCCCTCGTCGGACCAGCGGTATCTCGTGGGCCTCCTTGGCGGCGGCGGCCAGGTCTTCTTCGGAGATCACCTCCGGGTCGATGGGCCGCTGGTCGGCGCTCTGCCGCAGGGCTATCGCGTAGAGGCCGAGCCAGCCTTCTTCCAGCGACCGCAGCGGCTCTTGCTGAAACACCCAGCCGAACCGAGCGAGTTGGCGTTCCTCGTGCTCGTGAAGGCGCGGCAGGCCAATCGCGAGTGCGGCAACGATGAGGAGCAACGCGATCAGGATGACGAACACGACCTGCTGCTTTGAGTGCCTCCAAGTATCGGCGACGATCGCCCAGGCTGCGGTCATTGCGCGCTCTCCTTGGCTCCATGACGTGCGAGGAGTTCGACGAACGCATCTTCGAGTTTCACCTGCGTCGGGCTCACGCCAAAGATCGACACCCCAGCGGTGCGCAGTAGGTCGATGATGCCCGAGATCTCATCCTCCGACGCCAGGTGAATGCGAAACACCCCCGCATCTTCGCGGGTGGCGCCGCGCGCGCCGAGGTCGACCCACAACGCGTCAGGAATCGGTCCCGTTCGGAAGCCCACGGCCACACCGGTTTTCGCGGACTGCAGGTCGGCCAAGATCGCTTGCACCGACCCACTCACGAGCAAGCGACCGCGGTCGAGGATGGCGACCTGGTCGCACAACACCTCCACTTCGTGCAGCAGGTGTGAGTTCAAGAACACCGTGGAGCCGCGTTCACAGGCCGCTCGAATCACACCGCGGATCTGCTGTCGTCCGACCGGGTCGACGCCGTCGGTGGGCTCGTCCAAGAACACGAGGTGCGGGTCGCCGAGCAAGGCTTGCGCGAGCCCGACGCGTTGCTTCATGCCCTTCGAGTAGTTGCGAACACGGTCCCGAGCCCGCTCGGTCATGCCCACGAGTTCGAGCTTCTGTGCGATCTCGCCTTCCAAGTGCGCGCCCCGCAAGCCCGCCAACTTGCCGAAGTAGCGACAGACACCGGCGCCCGTCAAGTAGCGCGGGAAGTTGTGACCCTCGGGGAGGTAGCCAACGCCACGGCGCGCTTCCGGATCGCGACTGTCCTTCCCCAACAAGGTTGCGGAACCCGAGGTCGGACGCACGATGGAGAGGAGAGTCTTGACGAGCGTCGACTTGCCGGCGCCGTTCGGACCCAGGAGGCCAAAGCACGAGCCCCGGGGGACGCGCAGGCTCACATTTCGGAGGGCGTGAACACGCCCACGGGAGTAGTCCTTTTGCAATGAGAAGGTCTCGATGGCGTAGTTCATCGGTAAGGACTCCTCGTGGGACGCGACTCCCGGTCGGGCGTCGTTCGTGGACCTGCCCTTTTCGACCACGCCGCGACGGGCGCGTCAAGTCCGACACCGAGCGGATCCTTGCCCGCGCGCGCTCACGTCCCGCCGTCGTCGTTGGCGACGGCGGCGCGGATCCTTGTCGAGGGCACTTTGACCCGTGCGCTCGCGCGTGATCCGAGCTAGGATCCCGTGCCCGGGAGCACCCGTTCGTCGAGTCCACTCGGGCTGTGGCCGCTTCGCATCGTCGTGTCCGGGGGGCTTCGTCCGAGACGGTGCAAGGGCCGGCGCGGACTCACCGCAGGGGAGGGGTTCGAGGGATCGTGTCGCCGACGGGATCGTTGCCGAAGCCGAGTGGCCGCGGGATCTTTCTGGATCGTGACGGCGTGATCAACGTCTATCGGCCGGAGTATGTGCGGGTGCGGGCGGACTTCGAGTACTACCCGTTCACGCGGGCCGCCTTTCAGCTCTTGGGAACGCTCGGGGTGCCGATCTGCGTCGTGTCCAACCAATCGGGCATCGCACGCGGTTACACTTCCCGCGCGGAGGTGGACGCGATTCACGAGCAGCTGCGCGCGGACGCCACCTCCTGGGGCGCATCCATCGCGGCGATCGAGATCTGCCCGCATCTGCCTGGTGAAGGCTGCGGCTGTCGCAAGCCTGGGGCGGCCTTGTTCGAGCGCGCGGCCGCGGTCGCTGGTGTGGGCTTCAGCGGTTCGTTCATGGTGGGGGATGCCCCGTCGGACATCGAGGTCGGGCGCCGGCTGGGGATGACGACGTTTCGCGTCCGAACGGGACGGGGAGCCGAGCCCGCGGTCCCTGGCTTCGAGGCCGATGCGGACGTCGAAGACCTGTTGGCCGCTGCCCGCAGGATCGCGCAACGGCTCGGTCCCGGCCCTTGACGACCGGAGCCATGGCGTCGCTGCCAGGTCGCTTCGGGTTGACGCCCAGGACGCATGCATGGCGGGGTCGCGAGCAAAGTGCGATGACGAGTCGTAGTGAAGGAAACCCTGGATGACACGAACTCTTGGTCGTGGTTGTGTTTTGGTTGCTGCAAGGCGGCGGGTGCTGCGGGGGGCGTTGGCTGGCGCCGTCTACCTTCTGATGATCTCTTTCGGAGTCGAAAGCGCCAGCGCCCAAGACCGCCCTACCTGGGCCGATCCAGTTCCGCTCGGGCACGTGACTCGTGCCTTCGACACGGCTACCGGCGCCGAGCTGACCCTGTCGGCACTACCCGATCGCTTGGTCGACTGCGACGCGGTTTTCTTGGGTGAGACGCACACCGATGACACGACCCATCGTGTGGAACTCGCCATCTACGAAGCTCTCGTCGAACGCCGCAGCGGACGAGTCGTCTTGGCGCTGGAGATGTTCGATCGCGACGCGCAACCCGCGCTCGACCGCTACACCCGCGGGGAGATCGACGAAGCCGAGTTCCTGCGGCTCGTGCCGACCTGGTCGAACTACGCCACCGACTATCGCCCATTGATCGAGGCCGCTCGGGCTCGCGCGTTGCCGGTCATCGGTTCGAATCTTCCGACGTCCCTGCGGCGCTCTTTGGCCATCGGTGGCAAGAAGGCCTGGGAGGAGCTCGCCCCGGAAACGCGGTCCAACCTGCCTGCCGAGCTGTTTCCCAACAGCGACGAGTATTGGGCGCGATTCGAGCGGGCGGTCCGCGGGCACGCGGGCATGATGTCGGGAGGCGACGACCCGGAGGCGCGTCTCTACTCCATCCAGTGCTTGTGGGACAACGTCATGGGTTGGTCTTGCGCGCAGGCGCTCGCAGAGCGCCCGGGCTGGTGTGTGGTCCACGTCAGTGGCGCCTTTCATACGAGCCACCGTGACGGCACCGTGGCGCAGTTCAAACGCCGGAGCCCGACGAGTCGTGTGACGACCGTCGACATTGTCGCGTCGACGGATCTCGCAGTTGCGGGGACTCGACTCGAGCCCGAGGTCGCCGACTTCGTGGTGTACGCCCACGTGCGCGCCACCAGCCACAGCGACGGTTTCCATGCGGTCTCGATCGCGCGCGACCTCGAGTATCGACTGTTCGTACCGGCGCACCGGCACGAGCGTCTGCCGCTCCTCATTTGGCTGCACGACGATGGGCTCGACTCACGGCTGGCACTCGACTACTGGAAGCTGGCGCTCGGGGACCTCGCTGTGATCGCCGTGATCGAGGCGCCCTATCCCGAGGTCGACGAGGATCTGCACCGCGGCGGGCGTTGGTTCGTTCGGTCGTTTCCGCAGGATGTGACGACCCTCGGTGCCGGAATCGGGCGGATCGCGCACTATCTGAGCCAGCACTTTCCGATCGACCCGGAGCGCTTGGTGGTCGCTGGCGAGGGCACCGGTGCCACCGTCGTCGCGAGCCTGGCCCTGCATCGGGAGTCGACCCCTTTTCGATGCGTCGCCGTTGCGCCACGACGTTACTCCGAGTTGCGCGACCTCTCGCTCCCGGACCCACGAAGGGAGCGGACCCGCGCGGCGTCGGCGACGGCCGACCTGCGGCTCCTCGTGCCGGAACCGGACCGGGCGTGGTGGGACCAGGAGGCGCAGGACTACGCTCGCGTCGCGGTCACGATCGAATCGCTGCCCCTCGCGGAGGACGAGTCTCCGCTCGCGCAGGCCGAGCGGGTCGTGCGCGAGGAACTCGGCGTGCCGGCGCTCGCGCCGCCGTCCGCCCCGCCTGAGGTCTGGACGAACCCGCACGCGGGGACGCTCCCGCGGCACTGGGCCCAGCGTCTTGCCCGGGCACGCCGCGCGCAGGGCGTTCCGGTGGTGCTCCTCGGTCGCGAACCGGGGAACGAAGGGCCGGCGCACGAGCGCGACCTACCGGCGGTGACGCGCGTGCTCGGATTCGCCTACGAATGGCCGGTAGCTCGGTCTGCAGCCGACGCGACTCCCTCTCCGGACGCGAACACCGCTCGGCGCTTCATGACTCCCGAGGACTTCGCCAGTGGTCAGGCGCTACCCATGGCGCCCGGCGCGTTCGGCGGTACGACGATCGTCGTGGTGCCGGCAGGCGCCACGACCGAAGAGCGCGCCCGGTGGCGACAGCTCGAAGCCGACGACGTGCTGAAGAAGCGAAGTCGCTTTTGCAGTCTGAAGGTCGCTTTCGACGATGAAGACCGGACGCTCGCAGTGGCATTGAGCGAAGTCGAAGCCGCCGGGCGTACCCACGTTCTCATCGTGCCGGCCCGGTTCTACGCGGCGCCTGACTTCATGCGGAAGCTGCGCGACGAACAGGCGGCGCCGTTCGTCGAACGGTTGCGAATCTCGTGGCAACCGGGGCTCGGGGCGGGTCTCACCGAGTGAGCGCTCTTGGGCCGAGTGCTTCCGGATATGGCTCACTTGTAGGCGTTCGCGGCGCCGTGTACGTAGACCAGTTCGGCGCCGGCTTCCCCGGTTCGCCACGCGAGACCGAACGCCACCGACGATGCTAGGATGGTCGCGATCATCGCGAGTCGTCCGGGGCGACCGGGGAAGAGACCCAGCCCCGCTATTGCGAGGCACACCCATACGCTCTGGTGGAACGACTCCGCGCGGTCCTCGTGCCGCGCCAGGGCATCCGCGGGCACGAACGCAGCCACGACCGACTTCTCTTGTTCGCCGGTTTCGATCGCCACGAGGGTGCTCACGCACAGGAGAGTCTGAAGGACGATCACGACCCACCACACCGGGCGCAGTGCTGCGCAACGCATCACCGCGACCATGGCGGCGCCCGCCGCGAGCGGCATCAACAGCGACAGCGCGAGCGGCAAGTGTACCGTCGCGGGGTGCAGCGGATCGGGCATCGAGGGTGCCTTCCGGAAGGGGCTGCGGGTAAGGACGATTCGGTCCCGACGGCGCGCGGGTCAGAGCACGCGCTTCAGCACCAGGAACCCGGTGATCAGCAACACGGTGAACAACACTGCGAGCCACTCGAAGTAGCGATCGATGAACGCGCGGATCGGCTCACCGAAGCACTGGATCAAAATGCCCACTGCGTAGAACCGCAGGCCACGGCCCAGGATCGACGCTGCGATGAAGGTTGGCAGGTCGAGGTGAAACGACCCCGCAGCGATGGTGAACACCTTGTAGGGGATCGGGGTCAGGGCCACGGTCAGAATCGTGAGGAAGCCGTACTCGGTGAACTTGGCTTGCAGTCCTTGGTAGATGTCGTGCTTGCCGTAGAAGTCCACGATGGGGCGGCCGACGTATTCGAAGGCTTCGAGTCCGATCCAGTACCCCAGCAAACCACCCAACACCGAGGCGACGGTGCAGATCGTGGCATAGACCGCGGACCGCTTGGGCCGCCCCAGAGACAGAGCCATGAGCAGTGGGTCGGGAGGGATCGGGAAGAACGACGACTCGGTGAACGACACCAGCGCCAGAGCCGGCGTACCGTACCGAGTTTCCGCCCAGCTGAGGACCCAGTCGTACAAGCGACGCACGGGTCCACGCGCCTTCTGCGTCGGCTCTCTGGCGGTGGTCGGTCGGGCCGCGGACAACCCATCGCCAGACGATTGTGTCGTTTCATCCGACACGGAGCCCCGCGACTGATTCGACACGGAGCCCCGCGACTCATTCGACACGGAGCCCCGCGACTCATTCGACACGGAGCCGGGCGACTGATTCGACACGGAGCCAGGCGACTCATTCGACACGGAGCCAGGCGACTCATTCGACACGGAGCCCCGCGACTCATCCGACACGGAGCGCTCCGACTCATTCTTCACGGAACCCCGCCTGTTCTGCACCAGTAGGTCTGTTTCGGTTCATTCGTCGCCCGCTCCGTGAGTCCGCATCAACGCTCGGATCATAGTCATCGCGTGCGCGATCGTCACGCCCAACCCTTCTCGATCGTGGAAGCCGCTTGAGTTCGGAGCGCCGCTGCGCTAAGGTTCCTCCCAACGCCGCGCTTGTAGTGCTGTCGCACTACGCATCGCGAGGGGGGAAATCGCGATCACGCGGGTACTTCGAGGCAGGCCATTCGCTCGAGCGGAAGGCCTGCCTTCTTTCATCGACCCCTTCATCGACCCGTCTCGAATCAAGCGCATTCACAAACAACTCTGGTTCGCGGCGCTACTCGCCGAAGGTCAGCATTTGTGGGTGATGTGGATGCGGCTCCGCCGCAGCGATCGGGAGTCGGCTCCGCCACGCGATCGCCAATGCCGCAACGGTCACTCTTGCATCGCGAATCGCCGCCACTGCGCGATCGCTGCACGGTTCGCTTCCGGCGGGCGCTCGGGTAGATAGCCGAAGTTCTGTTGGTACTGGCGGCGCAACGTCTCGCACGACCAGAACCGCAATGGCGTATCGGTCGATTCGAGTCCTGCCAACAGGAAGCGGGTCGTCGCCCGACTGGGGGGCAATCCAGCCATCAGGTACGCACCGACGGCTTGGCGCTCGATCGGCAGCTGCGAGCAGGCGAGGAGCGCGGACTCTCGGTCGAGTTGGGGAAACAGCAGCCCGAAGGCCTCGATGACGAAGAGTCCGTGGAAGCGACCCTGGCGCACGAGTTCATCGACGACGGAACCGTACCCGCTACGTTCGCCGATGACGAGTAAGGCGTCGAGCAAGGCCGAGGCGGTGTCGGCATCTTCCTCCTCCACGCAGCGCGCGACGAGGTGCGGGATCACGCGCGGGTTGCCGCGCTCCCAAGGCACGAGCGCCCGCGTCGCCGCGGCGCGGGTCCGCGGGTCGGGATGGGCCAGTGCGCGCGCGATCTGCGGACCCGTGGTCGCATCGTACCAATCGGCGGCGAACTCGCCTCTACGCGTGAGCAGCGGCAGCGTTTCGAACTCGGTCGGCCCCGCGTTCTGCGCCCGAAACGCACGGTCCACCTGATCTCGCCGCGACTGGCCGACGAGGTCGCGAACTTGTGTGCGGCAACGCTCGAACTCTCGTTCGTAAGCAACCGGCTCGCGGAGGAAGTCCCACCCGCGTTCGTCGAGCGCGCTGCGGCGGCGAGTGTCGGTCGGCGGGATCCAAGCCTGGAGCACTCGCACGCAGCGATCCAAGCGCTCGGGCTTCTCGAACTCCGGTAGCAGGATCGTTGCCGCCGCGCGCGTGGGGACGGCTGCCAAGGCGTCGAGCGCAGACTTCGCAACCTCGGGAGCCTCGTGACGACGGACGAGGTCGAGGACCAGCGAGTCGAGGCTCGGCGCCGGATCCCAGCGAAAGCGTTCGAGGGCGGCGAGCACGCGCTGCGGATCGCTGGCGCGCAGCCCCTCCGCGAGCGCTTGCTCCCGGAAGTGGAGTCGATCGCCAGAGCGTGCCCAACTCGCGAGCGAACCTCCGCTCGCGCCCAGGCGTGACGTCACGAGGGCCCGCGACGGCACCCACGATGGACTCTCCTCGAGGAACGACCGGAGGACAGGTGCGAAGTCTTCGTCAGGCACGCGAGCCAGGATCCGCACGATGCGGTCCGAGGTGGCGTCGTCGCCGGATTCCCGCGCGAGTCGCGTGAGGAGCGCGAGGGCGAGGACGGCTCCCGGCCGGCGATCGAGCGCGTCAAGCTGGTAGATGGCGTACTCCGCTTCGGCACCAGCCTCGATGACGCGCCGAGCGAGACTCAGCGGAGTGGCGCTGCTCGCCGGAGTGCTCGGCAGGATGAGGGACTCCTCGCGCGCGTCTTGCACCACGGTCGGGAAGCGGGCGGCGATCCACGTCAGAAGCTCGTGGGCCTCGGCGGGTCGTTGCGCGCCTGCGAAGCGCGCGAGCAACGGGCGCACGATGTGGGCTCGGCCGTGGCTCTCGATCCACGTCTCGAAAGACACGCGCGCACTGCGATCGCCCGGCTGCACTCGGATCGGAACGGCGCGCAACAGGAGGCGACGAAGGAACGTCTCTGCAGCGGTCTGAAGCGCGGGGTCGGAATGCGCCAGGTCCGCCAGTCGGGCTGTGGCCTCGTCCTGGTCCAGCGCCGCGAGCCGGTGCTCTGGGTCCGAGCCCGCCGCATCGTCGTCGGCAGGCGTCGGCGCCGAGGTGAGCCACCAACCACCCACGAGCAGCGCGATCGCCGCGAGGAGAATCAGCGCGCGCGTCACGGGGCCGGATTCCCGGTGCCGGGCGCACCAACGGGCTCGGGCAGCCGCTCGCGAAACCAGCGCGCGGCGCCCTCGATGTCGGCGCTCGCGATGACACCGGTACACACCGCGATGCGGCGCGCGCCGGCGTCGAGTACTTGTGCGAGCGAGTCGCGGTTCACTGACCCGATCGCAAAGGCGGGGAGGTCCGTGGCTGCACGCGCCTCTTCGATGAAGCCCACGCCGACGGCGGCCCGGTGTTCCTTGGTGCGCGTGGGGAAGATCGGTCCGACCCCGATGTAGTCCGCTCCGTCCAGGCTCGCTCGCTGCGCCTGTTCGCGGCAATGAGTCGAGACGCCGACAATGGCCTCGTCGCCGAGGATCCGACGAGCTTCGGCGACCGGCAGGTCGTCTTGCCCTTGGTGCACGCCATCGGCACCCGAGAGGAGGGCGATGTCGACGTAGTCGTTGACGATGAACAGTGCGCCGAAAGTGCGCGTCACGGCGCGTAGCTCGCGGGCCAACGCCAGGACTTCCGCGCGCGGGCGGTCCTTCTCGCGTAGCTGGATCATCTGCGCGCCACCCGCCAATGCCGCGCGGGTCGCCTCGACGGGGGAGCGCGCGGCCAGATGAGAGGTGACCAGAACGTAGAGGTTCACGTGGGCGACGCGCGCGCGCGCGGCAGCGAACCCACGGAGTACCTCGTGCTCGCACTCGTAGATGTCGTAGCGCAGAGCCGCGGCCGTGGCTGCGAGTGCGGGGTCGACGATTCGCAGCGTCTCCTCGATCGAACGCGCACTCTCGCGGGCGCGGGAGAGATTCGCGCGCAGCAGGTCTTCCAAGTCGCGGTGGGCGGTCGTCGGGTGGAGGGCTGCGTTCGTCGGAGTCGCACCGGGCGCGCCGGGGTCGTTCGTCACCGAGCGCCGTGCTCCCTGGCCGGCGATCGACCGGTCCACCTGTTGGCGCAGGGCGGTCACTCGGTGCCGCAGTGTTCGCCAACGATGGGGCGTCGCGCGCAGTCCGAGGTCGAACCGAAGTCGGTCCTCGACGGTGCGCAGCGCTTCCGTCCAGCGGTTGAAGACGGCATCCAGCCCGCGGCCGAACCCGCCAACGGGCATGAGTGGCTCGTTCATGCCGGAATGTTGCGGCCATTCGCGAAAAGACGCAAATTCCTTTTTTCGCGGCGCTGGGTCGCGTCATAATCCCGCCCCCGAGCGTGAGCCGGGCTCACGCGCGATCCCGCGATCGGGAACCCCGGAAGGTGTGCGACGTGACCCGGCTGTTGCTGCTGCTCGTGGCGCTGATTCCCGGTGCTGGTCCGATCCTGCTCGGGCACGGGGCCGTGGGCGCATTGCTCATGGTGCTCGGCCTCGCTGGGTGGAACGCCGTGTTCGTTGGGGCCTACCTCTGGCAAGGTCCTGAAGCAGAGTGGATCGCCGCGGCCGGGTGGGGGGTAGGGCCGCTCTGCACCCTGGCGTCGTGGTGGTGGACCGTGGTCGCGACCTCGCCGCGTCGCCGAGCGCGGCGCAAGGCCCTGGCGGAGCGCGCCTTGGGCATTGCCCAGAAGTGCTATCTACGCGACAAACTGCGAGGTGCGGAGACCGCCGTACGCGCGGGACTGGCGGCCGCGCCGGATGACATCGATCTCCTGTTCGTCGCCTGGGTGGTGTCCCGTCGCCTCGGCAACCAGCAACAGGCGCAACGACGGCTCACGCGGTTGCAGCGTCTCGATGTCGACGACAAGTGGACGTGGGAGGTCCACCGCGAAGGGACTCTGCCCCAGGTCGAGCGGGAGTCCTCGGTGTTGAACTCGCAAGGAAGCCAAGCCATCTCATGAACGATTCCACGAAGCGAGAGAAGCGTCGGTCCAAGGTGCGCCGTGAGCGGAATCCGAAGGCGGGCGCGACCTATCGCGGCGCCGGTGTCGACATCGATGCCGGCAACGAGATGGTGCGTCGCATCGGCCCATGGGTGAAGGCCACGTACGGGAAGCAGGTCCTACCCGGCGTTGCCGGCGGCTTCGGGGGGTTCTTCCGATTGCAGGCGCCGGGGCGAAAGCCGCTCCGAGATCCGGTCCTCGTAGGCTGTACCGATGGCGTCGGCACCAAGCTGAAGGTGGCTTTCCTCACGCGGCGCCTCGACACGGTGGGGATCGATCTGGTCGCGATGTGCGTGAACGACCTCATCGTCGGCGGCGCGAAACCGCTGTTTTTCTTGGACTACATTGGCACCGGTCGCCTCGATCCGGCGGACCTGGAGGTCGTCGTGCGCGGTATCGCCGAAGGATGCCGCCAAGCGGACTGCGCGCTGCTCGGCGGTGAGACCGCCGAGATGCCAGGCTTCTACGAGGATGGTGAGTTCGATCTTGCCGGCTTTGCCGTGGGGGTCGTCGAGAAGAGCAAGATCGTCGACGGTCGGCGGGTCGCGGCCGGCGACGCCGTGATCGGCTTGGCCTCGAGCGGATTGCATTCGAATGGCTTCTCGCTGGTGCGCCGAGTGCTTCTGAATGGCTCCTCGGCACGCGAACTCGAGCGCGTGGTTCCGGAACTCGGTCGGCCGCTCGGGGAAGAACTCCTCGAGCCGACGCGCATCTACGTGCAGCCCTTGCTCGCAGCGCTCGATCGCTTCGCGCGCGGTGCCCCGATTCGCGCCGTGGCCCACATCACCGGCGGCGGCCTGGTCGAGAACATCCCGCGCGTGCTGCCCGCCGACGTGGATGTGGTCCTTCGCCGTGGCGCCTGGACGCCGCCGCCGATCTTCGACCTGGTGCAATCCGTGGGGCGCGTGGCGCGCGCGGAGATGGATCGCGTGTTCAACAACGGTCTGGGGCTGGTGCTGGTCGTCGCCCCCGCGCGCGCCGCAGCGGTCGTGGACTTCTTCCGAGCTCGAGGCGAGGACGCGCGGATCGTCGGCGAAGTCGTCCCCGGGCGCCAGCGCGTCCGGTTCTCCCGCTGAACACGCAGAGCTCGACTCCCTTGGGCGACTCCTGGGTTCGAAGTCGCTGGGGCCCGCGCATGCTGCGGCGAGACCTCCACCCGAAGGCGCTTCCCGTCAGTCCCGGATGCCCACGAGCTCGCTCGGGAACGAGCCACGAAAGGCGACCGCCGCCGGTCCGGTCATCCACGCGCGACCGTCGAGGTCGATGTCGATCGTGAGGTCTCCGCCGAGCAGGTGGACGGTCACGTGGTTCGCGACGCGGCCGCGCGCATGGAGCGCGGCGACCGCCGCAGTGGCGCCGGTGCCGCAGGCTTGGGTTTCGCCGGAGCCTCGCTCCCAGACGCGAAAGCGGAGCGCCGACGCGCTGACCCGTTGCACGAACTCGATGTTCGCTCGGCGCGGGAAGCGCGCGTGGGTCTCCAGCCGAGGGCCGAACTGCGCGACGGGGAAGGACGCGGGGTCGACGTCGAGTTCGATCACGAAGTGCGGGTTGCCGACCGAAATGACGGTGCCCGAGAAGCCGTGGTCGTCGACGTCGAGCCGGGCGCTCGCCTCCTCGATCACGGGCACGCCCATGTCGACTCGCACTTGGCCCACCGGACCACGCTCGTTCGGATCGACCACCACGACCCTTGGCCCAGCGTCGCTAGCGACCACGAACTGGGCGCGGTCGGAATAGCCCCGCTCCCACGCGAGCCGGGCCACACAGCGGATCCCGTTGCCGCACATCTCCGCGCGGCTGCCGTCCGCGTTGTACATCTCCATGCGCACGGCGGCGTCCGGGTCGCGTCGCAGGATGATCAGACCGTCTCCGCCGATCCCGCGGTGCCGGTCCGCCAGGATCCGAGCCCACCGTTCCGGGCCGTCGATGACGGGTAGTCCGGTCGTCGCCAGTTCGCGTTCGTCGACGTAGACGTAGTCGTTGCCGAGCCCGTGCATCTTCACGAACGGAATGTTGCGCACCAATGGACACCGTTCTCGCAAGAGAAACCTGAATGGCCGTCGCCCCGTAGGATGAACCGAACCTCCGACGGTCTCAAGGGCTGCGGCCATCCTCGAGCAGGATCCCGGCGGCCGCCGCGGCGGGTGCCCGCGACTGCCGCGGCCCGAGGCCCGGGGGCCAGCACCCGTGCCGCCAATTCGAGAATGGTTTCGCGGGATTCCCGGGTGTGGCATCGTCTCTCCATCGCGCGCCGAGGCCACCGTTCGCAACGGCGGCCTCCGTGCTCGCGAGTCGCCCGAAAGGACGCAAAGAGTGCCCGATCCGATTTCGTTCGAGCTCGAAGTGCAAGATCTCCGTTCCATGAGGACTCCGAGGCGACCCGCCGTCGGCGCCGTCGTGCTGGCGTTGCTCGGGGCCTTGCTCTCGGGGGGCTGCACGGGTTCCTCGCGGCCTACCCCGCTCGGTGTGCCTCTGAACCGTGGCACTGTGTACGTGAAGATCGAGGAAACGCTCGACGGCGAACCGACCGCGGTCAACCTGATTCAGGAGTTGGTCACGCGGCGACTCCTCTACCATGGATTCCATCTCGTCGAGGCCCCCGAACGCGCGCGCTACCGCGTCGAGGGTTCGCTTCACTGTCGCTTCCACAAGGATCACACGTTCGACTTCGGAGACCAATCGACTCACCTGGAGTACCAGTTCGAGGCCCAACTCGACTGCACCCTCACGGACACCCAGGGGACGTCGGGCGACACGCCCGATCCGCTCACCGAGCGATTCGCGTTTCCCGAGCCGCTCATCTACGGGCGTACCCAGATGGCGGCGGCCAAGCGCGACATTCGCCGCTACGCGGAAAGCATCTTCAGCCCACAGCTCTTGAACGGTCGAATCCTCGGCAATCCGGAGGTCAAGGCGCTGGTCGATGCGCTGGGCAACCCGTACGACACGCGCACGTTCAACGAGGTTCTCGACGGTCTGGTCCGCATTGGCCCTCGCGCCGTTCCCTATCTGCTCGACGGCTTGACCGATTCGCGACCCGTACGTCTCGCCGGAACCTACCCTGGGCTCGAGGACTGGAATCGAGATTCGCTCCACTTCGCGCACATCTTCGACCGCGCACTCGGCGAGATCTTGCAGCGGTATAGCCCGCTGACGTTGGACTCGACCGAGGAACTCCTGCTGCGCGTGCAGCGGGGTTGGACCTGGGCTTGGGAAGACCTGCAGCAGATCCCCGAGACCTACCGAGCCTTCGCCGCCGAACGGAAGGATGTGGTCCCATCGCCGCGACCTGGAGAGCCACTACCGGACGGGCTCCAGTCCGACCACTAGTGGGCCTGATGCGCCTTAGGAGTCGCCCAAGAATAACTTCACCCTCTTGCTCGTCGCTTCGGGCCATCTTCGACCGATCCGAAAACCTCGAAATCCTCACCGGAACTAAGGCTACGCCTCCGGTTTCGAGCTTTCCGGATCGGCCGAATCTAACCCAAATCGACGGCAAGATGTCGAAGTTGTTCTTGGGCGACTCCTTAGAGACTAGAGAACTAGCTATCGCTAAGAGACTGGCTATCGCTAGAGACTAGGTATCGCTAGAGATTAGGGCCCAAATCACAGGTCCTTGAGATAGCTCTCGAATTGGGGGTAGAGCTCGTTGAACAGGGTCGTCGGGAACACCGCCGTGCCCGCCTGTTCGGCAGATAGTCCCGCGCGCAGGGCTTGGTGAAACTGGGTGAGCAGGCCGGCATGGGCGCCGTTGTTCGCGTGCCGGAGGAAGTGAACCCAGGCCCAGCTCAATGCGGTAGGATAGATCTGTCCATCGCTCCAGACCCAGCCGGACAGGAGCGAGCTGAGTCTCGGCTCGGTTCCCTGATCCAAGTGGCCCCGCGCGGCCTTCGCGTTGCTCGCATGCGCGTTGCTCCCGTCGAGACCGCGCACATGCCCATAACTCACTGAGTAGTACGAGCAGTTGCCGAGCTGCCACCACAGCGGGACGGTGGGGTAGAGCTTGGCGAGCATCTGTGACGTGATCCTCCAGGTGAGGTTGGGGCCCGGGTCGGCCTCGTCCTGGGCAGGGTCGACGAGGACGACGAAGGTCCCGTTCTCGAGCTGGTCGATCGGGGCCGCGGACCCGCAGTAGGCCGCCATCACTTGGGGTTCGGGGAACAGGTAGACGAGCCGCTCGTAGCTGAAGTCGGGCACCTTCCGATCGACGGGCGCTTCCTTCGCGTCAGGCGGCGGCGCAGGCGGGCTCGGAGGATAGTCCCGCAACAGCGACGTCGTCAACGTATTGAGTCGGTCGCACCACTCGGTCGCGTGCTGCTCGGAGACCGGCGACACCACCGTGATGTGCTCGCCCTTCCGGGTGAACGACTGCTCCCAGATCGGCGGGCGGTCGGCCTTGGCCCCGCCGCGGTTGGCGGCAATGACCGGTAGGTTTGGGGAGATGGTGCCCGACACCTGCACCCCGGTGACGCGCGCGGAACTCGTCGGCCGCCCCGAGAACGCCGGCCCGAAGGTCAACTCGTTCACGGCGCCGAACGTTGCCGGGATCTCGGCCTCGAGCATCGGCTTGCCGTCGATCTTGCCGATGGCCTTGCCATTCTTCAGGACTAGGTCGAATCGGTACGACTTGGTGGGCACCAGATTGAGCACTCGGCGAACATCGCCCCAGCCGATTCCCGCGTCGAATGAGATGCTCGGGTACTCGCGGAAGTTGACCGTCACTTGCGACTGGCCGTGGCGCAGTCGGATCGAGAAGCCGTCCACGCCTTGCACCCAGATCGAAACCTCGGCGATGTCCACGAGGGGCAGTAGCCCGCGGGCCCACTTGCCTTGATCGAGGCGCAGTTGCCCAGCCTCGATCTTCGGATGCTCGAGCACGGTTCGCGGTCCCATGTCGCCGACTCCGAACATCGCGCCGTTGTCGAGCGCGAAATCGAGCGCTTGGTTCTCCTTGCGGAAGTCGTACGCGATCTGGATGCGGTTCTTTTTCAACCGCGCTTCGCCGTGCACTTCACTCGCGAGCGCGTCCTTCACCGACGGCAGCCCGTCAGCACAGACCGGTGAGCCCAGGGTCAGCCAGCTCATCGAGAGCATCAGAATCGCCGCGAACCCCACTCGGAGCGGGGGCCGAACGAACGCTCGCGCTCGCTGGGTAGGTCGCGGTGAAACGGCGTACGGACGGTTCGCGTCCGCTGCGAAACCAGGGTTTTGGTTCACGGCGACATCCTCCTCGGCCTTTGAGCTGAAGTTGCGGGTCGCCCCGAGTATCGACCCCCATGAGGCCTACCGCAAGCAAACCGTGTGCGCTTCGGAGCGGTCGCAAAAGTGGGCCGTGTCCGCGGCCTGCGGTGCCGCCGCGAGCGCTCATCCGCGCCGCGCCACGTCGGGGGTTGGGGACCTGCGTCGGCACCGTCGTCACCCACCGCGTCGGCAACATGCAGCGTCACCCGAATCGGGAACGAAGCCGTTCGGCCTGGAGCTCGTGCAGCGTGCGCATGATCGAGTAGGCAGTCAGCTCGACCATCATGTCGGTGACCTTGGCGTGGAGCGGATCGCTCAGGTCGGTCTCCACGGCCTTCATCGCCGCGCTCAGGCGGTCGTACTGACGATCGAGTTCCTGCTTCTCGATCTTGCCGTCGGCCATCGCCGTGGTGAACGACTCGAGCTCCTGGACCTTCTGGTCGAGGATCGGCAAATTCGTCGTTTCATCGAACCAGCGGGTACGCGCCATGGTCTCCTCGTTTCACGGTAGTTACAGGGGTTGGGTTGCGGTGGCTACTGCGCCTCGACCAAGTGCTTGAGCGCGGTCAATCGTTCTTGAAGCTTGGGACGGCCCCCGGCGCGGTCGATCCGTTCCAAGATCGAAGCTGACAGGAAGCGTCGGTCGGTGCACTCGATGATGGCGGCGATCTCCTGGAGTTCGCGCTCTAGGCTCTGGGTCGATGGCATGAACTCGTTCAAGGCTTCGAGTAAGATCTCGCGGGTGATCCGGTCGGCGCCCGCGAGCAGCGCGGTGCGCTGCGCGCGCCCGACGATCCCCTCGACGTCCGCGCCGGAAAGGTCGCCCAGGTGCGGGATCGGCGGGATGTCCTCGGCGGCGACCTTCGCCCCCAGCTTGCGCCCCAGCACCACGAACAGCTGCTTCAGCTCCGCCTCCTCGCTCGGATAAAACATCGGGATGTGCACCTCGGCTCGTCCTTGGCGCTTGATGTCGATCGGCAGCAGGTCGGGCCGGCAGGTGAGAAGCATCCAAATGATGCGACCGCGGTAACGCGTGTTTCCCATCTGCGAAGCGATCATGGCGAAGACGCGCCCCGACGTACCGGAGTCTCCGTCTTGTTCGCGGTTGCCGAGCATGGCGTCCGCTTCGTCGACGATCACGACGACCGGCCCCATGGCTCGCAGCACCGAAAGCACCTTCTCGAGGTTGCCCTCGGTTTCGCCGACGTACTTGGAGCGGAAGTTCTTGAGGACCACGCACGGGACCCCGATGCTCCCGGTCGCGCACTGCGCCAAGAAGCTCTTGCCGGTTCCCACGGGTCCGCAGACCAAGTAGCCCATGGGAACGCTCTCGAGGTGCCCCTTGCGCATGAGCTCGGCGTCGTCGCGCAGCCGCGATTTCGCGGCCTCGTGTCCGACGACCATGTCCAAGTTCCAGCTGGGCTCGATGAACTCGAGAAAGCCCTCACACTGGCGCTCGATGAGGCGCTTCTTGAGCGCACGAAACGACTCGGCGTCGAGACGACGGCCGCCTTCGCGGGCGGCGTGGACCAAGGTCTCCAGGTCCGACAGCGAGACCCCAGCCGTGAGCTTGGCGAGTTCCTGGGGTGGGTAGTCCGAGAAGCTGGCCAGGTCGTGCCCGTGCAAGGTGAAGTCGATGAACGCGGCGCGCGCCGAGGTTCCAGGGAGTTCGGCCTCGAGGGCGGCGACGTGCGGGTTGGCGGCCAGGCGCTCGTTCACCGCGGACAGCTTGGGGTCCACCAAGACGAACGCCATGTTCACGCGCTTCACGTACGGACTCGTGGCCCAATTGAGGATCGTCACCAGGTTGGTCGACGCCGCCAGGCTCAAGTGGCCCGGCTCGCCGCTGGGAACCACGTAGGACGCGTGGCTGACGATCACGGCAACGCTCGAGCGCTCGCCGTCGCGGGCCGTGAGGTTGCGCTGCACCACGCGGTCGACGAAAGCAAGGGCGCTTCCCGGGTCGCGGGGTACTTGGGTCAAATCGCCGAACTTGCGCTGCACCTCTGCGCGCATCTCCTTCAGGCGCTCGCCGTCCGCGCCGGCAAGCACGCGCAGGCCTCCTGCGAGATCGTAGTGAAAGACCAGATCCCAACCGCCGAAGAGCTGCTCCGCGAGGAACCCCGCCAGGTGAAGGTAGCGCAGACCGGTGCCTCCCTCGACGCGGACAGGATCGAACACGTTCCCGTGAACGATGAACGCCGACGTGGTCCCCGAGAAGTACAGCTCGCCGAGCTGGTTCGCCCAGGTGGGGTACCACGGCGCGAACTCGCGCGCCTTCGCGCTCGAGGAGGCCCGCTCCGGTTCACTCGCAGCGCCCAGTTCAGGCTTCATCGCGCAGCACTCCTCTCGGGCCCGGCGTGAGGATCGGGGGCGGCTCATCGAGATCGGCGATGAGACCGTCGACGAGATGCAGCTGTTCCATGGTGGCCTCGGTCTCTTGCATGCTCGCAGCCACGGAGTCCACCTCGCGGCTGATGAAGTCTGGGTCCTGCCGATTGACCGCCATCTCGCTCAACGTGTGGATCTTGCCCTCCAACCGGTCGAGCTCGATCGCGACGTACTCGGCATTCTTCGCCGCCTTCTCGTAGTTGTCGAGCCGCAGCTCGCACGTGGCCAAGCTGTCGCTCAAGGATCGTGTAAGGCGCTCGTCGCCCTCGTTGCGAGCACGCTCTAGCCGGGTGCGGGTGTCGTCGACGGCTCGCTCGAGCGCCGGTCGGTCGCTGGCCGCGAGGAACTGATCGAGGGAGTTGCGCGAGTGGAGCAGGCGCAGAAAGATCCACAAGAGTCGATCCAAACCGGGAGCCGCGAACTCGTCCGCGCGGTGGCGGTTGGTGTCTGGCCGCCCGCCGACGCCCTTGGCGATGACTTGCATTTCGACACACCGATCGCGGAGGCGCTCGAACCGCTGCCGGCTCGTCGGGCTGAGGCCGCGCACGAGATCATCGAGCGTGCGGGGGGCACGCTCGGCGGTGAGGGCCGGGCGTTCGGCCGCGTGGTCGCGGGCGTCGACGTAGTCGCGGAACTTCGGGACCGAGGTGAGACCTACCAAGTACGCGATCTCCGCGGCTCCGACCAAGGGCAGCAGCGCCTCGGGCATCGGGCTGAGCAGTGCCGCCGCGCCGGCCACCAGGGTCAGCAGCAAGTTCCAGCGCTGGAAGAACGCCACCCTGAGGTAGCGGCCGAGGCGACTGGGTTGCTTGCCGAGGCGAGTGGTCTTCGCGCTGCGCATGGGTCCTCTCTGGCGCTCGTGCCGCGCTTGCTTCGGGGCTCGATTCTCTCCGAGGTTGCCTTCGAAAGCCCCCTCGCGACGGCGGCGAAGCCGCGATCGCTTCACCCAAAACGCTCGTCCCTTCGGCTCGTAACGCAACGCGTTCGTTGGCCGCATTCGTGAATGCGCTCGATCGGAGACTAGCGCGCAGGCTTGGTCTCGAGTTCCTCGATCAGAGCACGAATCTCGAAGACCAAATCCACGAATGTGGAGTCGCGCTGCATCTCCTGCGCGGGACGGTCCGGGGGTGGCACCTCGATTTCTCGCAGGATCGTACCCGGAGAGGATGACAGGATGTAGATCCGCTGCCCAAGATACACCGCTTCCTCGATGGAGTGCGTGACGAAGAACACCGTCGCCTGCAGGTCGGTCCAAAGGTCGACCAAGAGATCCTGCATACGAAACCGGGTCATCGGGTCGAGGGCGCCGAACGGCTCGTCCATCAGCATGATGCGCGGCGAAAGCACCAGGCTGCGGGCGATCGCGACCCGCTGCTGCATGCCGCCCGATAGCTGGAAGGGGTACTTGAGGGCGTCCTTCTCGACGTCCAGACCCACCTTGGCGATCCACTCGCGGGCGCGGGCCTCGCGTTCGTCGCGTGGCCGCCCTTGGCACTCGAGGCCGAAGGCCACGTTGGCGAGTACGTTCCGGTGGTCGAAGGACGTATAGCCTTGAAACACCATACCGCGGTCGGCGCCCGGGCCGGTCACCGGCAGGCCACCGACGAGCACCTCCCCGGTCGTCGCCGGATGCTGGGGCCTGAGGCCGGCGATCAGCTTGAGGATCGTCGACTTGCCGCAGCCGCTCGGCCCCAGCACCGCGACGAACTCGCCGTGGTCCGGGTGATCGGGGAGGGTGAAGGTGATGTCGCGCACCGCGGTGAAGGCCCGCTTGGTACCAACTCCGTAGGTCTTGGTCACCCCCCGGAACTCCACGATGGGCGGGTGCGAAGCGCTCGTCTTCGGCGTCGTCGCAGTAGGCAGCGGCCCTTCGGTCATGATCCCGGCCCTCTTAGCCTTCCTCGGTGCTGGAAATGTGGGGGAAGAGGCCTTGCTGGAACCACCAGAGGAGGCGGTCGATCCCATAGGCGATGAGGCCGATGAGGACGAGGATCAGGTAGACGTGCTCGCTCAGTCCGAGGCGCTGGCTCATGTTCAGCAAGAAGCCGAGGCCGTGCTGCGCGTTGATGACCTCGGCGAGCATGATGTAACCGAAGGCCAAGCCGAACAGCACTCGCAGCCCGTTGTAGATCGACGGGAGCGCCAAGGGTACCAGCACCTTGAGGATGATCTGACGACGATTGGCGCCAAGGGTCAAGGCCGTATCGACGTAGCGGTCACCGACATCGAGGACCGCTTGGGCGGCGCTCCCGAACACGAACGGGACGCAGGCGATGAAGATGAACATGACCTTCTGCAGCTCACCGGTCGCAAACCAGACGATGGTCAACGGCACGAGCGCGGCGATCGGGACGTTCCGCCCGAAGAGGCTGAGGGGCGCGAGAAACGCGTCGAACGGCCGCCAAGCACCGGCCAGGATCCCCAGCGGCACGCCAACGACCACCGCGAGTGCGAATCCGAGCCCCACGCGCTCGAGGGTTGCGGCGATACCGCGAAACAGACCTCGCTCCAGGAACAAGCTGGGCGCGCTGCGCCAGACCTCCGCGGGGCTCGGCAACACGACGGGGGACAGGATCCGAAACTCGGGTTCCGAGCCGCGGGTCAGCCACCACCACACGAGCAACAACAGCGCGAGCGAACTCGTCCCGAGGATCCAAGCCAGCGGACGGCTCGGGCGAGTGCGCAGTTCGAAGAGTTGAGGAGGAAGCCAAGCCACGCTCTGGGATCCTACTTCGGTTCCGTGGCTTCGAGCGGATAGACCTTCACCTCGACCCGGCGGTTCTTGGCGTGGTTGTCGGGATCAGCCGGGTCGGCAGCTCGATCCCAGCCGACTCCCGCGACGGAGAACTGGTTGGGCTGCAGGGTCGGGAAGCGACGGAGAATCGCCTCCTTCACCGCGTTCGCTCGATTCGACGCGAGTTCCTTCACGTTGCTCGCGGGAATGCGGCCGCGCATCGAGGCGTCGGTGTGCCCTTCGATCACGATACGGGCAGCACCGAACTGACCCGCCAGATTGCCGACCTCTTCGATCACGAATCCGGCGTTGGGGTCGTACGAGACTTCCTTCTCGACGCCGTCCTGCTGCTTGATGATCTTCTTGTCGAGGTCCCAGCTGTTCGGGAAGAAGTGCACCACGACCGTCTTCGTGAGAATCTCGCTGCTCTCCGCCTGGATGGTCGTCGCGCTCGCGGGTGCAAACTGGATGTTGTACTCGACCTTCTGCTCGGCGTACTTGGGCTCGGCCGCGAGCTTCTGAATGATCGAGAAATCCATGATGCGATCGAAGGGTTCCTTCTCGGTGACCGCGTTGATGCGCTTGTACAAGAAGTACGCGTTGTTCCAGGTGCGCTCGAAGTTGGTCGGGTTGTTCTGATTGAGGAAGAACTCGCGGTTCTCGGCGTAGTTCGTCGAGTGCGCGTCCCCGAGCATGCCGAGACAGTCCGCCTCGGGTATGGCGTAGCCACCCGCCATGAGCTTGGCGAGTTCCTGCTTGGCCGCTTCTTCCTTGAGGCTCGTCATGGCATCGAAGATTCCGCGGACCAGGCCTTCGATGATGTCCGGGTGATCCTTCGCGAAGTCGGCGCGGGCGAACCAGACATCCGCGATCAAGCGATTCGCCGTCGCCGAGGTGACGAGCATGCGGTTGCCTTTGACCTCCGACAGATTGTAAATGTCGGGCGCCCAGCTCACGCAGCCAGCAATCGACTTGTCGCCGTTGAAAGCCGCCGCCGCTTGGAAGGCGTCCTGGGTGAACTGGAAGTCGACCTCGGAGGGCTGGACACCCGCGTTGATGAGGGCGTTCAACAGGAAGAAGTGCGAGGGCGAGTTCTGCGCCAGGACGACCTTCTTGCCGCGGAGGTCCGACATGGTGCGGATCGAGTCACGCACGACGATACCGTCGCCGCCGTTGGACCAGTCAACCTGCTGGAACACGCGTGGGCGCACGCGCGAATCCTTTCGCAGCGACTCCATGAACAGCGGAATCATGTCCAAGGTCGCCCAGCCGATGTGCACCTCACCCGCAGCGTACGCATCGCGCATCGCGATGGGGTCGTCGATGAGGACCAGTTCGACCCGAAACGGAGCCCCTCCGGGCGCGCTCCAGCTCCGCCCGGCGGCAAAGCCACCGTTGGCGTAGATGATCGGACCCCAGCCGGCCCAGACGTTGATGGCGAACCGGACCGTGCGTTCGGCGAGGGGCTGGTAGTTCGACACTCCCTTGACCTCGGGGAGTCGCTGGGAACTGACGAAGGTGTACTCCTTGAGCGTCGTGATCCCGGAAGTGTCGGGATCCTCGGCCGCCGTTTGGAGGTCCTTCATTTCGTCTTTCGTGAAGGAGCCCACCCCGGAGTCACCCGGGCCATCGCCTGGGTTCAAACGGTTGACCGCGTAACCGACGAGAGCGCTGACCAAGAGGAGCGCGACGATGTAGAAACCTGGTTTCGGTCGGTTGCCCATGGAGTTCTTCCTTCGATCCAAGGTTGAGTTGACTTCGGAGCGATGCGCGTGGCTTGGCTCGGGAGACCGAGTCACGCTCCGGCGAACCACGGCGCCGAAGCGCCGGGCGGCCTACTCGGTCTGTTTGGGGCCGAGCTGTTTCGGTGACTCGACCATCGGCGTGGTCTCGGGCGACTTCAGACCGAGTTCGCTCTCGAACTCGCTCAGGGCTTGCTCGGCGAGTGACGCCTCCAGTCGCTCTTCCGCTTCGATGCTCGCAATCCCCTTCTCACTGAGGTCGGAGGCCACTCGGACCTTGCCACGGTTGCGGTCGATCCGCTCCTGGATCACTTGCTCGATCTGACCGAAGTCGGTGGTCACGTTCAGGTCGAAGCTCTCGGCGAGGGCCGCGACTTCCGCCTCGGCCTCGCTCATCTTGAGTTCCGCGTCGTACTTTCTGATCTTCTCGCGCACCTCGGCCAGCTTGTGGTTCGCGTGCTGGATCTTCTTCAGGCTGTTGCCGTAGGCATTCTCGTGCATGTCGAGTTGCTCTTGGTTGTCCGCCAGTTCGCGCTTGGCCTTCTGCAGTTCCAGCGCAAACTTGGCCGCGCTCTCCCGGTCACCGGCCTTCAGGTAAGCCTTCGTCTGGGCCTCGAGTTGCTCGACGTGGCGTTTTCCGCCGCTGACCTGGCGCGTGACCCGCTCGACCAGGCCGCGGTAGATCTCGAGCCCTTTGCGGCCGTCCTTCAGTTGCTCGACGGCTTGGTCGTACTCGTACTGCATTTGGGCGATGGGGTCCGCTTCCCAGAAGAAGTTGGCGAGCTTGTTCAGCTGGGCGCGGATCGATGCCCAAATCTTTCCGAGAATCACGGTTTGGCCCCCATTCCTTCGATTGGTTCAGCGGTACCACCCAAGGCGCACTCACGGCTGGGCCGCGACACGACGCCAAACGCCCCCGGACCTCGCTGCTGCCCGACGGTTTCGAGCCGATGCTCCTCGACGTTCAATTCATGAATACCGGCCAGCAACAGCCAGGCCAAGTCTCCACGCAGAGCGGTTGCTGCGACCGGACGTCGGCCTGCGGTAGATGTTGCAACCGTTTTCGGGGCCGCAGTATACGGCGGGGTGAGGTACCCCATCAATGGCTCTACCCAATCCGCAGTTCGCAGTCCGGGCAGCGCTCGGTGCCCGCCGGCGAGCGCGTGCCGCAAGCCGGGCACGTGACCGAGTCGGCGTCGTGGTCAACGACGTGGCGCGCAGCCTCGACTTCTTCGACGCTGGCCACCTGCAACCACCGCTGCTCGGCCGCTTCCTTCGCGCGCGCCATGTCTTCGCTCGTGACCACGAGCCATAGGGTGACGCCTCAAGCGTTCTCGTCCTTGCAGTCCGGCGGGCGTACGATTCGGGCGTCGATCCGAGCGCTCTGGAGGATGGCTTGTAGTTCTTTGAGGGGACCCAATCGGCCCTGAGCGAAACACTCCATGCAGGCTCCTCCGAACTCACTTTCTGGCGTTACCGGATCTCGACTCGCGGGCGGCGGCGCTCCGGGGGCGAGGCGTTCGGGGTCGCGTCCGAGGCGCTGAAGTGCTCGCCTTGGTCTTGTAACGCAAGTCCCTCGTCCGAGCCACTCGTGACCACGCTTGTTGTGCTTCTCCGCGCGAGCATCGGGCCGAGCCCGACTCGACACTCCCGCCTGACACCCGGCTCGCACGCCAGACGCGCGGGGCCCTGGCCCGCTTGTACGGGTAGAGGCCGCGCGGAACAAGCACGGCCCGGTGGCCATGCCGCCGTCCCGTCTGGGGGGCGCGACGAAGGGGGTGGGCATGCCCGTCGGAGGGGCGCCAACCGCTCGGTCTACCCGCCCAGTGTGGCAACGGTTACTCTTAGGAGTCGCCCAAGGGTAACTTCACCCTCTTGCTCGTCGCTTCGGGCCATCTTCGACCGATCCGAAAACCTCGGAATCCTCACCGGAACTAAGGCTACGCCTCCGGGTTCGAGCTTTCCGGATCGGCCGAAGCTGACCCCAATCGACGGCAAGATGTCGAAGTCATTCTGGGGCGACTCCTTCGAACGCGGGAACTCGCGTTCGTCGACGGCGGTTTCCGACTTCAGAAGTGTCGCCGGATCGGCCGACGAGGATCTGACGCGTCGTGCCGCCGGAGGCTGGGTGCTTCCCACGCGGTTCGATCCGAGCGATGACTCCCGACAAGGAGTGTTTCATGGCGCAAGAGCCGGCGATCTTCACCATTTTCGGCGGTACTGGCGATCTTGCGGCCCGCAAGCTCTTCCCGGCCCTTTGTCGTAGTGCCCAAGAAGGGCTATTGAACGAACGCACCCAGGTGCTCGGGCTCGGGCGTGCCTACAAGGCCGACGACACGTTTCGTTCCGAAGTGCGAGACGCGCTCATCGAGTTTGGCTGTCGCGCGGATACCGCCAACTCGTTCGTACGGCGAGTTCACTACCAGCCGATTGGCGCCAGCGAACCCAGCGCTTTCCGCGCGCTCGGCGATCGCTTGGAGAAGCTGCGCGCCGAGCACTCGCTTCCACGCCACTTCGCCTACTATCTCTCGCTCCCGCCCGAAGTCATGCCCGCGACGGTGACCGGCCTGGGCGAGGCCGGTCTGAATGCGTTCGAGGACGGTTGGTCTCGTGTCGTGCTCGAGAAGCCTTTCGGGCGTGACCTGGCATCGGCGCAAGAGCTCAATCGTCTGGTGCATCGCTACTTCGCCGAGAAGCAGGTGTTTCGCATCGATCACTATCTGGGCAAGGAAACCGTGCAGAACCTGCTCGTGTTTCGCCTCGCCAATGGTCTCATCGAGTCGGCGTGGAATCGCGATCGCATCGAGAGCGTGCAGATCACCGTGGGAGAGACGCTCGGGGTTGGGAGTCGTGCGGGGTATTACGACAAGTCGGGCGCCTTGCGCGACATGGTCCAGAATCACCTGACGCAACTCCTGACGCTGGTGGCGATGGAGGTGCCGTCGAGCATCGAGGCCGACGCGATTCGCTACGAGAAGATCAAGGTGTTGCGCTCCATGGCACCACTCGACCTCAGCAAGGTGGTTCGCGGTCAGTACACTGCCGGGGTGTGCGACGGAGAGCCCGCGGTCGCGTACCTCGACGAGGCCGGCGTGCCCGCTTCGTCGACAACCGAGACCTTCGTCGCGATGGAGCTCCACGTCGACTCGTGGCGCTGGCAAGGCGTTCCGTTCTACCTTCGAACCGGCAAGCGGATGCCGCAGAAGACCACCCAGATCGCCGTGCGTTTCCGCCGCGCGCCGGTGAGCTTCTTCAAGAATCTCGGTTGCAGCCCGAGCAGTGCCGACCTACTCGTGATCACCCTGCAACCCGATGAAGGCTTCGCTCTCTACTTCGACATCAAAACGCCGGGCGACCCGTTTCGCGTCGAGACGATTCCCCTCCGGTTCGACTACCAGGAGCGTTTTCCGGGGATCCAAGACGCCTACCAAACCCTGCTGCTCGACGTGCTCGAGGGTGACCAGACCCTATTCGTGCACTCGGAAGAAGTCGAGAAGTCCTGGCAGCTCTTCACCCCGCTGATCGCGGCTCCGACGCCGATACGAACCTACGCCGCGGGTACCTGGGGGCCGCCCGAGGCCGAAGGCCTGGCCGTCCCCGAGATGCGGTGGCTGGAAAGCGTGCGGTAGCCGTCTTGAGTGCTGCGCCCCTTGAACTCCTGCGCTTTACCGACGCCGTCGCGCTCGCCGCGGCGGCCGCGACCGAGTTCGTACAAACGATCGTCACGACGATCGCGGAGCGTGGCCATTGCCGGCTGGCGCTGGCCGGCGGATCCTCGCCCAAGGCGATCTACCAACGCATCGCATCGGCCTCGGAACTGTCGGGCCGCGTCGATTGGGAACGGGTCGAAGTCTTCTGGGGGGATGAACGCTGCGTCCCACCCGACCACGAGCAGAGCAATCATCGCATGGCGCGCGAAGCCTTGCTGCGCCACGTCCCTGTTCGACCGGAGTTTGTGCACCGCATCCGTGGTGAGATCGCCGCGGTTGAAGCAGCTCGGGAGTACACGGCGGTGCTGGGTTCGGAACCGTTGGATCTCGTGGTCCTCGGAATGGGTGACGACGGTCATACGGCTTCGCTGTTCCCGGGGCGCCCCGAGGCCGACGAAGGCGAGGCACGGGTGGTCGCGGCCAGGGCTCCGGTAGCGCCGTATGAGCGAGTGTCGCTCACGCAGCGAGTCTTCGCCGAAAGTACGAACGTAATGTTCTGGGTGAGCGGGTCGAGCAAGGCCGAACGCGTGGCCGCGATCCTGGCCGAGGTCGAGCAGGGGCGCCCGCGACTGCCGGCAGCACGAGTGCGCCCGCGGGGCCGGCTGCGGTGGTTCGTGGACGAGTGTGCGGCTCGAGCGCTGCCCTCGGGCTTGGCCCAGACCAGCTCGCGGATCCTGTTTGGCGACAACAGAAAGTAGTCGTTTCCATGACGGTGAAGAACATGAAAAGCGAAACCGCCCTGAGTCCGCTGACCAAGTCACGTGTGTGGCAGGCGCTCGTCAAGCACCGCCAGCAGCTTGGACACCAGCATTTGCGCGATTTGTTCGCGGCCGATCCGCGCCGTTTCGAGCGCTTCTCGATCCGCTATGATGACATCTTGCTCGACTACTCCAAGCAGCGCATCACTTCCGAAACGATGGAGCTCTTGCTCGAACTCGCGCAGGAGTCGCGGCTCCTCAGCTTGCGGGAGAAGATGTTCGCGGGTGAACCCATCAACAACACCGAGGGCCGTGCCGTGCTGCACGTGGCCCTGCGCAATCGCAGCGATCGTCCCCAGCATGTGGACGGCGTCGACGTCATGCCGGCGGTGCGCGCCGTGCTCGCGAAGATGCGCAAGTTCAGCGACGCGGTGCGCAGCGGGGAGTGGAAAGGGTACACCGGCAAGGCGATCACCGATGTCGTGAACATCGGGATCGGCGGGTCGGACCTCGGTCCGGTCATGGTGACCGAAGCCCTACGGCCCTACTGGCAAGACGGGCTCCACGTGCACTTCGTATCGAACGTCGATGGTACGCACCTGGTCGAGACGCTGAAGCGATGTGCACCCGAGACCACGCTGTTCACGGTCGCGTCCAAGACCTTCACGACGCAGGAGACCATTACCAACGCCACCGCGGCTCGCGACTGGTTGCTTGCGAAGTTGGGGCCACGTGAGGCGGTGGCGCGCCACTTCGTGGCGTTGTCGACCAACGCCAAGGCCGTAGCCGAGTTCGGCATCGACACTGCGAACATGTTCGAGTTCTGGGACTGGGTGGGGGGGCGCTACTCCCTGTGGTCTGCCATCGGGTTGCCGATCGCGCTCGTCATCGGCATGGATCGGTTCGAGGAACTCCTGCAAGGCGCTCACGACCTCGACGAGCACTTTCGCGTTGCGCCCCTCGATCAGAATCTACCGGTGATCCTGGCGCTCCTGGGCATCTGGTGCCACAACTTCTTTGGCGCCGAGTCGCACGCGATTCTCCCGTACGATCAGTACCTGCATCGCTTCGCCGCCTACTTCCAGCAGGGCGACATGGAGAGCAACGGCAAGGGCGTCGACCGCGAAGCGCGCCCGATCACCGACTACACGACGGGCCCGGTCATCTGGGGCGAGCCAGGGACCAACGGCCAACACGCGTTCTATCAACTCATCCACCAGGGCACGCGGATGATTCCCTGCGACTTCATCGCGCCGGTTCACTCCCAGAACCCACTCGGGCGACAGCACGAGATCTTGCTCGCCAATTTCTTTGCGCAGACCGAGGCTCTCATGCGGGGCAAGACGGGCGAGGAGGTCCGCGTCGAGCTCGCCAAGCAAGGGGTCACGAATCGCCCAGACCTGGTCGCGCACAAGACCTTCTCCGGTAATCGCCCGACCAACTCGATTCTGTTCGACCGGCTCACGCCGCGGACCTTGGGTCGGCTGCTGGCTCTGTACGAGCACAAGATCTTCGTTCAGGGCGCCATCTGGAACATCAACAGCTTCGACCAGTGGGGAGTGGAACTCGGGAAGCAACTCGCGAACGCGATTCTTCCCGAACTCGCCGGCCCCGAGGTCGTGACTTCCCACGATCCGTCGACCAATGGCCTGATCAACCACTACAAGGCGCGCCGGACCGTCGCTCCGTAGGAACGGCCGGGCTCCCGGTGCGGTGCCGCCCTTTGCTTGCCGACGGTGGGTCCGGGCAAACCGCGACAACGGGCTCCGGAACGTGGCGGGACGACCCGTTCACGGGCACGTGGGATCGTCTGCGCAGCCGAGCGAATCGACGGTCGGGTCGCTGCCGCACCCCGTGAAGGGAGGGGGCAGCGGCACCGCAGGCACTCCGAACAACGACCCGAGGATGGCGACCACGTCCGCGATGTTCGCGGCGCCGTCGTCGTTGCCGTCGGCGGAGTCCTGGCAGTCGATGGCGTTGGGGCCACCCGGTCCGGGGAACAAGTTGCCGAGCAGATAGACTGCGTCGGCAATGTTGCGCGCTCCGTCGAGGTTCACGTCACCGCGCCGAAAGGTGGCTCCCGCGCAAGCGTCTGCGGCTTCGTACGCGCCCAGGTCTACTCGTTCGAGGCAGTCTCCATCCCCGTCCGCGAGTCGCGGCGCTCCGTCCAGGTCGACGGTGAGCGTCGTCGGCGTCTGAACGTCGTTGCCGGTGTCGATCGCCGGCGAAGCCGGGCCCAGGCGGTAGTCCCCGGCCGCGGGGTCGAGGAACAGCGGGTTGGTGTCGACGACATCGACCTGGACGATCCCCGCCGGGAGCTGCGCCGCCCCTTGGACGATGCTCGCAGTGATGACGCCGCTCGTGCTGCTCGGGCTCAGCGATCCGGTGCCGTTGTTGCGAAGGATGGAGTTCGCGATGAGATAGTCGCCGGCTGGGAAAGACGCGAGTTGCAGCGCCCGTCCGTTGACGTTGTCGGCGAAGGTGCAATGAGCGATCGTGACCTGCGCCCCCGGGCCGTCGAAGGCGTTACCGCTCTGGGTGAAGCCAGCGCCGCTCTCGTTGCCGGCGAACAGGCAGCCTTCAATTCGCACCTGCATGACGGTGGTGCCGCCGCCGTTCGACAGGATCGCCGCGCCGTTCTGGAGCGATTGATTGCCAATGAAGCGCGTGTTGATGAACGTGGCCACGTCGTCCGGACGACGCGACCAGATGAAGGCGGCACCGCCCTGGTTGGAGGCGTTGTCCTCGAACAGGCAGTCGACGAAAGTCGGGGCGCCCTCACGCGTCGGCTGGTTGACCGGGTCCCAGGCGTTGCGGTGAAACACCGCGCCGCCGGCACTGGTGGCTTCGTTGTTGCGGAACGTCACGCGTTCGAACACCGGGAACCCGTGCTCGATGTAGACCCCGGCTCCGTAGGCGGCGCCGGCTGACGCGTCGTTGACGTTGTCCTCGAACGTGCAGTCGCTGAAGTGGATGTCCGATTCCCAGATGAAGAGCGCCGCACCGACCGTTTGGAACTGTGTCCCGCCGATGTGATTGGCGCGGAACTCGCAATCGGTCACGGTTCCGGGGGTGTCAAAGATGAATACGACACCGCCGCGCCCGACCTGCGTGTCGTTGATGATCGTGTTGTCGATGATGCGAAGGTCGTGCAGGTCGATTGCGGTGCTACCGAAAGTCCACAGGGCAGCGCCGTAGTGACCCTGTGGGAGGGTGTCGAGATCCTGGTACACACGCGTCAGGGTCAGGCCGTCGAGCAGAATCTCGCCACCCACGTCGGCGCGCAGCAAGGTGAGACTGTTGTCGGTGAGCAGCGTCGGATCGCCGATCTCGCCGCTCAGGATCGTGGCGAAAGCCGAGGTGTCGCGATCGTCGGGGGCTCCCCCGCCGGCGCCGCCGCGGTATCCTCCTTCGACGCGCACTCCGCCGACGTAGCTCCAGTACGCCGAGCGGCTGCCGACCGGGAGCAGCGGATGGCCCACGTCCGGGGTGTATGTGCCCTGTGCGATCCGCACGTTGTCCCCGGCGGTGGCAACCGCCAGCGCGGCATGCAGGGTCGTGAATGCGTCGCCCCATGACGTGCCCGTGCCTGCGACCGTAGCCGCGGAGTCGACGTACCACGTGCTCTGCCCGAACCCGACGCCGGGAGCGAACCACGATGCGACGAAACAGCACGACGCGGCGACCCAGTGGCGACCCATGGGATGCATGTTGAACTCCTTCGGAGAGGTGTGACCGGCGCCGATCTTACGGGCTGACGCCGAAGTGCACGAGGACTTGGCCACGGGAAAGCGGAGAGCGCCGCGGAACTACGGGACGGGGGCAGCAGCCGACTCGGCAACGAGGGCCGCTTCGTGCCGGCTTTATCGGGCTTTGTGGCTTCCCAGCGTCAAGCGGTGACCGACCCGTGTCGATAGCAGGAACGAGGTCGGCTCGCGGCGGCCTCGCGCGAACGACGTTTCCCCGCTAGAGTCGGCAGCGATCGAAGCGCTGGCGGCGTTGCGCGGCATCGAGACGCAACCACGGACCCGGTCGCTACCGGTGCCAGCACCGCCCGACTTTCAGCCCGACAAGGAGCCGGAGATCATGGCCGCAGAGAAAGCACAGTTCGGTGTCATCGGCATGGCGGTCATGGGGCGAAACCTCGCGCTCAACGTCGTCGATCACGGGTTTCGCGTCGCGGTTCACAACCGCGCTCCCGAGCCCTTGGCGCAGGCTGTCACCGAGAGTGGGGGGCGACTGCAGCCGGCGGGAACCCTCGAGGCGTTGGTGGCCATGCTCGAGCGTCCGCGCCGCCTGCTGCTCATGATCAAGGCCGGCCCGGCAGTGGACCAAGTGCTCGAGACGCTGACGCCGCTCCTCGAGCCAGGCGACATCGTGATCGACGGTGGCAACTCCTGGTATCTGGACACGCGGCGGCGTGAAGCGGCGTGTCGTGCGGCTGGCCTGAGGTTCTGCGGCATGGGAGTCTCGGGCGGTGAAGAAGGTGCGCGCAACGGACCGTCGCTCATGCCCGGTGGTGACGCCGAGGCCTATCACGCCCTGGCTCCGCTCCTCGAGGCCATCGCAGCGCGAACCGACTCGGGTCCGTGCGTGACCCACGTCGGACCGGATGGCGCCGGTCACTTCGTCAAGATGGTCCACAACGGTATCGAATACGCCGACATGCAGTTCATTGCCGAGGCCTATGACGTTCTGGCCCGCGTCGGCGGTATCCAGCCCGATCGCCTCGCCGAGATTTTCGACGAATGGAATCGCGGCCCGCTGGAATCGTTCTTGATCGAGATCACCGCGCAGATCTTCCGAGTACGCGACCCGAAGACCGGCGGCTGGTTGGTCGATCAGGTCTTGGATCGCGCCGGACAGAAGGGCACCGGGCGCTGGACCGCTCAGGTCGCGCTCGATCTCGGCGTCCCCATTCCGAGCATCGCCGCCGCCATCGACGCGCGCGTGTTGTCGAGTCTCAAGGCCGATCGCACGGTCGCCGCCAAAGTCCTCGAGGGACCCGTTCCGGCGCGCTACACCGGCACGACGGTCCAGTTGATCGATCAAGTCCGCGACGCTCTCTTTGCCGCGAAGATCGCGGCCTACGCGCAAGGCATGCACCTGATCCAAAGCGCATCTCGCGAGTACGCCTGGTCCATCGACATGCGCGAACTCGCGCGCATCTGGAAGGGCGGGTGCATCATTCGCGCGCGCTTCTTGGACCAAATGATGCGAGCCTACGAGCGTCGGGCCGACCTGCCGCATCTCCTCCTCGACGCCGACCTCCGCCGCGAAGTGCACTCGCGTCAAGCTGCGTGGCGCGAAGTCGTCGGCCTCGCCCAACGCCACGGGATTCCCACTCTGGGAATGGCGACCGGCCTCGCCTACTACGACAGTTACCGGACCGAGAACCTGCCGCAAAGCCTCACGCAGGCGCAACGCGACGCATTCGGCGCCCACACCTACCAACGCAGCGACGATCCCGACGGCCCGTTCGTGCACACCGACTGGCTCGGGGTTCACGACACCGCCCGCTGACCCGCGGAGATCTCGCTGACACTGACCATATCCATCATCGCCCGGGCGAGGTTGCTGTCCCCGCTGTCGAGTCTGCACTGCAGTCGGGAAGCGATCCCGTTCCCGGTCTAGCCCCTGGACCGCGCCACACGCAACGACGGGCGAGGGTCGCGAACGAATGGTCGCGGCGTTCTTGTAGACAGCGTTTCCGTAGACTGAGTGCGGTTTCACTGCGGTTACGACCCTTGTCGTCAAGCCACGAAGCCTAGTCTGAGTTCCGATCGTCCCTTGACCCCATCGACCGCCTCGGAGAGAGTTCGTCTCGGTCGCAGGCCTCACCTTTGGGGAACCAGGGGATCGCGTCATGTCGAGTGCACAGCAGGACGAACCGGATCGCCATCGATACCAGGCGTTGTTCGCGGTGACCGCCGCGATCGCCGCGCATCGAGACTTGCCGGCGCTGATTCACGAGTTGGCCGGCCAACTGAGGCGGGTCGTAAGCTTCGATGCGCTCTCGCTAGTGTTGCATGATGCGGCGACCAATACGATGCGCCTGCACGTGCTCGAGACCAGCGAGCTCATCGCGTCACCGCTCGAGATCGCCTTGAGTCCGGACGATGACCCGGCGGGCGGCGTTTGGAGAGCGCAGAAGCCTCTGATCCTCTCCGAGGTCACGCAACTGAGCCGGTGGCCGCGGCTGCTGGAGTCGGTTGAACCTTATGGCGTGCAGAGCTGCTGTTGGCTGCCGCTGACTACGGCCAGGCGGCGGCTCGGTGCACTGGTGTTCGCGTCCAAGCGGCCGTCGATGTACGAAACGGCGCACCTGGATTTCTTGCAGCAGGTCGCCAACCAAGTCGCCGTCGCCGTCGAGAATGCACAGGCTTTTCAGGAGATCGAGGCCCTCCGGGACCAACTCGCCAAGGAGAAGGCGTACTTGGAGGAGGAGGTGCGGACGGAGTGCGATTTCGGCGACATCATCGGCGAGAGTCCGGCTCTGCGAGCGGTACTCCAGAAGGTCGAAACCGTGGCGCCGACGGACTCGACCGTCCTGGTCTTCGGGGCGACCGGCACAGGCAAGGAGCTCATTGCTCGCGCGGTGCACAGCCTGAGTCCGCGCCAGGGTCGCACCTTCGTCAAGCTGAACTGCGCCGCCCTCCCGACTGGGCTCCTCGAGAGCGAACTCTTTGGCCACGAGAAGGGAGCGTTCACGGGCGCGATCGCGCAGAAGATTGGGCGCTTCGAGCTGGCGGACCAGGGAACGCTGTTCCTCGACGAGATCGGAGACACTCCGCCGGAGCTTCAGCCCAAGCTGCTGCGTGTCCTCCAAGAGCAGGAGTTCGAACGACTGGGCGGCACGCGGACGATCCGGGTGAACGTGCGGCTGGTTGCCGCCACCAACCGGAACCTGGCGCAGATGGTCGCCGAGGGCCGGTTCCGCAGCGATTTGTACTATCGTCTGAACGTCTTCCCCATCGCGATGCCGACCCTGCGCGACCGGCCAGATGACATTCCAAACCTGGTGCGGCACTTTGCCCAGCGCTTTGCCCGGCGTATGAGTCGTCGCATCGAGAGTATCCCGTCCGCGACGATGGATGCACTCGTACGCTATTCGTGGCCCGGCAACGTGCGCGAGCTGCAGAACGTCATCGAGCGCGCCGTCATCCTCTCGCCGGGCCCAATGCTACAGGTTCCCTTGGCCGACCTCGAGGGTGAGCCCGCGCAGGACCGGCCGCCAGCCGCCCCTGTCGCGACCCCGCTTACACTCGTCGACGCGGAGCGCGAGCACATCGTGAGCGCGTTGATCGCAACCGGGTGGATCGTCGGCGGGCCGAAGGGTGCCGCCGCGCGCCTCGGGATGAAGCGGTCCTCACTCCAGAAGAAGATGCAGAAGCTCGGAATCACCCGCCCCATGTAGCGAGCGTCGAGCCCGAGTGGGCGTCGGTTCGCTGCGGCTAGTCGCGAATCCAGTGAGTGGACGAGCAACCCCAGTTGGCGCCTGCTACCGCAACCATGACCCGGGGCCTCGGTCCCGATGGGTGTGACTGCTTGCCACTGAGCCCCGCTTGGTGCTTTCGGATCGGTGCCCCATGAACGCCGCCCCAGTGGCACTTGTGCCACCCCAGCGTCGCGGCTGGTGTGGCTATTCCTCGCGATCATGCTCCCGCCCGCAGGACACAAGTTCGTTCATTGCACTCGGATGAGGGGATTCGCTCGGACTCGTTTCGACGCTGGCCAGGCCATTGCCTTCGGCGGGCAGGAGCCGCAGTGCGCGGCTCGAACTCGAAGCGGCTCCCAGACCGAAGCCGCCTCCGTTCTCGTCGTCGGAGTGCGACCAGGAGACAAGCGATGCTGCGTATCACGGCCCACGACCAGCCACGAGTCCTCGGCTTCCGCCTGGAGGGACGACTGGAAGGACCGTGGGTGGAAGAGTTGCAGAAGTGTTGGCTCGCCATGACGGCACGACCGAGCACTCCTGCGCTGCGTGTGGACCTGGCGGGTGTGACGTTCGTGGACGCCGCAGGCAAGGCCCAACTGAGAGGCATGTACCTGCAGGGTGCGGAGTTCGTGGCCGACGATTGCCTGATGAAGGCGATCGTGTCCGAGATCGTCGAGAACGATCTCGGCGCGTGATCGAAAGGAGTGGAGAGATGGGTCGTGAGTCTGCGCCAGTTCGGTGCGGCCGCGCGGGACACCCCGGGTCGACGAACCCCGGAGGGATCCGGGTCACAACCGCGGGGTGGATCTCCCGCGCAGCGCTCGCTGTCGCGTCGATCACTGCGGTCGGCTGCATGGTAGGTCCGAACTACGAGTCCCCGCGAACGGTCTTGCCCGCGGTTTACGGTGAGGCGATCAACGAGCCGACCTCGTCGACAACGACCTCGGGCAGCATTGGTCCGACGGAGATCCGGTGGTGGCGGCACCTGGGCGACCCCCAACTCACGGATCTCGTGGAGAAGTCGGTCGCGGCGAACTACGGCATCGCCGGTGCCGAGGCGCGGCTGCGCGCGGCCAGGGCGGCGCGGCAAGTGGCGCAGTCTCTGCTGTACCCGCAGTTGAGCGTCGGCGCCTCGGCCATTCGCTTCCGCAACAGTGAGGCGGCCACTGACCTTCCGGGCCTGGATTCGAACTTCAACCTGTTTCAGGCCGGTTTCGATGCCTCCTGGGTGGTCGACGTCTTCGGCGGCACCCGTCGTGGCGTGGAGTCGGCGCGCGCACACGAGCAGGCCGTCGCCTCCGACCGACGCGCCATCGTCCTCATGGTGGCTGCGGAGACCGCAAGAGCCTATCTCGAACTCCGGGGAGTCCAGCGACAGCTCGCGATCGAGTTCGACATTATGGAGCAGCAGCGACAGACGCTCAGGGTCACCGAGGACTGGCGCCGAAATGGGCTGGCGTCGGAGTTGGAGGTGTTGCGAGCGCGAACCGAAGTCGAGGCTACCGCTGCGGAGATCCCGCCGCTCGAGCAAGCGAGCCGGCAGTACATCCACCTTATCTCCACCCTTCTCGGGCTCGAACCCACTGCTTTGCGCGCGGACCTGGAGCGCACGGCCCCGCTGCCCGCGGTTCCCGAGCGGATCGCGATTGGATTCCCCTCCGACCTTCTGCGCCGGCGTCCGGACATTCAGGGTGCCGAGCGTCGGCTGGCGACAGCCACGGCGCAGGTTGGCGTGGCCACGTCGGAGCTGTTCCCCCGGGTGGTCCTGGGAGGGACGGCACAGCTGCAGAGCCGCGAGACCGGTGACCTCTTCAATGGCGGCTCGGACCCGTCGAGCAGCTACTACGCCGCCGGCCCCAGCATCAACTGGAGCCTGTTCGACGCGGGACGTCGCCGGTCGGGGATCCGGTTCGCCGAAGCCCAGGTCGAGGCAGCGAAAGCGGCCTACGAGGACACGGTTCTTCGCGCGTTTCGCGAAGTCGAGAGCTCACTCGTGTCGGTGGACCGTGCGCGGGCACGTGTGAGTGACCTGCAGCGGGTGTCGGCCAGCGCGCGGGCGAGCGCACAGATCGCGCGGCGCGACTATGAGTCCGGGCTCCTCGATCAACTAACGGTTCTCGATGCGCAGCGCCAGTCGAACCGCGCCGACCTGCTGCTCTCTCAGGGTGAGGTCGCACTCGTGGTGAACGTCGTCACTCTCTACAAGGCGCTGGGTGGTGGTTGGGAGATCGCCGAGCCGCCGTCCGACATGCAACCGACCGACATTCCTCGCAACGAAGGAGACGTTCATGAAGAAGGATAAGGTCAACCCGGCTTGGGCGCGGTTGCAGTACCGAACGTCGGCGGAGCCGTCGCGGTGGCTCGGCGGTCTACTGCTGGGAGCGTTCCTGTGCGGCTGCGAACCACTGCCCGAGGAAGTCGCCCCGGTCCCGGTCAGGGTGCGTATCCTGGCCCAGGAAGATGTCGTCACTGCGAGCCGCTTCAGCGGCTCGGTCGAGCCCCTCCAGACCACGAACCTGACCTTCAAGCTGCCGGGTACGGTCCAGAGTCTTTACCGGTTACCCGGCCTCGATCGGGACGTACAGGTCGGCGACGTTCTGGAGAAGGGGACGCCGATCGCCGAACTCGACGAAGGCGACCTCCGACGTGCGAGCGCCAGTGCGGAGGCCAGGGTGGCACAACTGGAGGCTCGGGTGACCAGCGCGAGGGACAACCTCGAGATCGTCACCCGGGTGCTCGAGCGGTTCGAGAGAACGTCGGGATCCGTCTCCGAGGTGGCCCGCGACGACGTGGCCGCGAAACGCGTTGCCGCGGCCGGCGAACTAGCGGCGGCGGAGCATGCACTCGCGGACGCAAAGGTGCGGCTCGACCAAGCGAACGACGACTGCGTCAACCGTCGCCTCATCGTCCCGTTCGACAACGCGTTGGTCGCCGAGAAACGCATCGAGTCCGGCGAGCGCAAGGCGGCCCATGACGTTGCCTTCCGGCTCATTGATGTTTCTGCGGTTCACGTCACCTTCGGCGTACCCGACACGATGATCGGTGACCCGAAATTCACTTCGTCTACCGCGGCTCGTGTGTTCGTCGGCCTGAAGGTGCGGATCACCGCGGACGCCTTCGAGGGACGCTCGCTCGAAGCCGAGGTGACGAAGATCGCCCCGCAGGCGGACGCACGAACTCGTACGTTCCTGACGGAGCTGACCTTGACCAATCCCCGGACCCAGGACGGCCAGTACCTCCTGCGGCCTGGCATGATCGTGACGGTCCACGTCGGAGCGGAACGCGATCGGCGCGTCATGTTGCTGCCGATGACGGCCATTCACCGAGGCCGATCCGCTGACGAGCTGATCGTGTACGAAGCGGTGACGGAGAACGACCGCGAGGTCGCAAGGGCACGGAAGGTCTCGTTGGGTGGCGTCTACGACAGCCAAGTGGAAGTCCTGCACCCCGGCAGCGAGGTGCTGCCTGACGCTCAGGTGGTGGTGACGACCGCCGAGCGACTGAGCGACGGTACGGTCATTCGCGTGCTTCGGGAAAACAACATCTCACCGGCAACGCTGTCGGAGGCAAAATGAATCTCCCGCAGTTCTTCGTGAGCAAGAGGCCGATTGCATGGACCGCAATGGTCTCGGTGTTGGCTTGGGGCGCCTACGCCTACATCCAGATGCCCCAGCGGCAAGACCCCATTATCCCCGTCGTCACAGGCGTCATCCTCACGCCCTATCCGGGCGCCGAGGCCGAGAAGGTCGAACAAGAAGTCACCCGCAAGATCGAGCGCAAGGTGGCGGAGCATCCGGCCGTGGAGCACGTCAAGTCGATCAGCCGCCCTGGCATGTCGATCGTCTACGTGGAGCTGTTCGAGAGCGAGCAGAACGCCGAACTCGTGTGGCAGGACATTCGCGGCAAGTTGGGGGAGATCCCGGATCTGCCCCAGATCGCCGGTAAGCCCCCGCGGTCGTTCCTGAACAAGGACTTCGGTGACTCGGTGGCGGTCATGCTCACCATCAGTTCGCCCCCGGTCACCGACCTGGAGATCGGCCTGCGTGCGAGAAGCATTCGCGCGGCGCTCGCAGCGCACCGAGACCAGACATCTGCCGAATCGACGGGCGATCGATGGGCCGGCGTGCTGGTCTATCCGAGCATGGTGTCCCACGCCCACGTGCTGCGCACGGGTAGTCTGCTGGCGCAGCATCTGCTCGACAACGGCATCGCGAGGGAAGCCGCCGTCGTCGAGGCTCCGAGCGCTGGGATGCTCGACGTCGTTCTGCACGCCGGCAAGACCCGCAGTGACCTCCAGGAAGCCACTGAACGTTGGGAACGCGAGACCGCCGGTGCCGGGGAGTACCAGCCTGATTTGTGGCAGCCGTTCTGGATCCAGGATCTGGGTGACTTGGAGAGCGCACTTCGGCGGAGCGCCCGGGACCAGTACACATATCGTGAACTCAAGCACTTTGCCGAGCGGATTCGCGACCGGTTGAAGCAGTCGCGCTACGTCGCCCAGATCGACCTGGTCGGAGTGCAGGACGAGCAAGTTTGGCTGACGTACTCTGGACGGCGGCTGAGCCAATTCGGGATCACGCCGTCAGCGCTCGTCGAGCGGATCCAGCAGCGAAACATCAACATCCCCGGCGGCCAGATCGAACTGCCCGACCAGAACGTCGTCGTGCGGCCGACGGGGGAGTACGGCTCAGCCGCCGAGATCGGCCAGACCGTGCTGGACGTCTCCGCGGAAGGATACCCGCTTTACCTGCGCGATCTCGTAGAGGTCACCCGCGGCTACGAGGACCCTGCTGACGTGATGAACTACCGCACTGTCAAAGTCACGCCGGGTCTGGCAGCGGGCGAGGCGCTGGGGCTGGCAAGTCCTGCCCACCCCGTGGCGCACGAGTTGCGGGAGTACGAGCTCCAGACCGGGCGTGCCATCACGATCTCGGTTCGCCAAGTCAAGGGTACCCACATCGCCGACTACGACCGCGACCTCACCTGCGCGATCGAGGAGCTGAAACTGCAACTTCCGTCGGACCTGCGGATCGAGCGCACGAGCAACGAACCGGCCGAGGTTCGCCACAAGGTCCAATCCTTCAACAAGTGCCTGATCGAGGCGATCGTCATTGTGGTGCTCGTGTCGTTGCTCTTCATGGAGTGGCGGAGTGCGGTTCTGGTCGCCGTCTGCATCCCGATCACCGTTGCGCTGACCTTGGGAATGGCGCAGCTCATTGGGATCGACCTGCAGCAGGTCTCGATCGCGGCGTTGATCATTGCCCTAGGAATGCTGGTGGATGCTCCCGTCGTCGCGGCGGACGCGATCAACCGCGAAATCGCAAACGGGCAGCCGCGATCGGTCGCCGCCTGGCTCGGCCCCAAGCGACTGGCGCGGGCGGTGTTCTACGCGACGCTCACCAACATCGTTGCCTTCCTACCGCTGCTGCTGGTCGAAGGCAAGACCGGCGACTTCATCTACTCGCTTCCGATCGTCGTCACGTTGTCCTTGGTCGCGGCGATGCTCGTCGCCTGGACCTTCGCCCCGCTTCTGGGCGTCTACGTGCTCAGGGGGCAGAGAGGGTTCGAGAGTGCCGGCGGCAAGTCTGCGGGGGGATTCCCGCGGCTCTACAAGGCGTTCGTCGAACGTTGTATTGCACATCGGTTCTTGTCGGCGGGGGTCGCCATTCTCCTGCTCGCCGTCGGTACCCTGCTCGTCCGATACATCGGCAGCTCCTTCTTTCCCAAGGACCTGCACGACGTATTCGTGGTGAACCTCGACCTGCCCGAGGGCTCGCCCATTCGCCAGACACGAGCGGTAGCGCTCGACGCCATCCGCAAGATGGACGCGCTCGAGGGAAAGCGCATCGACAGCTACACGACGTTTGTCGGGGCCGGCGGTCCGCGGTTCTGGCTCTCGATCGAGCCCGAGCAACGCGCTGACAACTACGCCCAGATCCTGGTGCACACGGCCGACAAGCACGACACCGCTGCGGTTGTGGAGCGGTTGAAGCAAGAACTCCCGGCCCGAATCGCCGATGCGCGCGTGCGGACCCAGATGCTCGAGACCGGTCCGCCGATCGGTATCCCGGTGCAACTGCGCATTTACGGCGCCGACGCCGAGACGCTGCGCGAACTCGCGTCCGAGGTCAAGAACAGACTGCGATCGATCCCCGGCACCATCGACGTGCATGACGATTGGGGCGACCCAGTGTTTCAGATGACTCTGCAGATTGACTCCGACCGGTCCGCGATGAGTGGCCTGTCGCACCAGGACGTCGCGACCGCCGTCGGTACCGGGCTCTCCGGGCTGGCGGTCAGCCAACTGCGTGAGCACGACAAACTCATCGACATCATACTGCGGCTGCGGCCGTCAGAACGGAGCCAGCTCGACGACCTGTACAGCTTGAGCGTCGTGAACCTGGCCACGGGCGTGGGGCTGCCGTTGCGACAGATCGCGAATTTCGAGCGCGAGCTGGTGACCCGGAAGATTCGCCGGCGTGACCACGAGCGTTGCATCACGGTCCGCTGCGACACTTTGCCCGGCGTGCTCCCGAGTGCCATCGTCGCCGATCTCGAGCGAATGCTGCCCGCGGTGTCTGTCGCGCCCGGCTCGAACCAGAAAGCGTTGTCGTTCCCGAGTGGTTACCGGTGGGAGTTCGGCGGCGAAAAGTTCGAGCAGGACAAGGGGTTTCAGTCCCTGGCCGTCGCGCTGGTCGTTTCCTTCGTCGCGATCTACCTGGCGCTGGTACTTCAGTTCAACTCCGCCACCCAGCCGCTTCTCGTCTATGCGGCGGTGCCCTTCGGGGTCGTTGGTGGGCTGATCGCACTGCTCCTCTTTGGTTCGACGTTCGGCTTCATGGCGTTTCTCGGCGTGGCGTCGCTGGCAGGCCTCATCATCTCCCACGTGATCGTGCTGTTCGACTTCATCGACGAGATGCGCCACCGGGGTGAGCCGCTTCGTAAGGCGGTGGTGGAGGCCGGACTCGCGCGACTGCGCCCGGTCGTCGTGACGGTGTTGGCCTGCGTCGGAGGGCTGATTCCGCTGGCGCTCTCGGGGGGGCCGCTCTGGGAGCCGATGTGCTATGTGCAGATCGTCGGTATGTTGGTGGCCACTCTGGTCACGCTGGTGGTCGTGCCGGTCTTCTACGTGATTTTCGTCGAGGACCTACGTCTCGTGCGCTGGCAGCCAGAGCCGGATGAGAATGGCGGGCACGGGTCCCACAGCGTGCAGGCCGGGTAGCCGGCAGCAGCGTCGCGATCGGCCCCGGCACGCGGCGGGCTCGCCCCCGAGGGCAAGGCTCCGCGTTGGGCGTCCTTGGGCTTCGTGCAGTGGTGCCTCGGCCGTCCGCCTCGCACCGATCGCGGCTGCTCCGAGGAATCCCGCGGGCGGCTTCGTTCCTGATTGCGTGGTCCGCAGCGATTGTCTACCCTGCACCGTCGGAGTCGCGAGGATCGCTGCGTGGAAATGGACGCTTTTCGCTCGAGGGCGATCGCGTTCCGACACGCCGCGCACGCGCAAGCACGGAAGAGGAATCCATGAGTTCGAGTTCGATGCTGGCCTCCTTCAATCCTGCCACCGGGGAGAAGGTGGGCGAGGTGCGGATCACCCCCGAGGAACAAGTGCCGGCGGTCGTGGCGCGTGCGCAGGCGGCGCAACCGGGTTGGGGACGTCGGTCGTTCGAGGAACGAATCGACGCGCTGAGCCGCGCCGGGGAGCGCTTGGTGGCGCGTTGCGACGAGCTCGGGGAGTTGTTGACCCGGGAGATGGGCAAGCCGCTCCGGGAGGGGCGGGGCGAGGTCAAAGCGTGCGGCGCGGGAATGCGTAAGAGCGCGGAAGAGATCGCGGCGGCACTTGCGCCGGAAGTGCTCGAGGACGAGAACACGCGTTCGCGAATCTATCATGATCCATTCGGTGTCTGTGCGGCCATTACACCCTGGAACTTCCCGATGGCGATGCCGCATTCGCTGGTGATTCCTGCGCTCGTGGCCGGGAACGCCGTGGTGCTCAAGCCGTCGGAGGAGACGCCGCTCATCGCGCAGGCCTACGTCGATGTCCTCAACGAGTTCCTCCCCGCCGACGTGTTGCAGATCGTTCACGGCGCGGATGCGCAGGGGCGGGCATTGGTTGCGGCCGATGTCGACTTGATCGCCTTCACCGGGTCGCGCGAGACCGGCAAGAAGATCATGGCGGCGGCGGCGGGTGGGTTGAAGCGGCTGATTCTCGAACTCGGCGGGAAGGACGCGATGATCGTGCTCGCCGATGCGGATCTCGAGCAGGCGGCGAAGTTCGCGGCCATGAACAGTTTCCGCAACGCCGGTCAAGTGTGCGTGAGCACGGAACGTATTCTGGTCGATTCCCGCGTGGCCGACGCCTTTGCGCAGAAGGTCGCGGAGTTCGCGCGGACCATGAAGGTCGGAGACGGACTCCAGGATGGCGTGCAGATGGGGCCGATGGTCAATCAACGACAAAAAGACCACGTTACCCGCCAAGTGTCGGCGGCGGTGCGGCACGGCGCGCGGGTGGTCGCAGGCGGCGACGGGCACCATGACAACTTCTTCCAGCCGACCGTGCTCGTGGACGTTCGACCCGACATGGACATCATGAAGGAAGAGACCTTCGGTCCGGTGGCGTGCATCGCGCGCTTCGACGATGTCGATGAAGCCGTGCGGCTGGCGAACGACACGCCGTTCGGTCTGGGGGCGACCGTGTTCGGTGATCCGGCGGGGGCGGCGCTCGATGTCGCTCGCAGGCTCGATGCCGGCATGATCGGCGTGAACAAGAGCTGCGGCGGCGCTTCGGGCGCGCCGTGGGTGGGCGCCAAGGAGAGTGGCTACGGATTCCACAGTTCGACCGCCGGGCACCGGCAGTTCGCCCAGACGCGGGTCGTGAGCGTGCCCCGTTGACGGGAGCGGCTCGCGGCGTGACGGCGTGAATGCACCGCCGATTCGTTACTGGGATCCCCGGACCGGCACCCTCGAGGTCGAGCAGGTGTACGGCGACGCGGCCCTGCGCTGGCTCTATGGAACGCGTTTCGGGCGTTGGCTGACCGATACGGTCTTGGTGCGGCGGTGGTTCAGTCGACTGACGGGCGCCTACCAGTCGTCGCGCTGGAGTCGGCGGCGGATCGCGTCGTTCATCCGTGAGTTCGGTGTTCCCATGGAGGAGTTCGAGCCGACGCAGTATCGCTCGTTCAACGACTTCTTTGCGCGGCGGTTTCGCGACTCCGCGCGCGAGTTCTGTTGCGGCGATGACTTGCCTGCCTTTGCGGAGGGACGCTATCTGGGATTCGATCGCGTGGAGCCCGGGCGGACCTTCCCGGTCAAGGCGGAGCACTTGAGCGCGGCAGGCTTGCTGGGCAGCGTCGAGCGCGCCGCCCCGTTTGCGAACGGACCGCTCCTCATCGCCCGGTTGTGCCCGGTCGACTACCACCGCTTTCACTATCCCGACACCGGTACGACCCGCGACGCGTGGCGGATTCGCGGGCGCTACCACTCGGTCAACCCGGTGGCGCTCGCGGCCCGCAGCGACGTTTTCGTGAGCAACGAGCGGCAGGTGAGTGTGCTCACCACGGAACGCTTCGGTCGATTGGCCTACGTCGAGGTCGGCGCGCTCAACGTCGGCCGCATTGTCGCCACGCATCCTGCGGACCGGCCGTTCGTGCGCGGCGACGAGAAGGGCTACTTCCTCTTTGGCGGGTCCACCGTCATCCTGTTGGGGGAGGCAGGTGCTTGGCAGGTCGACTCGGCCCTCGCTGCGCGGACCGCCGAGGGAATCGAGACCCGCGTACGGCTCGGGGAGCGCGTCGCACGCGCGCAGCGCAGAGAGGAGCGATCATGAGGGCGTACTTGGATCTGTTGACCGCCATTCGCGAGCGCGGCGTGCGCAAAGGCGATCGCACCGGGACCGGTACGCAGAGCATCTTCGGCCATCAGATGCGTTTCGACTTGTCCGCGGGCTTCCCGCTGGTGACGACCAAGAAGCTGCACCTTCCGTCCATCGTGCACGAGTTGCTTTGGTTCCTCCGCGGCGATTCGAATGTGGCCTACTTGCGGGCGAACGGGGTGTCTATCTGGGACGAGTGGGCTGACGAGCGCGGGGAACTGGGGCCGGTATACGGCGTCCAATGGCGCTCCTGGCCCGCGCCCGGCGGTGCACGTTGCGATCAGATTCGCGACGTGATCGAACGCATTCGGCGCGACCCGGATTCGCGCCGGCTGGTCGTGAGCGCTTGGAATGTCGCCGAGATCGACCGCATGGCGTTGCCACCGTGTCACGTCTTGTTCCAGTTCTACGTCTCCCGCGGACGCCTCTCGTGTCAGCTTTACCAGCGCAGCGCGGACGCGTTCCTCGGCGTCCCGTTCAACATCGCCTCCTACGCGTTGCTCACTTGCATGGTGGCCCAGGTCACCGGCTTGGAGCCGGGGGAGTTCATTCACACGCTCGGGGACGCGCACCTCTATCTGAACCATCTCGAGCAAGCCGAGGAACAGCTTCGCCGCGAGCCCTTTCCGGCTCCTCGACTGGTGTTGCCGCCCAAGGTGACCGACATCGATGAGTTCCGCGCCGAGCACATCGAGTTCCTCGATTACCGCTGTCACCCTGCGATCCGCGCGCCCATCTCGGTGTGACGGGAGTTCGCGTGCGCATCTCTCTCATCGTTGCCGTCGGAGCGCGTGGCGTGATCGGTCGCGACAACGGGCTGCCATGGCACCTCCCGGCGGATCTGCGTCGTTTTCGTGAACTTACCGTGGGGAAGCCCGTCGTCATGGGGCGGCGTACGTATGAGTCGATCGGTCGGCCGCTACCGAAACGCCGCAACATCGTCGTGTCGCGGACCCCAGGCTACGTCGCCGAGGGTTGCGAGATGGCGCCATCGTTGCGCGCCGCTCTCGAGGCGGTTGCGTCGTGCGAAGAGGTCATGGTGATCGGGGGGGCGCGCCTGTACGCGGAGGCGCTGCCGCGCGCGGATCGCGTGTACTTGACCGAGGTAATGGGGGAGTTCGACGGCGACACCTACTTCCCCGAACTCGCAGTCGACGAGTGGATCGAAGTGGCGCGCGACGAGCGACCGGCGGACGCGGACAACGCGTTCGCGCTGGTCTTCCGTGTGCTCGAACGGGCCGAGCCCCGTCCGTCGGGTTGACGCCGACGGGTTGGGCCAGATTCTCTCCAAGGCGCTTTCGAAAGCCGCCTCGTGGCTGCGGCCGATCCTGTTCCCCGTCTTCTTCCCCGCCCAACGCACCAACGCGACGCATACGCCCGAGCCCACGCCCTTCCGCAAGCCCCGGCGCGCCCTGGGATCCAAGAGGCTTTCGAAGAGCCGCCTCGTGCCTGCGGCCGATCCTGCTCCCTCTGTTCTTCCCCGCCCAACGCACCAACGCGACGCATACGCCCGAGCCCACGCCCTTCCGCAAGCCCCAGCGCGCCCTGGGAGCGCGGACAGCCTGTCCGCATCTTGGCCTCGCGCCACGGAACCTCCGCATACCACCCGGGCCCACGCCTACCACCACCGTGGCGCGGCGAAGCCGCGTCCACTTCACCCACAAACGCTCGCCTTGGACGGTTACCGCGAGGCCGGTTTGGGGCTGCTCCCGAACGCGCTTGAATTCGGGCCTTTAACTTTTGGGTGGCTTGGAGAACGTGGCGTCGTCGGCGACGACGCCGATGGCGATGGCCGTGACCGTGATCTCGAATGCGGACTTTCCGTCTCGGAGCTGGCGCACGGAGTGAGCGATCCGGGCGCCGTCGACCGTGCGGTAGTTCGTGTATTCGAAGGTCACCGAGAAGGGGCTGCCACCCCAGGGGTCGGGTGACACGTACGAGATCCGCACGGGGAGTCCGGTCTCGGGGTGGAAGGTGAAGCTGACTCGATCTCCAGGGGCTGGTGAGGCCGGGTTCGAGGTCTTCTTCACGAACGTGACTTGCGTGCCCAACGGTGTCGCCTTCGTCGCGCTGGGATCCGGTGGCGTGAGCTCAGCGGTATAGCCGAGGGCATCGTGCTCGGTGAGAATGACCTGCAGGATGTGGTCCATGCGCAGCGACTCGCGCGCGATCGCATCGAGTTCGGTCACCGTGCCGCTGGGATCGCGCTGCCAGTAAACCTTGCCGTCGGTACCCAGCGTGTGTTTGCGGCCCGCGAGGTCGCGTTCGAGGCGTCGCGCTCCGTCCGCGCGCGACACGATCTGGATCTGGGTCGTGATCGTCAGGCCTTCTTGCGGCGCCGTCGTCTTCACCTGGCACGTGAGCTGCGCGTTCATCGCTTTGCGGTACGCCTCGACACCGCCGAGTGCGGTGATCGCACGATTCACGGAGTCGGCGGCCGAATGGGTGGGACTCGGTGCCGATTGCGCTGAACCCGAGGCCGTCGCGAGCGTGAGTGCGAGGCCGGCGACGGCGAACCACGCCCACGGTGACCGGGTCCTGCGGGTGCCGAGGCGGGCTCTCCCCAGCGCGTAACCCCGAAGCTCCGCGCAGCGCCGATCGAACGTTCGTGGCATCCCTGTCCTCCCCTGGGCTCACCGATAGCCGGCGCGACCGAGTCGCCGCCGATCACCCTTGCGAAGTGCGTCAACAGTCCGCCGTTTCCGTGCACCCGCGCCCCCTCATGCTCACCGTGACCGGATTCGGTTTCCAGTCCGGTTCCGAACTCGCGACGTGCGGCCGCTCTTCTTTGGCGGGCTCGTTCTTGCGCCCGCGGCGTCTCGGCCCTGCGGTACGTCCCTTGCGAGGTAGTGGTACCTGCTGGCGGAGTCGCAAGAAAGGCGACTATGCCCCACCCGACCGCTCGGAAGCCGTGGAGCCACCGCGGAACTCGGCTCTTGGTCCTACTGATCAGCGTCGTGTCCGCGATCTCGAGTCTCTGGATGCCTGTGAGTACCTCCGAGACGAACGCTCAACAAGGGGAGACGCGGGATCGTGCCCGGCGTGCGCTCGACCTTCCCGCCGGCTTCCGCGGTCAGGACCCGGAGGAGGAGGACGAGTCGGAGTCGATCGTGTTCTACGGCCAAGAGTTCGAAGCGGATGGCTTCTTCTGGTGCTTGGATACTTCAGGCAGCATGGCCGAAGGGGGGAAACTCGAGATCCTCAAGCAAGAAGTGACCCAGGCCATCAACTCCCTCAGTAGGCAAGCCGAATTCGGTTTGGTGTCGTTCAACTCCAGTACGCAGGTGTGGTCGCAACAACCGGTCGCGGCGACGGCGGACCGCAAGGCTGCCGGCAGCGCATGGGTGCAGAGTCTGGTTGCTGCCGGTTGGACGTGTCTGGCTCCGGCTGCCGTCCAAACGCTTCAGATCAGCAATCAGTGCCGGCGCGCGTCGAAGACCGTGTTGGTGGTCGGCGACGGTGTGCCGATCTGCAACGGCGTGGACACCCGCGACGCATGTCTCCTGGCTGTCGCTACCGCCAACTGGCAACGCACCCCGGTCAACACCCTCTACGTCGCGAACGACAACGACGGACAAGCCTTCATGCGCGCGCTTGCCGAGCAGAACGGGGGGCAGTTCGTGCACGTGGGTGGCTGACCCCCTGCCCCACATCGAGCGCGCACCACGCTTGGTGTGGGGCTCGAGTCGTTTGTGAACGCGCTTGATTTGGGACTAGTGCCTTGTCAGGTAACCTTCGCCGCGATGGTCGAGGCAACTTGGTTCAGATTCGTTCGCTGGGAAGGGTTCGGATCCGGAGGCGTATTGGTGGATCCGTTGAGGAATCCGGAGCCTTCCCAGCGAACGGAGATGGGCCGAGGCAGCCCGGCCCACGGGGTCAAGGTTGCCTGACACGGCACTAGCCCGCATGATTCGTGGCGCTCGGCTGCGGAGGACCGAAGTCAAGTGGGTGAAGTTATTCTCGGGCGACTCCTAGGCTCGGGTCGCGCGGCGTTTGCTCGAGCGGTTCGACGCACTCGCTGACCGGGCGGCGCGCACTCTTGGCGGTCGGGTCTTACTTGCCGTACTTGTCCGTCTGCGCCTTGCGGGCGCTGGCGACGATCTCTTTCTGCTTGGCCCGGTTGCGGAAGGGTGCGAACTCCTGCGCGAGTTGCTCGAACCCGGCTGGATCGAGCTCGGCGATCTGTTTGTAGGTGAGGATCCCGCGTTCGTTGAGGCGCTTCTCGAGCGCGGGTCCGATGCCCTTGACCAGTTTCAGGTCATCGGGTTCGGGCGGCTGGAGAATCAACTCGAGCTGTGTGTCCTCGACGGGCTGCTTTGGAGACGCGGGGGCTCGTTTGCTCTTTGGCTTTTTGGTCGCTGACACTTCCGCTGCGGGTTCGTCGGCGAGCTCGCGCCGGGCCGCCGCGGGCGGCGGATCCGCGGGCACTGCCGTCGGCTCCGGTGTTGGGTCGTGCGCGGGCGAGTCGTCTTCGGTCGGTCGCATGAGCTCGAACATGCGGCGCCGAAACTCCTCGATCTGCGCTTCCTTCGCCTCCAGTTCCTCGAGGTGCTTGGACTCGGAGGCCCGCGTCGAGCGGTGCTCGTCCTCCAGGCTCGCGAGTTGATCCTGGAGCATCGCAATCTTCGCCTCGAGGGTCTCGACGCGGTCGAAGTCGCTCGACTCCCGCTCGAGACGTTCTTCCTCGGCGCGGGCCATCCGCGCCTCGACGTCCGCGGCTTGGAGTTCGAGCTCCTCGATGCGGGCGGCCTGCTGTTCGACGAGTTCGTCGCTGCGTTCGCGCTCGGCGTTGCGCTCCTTCTCGAGTGCCTCGAGCTGCTGCTCCAGGTCGCCGATCTGCCGCTCCTGCTCCTCGATGCGCGGCTGCGCTTGGCGGAGGGCGTCGCCGTGGGCCTGGGCCTTCTGCACCTGCTCTTCGAGGGAACGAGCCCGTGCCGACGACTCTTGCTCCAGGTGCTGGATCTGACCCTCGAGCTCGGCAATGCGTTGCTCGAGCTTCGCAGCCCGGGCTTCGGCCTCGCTCCTGGCCTTGGCGTTCGCCACGGCCTCGGCGGCACGCGCCACCGCCTCCTCCGCGCGCGACACGACCTCGGCCTCGAGCTCCGTGCGACGGTGCTCGAGCGCGCTCGCGGCTTCGGCGCGTTCATGGGCGAGCCGCCGGATCTCCTCGAGTTGTTCGTCGCTGCCGGCCAGTTCCGCGAGCCGCGCTTCGAGCCCACGGGCTTCCTCGCGAAGCTCCGCAAGTTCATCCTCACGCTGCGTCGCCCGCGTGCGCGCTTCCTCGAGTTCTCGGGTGAGCGCTCCCAAGCGCAGCTCTGTCTGCTTCGCCGCCTCGGCGCCGGCTCGTTCTTGCTCTTGCAGCTGTTCGAGAAGCGCCTCGAGTTCCTGATCGCTCGCCCGCGCGGACGCCGCCGCCTTGGCCTCGGCGAGGGCCAAGCGCTGCTCCAGCTCTGCGCTACGCGTCTGTTGCTGCGTGTGCGTTTGGGAGATCGTTTCCAAGTCCCGACGCAGATTCGTCAGCTCCACGTTCTCGGCTTGGACCGTGCGCAGTTGCTGCTCGAGGCCAGACAATCGCTCATCGCGCTCGATGAGGTCTTCTTCCGCGGCGCCCAACTCGGCGGTCAAACGGGCGACCTCGAGTGAGTGTGCGCTCAGGTCGTCGCGTTCCTGTTCCAGTTCGGTGCAGCGCAGTTCGGCCGTGGCGCGCCCTTGCTGCTCGTGCTCGAGCTCGGTTCGTAGCGCCTGCACCTGCTGTTCGAGCTTGTGGAGGTTGCCGCGGTCGCCGTGGCTGCCCTTGCGGAGTTTCTCGAGTTCACGCGTGGACTGGGCCAGGCTCTCGCGTGCGGTCGCCGCTTCCTCTTGCAGCAGTTCGAGGCTCGCATCGGATCGTTCCTGGAGATCGCCGAGCGCTCGCTCCAGGTTCTCGGCGCGATCACGCTCGAGTCGGCCGCCGCCCCACCAACCTGCGATGACACCCGCCAGGGCCATGAGCCCGTTGATGATCAGATCCATCGGCACTCCATCGCTGCAATCGCCCCTTCGGCGGACTCACGGGCACACTGGGTTGCAACGCGCGCGCAAGGAACCCGTGGCCCCAGCGATTCTCGCACGTCGGGTCAGCGTCCGTGGCGACGATGGGGCACCCCTGCATAGCGAAAGGGCTACCCGGATGCAAGCCGGGCGGGGCGGGGCTGGGGTCGGAACGGGTGTGGCGGGGAGGGGACGGGACGGGGTGGCGAACGGGGGAAGAGGATCCGCGCTCCACCCGCACTCCGCGACCACCGATCCCGTCGGAACTCGGAGCGCGACACCTCTCCCGATGGCACGCGATGGTCGTGCGACGCGGATACGACCGGCCTGCCCGCGTCCGCCCCTTCCGCACCTCGGGAGGCCTGCTGTCTATGCGGGGCGTGCGGCCTTCGATGCCTCGTGTCCGGCGGGGTCGCAAGACACCTCCGTGTCGGCGTCCGCGATGAGCGCTTCAAGAAACTTCCCGGTGTCCGGCAGCAGAACCTTCGCGTGGTGCCGGTGGCCCCAGGGCAGGCGCGCGCAACCGGGCCACCGAAGCACGACACCGGCCGTGCCCGCGTCGTAGATCACATCGATCTGCAGCTCGAGCGGGTCGTCCGGGTTCTGCCGGATGGTCGCGGCCGCGGGCGCCAAGGCCACTTCTCCCCGGCTGACGCTCACGACCCGGGCGACGAGTTCGGCGCGGGCGTCCAGGTTCATCTCGGCGGTGGTTGGAGTGACCCCGAGAGCGGCGGCGTCATGCTCAGCCAGTACGAGCGTGCCGCGCAGGCGGCCCCGGTCGAGCCGCCACGTCGAGCTACTGATTCCGGGGTCGTGCGCCCAGGACGGCGTCGCGCCGAGACTCCCCCAGAGAACGAGCGAGAGGAGCGCCCGGGTGAGCGCGCGCTGGTGATCGACGTGACCCCCGGTCGTCCGGGGTGTCGCCGCGGGCCCGCGGCCTGGGTACGCGGAGTCACGGTTCGTGTGCGGAGCATGACTGCGACCCATGCCGGGGCCTCGCTTTCACTGATCACGGGTGAGCGTGGTTGCGGCCGTTCTGCGGCGTGCTCTCGTACGGGAACGTTCTGCTGTAGACCGCGTCGTTGGCCGACACGCCGTCGCCGGGCGGGAACAGCACGATCACCGGCGGTGTCACACGGAGGTCACTGAGAATCGCGTCGACCGCGATGTCGACGACATCGTCGCCGAAGCGGCGACCGTTGGGCCAGCCCCCGGGAATCAGTCCGCCGTTCTGGAAGGGATCTTGAATCGTACTCTGCAGAACGTCACCCCCGAAGATGCCGAGTCGCGAGAAGCCCAAGTCGTCCGGATTCGTCGGATGCGACGGGCCACCTCCCGCGAGCCGTGCCGCCGGTGTCGACAGATCGACGCGTAAGAGGTCGGGAATGAAGATGCTGGCCAAGTCCGTACGGTTCATGGCAATTCCCGGGCTCGCTCCACCGAGTAGGATCGCATTGATGAGCGCGCCGAGTTCGGGCTGGAGTGCGTACTGAGAGAAGTTCGCGGCATCCGTCGTGGGTAGGCTGCGATTGTAGAGATCCTTGTCGACGACAGCCACGAGCCCCTCGCAGAACAGCGGGTTGCCCTGCCGGCCGACTTGGGTCCAGACCGGTTCGCACTCCGAGAGCGGCCGCGGCCCGTTGCCGAACAGGTAATCCAGGAGGAACACGGCGTCCGAAACGTCGGTTGTCTGATCGCCGTTGAAGTCGCCGGTGGGACGAACGACCTGCAGGCTCTGACGACTGGTGGTGGCGTACACACCCAAGACTTGTTGATCCCCTCCGAGCTCGGCCACCGGAATCGACAGCGCCAACAGGTGGATGTTGAAGCCGCCTTGAGAGTCGCGGCCGGGGTCGCGCAGCTGGAGCAGGTCGAAGATCGACTGGATGTCACCAAAGAACCCGTCGTCGCGCTGGCCCGCAAACGCCTGCACTCCCGACGCGAGGTTGGCGATGGTTTGTTGAGTGTAGGGATCCAGGCTGCTGGCGTTGGCTGCACCCGGTTTGGCCGGGTTCTCACCGTCGTTTCCTTGGTTGTACAGCGGCGTCGCGATTCCCTGGTTGTTGGGGGGCACGAGGCCCGTCCCGAGCACGGTCTCGACACCCGTCACGGCGTCGATGCGGGTGACCGTGTACGTTTGCACCAGATTCTGATTGGCGTCGCCAACCATCATCACGGGACCGAGGTACGACTGCAGGATCGTGTTCTCGTTGCGGAACGTCGTGTCGAACTCGAAGCGATACGTGAGGTCGCGTTCGCCCGTAGCCACGTTGTTGCCGAGCGCCAGGTGGATCTCGTAGCGGACTTGGTCATCGAAATTGTACTTGTTGGGGCCGATCCCAGGCTCCTGATGCGGGTAGACGCCGAGCGCAAGGAAAACGCGTTTCGTGGCTCCGCTCCCGGTGACGAATGCGTACACGTCCGTGGTGTTCGCGGCCGGATCGAGGGTGACGAGGGGTGCGTCCATGTGACTCGACGCAAGGGCAAGCCGTGCGCTCGAGGCCAAGAGGCCCGCGAGCACGACGACGCAGATGGAGCGAGCAGTCAGGTTCACAGTAGGCCTTTCGGCTGGGTTGGTCGTTTGCCCCTGCGACGCGGCGCCGCGTGGGTTTCCTATCCGTTCGTGGTTCGATCGTTCGGGCCGCCGTCAGGTCTGCGATGCGTCAACGTTGAGCGTCGCGGATGGGGAGCCCGTCACGGGGCGGTGCGAGGTTCGCCTCGGGCGCCGGCTCGACGGGGCCCGAGAGATCACCGGTCCTCGGGAGCGGCGTCGTGAACGCACGCCCGAGGCGTACGTCGAGCGCAGCGATCAGCCCCTTCTCCGATGGGTAGAGCGATCGCTCCAAGGGCAGCAGTCGCTCGCGGAGTGTCGCCGCACGCTGACGGTCACCGATGACTTCCTCAGCGATCGCCGCGTGCAGGAGCAAGCGCGGATCCGGGGTTCCGTGAGCCAAGGCGAGCCGCTGGATCGGCAGCGCCTCGCTCTCGAACCCGGCGCGCAACAGGGCCCACGCGATGGCGTCGAGCGTGTGCACATCGCGACGCGCACGAGCTTCGGTGACGGCCAGTCGCAGTGCGCGCAGCGATTCCTGGCCGTGGGTCGCGAGGTACAGCGACACGATGCGCGGGTCGTCTTCGGCCCCGCCGGCGAGGAGTCGTCGCTCGGTGTCGCGAGCGTCGTCCCATCGCTGCGCAGCACGCTGCGCCTCGATCAGGGGCCAGAGGAAGCGTGGCTCTGGGCAAGCGCGGGCGGCAGCGCCGAGCGTTTCGCAAGCCGCGTCGGGTCGACCGTCGATGAGGTCGCAGTGTCCGACGAGGAGGCGCGCGAGCGGGAACTCCGGTACGGCTGCCATGGCGCTCGCGGCGAGCTGGCGGGCCGCGTCGACCCGCCCCAGCGACAAGATCAACTCGCCGAGCCGTACGCGGTGCCAAGCGTCGACTTCCGCGTCCGGTCCGGTACTCCGCGCCGCGCGAGCCAAGGACTCGATCGCACCTGCGAGGTCGCCGCGGAGCCACCGCAAGTGCGCCGCGCGGCCGTAGGCGACAGGGCTTGGTCGTAACTCCATCATGCGCTGGTACGGTGTAATCGCTTCGTCGACGCCGCCGCGGTCGACGACGGTGTCGCCCAGCAGAGCGTGGTCGGCCCAAGACCCGCGACTCGCGACGAGCCGACGCGCCACGGCTTCGGCCTCCTCGAAGCGATGGAGGCTGTGGAGTGCGTGACCGCGGAGCAAGAGCGCTTCGAGATCGTCGTGGTCCTCCGCGAGTGCTGCACGCGCGGCCGAATCGGCGAGTCCATAGTTGCCGGGATCCTGGGTACGGCGCGCCACGGCCACGAACGCCCACCCGAGTGCGTGCAAGGCCGCGACCCCGCCGCCCTCGTGGACCGCAGCCTGGGCGTTACGAACGCGTTCGTCGGCCGGCGATGAGCCGCGATGCGGTACGAGGTGAAGTTCTTGGGCGAAGATCGGCGCAACGACGAGGAACATAGTCAGAACTCCCACGGCGACGCCGTGAGCCCATCGGGACGCACGCTGCATGACTCGGGCTCCGTTCCAACGAGAGTCACCCGTGCTACGCGTGGTGGGCGGCTGGCGGATTCACGATTCTCGAAGTTCGAATCCAAGGACGGGCGTCGGAGCGAAGCCTCTGCGAGTCCCAGATCGAGCGCGCCATTAGCTTGCTTCAGGGCTAGTAGGTCGCGGGGCCGCCAGCAACTCGTTTCCGATCGTGTCCGCTCGTGGTAGCTTCTCGTCGACGACCGGAGCGGCGCTTTCGGTTGCAGTCGGCGCGAGCCGCGCCGCGTGCTCGTCGCGGGCTGATCGCTCGCCGAGACGGTTGGGGAGGTCCGCAGTTGTCGACGTGCGCGAACGAGTACCGTGAATCGAGCCACGAGTGAGTGATCCACCGGCCCGACTCCTGGCAGCGCACGACGCGGACGACGCCGTTCTCTTACAGCGCATCGGTTCGGGAGATGAGCGTGGTTTCGAACTCCTCTACGACCGCCACGTCGATTCGGTGTACGGCCTGATTCTGCGCATCGTGAAGCACCGTGGCGATGCGGAGGATGTGCTGCAAGAGGTGTGGATCCAAGTTTGGCGTCGGGCTGCGAGTTTCGACCCGGAGCGTGGCGCGGTCGTCGCGTGGCTGTTCACGATCGCGCGCACGCGAGCGCTCGACTGTCTCCGGCGTCACGGCGGCAAGCCACGCGGGATGGATCCGCTGCCCGTCGATCGCTTGGAAGAGGTGCCGCGGGCCATGGTCGAGGGCCATGCCCTCGACGTTCGGGCAGCGCTCGACGCAATACCGGCCCGCGAGCGGAAGATCCTAGAGATCGCGTACTTCGACGGCCTCACTCAACTCGAGATCGCCCGGCAGCTGAACGCGCCGATCGGCAGCGTGAAAACGTGGATGCGGCGCGGTTTGTTGCGGCTTCGCTCGATCCTGACGAAAGGACCGGACGGTGCCTGAGTCGCGCGACCCTCACGAGCACTACTTCGAACTTTGTGCCGGCGAGGCTCTCGGCAGCCTCGACCCCGCCCAGCAACAGCAACTCGCGGAGCACCTGCAGCAGGGGTGCGCCCGGTGCCGGGCGTCGCTCCGACGCCTGCGGGAGACCGCCGCCGAGTTGGCCTATGGCGCGGATCCGGTACCCCCACGACCCGAGATCAAGCGCGAGATTCTTCAGGCGATTCGGCGCGTCGGGGCGGGCTCTCCGACCTCCCCCGGGGTGCCCCCGACGTCGCGTCGCGGCGCATCGGCACGGTCGCGCTTGGCGTGGGCGTTGGCGGGTGGGGGCTGGGCTGCTGCCGCGATCCTGACGGTCGTCGTCATCCACTTGCTGCGGGTGTCCGAAGAAGCCGAGCTGCAACTCGCCGCCAACCGTGTGCAGCTGACTCAGCTCGAGGAGCGCATCGGTCGTGAAGAACTGTGGGGGGACGTCGTCACGTCGCGACAGTCCGAGATCGTGGTGCTTCTCCCCACCGCGCACGGCTTGCCGGACCTCGAGGCGCGTGTCTTCTACGATCCAAGCACCGAGCGGGCGGTGGTCGTCATCGAGAATCTGCAGGCGCCCGAGGGCAAGGACTTTCAGCTGTGGGCGATCCACAGTGGAGTTCCGGCGAGCCTCGGGGTCCTCGACGCGACCGAGGACGGTCACGCGGTGCTGCGTTTGGCGGGAGTGGGCCGGCGCGACCTCCTGAACGCTTTCGCGGTCTCGCTCGAGAACCAAGGCGGTTCCCGATCCAGCCAACCCGAAGGCGAGGTGATCCTCATGGGGAGTGTGCCGTCGACGAATTGAACCGGTACCGGTGAACCCAGTGGGGCCCGGCGGCCACTGGAGTTCGCGGCCACGACCCTCGCTGCCACGCCGCCGCGCGGAGTCGACGCACGGCAAAGAGCCGCGAGTGGAGTAGCCGCACCGTAGGCACTGTAGACCCGGAGCGGCGGGAGCGGGGAGCACCCGGGGCCCCAAGCAAGAACCCCGCCCGTGCTCAGCACTTGCGGGGTTTCTGAATTTCAGAGCCGGCGAGGAGATTTGAACTCCTGACCTCATCATTACGAATGACGTGCTCTACCGACTGAGCTACGCCGGCGTGGATTGACGAAACGAGCGCGGGAGTCTACCCAGGCGCGTGAGCCGCCGCAATCCCCTCCGCCAAAACCTCGTCCGCGTCCACAACCGGGGAGTGGGCCGAGCCGGCAGCGTGCGTCTGCACGTCGTCGGCGCCGCGCGGGTGCGCATCCTTGTAGACTTGCGCCAATCGCTCATGGGTGAGGTGCGTGTAGATCTGCGTCGTCGCGAGGTGCTTGTGTCCGAGCAGCTCCTGGACGACCCGCAGATTCGCCCCGCCATCGAGGAGGTGGGTGGCGAACGAATGGCGCAGGGAGTGCGGGCTCGTGCGGTGGTCGAGTCCGGTCTGCTGGATGTACTTGTCGAGGATCTTGCGGATCGAACGGTCGGAGATGCGCTTCCCGAAGCGGTTCAGGAACACCGGCCCTGGCACCCTCGTGCTCCAGTCGGCGGGCAACCGTTGGCGATAGCCGCGGAGCGCAGCGACCGACTCGGTGCCAATGGGAACGATCCGCTCCTTGCGACCCTTGCCGCGAGCGCGAACCAACCCCTGCTCGAAGTCGATGTCTTCCCAATTCAGGGCCACGAGCTCGCTCACCCTCAAGCCGGAGCTGTAGAGCGTCTCCAAGATCGCACGGTCGCGCAGGCCGCCGAGCGAATCGGTCTTCGGCGATGCGAGCAGCGTCTCCATCTCGCGGACCGTGAGGAAGTGCGGCAGGTTCTTGTCGACCTTGGGCGTGCGCACGTCCTGGAACGGGTTGCGTTCGGCGCGCCCTTCTCGTTTGAGGTACCGGAAGTAGCAGCGGATCGCAGCAAGTTTGCGCACGATGGTGCTCTTCGAGTAGCTCTGAACGTTGAGGTGCGAGAGATAGCGTCTGACCTGGTACGTGTCGAGTTCGACGAGGCGCTCGAGGTCTTGCGCTTCGAAGAACTCCTGCAGCTGTCGGAGATCGCGCTGATAGGCGCGTAGGGTCTCGGGGCTGAGGTTCCGCTCCTTGGCGAGGTGATTCAGAAATGGCTGCATGGTCCCTTTCAGATCGCCGCGCGGGCGACCTCGATGCTCGCGAATGGGATCCGTGGATCCGAACTCGCGGTCTCGACGCCGTCGGCGATCAGCCTAATCGCTTCCCCTCCGGTTGCACAACTTCGTTCGCGCCTCTGTGCCGCAACTCTCGGCTGTCTCTGGATCACAGCGACTGATGGAGCTGGCCCAGGAGCCCCCGTGCGATCTCCCGCGCATGGTCGCGGTGCAGGAAGCCGGGCGGGCTGTTTGCCGGGTCCTCGTCGTGGTCGAGAATCGCCTCGAGCAACTCGGGGAACGACTCGCGGTCGTAGAGGAAACAGTACTCCTCTCGATCGAGCACCACCATCACGGAGCGATCCGAGTTTTTCATCGGCGCACCCACTTTCGTTCTGTATTTGCCTCGCGGCCTTCGAGCCCCTCTCCGTCGTCGAGGCGCGAGAAGCACTCCTTCAGCGTCTCGTAGACGACGAATGCCATGAACCGATCGGACACCCGCGTGACGCGATCGACCGCGTTCAGGCCGCGGTCGTCGTCGCGCTGCGCCGCCGCGTACTGTTCGATGGCGCGGACCACCGCGGGGTCGTCCGCCCGCAGCACCGACTGGAAACGGAGTCGCGGTTCGCGCCGCCGGCTGCCGGCCGCGACCGGATCGCCTCCTTGGCGGTCGAGCGCGAGCACGTCGCGTCCGGACGTCCCGGCGAACGAAGGCGGCGCGTAGAAGTCGATCTCCAGGTGGGCGCGAGGCGGGTAGTACGGGTCGAAGCGGAGCACGTCGATGCGCAGGAGTCCACGGGCCGAGTCGGGCAGTTCCGGCAGCTGGCCGGCCTGCATCCGGACCTGATCGGGCGCCACTACCCGCACTCGCTCGACGCCTTGGACTCGGAGCAACTCGCCGCGGAGGTGTTCGGTCCACGCGGATGAAGACGCGGCATCCTCCGCGGCGACCGGGACGATGGCGATTTCGTCGAGTTCCGCGATCGGGTTCGCGATCGTCGGGAGTCGTGGTGGCGCGAAGAATGAGTTCACGAACGCGCAGCCGCTCGCGCTGAGGGCGAGGCTCAACGCGCAGAACGCGATGACGACGGAGCGGTAGCGACGGGGAGCGACGCTGGCCTCGACGTGAGGGGGCGCCGCGCGCGTGATCCGTGCTGCGGGTCGAACCACCGAAGGGCTCACGGGCGACCTCCGCTCGGCAGCGGCATGCCGTCGTCGCCGAACAGCGTGCGCGGGTCGACGGGCTTCACGCTCCAGATGCCCGGGGTCCCACCTCGCAATGACGTGAAGTAGATGCGACCGTCGAGACCCCAGTTGGGAGCGTAGTCCTCGCTCGGGTGCTCGGTGAGCTGGTAGCGGTAACCGCCTTCGAGGTCCACGATCCACAGGTCGTCGGCGCGCGGCGGATCGAACGGGCGTTCCTCCGGGCTGCGAGCGGTCGCGAACACCATGCGACGCGAGTTGGGGGCCCACGAGGGCTGGATCGATGCGCGATCTTCTGCGGTCGCGATCTCGCGCGGAGACCCTCCTTCGACCTCGACGACCCAGATTCCGTGCCAGCCTCGACCCCGCATTGACGGACGCTGAAACGCGAGGAGCGCGCCGTCCGGGGACCACTCCGGGTACATTCCCGGGCCGAGCTTGGTTCGTCGCTGACCGTCTAGATCGATGATCCAGATGTTCCACTGGTCGTCTTCGAGCATGCAGTAGGCGATGCGCTTCGCTTCGGGTGACCATGTCGGATGGATCTCGTCCGCCGGCGAGTTCGTGAGCTGCATCAGGCCGTTGCCGCCGCTCGCCGGAACGACCAGAATGTCGTAGTTCCCATAGCGGTTGGAGGCGAATGCGATCTTGTTGCCGTCGGGGGAGAACTTGGGCTGGATGTCCGACGCCGCGCCGTTGGTCTTCTGGGTCACTCCGCCGCCGCGCAGGTCCTTGCTGAACACCTTGGGCGCGGTCGTGAAGCGCGTCGACGAGAAGACGATGCGAGTGCCGTCGGGGGAGACGTCGACGTCGAAGTCGGCGCCCTCGCGGCCGTCGGTTTCGACGCGAGCGTCGGTGTACAGACGCCCGCGGAGCGGCCAAGCTGGCTCGCTCGTCGGCGGCATCGCGGTGAGCCGGGGGGAATCGTCAGCAGTCGGGCCCGCCTGGGGTGTGGCGGCGACCCGGCAACCCAGCGCCGAGAGCACCACCCCGGTGAGGAGCAACCGTCTCGTGATCGACATGGTCTTCCTTGTATCCCTTCGTGGCGGAACCGTCGGCCGCTTCTGGCAGTCGCGTGTCCCCCTATCTTTCGGACCGTCGCGGGCTCGGCTGGAGCCGCGAGCTTCCGATTCCATCTCCGCGCCTCGATTCGCGCGCTTCCCGAGTGGGGCACGGGAGCCAACCCGACGGCCGCGAACCCAAGGGACCGACCGATGACCGATCGACCCTTCGACGCGCCGGCCCGCGTGCGTGAGATCTTCGATCTCCCGCCGCTCGCGCGCCTCATCGATCGCTTGCGAACGAAGGCCGCAGGCAGCCGGCCCTTCGTACTCGAGACCGGGCTCGCGGTCGGGGCCTCGGCGCGTTGGCACATTCTGGGCGCGTACCCGGTCGGCGAGGCGCGGGTGGAAGGTGGTGAGTGGTGCACTTCGGTTGGATCGACGGTGTGCCGCGGAACGACGGATCCCTGGGACGCGCTTGCGGCCTGGTGGCGCGCGTGGGGAAACGTGGCGACCCAGGGCGCCTGGGAGGTGTCGCCGGGAGCGGGGACATCGATGGGCGCTGCGTCGATGGGCGCTGCGTCGGTGGGCGCTGCGTCGATGGACCCTACGTCGATGAACCTCGAGTTCTGGGGAGGTGCGGTCGGCTACCTGGGGTACGAACTGGGCACCCGACTGGAGGCTATCCCCGTGCGCGAGGAGGCCGAGATCGCCACGCCCGATCTGCACCTCCATCTCTACGACGAAGTGCTCCTCCTCGATCGTGACTCCGAGCGTGCGTACTTCGTGCATCGTGGGCGCGCGCAGCAACGAGAGCGCGAGTGGTGGGTCGGCGCCGTCGAGGGCGAGGGCCTGACCCCCGGCGACGCCGCGCAGGCAGCCCTCGGAGTCGAGGAGGTGAGCCTCGCCGAATCCGAGTACCTGCGGCTGGTGAGCGAGGTCCGTGAGCGGATCGCGGACGGCGAAGTGTACGAGATGAACCTCTGCCGACGCCATGCGCTCCGGGGCGCACCGTCGGCATGGGAGCTGCACCGACGGTTGCGCGCGTGGCAGCCGGTACCGTACGGGGCTCTGCTACCGTGGGATCCGGTCGCGGTGATCTCGGCGTCACCCGAGTGCTTCTTGAGACGTCGCGGGGCCGAGGTGCTCACGCGTCCCATCAAGGGGACTGCTGCCCGGAGCCACGATCCCGCCGAAAATCGAGCGCGCGCGCAAGCGCTCCTCGCCAGCGACAAACAGCGCGCTGAACTCGCCATGATCATCGACCTCGAGCGCAATGATCTCGGACGCGTGTGTACCCCCGGATCCGTCGAGGTGGTCGAGGAGGCGGTCGTCGAAGAGTACTCCACAGTCCTGCACACCGTCGCGACTGTGCGCGGCCGCCTGGGCGCAGATCATGACCCGTGGCCGCTCCTCCGCGCGACCTTCCCTGGCGGGTCGATCACCGGCGCTCCGAAGATCGCGGCGATGAAGGTGATTCGCCAGCTGGAGCCCGTCGCCCGCAAGGTCTACACCGGTGCGATCGGCTGGCTCGCACCGAACGGTGATCTCGACCTGAGCATCGCGATTCGTACGCTCTTCCAGCACGACGGAACGACTTACTACTCGGTGGGTAGTGCGATCACGTGGGACTCCGATCCCGTGGACGAACTGCGCGAACTCGAGGCGAAGGGCGCGGCGATCCGTGCCGCCCTGCTCGGGCAACCGAGAGTCGAGTGATGCCGAGGCTCGAGGAACGGCGATCTCGTGGTGGCTCGTCGCACACCCTTGGTCAAGGTCGATCCAGCCAAGCGGCGGTGGCGCGGAGCATCTGCGCGAGCGACGTGGGGTCCTGGCTCGCCGCTCGGAACACGAAGTACGCGCCAATGCACGCGATGAGCACGGCCGACAGGACCGGGAGATAGCGCTGGAGACGGCGCAGGAGCGGGTTCGAGCTCTCCTCATCGAGATCGATCGAAGTGAGGCGCTTGCCGAGTACCAGGCTCACGGCGATGCCGACCAAGACTCCGCCGAGGCCGATGCTGAAGGTGAGCAGCACCAGCAGCCCAGCCAGTAGCGCTTGGAACTGCGCTGCGATCAGAATCACTCCGAGGCCCGCCGGGCAGGGAACGATGCCGCCGCTGATACCGAGGACGATCAAGTCACGAAGAGTGGTGTGGGCTCCAGGCGGTGGCGTCAAGATGACGTGCGCCCCCGCTGCGGTCGCCGACGGTGGCGGGAGCTCGGACGTCGCGGTTGGAGCATGCGGGTGCGTGTGAGGGTGCGTATGCGGGTGCGTATGGGGATGGGCATGCGGGTGGGCACCGAACGCAGGCGCCGGGTCGACCGACCGCGCGTGCCCGTGGGAGTGTGATCCGCGAGCTTCCGGCGCGTTGGCGTTGGCTGCGGGCGCGACTCCGGGCGTCGTGCTCCCGGCGTCGTCCGCGGCCCCGTCGTGCGAGTGCGAGTGTCCGTGCGCGTGGGGATGCGCGTGCCCTCGAACCGGATGGGCGTGCCCCTTGGCGAGTCCACCCGCGCCCGTGGCCCCGGGTGAGTGCGTGTGTCCGTGATTGTGACCGTGCGTGTGCGTGGGCGTGTGACCGTGCGTGTGCGTGGGCGTGTGACCGTGCGTGTGACCGTGCGTGTGACCGTGCGTGTGACCGTGTGTGTGCGGGTGTCGATGATGGGTGTGCGGCTCGCGCGAGCGACTCGGACTGGCGGGAGCTGCCCCGGCACCACCGTGGGCGGCCAAAGCCGCGACCTGCTCTTCGACCCAGTGCGGCTGTGGATGCGTGTGGCTGAAGAGACCGTGATGGGAATGGGACGGGTCGTGGCTCCCGTGCTCGTGCCCATGTCCGACCCCGGTGCGGCGCGCACGCCACCGACTGCGCGCGAGGAACGCTCCCAAGAGAAATAGCATGAATCCGGAGGCGATACTCGATCCCGTGACGATCCAATTGCGATACATGTCGGCGGCCGCCTTCTCTTTGGCGGTCTCGATCAGCCAGTAGAGAAACACACCGAACAAGAACACGCTGAAGACGTGCGTGAAGGTGACGATGGTGCCGAGCAGAATCGCGTCGATCACCCGACCGCGCGTCCCGATCAAGTAGGCCGCGACCATCGACTTGCCGTGGCCGGGACCGAGCGCATGGCCGGCGCCGAACGCCATGGCGAGCAGCGCTGCCACCCCGAACCCCCACAGTCCCAGTGAGCCTTTCCGGAGTTTGTCGAGGAAGTCGCGCAGGAAGGTCTCCGCGCGGCTCTCCTCGCGAACTCTGCGCGGCGTGGTGGTCGACGGACCGATCGTGGCTTCAAAGGTCGGCCCGGCATCGTTCACGGGTTCGACAGCGCTGGCTGCGGCCGCCGCTGGCGCGGTCGGTGACCTGCCATCGGAGCCAACCGCGGGCCAGTCCGGACCCAGCACCGTTGCCGCCAACGACTCGCGCGCTGGCACGGGTGTTTCCCGGTCGTACAGGCGGGTGTTCAACCCGCGCGCGAAGAACAGCGTGAGGTCGCGACCGGTGGTTCGCAGACTCGCCTGCATCGACTCCGGTTCTGGGGCGAAGATCGAGTAGTTCATGTCGGGGTCGTGCCCGGTGTCCTGGATCCAGGCGAACTGCGACGCGATCTGGCCGACGAAGGTGTCGTCGTGATAGTGGAGCCACCACCCACCGCCCGAGGGGAGCTCCGGCGTCAAGGCCAGTTCGTACGTGAAGTAGCAATCGAACGCGTAGTTGCCGAGTTCGCCGCGAAGGCCGGTGTCGAAGCAGTTCGTCAGGCGTGGATCACAGCGGCGTCCGTTCAAGCGCACGTCGATCTCCTGCGCGAACTGGGTCCCTTTCGCGAGCAGGAAACTCTCCGCCTCGGCCTTCGACACCGAGGAGTCGCGATCGGTGTCGGCCTCGAGCATGTAGCCGAAACCGGAAACCCGAGAGACCCCGAAGTTGTACTTGATGACGAGCTTGTCGGCTTCGAAGAAGATCTCCGCCTGAGTACCAACCCCTTCGGCGAGTTCGTGGGCGCGAAGCGCCGGCGCGACCCAGAGCAGGACGAGTCCCAAGAGGCTTGCGGTGATTCGGGTCTTCACGTTCGTCACTTCGTTCTGCTCGAGGTTCCGTGCGGTCGACGAGAGGGGAGAGGACCGGTGACTTCAGGAAAACGCATCGGCCTCGTCGGGGCCACTGAGGACACGGAACGGAGTGTAGCGCGCCACGAGTACCTTCTCACCGTATTGCTCGAAGCGCACGGTGATCTTCTTCATATCGCCGAACCCAGACGCCTTGGTCACGACCCCGCGGCCGTAGTTGTCGTGTTCGATCCAGATCCCCTTGCGCAGCTCGGAGTCGTCCTGGAAGTCGGCGGAAGACGGATCGGCGTCGTCGGCGTCGAAGTCCACGTGAGCGCGCTCGTTCGTTCCTCGGGATCGCCACGGTTGCCAGTCGTAGCTCGCTCCGAGCTGTTCCGTGACGACCCCCTCCCCGCGAAGCTCGCTCAGGAACACCGACGGGATGCGATGCTCGCGCTCGCGGAAGCGACGCCTCGTGGCGGCGTGCAGAAGCGCGAGGCTCTTGCGGGCGCGCGTGACGCCCACATAGAGGAGCCGGCGTTCCTCGTCGACATCCGCCTCCGAATCTCGGTCCAATCGAATCAGCGGGAGCAAACCTTGCTCGAGCCCCGCAAGCGCGACGCGGTCGAACTCCAACCCCTTGGCGGCGTGCAAGGTCATCGCTGCGACGCGATCGTCGCGTTCTTCCCATTGATCGATGTCCGCGACCAGGGCGATCCGCTCCAAGAAGAACTGGAGCGGGGTCGGCGCGTCGGGCTGCATGCGTCCCGCGAGCAGCAGGTCCTCCGTCTCCTGAGCGGCGTTGGCGAGTTCGTCGAGGTTACGCTGACGCTCGTCCCAAGAGTCGGGCTCGCTCTTCTTCAGGTGTTCACTGTACTGAGTGAGTTCGATGGCCGACTTGACCAACTCCGAGAGCGGACGCCCCTGTTGAATGAGCCCCTCGAGCTGCGCGAGCAGCGCGCGAAACGAGTCGAGGCACGAACGTGCCCGCGCGGGCAGCGCCGCGCAGAGTTCGGCGTCGCGCAGGAGGGTGCCGAGCGGCTGTCCGGCCTGGCCTGCGAGGTCGGCCAGTCGGTCGATGGTGGAGGTGCCCAATCCGCGGTTCGGGGTGTTGATGATCCTGCGCAACGCGACTTCGTCACGCGGGAACGCGGCGGCTCGGAGGTAGGCGATGATGTCTTTCACCTCCTTGCGCTGGTAGAACGCGACCCCGCCGACGACGGTGTACGGCACTCCGGAGCGCACGAACTCCTCTTCGATGCTGCGCGACAGCGAGTTCACGCGGTAGAGCACGGCAATGTCGCGGTACGAGGTGCCGGCAAGGGTCCACGCCTCGATGAGACGCACGATCTGCTGCGCCTCCTCGCGCTCGCTCGCGACTTGTTGGACCCGGACTGGATCTCCGGGAGGGTTCTCGGTGTAGAGCGCGCGCGATCCCGCGGTCGCGGTGAGACGGCTGGCGGCTCCGAGGATCTGCGGCGTCGATCGGTAGTTGCGATTCAACAGCACGGTCGCGTGTTGGGGGAAGTCCTCCGCGAAGCGAGCGAAGTTCTCGGGCGAGGCCCCGCGCCAGGAGTAGATCGACTGATCCGGATCCCCGGTGATGCACAGGTTCCGGTGCTGCTCCGCGAGCAATCGGGCAAGTAGGTACTGGGGCCGGTTGGTGTCCTGGAACTCATCGATCATGATGTACTGGTGTTGCGCGCGCCGTCGTTCGCGTACGAAGTCGACTTCCCGTACGACGCGCAGCGCCAGGAGCAAGAGATCGTCGAAATCGAGCGCGTTGCGTTCGATCAAGAGCTGCTGATAGAGCGCGTACAGACGTGCTTGCTCGTTACTTCGGTGGGTCACGGCGCGATCGGCAATCTCCGCGGGCGTGATCATGTCGTTCTTCCAACGACTGATCGTGCTGCGAACCTGGGTCGCCGGAAACGCCGTCTTGTCGAGGTTCAAGCGCGCGACCGCTTCCTCGAGGACGCCCTTCTGATCCTCGGCGTCGTAGATGGTGAAGTCCGGGCGATACGGCTCGAGGTGATAGATCTCGCGCCGGAGCAAGCGCGCGCAGAAGCTGTGGAACGTCGAGATCTGCGGCGGGGAGTCGAGGCCTTCCAGGTCGCCCAACAGGGCGAGCGTGCGGCCGAGCATTTCCTCCGCCGCCTTGTTGGTGAACGTGATGGCCAAGATCGAGTCCGCGGGAATTCCGCAGTGGACCATGTGCGCGATGCGATGGGTCATGACCCGGGTCTTGCCGCTCCCGGGACCGGCGACGATGAGGAGTGGACCGTGGTGGCACTCGACCGCTCGGCGCTGGTCAGAGTTGAGCGAAGCCGCCGCTGAAGACATGGAAGAGATACTCTAACCTCCTGTTAGGCCTTGCTTTGAGTAGACGCGGGGCGCATCGTGACAGGCCCCGCCGGCCCCATCTTCGAAGGTCGGCAGAGCAAAAGCCACCCCTCACCGCGTGGGTTCGGCTGGAATTGACCGGGGTCGGCGCCGCGAGTACGATCCGCCGGTTTGTACGCGCCCCGGGCAGCCCCGGTAGTCGGTCGAGGGGGCCTGAGCCGCGTAGAGCCCCTCGGTGGTTTCGATGACCGCCTCGAGGCCCAAGTCCGAACACGATCGCCGTTTCGTCAGCCAGTGCCTGAGCAGGAGGAACATTTGGAGACCAAGGAACTCGTCCCCCTTCGCGACCTGATCGTTCAGGGTAGCCTGGACAGCCGGACCTACCACCTCATTCGGGAGCAGGCCTACGCACGCGATAGCTTTCGCGCCGAGGTCGAAGGTCTGGCTGCAGACGTGGCGGGCGACGCGGTTCGGAAGGCTTTCGTCGAGGATCTCTTGGGCAACCGCGCGAAAGCACTCGACACGCTCGCAGCGGCTGCCGGCAACCCGGTCGCTGCGTACTGGCACGGCTACTTGTTGCTCGAGGAGGGGCGCACCGCGGTTGCAGCGGACTTGCTCGAGAAGGCGGCGAAGAAGCACCCCGGCCAGGACGATCTGAAGTCGCTGCTGGTCGAGGCCTTGGCTCTCTCTGGACGTCACGCCGAGGCGCGAGCCTTGTTCGATTCCTTGGGCCTCGCCCCGAGCGCTGCACTCACGGCCTACCTCGATGGCGTCGTCCTCGAGCGCGAGGGCGAGTACGCCCAAGCACTCGCGGCGTACGAGCGCGCCGTTGCCAAGGAGAACGATCCACGGTTCAACTTCCGGTTGGGCTATCTGGCGGCGCTCCATGGCACGGAAAGCCGAGCGATTCGGGCCTACGAAGAGTGCATGAAGACCACGCCGGTGTTCGTGCGCGCGGCCGTCAATCTCGGGATCCTGTACGAAGACCAAGAGCGCTACCACGACGCGACGCGAGTGTACTCCATGGTGCTCGACGTCTACCCCGACCACGAACGGGTTGCATTGTACTTGGGCGACGTCGAGGCCTCTCTCGACATGTACTATGACCGGGAGAAAGAGAAGGAGCGCAGCCGCCGCAAGCAGCTCCTGCAGATTCCGGTCACCGACTTCGAACTCTCGGTACGCAGCCGCAACTGTTTGGCGAAGATGAACATCCACACCCTCGGTGACCTCATCCAGAAGACCGAGGCCGAACTCCTGTCTTACAAGAACTTCGGCGAGACTTCGTTGGCCGAGATCAAGAAGATTCTCGCGCAGAAGGGTTTCCGCCTGGGACAAGGGCTCGAGGACAAGCCGCGCGCTTCGGTCGCGGCCGATCCCGAGAAGAGCAGTCTGCTGGCCGAGCCGGTGAGCGTGCTCGAACTCTCCAGTCGTGCCCAACGCTGCATGGATCGGCTCGGGATCGAGACTCTCGCCGACCTCGTGAAGCGCACCGAGCTCGAGTTGATCAATCAGCGCAACTTCGGTGTTACCTCCTTGAACGAGGTGAAGCGAAAGCTGAAGGAACGATCGCTCTCCCTCGCGAGCGGCTAGTCCCCAATCAAGTGCGTGCCGCGCTTGCCTTGGGCCAAGATTCTCTTCCAGGGGGCTCTTGCAGCCCCGTCGTGGCTGTTGGCTAGCCCATCCACACTACCCGCAGGTGCCGCCCCGTTGCACAAAGGCTCTCGTTCCGCGTGCCGGTGAATGCTGGGACCAAAGCGCGTGCCGTTCAGCTCGAGGAGCCGGTGGCCATGTTCGACTTCGTATCGGGTTTCTTGGTGCAGTGCGAGGGCGACCGCGCGGTGATCGAAACCGGCGGACTCGGTTACTCGCTCGTGGTTCCGGAGTCGACGGCTCGTGAACTCCGTGGCCAGGAGCGCGCTCGCCTGTTCACGTCGATGCGCGTTCGAGATGACCGCTTGGTGATCTATGGCTTCGCGTCGCGCGAAGAGCGTTCGGTGTTCGAGCGGCTCTGCACCATCTCCGGCGTAGGACCGGGCACCGCGATCACCATTCTCTCGGGGATTCCGCTCGCGGAGTTCCGCATGGCGATCATCGATGGCCAGGTGCAAGTGCTGACGAGAATCAAAGGGATCGGCCGCAAGACGGCGGAGCGGCTGGTACTCGAACTGCGCGAGGTGTTCGGTCGGGAACCGGTCTCAGCGTTGCGTCTCCCCGCGAATCAACTCGAGGAAGACGCGACCGGCGCCTTGGTGGCCCTCGGGGTACCGCTCCAGTCCGCGCAGGAAGCCGTCCGTCGAGCCCTGCGCGAGCTGCCGAGCAGCCCCAGCCTCGAAGACGTGATCAAGGCGGCCTCTCGTCGAGCGTGACCGCGCTGGCGGTTGACCGTACTGGTTTCATACCTAGCCGGCGACCGCACAGGATCGGCCGGGCTAACGTTCGCGAAGAAACCGAAAACCCTTCCCTCCCAGCGGCTTGCTGACATCTTCGGACCGTGTTATACTCCTGCAGCCGAGCGACTCGACGGCTGAAGGCTCAAGACAGCAAGAGACTTAAGACGAAATCGAGTCCTCGGGCGCGGTGCGCCGTATCGGATCGTTACTGTCGGTTTTTGCGACTCTGACAGCGCCGAGATGACCCACCTCGCGGTCCGCCTTACACGCGGGACGGGTCTGAATTCGAGGAAGGCCGAGCGTTGAGCCACCACCAACCCGCAATCGACACCCTCGACGTGTCGCCGCCGTGCGACCGGCAAGCGTCACGGCTTTGCCGTGGGTCGAAGGGTGGCGCGCGGGTGGCGCGATCGATCCTGGCCGGGCTCTTGCTCATTGGGTTCTCCATCGGATTGGCGTCTCGCGCGTGGGCCGACGAGCTCCCGGGCGTGCCGCGCGAGCTCGCCATGGCGAAAGTCGCCCCCCGAAGCGACGCTCCGGCCGTTCCCGTCGTGAGTCCGGTCGAGATCGTGCGCGACAGTTTGGCGTCGTTTCGAGTGCTGGCCCCGGCCTCGCCGGAGACCGCACAGGGCTGTCCGCGTCCCGACCTCCCCCGACGCTACTCCACGACCATGGTCCAAGTGGCTCACCCACCGCCGACGTTCGCGCCCGAGCCGGCCCACCCGGTTTCCAACGGTGCTGGGGACTACTGTATGCGGCAGCGGCCGATCGACTTCTTTCGGTTGATCGATTCGGCCGACGACCCGGGGACCGGTGGCGCCGAGGGGAACCTGTTGCGGCGGCCCGACGTGCCGTCCGATCCGAAGGTCGTCGCCGCGGGTCGCCTGGCGCGCAAGCTCGCGTGGCGCCAAGTCCGTCGCTTCTTCCGGAGTGAGCTGCGAGATCGGTACAAGCACGACTTCACCATGGACTACTACGGCTATCTGGCGGAGCGCGACGACATCGGTCGGTTGGGCCGCGACCACGCTGGCCTGACCGGCGAGGACTTCGAGCTGCAGAAAACGCGGCAATCGGTGCTCGGTTCCGCAGACGAAGTGAACGTCGAGCCCGAGATCGCGCTCCTGGACTGGGGGCCGCTCCAGCTCAACGATTCGGGTCAGCTGCGTGTCGACGTGAACAAGCTTCGCGCCGAACCGAGCGCTCAAGCGTTGACCATCGCTCCCGAGACCGACCCGGACGCGCCCCTGGGCGAGTCGCTGTTTCACGACCGCCTGTTGCGACTCAACACCGACATCAAGCTGCGCCCCGATCTGGGGGCCCTGGTCGGCGGAGAGGGGTATCGTGCGGTGCTGGGTGAGATCGGCGCCGCCGTGAAAGTCGACTTCTTCTCGGCCATCCTCGAGAAGCGCTACCTCAGCGCCGAGATCGAGACCTCTTTGGATGAAGACGGTGACGCCGGCCTCTTCGTCAGCTTCACGCTGCATGGCCGTTGAACCGCGCTCGGACGATCGAGAGCGTTGACCCGGCGAAACAAGGCAGACGGGCGGGAATCGTCGAACTGCGCCATCGCGCGTGACCCGGAGCTTCGCCGGGAATTGACGGACGATTCACCCGTCGATCGCCGGGTTGCCGTACCCTGAGAAAGCGAAACGAGGTCCTCGTACGAGGTGATCGGCGCGACGCCCGCGGTGGTGTCGATCGCATTGGGTCTGAAATACCCGAGGACAAGACGCCGGACCTGGGTTCCCTCTCCCAGGTCCGGTTTTTTTGTGGCCTGTCGGCCCCGCGCGAGCATCGACGGGGTGTCCCCGCACTCTTGACACCGTCCGCCCTCGCCCCGAGAATCCCGGACGCGTTCGACTGTGGAGAGTGTAGCTCAGTTGGTTAGAGCACCGGGTTGTGGTCCCGGTTGTCGGGGGTTCGATTCCCCTCACTCTCCCCATTTCACGGCCCGCTGCTTCGGGGCGTCTGTTCACCCGGGCCGCCTGTTCACCAGGACCGTGTTCACCCGGGCTCACCCCAGACCCCTGCGCCGTTCCGCAACTGCCCAACCCACTCCCGCGCCCATCCCGATCCGATCGCAACCCGGCCCGATCCGATCGCAACCCGGCCCGATCCGATCGCAACCCGGCCGAGTGCATTCGCATTGAGATCGGCGCGCGCCCGCAGCCCGGTGTTCCTCGGGGAGCCGCCGCACGTCCGCGCCCCAACCTTCGCCCATCGCTGACTTCGCGGCGCCCGCCGGGTCACGGTTGCACGTAGATTCCCGCCGCGTCGACGACAAACAGAGTGCCGGCGTCGTCACGCTGTGCGACCTTGCCGCGAACCGTCACCGTGCGCAGCGGGTCGAGTCCATGCGTGCCTTGCAGGCCTACGGCGAGCGGAGCGTCGTGATCGTCGACGATGCGAATCGTCGCCGAGTGAGCGAGTAGATCCGCGGGCGTCTCGCAGCAGTAGTCCCATGGAGTGACGCAGCCGTCACCGTGAAGCTCGTTGCAAGGCAGCAGCTTCGGATCGACGACGATGAAGACTGCCGAGGACTTGACGAACGGATCACGCCGGCCGCCGATCCGCGCCGTGAAGACGACCTCGTCGCCGACCTTCGCTGTCTCCTTGGAAGCCACGAGCGTGCGCGGGTTGTCCGGGGCCTGGGTCAGGAACAGCCCGTTTGGAAGCGCCGCCGCGGTGGCCGCGGGGGCGGCCGGTGCTTCGGGAGAACATGCGGTGATCGCGAGGGCAACGAGTGAGATCCCGGAAACAATGACTCGGTTCAAGGGAATCGTCCTTTCGCAGAAGTTGGGTCAGTGAGCACGCACGGGCTCGACCGCGAGGAAAAAGCCCTCGCTTGCGGCACCCGAGGTGCGTTGCGGGTTCGTCCGATGCAACAAGGGTTTCAACTCTTCAGCGTGGTGGTCAGCGGCGCAGTCAAGCAACGTAGGGATGGTGGAATCGTACCCAATACCCCCAAGGCGAGACCGGCGCTCAGCGTTACGGCGACCACGGGGCCGTTCACGACCAATCCGAAAATGCCCATCGAGAAACGAATCGCGATTCCGTCGAGGAAGACGAGTCCCAGACCGGCCGCCACCAGCGACCCTGCTGCTGCAACGAGGGCCGACTCTTGCACGAGGGTCAGCAAGATCGCGGTGCGCGAGAAGCCCAGCACCTGCAGTGTGCCCAACTCTCGAATGCGGGCGGCGAACGCGGCGTAGGAGAGGTTGAGTCCTCCGAGCACGCCGCCGGCACCGATCAAGATCGCCGTGAGTACGACCAACCACCGAATCGGCGCGAAGAACTCACCCAGCTTTCGGTAGTACTCGATCTCGGTCATCGCCGTGATCTCGAGGTCCAATCGCGAGATCGCGAACGCCTCGACGCGCGCGAAGTCGCTTGGGTTCTCGAGCGACAAAACGACGCACGACAAGGAATCGCGTCGAGCGAGCACCTGCAGGTCGGTGAGGGGCGCCCAGATCTCCCCTTCCAGCACGGTCCCCGGCGCTTCGAATCGGCCCACGACCTGCCACGCCTGCTCATCGATCCACAGAGTGCTGCCCACTTCGACCGCTCGCTCCCCTGAGCCGAGCTTGGCGCCGAGCAGTCTGCCTACCATTACTTCGTTGGCGCCCGACTCCGGGACGCGCCCCTCGAAGATACGGACCCGATCGTGGACCAGGAAAGCCGCACTCGTCACGCCCCGCACCACTGCGAGCCCGTCCTGGCCGCCTGGCGAGCCGGTCCGCACCGAGAGTCCGAGGTGCACCTCCGGAGACACCGCGGCCTCGCCGAGGCGCCGCCGAATTCCCGGGATGGAGGCCGCCGCGATACTCGCCACGCGAGCGTCGATCTGACTGCGCTCGATGCTCTCCTCGGAGCCAGTGCTGAGGAGGATCACGTTGGCCGGAGAGGCACTGATCGCGAGGGAACGCTCGAGTCCGACCACGAACGCGGCGGAGGCGAGCACGAGGAGCGGGACCAACACGCTGCCGCTGAACTGCAGCAAGGTGCGACCGGGCGCGCGGGTCTGATTGCGGACCGCGTACTCGAAGGGCAAGCGACTCATCGGGGACTCCTCCTGCCGTTCACACCGAGCGCATCACACCGAGCGGAAGCATTCGACGATCTCACGGCGCGAGGCCTGCAGCGCAGGCCACAAACTGGCGAGCAGGCTGAGTATCGTCGACAGGACCATGCCGAGGAGCAGCACCATCTGCTGCGCCTGGACTTCGATGTTGAGTCCCTCCATGGTCAAGCTGAAACGCTGTAGTTCCAAGAAGACGTAAGAGGCCAGCGCTCCGAGGCCGCCACCCAAGGTGCCGATCAGCAGACTCTCGGCGACGACCAGTCCCATGATGTGGACTCCGGAGTAGCCCAGCGTCTGCAGGATGGCGTTCTCCTTCACACGGTCACGGAGCGCCAGCACGATCGCGTTGGCGACCAACGCGAACACCGCTGCCAAGGCACCGTAGCCCAACCAACCCGCGAAGCGCACGATTTCGAGCAGGTCACCCGCCGCCCGGGCGACGAACGCCTTCTCGGGCCGCGTCGAGGTCGGGTCCGGGTCGTGCGCGAACTCGGCATCGATGGCTTTACCCACGGCCTCGAGCTGAGTCGAGTCGACGACGGCGACATTGAACTGGGTGACGACACCGCCGGTGCCGCCCTGGCGGCTGGCTTCTTGAATGAATGACAGATGGGTGTAGGCCACGTTCCGGTCCTGCGGTTCGTCGGAGCGCGCGATGGCGGCGACGTGAATGGTGATCCCGGCCGCCGAAAAACGCTCGCCAACCTGAATCCCGCGTCGCTTCGCCAGCGACTCACCGACTACGGCGGCGTCGGAGCGGCGCTGCCAATCGGCAAACGAGCCGGCAATGATCTCGAGCTTCGGGAGGAAGTTCGCGGCGAACTCCGCCGGCGGCACTCCACGAAAGGTGACGACGTCGAGCGAGGCCCGGCAGTTGGAAACCAAGATTCGCACAGGCGTCACTTCCTTCACGCCCGGCACGCTCTCGATGCGACGCTGATAGTACTGCGGGAGCTGACTCGAGAACGGACAGTAGCGGTTCTCGCGATAGACGACGAGCATCGTGTCATCCGCAGCTACTTGCGTGGCCTCACGGACTCCGGCCTGCATCGCTTGCACGACGCAAAACAGGAACATGGCCACCGCGATCCCCGCGATCGTCAGCAGCGAACGCGCTGGCTGACGGGTGACCTGTCGACGCACGAAGGAGAAGTAGCGAAGGGCGCTCACGAGGACTCCTGACTCTTGGCAAGGGCTTGGCCGAGGCTAGGGCTTCCGCCAGCGCTGGGGCGGAGCCCGGGCGCGTTGATCAGCTTGCCCTTGTGCAGGTGCAGGGTGAGGTCGGCGAAGTGGGCGGTCTCGGGGTCGTGCGTTACCATGACGATGGTCTTCCCGAGTTCTCGGTGCAGGCGCGACAGCAACTCCATGATGCTGCGCGAGGAGGCCTCGTCGAGATCGCCCGTGGGCTCATCGGCGAGCAGTAGTGTCGGGTCGGTGACGAGAGCGCGGGCGATCGCTACCCGCTGTTCCTGCCCGCCGCTCAATTGACGCGGGTAGTGTGTCGCGCGGTCGGATAGGCCGACCAAATCCAAGGCCAGGGCTACCTGCCGATGTCGTTCGCGACGAGAGAGCTGCTTGCGCAGGAGCAGCGGAAGCTCGACGTTCTCGTAGGCGGTCAGCACCGGCACCAAGTGGTAGAGCTGAAACACGTAACCCACGTTGACCGATCGCCAGCGAGCGAGTTCGGAGCGGCTGAGTGGTGCGATGTCTCGCCCCGCCACCCGCAGTTGTCCCGCGGTCGGACGGTCGATGCCCGCGATCAGATTGAGCAAAGTCGTCTTGCCGGAACCGGAAGGCCCCATGAGCGCCAGGAAGGTCCCGGCTTCGATCTCGAGGTCGAGTTCGGCGAGCACGGTGATCACGTTGTCGCCGCGCTCGTACGTCCGCGTCAGTCCGCGACATTCGATCAGCGCCATCTCAGCCTCCTTCTCGTTCCGAGATCTCGCCGACGACTTGCACTCGTGCTCCCGCCGCCAGTCCGACCGGTGGCGACACCACGATGCGATCGCCCGGCTGCAATCCGGACTCGACCTCGATGTAGGAACCGAAGGTGCTCGCCCCGAGCTTGACGGTGCGCGCCTCGACGCGCCCACGAGTGCCCTCGCGCTCGACAATGACGAGAGCCCGTACTTCTTGCTCGGGCTCTCCGGGAACGGCGACTCGTGGTGCGAACAGCCGCGCACGGGTGGACGTACCTTCTTCTCGTGCGGCCACGAGGAAGCGGACGCGCGCGAGCATCTCGGGTTTGAGTTCTGGGGTTGGGTCGGTGACCGCCACTTTGACTTCGACGGTGTTCTTCTGCACGTCGGCCTGGTGAACGAGGCGCGTCACGGCGCCGGCGAAGCGTCGGTCGGGGAGGACCTCGAGCGTGATCTCGGCCTCTTGGCCGACTCCGACCAGCGCGGCATCGGCGAGCGGCACGTCGACTCTCACCTGCAACGACTGCGGGTCGTAGAGGTGAACGATGTGGCCGCGGTGAGGTTCGCCGCTCAGCATGACTCGAGAGCCGGGCGAAACCCAACGCGCCATCACCACCCCGCTCGCCGGCGATCGGACTTCGGTGCGGGCGAGCCGCAGCTCCGCTTCGGCGAGTCGGGCTGCAGCGTTGCGCTCCTCCGCGCGCGCCTCCGCCAAGGCGGCTTCCGCCGTGGCGAGATCCCGGCGCTCCTCGATCAGCAGGTCGACGTGACGGGTGGCCGCACGCACGCGGGCAGTCGCCGCCTCTTCGCGGGCCGCCTTGAGCTCTGCAGCCGCGAGCGCACTCGCCACGCTCGCCTCGGCGCCGGTGAGTCGTTGTTCGAGGAGTTCGATCTCGAGGACCGCGACCACCTCGTCAGCCAGGAGTGGGCGCTTTCGTTCCAACTCGATGCGCGTCGTCTCGAAGCTCGCGCGGGCCTGCTGGACCATCGCCTGCGCGTCGGTTGCCTCGGCAGTCGCGGCGCGCAGTCCAGCGCGCGCCTGCTCGAGGGACTCCGTGCGATCGACGAGCTCCCGCAGCACCTGCGTTGCGGCGTCGAAGCGTGCCACCCGGTCGGCCACGCGCGCCCGCGCGAACTCGAGCTCTGCGCGCGCGCGGTCGACGGCGATCGCCGCATCTTCACGGATCAACCGCGCCACGACTTGTCCTCGAGCCACGGTGTCGCCCTCGAGTACCAGCAACTCCTCGACGACCCCATCGGTCAAGGCCGACACGAACACGGCACTCGGCGCGGGTTCGATCCACCCCGAAGCTTGGACGCTCGAACTCGCGACGGTGCCTCGAACCGTCTTCAGGACCACGGACGCAATGCGTACGTTCTCGGCCGGGAAGATCTGGTCACGGGCCGCGAAGCCAATGGCCGCGAGGGTCGCCGCGATCAGGAGGCCCGGAAGCAGTACCCGTGATTTCCAACGCGAGGGCGGTGGTGCGACCAACGGGCGTGAGCCCACCGCGCTCGGCGTCGTGCGCGCCAGATGCTCGAGGCCGCTCATCGGTCACCTCCATCGGCGCGGGTGGGGGCGGATCGCGCCAACGCTGCGTTGCCGGCGATCGCGTCCGGAACGATCGGGCGAGGGGTGGCCACGAGGTCGGCGCCCGGCGTGACTCCGGCGGTGGCGAGCGGCGCGTCACTGTCCGCGCTGATCCACGAACCGCCCGCGGCCCGCACGAGTTCGTGGAAGCGTTCCACACGCTCGCGCTCTGCGTCGATGCGCTCGAGGCGCACCCGCTCGTGCGCGGCGACGACGGTGGCGACCTCCGCTGGGCTCCGCACGCCTGCGCGCCCCTCGGCTTCGGCGGCGCTGAGGTCGCCGGCCGCGAGCGCCATTCGGCCCGCGTCGATGCGTGCGACCAGTTCGTCCTGTTCCAGCCACCGCAGCCAAGCGACGCGCACCTCTTCGCAGACCTTCCGGTCGACTCCCACGGCATTGGCGATGGCGCGTGCTAGTTCGGCATCCGCGCGCGCTCGCGCGACTGCGCCCGAACCCCACAGTCGCGGTTGCAGCTGCGCCCCGAAGGTGACTGCTGTCCGCCCCTCGTGGTTGCGTTCGTGACCGACCATGCCTCCGAGACCGATCCACGAACTGCGCCCGACCGCGCGGCGTGCCTCGGCGTGTCGCTCGACTCGTGCCCGCGCTGCCGCCAGATCGCAGCGCTGTCTCCGTGCGCGGGACACGAACGCGGCTTCGTCGAGCCCGAGTGCAGCCGCGGTCGGCAAGTCCGTTTCGTCGACGACCGGGAACTCGGGTGCCGCGTCGGCCCTGCCGATGCGGGCGAGGAGCGCGCGACGCGCGACCTCCACTTCGCGTCGGCGACGGACCAGCACCTCACGAGCGAGTTCCTCGTCGACCTCGGCGCGGCGGAGGTCGGCGCGCGGTCGCGTTCCGTGCGCCACTTCGCTCGCGCGTGCGCGGCGCACGGAGCCAACGGCCTCGACCCAGCGCTCGGTCACGGCGAGCGCGCGTTCCCCGTACGTCACCTGGGCATGGAGCCGACGGGTTTGCGCGATCAGACGGATGGCCGCATCGGCGACGGTAGCGATGGTGCTCCCGAGGTCCGCGTCGGCCGCAGCGGCGCGGGGGCCGCGCGTCCAGAGCCAATCGAGTTGCTGCATGAGAGACGCGATGTGTGGATCTCCGGGCAACCCGTCCGTGGGCCGACCCAGGGCGAAACTCAGGACTGGGTCTGGCCACAGGCGAGCTGCGACGACCTGCGCGCGCGCTTCGGCGATGTCCGCCAACCCTTGCTGGAGCTCGGGGCTGGTTTGCAGCGCGAGGGCGACAGACTGGTTCGCACTGAGGGGTTGGCTCGAGTCCCACGATTCCGGAGACGCGATCGCGATCTCCACGGAGTGCCCGACCCGGGTGGACACGAGTTCCGTCAGGCGATCGTGATCGGCTCTGGGGTCGAGCGACGCGCACCCGACGAGCGCTACGGACGCCCACGAAAGGAGCGCGCGCCGGACGATCCGACTCCGGGCAGATCTCCGAGCCGGGGTATGAAGGACGGGGCAGATCGGTTCATGGCGAGGCATGGCTTCCTCGGGTTTCCGTTGACCAGAGCGGCTGTGGGAAAGATCGCCAAACCGCGCGCCATGCGCAGCACGCGCGGGCGCGGGGGACGAGGTGTGGGCGTGGCGGCGCGCGATCGGAGACCGTCGCTTTGCGCATTCCTTGGCTTCGCGGAGGGAACCGTGTTCGGGGCCGACCGGATTCGAAGGGATGCGCACGTGCACAGTGAGAATCGGTTTCGGCACAGCCGAAACGGCTCTCTGCAGCGATCGCGTGCGCCGTCAGCGAGTTAGACGAGGAAGCCGGAGTAGAGCAGGTAGCTCGGGGGGTGTGTGGGCGTGAGGACCAACAGTGGCGGTGGTGTCGCACTTCGGGGAGCCGGAAGCTCGAGAGTCCACGGGATGATCACCGGGTCGAGATCGCTCGTCGGGGACTGGCCTTGGCGCGGTTGCTCGGTCGGATCCAGATCGACCCGAGTCAAGGTGCAACAGGCTTCTGCGCTTGCGCCCGTGCCGTTCTCGGCCGGCGCGGAGCAGCAGGAACGCTCCACTCCGGAGGAGTCCACCTCCGTGTGCTCGCAACCACAACCCAGCGTCAACTGACCCCGGTCGTTGCACCAGAGGAGGGGCAGCCCCCCAAGGGACGCGGTGGCTGCGCAATAGAGTTGAGCAACGAGAAAGAGGGTTCTCAGCATGCGAAGAGTCTAACACCGGGTTGCCCCCGCGTCCACGCTGCCCCCGGGCCCTCTTTTCCCGCGGGGAAGTGGGCCGGGAACTCCCGCGGCCCCACGCCCCGCCTCGGCGGCGCACGATCGGGCCTCGAGGACGCGTGACTTCGGGCGTCTACGTGACTCGCCAACGGGCGTCCGCCGTGTCTTGGCTTCGCGGCTGCGGTCCTCAACCCTGCCAGCGCCGCGAAATCCCGCGCTCGACCGTCGGCCTGACGAGTCGCTCGTAGTCGGCGTAGGAGATACAGATGACCATCTCGTGGCTCCCGGCGTTGAAGGCGATGGTCTCGTTCGCGGCAAGGTTCGGGCTAATGACCACCGGCAGATCATAAAGGCTGCCAAAGGGGGGGATCGCTCCCACGTCGCAGTCCGGGAACAAGCGTCGGATCCGCGACTCGCGGGCGAGCTTGACGTGTTTGGCGTGCAACCGCACGCGCAGCATGTCCAGGTCGACCTTGTGATGCGCGGGAATCACGACCATGACGACCTTGCCGTCGGCGACGACGATCACCGCCTTGGCAAAGGCACGGCCCGAGATGTGGGCATGCTCGGCGGTCTCGAGCGCGGTGAAGTCCGTGACGTGGGGGACCGTTTCGTAGCACACGAAATGTCGGTCCAGAACGCTCTTCACCCGTTGGGCCACGACAGACATCCGCAACTCCTTCCTGCAGCAACGCTGCGTGCGAGTGCTTCCCCTGTCTGCCTATCGAGGCGGGTCGTCGAGGGGGGTGACGTTCGCCACTCTCGAAATCCCGTGGAAAATCTCCGCGACTTTTGCGGCGCGCTCATCTCGCTCGTTCCCCGCCCAGCGGAGAAGCTGCAGGTCGCTGCACCTCGATCGTCAACGGCGTGTACAGTCGCGCCGCTGGCCGCGCCCTTCCAGGAGCGCCTCGTGTGGCAGTCTCGGCCAGGCAGCGCGCTGAGCCGAGGGCGACAATTGTCGATCGGCTTGGCCGGAGTTACCTTCCGCCCGGGGCGAAGCGACTCGTCGCGTTTGCGGCGGTCGAGCACGGTGAACTCGAGTCACGAGGAGGAGGTCCGTAGCGATGCGGGGTTGTGCGACGAATCCGAGTTCGACGGGGACGCGACCGGTCGGCTCCCGCCGCGCGGATCCTACTACGCCTGGACCATTCCGACGCACACCGGCGAATGGCTTCACGGGTGGAGCTGGGAAGCGGGCTCCTGCGTGGTGCATGATGCCGTTCTTGCTCGTGGCGGTCGTCGTGGCCACCGGCTGCGCGACCCGCACTCTCACCTCAGGGGCCGGCCCGGGAGAGACACGCGTCGAGGTCGGAGTCCTCACGGGACTGGTGGTCGAGTCGATCCCGACGGAGGCGGGCCCCGAGCGCGACCTGAGGATCCACGTCGGCGGCGAACTCGCGGTCGATGCCCGCGACTACGATCGGCGCAACGTGCGCGACGATCAGGTCCGACTCGATCGCGCTCGCCTTCGCGTCGATGGGACGTACGACGCGCTCGCTTGGCGGGTCACGGGCGACCTGATTGGGGTCGACACCCGCGGTGGGTTCGAAGAGGCGTGGGCGAGTTGGTCTCCGGATCGTCGGTTGCGCGTCACGGTGGGTCTCTGGCGCGCGGCGCTCGGGATCGAGGAGTCGGTGCGAACGTTCGATCTCGCGTTCGTCGGTCCCGCGTTTCCAGCCTATCTCGGAGGCCGCACGGATCTGACGGTTGGCGTCGACGGAGAACTCCACGAGGGACTGCTGTCCTACGAAGCGACCTTCGGAGCGGGGGAGGGGTTCGATGCCTTCGGTCAGCGCCGGGCCCATCCGCAGGTCTCGCTGAAGCTCACGAGCTATCCGCTACGCCACGTGGACCTGCAAGCGACGGTGCTCGGGTACGAAGGAGTTTCCCTGCTCGCGGGACTGTTCGTGAGCGGTGCCTACGCGTGGACACCGCGCTTCGAGGGTTACCTCGATGTCGCCACGGATCTGCGCAACAAGCTGTTCTCGACCCCCCGCCTCGAGGCCCGAGATGGGAGCCGCTTCTTGTATGTCGGGTACGGAGCCGACTTCGGCCCGTTTCGCTGGCTGCACGAGACGGCGATCGGCAGCCTGCTCGACCTCGAGACCCCCTCCGGGCCCGACGACCTGGACGACCAGATCACCGCGTGGGCGGCCAGCCTCTCGTGGATGCTCTCCGGGGAGCACTACGACTCGCGGCCGCACCGCCAACGCGATGGTCGAGATCGCACCTTTCCCGCACGACCGTGGGTACCTCTGACTCCAGACGGTCCGCGTGGCTACGGTGCCGTCGAAGTCGCCGCGCGGTACGCCAACGGCGACATCGACCGTGACTTCTTCAACCTCGGAGTCACCGATTTCACGGTGTCGTCCCAAGAGTTCCGCACGTTCACGGCGGCGGTGAACTGGTACCCGATCTGGAACCTCCGATGCTCCGCCGAAGTCGTCCGCGTGATCGCGGACCAGTTCCCCGGCGTGTTTCGCAGCCACGGCCGGGACACGTCGTTCATTTTCCAAGTGCAAGTGCGGTTCTGACGATGACGCGCTCGACCCCGAGCGAAGTGGGGTGGCGGTGGGACAGGACCCAATCTCGACCCACCCGTTCGATTCGCGGCGCAGTGGTTCTAAGTCTTTTTTTAGTAGTGGTTTGTCGTGTGTGGCCGAAAATCAGCCGTTGAATGGTTGATTTTCGGCCTCTCCGAGCTAGCCAAGGCTGCAGTGGACCGGCAGCGCGTGACCCTGGGCGGTCCCTTCTCATCGGATGCATGCGACCGTCATGGATGCTGTCTGGCCGAGGCCGAGGGCGAAGACCGCGTCAGCGATGTTGCGCGCTCCGTCGTCGTTGCCCAACGATCGCAGCAGCTTCGACACGACCCAGGAGGAGAAAGTTCGCCGACAGGCGGAGCGGCGAAGCTGCTTCCCGCAGGGGATCTCGAGAGAACGCGTCGAGGCCGCCGTGTCTTCCTGGCCCGCGCGAGATACCGAGGAGCGGGGCTCCGCCGTCGTCCGTGCCAACGCCGTTCGTGGCCGCTGTATCGAAAGAGGATCAGGATCACCGGGGCTGGGCACGTCTTCCACGACGATGAGGTCACCATCGTCGCGCATACTCTGGAGCGCGTGCGCCATGGACACGCCCCCGCGCGCCCTGGGAGCGCGGACAGCCTGTCCGCATCTGCCTAGCCCCAAGTTGAGCGCGCACGCTCAGACTTGGGGCTAGTGGTGTCCGCCTAACAGTCTATAACTTATTCAATGCGGACCTGGCCCGCTTGACCTTGGCAAGGATGTCTCGAGCAGAAGCGGTCCAGATGAAGGGCTTCGGTTTCTCGTTGTGCGCGTTGATGTACTCGTTGATTGCGCCGATCAAGTCGTTGACGTCAAAGAAGCTCCCCCGCTTG
>JBFWWP010000012.1:0-149316 GCA_050246115.1 Planctomycetota bacterium
TTCAGCCATCAGCGATCCTGTCGAGTACGAGTACGAGTACCGTTGCACTAAGTACGAGTACGACTATCCTGAGCGAACGGCAGCGGTCAGCGGGCGAAAGTGGCGCGGGTGATCTTGAATTCAGGAAAGGTCAGAACTCCGCGCCGGGCTCGTACTCGTACTCAGCATCGCGGTACTCGTACTCGTACTCGATTCGATTCTCCGATACCGCGCAGACCAAGGACCAGAAGGACATATGACCTCGAAGAAGCGTGTCAGCCGGCGGGCCAAGGCGGCGGCGACGGCGGACAAGTACGAACTTTACCAGCAGTCGGTGCAAGAGCCGGAGGCGGACGTCGAGTTCTTCAAACGAGTTTTCAAGAGGGAGTTTCAACGGCGCCCTCACCTCCTCCGCGAAGACTTCTGCGGTACTGGCTGGTTGTCTTGTACTTGGGCCGCCGATCATCCGGAGAATGTGGCCCACGGGTACGACATCGACCCAGAACCGCTGGCTTGGGGTACTGCTCACAACCTGCCGAACATCGACGCGAGCGCACGCTCCCGAGTTTCTCTGCTGCGGGGCAATGCGCTGCGCGTGATGGGGCCCAAGTTCGACATTGTCGCCGGTCTCAATTTCTCCTACTTCTGCTTCAAGACCCGTGAAGAACTCGGCAACTACTGCAAGGCGGGCTATCGCAACCTTGCGGGCGAGGGGTTGTTCGTCCTCGATATCGAGGGCGGAAAGGACACGCACTCGGAGTGTCGAGAGACGCGCAAGGTGGGCAGCTACACCTATGTGTGGAGTCAGGAGAAGTACAACCCCATCACCCACCACGCAACCTGCTCCATCGGCTTTCGCTTTCGTGATGCGAGCGAATGGAAGCGAGCCTTCACCTATGACTGGCGGGTGTGGAATCTTCCTGAGGTCCGCGAGTTGATGCTCGACGCCGGCTTCGAACGCGCCGACGTCTATTGGGAAGGGACCGATCGCAAGACCGACGAAGGCAACGGCATCTTCACGCGCCGCGAGGTTGCGGAACAGTGCGACGCCTGGATCGCGTACATCGTCGGCGTGAAACGCAAGTAGTGCCGCGGACGGTGGGGCCCGAGTCTTCCCGAGGGTTCCGGGTCCGCGACTACGGGTGACGAATCTCCGAACTGCGGATCGGACCCCGTGCCCGCGGACGGGAGTGCGGCTGATTGGAGACTAAGCAGTCGCCCAAGAATAGCTTCGACATCTTGCCGTCGATTTGGGTCAGACTCGGCCGATCTGGAAGGCTCGGAGCCGGAGGCGTAGCCGTAGTTCCGGTGAGGATTTCGAGGTTTTCGGATCGGTCGAAGATGGCCCGAAGCGACGAGCAAGAGGGTGAAGTTATTCTTGGGCGAATCCTCAGGGCAAGTGGCGGAAACGGCAGACGCGAAGGACTTAAAATCCTTTCCCCGTTAGGGGGTCCGGGTTCGATTCCCGGCTTGCCCACTCAGACCTCCCCGACTGGAACGGACCTTGTGGCGGTGATCTCGGGCGATGAGTGGACGCAGGGCAAGTTCGTATCGTCGCGATGCTGAGTCGGATGATCGGGCAGTCTTCGGATCAAGTTCGGGAGCGTGAGGCCGCGTCCGAGTACGGGCTTCTGGCGCCGAGCGCGTGTGCGACTCGAAGGGGAGGCTTATCGGAAGGTCGATGAACTCGGCTCGAAACAACGCTCCTCTCTGCCCGGCTCGCGGACGATAGCGAAATACCTGCCGGCGACCTCGATGTCGAGCGCGAGCCCAAGGGCCGGCTCGTGCCGGCGGTAGGTCGGATGGAGGACTCTAAGGTGATCACGCCAGGCAGAACCGGCCTCGTCAGTGCGACCGCGCTTCTCGGGTTCATCGCGATCGGTTGCGCGGCGCCTCAGAACATTCAACTGGCATCGGCCGGCGTCGACTACTGGCGCGCGGATCTCGACGGCGACATTCAGTTCACCGACAACCTCGTGACCGGCACGAAGATCGATCTCGTGGACACCCTGGGCCTCGACAAGCGCGACGAGGACTTCGCCTATCGGGGTAGCGTTGCCCTAGGCCCCGTGGTGCTCGAAGGGCAGTACTTCGAGATCGAGCGCGATGGAGACCAGGTTCTGACCGAGACCATCAGCTTTCAGGGGCAGACTTTCGTCGTCTCCGACCGGGTTCTGAGTCACGTCGAGGGCGTGCTCGCGACCGCATACGCCAAGTTCGGGGTGATCGGCGTCCAACCCCAAAATGGCCCCGGCTTCTCGATTGGCGGCCTGGTCGGCATCGACTACGTCAAGATGGAAGCGTCGATCCGCTCGACGACGCTTGCGCTCGAGGAGTCGGAGGACGCCAGCGTCATCTTTCCGGTCGGCGGAGTCACCGCTTCCTTCGAGTTGCCGCTCGGTGAGTCGCTGTCGTTGGTGGCGAGCGGGCAGGCAGCGGGCTTCTTTGGCGTCGAGTACGCCGACATCGAGGGGAGCTTCGTGGATGCCCGCGGCGACGTCGGAATTCGACTCGCGAAGCTCCTCACGGTGTCCGTCGGCTACCGGTTCTTCGACGTCGACTTCGAGGACGGTGACGACAACGAGGCGAATGTCACCTTCTCAGGGCCGTACGTGCTCGGCCAGATCTCCTTCTGATCCGGCGTCGCGCTCGAGCGAGTTCCCACCGGCGGACCCCGGCAAAGCAAACCACCGACTCCGGAAGCCCCCAGCGGGGAAGGACTCCGGCCCGAGCCAAGGAGTCGCCTAAGCGCGTATGGGCTTGGCTCGGGCCGAGAAGCAACTACGGACAATTCGGGTTGGAGCACGGAGCCAACGTGTCGGAGTCGTCGCCGTCCGGGCCGCACGCTGGGTACGGCGGCATGGGTGCGGGGCTTCCCGAGCTGAACAGGTGGCTCACCAGGTAGATCGGGTCTGCGATGTCGTGCGCGCCGTCGTCGTTGTTGTCACAACCGTCGGTGCACGTCGAGGTGCTGCCCATGAACAGAACGCCGAGACCGAGGACCGCGTCGGCAATGTCGATGCTGCCGTCGACATTGCAGTCGCCGCGAACGAAGAACTCGCACGAGTCGGGAACGAGATTGCCGTTCAGGTCGGGCACGCCGCCGGCGATGTCGCACGCGTCCGGGGTGGCGTTGCCGTTGCAGTCCGCGGCGGTGCCGTCGACGAGTTCGATCATGTCGGCGGTGCCGTTGCCATCGCAATCCACCAGTCCGCCCTCATAGACCTGCAGGAACACGGCGAAGTCGTCGGCATCCACGTCCCCGTCTTGGTCGACGTCGTGGAGCGCGCACGGCTCGTCGGCCGTGTAGAAGACGCCCGGCCCGGTGAAGCAACTCCAGAAGTCGACGAAGTCGCTGTAGTCGATGAAGATGTTGTCGTCATGGTCGAACTCGTGCCGACCGAGGGAGTTCAAGAAGGCGAAGAGTTGCGCTTGCTCGGCAGCCGTCAGCATCGAAAAAGCCGCCTGCGACGCGAAGGCCTCGCCGCTGTGTTCGAGGATGGCCGCCGCCATGCGGGACTCGAAGGTGCCGGCGGCTACGCGTCCGTCATGGAGCAGCGCGTCGCGCCAACGAACCCCCCAAAGCGGTGGGGTACGCATCTCGAGGTCGAGGGCATCCCCCTGGACGATGCCGTCTCCAAGGGCGCCCATGTCGTGGACCAGGAAGTCGGAGTAGGGCTGGATCTGCTGGTTCGAGAGCGCGGGCTCCGTGGTAGTGCCCGTCGTGTAAGCGCGGACGTGGCACGTTACGCAGCCGATGCTGTCGAAGATCGCTTCACCACTCATGCCGCTGCGAGGAGTCTGCGGCGGCGGCCCGAGGAATCGCTGAAAATCAGTGACGCGCTCAATGAACGTGACCCCGAGGGCATCGGGCAAGTCTTCCGGATCAGCGACCAAGTCGCACAAGGCGAGTAGAGCGGGGTCGCCGTTCGGGCTGTTCTCCTGGCTGACGAGTGCATTCGTGATGCCCATTTCCATGAGCGTGGCATCGCCGGAGAAGCTCAGGACGGTCGCGAGCTGTGCCTTCCAACCGAAACGTCCGGCCCGCAGTGGGCCCATCGGATCCTCGAGCCGCGGCACCCAGTGGACGTGCCCGGTCACCAATGAGCCGACGGTGTTCTGGGCGGTCTCGTTCGCCACGATCGCCGAGTCCGGGATCGCCTCGATCAAGCCGATACCGAAAGACGAAGTCGTGATCCGGAACGCCGTGACGTTGGCGATCGCTGGAACGGTCTCCAAACAGGACATGTTGATGGCGTTCGCCTGGAGCAGAGATCCTCCGAGGCTGTCGAGGGGCTGGAAGCCGTTGATCTTGTCGAAGCTGCCGAAACGCGTCACCGACGTGATGCCGGAGCCGCCGACGACTGGGGCGTTGTGGCACGCCGAGCAGCCGGTTTGATTGAATCCTGGCCCCAGGCCTTCGGTGTCGTTGAAGTTGCGTGTGAACTGTGCCTTCCCGAGGCTGAACCGGGTCTCTTCCGCCGGACTCAGCCCGTTGACGGAATTGCCCAGCTTGGGTTGCGGCTGGCCCAGGGCCACGGTGCCGAACCCCCAACCCCAGATGAGCCCGATGGCGGCCGCGAGCGCTAGCGATCGCGCGGTGTTTGTCGTCACTTTCCTTTGCCTTTCTGTAGTGATCTCTCGAGGGCGTCAGCCCGCTGAACCCACGCCGACTGAACCCACGACGACTGCGACGAGCCTCGCGACCAAGGCTCGCGACCGAACTCGCCGAGAGCGGGCACGAAATGGGGTCTTGTGCCCGCTGGGTCGAAGTCGCCCCGACCTGCGTCGTTCTTCGTCGATCGCGGCCGCCGGGGTCGGGCGAACCCACCTCGCTGCCGAGTGCCCGTGAGCGACTCGGAGACGAGGAGGGCGGTACCCAGCAAACGGAGCCGGACCCCGTGGTCTCTGTTCGATCCCACCGAGCCCGGCTCCCCTTCAGCCCGATCACGGTCACCGCACGGCGAACGAGTCCGTGCTACGGACAGGACGGGTAGTTGTCGCAGGTCAGCGGGTCCGAGGTCGGATCGTCACCGCACGCACCCGTGGGCGGCGGCAGCGGCGCACCGATACCGAACAAGGCATTCAGCGCCGAGACCGCGTCGGCGACGTTCAGCGAACCGTCGTCGTTGCAATCGCCCGACTTCGAACACTGCAGCGGGTTACCCGACCCGAATAGGTGATCGAGGAGCGCGATCGGGTCGCTGATATCCGTATTGCCGTCCACGTTGACGTCGCCACGGCGGAACAGCGGCGCACCGCTGCCGCAGTCGATCTGCGTGACTTTCACGTTGTCGACAGCAGCCTCGGTGAGATCGTTGTTCGGGGAGTCATCGATGGTGAAGCGCACGCGCATGTTGCTGGTCGGGGTCACGAAGTCGGACAAAACCAGCGACGCATGCACCCAGGCGCCGGAATCCGAGCCAAGGCTCGCGGCCTGGACGTAGTTCGTACCGCCGTTGTTGGACACGCTGACCACGAGGCGATCGTTGCCGAGCCCGGTGCCGGTCGACAAGCGACTCACGGCCCAGTAGTCGAACTCGAGGGTCGCGTCTTCGGCGACCGGCCCGAACACGGGTGAGATCAGCGAGGTGTTGAGGTTGTCCACGTCGTTCGCGCCCACCGCCGCGCCGGGAAGCCCGTTCTGAGTCACGAAGCACATCGTGTCCGCCCCGGGCCCAGCGTCCGTGGACGGTGCAATCGGTACGCCGGCCTGGAAGGTCCCGACGGGGACGACTTGCTCCCACGCTCCGAACGCCGGTGAGCCCGTTACGGTCGAGACCACCGTCCAAGCCGACGCGGGTGCTTCGAAGGTCTCGTCGAGCACCACCTCGAACGCGTCTCCGACCTGGGCCGCGTAGGGAGCGCCAGCGCCAGCGCTGGGGTCCAAGCGGAATGGGCCGCCCTGGATCTGAGCGCTGAAGTAGAAGTCGAAGCGCGACCCGCAGGCCGCGGCCGGCAGGGTGTACTGGTACAGATTGCCGCCGAGATTCGTCAGGTTGCTCTCCGCGTAGAGCCCGCCGTCGGTCGCGATGAACGACTTGATCGAGCCGGGAACGATGACGGCGCCGCCGACGGGGGTCACTTCGACCTGACCGACGAACGGTTGCCCTGGCGTGACGAAAGAGGGCAAGCCGAGCGGGTAGTCGTACACGATGTCGACCGGGGGATCGTTCACCCACACCTGGGTCCCCGTGCACGTGCCGATGATCATGTCCAGGTAGCCGTCGCCGTTCAGGTCGAAGACGGCCGCGTCATGGACCCCCTGGGGACGAGCCGTTGCACCCTGGTAGGGCGCCGCGGCCAACTCGGTGAAGGTGACCGAGGGGGCGTTCGCGTTGTTGCGGAAGATCCGCATGGACCGGTTGCATCCGGGAATGTCGACATCGACGTCGGTCGTGATGATGTCGTTCCAGCCGTCGAGGTCGAGGTCGGCGATCACGGCGTTGCCGCCGAACTCGCTCAGCGAGCCCGGGAGGATCGTGGAGGTGAAGTTCGCCTGAGCGCCAGGCGCCGTGTTGGCCTGGTTCAGCAGGTAGCGGTCCTGGAAGTCGTCGACGACGACCACGTCGTTCCAGCCGTCGTTGTTCAAGTCGCCCAGCGCGACGAAGTAAGCGGCTTGGTTGTAGACCTCGTCATGCGAATCGAATCGTCCCATGTTCCCGGGCAGCATGTCACCGTACGAGATCGCGACGAACCGTGGGTCCTGGAGCGAACTCTGCTTGACGATGTCGAGCAGGCCGTCTTGGTTCATGTCTGCGACCTGAGTCGAGGCGCTGAACGTGGACTGGTAGAACGGCTGCGGCGGGAAACCGGTCGGCTGGAGCATGTTGACGAAGCGGGTCGTGGTCTGATCGGCAAACGACCCACCCAGGTTCACGAGCAGCCGGTCGTTGTAGTCGAAGAGCATGGGAACGACCGCGCCGGCCCCTTGTGCGTCGTAGTCTCCGAAGTAGATGTCTGGGAGCCCGTCGCCGGTGAAGTCGCCGGCGGCCAGGGAGCAGAAGCGCGGCGAGGAATTGGTGACGCCGGTGGTTGCGGAGAGGTCCGGGATCCAAGCGTCTTGGTACTGAAATCCCTGCCACGCGCCAGCAACTTCACCCAAGTTGACATAGATGCGCGGCATCTTGATGTGCTTGGGTTGATTGTCGCTGAGCGTGACGGCCGTCGCGATGTCGAGCCACCCGTCGGCGTTCACGTCGACGAGGACCACGTCGCGGTCGTTCGTCGGTGTGTTGAAGCCCAAGTCGCCGGGAATGTCCGAGGCGGAGGCATACTGCATGGTGCGGTCGACCAGGACCCCGTTCACGGGGTGGCCCTCCGCGGTTCCCTCGTTCATGAAGAGGACGTTGACGCGGCGGCCGACCGTCGTGAAGGGCTCCTTGCGAACACAGATCAGGTCGATGTCACCATCGTTGTCCACGTCGCCCCAAGCGTAGTCCTTCTCCTGGTTGTCCAGCGAGCCCAGGTTCGGAGCCGGCTCGCCGGCGGGACTCGCCCCGGACACCAAGCGCGTCGTCGTCTCGTTCACGAAAGTCTGTGCATCCGCGGTGACCGCGGTGGCAACGAGTGCAGCACAGGTCAAAGCGAGACTCAGTCTATTCCAAGACTGTCTGAACACAGCAATCCCTCCTTCATCGGGTTGTTGCGTGTTGGAAGACAGGACCCGAATGCCCCCGGGCGGGGCAGTCGCGGCCCGAATTCTACCACGAGATTTTCCAGTGCGAATTTGAGTCGACCCTCGTTCTCGATCCGATCGGTGTCCGGTCGGAGAAACTTCCTTTCACCCCGGCGTCGTGATCCAACCGCCGTAGCCCAGGCGCCGCAGCCCGCATTGGCGTGCTCGATGGCAGCCAGCGGTCCCGGCGTCGACCGGGCTCGCAGTCGCGAACGATCTGCGCTGCCGAGCGCTCGCCCCCGGGCGAAACCCTCGTCGCAAACGCCCGCCTTCTCAAAATTTAGAAAAGTCGGGCGCAGGTTCGACCGGGCCTCGGAGCGAACGGTGGAAGGAACCCTACCGGCCCGGGACTGGGTCCGCAACGGGAATAAATACGACCGATGAGCGCGCGTTGTTTGGCGGTGCCGGAGGGGGTCTCGCAGTCGGAGGCGCCTTGGGGGACCCGCCGGAACTCGACTCGGTTCTACCGCTCAGGCTCGCGGCTGGCTGGGGGCGGAGCGTCGTTCGATCGTCAGCGGCTTTCGAAACGGCAACGGCGCGGGTGTGCCGGTCGTTTGGAAGTCGCGGAGTACCTCGAGGAACGTCTGCCGAACCGCGTTTCGAAGGTGGTCAGCGGAGGCGAACTGCCGGGCGCGCGCGAGCACGCCATACACATCACGGGTGAGGATCGGCACCATGAGAAATTCCCCTTCCTCTCGGTTGGCGCACGACTTGTAGAGGCAGAGGAGGGGCGCTGGGGTACACGAAACTGCGGAGATGCTGCAAGGTGTTGGCGGCAATCGAATTGGACGCGCGACCCGAAACTCGCGCCTTGGGCGTGCAGCGAACGCGAAGCGGAACACGGCCAATTCGGGATGGTGCGGCGACTCCTGAGCGCGAGAAAAGAGGACGCCCCCGCAGCGACGGTGCCGTGCGGGGGCGATTGAGAGGCGGCACCCGGATTCGAACCGGGGGTCAGGGTTTTGCAAACCCATGCCTTACCACTTGGCTATGCCGCCAGAGGCTCGAACCGAGGTCGTCGAGGCGAGGCGAAGGGGCGGATCCTAGGAAAGTGCTGGCCCGGCGTCAACGGCGTTTGGTGGACCCGCGGAGCGCGGCGCGCGATGGGTCCATCCGCGCTTGCCCTGGGGCTACGGTTGCTGCGGTTTGCTGCGAAGGGCGTTGAGTCTCGAGGCCGCAGAGCCGATCGCGGGCGGCGCATCGCCCGCAGGCTTCGGTTTGGAGGCCGTCGAGGGGGGGCCTCCCTTCAGGTTCTTGAGCCGCGCCAGACTGCTCATGACTCCCTTGTTGTCGACCTTGACCTCTCCGGACTCGCTCTCGGTAAACGGCCGCTCCGCAGTCGCCGCGACTTCATTCGGGTTGCCGGCGTCGGGACTCACCGGTTCTTCGCCGGCGGTGGGGGCCTTCGTCGGCGCGGCACTCCCGAGCGAGCGAAGCCGCGCGAGGGAGTTCGCAATGACGGGAGCGCGACTCGGCGGGATCACCTCGGTCTTGGCCTCCGGGTCGGCGCAACTCGCGGCGGACGCGAACGACGTCGGCTCGTCGTGGGTCACGACCGCGGGCGTCGGCAGGGTGACGGGCTCAGGAGGACGCAGAGCATGCCGCCACTCGCTGAGGCGCGGATTCTCGGCGTCGAGTCGCTCGAGGCGGCTCACGAGTTCTGCGAGCAACCCGAGATCCCCCAACTTGCGCGCTGCCTCCCCACACCAGCCGTAGGCGGTGATGGCCTCGGCCGACTTCCCGCGAAGCTCGGCGAGTCGGGCGGCGAGGAAGGCGACGCAGCGGTTGGTGCCGGACTCCTCGACGGAGTCGGTGAGCGTGGCAATCCAGCCGAACTGCCCGCCGATGAGTTCAATGAGCTGCTCTTCCAGTTGGAGACGCGGACTCTGGGTGACCTCGGTCGCCTGTTCGCGCCAGACCTTGCGCGCGATGCCAGACAGTGGGTCCAACTCGAGAATCTCCTCGAGGAGCGGGCGGAGTTTGGCCGGGTCCGCGGTCGTCGTCGTCACCCGCTCGAGCAACGATTGCAGCACTGCCGCGGCGCGCGACGGTCGTCCGCAGCGGCGCTCCAGCTGTGCCAGACGACGCGCCGAGACTTCGTCATCGGGTCGGAGTTGGAACAGGATCTCGGCCGCTTCTCGTGCCTCCGGCCAAAATTGCCCCGCCTCCAGCCGATCGCAGTGTTGGACGAGTAGCTCGCCGAGTTCGTGGCGGTCACCGCGTGCTCGCGCATCCTCGACCAACCAACCGGTGTACGCGGCGTTCGCAACGTCGAGCTCGGCCATGCGGCGAAAGAACTCGCGGGCCTCCGGCACGGTATCGCGCGTGGTCCAACCGGCGGTGCGTCGCAAGCCCGCGAGGTGATCCATCGCCCGCGCCGCGTTGCCGGCACGAAAGTGGAGTTCGATGAGCCGACTCCGGACGTCGGCACCTTCCTCGCCGGCAACGAATAGTTCTTGGTAGGACTCGAGGGCGTGTGAGTAGTCCTCACGAGCATGGTAGAGGTCAGCGAGCTGCCGCCGCGCGCGGGTGACGCCGTCGATGTGACCGGAGCGTTGGCATTGGTCGAGGAACCGCTTGAGGATCTGCTCGTTGCCTTCGGCGTGCTCGACGATCTTCTCGAGGGTCGAGCGCGCGCGATCCACCTCTCCGCGATCCTCGAACCGCTGTGCCAGGGCCAATCCTTCGGCAACGGCCTCTTCACCCTTGCCATAGCGCGCAAGGAGCGACACGTAACGCTCGTAGATGGCGAGATTGTCGGGGTCGATCTGAATGATGCGCCGACACGCTCGGATCGTGTCCTCGATGCGGAACTGACCGACGCACTTCTCCGCGAACGCGAGGAAGCGCTCGATGGCCAGGGTGCGCAGACCTAGCCGCTCGCAGATCTCCGCCAGCTTGAAGCCGATGTCGAAGTCGTCGAGCCCGAGTTCTTCCGCGCGCTCGAGCAGTCGGCGTGCTCTGCGGGTGTCACCGCTCTTCTCCGCGTCGCAGCCCAGCTGGAACAGCTGCACCGGGTTGATGCGGTCGATGCAGCCGTCCGCACGCAGTCGCTCGACCGCTTCCAGTGCGGCAAACGGGTCGACCAAGGACGAATCGAGCACTTCCCCGAGGTCGCGTTGGCCGTCGAGCTGCGACAGGACCGCGAACTCGAAGGGGTGCTGGTCGCTGCCCTGCAGGTAGGGCATCGACTTCGGAGTCGCATAGTACACGTCCTTCAGGGTCGAGAGCTCCTCTTGGATCAAGTCCCAACGACCCATGCGTCGAGCTGCTGCCATGATCAGCTCGGTCGGCGAGAGCTGCAGTTGGAAGTAGTCCGAGATCGTGGGGCGCGCCGCGTGTTCGAAGCTCGCATCGCCCGGTTCGACGTCGATCCGCGGACTAGCGAGCAAGTCTGCGAAGTGAAGCTCGATGGCGTGGAGCACCAGATCGGGCACCTCGGACGGCGGCACCCACTGCTGCTCGAGGACGATTGCGCCGGGATCGCGATTCTCCGCCTGCGCGATGCGACGGGCCTTTTTCTGATCCTTGTCCCGCAAGGAGGGCGAAGAAAACACCGCGACTTCGAGGAGCGAAGGCGGGTTGTCGTGGAGCAAGTCGACGATCTTGCCCCCGAGGAGGCGGAGCGCGAATGGGGCTCTGCCGGCCGCCGGACGTAGGCGCCAGCATGCATTCGCTTCCATGCGCTCGTTCGCAATCAGCTGAGCTACGAGCTCCTTGGTGTCCAAGGTTCCTCCGGCGGAAAGACCATGACTTGGGCAGCGCCCTGTCTTAGGAGTCGCCCAAGAATGACTTCACCCTCTTGCTCGTCGCTTCGGGCCATCTTCGACCGATCCGGAAACCTCGAAATCCTCACCGGAACTAAGGCTACGCCTCCGGTTTCGAGCTTTCCGGATCGGCCGAAACTAACCCAAATCGACGGCAAGATGTCGAAGTTATTCTTGGGCGACTCCTTAGTCTAACATCCCAAAGGTCACCGGAACGGAGCGACGAGTCGTTGCGCCGGTCGGGGCACGGTCCGAGAACATCGCTCACTCGAGCGATTGCAGGAGCTGCGCGAATCGGGGCAGACCGCGAAGTGACTGGAGATCGACATCGTTGCGAAGATGAGCCAGGTCCTTGAACCCGTGGCGCACGGCCAGTTCGAGGGCGTCGATGGCCGGGTCGGGGCGTCCAGCGAGGGCCAGCGTGCAACCGAGATTGTAGTACGCCAAGGAATCGGTGGGCTCCAACCGCGTCGCTTCCCGAAAGTGCTCGATGGCCAGCTCGAGCTGCCGCGCGAGCAGGGCGGTGAACGCGATCTCGTAGTGCACCCGATGATCGGCGGGAAAGCGCCGCAGCATGGCGAGCAGGTCGTTGAGTGCGCCCTGCGTGTCTCCGGACTCGCGCCGGTGGATGGCTTCGATGATCAGGACCTGGCGTGAGATACTGTCGAGTTCGACGGAGTTCTCGAGGCCCAGGCGGCGGAGGAACTCCGCGCCGCGCGAGTCTTCCAACCGCGAGAGGGCCGCCGCTACCTCGACTTGAAGGGAGAGGTCCGGCTCGAGGTACAGGAGGCGCGCGAACACCGGAACGCCCTGCTTGCCCGCAACCCACTCGAGTCGATAGATCAAACGTTGACGGCTCTCGGGCGGCAACTCGGTGTAGTCCGCGATGGGCAACGCCGACTGACTCGCGAGATCGACCGGCGCCCCCAGTCGATTCCAGGCCGCGTAGAGCCGGCGAACCTCGGACGGAACGACTTGGCTCTCGGCTGCCCAACGGTCCAAGCGTTCGATCCCCCAGGCGCCGAGTTCGAGAAACAGCTGTCGCGCTTCCCGCACCTCCTCGGGCTCATAGGTTTCCAGTCGACGGAGCGCGGCGGTCGCGAGTTCTTCGCGGAGTTCGTCCCACGGGGGGCCGTGACGTTCGACCAGGGTCGCGAGGAGCGGGGCGAGGCAGCGCTGCTCGAAACGCGTCTTGCCTAGGACTTCCCGGGAGTCTCCCGCGGCGCCGACGGCGATTCGCTGCTCGACCCGCGCCAGCAGGTCTTCCACGAGGCGATCGTAGAAGCGCTGCACGACCGGTGTGGTCGTGCCGCCCCGGAGGCGTTCGAAGACGACCGGCACGAGGGAGAACTCATGGGTGAGCAGCGCGTCGTAGGCGGTTCGGATTTCGCGGCGTGTTCGATTGCGAGTGCCGCGGAGTTCCTGCAGTCGGTTGACGAGGTCTGCGCGCGAGGAGTCGGGCTCGGCCTCCGGGACCGCGCCCGTTGCTGCTTCCGGTTCTGGTTCCGACGCGTCGGTGGGGGGGGCATCCCCGCGGCCCGGCGCTGGCCCCGCGTCGGTCTCGGTGGGAGCGAGCTGAGCGGCGATCCGGTTGGCGTTGGCACGGGCGTCGTCGAAACGCTGGAGATTCTCCTCGAGCGCGGTCAGATCCTGTGAGAGGAGGGCGAATAGCCGAGCTTGGAGGGCGCGCACCACCGGCGCGCCCGAGGATCCCGCGAGGACTTGGCGGAGCTGGGCGACGTCGTCCGATCCCACTTCCTCCCACAGGCTCCGCCGAGCCGCAGCGACTTGGTTCGGGGTGCCGGACTCGAGGAAGCGGCAGATCCGCTCGAGCGGGTGCTCGGCGCCGAGCCCGCCCGTCGGCGCTCCAAACGCGCCCACCAACAGCGCTCCGAGGGTCAGGAGGGTTCTCACGGACTCGGAACCTCTTCTCTTGCCACGTGGATCGATTTCAAGCGACCGTCTCCGCCCCCCCCGACTCGGGGCCCGTCGAGCCACCCCTACTCGAGAAGGAGCTGGTCGGTCACCTCAATAGTTTTACCTTGTCCGCGCTGGCTGCGCAGGCGATCCGCAAGTTCTTCGGCGGAATCCGCGAACAAGGCGCTCACTTCGAGCGTCGCCGTCACTTGCCCGCTCCCGTCCCGGGGAACGGCCACCCCCGCCGACTCGAGCCAGCGCGCCCACCGGTCGATGAGGGCTTGCCGGCACGACGACGGCGTGTCGTCCCCTTCGAGCCCTTTGACCGGCGCAAACTCCTCCCCGCGGTCTGCCTCCACCACGATCGGGTTGCGCGCATGCGGTAGCACATCGAAGAGGAAACTCTCGAACTTCACCGAGTTCGGTTCGCCGGTGTCGACCGACTGGCCGGCTCGCAGGTAGGGCGTAGCCTTGTAGGCGTGGTGATACGGCATGTCGAAGCTGGCCGCACCTTCCCGATTCGCGGCCAGGAAGTTCACCGAGATCACGTGGCTCGCCACATTGCCGGCGCGGAATGTGAGTTGCCCGTCGGCGTCCCGGGCATGACGCTCGGAATCGCTGAGCTCCGTGTACTCGACGACGACGGTGCGGTCCCCACTGCGGCAAAAGACGCCCATTTTCTCCTCGGGACTCTTCTTCGCGACCGCCTTGGAGGAGAACTGGGAGTCCTCCAGAATGTGGTGGCCCAAGAACGCCGGGTCACAGACTCGCAGCAGCGGGTTGTCGACTTGGTGATAGAGCAGATAGCGAATCCCTTGTTGGGTCAGGGTGGGTTCGAGCGTGCGGATGATGCTCGCGGCACCGCCATGACCGTTGGGACTGAGCGCGATCTCATGACGATCGCGGAGCAACATGCGGCCACGCCGTCGGTCGACCACCGGCAACATGCCTTGCTCGTGGAAACTCACCGAACTCGGATTGAGACCGAAGTAGGCGTGCTCCTGGAAGTAGGATCGCGTCGCCTCGTGATTCGAGCGGCTGGTCATGATCAGCCACGGAATCGATCGGCGTACTCGGCGCTGCATGGCGAGGATCTGATCCGCGAAGCCATGAAACAAGGTGCGCCCGGTGATCGGTCCAACGGGGTACAGGCCCTTCGGCCCGTCGAAGCGCAGCCGCGTGCCTTGTCCACCGGCGACGAGGAACACTCCGACCTCGCCCGCCCGGAAGCTCGTGAGTCCCACCTCGGTCGCGTGGGTCAATGCCTGCCGGCTCGCTTCGTCCACCGCGAGCGGCACCATCGAAACCGGGCCGAGAGCACCGGGGTCGCGCGGGGCGGGCTGCGAGTTGTTCGCGTCCCGCAGTCCGCGGATCAGACGGTTGAACTCCTGGAAGTCGATGGCTGCGATCTGTTCGAGTAGGAATTGGCGCTGCTCGGAGTTGATCTCTTCCCAGTACTCGAAGATCTGCTCCTGACCCGCCTCGTAGACCTTGGCCACGTTCACTTGGTCCCGCGGCGTCTCAACCCGGATCATTCCGTTCCTTCCTCGCGTCGAACCCATCCCATACCGGCTTCTCCAGGCCTCCGTCGATCCGGACCTCCGAAGGCCGCCCCCGGCGCGCAAACCCGCTGCACGCGGCGACGCGGCGGCCTGGGATCGGCTGGCGGCGGGGCCGCCGGCTCCCCAGAAGGGCCGCGGATTCTAGCAGTGGGCACTTCGAAGGCCAACTCAGGCTTGGCCGACCGCTACGAGGTGGGCAACATCGAACTCGTGCGCTGGCCGCGCCGTTCGGGCGGCTCGAGAACTCGCCCCGGGCGTTCGTGGCGACGCCAACGGAGATCGGGGCCTGCGTCGCGAGCGATCGAAGCGTTCCCTTCCCCGGGTTGGGCGGCTGGGGTCGACGGCCCTGGACTCGCCGAGGATTCCGTTGACTTCCCGGTTTGCGGGCGCCAGGACGGGGAACAGAAAGGGGCCAGGTGGTCGACACCGACGAACTCGAACGGTTTTGGTCGCGACCCGAGAGTCACGCCGCGCTTCGGCGCTGGTTGACCGCGGGTTTGGAGGAGGACCGCGTCGACCAGGATCTGGCGACCCGAGCCTTGTTGGACGACGCGCCCGGCCAGGTCGTTGCCGACGTCACGGCGCAGGCGCCGGGGGTCTCGTGCGGGGCCCGAGCGGCCATCGAGTGCTTCCGAGCGCTCGACGCTCAACTCGAGGTGGAGCAATACGTTGCTGACGGGACGGAAGTTCTGGTCGGAGCCGAAGTCCTGCGAGTTCGCGGTAGCGCGGCGGCGATCTTGGGGGCAGAGCGAACCGCCCTCAACCTGTGGAGTCATCTGTCCGGAATCGCAACGCAGACCCGGAACTGGTCGCGCCTTTGCCCCGAGGTCACCATCCTGGACACTCGCAAGACCTTACCGGGCATCCGGATCTTTCAGAAGCATGCGGTCCGCTGTGGCGGTGGGGTCAACCACCGCTTCGATCTCGGCGAGTTCCCCATGGTCAAGGAGAACCATCGTAAGCTGTTTCGCGACCGCCACCTGACCCCGGGAGCCTCGGCTCGGGACGAGATCCGCGCGATCGTGGAGCGGGTTCGCGCCCGGACCGATACCCGATTGGAGGTCGAGGTCGAGGATCTGGAGTCCTTCCTCTCTTGTCTGGAAGCGGGAGTGGAGCTGATCTTGCTGGACAATCAGGCGCCGACGACGATCGCCGAGTGGATCGCCGAGGCTCGAAGTCGAGGAATCGCCCTTGCCGGGTCCGCCTTGGAGGCCTCCGGCGGCATCCTCGACCGTACCCTTTCGGCCTATGCGCGATCCGGCGTGCAACGGATTTCGTTGGGCGCACTGACGCACTCGGTAAGGGCCTGGGATCTCTCTCTGCACGTGAGGTGGGCGACGGAGGCCGCGAAATGATGGGGTTTCCCTGGCGCCCGGGTTGGAAGTAGGCCCGTGGCGTATCGCTACGTCTACCGCCGGTTCGTGCAGCGCTGGGTGGGTATCAACGACACCCCGGAGTCGATCGCCTTGGGAACGGCCACGGGGTTGTTCATCGGCATGACGCCGACGGTGGGTATCCAGATCGTCCTCATCCTGATCCTCAACTCGCTCGTGCGGGCCAACCGGCTCGCCGGGGTGATCATGGTGAACATCTCGAATCCACTCACCCTGATTCCCCTCTACTGGCTCGACTACCAACTCGGGGCCTGGCTGCTCGGTGTCGAGCGGGTCAGCGCCGAGCGCTTCGAGCAGGTCTTCCAGGGGTTTCGGAGCGAAGCGAGTCGAACCGAGTGGTGGAGCGCCTTCCGGGAACTCGCGGTGGTCAACGTCGAAATCTACGTGCCGATGCTCGTTGGCGGGGTGTTGCTGGGGTTGGTGCTGGCTTTGCCTGCGTATCCGCTCACCCTGCGGTTCATGCGCGCGCATCACCGACGACGTTCGCACAAGCACGCGCTGCTGCGACTCCGCGAGATCCGCCGCAAGGAGCGTGCGACCGCGCGCGCGGCGCTGCGGCCGGGGAATTCAGGGGGTGAAGTGGAAAGCGAAGCCGTTCGTTACGACAATCGGGAGGACGGGCGGCGGCTGCCCGCCTCCGAGAGATCCGTGGATGAGGACGAGAAACGAGAGAGGACGATTCGATGAAGCGGGGCGTTGGGAGTTGGGCAGGTTTGGCGGTGGTGGTCCTGAGCGGCTGCTTCGGCAACGACGCAGTGCCGCAGGTGCCAGTCGGGATGCACGAACTGAGGGTGAACAACCGCCAGGTGCTGGCAGAGGTCGTCGCTACGCCGATCGGGCGCGAAACCGGCTTGATGCATCGGTCGGGCTTGGGCAAGGACCGTGGCATGATCTTCTGCTTTCCCGACTCCGCACCGCGCAGCTTCTATATGAAGAACTGCCTGTTTCCGATCGACGTCGCCTTCCTGGATGAGTCGGGGAAGATTTTGGTCATCCACACCATGGCCGTGGAGACGAAGGAGCATTCGTTCTTGTACACGAAGTACCCATCCGGCCAACCCGCTTCCCACGCCTTGGAGATGACGGGCGGCTGGTTCGCCGAGAATGGAGTGAAAGCGGGGGATGTGATCGAGAAGCTGCCACCCCTCGCGCGCCAATGAGGTCGGTACGGAACTGAGGGGGGCAACCCGCGGCGGGAGTGACCGCCGCGACGCGATGGGAGCAACCGACAGGCATGAGCAAAGCGCCGATTCTGATTCTCCTCATCGGTTTGGGCGGCACCGTCGCCTTCGGCATCTTGGCGCATGTTGCCTTCAGCAAGAACCCGACGCTGCAGGCGAGCACTGCCTATCGGCAGGACGTGACGAAGCGCTTCCCGGTGACCGACGCCGAGATTCGGGTCCAAGGCGGCGCGTTCGCAGTGGCGCTGACGGTGGACCCGGCACGGGTCTCGCTTCCCGAAGAGTCTGGATTCACCCGGCTACCGACCGAGTTCGAGTCCGTCGCTCGCGATCTGCGGGAGTCGCTCCCGGTCCAACTCGGGGCGGGTCGTCTGCGGTTGCAGTTGGTTGGGCCCAGCGACTTCTGGGGTCGCCACCGGACCTTGTGGGATCAGAGCTCACCCACGGACACCGAAATCGCGGGTGTGGAACAACTCTGCACTCAGCGGCTCGGCGACAGTTGCCGCATCGAGATCCAGGGGCCGAATGCACTCCGCGTGGTCAGCTCGGCGCAGCGCCCCAGGGCCGCTGCGCGCGAGTTGTTGCCGCTGGTGACCGATCTCGGCGGCGGCGGCTGGCAGCGTATCGAAGTGTCGCTGGGAAAGCTGAGCTTTCGCTTCGACGGGGCTGGAAACAGCCTGCCTTGACCCAGCCATCACCGCGGGTGCTCGCCTACGTCGGACTTTGGGCGCTGCTGTTTGGCGTCGTCGCGTGGCGTCATGTTCCCCCGGGGGACGTGACGGTCCAGCACGACCTGGCTCCTCCTGCGGCCTTTCGTCTCGACTTGAATCAGGCCCCGTGGGAACGCCTCATGTTGATCGAGGGGATCGGCGAAACGCTCGCGAAGCGCATCGTCGCCGCGCGCGAAGAGCGGGGTGGTTTCACCAGCGTCGAGCAGGTCATGGCGCTGCCGGGGGTGCCCGATCGCCCCTTGCGGGAAGCCAGCGATTGGGTCGTGGTCGGGCCGCGCCCGGCCGGCCCCACGGACTGACTCCAGCGAGTCGACCGCGCGCCATCGGCCGTCCCGCGTGCTCGTGGCCGCGACGGAGGGTGCGAACCGCGCCCGCTCGTGCTCCATTGACGGTGACCGAAATCGAGCGTCCGAGAGAGTAAGGTGGGCGACCCCATGTCGAGCCTGGATCCAGCGGCTTCTCCATTTCAACTGGTCGCGGACTTCGAGCCCGCCGGGGACCAACCACAGGCCATTGAGGCGCTGCGGTCGGCCCTGTTCTCGGGACGCAAGTTCTCGACGTTGGTCGGCGTCACCGGGTCCGGCAAGACCTACCTGATGGCGCACGCCATCGCGGCCTACGGGAAACCCGCCCTCGTCATGTGTCCCAACAAGACCTTGGCGGCTCAGCTCTACTCCGAGCTCAAGCAGTTCTTCCCGAACAACGCGGTCGAGTACTTCGTGAGCTACTACGACTACTATCAACCCGAGGCCTACATCCCGCAGCGAGACATCTACATCGAGAAGGACGCGGCGATCAACACCGACCTCGATCGACTGCGTCTGTCGACGACGAGCAGTCTGATCTCGCGCTCGGATGTCGTGATCGTGGCGTCGGTCTCGTGCATCTACGGCTTGGGTTCGCCTGAGGAGTACCGCAAGAAGGTGGTGCAGCTGCGGCGGGGGCAGCGGGCCGATCGCGATGAGATCCTGGCGCGCCTCGTCGACGTGCAGTACCACCGGAACGACCTCGAGCCCGAGCGCGGTTCGTTTCGCGCGCGCGGCGACGTCGTCGAGATCTTCCCGGCGGACGATGAGGTCGGCTTCCGTGTCGAGTGGTTCGGCGACGAAGTGGACCGCATCGAAGAGTTCCATACACTTACGGGCGAGGTGCTGCGGGACCGATCGGACGTTACGGTCTATCCCGCGAAACACTTCGTGGTGGGCGAGGACGTCCTGGATCGCGCGATCCACGGCATTCAGGAAGAGCTCCGCGCGCGACTCGCGGAGCTCGAGGAGCAGAAGAAGGGACTCGAGGCGCATCGCTTGTCTTCGCGCACTCGCTATGACATCGAACTTCTCCGCGAGACCGGCTACTGCCCCGGGATCGAGAACTACAGCAGGCACCTGAGCGGGCGCCCACCGGGGGAGCGACCCCACAATCTTTTCGACTACTTCCCCAGCGACTTCCTGTGCCTGATCGACGAGTCGCACGTGGCGATTCCACAGATCGGCGGCATGTACGAAGGCGACCGCTCGCGCAAGCAGACGCTGGTGGACTTCGGTTTCCGGTTGCCGTCCGCTCTGGACAACCGCCCGATGCGATTCTCGGAGTGGGAGCGTCTGATCGGTCGCGCGGTCTTCATCAGCGCTACGCCCGGAAAGTACGAACTCGAACAGTGCCAAGGGGAAGTGATCGAGGTGATCAACCGTCCGACGGGTCTGCTCGACCCGTTGGTCGAGGTGCACCCGGCGACGGGCCAAGTGCAGGATCTCATCGGCGAGATCCAAACGACGGTGCGGCAGGGCAATCGGGTGTTGGTCACGACCCTGACCAAGCGCATGTCGGAAGATTTGGCCGAGTACTTCTCCGAGGCGAACTTGTCGTGTCGGTACTTGCACTCGGAGATCGACACCCTGGAACGCGTCGAGATTCTGCAAGACCTGCGACGGGGTCGTTATGACGTACTGGTCGGAGTCAACCTGTTACGAGAGGGGTTGGACCTGCCCGAGGTCGCGTTGGTGGCGATCATGGATGCCGACAAGGAAGGGTTTCTGCGTTCGGAGACTTCGCTCGTGCAGACGATCGGGCGGGCGGCGCGCAACGAGCGTGCGCGGGTGATCTTGTATGCGGACGCGATCACCGGCTCGATGGAACGCGCGATTCACGAGACCCAGCGCCGGCGGAAGATCCAAGAGGCGTTCAACCGCGAACACGGGATCGTGCCGCGTTCGATTCGCAAAGAGATTCGGCCCACCGTCGACGATGAAGTGAAGGCGCGGGAGGTCGAGCGCACGGCGGTCGGGGAGGAGCTGGGCGCCTACGAGCGCGAGCAACTCCGCACCGAACTCGAGGGCGCGATGCTCGCCGCCGCCCGAGAACTCGACTTCGAACGGGCGGCGGAACTGCGTGATCGCATCGCCGCCCTCGACGTCGGTGGCGCGGCCGCTAGCTCGGTGAAGAGTACGCCCACCCCGGATTCGGCGAAGAAGCGGGGGAGGTCGTCACGGCGCGGCGGGCGGCGTTAGGAGTCGCCCAAGAACAACTTCGCCCTCTTGCTCGTCGCTTCGGGCCATCTTCGACCGATCCGAAAACCTCGAAATCCTCACCGGAACTAAGGCTAAGCCTCCGGTTCCGAGCTTTCCGGATCCGCCAAATCTGACCCAAATCGACGGCAAGATGTCGAAGTTGTTCTCGGGCGACTCCTTAGGATCGTGGCTCGGGTGCCGTCGCTTCGGGCCGGTCGACCGTGGGACGGCGCGGGGCCGGTCGTGGCCGCGGCCAAACCGTGCGTTCTCGCCCTCGGACTCTCGCAGACCTAAGATCGCGTTCGCCGGCAACGATCGAACGGACGTCGGAAGCTACTGGTTCGTCAGCTGTTTCCAGTCGGCGCGGATCCCCCGGTCGGCACAGTCGATGAGGTCGGGCCAATGGGCGGCCTCCTGGTTCCAACCGTGACGGTAGCTCACCCAGTAGGGTTGGTTACGGTTGCGGCTCGCGCTGTCGAAGGTCTTGTCGAGATCGTGTAGGACCTCTTGCTCTTGTCGCCAACCGTACTTCCAGGACGAACACCCGGCGCCGGTGAGGAGAACGAAGATCAGGCACGCGGCCAGTGCTCCAGTTTTCATTGACACTCCTTGTCCGCTAGAATCCGACCGCCGCCACCTCCTGGGCAGCGTCGACCCACTTCGACCGGTCTGGGATCGGAGCAACCCGATTGGGCCGGAATCGGTCCGAAAGACCACGCCGCTGAAGCGGGCGCCTCGGCGCATGAGTGCCGGCTCCCGATCATATCGGTTCGCGACGAAAGGAAAGTTCAGGTGTCCGAGGAAGCCCGTACCGGGACCGTGATCCCGGGCTATCAACCGATCGAGAAACTGGGCCGCTGCCCGTCCTACGGAACGTGGCTGAGGGCGCTCCAGACCCGCCTCGATCGGCGCGTGCTCCTCAAGGTTCTGCCGGACGGATCCGCCGACGCCCACCGCTACTTCTCGCGCGAGATCCAAGTGCTCGTGCAGCTCGACGGTCAGGGTGCCCTCCGGGTCATCGACGAGGGGACCGCGGGACCGGTGCGGTACCTCGTGGTCGACGAGGCGGATGGCGTTCCCCTGGTGGCCAACGAGGCGCCGCAGTGGGCAGAACTGGCACGCACCTGCGAAGGGCTGTTTCGGAGGGTGGGCGCGCTCGGCTTCGTGCTCCTGCCACTGGCCGCCGGTTCGTTTCGTCGTTTGCCCTCGGCTCACTACGCCGTCGCGGACCTCGGGGTCCTGGTCCCGTTCGGGGAGCCGCTCCCGAAACTGCCCAGCGTACCGCCCGAACTCGTCGGCGCGCCGGCGGAGGTGGCACAGAACTCGCGCTTCGTCGGCGCGACTCTATCGGCCCTGGCCAACCTCCACCCTGGGTGTCCGGCACGACTCCGTAAGGCGGTGGCGGCACTCGATCGTCGCGGGGTGCGGGACGAGAGCGGCGACCCTCTCGCCGGCTCCCCGCTGACCAAGGCCTGCAGCACGTCCCGCTCGGCGATGCCGCGCGTCTTGCTGGCGGCCTCGATCTTGCTCGCGGCGCCGCTCCTCTGGATCGCGATACGCCGGCCTTCCGAGCCCGCTCCGCCGCTGGACGGCTCGGCGGCCGCGGCCTCGAACGGCGGCCTGGAGACGTCGACGCCTGCGGTTCCCGAGGCCGGCGACCCGGCTCCTCCGCCGACCCCCGTGGACGACTCCGCCGGCGCGCAGCGCGTGGCGCGCGAAACGGAGGCCGACCAGCGCTATTTCGAGATCGTGGGGAGCGACGACGGCGTGGCGCTCGCGCGGATCCTGGATGCCCCGCGGCGCGAGCAGCTCTTGGCCCTCCGTGAGTCGTTTCCGTCGACCGAGGCCGCGGAGCGTGCCCACTTGTGGGTGAGCCTCTCGGACGCCGCCGCTGCCGACGAGGCTTGGGGGTGGTGGATTCCCGCGCGCGCCCGGTGTCGAGCGCACCTGCGGGAGGGAGACTTTGCCGCCGTCGTCGCCGAACTTTCGCGGGGGCCACGAAGCCTGCCGCCCGGCTTGGCCGCAGAGAAACAGGAGATCGAGGCGGCAACTCAGCGTGACGAACTGGCGACCCGATTGACGACGGAGGGTCGGCTGACCGCGTGGTGTGCTGCACGCGACTACTCGGCAGCGGTCGAGGCGCTCGATTCGCTCAGACCCCGACTGACCGAGGTGGCAGTGCGGTGGGCCGACGACTGGAAATCGAAGATTGCGAGCGAAGCCGAGGGCTACGAGCGGGCGGTCGCTGACCTGGCGCGGGCGCAGCGCGAGGCCTTGGCGGACAGCGTCTTGGGCGGGTGGGTCGCTGCGCGCGCGCGCTTCACCGCGCTTGCCGGTCTGGAGGCCTTTGGCGAACTCGCCGACCGTGGTGCTCGTTGGGAGCGCTGGCTGGCGGCGGCGGAGGCGACGGCCGCGGCGGTGACCGACGGTCTGTCGAAGCTGCAAGCGTCGAAGCGCAATCTCACCTTCGAGTTGACCGAGGGCGACTCGGTTCGCGGGCGCGTCGCGGCGATCGATGGCCCGATCGGTTTCACCGTCGACGTGGACGGAAAGGTCGGCGATCGGAGTTTGCGGTGGCCGACGCTGCACCTCTCCACCTTCGCCGAACTGGTCGAGGACGATCCGCGCGCGTCGCCGGCGGCTCTGGCGTGGCTCCTGTTCTTGTTGGGCGAGCGGTCTCGTGCGTTGGCGGAGGTCGAGCCGCTGACGCCCCGCCCGGAATGGTGGGAGGCTGCGCGCGCGATCCAGGACGAGAGCCGGCAGGCTCGCGTGGTGGCATTGCTCGCCGAAGGCGACCTCCGGCTCGCCGCCGGGCGCGCGTCCGAGCTGTTGGAACTGTACGAGGAGCTCGACGGCCTCTTGGTTGCCGCAGAGCGGAAAGCGGAACGTCCACGCCTGGTCGCGTGGTTGACGGCTTATTGGCGAGCGCGCGGGCCGCAAGCCATCTTTGCGGGCGCGGCGCAAGCCAAGTACGAGGGCGGAACGCTCGAACTCGAGTACGACTTCAAGGAGGATGGCGCGCTCGCGGACTGGCAGGTGGGCGACGGTCGCAGCAAGCTGGAACTCGCGAAGCGGGGCACCGTCTTGGTCCGTGGCTCCGTTTTCTTGTCCCCGAGCAGCAGTTGGCGCGACGCCGGGCTCGGCGTCGATGCCTTTCAGGGCGACCTTCGCATCGACACCGAACTCCAGGCCACCGAGACTTCGACTCCCCCGAATCTGAACGTGGTGCTGTTCTCCAGCCTCCCCCTCGGTCAGCGTCGCGGTGTGCTCGTCGGCCTCGGCTTCCAGCCGCGCCAGCTGCACCAGCTCACCACCGGCGCAGACAATCCGCCGGTGTTGCTGCCGGCGAACGTGATCGGGGCCGCACGCGATCTCGAAGCGGGCGACGGGCGGACCTACGCGGAGATCAAACCCAAGGTGGTCGCGGGGCGCGTCGTGGCCTTCGCGGCCGGCAGCTCGGGCGATGTTTGCTCGCTGTGGAAAGACGGGACGCTCGTCAAAGAATGCCCGAACCCGGTAACCGCCGAGCAACGCCGCGGCACGGTGGAGTTCCGAACTTACGACTCGCACGTGCTGATTCGTTCCGTTCGGGTGCGGGGCACCCTGCGCCCGGCATGGTGGGCGGCGTGGATCGACCGCCAGGTCGCGGCTCGGCTGGGACCGTAGGCCGGATGACGAGACCCCAATCAAACGCATTCACAAGCCGCTCCAGTTCGCGCCCGGCGCTATGAGCGCAAAGGCGAGCGATTGTGGGTGAAGCGAACGCGCCGGCGGGCTTGCTTTCTTGGAGGGGGCGGCGATCCACCCGCGGTGGGAACCTACAGAGGTTGCGTCGGTCTCGGGGCACGAATAAACTGCGCTGAAGAGCGGCCGTGGGCCTCCACTTGCGGCGCTCGGGTACTGCGAGGTCTGACCGGCCTGATGGCGGGGCGGCGAGCCGGGTGCGTCGCGCCCCACCCTCGCTGTCTGGCGTGTTCGCTTCGACCGCGAAGCGCGCACCGCTCACGAGGTCAGCCGCCGCGTGGCCGTCGGTCCGTTTTTCGAAGAGAAGAGGTCGTCCCATGAGTTCGAGTACCAAGTGCTTCGTGGCCGTGGTGGCCCTGGCGGCGATGATTCTCGTGCCGCTTGCGGTCCTGGCAACACCCAAGCCGGCGGTTGACTGGACCCTGGTCAAAGTCGGCGACAACGTCGTGGTGCAGAAGCGGGGCGGCGGCACCGTCGAGGGGGAGGTCGTCGAGCTGTCCGCGACCACCATCGTCATCAAGGCGAAGTTCGGCAAGTTCCCCGTGGCCAAGGACGACGTCGAATCGCTGCAGGTGCGCAAGTCGAACAGCGATCTCTACCGTGAGCGTGCGGCCAAGTGCAAGTCTGCCGGCGACTGGTTCTCGTTGGCCGAGTGGGCGCGGGGGTTGGGCGAACTGGATCTCGCGGACGAGGCTTACCGCAAGACCGTGCAGCTCGAGCCCGACCACGCCGAGGCGCGCGCCGCTCTCGGCCAGGTGCAACACGAGGGCGAGTGGATGACGCTCGAAGAAGCCATGCGCAAGCAAGGCAAAGAGCGCGGGCGTGACGGCGAGTGGCGTACCCCGGAAGAGAACGAGGCCCTCGAACGTGCGGCGAAAGAGAAGAGCAACGAGAAGCTGCGGGCCGAAAAGCGGCGCGGGCAGAAGGAACTCGAGCTCGAGTACCTGGGACGGCCGTGGGGCGAAGTCGCCGCCATCGAGACCAAGAACTACCGGGTTTTTTGCAACTCGACCGAAGAAGTAGCGCGCAACTACGCACGGATCATGGAACTGCTGCACGAGAAGTACAGCTACATCTTCGGTAAGCTCCCGGTCTACCGGCAGGGCAAGGGCAACGTCTACGTTCACGCGAACCACCGCCAGTTCATGGACATGACGGGCAGCAACGAGGGAATCGGCGGTTTCTACAAACCCTGGAATGGCGACGTTACCGCCTACCACGGTTCCTTCGGTACCACCGGCAGCACCTACGAGGTCTTGGCCCACGAGGGCACGCACCAGTTCGAAGGGTTCATTCTCAAGGACTTCCGCGCTTGTCCCATGTGGATCATCGAGGGCCTGGCCGTCTTCTTCGGTGACGGGTCCGAGTTGGGCAAGAACGACATCGAGGTCGGAGTGATCCCGCAGGATCGTCTCGAGAACCTACGTCGCTTCATCCAAGAAGACATGCGCGCGTGGCGCCTCGACCACTTCTGCCTGCAAGGCCAGCCGTATCCTGGTGCCTTCTACGCGTCGGCGTGGGGGATCATCTACTGGTGCTTGTGGGGCGACAAGATCAAGGAAGCGCCCAAGGCCCACAATGGCGAAGGAGTGCGTCTGTTCGAGGAGTACCTCGTTCACGTCACCGAGGCCACGGGGCCGTGTGACTACGTCAAGGAACTCGATCTGTTCAAGAAGCTGCTTCTGCAACACACCAAGTTCTCGTCCGTCGCCGACTGGGAAGAGAGCTACAAGGAGTGGATCCTGAAGTTGCCCGTGAAGGAGCTGGGTCAGAAGAAGGGCTCTCGCTGGGTCAGTGAGAAGCTGGCCATGGAAGTCACGAAACCTGGCCCGTATCGGTGGTTGAAGTCATTGGACCGGCGCGGGCGCTACGAAGTCGTGGCGTTCGACAAGGGCGGCAAGGACTTGAGGCGGATCTCGACGTATTGTTGGCCCAACGACGCCAAGGCCGAACTGAGCCCCGCGGCAGTGAAGCAATTGGGCAGCACCCTGTTCACGTCGGTCGAGCACGAGTACCAGGACGAGTCTGCCGACGAGGGCTACGTCATCCGTGAGAATCACGGCTACGAGACCGTCGAGTTCGCCGGCACCGGTGTCGCGGTGAAGGGGCAGGACTCGACGATCGGTGGCAACGACGCGGCCAGTGCCAGCTCGGAGTCCACCACGAGGACCAAGTTCCGCGTCGTGTTCTACGTCGCCTTCGATCGGATCTATGCCAACGTCTTGGAAGCCGACCTCGATGCCTACGACGCCGAGGCGCCGACGTTCGACCGGTACCTGAAAGAGTTCAAGCACGACTAGTCCCGAATCAAGCGCATTCACGAGCAACTCCGTTTGGCGCTGGCGCTTTGGCGCAGCCACGAGGGGCTTTGCGAAACCCCCCGGGCTTTCGGGAACGCTCGCGTGTCCGCAGCACCGCCGCGGATCGCAGCCTCGCGCACGGTTCGGGCTTCGAGGAAGGTTCGTCTGAGCATGGTCGCATCACGTTGGGCGCTGCGCAGCGCCGTCTACTCCATGACCGGCGCCGCGGTCTGGTTGCTGCTGTCGGTCCAGGGCTGGGTCGCACCCGGTTCGAGCGCTCGCGGCCAAGGCGGCGTGGCTCCGGCGCTGGCTCAGTCCGAAACCCAACAACGGGCCGTCGTCGTGCTGAAGGATGGTACCGAGCTGACCGGTGAAATCATCGAGGAGACCGACGAGACCATAGTGCTGCGGTCGGCGTTTGGACGTTCGACGATCCAGAAGTCGCGCATCAAGGAGATCAAGCGGGGCACGAACCCTCTGCGCGAGGAGTTCGAAGAGCGCTATGTGCGGGCTGCGACCAGCGTCACCCAATTGTTCCAGCTCGCCCAGTGGGCGCTCGAGAACAACCTCGTCGTCGAGCAACGGCGGGCGCTCGGCAAGATCCTCGAACTGGACCCGAACCACCAGGGTGCGCGCAAGGCGTTGGGGCACGCGCGGCTCGACGGCGTATGGCTCGACGAACAACGAGTCGTCGAGCTACTGCGACAGGGCTATGCGCTCGAGGGCTTGGAGTTGGTCAAGAAGGCGGGCGCAGGTGGCACTGGCGCTGGCGCCTCGGGATCCGGGACGAACCCCGGCGGGACCGGGGGGGCTGGCGCAGGGCCAGCTCCGACTCCGCAACCGACCATCAAGCGGGAGCGGCGTGAGCTGACCCCAGCCGAGAAAGCCGCGGCCGAGAAGGCGCGAGAGGCGAACCGGAAGGCCGCGGAGAAGTACCGACGCAAGAAGGAGCTCGAGTACAAGGGCGTGCCCTGGGAGAAGGCCTGGAAGATTCGGAGCGAGGTCTACGACGTCACCTGCAACTCCACGAAGGAAGTCGCCGATACTTACCGCGTGATCATGGATGGGTTGTACGCCAAGCTCATCACGAGGTTGCAGCAGCGGCAAGTCCGCGGTGGCCGCATGCCGGTCTTCATCTATCGCAACCGCGAGGAGTTTCTGCTGCGAACCGGCCAGCGGGAGGGCGTCGGCGGATTCTACAACCGAATTACGCAAGAGCTCCACGGGTACCACGGCACCTTCGGGCTCACCGGCTCGACCTTCAGTGTCTTGGCCCATGAAGGAACCCACCAAGTCCAGGGGCGGGTACTCGGTGCCCAGCGCATGGCAGAGCTGCCGATCTGGTTGATCGAGGGCACCGCCGTGTACTTCGGCGATGGTGCGAAGCTCGACTACCGGAAGAAAGACATCGTCACGGGGTTGATCCCGCGTGATCGGCTCTTTCACATCCAAGACAAGATGCGCAAAGGCACCCACGAGCCGCTTCGCACTCTGATCGCGTTGCCGCAGGCACGGTACGGGGGCAGCCAGTACGCCGACGGTTGGTCGTTGGTGCACTTCTTGTTCAACGACAAGGAAGGCTACAAGCTGATCGGGGCTTACTGGCTCGCGGGCAGCGAACGGCGCGTCACGGCAACCGACTTCGTCACGCTTGCCGAACGTCATTTCGGGAGCATGGAAGAACTCGAGCGGAAGTGGATCCAGCACACTCTCGCTCTCGTGCCGGAGGATGCGGGAACCGTCGAGGATGATGGCTACTTCTCGTCGGACGATTTTGGTTTCGAGATTCGGCTCCCGGCTCCGGACTGGGAGTTCGTCTTGAACACCGGCGACAACGCGACTCTGGTCAAGATGGTGCTTCCGGGAACGGACGCCGCGATCGAGGTTCGATTCCTGAACAATGACGCGGCCGCCGACCCCAACGTCTATGTCGATGGCGTGGTGAAGGCGGCGCAGGCCACGTACGGCGAGGTCGTTCGGGCGAAGACGACCATCAACGGACTCAGCGGGTTCGTCCTGGACTACTCGGACCCCGTACCGGCACCTCCGAAGAAGGAGGACCCGAAGGCCGAACCGAAGGGCGACGAGCCAAAAGGGGCCGGGCCGGGGGGGCCGGAGCCTGCTGGGGGGGGCGAGGCTGCGAAGCCCGAGGTGCCCGTCGATCAGGTCAAGGGACCCCGCAAACGCTACCGATCCTACTTGATCGTGGACCTCACCAAAGCCGTCATTGTTCGATGCTCGGTTCGGTTCGAGGATTTCACGGCCCTGGAGGGAGACTTCCAGGCGGCCGCCGACTCCCTCGAGTTGGTCTCGCGCAACCGCTGGTAATCTTGTGCTCGCGGTCCGATCGGAGACCGGGTTCGACGGCGGGGCGCCGAGAAGCTGGAGGCGGACTGCGCGCTCGAGTCGCGGAGGCGCTTAGCAAGCGGTGGCGTGCGCCGCGGCACCGTTCGACTTCATGAAGAGCGAAGCCACCTACCCCGTGCCAGGGGGGCGAGATCCAACCCATGCGCCGTGACTGGTTCCGTTTCGATCCGGCAACACTGCTCGCGGTCCTCCTCGTGGGGCTGGTACCTCCGCTGTTGCTGGTGCTGATCTCCTACCTGTATCTCCAGGCGATGACCTTTCCCTTGTACGACCTGGTCCGTGCGCCGCATCGCCAGCATGTGATCGAGCGTTGCGCCGAGCTCGATCACGCGTTTCGTGCTTGGCAGGAGACACTGGCGACGGCATTGCTCAACGCGCTCGAGCCACCGCCGCTGCCCGGGCCGGTCCCAACCGAACCGGAGTTCAGGGATGCGGATCTGATCGACAGCCTAACGCAGCACGTCGGGGCCGGACCGGCCGCGGACCCGGAAGTGCTTCCCCGCTCGATCCGTGAGCCTGCCGAGGCGATCCTGGCTTCGATTGCCCACGACGGGCGTGCCTCCGAACCGGCCTGGGCGGCGCTGACCGCGCTGCCGGTTGCGTTGGAGGATCCGATGGGGTTTTCGTATGCGGTCGAGGCGGCTGTGGCTCGGCGCGCGCCGCTGCCGTCCGAGCAGGAGGTCGAGTTCCTGCGCGCCGCCGCCACGTTGGATGTCCAGACGGTTCAGGCCTACCGGGATGCGTGTGGCGATGCGATTCGGGTGACGGGGTTGCCGGTGCCGGTTCGCTTCGCGTTGGGAACCTGCGACCTTGCGCCCGGCGGCGCAGAACTCTCGGCGAACGGTGCGCTTCGTCTCGCCGTCGCCACGAACAGCGGTGGGGTACTCGCGTGTGAGGTGCGCGCCGACGAACTGCTGCCACGACTGATGGAGCGGCTCGATCGCCACGGAACTGCCGCACCAGGGGCTTTCGTACGCCTGGAGCCGATCCGGCTGAACGCGGACACTCCCTCGCCCGAGTCAGCGGGCAACGCGGGCGACTCCGAGCGGGTATGGGCCGAACGACCCCTGGCGATGCCGTTCCAAGACCGCTGGCAGTTGGTCTCGGGCAGTCGCGGTACGGAAGCCCTGAACCCGTTGGTCTTCCTGAATCGCCTCGAGGGGATTCACTACCTTTGGGGCGGCGTCGGTGTCTTGGCGTTGTGTCTGGTCGGCAGTCTGTTCCTCGCGGGAGTGGTCGCTCGCCGCGTGGAGCTGTCGCGGCGCAAGGACACCTTCCTCCGCTTGGTGTCGCACGAACTCCGGACGCCCATCTCGTCGATCTCGATGCTGGCGGAGACTTTGGCTCTGCGACGGGTCCGCGACGAGGACGAGCAGCAGCTATTCCTGCGGCAAATGCAGGCCGAGACCGTGCGTCTGGGGGACCTGGTAGAGCGCGTGCTGGAGTTCGGTCGATCGAGCTCGGGCCGAGCGGGAGCGCGTGAGGTGGTCACCGATCCGGGCGAACTCGTGGAGGATGTCGTACGACGTTTCCGAGAGCGGGTGACCGATGGGCACGAGGTAGCCCTCCGGAACGCGCAGACGTTTCACCCGGTACTTCTCGACCGCGACGCGATTGGTGGGGTCGTGATGAACCTGCTCAGCAATGCCCAGAAGCATTCGCCCCAAGACACCGCGATCGAAGTCACCGTCGGAGAGGAAAGCCGCCACTTGTTCGTGCAGGTCCGGGATCATGGGTCCGGCATTCGCCGGCGTGACCTCCGGCGGATCTTCCGACCCTTCGAACGCGGTTCCGTGGGCGCGGGTGCACCCGGGTTCGGCCTGGGGTTGGCCTATTGCCGTGAGGTAGCGAGCCAACATGGCGGTAAGATCAGGGTCAGAAGCCGGGTGGGAGAGGGGAGTTCCTTCACGCTCGAGATTCCCCTCGTTCGGCGAAGGAGAGGTCAAGCCATTGGTTGATCGCGTTTTGGTCGTCGAAGACGACCCGGGAATCCTGCTGGGGCTGGTACGCAACCTCGAGTTCGAAGGCTACGACGTCGTGTCCGGACGTACCGGGGAAGAGGGCTTGCGGTGGGCGCTCGACCGCCCTTGCGATGCGATCATTCTCGACGTCATGCTGCCCGACATGAGCGGCTTCGAGGTGTGCCGCCTCATTCGACGCGAGGGGATCCAGTCGCCGGTGTTGTTCCTGAGTGCGCGCGGCGAAGAGCGCGACAAGGTCCAAGGGTTGCAGCTTGGAGGCGATGACTACATCACCAAGCCGTTCGGGGTGCGTGAGCTTCTCGCTCGCGTCGAAGCGGCGCTGCGACGGTCGCGCATTCACGAGGGTACCGACCGCCCCTACCGCTTCGGAGCGTTCGAGATCGACTTCACCCAGCGGCGGCTGTTTCACCAAGATCAGACCATCGACATCACGGATCGGGAGTTCACGCTGCTGTCGTACTTGGTCCGCAACTCGGAGCGTGCGCTGTCGCGCGAGCGTATCCTGCAAGAGGTTTGGGGCTACGGGTACGAAGGGACGGCTCGCACCATCGACAACTTCATCACGCGTTTGCGCCGTAAGCTCGAGCGGGACCCGCGCCGGCCCCGCCTCATCCTCACGGTGCGGGGACACGGGTATCGCTTCTCGCCGGCGGGCGCGACGTGAGGTTCCGGGCATGGGCCTTCGGAGCCGCCGTTGGCGCGGTCGTGATCGTCGGCGCCAGCCTCGGTCCGAGCCGGTCGTATGCCGACGTAGCGACTTTGCGCGAGGCCTGGGTCTTGCACCGCTTGCAGGGGCAACCCGATCGGGCGAGTGCGGTGTACCGGCGGCTGCACGAGGACGAACTCGCCGCACCCGATCTGCGTTGTCGCGCTGCGATCGGACTCGGGTTGATCGAGCGCGATGGGGGTGAAGAGCGCGCCGCTCTCGAGTGGTTCGAACGGGCAAGCCGGGTACCCGGCGCCGGGCAGCGCTGGGTCAGGAGTGCGCTCGACGAGATCGCCGCCATTCGTCGTGGTCTCGAGTCCGAGGCGGATCCGCACTTGCCCCTGGATCTGGAGACGCAAGTGGGTGACCTCGAGCGCGACGTTGCCACCTATCGGGTTCTGATCGAGGAGCGCGATCAAGAGTTGGGGCGGCGTGACGCCATCATTCAGCGCCTGCGGGACAGCCACGAAGGCGCCGAGCGTGCCCGCGACATTCAGGCAGAGTTGAATCGCAGCCGTGCGGCGCAGTTCCTGGAGTCCATCGCCGAACGCGAGAAGGAGACCCAGCGGGTCACGCGCCACCTGGTCGCGGCCGCGCTGGCGCGCGCGATGGAGCACATGAGCGAGGGGCGCGGGGTGTTTGCCTACAACGAGGTCAAGCGGGCGTTGGAGATCGATCCCCTCAACCGCGGAGCGAAGGATCTGGAGGCCCGTTGCCGCGCGCTCATGGCGCAGTCCACCAGCGAACGGTCGCTCGTGCGAACGAGTCAGGCCACCGCGAAGAGCCCGCGACCCGAGTTGGTCGTGGAGGTGATGAGCGCCTATCTCGAAGAGGGAAAGCGGCTCTACCGCAAAGGGCGCATCGTGGGGGCGATCGGCGCCTTCGAACGTGTGCTCGAGGAGTACGCGAACTCACCCACGGCGCTGACCGAGGAACAGCTGTCGACGATCGTCGCGCCAGCCGAGCACTACCTCAAAGGGTGCTTCGAAGACCGCGGCGCGGCGGCGGACACGCTGCGGCTCCGGGCGCGCCGCAGTGACCTGCTCGCCGCGGTCCAGGAGGGCGCGAGTCGGATCCTCGAACAGCAAAGAGCCCTCGATCAGATCGACTCGAGCCTCGAGCAGATCCTGGTCCGCGATCCGGAGGAGGGGATCCGGAGCGCGGCGTCCGAGGCCGCAACCCAACTCCGCGAAGGCGTCGAGGCCATGGAGAAGGGCAGCATGCGCGAGGCCCGTCTGGCGTTTCGGGATGTGTTGATCGTCCTGAACTGGTTCCCGGCGCTGGACCCGGACCAGCAACTGCGGGGTGAGGTCACCGAGCTCCTGCAAGAACTCGAGGCGCTGGGCCCGCGCGAGCCGTGACCGACGGGAACCGCGGGCTTCCCCCTCGCGCGGAGGCCGGCAGCGCTTCCGCTCGGCAGCCGACGCTCCTCCACCGCTCCGTCGTTCAGCGCAGCCGTACCCGGATCTTTGCGTCGAGGACTTCGATCGGGCCGAGACGCTCGAGCCGACGGTCCAGAGTCGGGTGGTAGCGCAGTAAGCGCTCCATCGTCGCGGCGAGCGCGGGCCCGGTGCCGGCCGTCGGTGCCGCGACCTCCTCCGACCCTCCAACGCGGTACCGGTGAATGCCGACTCGCTCGGGTTCGGTGCGGTCGAGGGTGCCGGACACGTCGGCCTCGGCATTCAGGAAGCGCCCCGCCAGCAATCCGGCCGGGAAGCCGAGGCCGGATGGAACTTCCAGGGAAGTCTGCACGCGCAGCACGCCTGGCGACACGAACCGGCACCGGAAGGCGCTCCGAGGTCCGGCCTCCGACGAGGTGCGCAGCCAGAAACTGACCAAGGCTTCGAATTCCGGCGCTTCGCACTCGAGCGCGGTGCCCTCGCGGGCGGCGCGGGTGAGGTTCCGCGCCACGGCCGCCCCGTCCTCGTCGCTCGCCGGGGAGTCGGTGAGATCGAGCGGACTCGAGCTGAAGAACTGGGAGGAGACACCCGCGAAGACCCCAAGGAGCACGCCCAGTCCGAGCACGACGATGACCAGGAAGCAGCCCAGGCATCGCCACCAGGTAATGAGCTGGAGCGCCCGGCTCGGGGGCAGGGACTCAGGTTCCGGGACGGTGCCAGGGTCGGTGGACCCCACCGGGTGCGAGGGTGTCGACATGCCGGCCGATTGTGCCGGCAAGCGTCCAAAAAATCCCCAGGGAGCTTCCCTGGAATCTGCCGAATCGCTACATCGACGCGTGGGTTTGGCGGCACCGAGGAGGCCTTTGCCCACGCCGGTGGGTGACGAGTGGGGTCGTCACTGTACCGTGAGACCGCTCCCGCGACGAGGACGAGAGTTCCGTGACAGGACAGCCAGAAATGACGACGTCGAGCCGGCTCGTGGATCTGTTTCAAGACCCGGAAGCAGCCCCGGAGATCTCGAGTGAGCGCGAGCGAGCCCTGCTGAGGCGCTTCGTGGAGTTCGTCGAAGAAGCTGCTGACGATCGCTATCGACTCCACTTGCGCGACGATCAGCTCGTGCGCCAGCTCACGGATTGGTTCGAGTCCTTTCGGCGGCGACGGCGGAATGGGATCCGGATTCGTTGCTTCGATGTCGAGTGGGGTTCGGCACCGGATCGCCAAGAGAGCACAGTGCTCGAGGTCGACCTTCGCGACCACCCCTTCATCGTCGATACCATCGCCTTGTGCCTCGAGTTCAACCGCCTCCACGTGCTCTCGAGTCTGCACCTTGCCTTACCCGTCGTCCGGGACCGCAACGGTGACCTCGTCGAGATTCGCGAGTCCGTGCCGCCGGAGGGCGAGAACGGCGAAGGGCGAGCGGCGGTCCGCCAAGAGGCCGTGGTGCGATTCGAGATCTCCGGTCGCCTCGCCGCGGACTTCCGCGCCTCGATCGAGCAATCCGTTCGCGACCGCCTCGAGATCTCCGACGCGGTCACCCGTGACTTCAAGCGCATGCGCAGCGCCTTGAGGGCGGTCGGTCGCAACTACAAGAAGGTGTCGGCGTCGTCGCCGGAAGGAGTCTCCACGCGTCTTGCCGATGCGCGGGACTTGGTGGACTGGCTCCTGAAAGATTACTTCATTCTGATGGGGATGTCGTTCTATCCCATCGCCGAGCTGCGAGCCGAGGCGCCGCAAGCCTGGGGAACCCACGAGGACCTCGGCTACACCCGGATTCCCGAGCAGGATCGACAACGCGGCCTCGAGAACATGCGCAGCATGATCCCGACCACCGAGGCCACCGACGGGGAGTGGGTGCTGTCGTACAAGAGTCAAGAAGAGTCGCTCATCCACCGCAGTGGCAAGATCGACAACTTCGTGCTCCGCAGCTGCGACGAAGCCGGAGTGACGACCGGGTTCTACTTGCTGCGCGGCCTGTTCACCTTCAAGGCCATTCAGGCCCAAGGAAGTCAGATCCCGCTCGTCCGTCGGAAGCTCGAAGACCTGCTCCAGGCGCGCGAGGTGCGACGCGGGTCACTGACCTGGAAAGCCCTTTCGAATGCTTTTGACTCGATTCCCGTCGAGTTCTTGTTCGAAGCGCCCAGTCGCGAAGTCGCGAACATCATCGACACCATCCTGTACGTGGAGAAGTCGAAGGAGCTGCGCAGTCACATTACGGTCGATCGCAGCAATCGCAAGGCGCTCTACTTCTTGGCGCTGCCCCGCCACGGCTACTCAGAAGACCTACGGCGCCGTATCGAGCAAGTCTTGATCGAAGGCCTTGGGGCCACATACTCGGACTCGCGGGTTTTCTTCGGGAAGTTCGAGACGATCCTACTGACCTTCTTCTTCACCGCGGCCGAGAGTTTCCATTCGTTCGAGCGCACCGAACTCGACGAGCGGGTGCGGGCGGTTGCGGGGACTTGGGAGGAACGGCTGCTGCGGGAGCTGGGGGCCCGCTTCGGCCAAGCTCGGGGCAAGCTGCTTTGGGAACGCTACCACCGTGCGTTCTCGGAGGACTACCAGCTCCAACACTCGGCCGAGGAGGCGGTCGTCGACATCGAGCACCTCGAGTTGTTCGGGGCCGAGGATCGCAACTACGCGCTCGAGATCCTGGTGAGCAAGCTCGACCGCGTCGAGCGCACCGCCCGCCTGCGGATCTACCAGCGCCAGAATGTCTACCTGTCGACGACGTTGCCCATCTTGGACAACTTCGGCCTCCAGGTCATCGACCAGTCGCACTTCCGGATCCAACCCACCGGCGGACGGGAGCTCTATCTCGACTCGTTCCGCGTGGCCGGCATCGATCGCGAGGATCACTCGCTCATCGCCCGTAAGCGCGTGGTCCTCGAGGCGTTGGAAACGGTCCTCGAGAAGCGGCTCGCGAACGACCTGCTCCACCGGCTGACGGTCGACATTGGACTCGAGTGGCGGGATGTCGATCTGTTCCGAGCCTATCTCCACTACCTCCGGCAGCTTGGGGAGGGCAGCACGTTCTTGTTCATGGGGAACACCCTGCGCGAGCACCCGGAGATCACGCTGGCGATCATGGAGCTGTTCCGCACCCGCTTCGATCCTCAGCGCCCACTCGCTTTGGAAGAGCGACAGCAGGCAGCGGCGGCGATCGAAGCGGACATCCTCGCGGCGCTCCATCGCGTGCCGTCGAGCGCGCAGGACAAGCTGTTTCGACTGCTGCTCAACCTGGTTTCGTCGACGCTGAGGACCAATCGCTATCGCCCTGCCGACGGGCGCGAGCATGCCATATCGGTGAAGATCAACTCCCAGACCCTTCTCCTCGGGACCGAGCCCCGGCCTTGGCGCGAGATCTACGTCTACCATCACAACATGGAGGGAGTGCACCTTCGCGGCGGTAAGCTGGCGCGAGGCGGAATCCGGTGGTCGGATCGACTGAGCGACTATCGGATCGAAGTGCTCGGTCTGATGCGAACCCAGATGGTGAAGAACGTCCTCATCGTGCCCGTCGGTGCCAAGGGGGGCTTCGTGGTTCGGCGCCCGGATTCGAGTCCGGAGGCTCGTCGCGTACAGGGCGAGGCGATGTACCGCATTTTCATCCACGGGCTGTTGGATCTCACGGACAACGTCACGCCGCAAGGCGTGGTGCCTCCCGAGCAGGTGGTGCGCCACGACGGCGATGACCCGTATCTGGTCGTGGCTGCCGACAAGGGCACAGCGCAGTTCTCCGATATCGCGAACGCGATCTCCCAACAGCGCGGGTTCTGGCTCGGCGACGCGTTCGCCAGTGGCGGCCGCTACGGCTATGACCACAAGGCCCTCGGGATCACGGCGCGTGGGGGCTGGGAGAGCGTCCGACGACACTTCCGCGAACTCGGCATTCACCCCGACCGCGACGAGTTCAGCGTCGTCGGGATTGGTGACATGTCGGGCGATGTGTTCGGCAACGGCATGCTGCTGTCGCGCAAGATTCGACTGCTCGCAGCCTTCAACCACGTGCACATCTTCATCGATCCGACGCCGGATCCCGAAGCCGCATTCCACGAACGAGAGCGCTTGTTTCGGCTGCCGCGTTCGACTTGGGAAGACTACGCCGCCAACGTACTCTCACCGGGTGGAGGCGTGTACTCCCGGCAAGCGAAGACCATCCAGCTCAGTTCGCAGGCCCAGCAGCTGTTTCGCTTCAAGGATGCACAGCAGACTCCCGATGCGGTGATCCGCGCCATTTTGACGCTCAAGGTGGATTTGCTGTGGAACGGTGGCATCGGCGCGTACGTGAAGGCCTCGACCGAGGACAATCGGGATGTCGGCGACTTCGCGAACGAGAGCGTTCGAGTCGATGCCAACCAGCTGCGTGCCCGAGTCGTGGGCGAAGGCGGAAACCTCGGTTTCACTCAGGCCGGACGCATCGAGTACAGCCTCAATGGCGGCCGCATGAACACCGACTTCGTGGACAATTCCGGGGGTGTCGATTGCTCGGACCACGAGGTGAACCTCAAGATCTTGCTCGACCCGCTCGTCGCCCGAGGTGAGCTATCGTTCGACGAGCGTAACGCGTTCCTCGGGGGATTGTCGGACGAAGTTTGCCAAGCGATCCTCGACAACACGAACCACCAGGGGCTGCTGCTGTCCCTCGATCAGCTGCGCAGCCGGCGCGACCCCTTCTCCTTCGAGCGCACCGTCAGTGTGCTCGTCGACCGCGGCGTTTGCGATCGGGACCGGGATCGTCTGCCCAGTCTCGAACTGCTCGCAAGTCGCCACGAACAGAAGGTCGGGCTGACGCGCCCTGAACTCGCGTACCTCGCGGCCTACTGCAAGATGGAGGTGTATCGAGCCCTGCTCAAGCACCGCGGCGATGCGATCCTCGGCCAACGGGATGCGCTGTTGGCGTACTTCCCCGCGCGGGTCGTCGAGCGTTTCGGCGCTGCCCTGGAGGGGCACCTTCTCGGTCGCGAGATCGCGCTCACGGTGATCACGAATCGCATCGTGGATCAAGCCGGCGCCCCGTTCTTCTTCGACGTGGAGCGGCAGACCGGGGCAGCGGTCGGAAAGATCGTGCACGCGTACCGTCTCGCCGAGCGCCTCTTTGACGCCGATCGCATGCGCGGGGGCGTCGAGTCGTTCGCCGAAGTGGCTGCAGCCGAGGGCGAGTACCGTGCTCGGCTGGCCATCGAGGACGCACTGCACCGAGCCGTGGTGTGGCTCTTGGGCGGCGCGGAGAGCGACCGACTCGGGCGCATCGAAGAGCAAGGGGAACGTTACTGCGAACTCCTGCGAGCCTTCGAGCGCGGACTCGTCGGCGCCATGTTCAAGGATGAAGTAGTGCGGTTCGAGTCGGTGCGGGAGAAGTACGAAGAGTTTGGCTTTGCCGGCGAAATGGCGCATCGGCTGGCGTGCTTCGACTACCTCGCGATGGGCCTCGGAGTGTGCGACATCGCGCACCAGACCGGACGACGAGTCGAGGAAGTGACCTCGCTCTACGTCCAGATCGGCCGTGTGACCCACATCGTGCCGTTTGTCCGCGTGTTCGAGGTGCGGGACTTCAGCGGACGTTGGGAAAGCCTGGCGGTACGCATCATCCGCAACTCCATTATCGAGTCGCTGTGGTCGTTGGCGAAGTTCGAGGTCACCCGGGCCGTGGCGCGCGGCGGTACGGAGTGGGTGAAGGGCACCATTGAAGAGCTGCAGAAGGACCGTAAGGTCACGGGACTCCGCAAGGAGCTGCGCAGGCTCGCCGAAGAAGAACTTTCCATCGCGGCGCTCCAAGTCATCAGCGAACGGCTACGACGCTTCACGCGGTGAGGCGCGCCCGAGTCGGTCGTCGCGGTGCTTGGCCCAACCGCGTCCAGTCGTCTCCACCGGAGTCATCTCGACCGGATCCGTCTCGGCGGAGAAGGAATCGCCGGCCGAGAGGGAAGCCGGCACAGGCGCAAGTCCTCTGGGGTCGTTCCGTCGAGCAGAGCATCGTTCGAGCTGTGGCCTCGGCCTCGGCGCCGCTTCGGCGTTCCGTCGGGGTCGCGGATCAGCGGGAGTGCGGCGGAAGCTGTCGGAGTACCACGCGCTCTTCCTCCTTGCGGTCGATCTGCAAACACGCCGCTTGGAGTTCGCTCACTTCGTTGGCCTGGGCGACGAACGGATGCAGTTCGAGGCGGCGTTCCATGACGAGTTGAGTTCCCGAGTGCTCGAAGTGCAGCCAGTAGTTGCCCCAGGGCCCGCAAAGTTCCAGGCCCTCCGGTAGACGAGCCAGGGCGTAGTGTTCCCCGAGTTCGACGGTCGTTCGCTCCTGGAAGAGCGCTTCGTTGGTGCTGACGAGCGGGTACTTGCGCTCGGCACCGCTGCCGTAGAGCGTTCGTAGCCGCGCGGGGTAGAAGACCGTACGCAGCACGGGACCGTCGCCAGTGGTTTGCAGGAGCCGGGAGCTGTGGGTTTGAAACTCGATCCGGAACGGCACACCGACGGCGTCGAGATCAGGAAATCCTCCCCGGGTGTCGGTGGCGCCCGGGAACAAGCGCCCCACGAAGCCCTCGATCGCGAGGCGCCGTTGTGCCTCCGGCAGATCCTTCAGGTTGTCGCGCACGGCGGTCGTCTCGAGCTGGCGCTGTTCGAGCGAGCCCTCGACGCTCACTCGGCCACCCGGTCCCAGGACCAGACGAGTCTCGGTTAATTGGGCCTCGTCGCTCAATTCGCCCGCCGGTACCGTCGTCCACCGGCCGCCCGTCGGCGACACGACGATGGCGCGGCCGCCTTGGTAAGGTCGAGGAATCCGCCCCGGTTCGGCGAGCCGGAACTGTGCGCTCAGAACCAGCGGATCGGCCCCCGGCGTCGACGACGGCACGCGGATGAGCGCATAGTTGAACACGTGCGGATTCGGCTGGTCCCAATCTCGAAACGGGTCTAGGTCGTCCCGGCGCGCGATTCGAACTTCTTCGTACGCGATGCCGGCGGTGCGCAGCAGACCCGCGAGGAGCGTGTCGCGGTCGCCGCTGCGGGTGAGCCAGACCTGAGTGGCGTTGGTGGCATCGCCTTCGCTCGTGACGCGTTCGCAGCAAGCGGCAAACAGCGCTGCGACCTGTTCCCGTTCGTCCGAGATTCCCGCGAGGATTCCCTGCACCGCCCGTTCGAGCTCGGGCGACGGTGCGTCGTCCAGCGCGAACTGCGGCTCGATGTCCTCGAGGGCTTGGCTCCAGTCGCTGGGTGCTGCGAGACGTACGTTCGGCAGAATTCGATCGACCGGCGGCGCCAGCGGCTCGGCCTCTGGACAGTCCATTTCGCGAGCGGTCCACACCAGTTCGCGCAGGTCTTCGTGGACTCGGGCCTCGTGGGTGAACGGGAGATTGCGTTCCTCGATGGTGGGCGTCAACCCGGGACCGAGATAGGCGACCCACTGCGACAGATGGAAGGCGGCAGCGTAGTCCGTGTCTTGGAAGTAGAAGGCACCGGTCTGGAATTCACGCGCTCGCGGCAGATCCCGACGGTTCAGGCAGCGATACTCGATCACGGCACCGGGACTCAGGCCAGGCAAGGTGTAAGTTCCGCCGCTGTCCCCTGAGGTCGGGTGCAGTTCTTCACCCGCGGCGCTGATGACTCGCAACCGGAGCACTTCGCCGGGGACTTCGAGTTCGGAGAAACGCTCGACGGCTTCCGCGGAGTCTACGCGGATGATCTGGTGGATCATCTCCTCGATTCCTCGCGTGGCGCTAGCCCAGGTCACCATCTGGTCCAGCAGGTAGACGGCGGCCGCGCGCGGATAGCGATCGCGCGCGGGAGCTTGCTGCAAGACGTGGTCGCACTCGAGAGCGTGCGGAGCCCAGAATGGCGCGGACTCCGGTAGGATCCCGAGCTGTTGCTCGAGGCGTTCGATACGGAGGCTCACGCGGATCTCGCCAGGCCGCAGCGACCGAGAGGTCCGATAGTGGTGAAGCGCGGTCTTCAAATCGCCGGTACGCCAAGCGAGTTCGGCCGCGGACTCGTGGTATCCGGGGTCGTCGGGACGCAGCGCAATGAGGCGCGTCAGGAACTCCCGCGCGAGTTCCAACTCACCCCAGCTTTCGAGCAGCGAGTAACGGTGCCGGAGAGCGTCGAACGGGGTCCCGGCGAGTTGGTCGAGGTGTTCGAGTTGGGTCATCGCCGCCTGCGATCGACCACTCCGTCGATAGGCGTTGGCCAACGCGATCACGGTCCCTAGGTCCGGTTGGGCTGCGCATAGCGCCTCGCGGAAGGGCAGGGCCAAGTCGGGCCGGGAGTCACGCTCCCAACGCCGGATCCAGCGTCGGAGCGTCTCCGGGTGTGTCGGCGCGACCTCCGCGAGTCGATCGAGCGTCGTGAGGCGTTCCCGGCGCCAACCGCGATCCTCCGCGATCTCCTCCAGCAAGAGGAGCGCGGGGAGCGACCGTGGCTGGGCTGTCAGCACTTCCTCGAGAATCTGGGCAGCTTCCTCAGTCCGATCTTCGGCGAAATTTCGCCTGGCCTCGGCGATCCGCAGGGGTACGGTTCCCGGGGCTTCTTCGGCGGCACGGCGCCAGAGACCGCCGACCCAATTGTCCACCCAGTCGGATGGAAGGTAGTCCAAGCGACTCGCGATCTCGGTCGCGACCAGCGCGAGGGGCACGACCGGGCGATCTTCCTCTTCCCACCGCAACAGCACTTCGCGGGCTTGATAGGCGTCGCCGATCCACACACTCAGATTCGCGAGCGGCAGCCATAGTTCGGGAGCGAGTCGGTCTTCTCGCCAGCGCGCGCTCCACTCGTGAACTACGGAACCCCGTGGGCCAAGCGTGCGGTCCAAGGTGGTTCCGAACGGCGACTCCGTGCGGTCGCGCGGCGAGCGCTCCTCGATCTGGGGCGCAGTGCCGTCTTCGTGTCGAAAGGCGATCGAGAATGGAGCATGAGCTTCGCACTTGATCAGTAGGGTGTGCTCGCCGGGCGCGCAGCGCAGGCCGCCGATCGTGACCGCGGTCGTTCGGGGGTCGCGGAGTCGGTCCCGAACACAGACTTCTACGCCGTCGACCCAGGCCCGCAAGGAGGTGTCGCCACTGACCAACAACAAGCCGCGAAACTCGGTGGCCAGCGCAAAACGCGCTCGTAAGTAGTGCACGCCGTCGGCTTCACTCGAGGCCTCCGATGGGTCGACGCGGGTGTCCCCTTCCTGGGTGCGGATCTCACGCCAGCGGCGATCCCTGCCGCCCGCGGTGTAGTTCGCCTCGGGATCGAACTCGGTTTCCGGCGGGTAGGGGCGGTAGAGCGCGGTGCTGGGTGTGCTGCCGAAGGGCCCGATCGCCATCCACGACCGCGGGGTACCGTCACCGAGGCCGATTCCAAGGGCTTCCTCGAAGTTGCCCTCCCTGCGCAGTGCCTCGGCGAGTTGTCGGCGTACCTGGCGCGCGGTCCACCCAGACTCGGGCGCGAGCGCGTCGAGCAACTCGCGCCAGTCTTGCGCGCGGAGAGATTCACCCGGTCGCTCATCGAGTTCTCGTTCCCACAACAGCAGCCGATACTGAGTTTCGAGCGAGTCGGGGTGAGCGCGCGCGGCTTGCCACCACGCGGCCGCCACCGCGTCCAGCTCTCCGGCGCGGATCTCCGGGCTGTCGACCAGGGATTGTCCGCTCGCAAGACTGGTGAACAGGACACTGCAGGCGAGCCACCCGAACCGGCGCCGGGCTCGCACACGCAGTCTGCCCCGCGTTGGCTTCCGCGTGGCAAGGTCCGCAACCGGCGTCGTCTTGCCCTGGCTCACTGGACCTCCTCCTGGGTGCGACGCAGAACGATACGCTCGGCCCGGGACTCCTCGACGTCGGCGACGAAACGCTTGAACTGCGCGTAGTCCTCGGCAGGCACGCGTGGGGCCGTGACTTCGAGCTGCCGTCGCACGTGGATCGTTCGTCCGTCGAGACGGTGGTCGAGCGAGTAGTTGCCGAACGGTGAAGCGAACTTCACCGACTCGGGCAGGTGCGAGACTTCATGGTCGGGGGGCAGTTCGATGGCGACCTCGAGCGAACTCCGGAGTGGGTTGCCCAACAGCAGATCGAACTTGCGGGTGCCCGGGTCGGCCCGATTGGCGAAAGCACCTCCGAGGCCGAAGAAGTCCCGCAGCGCCGGAAGCTTGATGCCCTCGCGCGTGTCGTCGAGGTAGCGGGGAAGCTTCACTCGTACCTGTAGCCGGACCGGCTCATTCAAGTTCGTGAAGTCCGTCGCTTCGACGACCTCGACCGTGGCCCCGGGGAACTGACTGCCGAACCGACGCTCGAGCTGGCGCTTGCGCTCGCCCTCGATCTCGAGCCCCGAGCGCAGACTCACCGCGAGTGCGCCCGTCGGCCGCGCGTCGATCGCGAGGGCGGCCGCACCGTCATCGCGCAGCGTGAGCGTTTGGCGCTCGTCGATGGCGAATTCTTCCGGCCGGTTCCATGGGATGTCGGTGACTCTGCCGCCGTCTCCTTGGACCACCAGTACCTTGGCTCCACGGTCCATGAGCGGCAGCTCGTCGACGGCATGATGCTCGGCCGTGCCGTCGAGGAAGAGTCCGTTCTCGCCGAGGCTGGGCACGAACGCAATGCAGTGATTGAAGTGGTCGATGAGGGGCAGGGTGAAGTCCTCTCGCGGTCGCTGCTGCGTACCGTTGATGAGCACCGGATGGGCTTCGATGCCGACTTCGGCCAGCATGACGCAGATGAGCGTGGCCTTGTCCTTGCAGTCGCCGAAACGCCGAGTGAAGATGGTGCTGGCGCGATACGGTTGAAATCCGTGGATACCGAACTCCCAGGCCACGTAGCGCACATCGCTCACGACGAAGTCGTAGACCGCACGCGTTTTCTCCCAGTCGGTGCGACAATCCCGAGTGAGTTCTGCGACCTTCGCCCGAATGGCGGGCGAGGAGTCGAACTGCTTGCGAATCAAGTGGTGGTACCAGGTCGCGAACGCGTCCCAGTCCCGAAACGTCGAGATCTGCAGGGTGGGGACGAGTTCTTGAACGGGCGGCATGCCCGGCTCTGGATCGAGGCGCGGCTGTTGGGTCGCGACCCACCGGTAGGTTTTGGTATCCGGGTCTTCGGCAACCGTGTGCACCACCTCGGTCGCACCCGGCGTGGCTTGTTGGGTCGCGAAGTAGAGCGGCTTGTCTTTGGGTGCGATCAACGTGTACCCCACGAAGTCGCGAGGTTCGAGGCCGGCCAAAGGTACGCGGTCACCGAAGTAGTCGCCGAAGAAGGACTGGCGAAGATCCTCGACCCAGTACTCGATCTCCACGATGGTCCCGGGTCGGAGCGGGGGGAGGTCGACCCAGGCATACGCCCAAGTCGGATACTCACCTTCGCGGACTTGCGGGTCGCGATTGCGAATGGTGGCTTCTTCCACGGCACCGTCGGGGGCGTGCGCCCGTGCGGTGACCACCTTCACCCATTGCTCGCCATGGGCGTACGGCACGCTGTAGTAGTCGAGGCGTCGAATCCCTTGGTCGTTGCCGACCCGGGCGAGGTACTGCACGAAACGACGGGTGGTGCCGTCGATCGCGATGCGCACGATCTGATTGTGCAGGAGTTCGTGCACGGGGTCATCGCCGGTCGCCGCCGCCGCCCGAGCCGCAGCAATCCGCTCGGCGAGTGGCTCGGCCAAGGGCTCACGATGGCTTGCGACCGTCTCGTCGAGGTGGGCGAGGTACTCGCGGAGGCGGGGCTGGTTGGGCTCGAGCTCCAGCGCCGCACGAAACCCGTCGAGCGCGGCTTCGCGCTTGCCGCTGAGCAACAAGATCTCGGCGCGCGCTTGGTGAACCTGTTCCTCCTGCGGTGCGATGACGAGCGCGCGCTCGATGGCCGCGAGCGCCGCACTCCAGTTGCCGCAAGTCGTCTCGAAGTCCGCGAGCTTGCGCCACGGTGCACTTCGGACCGGCCACAGCCGGGTCGCGGTGTGGAGGTGTTCGCGGGCGCCGTCCACATCGCCCCGTCGAATCGCGATCTGCATCGATAGCTCGAGCAGCTCCGCGTGATCGGCCGCGAAACCGAGCCCCGCCCGGACCAACTCCGCGGCTTCGTCGAGACGTCCCTGGGTCAGCGCGGTGCGGGCAAGCTCGAGCCGGAAATCGAGCCACGGTTCGCGGGTCAGGCGCGGGCGTTCCTCGGCCCAGAGCAGCTCGCGCTCCGCGTCTCCATGGCGCTGCGCTTGGACGCTCGCCAGCAGCGTCACGAGGTCGGCCGGCCACGGTTTCTGACCCATCGCCGGAGCGAGGATCTCCAATGCGGTCGAGGTGTTGCCGAAGCGTTCGAGAGAGTAGCGCGCAAGTTCGATCCGAACTGCGTGGAACCCGGGGTCGATGGCGAGCGCGCGCTCGAGCGCTTGTCGCCACGCGTTCTGTTCCCGCTCCGCATCGTGCGTGATGGCTTGATCGTAGGTCAGCGCGAGCAGGTAGTAGTCGACCGCGGTGCCGGCACCCGCCGCGATCCGCGGCGCCAAGGCGTCCCGGTCCGGATGCTCGTGGCGATCGTGCGCGCCGAGGTCGCGCGTCAGGAACGCGGCCAGCGCGGTAGCCTGCGGATGCTCTTGGGCCTGAGCGAGCGCGGCGTCGCTCGCACGACGTGGTGGCGCGAGTCGCCGCACTTCGCCGCCGATGGGCTCTGCGGTGTCCGGTCGCGACGCCTGGGCAGAGAAGCGGGGCGGATCCGCGTCACTGGGACTGTCGACGGCTCCCCATGCGGGTGTGCCGTCGGGCTGGGTGACGCGCACTCGCAGACGCCAATCGCCGCGGGTCTGCCCGGACTTCACGAGCACCGAGTGCCAGCCGCGACCGACGTGGATCGCGTGCAGATCTTGGTCGAAGCCGAGGGTGCGTTCGATGTCGTTGCGTGCGACCTCGACCGAGTCGATCCAGATGGCGTACGACCCGCTGCTGCCCACGCGCAGTTGGAGATCCATGGGCTCGGCCGCGTGAACGAAACAAGCGAGATAGGCGATGGCTTCCTGGTTGGGCCGGAGAATCTCTCCCAGCTCGATCGCACCGCCGGGCCCGGTCTCGCTGAACTCGCGCCAGCCAACGCGGCCTCTCTTGCCGACATACGTTTCGTCCGGGCCCCAGCGCTCTTCCGGCGGGAGTGGCACTTCGAAGCCGCTCCCGCGCTCGTTCTCGAACGGGCCCACGACGAACCAGCTGCGGAGGAAACCCAGGCGGCGCCACTCGTCGGTCGCCGCCGCGACGTCACCGCAGGCAAGCAACTGATGGGCGCGAAGCTCGCGCGCCAAGCCGGTTACTTCGGGCCCGCGTTCGTGCTCGAGGAAACGATCGAAGGTGGCCAACGCGCGGGGGGCGTCCTGCACCCGGCGCGCGAGACTCGCGAAGAACCGGAGCTCCAGTTCCGCATAGAGATCGGGTGCCAGCGTCGCAGCCCAAGAAGGGCGCTCGTGCGGCGGTGCCCCGAGACGGCGCGAGTGTTCTTCGAAGGAGCCGAGGAAGTCGCCGCGCAGGAACGCGTCGTCCCACAACTCACCCGCGGCGGCGTGAACCGAGGTGCCCGAGAGTGCAAGCCAGGCCACGAGCCACGAAGCCGCGAAGCCGAGTTCGCGGCGAAGACGTGCGAGCATGTTCACGTGATTCACTTCTTCAGAATGCGGGCATCGCCCCAGTCCGCTCGGTCGAGGATGTAGAACTTCTGGCCGCACTCGACGATCAACTCCAACTCCTTGCCGCCCGCGAGCGAGACTTCGATTTGCTGCGCGGATCGCTCCCAATTCACGTCTCCCGACCGGAACTTCTCGACCCCGTCGACCTTCACGACGAAGACGACCGAGCCGAACTCGGGGTCACCGTTCGCGGGGCGTCCGGTGGCGTCGATCCCGATCCAGGCTTGGAAACGCTCGTCTCCCGGCTCGATCGTGAACGTGAGTCGACACTCCGAGTGCACTCCGAGGCCGCGCCGGAACGTCCGGTTGCCGATCTGGAGAGGCCCTCCATCGTACGCGTTGGCGTTGCGCTGCCATGGCCAATGAAAGCCCAGCCCGACGGGGCCGACTTCGGAGACTCGAATCGGTGTCCGATCCGAAAGATACTCGACGCGTCCGAGTCGGAACTCGACGCTACTGACCGCCGCGATGGGGAGGCGCACCACGCCGAGTAAAACACTCTCGAGTTCCAAACCGCTCGTATCGAGGCGCGTCAGTCCCCCGTGCAAGTAGCTACCGCCCATGCCATCGACGGTCACGGACAGCCGCGTGGGCGCGAGAACCGGGGCTGGCTCGAGCGAAGCAATGGCGATCGATTGCACGTTCGCCCAGGGGAGTTCGAGCTTCCCCAGTTTGTGGTCCTCGAAGCGCACGACCTCGGCGCTGACCCCGAGCATCAGACCGGAGAGTTGCGCACCTTCGCGGGTGGCCAAGCGGTCTTCCGCCGCGGCTTCGTCCATGGCTCTCGGTCGCGAAACTGGGGTACCCGTGACCCCGGAGTCCGAGCCGGCCACGGCCTCGATCTGGCGGACCCACTCGAGCGGAATACTCACGCCATCCGGGAACAGGCGACCGTTGAACGCGAGCTGGGTGTCGTCGGTGCCTGGTCCGAGCCCGCCGAACAACACGCTCCCGTCCGCCAGCGTCACTCGGAGTTCGCGCCGGTACGGCACCGGTGGCGCAAACGCGAGGCGGAGCACCTCGCGCAGGTCCATGCTCGTCATCGTCGAGGTCGCGTCCGGGGCCAGGGCAGCGTCGCCCGACTCCAGGACGATCAACCGCGGCGACGGCGTCAGTTCGAGTCGCTGGAAGCGAACCGTTCTCACGCCCTGCAAGGTTTCGACTTCAGCGGTGCAGGGCGGGGGTAAGTCGTCCTGAGCCGGCGCGGGCCGGGGCAGTCCGACGGTGATGCCGGCCCAACAAGCCAATGCCACGAATGTCGCGGTCGACTTGCGGCGCGAACCCGCGGCGAGCGGCGCTGCGTCACTCGGGTCGGGGGGGCTCGGCGACGCGGCGGGGATCAGTGAGATCATCGAGGAGGCTCCCATTCTCGAGGGCTTCTGCGGAACTCCATGCCGTACCGCGGGGTAGGCGCGTCGGTGCGGGCACCCGGGATGGTCGACGAACCGCACCACGGGCGGCCGGAGCGCGGACTTGTCATTCCTGCCCGGTGTTGACTTTATATCGGAGACCATGGTCGAACGGCAGGACTCTTTTCCGGCCACCGCGATTCGGATAGACTTCGACGCTCCAAGGGTCGTCGCCGTAGCGGACCGGACCCGAGCACTCTGCGTCATTCGGACGCAGCAACGCGGCCCTTTCGCGTGGGGGAATGCAAGCATGTCGCGACACGGCGGAGAGCCCAGCCTGTTCGAGATTCTGAATCGAGCGCGTCAGGGTGAATCTCACGCCGGCGCTCGTGAGAAGCACCGAGGGTGGTTCGGCCGCCGCGGTGCGAGCCGACCGGCCAGTCCGGATCCCGCGGATACGCAGGCATCGACCGTGAGCGCTCGCGGCGGAGTGGCGCCCGCTGCTGACCCGGACGCTGTCGCCGCTCGGGTCTCGAACGACCGCGAGACCGCGTCCGGAAGCGGTTCCGGCGTCGCCGGGGTCAGTTCGCCAGTTTCCGGGAGCGGCCGGCGGTCCACAGGAACGCTCGACGTCTCTGCGCGACCCCCAGCGGTTCCGCAGCCTACCCCTCGGGGGGAAGCCACTCGTCCTGCGGACCCGCGAGCTGCGGGCTCGTCGCTGGGTGAGCCTCGCGAGGTCGGCCGCGCTGCGAACTTCGAGGGAACCGATCGCAGTGGAGCGAATGCAGCGGCAGCGGCTCTTGACCCGCGGGAGGCGGCGGGCGGCGCCGTGCGACCGAGTGCCACGCCGCGCCGGGACGCGACGGCGTCGACTGCCGCGCCCGAGGCCAGGACCGCAACTCGCCAGAGCGCCGACGGTGACGCCGCGACATCGGCTGGATCTGATGATGATCCACCGACTGATCATCCACCGACGAGTCGCACGAGTTCCGCCGAGCGACGACCGGCTCCGCGACACTCCTCCTCCTTGGGCGCGGCACCGTCCGCGCGGCCCGAACTCGAGCCCACCGTTTGGACCTGGCTCAATCAGGCCGTTGCCCTGCGGCGGGCGACGGTCGCACTGGTGGTGACCTTCGTGCTGTTGGTGATCGCCGGCGCTTACCTCGCCGGCGGTGGCGGCGTCGAGAGCTCTTCTTCCGTGCAGGAGCGCTTGTTCATCGCGGACCTGGACGAAGCGCCGTGGGCGCCACTCTCGCGCGGCCCGCACGTTCGCAAGCACCCGATCCGGTCGGTCCAGGCGAAGAATCCGGTCGCACCGTCCGACGCGCGGTCGATCGCGGATGGCACCGCCGCGGAGAAGACGTTCGCCGTGGTCGTGAGTCAATCCACGGAGCTCGAAGCCAGCGATCGGCTCGCGCTGTACTTGGACAAGCAAGGAGTCGGTGCCCCGGTCGGGATGGACACCAAAAAGAAGGGCAACGGGGAGCCGCTGTTTCGAGTGTACTTCGGACCTTTTGCCACCAAGGCCCAGGCCGATGAGTGCTTGCAGAAGGTGAAGCGCATCGGCGACTACGGCGGTACTAGCGTCTCCAAGGCGATCGTCCTGCCTGGGCCTTTCGGAGAAGAGCCCCGCCGACCGTGAAGATCGAACCGGCTTGCATACCCTGCGCGCTGCGACGCGCCCTGGCGACAGCGGAGCGCATTTCCGCGGACCCCTGGCTGCACCACAAGTTGCTCGTCAAAGCGATGGGCGAACTCGAGGGGATGGAACGCGACCTGACGCCGGCGCAACTCAACGCGCAACTCTGGGCAGTGGTCTCCAAGACGTTGGGTGCGACGGATCCCTATCAGGGAGAGCGCACGCAGTGGCGACGAGAACTCGGTGACACGCAGCGGTTCGCGACGCTCATCAAGGACGCAGAAGATCCGCTGCTCGCGGCCCTCGTGTTGTCCGGCAGGGTCAATGTCTTCGACGACGAGTGTCTGAACGAGGGTGGCATCCGCGAGGAACTGCGCCGTATGCGGAGCCAGCCCGGCGCCGAGCCGACGGACTCGAGCGCGGCCGGCGGCGACGCCGATCGCCTTGCCTGCAGCGACCTGGACTTGTTCCTCGCGGACCTGGAGCAGGCCAAGACCCTGCTCTTCGTTCACGACTCGGGACCCGAGGTCCCCATCGATGCGTTGCTGATCCGTGAGATCCTGGGTCGACGACCCGATCTTCAGGTCACGTGCGTCGTGCGCACGCGGCCCATTCTCTTGGACGCGACGCGCGAGGACCTCGAGGAGTCTGGGCTGTTGACGCTACCGGGGGTGCGCGGTATCGACCCCGGCATCGACACGCTCGGGGTGCCACTCAGTGAGTGTTCACGCGAACTGCGAGAGGAGTTCGAGCGCGCGGATCTGGTGCTCGGCAAGGGCCAGGCTGCGTTCGAGACCTTGGCCCAGGGCGCGAAGGCGACGTACTTCCTCATGCGCATCAAATGCCCCGTCATGGCCAAGGTGCAAGGGCTGCGCGTCGGCGAGTTGGCCTTCATCAAGGGTTCGTGAAACACGAGGTCGGCCGGCCTGCGCGGGTGCCATCGTGGCGTCGACGGGCCATTGGGGCCGGGCTGCGCGCGGTGTCCTCGTCACGCTCGCGACTCTCGGATCGAAGTCGAACGGGGTTCGGGCCGTGGCTTGGTCCGGACCGTGTTCCGGGTTTTTGGCGATGGAGCAGGGGAAACGAAGCGATGGTCGAGATCGAAGCGGTCTACGAAGGCAACTTACACTGTCGGGCGCGGCATGCTCCGTCCGCTGCGGAACTCACGACCGACGCACCCAAGGACAACGAGGGCTTGGGCGCGAGTTTCTCGCCCACCGATCTCCTCGCGACCGCGCTCGGAACCTGCATGATGACCATCATGGGCATCGTGGCCCGGCGCCACCAGTGGTCTCTCGATGGGGCACGGGTCCGGGTGGAGAAGCACATGCACGCTGCTCCGCGGCGAGTCGGCAGGCTCGTGGTTGCGTTTCACTTGCCGGCGCAATTGCCCGTCGAAGCGCGGGCACGGATCGAGCAAGCGGCCTTCACCTGTCCCGTGCACGCCAGTCTGCATCCCGACATCGAGATCCCGGTGGAGTTCATCTATGACGGGTGATCTGCCCGCGGATCCTCCGAAGTGGACTTGCCGCGGCCGCACGTTGGGCGCGGACTATCGAATCTTCCGAGCGCGCAACGATCGTCTGCTGAATCCCCGCACCGGGAAGGAACTCGATCGTACGGTGCTCGAGACGCCGGACTGGGTGAACGTCGTCGCGCTCACTCCCGAGCAGCACTTCGTGGTCGTGCGTCAGTACCGTTTCGGCATCGCCGCGGTTACCACGGAGATTCCGGGAGGGATGGTCGACCCCGGTGAGTCGTCGGAGCAGGCAGCGCGCCGCGAACTGCTCGAGGAGACCGGGTATGCCGCGCCGCACTGGCGCTACCTGGGCTCCACGGAACCCAACCCCGCCTTTCTCGACAACCTCTGCCATCACTGGCTCGCGCGGGATGCGCGTCCGGTGGCGGCGCCGGCATTGGACGCGGGCGAGGACATCCGCGTTTGTTGCCTCGGTCGCGCCGAGATCGAGGACGCGATTCGCACCGGTGAGGTTCGGCACAGCCTGGTTCTGTGCGCGTTGTCGAGCTTGTTCGATCTGTCGCGCATCGATCGCCGGTCCGCTCCGCCGTGGGCGCCGCCCGCGAAGGGCGCCCCGTGAGCGGTGACGCCGGGTCGGCGCGGATTCGCCGGGGTGGGAGCACGGCGGGTGGCCTCGGCCGCGCCGACCCGCCGCTACGAGGGGTTCGCGTGCTCGACCTTTCGCGGGTCTTGGCGGGACCGTTCGCGACCCAGCAACTGGTCGATCTCGGCGCCAGCGTCATCAAGGTCGAGGATCCGCGCGGTGGGGACTCGACCCGAGGTTGGGGTCCTCCCTTCACTCGCGACGGCCGCAGCGCTTACTTCCTTTGCTGCAATCGCGGCAAGCGGTCGGTGGCCATCGACCTGCGGCAGGCCGAAGGTCGCGAGGTGTGTCGAAGACTGGCGCTTGCGTCCGATGTGCTCGTCGAGAACTTCCGCGTGGGGCAAATGGCCGAGTGGGGACTCGACCTCGAGGATCTCCGTCGCGCGAACCCCCGCCTCGTGACGTGTTCGATCTCCGGCTTCGGAGTCGACGGGCCGCGAGCGTCCGAGGGAGGTTACGACGCTCTCGTACAGGCGATGAGTGGTCTGATGGCGATCACCGGTCCTGCGGACGGGCCGTGGTCGAAGACCGGGGTGGCCATCGTGGATCTGGCTACTGGGCTGTTCGCCGCCACCTCGATCCTCGCGCTCTTGAACGGACGTCGGCCGGGCTCCGCTGCCGCTCGCCATGCGAACGTCGCGCTCTTCGACAGCGCCTTGACGCTACTCGCCAACGTGGGCAGTGGGGTGCTCGAGACCGGCGCGGAGGCCGGCCGGCATGGCAATGCTCACCCGTCGATCGTGCCGTACGAGGTGTTCGCCGCCGCGGACGGGGAGTTCTTTCTGGCGGTGGGCACGGACGCACAGTGGCGCGCGTGCACGCAGGCACTGGCGCGGCCGGACTGGGAGTCGACCCCGGAGTGGTCCACGAACTCGGGGCGCGTCCGCGACCGCGAGGCGCTCGTCAACGCGCTGCGCGGGGAGTTCGGGCGACACCCGCGGCAATCCTTGCTGGACCGACTCCAGGCTCACGGCGTGCCGTCGGGCCCGCTGAACACGGTCCGCGAGGCCTTCGCCGATCCGGTCGTCGAGGCGCGTGGACTCATCGTGGCGCACCCCGACGGAACCCGTTCCGTTCGCTCCCCGATCTCGGTTGCCGGATTGCCCGAATTGGCGCCGGCGCCACACCTCGGCGAGCACAGCGCCGAGATCCTGACGGAACTCGGCTATCCGCCCGGGCAACAAGAGCGGTTGCTGCGCTCGGGAGCGGTCGTGCTCGGGTCAGGCGATTGACACAGTATCCGCAAGCGCATTAGTATCCGTCCCGGCAACGCGTCGAGCCGCCACTCCGCGGCGCCGGCGGCTGACTCGAGCGAGATCGAAGGACTCGGGATTCGATCCCGAACCGCAGGTGGCGCTCGAGTGCGGAGGACGGCTGGCGGAGATCAGGGGGATTGCGGTAGTCGCGGACATCGGGGTCCAAGCGTGGGCCCCGTCCGGGCAGTTGAAAGCGATCACGCCGATCGCGAGGGCGCCTCAGGGGAAGGGTCGCCGTCGCGTCGTACGAAGAGTAGCACGCCCATGAAGGTATCAACGAGTCCGATCGTGTTGGCTCCGTCGAGCTTGGCCCGGCCGAACGAGATCCTTGCTCTCGGTAGGGGGTCGGGGTCCGCGGGGCCACGCCTGCGAGTGCGACCCCGCTCTCGAGGGCGAGTGGGCCCGCTCGTCGGGCGCGTGCTCCCCGTGTTGACGCTACTCGTCGTAGCTGGGTTCGCTTCCGCAACGGCGCCGCTTCCGGCGGCCGAGTTTCCGGCGCTCGCCGAAGTCACCGGGAGCCGGGTCCGGGTCCGGACCGGGGCTTCGTTCAACGACTTCCCGATTCACACCCTGGCCAAGGGCTCCCAGGTGGTCGTCGATGGACTCGAAGGGGACTGGTACCGGATCCACATCCCGCCCTACGTCCCGTGCTGGATCCACACGGACTACCTGACGGCGCGGCCCGACGGCTCTTATGCAGTCCGCGGGACGCGGGTGCGCGTGCGCGGGACCCCGGGTACCCAACATTCCCCGATCGGCGTGGTCGAAGAAGGCGTCGTCGTCCGCGCGACCGGTGAGCGCGACAAGAGTGGACAGTGGGTCCAGTGTTACGGTCCTGCCGGGGCGATGGTCCATATCCACAAGGATTTCGTCGTGCTTCGGGAGCCGGTGGCCGCAGCTCAAGTGGCGAGCCTCGTTCGGGCGCTACAGCCGACGACTCCCGCGGCGGAGGAGGTCGCGACCGGTACGCAGCCGGACCCCTCGGGCAGCAAGGCCGAAGCGGGCCCGAAGATCGCGCGCCTGACGCCGCGGCTCGCGGAACTGTACGAGCGGTTCCAGGCGGAACGGCAGAAGCCGCCCTTGGACTGGAATCTCGCACCGTTCTTGAGCGAACTCGATCGCATCCGTCGCACGACGGAGGATCTCGGCGAGGTCGACAGCGCGGAACGTTGGATACAGTGGATCGACGAGCAGTTGCTGCCGATCCAGAACGAGATCAAACAGCTCGAGAGAGAAAAAGCGCTCGCACGCGGGAGTGTTCCCGCTCCGGGCGAGTCTTCGGACCGAATCAAGAGAGCAGGCAGTCAGCACCCACCGGACGCGAAGAAGGGTTTCCTCGCCACTGGTTGGGTCGTCGCCTTGGGAGACAGTCGGAGAGTCGTTGCCACCCACAAGCTCGTGAAGGGGAATGAACTCCTCTTCTACATCAAGAGCGACCAATTCGATCTCAACCGCTTCGTGAACAAAATGGTCGGTATTCAGGGAGTTCTGGCGGAACTGCCGCCCGAGCTAGGGGCCCGTGAGATCACGGTGACCTCGATCCAGGTTCTGTCCAATTAGCGAAGTTTGGTTGCGACACCGGTCGCAGGGACGTTGGTAGTACAGACCTCCACTCGAGGCCCTCTGGGAGCAGGGGCGGGCGTGCCCGTTCTTCCAGAGCCGGACCTCCGCGCGATTCGCGAGCCACTAGCCGTAGGCCGCGCGCGTGCTCGCCCCTCCAGGTGACCCCCCCTGCTCTCTCCGACATCGCGGAAAGAGCACACACCCATGGAATGGTTCTGGATCGTCCCAATTGCCTTGGTGGCCGGCCTCATCGGCGCCCACTTCATGACCCAGCGATTGACCTCACGAGCGCAACAGGAGCGCAAGCGCCTCCTGGAGGAGGGGCATCAAGAGGCGGAGCAGATCAAGAAGCACGCCCGCGACGAAAGCCGCACCTGGCTGACCGAGCAGCGCGAGGCCTTCGACAAAGAGGTCAAAGAGGCGCGCCGCGAGCTGAAGGAGAACGAGAAGCGCCTGACCCGCCGTGAAGACGGCCTCGACGGCAAGATCGAACTCCTCAACAAGAAGGAGCGCAGCGTCGACAAGCGCGAGAGCCACTTGCGGGATCGCGAGGTCGAACTGCAGGAACAGCAGGCAAGCCTCGACTTGCTCGTCGAGGAACAGAAAAGTGCCCTCTACCGAGTGACGCAGCTGTCGAAGGCAGATGCCGAGAAGATGCTGATGGACCGCCTCGAGAAAGAGCTCGAACACGAGCAAGAGGTGCTGATCAGCCGGATGGTGGAGCGGGTCAAGGAGTCGGCCGAGGAGCGCGCGAAGTCGATCCTTGCGGCCTCCATTCAGCGCTTGGCGGCGCAGCAGTGCCAAGAGATCACCGTCTCCAACATCGAGCTGCCCAACGAGGAGATGAAGGGACGCATCATCGGCCGCGAGGGCCGTAACATCCGGGCGTTCGAAAAGGCCACTGGCGTGGACGTGATCGTCGACGATACGCCAGGCGTGATCGTGTTGTCGTGTTTCGATTCCATCCGCCGCGAGATGGCGCGCCGCGCGATCGACAAACTCATCGCCGACGGACGGATCCACCCGTCGCGCATCGAGGAAGTCGTCGCCGAGACCAAGCAGGAAATGAACGAGCTGATCCAGAAGACCGGGAAGCAGGTGTCGTACGACCTGAACATCCCGAACCTGCACAGCAAGCTCGTTACTCTCCTCGGACGGCTGCGGTTCCGAACCTCGTACGGTCAGAACGTGCTCGATCACTCGATCGAGTGCGCCAACCTCGCTGGCATGATCGCGGCGGAGCTCGGGCTCGATCAGGACTTGGCACGACGCGCGGCTCTGTTTCACGACATCGGCAAGGCCGTCGACCACCAGTTCGAGGGGGGACACCCGGAGATCGGCGCAAACCTACTGCGGCGCTACGACGAGGCCCCTGAGGTGGTCAACGCGGCCGCTTCCCACCACAACGACGTGCCGCAGGAATCTGCCTATGCCGTCGTGGTCCAGGCGGCGGACGCGATCTCGGGCTCGCGGCCCGGCGCCCGCGGTGAGTCTCTCGATCGGTACCTCAAGCGGCTCGAGAAGCTCGAGACCTTGGTCAACACGTTCCCCGGCGTACAGGGCACCCAGGCCATTCAGGCCGGTCGTGAAGTGCGCGTGATCGTGAACGCGAGCCGCGTGAGCGACAAGAAGGCGGTGCGGTTGGCGCACGACATTGCGCGTGAGATCGAGTCCCAGCTCACCTATCCAGGGGAGATCAAGGTCACGCTCATCCGCGAGACTCGGGTCGTCGAGTATGCACGTTGATCCGCGGGAGCGCGCGGCCCTGAGGATTCTCATCCTCGGGGATGTCGTGGGCAGTCCGGGACGCGACGCCGTGAAGGCGCTCGTGCCGCAGTTGCGACAGGCTTGGTCGCTGGACCTCGTACTCGCCAACGCCGAGAATGCGGCGTCCGGGTCCGGCATCACGCCGCGGCTGTTTCGCGAACTTGCGCAGGCCGGGGTCGATGTCATGACCTTGGGCGACCACGCCTGGAAGCGGCGTGACAACCTCGAGGTCTTGGCCAAGGAGCCGATGCTGCTGCGGCCACACAACTACCCCGCAGAGGCCGTGGGCAGGGGCGTTACCGTGGTCGAAACCGCCGACGCGATTCCGGTGGCGGTGGTCACGGTCCTCGGCCGCATCTTCATGGGCCCCGTCGACTGCCCGTTTCGTACCATTGACGCGGCCCTGGCGAGTTTGCCGGACACCGTGAAGATCAAGATCGTCGAGTTCCATGCGGAGGCCACGAGCGAGAAGCTGGCGGCGGCTTGGTATCTCGACGGTCGAGCTACTTGCGTGTTCGGGACGCACACCCACGTGCCGACGGCGGACGACCGCATTCTACCCGGGGGGACGTCCTACATTTCCGATTTGGGCATGACCGGACCGTACGATGGTGTGATCGGTCGCAGTCCGGAACCAGTGCTGCACCGCTTTCTCACGTCCATGCACGCGACGTTCACGGTCGCGGATCACAACGTGCATCTCTGCGGCATCTTGATCGAAGTCGATCCCACCACCGGCCGGACACTGCGACTTCGACGAGTGGACATTCCCTTTGGCGAGGACACCAAGGAGCACAGCGCCCTGCTGCCGCTCCGAGCGGTTTCGGACACGCCATGACCGGCGGCGGGTCGGCACCGTGCCCGGCCTGCGGTGGCCCATGGGCGGAAGCCGGACTGCCAGCGCGGGCCGAGGGCGGCGAAGGGGTCCCCGCGGGCCGCGCGCCCCGACAGTGCCGCGACTGTCGACGCCTGTGGTTCACGGTCGAGCACTGGACCGAAGTTCTCCTCGACTTACCGCGAGCGTTCGCCGGACATGACGTCGCGCGGCTACGGGCGGAAGGTCGAGCTCGGCGTGAGGCGTCGGTGCGCGCCGCCCTGGACGGTGCCGCGACCGCATACCTGCCGTGCCCCGAGTGTGCTCGCCGGATGAACCGGGTCAACTTCGCCGGTGTCAGCGGCATCGTGTTCATGGAGTGCCGGGACCACGGGGTTCTGGTGGCCGCCGAGGATTGGCCAGCGCTCCTCGACTTCGTCACGCACGGAGGAGAAGTTCTAGCCCTCGAGCAGGAGCGAGACGAACTGCGCAAGCGGGTCGCGTTCCTCGAACGGCGTCTCCGGGACGAACGGCGCCCGGCCCCGGGTAGCTGATCGCGGGCGGAAGTGGGCGTGGAACGGCCGCGCTCGCGTCAGGGGGTCAGGCGTCGCACGGTGCGCTTGACGCTACGGGTGAAGGGGTGGGCTCGAGGCGACGTCGGCGTGACCCCAGCCAGTACGTCCTTGCGTACCCGCCCGAGTACGACACCCGTAGCGCCGAGCAGCGCGACGAAGATGCCGACGATCGGTAGATAGATCGCGACGGGGTCGACGTTCAGAACCAACATTCCGACGAGTCCACCGGCGATGCCAAGACCGTAGATCGCACACGCCGTCTGCCGCTTGCTCAGGTTGAGTCCCAGGAGCAGGTGCGCCAGGTGATCCCGTCCGCAGAAGAGGACGGCGTCGCGCAGCGATTTCACGTCGCCGTCTCGCCACCGCAGCAGCGTGGCCAAGGTAATGTCGTACAGCGGCACGCACAGGATGAGGCAAGGCACCAAGATGGCTTTGACCGGATCCGTCGAGTAGTGGCCAAAGACTAGCATCGTCGCGAGCGCATAGCCGAGGAAGAAGGCGCCGTTGTCACCCAGATAGATGCGGGCTGGCGCGAAGTTGTAGCGGAGAAAGCCGATCGAGGCGCCGGCCAGGGATACGGCGAGGTACGAGAGCCAGGGCTGCGCGTCAGCCGGGCCGTGCCCCCAAGCGATGAGGAACGTGAACAGGGCGGCGATCGCGGAGGTCCCGCCCGCGACCCCGTCGGTATTGTCGAGGCTGTTCATCGCGCTGGTGACCCCGGAGATCCAGATCATCGTGACGGCGATGTTCAGGCTGTTGTAGAGGATCGGCGGGAAGAGATTGAGATGGATCCCGAACGACGCGAGGAGGATCGTCGCCACGAAGATGGCCGTGAGCTTCACGAGCGCGTTGATGGGGCGCACGTCATCGATGAGGCCGAGAGCCACCATCATGGCCCCGCCCAGGAGCAGGCCCATGAACGGGGTGAAGCTCTCCACGTCGGAGAATCGCAGGGTCGAGCAGAGGGAGACCGTGAAGGCCACGAAAATGCCGAGGCCGCCGAAGAACGGCACCGGGATCTTCTGCCCCTTGTGGCCGCCGGGCCGATCGAGAATGTCGAAGCGCGAGCCAACGCGGATCAAGAGCGGGATGAGCAGGTCGGCGACGAACCAGGCCAGGATGAAGATCCCGATGTGCGGATAGTTGAGGATGACCTTCATGCGTGCGAGAACTCCGGCACTTGGTGAACCCACTCTACGGCTTGATCGCCGCACCAGAACAGCATGTCGAGCATGGAGAGATTCTCTTCCGCCGGCCCGGCCCGGTTGTCGTATCGGGGCGGGGTGTAGTCCTGGAACCGCAGCTCGATGCCAGCCTGGCTGAAGCGCGGCAGTTCCAGGTAGTCGCGCCCATGAGCGCCGGAGAGGTAGGTCGTGGCTCCGAGCTCTTGGCAGAACGCGACGATGTACGCCGTGGACTGGCCCCGAGCGCGTAGCTCACTCGCGAGCCGGACTTCCGCTCCCAGCTGGAGGTGTTCCAGGAACCAGCGAATCACGGCGGTCGTGAACGGGCTCAGGTGCGTCCAAGGGCGCTGGTACAGCTCTTCGAGACTCGCTGAGTAGCGCTCCCAGTAAGGCGCCTGGGAGTAGTTCCAAGCGATACTGCGCCAGTGCTTCTGCCGCCAATCGATGCGCGGATTGAACTCGGCTTCTTGGATGGGTTGCTCGTAACGACCCTTGTGGAGCACGGGCAGACTCAACCAGATGGGACCGTTGGGAGTGCTGATGCGATTGCGGTGGATCCAGCCAAACGGGCCGCGCTTCACGAACTGCGTCGTGTCAACGACGAGGAACGTATCGGCGGCGGCGATCTTCTGGAAGAAGCCAGGATAGGGCAGATAGTTGGGTTGATGGCCAGTGAGGATCATACCCAGGCTATCGGCCGTGCACCCGGTTGTCTGTAGGGGTGCCCGTCGGAGGTCGCAGGTTCCGAGAAGGCTCCGCCGGTTTCGGCCCCGGGGTGGCCCGCGGCACGGCGCTGCGGGTGGCTGCTCAGGGCGATATCAAGAGAACACGTCGATGGCGCGGCTGATCAACGCATCGGTGGTCTGGAACACGCGCAGGTTCATCTGGTAGTAGCGCTGATTGATGATCTGCTGGGTGATCTCGTTCGCGGGGTCGACGTTGGACTGCTCGAGAACGCGCTGTTGGATCGTCGCGAAACCCGCAGCTCCGGGGTCGCCCGTGACGGGGTCGCCCGAGTTGGGCCCTTCCGCGAAGAGATTGTCGCCGATCGGTAGCAGGCCCGCAGGATTCGGGAAGCGCGTCACCTCGAGCTGGCCGAGTTCGGTGGCGGTGCCCGCTGCGTCGACAGCGAAGACGACGCCGTCCTGCGTCACCTCGATGCCGATCGCGTCTTCGGGAACCGTGATCTGCGGATCGAGTAGGTGCCCGGTCGGCGTCACGAGGTTGCCGTCGAGATCGGCCTGGAAGTTCCCGACTCGGGTGTATGCCGGTTCGCCGTCGCGGGCGATTCGGAAGAAGCCTTCCCCCTCGAGGTAGAAGTGCGTATGAACCCCGGTCTGCTCGGGTGCGCCTTGCGACGTGTCGATCGCGGTGCCCAAGAAGCGCGAGCCCGGCCCGTCGACGGTGCCCTGTTGGGCGAGCCGGGCTTTGAACCCGGCGGTGGTCAAGTTGGAGAGGTTGTCGGCGTTCGTTTGGAGGCGCTGGTTGGCTGCGAACAGGCCGTTCTGTGCAGTGCTGAACGTGACTTCCACGGTAGCCTACCTTTCGGGGTCGTAGGAGTGCGTGTACCGAGTCGGGCCCGGCGGGAACCCTGTCACGGGCTCGAGAGAACGGTCCCCCTGCCGCGACCGGCCGTCGACCGCAGCGCGGCGCCCGACTCGGCGAACCTCTGCACTAGGAAACCGCGTTCCAATCTCTCTCGCGGCTCTGAAGTCGTTGCCAACCCACGCCTTGTGTCGATCGCTCCGAGTCACGGCCCGCGGCCAGATCTGCCGCTGCGGCGAACTCGGCCGACGTTGCGGAAGGAGTCTTCGACGATGCGGGTCCTCGTACAGAGAGTTCTGCGGGCCGAGGTTCGCGTAGGGCGCGAAGTCGTGGGCACCGTTGGCCATGGCCTCCTGCTGCTCGTCGGCATCGGCCACCGCGATACCGAACTGGAGCTCTCGTGGATGGCACGCAAGGTCGCACGGTTGCGGATCTTTCGGGACGATCAAGGGCTGATGAATCGTTCGGTTCTCGACATCGGAGGTGGCATCCTGTCCGTGAGTCAGTTCACGCTCTACGGGGATTGCCTCAAGGGCAACCGACCGAGCTTCGTCGAGTCGGCTCCCGGGGATCGGGCTGCCCCCTGGATCGAGCGGTTCGCCGAGCTGTTACGCGAAGCCGGTGTTGGGCATGTGGCTTCGGGCCGGTTCGGTGCCATGATGGAGGTAGAATCAGTGAATGACGGTCCCGTGACCCTGTGGATCGAGCGGGAGGCCCCAACGGGCGAGAGGAACGATGCGCAACCCGGTCCCTGACTACTACGGTGTTTTGGCCGTAGATCCCGACGCGACCACGCAGGCCATTCGGCGCGCCTTTCGCACCCGGGTGCTCGCGGTCCACCCCGACAAGACTGCTGAGCCGACGGATCCCCGTGAACTCCAGAGTCTCATCCAAGCGTTCGAGATCCTGATCGACCCGGTTCTGCGCGAGGACTACGATCGCCTGCTCCGAAGCCAGCAGATTCGCTTCGCCCACGACGGCGGCTCCCGGCTTCGCCACGTCACCGAGTCCGATCGCCCGGTCGATCGCGCCCGCACCGTGCTCTACCTGCTGCTCCGAGAGAAGGGGCACGAGGCCCTGGAACGTTTGCGCCAGATCGACGGGGTGCCCGATCACTTCCTGGAGGAATTCCTCGACGCGGATGAGTTCTCCGACGTTGCCTTTCTCCTCGGCGAACTGTTCGAGCGCCGGCGCGACTACGTGACCGCGTTACGCTGGTATCAGCATGTCTTGCGGTGCGATGAGCAGCGTCGGCAGCATCGCCCGTGCTGGGAAGAGACCGTCGATCGCGCCAAGAAGATCCTGATCCAACAACTGGCGGGCCACAGCGACCCTCGCGTCGCCCTCGACTATCTACGCCGGGCGGAGGAACTCGGCCTGACGCGGAGCGAGGCGAGCGACGTCCACCGCCGACGTGCCCAGTGTTACCTCGATCTCGAGATGCGCGACGCGGCGGCCCGGCACCTGCGGGCAGCCCTCACCCTACAGCCACACCTGAAGGGTGTGGCCCGACTCCGAGAGCAACTCGCGGACTATCTAGAGTGAGAGTAGGCCCACAGGTTGCGCTTGGAGGCGCCTCCTCCGTGAGGTGGCGTCCTACTGCCTACGACCCGAGATCTCAGCCGGTGGGCTGGGCCTTGGCCGGTGGTGATGGCTGTCGCCAGCTCGGGCGGGGCGGCGCGACGTGCCCGATGCGGGTCTCGACCTTGTCGAGTACGGCGCCCGGGGCCGTAGCCCGGCGGGTATGCGTGAGGTTCCAGTAGCAGTAGAGGATCCCCGACGCGAAGAAGAACGGTTCGGTCGTTCGGATCGTCGTGAAGGTGGTGGCACCCAAGCTGTGAACGAGGAGCGCGGTGAGGCCGCCGAAGTAGCCGAGACTGAACCCTCGGAGCATCGGATCGTGCGGTCTTCCCGGACTGCGCTCCGAGAGCAGGCGGTAGGAGGTCTTCAGGCAGCGAGAGATCAGCCAGACGAAGGCCAAGAGGCCGACGATGCCGATCTCGTTGATCTGCAAGACGTATTCGTTGTCGACTGCCCCCAGGGGATAACGACCCACACCGCGCCCGAGAACCGGGGTCTCGATGGCGGCGGAGAGCAGTGCCTTCCAGCCGTCTACACGCGACACCCAGGACGCCGGCGCGTCGGTTCCGAAGACGTCGAAGATCGACCAGAAGCGTTCGGCCGTGGTCACCGGGGCGAGCAGTGAGAACAAGGCCACCAAGGTGAACACGAGTCCGATCGAGCGGTTGCGACTCAGGAACCAGATGACCATCACCCCGCTGAACAAGGCGACGTACGAGGTGCGGCTGAGGGTGCCCATGAACGGCAGCAGCATCATCCCCAGGTACGCGAGAATCAGCCCACGGTGTCCCGGTTTGGCACTGGGCAGCAGGCCGACCGCGAGACACATGTGGAACACGTAGTAGCCACCGAGGATGTTCGCGGTCTCCCCAGGCGGTCCGGTGATGCGAAACCCTGCGTCACCCCCGCCTTGCAGTCCGAATTGAAACAGACCGTAGAGCCCCACCAAGGAGCTGGTCAGGAGCAGCATGACGACGAATCCGCGGAGCTCGCGGAAGGAACTGAACGAGTTCAGCACGAGGAGGAAGATGAAGTAGTACTCGACCCCTTTGCCGAAACGGAAGGTAGCCGTGCGCAGGTCGAGTCCGCCGTAGATGTGATTGTTGAGCGAAGACACGAGGGCGAGGAACAGGAGCAAGAAGATGGGCGCCTTCAGGTCGGTGCTCGCGAAGCGTTCCTTGTTCGCCACGTGCTTGGTGATCCAGACCACGAACAGGATCGGGAAGATCAGGTCTTCGATCCGGAAGTTCGTGACCCCATTGATGCTGAGTTCGGGGGACAGGCCGACGGCGAGCAGTAGCACGGCCAGACCCACGCGGATCTCGAACAACGAGATCAGACCGAGCAGGATGCCGGAGAGCACCAGCGGCGTGAGCTGCAGGTCGGCACCCGTGAGGCCGCTGGTGAACAGAGCCCACGTCCCCACGAGGCAGCAGATCACCGAAAGGGCGATGATCGGGGTCGGATACTTCCGGTGCTCCCGGTGGGTTGGGGGACGCCAGGCTTCCATCGCTTCTCTTGCACTTCCCTTCGCTCGGGTCCACCGAGGCCGCTCAGACCGCTGCCACCGCGGGGCTCCCTCTGCAATATCGTAATTCGAACTGCTGAGCTTGACCGGTCTTCAGGCGGAACCGCCGTTCTCCGATATCGAGGGGGTCAGGCCCCCGTGGTGGGTTGGCACCGAAAGGAGAGGCGATGGACCGGTTCCTTCGCGACCAGCGACTCTTGGTGATCGCGCCGCATGCGGATGACGAGGTCATCGGGTGTGGCGGATTGATGGCGAAGATGAAGGACCTCGGGGGTGAAGTATACGTCCAAGTACTCACCGTAGGCGATTTGGATCATTACGACGGCCGAGACGGGCACACGACGGGTTACACCCGAGCCGAGGAACTGGCGGCGGCCATGAAGGTGATCGGGGTCGATGACTGGGAGATCTTGATCGAGGACAGCGACTGGCACCTGCGCCTCGACCGCATGCCGCGACGCGATCTGATCAATCTCTTCGAGCGCGAGTCGCGCCTCGCCATCGACAAGCTGCGCCCGACCATGATTGCCATCCCGGCGCCGTCCTACAACCAGGACCACGAAGCGGTGTACAAGGCTGCACTGACCGCCACGCGGCCGCACCTCGCGAGCCTGAAACCGTTCCAGCGTTTGATCTTGGTCGCGGACTCGCCGCAGCTCGCGTGGAACACCAACGCTTTCAAGCCAAACTTCTACGTCGACATCACCAAGTATCTGCCGACCAAACTCGAGGCCTTCGCGAAGCACGAATCTCAGCAACGACCGTCGCCGCACAACGGCAGCCTGGAGTCGCTTCGCCTGTTGGCCGAAATGCGAGGGCGAGAGATCTCGGTGGACGCCGCGGAAGCGTACGAGTGTATGCGACTCGTCGTGTAGACCCGGGGCGAGCGCGTACCGCTCTTGCGCGGAACGCGAGCGTCGCGCGGGGCGAAGGCCTCTTCGTGAACCCGTCAAGTTGCGTTCCTTCACTCGAGTGCCCGGATCCTGGCGAAGCGGTGGCCACCCTTGCGCGCGCTGGGAGTCCGCGGGGTCTCGAGTCGCACGGCCCGGCTCGTCAGGAGGCGTCGCGCCGCCGCCGCCCAAACCGTAGAGTGAAGGCGAAGCTGGGCGTTCGGGGCGACGATGGACGGGGGGTGACCCGTGGAGCGGTTGCACATCGTGATCATGGCGGGCGGAGCGGGGACGCGCTTCTGGCCGCGCAGTCGATCGTCGCGGCCCAAGCAGTTCTTGCCGCTGGTGGGAGACCGGACGCTGCTGGCCGAGACCGCGCTTCGGTGTGACGGTCTCTGCCCGCGCCAAAACATCTGGATCTCAACCCGCGAGGATCTCGTCGAGACGGCCCTCGCGAGCTTGCCGGACGGATGGCAGCCGCGCGTCATTGCCGAGCCCGAGGGACGCGATACAGCGCCAGCCTTGGTTCTCGCCGCAGCGCACGTGGCCGCCGTCGACCCCGAAGCCTGGTTGCTCGTACTGCCCGCGGATCATCGAATCGACGACGCCGAGTGCTTCCGGGGTTGCGTGATCGATGCGATCGCCGCGCTCGAGCGCCACGACGGTCTCATGACCTTTGGGGTCAAACCCACCTATCCGGCGACCGGCTACGGCTACATTCGGATCCGACCCGGGCAGGCACGAACCAGCGGTTCACTCACCGTGCACCCGGTGGTGGGGTTCCACGAGAAGCCACAGCGGCCGCGGGCCGAGGCGTACTTGGCCGCGGGGGATTGCCTCTGGAACGCGGGGATCTTCCTGTGGCGGGTGGACACCTTTCGCCGCGCCTTGGCTCAACATGCGCCGGATCTCGCGGCCGGCTGGGGCCGACTCGAGTCTTGGATCGGTCGCGACGGCGCCGAGGGAGAAGTCGCCGATCAGTTCCGCCGCCTACGCGCGATCTCGATCGACTACGCGCTGCTCGAATTGGCGCAGAGCGTCTTCGTGGCCGAAGCTCGGTTTTCGTGGGACGACTTGGGGTCTTGGCGATCCGTAGAGACACACCGACCGGCCGATCCGGACGGCAACGTGACGGATGGCGATACCGCGCTGCTCGACTGCCACGATACCACTGTGCTCGCGATCGAAGGCCGTTTGATCGCCGTGCTCGGAGTCGACGGCTTGGCGGTCATCGACTCGCCCGACGCACTCCTGGTGTGCCCGCGAGATCGAGTCGAGGAGGTCAAGCAACTCGTGGAGCATCTCCGTGCGAACGGGCAGCAGCGGTTTCTCTGACGGTCGCTGTCGCCCGAGCGCCGGGGTCGTCGAATGGGGAGCCCAAGAGCCATGGTGGGGATCGGAGTCGACCCGGGAGAGAAGCGGCTGGGCGTAGCGCGTAGTGATGCGTCGGGCATGCTCGCGACGCCCGTCACGGTGCTTGGAGTCACCCAAGAACAACTTCACCCTCTTGCTCGTCGCTTCGGGCCATCTTCGACCGCTCCGAAAACCTCGAAATTCTCACCGGAACCAAGGCTACGCTTCCGGTTCCGAGCTTTCCGGATCGGCCGAATCTGACCCAAATCGACGGCAAGATGTCGAAGTTGTTCTTGGGCGACTCCTTGGCGCGGAGCCCGAACTGGTCGCGCACCTGCACCTTGCGCAGGCCGACGGGTTGCAGGGTGTGGTCGTCGGGCTACCTCGCAACATGGACGGTTCCATCGGTCCGATCGCTCGTCGGTCGCTCGCCCTGGTCGTTCGTTTGCGGGCGCAACTCTCGGTGCCCGTCACCCTCTGGACGAGCGGTTGTCCACGCGGCAGGCATCCGCGGCGCAGGGGCGAGGCAAGGCACGACACGCGCTCGACGCCCGGGCTGCGACCGTCGTCCTTCAGTCCTTCCTCGACGCGGGTGCCGTCCTGGCCGCCGATCCCCCGGAACTGCAGCAAGTCGGTGGCGGCCCGGAATCGAACGTCCCGGAGTAACCCGCCCGCACCCGCGCCCGCACCGCACCCGACGCGACGATCGGCCCCAGATTCTTCGTCGCAGGGTGCGTGCAGTAGTTGGGTGGGGCGCCCGCCCCAGGTAAACTCGCGCGATCCCGCTAGGTGACTCTCCGGCGATCTCCGGCGATCGGGGCGGGGGCGGTCGGGGGGGTGCTCGGGGGTGCGGGGGAGGCCGGGGCCGGTCAGTTTTTTCTTGTGAAAGGCGGGTGGCGAGGTAGCATTCCCCGCTTCGAGGAGTACCAGGGCGCGAGCCCAGGCACCGGCGGGCGCCGTTCGGCCCCCAGTGAACACCGCTCGGCGAAGCGGCCGGAGTGTTGGGCGTAGCGGCGTTGGGCGTGAAGCGAAGATCACCGAGAGAGGAACCGGTTTCAGCGGCATGAGTATCACTGCGGATCGTCGGAGCCAGCTGGTCACGGAGTACCGTACCCACGAGAAGGACTCGGGCTCGCCGAGCGTCCAGGTCGCCCTCTTGACCGAGCGCATTCGGAATCTGACCGCGCACCTCAAAGTGCGCAAGAAGGACTTCGCCAGCCAGCGTGGTCTGCTCCAGATGGTAGGCCGACGCAGCAAACTGCTGCGCTACCTGCAGCGCACCGACCGCGAGCAGTACCTGCAGCTGATCGCCTCCCTGGGGCTGCGCAAGTAGTCATCGAAGGCAACGACCTCAACCCGAGCAGCGCGAGCGACCGAGAGCTCCGGCGGGGCAGCATGTCTGCCGTTTTCCGCGGCAAGGACTGCCTCTCGCTGGCGGGTTGCGTAGGGGTGTCGGGCCACGACGGGGGCCCACGCGGCGGCCTTTGGAGCGGAGGCCGGTGGCGGATCGCACGAAATCGGCACACCTTCACGCCGGCGCTGTCCGTGACGACCTCTGCTTTCGTGTGCCCGGTACGGGCCCGGCGCCTGGCCCACAGTTCCACCGCCGTGGCCCGAGTGGTCGCCGCTCGAGGTGCCTCGGTGCGGGCCGATTCTCGCGCTGCACCCCTCGACGGCCGGTCGCCGAAGCGACCCGCCCTTTACCCCCGAACTTGCCTGACGGACCGTGGGTGCCCGGCGATCTCGCGTGGCGTTGGCCGCGCTCAGAAGGTCGTCGACGGGGCCAATTCGGCTCCAGCCGTTCACGCACGATCAGAAAACATACCCAGCCAGAGAAACATGTACGGGAGACAAGACAGTGAGTCGTTCTAGCGGTTGGCGCGGGCTGCGCCAGGTTTGGAGGCACGGATGAAGCATGTCGTGGAGCGAATGATCGGTGGCAAGAAGCTGTCGATCGAGACGGGCGTGATCGCAAAGCAAGCGAGCGGTGCGGTCTTGGTTCGTTACGAAGGCACCGCGGTGCTCGCGGCGGTAACGGCGGCGCCACCGCCACCGCACATTGACTTCTTCCCCATGACGGTGGACTACCGAGAGAAGACCTACGCCGCGGGGAAGATCCCCGGCGGCTTCTTCAAACGCGAGGGTCGGCCCACGACCAAGGAAATCCTGACCGGTCGTCTGGTCGATCGCCCGATCCGACCGTTGTTCCCGAGTGGGTTCAACATGGATGTCGCGATCAACCTGATGGCAGTTTCGGCCGACAAGCAGAACGATCCCGACATCCTGGCGATGATCGCGGCTTCTGCGGCGCTCGCGATTTCGGAAGTCCCGTTCAACGGCCCGGTCGGGGCCGTTCGCGTGAGCGGTCTCGTCGAGGGGCATGAGCGACTCGCCCAATCCTTGATCATCAATCCCACGCACGTAGAGCGGGACGCGGCCTCGTTCGACTTGGTCGTGGCCGGTACTCGCGACGCCGTCACGATGGTCGAGTGCGGCGCGAACGAAGTCTCCGAGCGGATTCTGCTCGACGCAATCGACGTCGCGCACGCGCAGGTGCGCGTGATCATCGAAGCCATCGATGAACTCGTCGCCATTGTCGGTAAGCCGAAGTTCTCGTTCGATCCCCCGGAGACCGACACGGACTTGGAGCGCCGAGTCTTCGACCTTTCGTACGGACGGCTCCAGCAAGCGATTCGCACCCCAGGCAAGATGGCGCGTAAGAAGGCAGAGTCGGAAGTCAAGGAGCAGGTCCTCGAAGTGCTTTGTCCGCCGACCGAAGACGAACTGGCACGTGCCCAACAGCCGGACCCGAAGGCGGTCAAGGCCGCCGTTGAAACGGTGAAAGAGCGCGCCGAACGGGAACTCATCGCGCGCGAGCGCCGACGGACCGACGGTCGTGCGCTCGACGAGATCCGTCCGATCACCACGGAGTTCCAGCTGTTGCCGGCCGTCCACGGGAGCGCCTTGTTCACCCGTGGGGAGACGCAAGCTCTCGTGACGGTGACCCTCGGCACTTCGCGGGATGACCAGCGGGTCGATGGCTTGCAGGACGAGCAGCGTGAAGCCTTCATGCTGCACTACAACTTCCCGTCCTACTGCGTCGGCGAGACGTGGCCCAACCGCGGACCGAAGCGACGTGAGATCGGCCACGGCAACCTGGCCCAACGGGCACTCCGACCGGTGTTGCCTGCTGCGGACGAGTTTCCCTACACGATTCGGGTGGTCAGTGAGATCACCGAGTCGAACGGCTCGTCGTCCATGGCGACGGTGTGCGGTGGCACGCTGGCCATGATGGACGCCGGCATCAAGATCAAGCAGCCCGTCGCGGGTATCGCCATGGGCTTGATCAAAGAAGGCACCGAGTTCGCGGTGCTCTCGGACATTCTTGGCAGCGAGGATCACAACGGCGACATGGACTTCAAGGTTGCCGGAACCCAGCGCGGCGTCACGGCGCTGCAAATGGACATCAAGATCGAGGGGGTCGATCGCCAGATCATGGAAGTAGCGCTGGAGCAGGCGCGTACGGGCCGCTTGAGCATCCTGCGAAACATGCTCACCGACCTCAGCCGTCCGCGCGAGGAACTCCATCCCACGGCCCCCAAGGTCATTCGGATCTACATCAACCCGGAGAAGATCGGCATCGTCATCGGCCCCGGCGGCAAGATGATCAAAGGGATCCAAGAAGAGACGGGATCCACGATCGAGATCGAAGACGACGGCAAAGTGACGATCTGGGGCGCCGACCAAGCGGGGGCGAACGCCGCTCGCGAGAAGGTCGAGATGCTCACGGAGGACGTTCGAGAAGGTCAGACGTACAACGGCCGGGTGGTCTCGATCAAGGATTTCGGCTGCTTCGTCGAAGTCCTTCCAGGGCAGGAAGGCTTGCTCCACATCTCGGATCTGAGCGATCAGTTCGTCGACAAAGTGGCGGATCACGTCAGCATTGGCGACCGGATTCGCGTGAAGGTCGCGGGCATCGATCCGCAAGGCCGGATTCGCCTGTCGCGACGAGCGGTGCTCGAGGAGGAGGGGGGCGCTGCGCCGCGTCCCGCTGGGGAGCCGCCTCGGGGTGGCGGAGATCGGGATCGAGATCGTGACCGAGATCGAGATCGAGATCGACGTCCGGCTCGGAGTGGCGACGGCGGAGGCGGCCGTCCGCGACACGGTAACGGCGGAGGTGGCCGCAGCGGCGGTGGACCGCGTCGACGCGACTGAGCGTGGGGCGTGGGGCCCGAAGCCCCGGTGGTGAGAGTCTAGGCCCGGAATCGAGCGCAGCCCGCGCTCGATTCGGGCCTAGAAGAACAACTCGATCTGTACCGCCGTGTGGTGGCCGAGGTCTCCCTCCTGCGATGGAGAGTCGAACTCGGGGGTCGTGAACACCTCGGAGATGCTGACGCGAGCGCGCTCGCACGGTTCCCAGTGAATGCCGACCCAGAAGTCGGCGACGAACTTGTTTCGGTCGACTTCATGACTGCGTCGAAACGTGTTGCCGTCGAGGAAGATGTTCTGCAAAACGAAGCGACCCTCGACTCCGGCTGACGCGTAGAGGCGGTGTCGCATAGGCAACAAGGGGCCGCGAATCGCCGTATCGAAGTGCCGGGAGAGGTTCAGGCCGAACCGCACTTCACCCCCCATTTGAGCGCTGGTCTCGACGTTCCCGAGACGGACTCCGAAGTTCCCCACGAAGTCGGTCTCGAAAGGCTGGAACGTCGTGGGGTTGTAGTAAGCGCGAAAGTCACGGCGATAGGCCATGACCAGGCCGGGCTCGTCGTGCAGCTGAAAGCGCCACCCGCGCGGCCGTGGCGCATCGACGAGACGATGCACTTCGGTCTGGGCCTCCTTTGCCAACGAACTCGGACCTACGACCCCGAGCTGCACTTGCCACGTGTCGAGTCGGTCTTTCAGCGCGTCTTGATCGAGGCGCAGAATCTGGTGGCTGAAATCCAGATGCAACCAGCCCGCGTACGGCCGATCGCTCGAGACGAGTAGGGGATTGGTGAAGTCCTCCGGTGTGTACATGTCCTGGCGAAGGAAGACCTCGGTCGCACGCGCGGTACAGAGATCCGGGGCGAAGGGCAGCCACGAGAGTCCGTCTGCAATGGCCCGGGTGATGCGGCCGTCGGCGAACGTCCAGCCGAGACCGATCCCGTTGGTGTAGAAGCGATCGCTCTCGGTGAACCAGGAGTCGTTCTCCCACAAGAAGCGGAAGCGACCTCGTGGCACGCCGAGACCGGTGGTCGGGGTCACTGCCGCCTCCGGTTCGATTCCAAAGCCGTTGTCGGCGTCCGTCTGGGCTAGAACCGCGCCCCACAGCGTCGCCCACGATGGAGCCCCCCCGGCGGCCGTCGCGTAACTCAGAGAGTGCACCGCTCGCGGAGTTGGAATCGGCGTTGGATTCGACTCTGGCCAGTTCGTCGACGCCGGGACCCGCATGATGTCAGGTGCCGGCGCCGCCGGCTCGGCTCGCTCGTCCGCGGACACGGGCTCGGAGGCCGCGGCGCGCGGGGGCGACTCGAGCTGGAAGGCCAGCAGTAGCAAAGCCGTGAACCCGATCCGTCGCGTCAACTCGAACCTCCTTCGACGGGCATCTCGACATCCCTGGGGCCGATCTCACCCGCTTTCACCGAGCGAAGCAAGAAGCCGAGTCGGTCCACCGAAGTCGAGTGAAGTTCTCGCGGCGCATCGAGGTCACGTGTCGAGCCAGAACCCGGCGTCGTGAGGGTTGCGGCGCCGGGGCAGCGGCATTCGTCGCCCCGCCGACGGATCGAGGGCGAAGGGTTCAGGTGTACGTCGGAGCGGACCGCGGGTACCCTGAACTCGCAGCGACACTGCAGGAAAACACGAAAACACTCGGGGAAACTGCGGGAAACCGGCCAGCTCGAGATCGGAGGCAAGATGATCGAGTCCTATGATTGCGGTCGGGGTGGTGTGAGCGTCAGGCCACCGACGAGGCCGCTGGGTCTCCGGGCGTTGTTGGCTCTGGTCTGCGCGTCGACGTGGTGCCTTTCGAGTTCGCCGGCGCTCGTCCGTGCAACGCCTCCACCGGCGACCGCGGACGCTCCTCGCTTCCATCCACTCGTGAAGGTACTCGAAGACGAGTTGGAGTACTCGACGACCCACTTGGTGTCGGAGGGTGGGGTCCGTCCGTACTACCTGTCGTACACGATCACCGACGTCGCCGAGGTCGTGATCCGCGCTCAGCTCGGTGCGCTCTATGGTGACGACAGCGACCGGCGACGGAGCTTGGACGTCGATGTGCGGGTAGGTGACTACACGGTCGACAACACTCGCAAGATCCGCGGCGGGGCGGGCCGCCGCGCGGCTCGGTTCGGCGGTGGCGCGTCGTTCGTCGGTCTCGAGGACGATCCGGTCGCCATCCAGCACGCGATCTGGGGCGCCACCGACGACGAGTTCAAGGCCGCGATCGAGACCTACCAGCAAGTCGTGACCAACCAGAAGACGATGGTCGACGAAGACCAGGAAGCCGCGGACTTCTCGCGCGAGGCCCCAAGTCAGCATGCGGAACCCCTGTGCGAGCTGACGTTGGATCGCGCGGCCTGGGCGCAGCGGGCTCGGAACGTCTCGCGTCTCGCCCTCGCCCATCCTCTGATCTACAGCTCCGGCGTGACCGTGACCGGGTCAGCGGAGAACCGATTTCTCGTCACCAGCGAGGGCACTCGGATCCAGACGAGTCGAAAGCTGCTCCGCGTCGTCGTCAGTGCAGCGACCCGCGCAGAAGACGGCATGGATCTGAGTCAGAGCCACATCTTCGACACGACGAGCGAAGGTGGACTGCCCACCGAGGCAGAGATTACGGAGGCCTTCCAGAAAGTCATCGACAAGGTGCTCGCCTTGCGCGCCGCGCCATTGGTCGAGCCCTACACCGGGCCGGCCATTCTGCTGCACCGAGCCAGCGGCGTGTTCTTTCACGAAATCTTCGGCCATCGCATCGAAGGGCACCGCCAGAAGGACGTCGAGGAGGGCCAAACCTTCACCAAGATGGTCGGGAAGTCCGTGCTTCCCGGATTCCTGGCCGTGTACGACGACCCGACGCGGAGCACCTTTGGCAATCAGGAGCTGCGAGGTTTCTATCGTTTCGACGATGAAGGCGTGCCTGCGAGTCGGGTGGACCTCGTGGAAGGAGGGATCCTCAAGCGCTTCCTGCAGAGCCGCTCGCCCCTCGCAGGGTTCCCCCAGTCCAATGGTCACGGCCGGCGCGAACCCGGACGCGACGTCGTTTCGCGCCAAGCGAATCTCATCGTCGAATCGACGAACGTCGTACCCTTCGACCGCCTCCGCGCCCTGCTCCTCGAGGAGTGCAAGAAGCAGGACAAGCCCTTCGGCTTTCTCTTCGAGGATATCACCGGTGGCTTCACCACGACGCAGCGCAGTGGTCCGCAAGCCTTCAAGGTGCTGCCGGTCGTGGTCTATCGCGTGTACGTCGACGGGCGGCCCGACGAACTGGTAAGAGGCGTCGACATCGTCGGCACGCCGCTCTCGTGCTTCTCGAAGATCCTGTGCACCGCCGACGATCCAGCAGTTTTCAACGGCTCGTGTGGTGCGGAGTCGGGCTGGGTCCCCGTGTCGGCGATTTCGCCGAGCATTCTCGTGGAGCAGATCGAGATCGAGAAGCGGGAGCGTTCCCAGGAGCGTTTGCCGATTCTGGCGTCGCCGGTGGCCGAGAGCGAAGCCGCTCCGGCGAAGTCGACTTCCGATCAGGAGGGATTCTAGTCATGCACATCGCCAAGCGGGTTGCGATCGGACTCTTCTCTTGTGCCGCGGCTCTGCCGACGTACGCAACCGACGAGATTCCCGCGACCGACAACGTGTTGCGAGCCCTCGTGGACGAGTTGCAACGTTCCCTGACGCTGCAGCTCGAGGACCTCGAGAAACCCTACTTCATCCAATACTCCGTCGATGAAGTCCGGGCCGTGCGAATCGCCGGTAGCTACGGCGCGCTCGTTGGCTCGAGCGATGAAACGTCGCGTCGCTTCCAGTGCCAAGTGCGAGTGGGCTCCCCAGAACTCGACAACACGAACTTCCGCGGCGGCGGAGTCGGAGGACGTGGCGCGCGTGGCGGCCGGGGCGGCGGTGCGTTCGGGGGGGCTGCGGCGCTACCGATCGACGATGACTACACGGCCATTCGGCAGGCGATCTGGCGGGTGACGGACAGCGCCTATCGCGACGCGGTCGAGACCTTGACCCAGAAGCGCGCCTACATGGAGGACAAGAAGACCGACGAACGTGCCGCAGACTTCAGTGCGGCGGATCCGGTCGTGGCCTTGGAGACCCGACGAGAGTTCACGGTCGATCGGGCACGTTGGGAGGACTACGTTCGCAAGATCTCGGCACGATTTCGCGAGTACCCGCACATTCTCGACGCGAACGTCAGTCTCTCCTTGGGGTCCGAGAACAAGTACTTGATCAACTCCGAGGGAACCCAGCTGCGCCGGGGCGAAGGCGCTGTGATGCTGCGGACGACGGCCTTCCTCCAAGCGGAGGATGGGCAACGGCTGGGTGATGGTTGCACCTATCTCGGCGAGTCCCCAGAAGACTTGCCGAGTATCGAGGTAGTTCTGGCCGATCTCGACCAGCTGGCAGCGAAGCTCGGGCGATTGGCGAAAGCGCCGGTGCTCGAAGACTATTCTGGCCCGGTGTTGTTCGATGGCGTCGCCGCGGGCCAGTTTCTCGAGAGCCTGCTCGCTAGTGGACTGGCCGGCCAGCCGGACGCCGTCGGGGTGCAAAGGCGTCGGCAAGCGACCACCGAGAACCTCGAGAGCCAGCTGGGCAAACGGATCCTACCCGCCGGATTCCAGGTGTACGACAACCCCACCGAGCCGCGGCACGGAAGCCAGTGGTTGGCAGGGCACTTTCGCTTCGATGAAGAGGGAGTCGCGGCTCAGCGCGTGAGTTTGGTCGAGGACGGTAAGCTCGTGAATCTCCTGATGAGTCGGGTACCCACGCGCGAGCGCTCCGGCAGCAATGGTCATGCGCGCGCGGGAGCGCGGGCCGGCATTGGCAACCTGTTCGTGACCGACAGCGGTGGGGTTGCGCGGGCCGAACTCCTCGAGTCACTCCTCGAACTCGCGGAAGCCGAAGGGCTCGAGTACGCGATTCGCGTCACCGCGCTGGCTCCGGCGTTCGGAGGGGGGCAGGATCTGCGGGCCCTTCTGGCGCGCGCACAAGGCGGGGCTGGCGGCCGCTTGAACGACCCGCTCTACGTGTACAAGGTTTTCGTCGACGACGGCCGCGAGGAGTTGGTTCGGGGGTGTGAGTTCGGCGAAGTGACGTTGCGAGCCCTGAAACGCATCGAGGCTGCCGGCGATACGCCAACGGTTCACAACGACGCGCTGCGAGGGACTGCGATCATCGCTCCACCTCTCCTGGTGAGCGAGATGGAGTTGGCCAAGATCCAGGCGGAGAACGACACCAAGCCCATTCTGGAAGCGCCGCACCAACGGCAACGATAGTCCCAAGGCAAGCGCGAGCCGCGACTCTTCAGCGTCAGACCGCGAGCGAGCCCGTGGCGGAGAGAGTCCTGTCCGCTGCGTGCGTCAGGGATAGAAGCGGATGATCAGTAGTCCGGCTGAGCCGGCGGCCACGTAGAGTTCGCGTCCGTACGTGCGGATCCGGCGCGCCGCGCTCGGCAGCGATAGGCTGCCGAGTCGCGTCATGGGGTCGGGGTCGTGGGTCGCCACGATGTGAAGACGTTGGCCATCGTCGAGGGCCAAGACGAGGTCGCCGGAACGGAACACGCGCGTCGTGTTCGCACCGAGGTCGAGGACGCCGCCGAGGCGTGAGCCGGCCGTGGGGTTGATGCGAACCGCGCGAACCCCAGCGACCCCTGCCGCGACCACGGCCGTGCGGTGGTCCAAGGCGACCACGTCGCGCGCGCTCACTGGGATGGGCAAGATCTCCACGAAAGCCGGCGCGAAAGGCTCGCGGAGGTCCAACACCCGCAGGTCCGTGCCGCCCACGGAGTAGGCGAGTCGGGCCTCGAGGTCGATATCGAAGCCCTCACCGCCGCCAGGGTTGTTGGACGCGATCCCGGTGGTGAGCGCAGGAACGCGGACATCCAGCACCTGCAGCCCGCCGCCACCGGTGTCCACGAACAGCGCGCTTCCCGAACGCCAGAGTTCGCCTGCGGAGCCAATGCCGCCGACGCTCCGGATGACACTTGGGCTCGCCGGGTCGGCGACGTCGACCACCTGCACGCCGCTGCCCGCGTCGCCGACGAAGGCGAACTCGTCGTGGACGAGCACTCCATCTGCGCTGCTCGGTAGAGCGAGCTGGCCGAGCAAGCGGTCCGCGAACGCTGCCCGCGGCGTCGTTTCGAGGATGATCAAGCCGGCGGCGCCATGAGCGACGTACAGCCGGCCGTCGTCGAGCACGACGTCGGACACGGAACCACCGGTTGGGGCCACCAAGGTCTGCACGATGGTGGGCTCGAGGGCGAGGAGTCGTCCCGGCTGACCGCCGATCGCGACCCCGGCCCCGGAGTCGGCCGCAGCAAAGGGAGGTTCGGCGGACAACACTCGTAGGGTGTCGTCGACCGCGACCGAGATCAGCACCTGATCCAAGTAGGCGTTCACGGCAACCCCCTCGGCGGCGTTGGCGAGCGCGATCGGAGAGTCGGCCTCCTCCGTGGGCGTCGAACTCGACGAGAACACGCGCACGTCGGCGGTGTTGCGGTTGGCGACGAAGAGCAGGTCTCGGCCCGCGTGGCGAGCCAGTTGTGTGGGGGCGGCGAGGCCGGTGATCGACGGGAGTACGACGGCGTTGGCTACGTCGAAGATGGCCACGGAGTCGTTGTCGAGGCATGCTGCGAACACCAACGCGCTCTGGGGGTCGACCTCGAGGTCAACGGGACCGGCGTCGATGGCGAACGGAGAACCCGCGGCGATCGCGAACGGCGTGGCGGCGTCGAACACGCTCAAGGTTCCCGCAACGCGGTGGGCGACGACCACGGTGTCGCTGACGAGCGCCAGATCGGTCGGTTCGGTACCCACGGGAATCGGTGAGCCCGGCGACTGCGCGAACGGCGAATCGGCGGAGAAGACCGAGACGGAGTCCGCGTCGCGATTGGCTACGAACACCTGCCCACCCGTGCTGTCGACCAGCACCGCGGTCGGCCGGGTGCCGACGCCGGGGGTCACGATGGCAACGACCTGGAAGCTGCTCGCGTCATATACGATGACTTCATCCTGGTCCGGATGCGTGACCCAGAGATGATTGCGAGACGGATCAAGGGCCAGCTGCCCGACGCCGCGGCCACCGAGGTCCAACGGTCCCGCGACTCCTCCCGTGCTCGGGTCATGGGCGTCCAGAATGCGGAGGCTCGCATCGCCGCGGTCGACGACGAACACTCGGGCCTCAGGACGCGCGGGTGACAGCGCGCCGACCACGGTCACCGGCGTGCTACTCCCGGACCGATCACAGCCGGCGGTCGAACCGATGGTCCAGGCGAGGGCGAGAGCAAGGGCCGCAAGCCTCATGCGCGGGGGCTGTGTCGGGACCCCATGGGTGGTCGCGCCGTGAATCGGTGTTGGGCGGACGTGCGACATCGCATCTCGTTCGTTCGCGTCTGTGCCGGCGGCGAGTCCGAGATGAACCCTGCGGGCTCGTTGCGGCACGGGGAGACGTCAGTCCTCGTAACTATCGTCATCCGGTGGATAGAGAATGTTTCCGCTGTACTGGCCTTGGTCGTTGGTGATTCTTGGGGTGATGACGAAGTACAAGCGGGTGGTCACGGTCTCCTCCCGAACGGAGCGGAACAGGTGCTTGATGAGCGGGATCGAGCCCAGGATGGGGATCCGGGTCTCGATCTCGACGATCTGCTTGGAGTTGAGCCCGCCGATGACCAGGGAATGGCCGTTCTTGACCATGACGATCGTGTCGGCGTTGCGATTCGAGATGATCGGGCTCGTCACGCCGCCGGCTGTGGTCGAGGTCGTGAAGCCCGTCACGACCGAAACATCCGGCTTCACGTGGAGCTGAATGTCATCCTCGCCGAGTACGGTGGGGGTGATCTCGAGCACCACACCCGTTTGCTCGAACTGCGTGTCCACGGTGACCGCGTTGTTGACGATTCGCGCGGTTTGCACCGGGGTTCTCTCACCCGTGACGACCTTGCCGGTGAAGCCGCTGAGAACACTCAAGGTGGGCTCGGCGATGATCTTCGTGTTCTCCTTGCGGGCCAGGGCCTCGAAGATGATGTTGATCAGCAGTTCGTCCTGAATCGTTCCGAAGTTCAACAGCCCGCCCTGGAAGCCGACCGCGCCGCCGCCGGTCACCGACTCGATGAAGGTACGCGTGTTGAATTTGGACGTCGCGGTGTCGAACAGCGTGAGTTCGTTGAAGTCCTCTTCGGTGAAAGTCGTGGTGGCACCGACCTCGAAGTCGTCGCTGATGACCACCTCGGCGATCTTGGCCTCGATTTCGACCTGAGGGATGCGGGTCTCGAGCTTGGTCAAGAAGTCCTCAATGACGGGGACGTTGGCCTCGGTATCCTGAACGAACAGCAAGTCGAGCCCACCCTCGGGTTTGCCGGTGTTGGTGAAGAACGAGGAGAAGTGTTTCACCTTGAGCGTCGGGCTCTTGAGGAACTCGTTGAGCATTTGCTCGTAAACCGCGCCGCGGCCGGAGGGGACGTAGTAGGCCTTCTGGACTTCGCCCTCGGGGGGCGTGCCGTAGTCGAAACCACGGCGTGCTGCCGAAGTCTGGGCGAGGCCAACCCCCGAGTATCGCGGCGAATTCGTCTCGGTGCGCACTTCGGCGTCCGGGATCAAGAGCGCCTTCTCGCAGCCGGGCGCGGCTCCGAGGACTAGGGCGAACACGCACGTGAGCCGGAAGGCGGAGCCCACCCCGGCGACCCGACTCGGAGCTGAATCGAGAGGTGCGGACTGGATCGACCCTGCGGCGGCCGCGGGCCGAGGACCTCGCCGGTCGATCCCATGTGCAAGCTTCAACGCGCGAACGCCATCGTCTTGCGCCATCGGGCTAGCCTCACCGGAGTCGACTCGCTGGAACTCTCAACAAGGGGTCTTTCCGCCACCGAACCGAGCGTCTTCGAGAGTCCTGAGCCCGTGAAGGTGCGGCCCCCCGAGAGCACTCCCTCACGGGGTTCCACCGAGTTTCTTGATGGCGTCGTTGGTGAGCTCGGGGAGGACGACGCCCCGGGGAGGGACGATCGCCGTGGTCTCGGCAACGAGGTCCACGCCCTTCTTCTCCGCCACTTCCTTGACGATCTTGCGGAAGTGCTGGGTGCCTTCTTGGGCGAGTACGATGTACTCCGCGTCCGTCTTCTTGAGGCCCTTGGCCTTGATCTGCTTGTACTCCGGAATGTGCGCGGTGACCTTGGCGAACTCGATGACTCCCGCGTTCTTGAACGACTCCGGTTTGCCGAAGTAGACCTGTGTTCGGTCGAGGATCGCGATCTTGCCGGTGGCGTCGAGGGTCCCCGCCAGCGTGAGGGCGGTTACCAACACGATCCCAAAACTCGGAAGACGAAAGTGACTGAGCATCGAACCCTCCTCGCACGCCACACCTGGAGCCGGAAACCGGTCCACCCGTCGACTTCCCAGGACTCAGGCGCTCCTAGGACATCGACCGGCAGCCAGTCTGGCTGAAGCTGCGACCTGATTGTTCCGATCGGAGGGGAGATGCGGCGGCTCCCCCCAATTCTTTGCTTCTCGTGCAGGCCTGTCGCAACTCTTCAGCATGCCGTGGCAACCGCGGCAGAGGCCCAAGGAGGACACTTTCGGCCCAGCGAGACCGTCCCGTGAGGGCGGCCCCAAGGAAGACTACCCGGTCGCGCGCTGGGAAGAAACCCAGCCTCCCGAAGAGGCTGCGACGATCGAGGGTACGACATCGGCCCCCGGGATTTGTCGATCGGGACTTCCCGATCGAGTCGTGGGGGGTGGCGAGTACCGACGAACGGAAGCAGCGACGAGCCCCAAGAGTTGGCGAAACGAAAGCGCCCAACGGGTGGCCTGACCGGGTCCGGCCTTTTCAGTGATTCAGAACCCTACTGGACGACCTAGCCTTCGGCAACCCGAAAGTCACGTCGTTTCGATGATGGCAGGCACCGGCTCACGCAGGGCGCAGCGAGCACGCTGGCGACGTCCGGGCGCGAGCGCGCACGTTGTCAGGATTCTCTTGGAACCGACGCGGTCTCAGGATCTACTTCGACAGCATGATGGCCGACCGTGCGTTTCGATCCCCAGCTCGCACCGACGAAGCTCCACGAGCGGCAGGCCCGCTCCACGCGGGGCGCTCGCGATTGCCGGTCCTTTTGCGACGAACCGGACTGGTGGCCAGCGTGGTGTTGGCCGTCACTGGGGGGATGGCCGGCGACCTCGGCGAGGCTGCGGACCCGCTAGCCCGTCTGGTCGGCGCACCCGCCATCGTCGAGTTCCCCGAACTCGACGACTTCGAAGCGCCGCTTCCCGGAGTTCCCGCCGCATGGCGCTGCTTGCAGGTGACCCCAGACCTGGACCTGGCTGCGCTCCGCCAACGCCTAGGACTCACCGAGTCTTTCGGTTTGGTGTTCCTCGACACTTTCGGCAACGTACTCCATCGGGAGCCGGGGGTCGGCTCACGACGCCGACTCGGTGTCGGAATTCGTGAGTTCGAGAAACGACAAAAGGAGCTGCGCGCGCGCGTGGCCGAACTCGACAAGGCTCGGGGCCAAGCCGTTGCCCAACGTCGAGAGGGCGCGGAGATCGAGGTGCTCGGACAACTCACAGGGCTCGGGGTTCGTGGCTATCCCGAGGTCGAACACGCACGACAGCGAATGGTGGCGCTCGACGTCGCCCGTTGGCAGCAGTTGGTGATGATCCTCGCGGGGGAGGGTCTGGTCAGTGAGCAACAGATCCTCGGGCGCCTGAAGGAACTACTCGATCGCAGTCCAGGTCTGCCGGTGGCCGACCGCATCCTCCGCGAGCGGATTCGAATCCAGCAAGGCCAAACCGTGGAAAGACGATCGGCGCCGTGAGCCGGATCTTGCAGAATGCCCGGATCCTCGCTCCGGTGCGCGACCCCGCGGGGCGTTTCGCGTGGACGGAGACGCGCGGTTGTCTCTGGCTCGAGGGCGAGCGCGTCGTGGCTGTGGGCGCGGCGGCCGAGAAGCGGCTCCGGGAGGGGGGCACGCCGGATGGCGCGCTGCTCGAGGACCTCGCGGGGCGGTGGGTGCTTCCCGCCTTTTGCGACGCGCACCTCCATCTTCACTACGCCGCCGGTCGCGGGGCTTTCCTCGAGGTGCACTCCTTCGCGTCGCTCGAGTCTCTGGCGCAGTTGATTCGGTCCGATCCGGCCTCGGACTGGGTCCTTGGGAGCGGTTGGCGCGATGAGCAACTGCGCTTCCTGGAGCCGAATCCTCTGGTGGCGCTCGATTCCGTCGACGACGCTCGACCCGTGTTCTTGTGGTCGGCAGACCATCACCGGGCGCTCGTCAATCGCGCGGCACGCGCGCGCCTCGGGCTCGCGGCGGGTGTCGGCGGTGCGCTGTTGGTCGAGGACGAAGCCGAGCGTGCATGGGCTCGCGTTCCGGCGCGCACGGGGTCACTCGCCACGCATCTCGGCGTGCTCCACCGCCATGGGATCACCGCGATCGGCTGTTTCGATCGTGCCGACTCGTGGGCGGCTTTCGACGAACTCGATCGCGCGGGCGAGCTCACGTGTCGCGTCACGCACTCGTGGCCGTGGGAGGACTACCTGATCGGACGCCTACCGCCGGTGACCGAGTCCCGCCCGGACTCTTCGCGGCTGCGACTGGGATGGGTCAAGGTGTTCCTGGACGGTACCCTCGGGTCCCGCACGGCTTGGTTGAGTGCGGACTACACCGATCAGCCGGGGAACCGCGGCGTCGAGCGGATCGACGCCGCACACTTGGAAGCGGGCGTGCGATCCGTCGCTTCCGCCGGTTGCGCCTTGGCGTTCCACGCCATTGGGGACCGGGCGGTTGCGGCCGCAGTGGATGCAATCTTGCTCGCGCGTCGCGTGCGGCAGGAACGCAGTCTCCCGGAACTCTGCGATCGCGTGGAGCACGCCGAGCTCATCGACGACCGCACGGTCGATCGCATCGTCGCGAACCGGATCATGGTGTCGGTTCAGCCTTGCCACTTGCTCGAAGACATCCGCGTTGCGCCCGCGCGCTGGGGAGACCGTTGCCGCGGCTTGCTCCCCCTGGGGCGGCTGGTCGCTGCCGGTGTCCCCATGGTCTTCGGGACCGACTACCCCATCGAAGAACTCGATCCGTGGCGAAACCTCCACACGGCTCGGGACCGCCGCGACCGGCGAGGGCAACCGCCCGCGGGTTTCTATCCGGATGAGCGACTCGACTTCGCTTCGGCGTTCACGGCGGCTACGGTCGCGGCCGTCGAAGCGAACGGACTACCCGCAGGCTGGGGGAGTCTGGCGCCGGGCGCACCGGCGGACCTGCAGATCCTGGAGTGCGCCGATCCACGTCGGGTCACGAGTCAGGACGAGGCCGGGCTCTGTGAACTCGTGTTTGCAGGGCGTACGGTCTGGCGTACCGAGTGATGGCTTGATTGGGTTGGGCGGCGAACGGCAGGAGAACTCATGAGCGGAGAACTCATGGGCGCGGAACTCGAGGACGGTGGGGCGGTGCGCCCGGTCGTCGATCTGCACGTGGATACGCTGCTCCGTCTGGTCGAAGCGCCCGCTGCCCGTTGCGCGAGCCATGCGATGGAATGGCCCGAACTCCATGTGGATGCCGCGCGGGGTCATGCCGGTGGCGTGACGCTGTTGCTCACGGCTTGCTTCACCAGCGACGACGAACTCGAGCCGGCCGCCAAGGTAGATCTCATGTTGGACGCCGCCGATCGCGTGAGCAGCGACCCAAGCAGCGGCTTTCGCCGGGTGCTCGGTCCGTCTAGTTTTGCGCAACGACTCGCCGGCGAGATCGGCCTGCTGGCGACGATCGAGAATGCACGCTCGCTCGAGGGGGATCTCGCTCGAATCGGCCACTGGCGTGACCGCGGGGTTCGCATCGTCGGAGTCACGTGGAATGGCCGCAACGCACTCGCTGCCGGCGTTCTCGCCGAGCCGACGGGCGGCTTCACCGCGTTCGGTCGCGAGTTCTTGGCCGAGGTGCGGCGACTCGAGCTAGCGATCGATGTGTCGCACCTGGCTCCGCGCGGCGTGGACGAGGTCTTGGCGGCTTCGCCGCACGCAGTGCTCGCGACGCACTCCAATGCGGCTCGGGTTTGCGAGCACCCGCGCAACCTCACGGACGCCCAGCTCCGCGAGATTGCTGCTGCTGGTGGCTTGGTGGGAATCAACTTCTACCCACCGTTCTTGCGACGAGGGGGGGCCGACGCCACCCTGGAGGACGTGGCGCGCCACGCGCTCCACCTCGCGGAGGTGGTCGGCGTCGAGCACGTCGCGCTCGGGACGGATCTCGACGGCATCGACGTGTTGCCGAGTGACTTCGCCGGGCATCAAGACATGCCGCGATTGGCCGAGGTGCTCGCGGGCGCGGGCTTCGGCGGGGCCGAGATCGACGGGATCTTCGCCGGCAACTTCATGGCGTGGTGGCGCCGCTGGAGCAACGAGTGACCACGAGCTCAGCGAGCCCGGACGGAGTGAACCGAGGGTTGACGAACCAGGACTCGTCGAACGGCGGCGCCCAGACCGTCGGCGAATTGCGGCGACCCGCCGATACCCCGGAACGCGGCGGCTCCCCGGCGACCTCGCCCGAGCACCACGGCCCTGCGAGATCCCTCGATGTTCTGTGGGGCCTGATCCTGGTGCAGTTCGTGATCTTCCTGCTGCCTTATGCAGTCGAGTGGGTCCCGTGGGGGGAGATTGCGCTCCCGAGCGCTTCGCTCCTCCGGGTGTTGCGAGACGTCGGTGCGCTCGAGCTGGGGAAACCTCCCCTGGACCAACCGGTGCGACTGCTGACGGCGACCGCGCTCCATGGCGGACTTCTGCACTTGCTGGGGAACATGGTCGGCCTGTTCGCCTTCGGTCGGATCCTCGGGGTGCTCCTGGGGCCGCGGCGCCTGGTCACGGTCTACTGGGTCTCCGGAGTTTGTGGTTGCTTGGCGAGTTCAGGCTTCAGTCTGTGGCAAGGCCCCCCCGGGTTGACGATCGGCGCTTCGGGGGCCGTCTTCGGGTGTGGTTGGGCAGCGGCTATGGCGTTGCTGCGGCACCGGCGACGCTTACCGGCCGGGGCCTCGGCAACGGCGTGGCGGCTGCTTGCCTACCTCGTGTTCCTACTCGTCGTTGCCACTTGGGTCGGCCACCAGGCCGAGGTCCAAATCGACCACGCTGGACACGTCGGCGGATCCGTGGCCGGCGCCCTCCTCGGGCTCTTGCCGCTGAGTCTGCTGTTTCGTCCACGGAGTTTCTCTGCCCGTTGCGAAGCCCTGTTGGGTGCTGTCGCGCTCGTCGTGACTTTCGGGGTGCCGCTCCTGGGGATGGCTCGGTTCGCGCCCGACGTCCAGACCGCCTACGCGTCGCATCGCGCGGTCTCTCTCGAACGGCTCGGCATCTCGGTTTGGTTGCCCATGACCTGGCGGCCCGACGGCGCAGGCGGTTGGGCGGGTCCGGTCGGCGCGGGCCGGCTCGTGGTCGCCGGTGAGTACCCGGACATCCGCCGAGCGAACAGTCTGCTCGCGCGCGAGGGGTTCTTTCTGGGACGCATGGGGCCGGCGGGCTACGAACGCGTTTTTCGCGAGGACCTCGGCGATCGAGGGCTTGGTGGGATCCTCGTGGTTTTGCGCAACGAGTCCGAACCAGAATCTGGCCTGCTGTTCCTGCGCTTCGTCGACCTCGGGACGTCGGCCTTCGACTTGATGCTCACCCTGCCGGACACGCCCTTCGACTTCGAGCTGGGGCTGATGATCCTGAAGGGACTGACGACCCCCTGACCCTCTCGGAGCGATCGGACCCTGCGCAGGGTTGCTCCTGTGTGCCCGGCCTTGCCCAGGCACTTAGCCCGCGCTGTCGTTCGCTCCCTCTTCGAGCTGCACACCTCGCTCGCGCACGGCGGTTCGAAGCACCCGCGCTGCCTCGGGATCGAGCGGCTGCCACCGTCCGCTCCGCAGGCGGTCGCGAATGGTCTCTCCGGGGTAGATGACGCTGGTGATGTGCGCCCCGTCTGCGCGGTACACATGCACTCGGTTGCGCGGGCCGCGCACGATCACGGTGCGTTCGAGGCGATCGTAGAGCAGATCCTCGTCCCGGGCCGAGATCGTGTCGGAATGCGCGGTGGCGGTGGGACGGTCGGGATCGAGCGCGCGTTCCTCGGCGTGCAGGGTCTTGCGCTCACTACGACGGAGCAGCTTGTCGAGAAGGGTAGGGGCGCGCGCGAGGCTCTGACTAGCGCTGGCCCGACAGCGACCGATCGAGAGCCGCCGGCCGAGGTTTCGTGCGGCCGCGAGTTCCACCTCGAGCTTGCGCACCTCATGCCTCAGGTTCTCGACGAACGGGCTCAGCACGCGCGAGCTACGCTCGGCCAAGACTGCGCCGAGGTGATGCGGCGGCGGCAGGTTCGTGACCAGGTTCAAAGAGTAGCTCGGTTCACCGCCGATCAGCCGCCGCTCGATCAACTGCGCCGTCAGCGCGATGCCGCGCTCGAGGTCGCCGCTGGGGCTCGGTATGCGAAACAGCCCTGCGACCACCTGCCCGACGATGCGGTACGGGCTGTGTTCGTTCTGGAAGTCGGGCAGCAGGTCGTCCCGCAGGAAATCGCCGCCGAGAAAGGCGGCAATGGGCAACGGGCGCTCCTGGAACAGTCGGTCGATCCGAGGATCCCTGAGTTCCACCATCCAAGAAGCAAACTCCCGCCATCGCGGTCGTCCGGTGGGCTCGTAGCCCACGAAGACTTGCCGTGAGTCGGGTGGGTGCGAGTGCTCGCACACCGGCGAGGAGCACCAATGACAAAACACGTGGCCCGCGCGATAGCCGAGTCGGTCCAGATCGATCTGCTCGCGGAGTCGCGCGACCTCGGACTCGAGTTCGGCGACGAAGCGACGGCCCGCCTCCTCGCGTCCCTTGCCGCGCAAACGCACCGGGATGGTGATGCGGAGATCGATGTGCGGCGGTGCTTCGTCGAGGCCGGTCACGGGATCGGTGAGTTCTTGACGGATCCACGATTCGAGCGCTTGATAGGCGCGAGCCGCTGGGCGACGATCGCCGCTGCGTCGATCGACTCGCCGTTCGCGCGGTGAATGAGGCAAGGGGTGGCTCCTTCTGGGGCTCTCTCGTGGGCCGATCTCGTTGGGGCCGACGTCGTTGGGGCCGACGTCGGTGGGGCTCCTCGACGGTAGACCTAGCGGTCGCAAGCGGCCCACGCGATCGGCCCGCGAGCCAAGCGCGGATTGTAGCGACGTCTTCGACGGCCGCCATTCGACTCGCCGAGTGTCGGGTGCGATGTGCGTGCGCGCTTCGGCGGCTGCGGCAGCGGTGCCCCGCGTTGGAGTCGCTCGCCGAAACGGGTTGCGCCGTTGGATCTTGGTTTCACAATGCTCTGCGGCCGCGGCCCGTTGCGCGAGTCGCCGGTGGCGCGGCCGCGAAGCCGCGGGGAGTCGAGTCCGCGGAGGTTCGACGCGGCTCTCGCACGAGATGACGGGAGGTCGGGAATGGCGGTAGGAACGAGCAGGGGGTTGCGGACGCGCCTCGGGGTCCTCGTCGGGGCGCTGCTGGCGGCGTGCACGTTCCCCTTCGCGGTCGGCGCGGCTGACGCCGAGAGCCGCGAACTCACGGCGCGCTTGCTGACCCTCGGGAGCGCTCGCAAGCTCGAGCCCGCGCAACTCGCGTTCTCGATCGTCGGCCCCGATGGAACGGTGATCGCCGAGCACCGGAGCGAAGAGCCGGAGCCCCCGGCGTCGAACGTGAAGCTGCTGACCGCGGTTGCGGCGCTCGATCTGCTGGGGCCGGACTTCGAAGTGTCCACCGAGCTGTGGCGCACCGGGCTCGTTCGGAACGGGGTCCTCGAGGGGGATCTCATCGTGCGCGGACGCGGGGATCCGAGCATCTCCGGACGCTTCCACAGGGGGGACATCTTCGGTCCCTTGAGGCCTTGGGTTGCCGTACTCGGGGAGTTGGGCATCGAGCGCGTGAGCGGGCGCTTGCTCTGTGACGACCGCTACTTCAGTGGTCCGTCGGTGCACGCGGACTGGCCCTCGGAGCAGCTCGATCGCTGGTACTGCGCACCGAGCGGTGCGCTCAATCTCAACGACAACTGCGTGGATGTCCACATCGCTCCGCGAGTCGGAGCCCAAGAAGTGCGGGTCTGGCTCGAGCCGAGTTGTGCGCGGTTCGAGATCGTGAACCAGCTCCGGTCCGTGGTGCAGCGCAAGCAGCATGTGTACTCCGTCGAACGGGCCACCGGTTCGTGGCGCATCGACCTCCGCGGCGGCTTCCTGGCATCGGGGACCGAGCGAACGGAGTGGGTGGCGGTGCCGGATCCGACGGACTGGTTTGGGTGTGCGCTGCAGACGTTCCTCGAGTCCGAGGGGATCGGGTTCGGCGGCGGCGTCGGACGCCTGGAGGACGCAGCCGCGGTCGCCGACGCCGTTCTCGTCGCCTCGACGCAGGCGTCGGTGGCGTCGATGCTGCCCTCGATGCTCAAGCGCAGTCTCAATCTCTACGCCGATTGCCTGTTGCGCATCGTTGGCAAAGAGCGCGGCGCGGGGGGCAGCTTCGAACAGGGTGCTGACTGCGTTCGCTCGCACCTCGTGCGGCTGGGGATCGCTCGCGAGGGAGTCGTCGTGCGCGATGGCTCTGGGCTCTCGGCGAAGAATCGTGCCAGCGCGGCTACCCTGGTGCGCGCGCTCCGCCACGCGCGCGCGACACCTTGGTTCCCGGTCCTGCGCGACGCGCTCGCCGTGGCCGGTGCCGACGGGACTCTGCGCAGCCGCTTTGCTAGCAGTCCAGTCGCCGGAAAGGTGCTGGCGAAGACCGGCCACATCGACGGGGTGAGCACCTTGGCTGGTTACCTGACCACGGGGGGGGGGGACGTGACCTTTGCGTTCCTGTTCCGCGGTCCGGTGGCGCGGACGGCGGCTGCGCGGAACTGGCAGGAAGAGGCCATCGAGATCGTTTGGCGGGCCCTCGAAGGGGCTCGCTGAAGTCCAGCAGGCCCGCCCGCTGCGCTCAGGTCTCGATCTGTTGCCGCAGCCAAGCCCGCACGAACCGCCAGCGGCGCTCTACCGTCGCGGTCGAGATGCCGAGGACTTCCGCCGTTTCTTCCGTCGTCAGGCCGGAGAAGTAGCGCAGCATGACGAGTTGTGCCTGCTGGGGGTCATCTTGCTCGAGCTTCCGGAGCGCTTCATCCACGGCGAGGACATCTTCGGAGGGTCCCTCGATCGCGAGGCCCGACTCTTGGAACTCGATGCGTTGACGGTCTCCACCGCGCTTGAAGCTCGCTTTGCGACGGGCGTCTTCCACGAGAATGTCGCGCATGGCACGGGCAGCGGCAAAAAAGAAGTGCGCCCGCCCATTCCAGCGTCCTTCGGACTTGTCGGCGATTCGCAGGTAGGCTTCGTGGACCAGTGCCGTGGCCTGCAGCGTCTGACCCGGCGGCACTTTGGCGAGGCGTGCGGCGGCGAGGCGGCGGAGTTCGTCGTAGACGAGCGGCAGGATTTGCTCTGCTGCGGTCGGATCGCCGGTGGCCGCCTGATTCAGGAGCAAGGTGAGAGCGTCGGTAGGGTGCGGTTCGTTGGTTTCGTTCGCGGTCACGCCAGCCTCCCGTTGTCTTCGGAGTGTCGCTCGGTTGGGCGGGAGCCGCAAGGGGGAGGCGGGAGCGTGGGCCGCGCGCTGTAAACGTGGGATGACAACCCCCGGCCGCGCACCCCAACGAGCCATCCGTTGCATTCCCGGTTGCTCCAGCGTCCGAGGCGGTAAGCACCCGTCCCCGGGGATCGGCCAGGGCCCGACCGGAACTCCAGATTTGTAATCTGGACCTTACAGTCTTTCGGGCTATGATCAACCCTTGAGGAGTGTACGGAGCGGGCGCAGAGCAGCCGCCGCCCACCCGCAGGGCTTCGAGCGCGCGCAGCGCCGAGCTCGACGGGCAGGGGTCGCGCGGGGCCGGGGACGTCGCGGCGGCAGAGGTGTTCGACCGGGAAAGGGCGGGGTGTGACCGAACGAGACCTCACACACGTGCCCCGGATCATCATCCGCGAGAACGGCTCGGAACGTATCGAAGAACTGAAGTCGCTGCAGATAGCGATTGGGCGTTCCAAAGACAACGAGATCGAGATCGACGATATCTCGAGTTCGCGGCGCCATTGTCGATTGCTCCGCCAGAGCGGCTCTTGGGTCATCGAAGACCTGCAGAGTCGTAACGGCACGATGGTCAACGGCGTCTTGATCAAGAAGAAGGAACTGCACCCCGGCGATTGCATCGAGATCGGCAAAGCGCGTCTCTACTTCGAGCGAGTACCCAGCCCTATGCGTTTTCGCGCGTCGGACACCGCGACCGACACGCTGCTGTTGCCGACCGACTTCTTCATGGAGCCGCTGACGGAAGCCTCGGACATCTCGTCACAGCTGGATTCGCTCAAACGCGAACGCGACGTGTTCCTGCGGCTCCTCGAGATCAGCCGGGGCCTGTGCTCCATGTTGGTCTTGCAGGAGCTGATCGATACGATCCTGGATACCGTGCTCGAGATCACAGGGGCGGAGCGTGGCTTTCTCATTCTGGAGGAAGAAGACGAACTCCGCGTCCGTGCCTCCCGCAACATCGACCGCGAGGCCGTGAAGAGAGCCGAACTCAAGGTGAGCCACTCCATCACGCGCCACGTCCTGGAACACGGTGAGCCGGTGCTGACCGGGGATGCTCGGGCCGATCGTCGGACCCGGGATTTCGCGTCGGTGGTCGATCTCAAGCTGGAGTCGGTGCTGTGCGTCCCGTTGCGCATGCGGGGGAGGCCGATTGGGGTGATCTACGTCGACAACCGTTTCGAGGTCGACTCTTTCCACCAGAACCAGCTGCGATTCATCGAGTTCCTGGCCGACCAAGCGGCGGTTTTCATCGAGAACGCGCGCCTGTTCGAGGAGAATCGCAAGAAGCAGGAGGACCTGCGGCGCTCGAAGGAAGACGTCGAGTACCTCAATCGCGAACTCCAGCAGATGTTGGTGGCCCGCGATCTCCGGCTGAAGGAAGTCACCGAGGTCGTCAATCGCGCGGAACGGACCTTCAAGTACAGCTACGACTTCATCGTGACGAACAGTCCGAAGATGCACCAGATCTTCGAGATGTTGGACCGGGTCATCGATACCGACATTTCGGTCCTGGTCCAGGGCGCCAGCGGCACCGGCAAGGAGTTGATCGCCAAGGCCGTCCACCAGTTGGGCAAGCGCTCCAAGCGGCCGTTCATCTCCCAGAACTGCGCGGCGATCCCACCCAACCTCCTCGAGAGCGAGTTCTTCGGTCACGTGCGGGGATCGTTCACGGGGGCGGTCAAGGACAAGAAGGGGCTGTTCGAACTGGCCAACGGTGGCACCCTGTTCCTGGACGAGATCGGCGACATGAGTCTGGATCTCCAAACGAAACTGCTGCGGGTTCTCGAGGAGGGAGAGATCCGACCGGTCGGGGGCAAGAGCATCGTAAAGGTGGATGTGCGGATCATCTCGGCGACCAATCAGCCGTTGATCGAGTTGATCCGCCGGCACCAGTTTCGGGAGGACCTTTACTACCGACTGAACGTGATCAACATCACGCTCCCGGCGCTTGCCGAGCGTCGCGAGGACATTCCGCTGTTGATCGACCATTTCCTGGGGGTGATTGCGAAGCGGCTCGGGCGTCCGAAGTCGCGGATCGACGAGGACACGTTGTACCGCCTGTACCACTACGATTGGCCGGGCAACGTGCGCGAGCTGGAGAACGAGGTCGAGCGACTCTGTGCTCTGGCAACCGACGAGATTACGAGTGACTTGCTGAGTCCTGCGGTGTTGGGTAAGTCGGCAGGATTGAACTCCGCCCGGCGTCCCGACGGGACGCTGAAAGAGATTATCGCAGAGGCGACCGAGAAGCTCGAGTCGGGGGTCATTGCGGAGACCTTGGAGGAACTGGACTGGAACAAGAGTCAGACCGCGCGTCGTCTGGGTGTTTCCCGGCCGACGCTGGATCAGAAGATCGAGAAGTACAGTCTGAGGAGACCGCCCCGCGGGTGAAGTCCGCAGGCTCCACCCGCCTCTACGGGGCGGGTAGCGATCGGGAGGAATGAAACGCTATGCCGACCCTCGAGGTGATCGAAAACGGCGAGAAGCGCATCGTGCGTTTCACCGACACGATCGTGATCGGCCGCGAACCCACCAATGGGGTCGTGATTCAGGATCCGATGTCGTCGCGCCGGCATTGCCAGCTCAAGCGCGAGGGCGGTCGGTTCTTCTTGGAGGACCTCGAGTCCTCGAATGGGACGCTACTGAACGGTCGCCGGGCCAGCCGCGTCGAACTGGCCGACGGCGATCGAATCGAAGTGGGTGAAGTCGCCGTCACGTTCTCGCTCGGCGAGACGAGCGCAACCGACGGGAATGCGTCCGGCGCAGCACGGGGGGCGGCTCCGTCGCGGGCGGCCGCGAAGCCGCCCGAGCCGGCGGCGCCGCCGGGACTGCTGGAGGAGCCAGAGCCCATGGTGTCCCCGGAGGCGCGACCGGCCAGCGGGGGCGGTGTGTTTCTGCGCGTGGTTGGCGGCGACTCACCCGCCACCCGCCTCGAGTTGCTGGACCTTCCCTTCACGATCGGCCGCAAGGCCGAGTGTGGTCTGGTGCTGAATGACCGCCGGGTTTCGGGCCTGCACGCACAGGTCGTTCGCGAAGGCGATGCTTGGTTCATCGAGGACTGCGGTTCGGGCAACGGCGTGTTGGTCGACAAGAAGCGGATCAAGCGGCACCCGCTACGAACGGGCGAGTCCGTATTGATCGGTGGGACCACGATCGAGTTCGAGGGCCTGCCCGCAGAAGTCGCGTCGGTGGCCACCCGGGCGCGCCCGGCGGCGCGAGCCGTGGCGGCAGCGAAGAGGCCCGAGGCCGCCGGCGATGCCGAGTTTCGCCGCATCGACGTGCAGCAAGCCGTCGCGCAGCAGGCCAGCCCGCTGCAGGCGGTGTGGACCGGACTCTTGCTGGTGTGCTTCGTGGCGATTCTCTTCAGCGGTTACGTGCTCGTCTCGAATCACTTTCAGCAAGGGCGAGTCGCCACTGACCCAGCGAACCTCGTCAACGAAAACGCTTCCTTCGAGGACGTCGGGCCTGGCGGCGAGATCCCCGGCTGGGTCTGGGACGACGCCGGGGACCCCGGCGCGATCGAGTCCTTCCAAGCAGCGGGATTGCCTCACGGCCGACGGGCGCTCCGCGTGCGCAGCGGGGGCTCCAGTCGGGGTTTCGTACGAGTGCTGCAGGAGGACACGTTGGCCGTCAGCCAAGTCGAGAGCGGTGTCCAACTGTCGGGCTCGATCGCCAACGACGGCTTCGCGTTGGCAGGTCTCGAGGTGCTCTGGTACGTGCAGCGGACAGGCGGGCTCGAACTGGTCGCCGAGACCATCGCTCCCTTGGTGGGCCCGTCGAACTCGTTCCGGACGGTGAGCGACGTCATTCAGCCGCCCGGCCTGGATGTCGACGTGTGCCGCGTCGCCATCTTCGCGCAGGGCCAAGGCACGTGCACCGTGGACGGAATCTCTCTCAAGAGCGTTGCGTCGGCAGCGGAAGGGGTCGAGGATCGAGTCGCCTTGCGCACGCGCGACGCGAACGGGCTTGCGATCCAATACGATCGCCGCGGAACCACCGTCTTGACCCGGAAGAACACGACCGTACTGCGTAACCTGCGGTTCGCGGCGCTCACGCCGGGACGGTTGCCGTTTGGGCAGCTCACCGCCACCAAGAACGAACCGCCGAGCCGTGACGATACCGGCCTCGTGACCTCGAGTTTCTCGTTCCAGGCGGGCGGCCCGGGCAGCCACGTCGTGGTCGATCACCGCGCCGAAGTGCGCGACGAACGCTCGCTACAGCTGAGTTGGCGCATCGTCGAGGCTCCCGAGTCGTTGGTCCCAGCGCTCGTGATCGAGTTCGAAGGGCGTTCCGGGCAGCAGGCGATGACCGTTTACGACGGCGACGCCGCGGTGCTGGAGGGGGGCACGCTCGAGGGCCTCGACGGCAAGTCGGGTACCGAGTGGTCGCTGGGCGAGGGCGCCGAGCAGGTGTGTTTCGCGTTCTCGGCCCCCGTGAAGTTTCGCCTGCTCACCGGCGCGGAGACCCGCGGGACCCCGACGATGGCTCTGGAGTTGTCGCCGGAGCGGGACGCGCTGTTTCGGCTGCAGGTGAGTTCGACGTCCTCGCGGGAGGAACGACAGCTCGCGGCCTGGTTCGAGGAGGTGCGCGTGGCCCGCTCCGAACGGCGCAGCAGCGACGCACTCGCGCGGCTATCCGCGATCGAGGGAGCCTTCCCTTGGCGCGAGGACGCGCGTGAGCGAGCGCGACGCGTGCGGGCCGAGATCGAAGGCCGAGCGAACGCGCGAGTGGCGGAGCTGAAGGCGATGCTCGGGGAGTTGCGCCAGTACCCGCGATCGCCGATCGCAGATCTCTTGCGGGAGCGCGCCGAAGCGTTGCGGGAGGAGTTTGCGGGTGCGTCGCTCGCGACGGAGGCGGAGCGAGTCTTGAACGAAGTCACACGGTTGGAGGCCGAGTCGATGACGGCGGCCCGTGCCGAAGAAGCCGGTCGACTGCTCGAACTCGGGCAGCAGAGTTTCGACGTGCAGCGCGACCACTGGGCAAGATTCTACTTGGAGCGGGTGATCGAGATGTTCCCCGGCACCGAAGAGGCCCGCAGCGCCAAGAACCTGCTCGACCGCGTGGCGGTCCGGAACTGAAGAGAGGCGACTCATGCTGACCGGTTCTGCAGTCGGGATCGACATTGGGACGACCGCCGTCCGCATTGTGTGGCTGAAAGGGAGTCGGGGTGCGCTCCAGGTCGCGAAAGCGATACGAATCGAGCGCGAGGCCGACACCGACCTGAGCCCCGAGGCGCTGGTACCGGCGATGGTCCGCGAGAAGATCCCGTTGGGCGCCCTGATCCTAGGAGTTCCGGGGGATCTGGCGGCGCTACGCTACAACCTCGTCCCGCCGGTTCCGGACTGGCGCCTCGAGCTGATCATGAAGTACGAGACGCAAGAGACCGCCGAGAAGTCGGGTGAGCCACTGAGCTTCGACTTCCGCAAGCTGGACCTTCCGGAGAGTAGCTCCGAAGATCAGGTGTTGCTGGTAGGACTGGGCAAGGACCTCAAGATCCAGCCGGTGATCTCGGGGATCGAACAAGGCGGCGGACGGGTGAGCTTGGTCACACCCAACGCGTTGGGCCTCTATCATGCCTACGCCCAGAGCCACGCGAAGCCGCCGAGCGAAACCGTACTGCTTGCGGACGTAGGGGCACACGAGACTCACATCGTGCTCGCAACGGACGGCCGCCTGGTGTTCGCGCGCAGCGTGAACTTCGGTGGACGCCAGTTCGACGAGGCGATCGCGGCTAGCCTCGGAGTGCGTGCCGATCAGGCCCGTAAGTTGAAGGAGAGCTTCTCCACCGGCCGCGTGCCGGTCGAAGTGAAGAGCAGCGCGGAAGCGGCGATCCGGTCGGCGCTCGGGCAGTTGAACTCGATCCTGCACAGCTCGGTGACTTTCTGCCGGGCCCAGACCAAGATCCCCGAGATCAAGTTGGAGCGCGTGCTCCTCTGTGGCGGCGGCTCCCGCATTCCGCAGATGGCCGCCTTCTTGGAAGACCAGTTCGGCGTGCCTGTGACCGCGCTCGCTCCAGCCGCCGCGGACGAGCCCCTCGCGGGCGGGCCGGAAGAGTGGACGACCGCGATTGGGCTCGCCGCCAGCCGGTTCGACGCGAGTCACGTAGTGCTCGATTTGCTGCCGACGGCGGCGCGGGTCAAGCGGACCTTCCGTGAACGCACGCGCTTCTTGTACGCCGCCGCCGCAACGCTGGTGTTCGCCCTGCTCGTGACCTTTGGGACCGGCCTCGTGGCCAGCAGCAAGGTCGACGGTCAGACGGAGGTCATCGAGGAGTGGAAGCGGCGCGTCGATGGCTGGGAGCAAGAACAGCGCTCGGCCCGCACGCAAAACGGCAAGATCCGCGCGCAGAAACAAGCGCTCGATCGCGAGGTCGAGACCGGGTCTTTCGCCGGCCAGTTGCTCGCGGCGATCGAGGACTCCATGCCGCCGGCGATTTCGCTCGAGCGGGTCGATACACAACGAGTCGAAGTCGACGGGAGAGTCTACCTCGAGACCCGCCTGGTGGGCTTCGCCGACAACTCGGAGCGGCTCGGTATCGAGCACCTCACGGCCTTTCAGAAGGCGCTCGAAGCGCTGCCGACGGTCGAACGCGTGGCGCTCGGCCCGCCGGAGTTGCGCGCCGGCGGCTATCGCTTCGAGATGACGGTGTCGCCCGATGCTGAGCCGCCACCCGAGAGCCGCAGTGGGTCGGGCCAGCGGTCGAGTGGAAAGGGACGGTGGGGCGGATGAACGTGAGCCTGATCTGGGAAAAACACCGGCGCTTCCTTCTCACCGTTGCGGGCGGCCTTGCGGGGTTCATGGTTTTGAACCTGTTTGCGGCCGGCTACCGCGATCGCTCCGGGGAGAACATTCAGCAGAACCGCAAGCGTGCCAGCGACATCGCTGGCGCCATCGAGCGTTTGGACGCGAGTTACGATCGCGAAGTCAAAGATCGTAAGGTGCTCGAGCAACAGCTGGATCACTACCTCACGCAAGTTTCGACAGCGCGCACCTCCAAGCTCGCGGTGCCGAAGAGCGTCAGTGACTGCCAGACGGACTTCGCGCGGCAGCGGGATCGCATTTGGTCCGCGTTCGTCGACGGTGCCGACAAGATCCACTTGGGCTATCCGCGTATGACGGACATACCCTTCAGTCTCGGGAGCGACTTGACGCAGGAGCAGTGGGCAGATCGCTATCACTTGCTCGGCGTCGTCGAACGCGTGCTGAGTGCGAGCGTCGAGCTCGGCGTGCGCAAGATCGAGTCGATCCAGCCGCAAGCCGTGGTAGCCGAGCCCATCGCGGAGGCGGCGGATCGGGCGCTCGTGCGTTATCCCGTGAAGGTCGTGCTGGTGGCGGACTTTCCGGTGATTCGTCGCCTGATCGAGTACTTCCAATCACCGGAGCATTATTTAACGGTCGAGTTGGATCTCGAGCGCAAGGCGGACGTCAACGGGCTCACCGCTCAAATCTTGTTCACCGGCGTCGACGTCGACGAGCCGCGTAGGGATCCCAAGAAGGCCGGCACTGCGCCGCGTTGGAGGCCTTAGCCATGGGCGGAGTGAACAAGGAGAAGATCGTGTTGTTGTTGGCGCTCGTGGTCCTGGCGTTTGCGATCTACGCTGGAATCCAAGCGATTGCCCGTGCGGCTTCTTGGGAGCCTTCCTTCCAAGAGCCGGCACCGAGTCCGCGCGGCGCCAACCTCCCCACCGTCGACATACGCTGGTTCGAGTTCCCGAAGCGGGGACGTGAGCCCCGGGATCCCTTCGAGGCGGTGTCGGAGTGGCGCCCGGCCGAGGCCGATGCGCTGCCACTCCCGCCCCTCAGCGACCTGCGGCGACGAGTCCCGTTGCCGGCGCCGCTGTTCGACTCGAGATTGGCGCGACTACCCCGAGAGTCGGTCATGCCGGTCCTCGTGGAAGAAGAGGAGCAGAACTGATGCGCCGGATCCTGCATCACGGGTTTCTCGGTCTATGGGTCGTGGCGGCGGTCTTTGCCGACGGTTCGACCCGGAGCCGGGCTATGGCTCAGGACGAACTCCCGACCGAAGTTCGTGAGTACGATGTCCTCGTCCGGAAGGCCGGAGGAAACGAGTTGGTGGGGACGATCCTCTCCGAGAATCCCCTCGTCGTCGAATTCCTCTACAAGGGGAACAAGCTGACCGTCAAGACCGAGGAGATCGCGAAGATCATTCGGCGGGTCACGCCAACCCAGGCGTACCAAAACCGCCAGAAGCGAGGCTTCGACCCTGCTCGATACGAGTCGCAGCTCGCGCTGGGATCGTTCGCGGCTCAGTATCCCGAGACTCAACCTCGAGCGATCGAGCACTTGATCGCTGCGGTGAAGCTCGCGCCCGAGCGCGACGACCCCTACCCCAAACTCTTCGAACTCATCGATGCCGTCGACTTGACGAGTCGCTCGGAGGCGGCTCGTGATCAGGAATTGGGCGCATACCTGGCCGTCCTTCGGGCGGGCGTCGAGCGCCTGGATGTGCCGTTACGCGCAGCGCGTTTGTTCGTCGCAGCGGGTGACCGCTGGGGAGCCATCTACATGCTCCGGCGAGTCTTGGATGCGCCGCCCTCCCTCCGCAGCCAGTACGGTGCGGTCACGCGCGAAGCGGAGGAGACGCTCCCGCGTTTGCTGGCAGCAGACGGGCAACGCGAGGAGGCGCGCCGTCGGGTCGAAGACGCCTTGGCGAACGGTTCGAGTGCATCCTTGCTCGCCATGAAAGCGGGTTGGTTGCTCGAAGATCTCGCGAACGGGGACGCGAGCGCGGAGCCAGAGTTCCTCGCGTGCGTGCAGGGGTTGCTCGACGCAGACCGATCGGCCGACGCCTACCTGCTCCGTGGGTCGTATCGATTGATCCAAGAAGACCTGCAGAGCTCGTCGGCGGACTTCGCCAAGGCCGCTCAGGTCGGTGAGTTTGGTGCGCCGCTCGTCTTGACCTATGCGCTGCAGTTCGCGCGCGCGGGGAAGTTCCCGGTCGCGGCGAACACGCTCGCTGACGTTCGCAAGGTGGATAGTCTGCAGGACGAGTTGCTCGCCGTGACGGCGTACCTGCGAGAGAACGAGGGGCACCCGGCGGAGGCTCTCAGCCTGCTCGAGCAGGCGGTTCAGCGTCCAGCGGCCCCGTGGCAGAACTGGATCCAGTACTTGCAGACCCGTGAGCGCGTGGGCGTCGCCGGCTCTCTGGCCGACGCGGCGCAGCCGTTTCTCGCGCGGTTCAGCGACAACCCCGTGGCCTTCGCCGAGTGTGCGCTCCTCATCGCCGACGAGGCGCTTGCCAGCCAGGATGGCGCGCGCGCAAGGCGCTGGCTCGACTACGCCGGGTTGGTGGTTCCCGACGACGATGCGGAGTTCTTCCTGCGGGTGGGGTGGGCGCACCTGGCGGACGGCGGAGATCCCGAGCGGGCCCGAGCGGCGCTCGAACGGGCACGTTCTCTGGCCCCGGAGGTGCTCGACGTGCGCAACGCACTCGGGTTCCTCGAGTACCGGGAAGGGCGCTTGGAGGAAGCGGATGCCGAGTTCAAACACGTCGTGCAGTCGTTTCCAGCGGAGGCAGCGGCGGCGGCCGAGCGGCCGCGGGTCCTCGAGTATGCCCTCGAGGCGCGCTCGGCAATCGAGGCCGCACTCCGTGAAGAAGTGTGGAGCGACTCCTTCGACCGAGACGATTCGGACCAGCCGCTCAACAACTGGCAGCCGAAGGAGACGTTCGGCGTCGACGTGAGGCTACGCGGTGGTTCGGCGTACCTGAGCGGACGGCAGGCCTTCGAGGATGACGGGTTGACCATGCTCTCCCGAAGCGTGCCGGCGGAGCGGCTCAGTCGGGTGCGGGCGCGGTTGCGTATCGAGCGCGGTGCGGCGGCAGTGCGGGTCGGACTGCGCCTCGAGGACGAGCAGGGGCGAAGTGGCCTGGTCCTGTTTCGGGACAAAGATGGAGTCCTGAAGGTGTCCGTCAACCGCGGCGACAACAGCGAGGTGATCGAGCCGTTGCCCGAAGGCGCCCCGCCCGCCGAGCCCGATCGCACGCAACGCGAGCTGCGGCGCGCAGTGTGGGGCGACGATCGACTCGTGCACACGCTGGAGATTCGATTCGAGGCGAGCGGCAACACCGCGTCGCTGTACTTCGACGGCGAACGCATCGCGCGTGGCTTCGACGTTTCGTTCCTCGGCCGGCGGGGTGACGCAATCCTCGGAGTGTCCGGCGCGGCTTCGCTGGAGCAGAACTATGAACTGGAAGTACTCGAGGTCGAAGTCTTCCGCCGACTGCCGGAGGGCAAGGTGCGGCGGCGCTTCTGACGGGAATGCTGTAGCGGCGCCCCTGCGCCCGAAAGGCTGTGACGTGATCCGCAACTTGCCGCCTCAGCGTGGCTTTACGTTGATCGAGCTGTTGGTCGTGATGGCGATCATCTCGCTCCTCGCCGGCATGCTCACGGTGACCGTCGGCATGGCCCGTGCCAAGGCGCGCAAGGCCGAAGCGCAGCTGACGATCCAGGCCTTCTCCGCGGCGATCTCGGCCCACGAGGCCCGGTATCAGTTCTTCCCACCGAGCCGCTTCGAGGATCCCCCGTACGAGGTTGCGACCAACGAAGTCGACTGCGGTATCGAGTCGGTGCTCGCGCACGTGACGCGGGACAACAACTTCTCTGCGATCGACCTGGAGGACGAGCTGCTGTCGAACCTCGACAAGGACTCGCTCAACGACGCCGAACTCGTGGAGCACCTCCGTTGGTCGTTCGGCGATGCCCAGCTGCGCGAGTACCTGGATCCGTGGGGCTCGCCGTACATCTACATCAATGCGGATACCTACGGTCCCGAGTATGTCATCACTCACAAGGACGGCAAGAAGGGCGCGGCGCGCGCGAGCCTTTCGACCGCAACGGCCTCCTACAACGCGCCGACCACCTACCAACTTTGGTCGTCGGGCCCCAACAAGACCAACGAGAACGGTGGCGGAGACGACATCCACTCATGGTGAGCCAGCGGCTGAGGACTCAACTCCGTGCCCCTGATCCAGGCGCCCGCGCGGGCGGCCCGAGCGGGCGTTGCCGCGGGATGTCGCTCATCGAGATTCTCGTCGTGCTCGCGATCTTGACGATGATCCTCGGTCTGTCGGTGTCCGCGTATCAGCGGCTCGGTCGGGGCTACGTGCTACCGGCCGCGGCCTCACAAGTGTCGAGCGTGATCCGGGCGGCGCGGAACTTCTCGGTGTCAGCCGGGGTGCCGAGCAAGGTCTTCGTCGATAGCTCGCCCGAACAACCGCAGATAGCGGCGTTTGGCTTCAAGCTCGTGGCGAACTGGCACTTCGAGGACGCGGGGTCGGAGGAGACCGAGGATCGTCCGATCGAGCCGGGGGCAGTGCTTCGTGGCGGGCGCGGGGACGGGGCGAGCGTCGTGGGCCGGGTGTTCGCGGCGCCGGGCAAGGTGGGGCGCGCACTTTACTTCGAGGACGGCGGTGCGGCCGTGGCCGACCACAAGGTGCGCTACCACTCCGTCGGTGGGATGAGCCTCGAGGCGTGGATCCGTTTCCTGCCGCGCGATGAGCGACCGGAGGCGCTCTATGCGGTGATCTCGAAACCGGGTTCGTACGAAGTCGGGGTCACGGGTGACCAGGCGGTGTACTTGAGCCTGTGGGGGGCGTGGGGAGGACGGCAGGATGACGAGTATCTCGCACGGTCGGTCGGCGGGGTCGTCATCGTGGATCGTTGGACTCACGTTCGGGCGACCTGGGATGGTCTCGAGCTGCAGCTCGAAGTGGACGGGATCCGCCACGGGCTGTGCCCGGTAGGCTACGAGCGCATCGCCGAAGAGGAGTGGCCGGCGCCGCCGGCGCGGATCTCGGGCCCGGACTCGTACCTCAGCGTCAGTCGCCCGGACCGCTTCTTCATGGGTTTCATCGACGAAGTGAAGGTCCGTGCGGCGCTCGAGCCGCGTGTGTTCGAGCTCCCGAGCGGTGTCCAGTTCCTGGGTCCTTCGCAGACGATCTACTTCGACGCCCGCGGGAGCCTGGATCCGCTTCGCCACCGGGAGGCCGTCGTGGTGCGCATGACCGATGACACTGCGTTGATCCGAGCCGAGTCCGCGGCCGGCGGTACCGTCGCGGTGCCCGCGGACCCCGTGTCCGACGATGGCGACGAGACGGAGGGTGAGGATGCGATTCCTGCCAATCCGTTGGCGGCGCTCGCAAGGTACTTGGCCGAGGAACGTGAACGGGTGCGCCAAGCGGAGGGCGCGGAGAACGAGGACGAAGACGGCGAGCCGAAGCCCGGCCGACCCGCCTACCAGGAGATGGCCGCCCCCGAGACGATTCGCGAGATCCTCGTGGATCTCACGGGTACCATTCGCGGGTGACCGGCCTCGCGCCTGTCGCACGATACGCAAGGAGAGCCTCATGCCGACCCCCGATCGAGGAACGATCCACCGATTCGTGGCCCCGCCCGCAGCCTCGGGAATGGCGCTCATTTTGGTGATCCTCGTGCTCTCCGCCCTGGTCCTGATCGGTACCCCATTCATCTTGTCCATGACCTTGCAGGAACAGGGGTCGGTGCACACGGCGGCCCAGGAACGAGCACGCCTCGGAGCCGAGTCCGCGCGCAATTATGCTGTCGCGCAGTTGTTCGCCACCCATCCCAGTCGCGAGACCGGGTTGGAACGGCGGGAACTCACTCCGGCTGGCGAAGGTCGCGCGGCAGCGGCGCCGTCGAGCGGGGTACAAACGATCGAGTTCCCGAAGACCAAGGTCGATGGCGTCGACGAGCTTCGAGTGCTTCTTCCCACCGAGATCGCGATCGAGCGGGTCGGCGGCGAGAGCGAGAACACATCCGCGGCGAGCGCAAGCGCAACGGCCTCGAGTTTCGTCTTGCAGAGCCCGACGGATCAGCTGCTCGCGGTCGAGATCGAGGACGAACAGGGCAAGATCAACCTCAACACGGTCCCGCCGATCGTCCTGGGCAATCTGCTCGGAGGAACCCAACTGGCCGAGAACGTGACCTTCGACGTCACCCAGACCGAGATTGCTGTGGTGGATCCCTCGGTGTTTCGCAGCGATGGCGATCCCGACACCGTGGACGGCGTCGTCGTCATCATGAACCCGCTGATCTTCACGATGGAGGCGGTCTCCTATCGGCACCGTACCGAGACCCACCTTACCGGCTGCTTTCGCGGCGAGTACCTTTCGGTTCCCCAAGAACATCGCGAGGGCTGGCCGATCTTCGACCTGCGTGCCTTCAAGGTGTTCCTGCACCGGTACTACAACCTCGATACCGGCGAGCTGCGGACCTACCGCACCCCGCAGGCGATGCGTGAGATCGCCGAATGGTCGATCGTCCCGTACTTCCTGAAGAACCTCGCGGCCCTGGGTCTCAATCTGCGCAACATCGATGACTTCGGCCTGACGACCGAGATGCTGCTGCGCGCTGGACTCGACGAGATGCTGCTCGAGCGGGAGGAGGCCGAGTACGACGAAGGCGCCTACCGCGAAGCCATGCGCAAACTGAAGCAGGCAGGCGTGCCGGATGAGTTGGCCGACCTCCTCGAGCGCGCCCGTGGCAAGGCCGCGATGATCGAGGCCGCGGACTTGGTCGAGAAGCTCAATCTCGGCAAGCTCGAGATGGGCATGGTCGGCGCGGCGTTCGAGGGCGAGTTCAAGAAGCAGCTCAAGCGGCTGCAGGCCAACACCAAGACCTACTTTCCGAAGGGCATCGAAGCCTACAAGGAGATCTTCGATCAGCCCGGCCTCGAGACCTTCACGGCGCGCGACTTCGAAGAGATCCGCGACCTGGTCACGGTGACGTCGGGAGTCCAGGCCTCCTGGTCGGACGAACAATCGGTCATCGGCGAGATTTCCACGAATAGCCTCATTGGCTTCCCGTCGCTCCAAGTCGCGAACTACTCGTGGTTCAATCCCGGTACCTTGATTCGGATTCGCAGCCTCGAGGATCCGAAGAAGGTCGAATACCACCTCGCTATGGGGGCGATTCCCATCCCGCGCGGTAGCGGTCCGGCCGCTCGGCTGCGTGGTTCCGTTTTCTCCGGCGGGATCATTCTGAAGGAAGCGCTCCGGTTCGAGTACAAGGACCGCGAGGCAGTCGTCGCCGCGCTCCTGCGCAATCCGGTGAACATCAACACCGCTTCGAGGCGCGTCATCGAAGCCGTGCTCGCCGGGCTCAGCCAGATCGACATGCGCGGCGGGGTGCGCAACGTCGTCAACACCCTAGAAGCGCGCAAACTCACGGAGCGGATCATCGACGAGCGGCCCATTTTGGGGTTCGCGCATCTGAAACAGATCGTCGAGCAGGCGAGCGCTGCGGAGGAACTCGACAGCGCGGACGTCGGGCTGATCCTGATGAACGCCCAGAACCCGAATCACCGAAGCCTGTCGGTCTCGTCGGTCGGTTTCTGCTACGCGTCCGGCGATGTGTACAGCATCGAAACGACGGCGAGTATCAATGGTCCCGCTGGCATGGAGATCGCGTCCCACCGGATCCGTGAGGTCATCGAAGTCGCCCCCCCGGACCCGCTGGGCGTGGAACTGAGTTCGCAGAGCGACTTCATGGTCGCGCAGTTTCCGCGTGCTGAGCCGATGCGCGATCGGTGGCCGCTCACGGCTACTTGGCTGCCGGGGCGCGAGGGCAACCTGATGATCACCCAGCCGGTGCCCTTGCATCAGAGGAACTGGGAATCGCCGTCGGAGACCTCGGGCAGCATCAAGGCGCTCACGACCGAACTCGGCAGCGTGAATGAAACGTTCGGTTACGGGAGTATCGAGTTCGCGCCGGTAGAGCACTTCCCGGACACCATCGAGGGCTGGGACACGGCCAACGGCCCGCACACGATGTCCACGGTTGCGGATGGGGCGGCGAACCCTGCTCCCGGGGGCTCCGGTGGCGCACCGGCGCCCGCCGTGAGTCCTGTGGACCCCGACCAGTCGATCGTTTTCTCGCCCAGTGCGATCGAGTTCTGGGTTCGTCCCAACTGGGACAGCCGGTCCGGGGACCGAACCTTCTTCGATACGATCGCCGACCCGAGTCGGCCCGAGCGCAATCGCATTCGGTGCTACTTCGATGGAGCGGACCAAGCGATCGTGTTGCAGGTCATGGATGACGCGGCGCCCCCCCGGTCCCCCGAAGCCAACGGTCCAACCGTGATCCCGAACACGGTGCCCATCACGGGCGGCGGGGAGATTCGTTACCGAGTGACCCCGGCAACTTTCGCGAACGACACTTGGTATCACTTGACCGCTGCCTGGGGATCGTCACGTCCGGGAGATCAACTCCTGATGATCGATCGCCGTCCAGTCGGAGAGCACAAGTGGGCCACGCGACTGGCGGGTGCACTCGCGATCAACGGCCGCAACGTGTCGCTGGAACAGACGGAAACCGCTGGCTTTCCCGAAACGTGGCCGAAGAAGGGATCGCTACTGGTCGGCACCGAGGTCATCGACTACGAGGGCAGCAAGATCATTCAGCGAGGGGCCCGCGGCACCGTTCGGCAGAACCACCCACGGGGTACGCCGGTGCGCCTGTTCGGCTATGGTGTCGAGGTCGTTCCGTCGGACCCGCGACTGCCTCTGGACACGGCGCAGAATGTCATCCTGGTGCCCAAGGGCGGCGCCAAGTTGGCGAAAGCGCTCCCGATCTCGCGCGATTCCGACATGCTACCGGCGTCCTTCGCGACGATGCGGGGGCTCGACTTTCCAGGTCCCTACAACCAATCGACGACGGTGATTCGGGTGCAAGGTGATCCGGGCGCGCAGGGGTTCCCGGCCCAAGGTTACCTGTTCGTGTATCCCATCATGAGCGACGCCACCGGCTTCTACTTCAACACGGGCGTCTGGGAGTACGTGAAGTACGCCGGAGTGCGACCCGGGGCCGGAGGAGCTGGGGCCACGGCCGAGTTCTACAACCTGACGCACGACCCGGTGGGGGCCAACAAGGTCGATACGACGCAGCTCTCAGGTCAACTGGCATTCCTTGTCGTGGTCAGTGTCGGGATCGAGACGGACGTGGACAACCTGAGCGAACTCTATCCTCCGAGCGGTGTCATCCAGCTGGATACAGGCACTGGGAACACGACCACCGGAGCGAACGCTGTGGAGTGGATCTACTACTGGATGATCGCCGAGAACAAGTACTTCCTCGGACGCCCTCTCCTCCGGGGGTACGGGTTCCGCGGGTTCACGGGCAACATGACCTACTCCGACGATCTGTTGATCAACGGTGAGTTGATCTTCGACACCACGACCATTTCCGATCACCCGGTTGGGCAGCCCGTGGTGCCCGTGATGCGCGTGACCCGGCCCTTCCTCGCCGAGGACGATTGGGTTTCCGTCGGCGACTCCTACGGGACGCCCGCGGAACGCAAGTCTGAAGGGCAGTTGATGCGATTGAGGATCGTTCGTGAGACTGACTTGGGCACCTTCTTCTCGTTCGCGAAGCAGCCGTTGGAAAGCTATGTCGCCGGCGGTGTTCCCAAGTTGAAGAAGTTCCCCAGCGGTGAGCTCCCGAGCGTGACATCGCAGCAGATCTCCTTTGGCGCTGCGCCGGCTCCGGGCCTCACCGGTGCCGGCCCCTTGGGGGCAGTGATCGACGAGATTCGGCTGAGCCGGCTGAGTCGGTCCGACTTCGTGGCGACCGCCTTCCCGGTGAGCCCGGGAGGCCGCATGGTGTTGGACGAAGTCCCTCCTCCTCCGGGCCAGTCGCGATCGGTCGAGCGCCGAGCCATTCGCACCTGGTTCGACTCCAGCGCCGAGGTGGGGCGGTCCGGTCAGCTGGATCGTATTCGCTTCGTCGGTTCCTCCAAGCTGGTTCCTCTCGTCGGAGCCGGAGGAGCCATTGCTGGGCTCGCCTACCAGCCGGCCGAGCTACGCGGCTTCGGTCTCGGCAAGCCCGAGGGTCTCTTCGCCATCGACCAAGAGGTCTTTCACTACAGCTACGACGAGACGGAGGGGGTTGCGCCAGCGGCAACCGCCCTCTTGGCGCAGACGCTGCCAAGAGACGCCGTCCTGTGGAGTGCCGAAGTGCTGCAGCCTGGGGAGAATCGGCTCATCGACCCTGCACGGGACCTCCGCTCGGAAGTGATTCCGGAGATCGCGATCACACCCGAGACCGGCGAGCTACCGGCGACCGATGGGTTCCTGGAGTTCGTGAACGACGCCCGCAAGGAGATCATCTACTACGAGCGGCGCAGTGGGGGCCGGCTGTACAACTGCCTGAGAGGGCAGTTGGGTACCGAGGTCGGAACCTACGTCTATCAGTACCAGTACTATGGTCGCCAAGGACAACTCGTCACCCAAACGAACGAGTGGCGGCTGCGAGTGCTCGACACCCGAGAGATCGACGTCTTGCGTCGTAGCATGCTCAACACCGAGCGCCTTGCCGGTGCACTGGGCGAGGCTGCGCTGTTGCCGCTGCCCCAGATCGCCGTCACCCGCACCGCGGGCCCGATCACGACCGAGTCGTTGCCGGTCGTGGACGCCCGTCTGTTCGAGCGTCGTTTGGGCTACGCCATCCTCGACGATGGTGACCCGAACACCACGGACGAGATCATTGGCTACCAGCAACGTGAAGGCAACGAACTGCTCTTGCTCGGGCGGGATGACCGAACCGGTAACGGGATCTTCCGCGGCCGCTTCGGAACTCCGAAACGCGGCGTAACGGGTCAGGACGTTCCCGTGGTGAGTTTCCCGGCTCGTTACCACGATCGCTTCGATGCTCAGGTCGAGTCGGCCGATCTCATGTATTGGCAGCGCGCTTTCCAAACCCCCGGCGCGCGCTGGGACCGAATCGTGTGGCAGGTGGAGGAGCAGCGCAACACGACCTTCGACAACGAGGTGTGGGTGTTGGTTCGCTTCGACGGCGCGCCCGATTGGGATCAGCAGCCGACGAACCGACCGGGTGGGCTGTACCTGTTCAAGGATGGTGGCGCCGTCAACAGGCTCGGCGTGCAGGCGGACCTGGCGGAGGTCAGGGTCATGTTCCGCTACCCCGACGGCTCCTACGGTCGCAACTCGGCCGCTGCCGGTGCCGGTTGGAGCGACACCTGGAAGCACTCACCGGTGCTCGACTCGCTGCGGATCGAGTATCGCAAGGAAGCGCGAGCCATCCATCGCGAGAACCTGCCCTTTTGATGCGTGCACCAGCGAACCATCCCCAGCAGGGCCTGACCCTGATCGAGTTGCTCGTCGCGTTGACGATCTTCCTCTTTCTCGGTGGGGCTCTCGTCATGTTCTTGCGGGTCGGGATCGACACGTGGCGCGTGGGAGAAGTCCGCCGCGAGGCTTACGAGCGGGCGCAGGCGGTCATCGATGAACTCGTGGACGACTTGAGCTGCACCTTCTCGGACCCGTCCAAGGGCACCGGCGGCGTCGTGGATGTGTTGCTCCTCTCCGACTACGACCCCAACGGTCGACAGCGCCTGCGGTTCGTACGGACCCTGGCGGGCGAGATGCGCCACCCCATCACGCAGCGGGCCGGCGCACTCACCGGCGCGCAGTTCGACTACGACTACGTCGACGACGCGCGCGAGTCGGCTCAGGGGCTCCTCCGAGCCCCGGGCGGTCTCCAGGAGATCGCCTACGTGATGGACTGCGATCCCACGGTGGACATGCTGTGGAAGGGGCTGAAGTCACCGATCGGTGGCGCGGGCACGCTGTTCGATGACCTCTCGATCTATGACGTGACCGGGGACGTCACGGCCATGACGCGCCGTGTACGACCGTTCGTCGATGGCGTGATGTACCTCGAGTTCAATTTCTGGGCCGACGCGACCGTAACCTGGGCGAGCGACGATCCGGGTCTGAACGGACCGCAATCGTGGTGGGACTCGACTCGCGGGATCCTGGATCCGCCCGCGACGGGGCGCGCGGCCACGGGGCACGATCCCACCTCGCGGCACGAGTGGCGCGACGATGTCTTTCCGAGCCGCGTCCAGGTGGTGTTGGTACTGCGGCCGGCGCGCGCCGTGCGCTTCGCGACCCTGAAGAGCGCGCTCGGCGCCTCGGACACGCGAATCCGCGTCAACAACACCAGTGGTTATCCGGACGGGGCATTTCAGTACCTGAAGATTGGCCAGGAGTGGATTCGCTACGGGAAGCTGACGAAATCGGAATTCACGGAGCTGGAGCGGGGGGTGCGCGGCACGACCGCGACCGAGCATCCGGTCGGTACAGCCGTGTACTACGGGACGACCTTCACTCGCGTCGTGCGCATCCCTTCCGCGCGTCACAGCACCTGGGGGGAACGATGATGGGCGGCGACGACGACTCCGCGTCGAACGCGGCCTCTGGTGTTCACCCTTCAGGTGAGCGCGGCTTCACTCTGATCGAAGTGCTGGTGGCCCTCGGTATCATGATGATCGGCGTGTCCGTTGCCTTCGCCTTGTTCGCGGCCGCAACGGCGGCTCACAAGCGAGCCATCAACCGCACCAACAGCGCCGCCATCGCCGAGCAGGCCATGGCAGACTTGGAGAGCGCGCTCCGCGCTGGCGCCACACCCGAAGAGTTGGCCGCATCGCAGCCGTTCGAGGCACTCCGACGGGACTACCCGGGTTACGAAATCGAGGCGCGGTTCTACACGGGACCGGAGGACGTTGCGGTGGTCGAGATCATCGTGCGTTGGACCTCGCAGGGCCAGAAGCGCGACGAAACTTATCGCCAGCTCGTGACCCGGACGGCCCGCATTCGCTGAATCTGTTGCTCGGCCCCAAGCAAGCGCACTCCGAAGCAACTCCGGTCCCAGGCAGGCGCGGTACGCGTCTTCTCTGGAAACCGGGTGTCGCTCAGACGACGAGTCGGTGCGAATGCGCTCGCGCCTCGGCTTCGACGACGACGGCTATCGCGAGTGATGGCCAGCGGCGGTTCGCCGGAGAGGCGCCGCTTGGTAGCGGCGCACCACGATCCTCTCGAGTAGTTCGGCCGGTTGCGGACCTCGTCCGAGCTTCAGGTCGGCGTCCGCGGCCCGCAGCTCGCGCACCAATGTTTCGAGCGCCTCCGGTGGCGTCGCCCGGGCTTGCTCTTTGATTCGCGGCAAGAAGGGACGCGCGATGCCGCCGACGCGCATCAGCGTCGCGTCGTCTGCGCGTTCCCGGAGCGCGGTGTGGATCGTTCGCAACTGCCGGATCCGTCGCAGACAACCGCCGACGAACTGGAGAAGTAGCGCCGCCGGATCCGTGACGCGGGGCCCCTTGGGGTCGTTGCTGCCGCGCTCGAGAAGCTCGCGCGTCAGGCGGAGCGAGCGCGCGGGATCGTCCAGAAACACGGTGTCGATGAGTTCGAAGAGAGAAGTGTCTTCACCGGCGGGAGTGTGGCGCTCGACATCGTCGCGCGATACCCGGCCGCCTTCGGGCAGCACCGTTGCCAGGCGCGCGATGGTCTGCGCCAAGTCGCTGAGGTGAGTACCCACCCGAGTCTGCAACAAGTGCGCGGTGGGTGGGTCCAGCTGGAGCCCGGCAGTCCGCGCGCGCTCCACGATCCAGCGGTTCAGTCCGTTCTCCCAAGGCTTGGCGTTGGGGGTCCAGGGGGGAGGGCGGTGAAATGGCTTCTCCGCCGTCAGCACCCAGCCCACGGCTTCCAGACGTTTGGCTACTTTGGTGCGCCCGTCGAGTTCGTCGAGGAACAACACCAGGCGACCGCCGGCCCAAGTCGTGGCGAAGAAGTTCGCCCAAGCGTCGGCGTCCGCGCGCAAGTACGTCTCCGCGCGTTCGACCAGTACCGTGCGGCTGCCGCCGAAGAGCGAAGGGGTTCGGAGCTCGTCGAAGAGCGGGACCAAATCGTCAGCGCTGGTCGTGCGCTCCCCGGTCAGCCGCGTCACGTCCTCCGCGGGAATCGACTCGCCGTAGAGATGGTCGAGGATCTGCTGGGCCGCGTCCCGCTTCAAGAAGTCGTCACTTCCCACCACCGCGATCACGAGGGGGAGCTCGGCACTTCCACGGAGGAGGCCTGGCAACTTCTCGACGACTTCCTTCACGTCTCGGAGTCCCTTTCCGTCTCTTGCTGGCGACCCAAGTTCTAACCGATCGCGAGTCGCGCGGGGAGGCCATCCCGCTTGCTCGCTTGCGCCGTCGACCATCATTTCCGAGGTATTGTGAAGCGACCGAGGGTCGGATAGCCTCTGCCGGAGCAAGGAGCCCGAGGGGGTCTCGGGCAGGGAAGTGTGGTGCGATTCCACCGCGGTACCGCCGCTGTGATCGGGGACGACATCCGCAGGCCGTGCAGCCTGAGTGGTTTCCTAGGGCCGAGGGCCTACTCGAGTGACGCACCCCGCGTGCGGTTCGGCTCGAGTTCAGGGAACGCCATGAAGGCGCGGCGCCCACTGTTCCAGTTCGGAATGGGAAGGGGCGGGTGGAGGTTGATCCGAGAGCCAGAAGACCGGCCTTGCCATGCAACTCGCTCGACCTCGGGCGGGTCCGGGTAGCGACCCATCCGACACGGCTGGACCGAACCGCAAGTTGGCGGAAACGGGGCCGGGGTCGGGTTGGTGCGCGCTGGGTCCCGTCGCCGATCGAGCGCAGCAGGCCACGCTTTCCGAGCGAAGGGTCCTTGGCGGCGTCCGAGCCGTGGCAGTGTCCAAGCCGCGGTAGTGTCCAAGCCGCGGTAGTGTCCAAGCCGCGGCAGTGTCCAAGCCGCGGTAGTGTCCGAGCCGCGGCAGTGCCACGCGAGCGCTGCGCCTTCCGCTGGACTGGCGAGTTGCGACTCGCGAGGTGCGGGGTCTGCTCCGAAACTGCCTCCGGGCTAGAGGCAGGTGAGGAGCTCACCGATGGTGGGCCACTGGGCTGGACCTTCTCGATTGGCGTCGTCTCTGCGATTCTCCGAGGCACCCTCGTGGGTCACCCCGATGCGCGGAGGCTCCGAAGTTCGCGACCGAGCCGGAGCGGACCGCGCGATTCTGGATCGATCGAATCCCGGGCCCCGGCGGGCGTCGAGGCGCACCGGGTGTCGAAGCCACGGGGTGCTCGCGCTCTGCGTCTTTGCCGCTCTCTGTGGTGCCCCGTCCGCACTCGTCGCCTTCGGGCCGCTCGACACCATCGACCTGACCGGGCTGGACCCGGTGAACTCGAACCCTTACGGCGTCGTGTTTCACCCAACCGCGCCACTCGGCTACGTGGCCCTCGCCGGCATTCCGTCGTTCACGGATCCCAACCTCACCAATGGACGCACGGTCGTGGAACTCGATCTCGCAACGGGCGCGTGGTTGCGGTCGTTCCCCGTGGGACTATTCCCGACGGAGTTGGCGCTGAGCCCGGACGGTGCCGAGCTTTGCGTTGCCAACTCGACGGACTCGACCCTGAGCCGCATCGACCTCGCGACCGGCGGCGTCCAGACGCTCGCCCTCACCGACTCTGGCGGCGGCTTGGTCGGCTTCCCGAGCGGCGTCCTCTATGCGGCCGGCGGCCAGCAGATCTGGGTCCTCAGCACCGGTAACGACTTCGACGGGTCCGACGAGAACGTCGTGATCGTCGATCGAGCCACGGGAACCATCTTGCGCCGAGAGATCGTGGCCGGCGCCATGAGTCGAGCCGCGTTGCTGGCCGACGGCCGCCTCGTGCTCCCGGTCGGTTACCCGGACAACGACTTCTCCGCGGTTCCGCAAGTGCGCCTCTACGATACCAACACCGCGCCGTGGAGCTTGTTGATGACCCTACCGCTCGTGGTCGATACGGCGGCATTTCCGGGCCCTATCGACGTTGCGGTCTCGAGTGACGAGACCCGGGCCTATGTGTCCGTGTTCGAGGGTTCGTCCGAGATCTTCGTCGTGGACTTGGTCACGAACAGCCTGCTACCGGCCATCGCGCTACCGTTGGTGGACAACGTCCAGCACGGATTGCGACTCACCCCGGACGGTAGCCACCTCCTCGTCACGGACTTCTTCGCGAGTCAAGTGCGCGCGGTAGAACTCGCGACCGGAGCGGTGGTCGCGACGATTGCGACGGGTAGCCTCCCGAACTCCGTCGCCGTCGCCGGGGGCCGCTCTTGGGTCACCAACCAAGGCGAGGCAACGATCACGGTGTTTGCATTGCCCGGTGCCTACCTGCGCGGGGACTCGAACGGCGACGGAGTCGCAAACCTTGCCGACGCGATTCATACACTGCAGTACTTGTTCTCGGGCGGGTCTCTGACGTGCGAGGACCGCGCGGACGTCAACGACGATGGGACGCTGTCGATTGCCGATCCGATCGCGTTGTTCGGCTATCTGTTCGCTGCGGGGCCTGCGCCGGCCTATCCGTTTCCGCTGGCGGGGACCGATCTGACTGTCGATTCGCTGACGTGTACTTTCTGAAAAGGGGGGAACAGTGAGCAACATTTGCGGAGCCATGGTGGCCTGGTTGACTGGGGTGGGGGCTCTTCTGCTCGTCGGACAGTCGGCGCATGCCGGTGGTGAGGTCTGGGTGGCGCGCGCTTCCGGCACGGAACTCGTGCGGCTGGATGCGGCGGGCAACACTCTCGTCGCCGCCACGCTGCCGGGATCGGTGTTTGGCGTCGCCGTCGAGGGCACTGGCGCAGCGTGGGCGGCGCGCACCGACGTGCCGGTCGTCCACCGGGTTGGCCTCGACGGAACTCTGTCGTCGATCGAAGTGGGGGCCGTGGTGCGTTCGCTCGCGGTCGGGGCCGATGGCTCCGTCTGGGCGGTCCGGCCAGCGCTTGCGGACGTCGTGCGTTTCGATCCGACCGGGGCGATCTTGGGAGTCTACCCGGTTGGGCCAGTCCCGTACGGCATTGCGATCGACGTCCTCGGGCAGGTTTGGGTGACGAACACCTATGGTGCGAGCGTCACTCGGATCGATCCGGTTTCGGGCCAGACCGTGGACTTCGCCGTCGACCTGTTTCCCACCGGCATCGCGGCGCACGGCGACGGCAGCGTGTGGGTGGTTTCGAAGGAGTCGGTGCAGCGGCTGAGTCCAACGGGCTCGGTGATCTTCTCGGCGACGGCCGGTTGGCACTCCCGGGGCGTGGCCGTCGACGCGGACGGACAGGTCTGGGTCACGAACGAACTGTCGAGCGACGTGCATCGGTTTGCGAGCGACGGTAGCGGGCTCGGCGTCGTGACGGTAGGCCAGCGTCCCTGGGGCATCGCGGCGCGCGGGGCCGGTGGGGTCTACGTGCTTTGCAGCCTGGGGGACGGAATCTGGTCCCTGGGCCCGAACGGCGACCTCGATGGTGTCATCGTGGCGGACGCTCCGCATGCGTTCGGAGATCTGACCGGCCTAGCGCGTGCGGCCATCGTGGATCCGAACGGCGACGCCGATGCCGATGGACACTCGAACGCCTTCGAGCTAGAGCACGACTTCGACCCGCTCGCCGCAGACTCGATGCCGGTTCTGTTCCTCCGTGGCGATTGCGACGCGAACGGGGCTGTCGGGCTCGCCGACGGCGTCCAGATCTTGGGCTACCTGTTCGAGTCTGCGCCGGTCGCATGTCTCGAAGCCGCAGACGTGAACGACGACGGGTGCGTGACCCTCTTGGACGCCGTGAGCCTCTTCGGCTTCCTCGCGCAGGGAGGCACTCCGCCGCCCGCGCCGTTCCCGACCGCGGGCTACGACCCGGCTCCACGAGATGGGCTCGCCTGTCCGTGATCGCAGGCGTGCCTCTCGAGTTCTCGCCCAGGGAACTCGGGAGGCACGGCCGGAGAGCTTTGGACTCACGGCCCCCGCAAATGGGGTCGGCACTGCACTTGCCGAGGCCTTTCATCGCCAATTTTCATGCCTCGTTTCCCCCGGCAAGGAATAGACTACCGCGCGCAGGGGAGCGGAACGGTACTCGTCGGAGTGGCACGGATCTCGTTCGTTCCCGAGCTTGTCGAACATCGTGGGAGGGGCCAGGCGCCTTAGGAGTCGCCCAAGAACAACTTCACCCTCTTGCTCGTCGCTTCGGGCCATCTTCGACCGATCCGAAAACCTCGAGATCCTCACCGGAACTAAGGCTACGCCTCCGGTTTCGAGCTTTCCGGATCGGCCGAATCTGACCCAAATCGACGGCAAGATGTCGAAGTTATTCTTGAGCGACTCCTTCACGCGGCTCCCTCACGGCTTCGAGTTGCGCGTTGCCTGGGTGGTCCAGGCGGTTGCGCAGGGGGAACCAGCGCAGACGACGCTCAGCCGCCTTTCGTCCGGGGCGGCGCGGGCGCTGCTGCGTGGCGGCTCGCACCCGAGCTGGGCAAATTGCCCCCGGGGTCGCGGTCGACCAAGGCTCTTCACCACCACAGTGCAACGGTCTGCGTGCGGTCAGGCCCGGACCCTTCGTGATGTCTACGGCGAGGGAAGCTCGAGAGGAGCACTCGCTCGCGGGACTTCGCGCAAGCCTCCTGGCCCAGCCTCCGCAGCGCCGCAGGAACGGAGTAGGGTCATTACGAACGGACACAGTGAGAAGGAAGCCCACCTGGCGGTCTTCATCGACCTCGAGAACGTCGCCATTGGGGTTCGCGAAGCGAAGTACGAGAAGCTGGACATCGAGAAGATCCTGACGCGCTTGGTCGAGAAGGGAAAGATCACCCATAAGAAGGCCTACGCCGACTGGTCGGTCTTTTCGACCTACAAGCGCGCGTTTCACGAGGCCGCGATCGAGCTGATCGACATCCCGCACAAGAGTGTCGGCGGGAAGAACAGCGCCGATATCAAGATGGTCGTCGATGCGATGGAGCTCTCGTTCACCAAGAACCATATCGACACCTTCGTGTTGGTCACGGGCGATTCCGATTTCTCGCCGCTGGTCTCCAAGCTCCGGGAGAACAACAAGCGGATCATCGGGCTCGGCGTCAAGAACTCGACGAGTGACCTGCTGATGGAGAACTGCGACGAGTTCGTCTTCTACGACGATCTCGTCCGTGCGGCGCCTCGAAGACGCGCCAAGAAGACAACCACGGCCAGCCCGCTGGTCAAGCTGACGCCAGAGCAGCGTGAGGCATTTGCGCTCGTCGTCGAGTCCGTGCTGGGTCTCCAACGCGAGAACAAGGACGTCATTTGGGCTTCGATGGTCAAGCAGACGATGAAGCGAAAGCGTCCCTCGTTCAACGAGGAGTACCACGGCTATCCGTCGTTCTCGCGACTGCTCGAGGATCTCGTCAAGTTCAACGTCATCAAGATGCACAAGGACCAACGCAGCGGTACGTATGTGATCGACGACCTCTTGGTCGAGGACGTATAGCCTCCAGTCAAGTGCAGGTCACGAGCAACTCTGGTTCGCGCTGCGCTCGAAGCCCCAAGGAGTCGCCCAAGAACAACTTCGACATCTTGCCGTCGGTTTGGGTCAGATTCGGCCGATCCGGAAGGCTCGGAACCGGAGGCGTAGCCTTGGTTCCGGTGAGGATTTCGAGGTTTTCCGATCGGTCGAAGATGGCCCGAAGCGACGAGCAAGAGGGTGAAGTCCTTCTTGGGCGACTCCCAAGCGCGAACCGGAGTTGCTCGTCTCAGAGGGACTCGGGTCGTTGCGCGTGGGCGTGGCGAAGGATTCCATGAAGCAGCTCGGCGAGTATCGAATCCTCGAGCGCTTGGGTGCCGGCGGAACCGCCACGGTTTATCGGGCAGTCCGGGACGGCGTCGAGGTGGCGCTCAAGGTGCTCACCGACCCCGAGCTGGATGCGTCGCGCGTGGAGCGGTTCGAGCGAGAAGCCGAACTGCTCTCTCGCTTGGAGCACCCAGGGCTGCTGCGCGTCACGGACTGGGGCCAAATCGACGGGCAGTACTACATCTGCACGGAGCTCCTTTCGGGGCGGACTTTGCTCGACAACGTCCTGCCGGCCGACGACACCTCGAGTACCCGCGCCGGAGAGGTTCTCAAGTGGATCCTCTTGCGCTTCGAAGAGGTCGCCCAAACGCTGCAGTACCTGCACGAGAATGGCATCGTCCACCGCGATGTCAAACCCGACAACATCTTCCTCGACGCGGATGGAAGAGCCCGGCTCGGCGACCTCGGCATCGCCCACGACGATCTGCAGCACACGATCACTTACGACGGGGAGTTCCTCGGCACCCCGCACTACGTCTCGCCCGAGCAGGCCATGGCGGGGCGCGTGCCCGTGGACCATCGAACGGACATCTACTCTCTCGGCGTATCGTTGTTCTTCTGCCTTACGGGAGATCACGCTTTCAACGCTGCGTCGTACCAGGACGTTCTGCGCCAGGTGATCCTCGAGAACCCACCGCTGTTGCGACGGGTACGTCCCGGGCTGTCGCGGGACCTCGAGTCCATCGTCGCGCAGTGCATGGAGAAGGACTGTCGACACCGTTACGCGACGGCCGCGGATCTGGCCGCCGACCTCAGACGGGTGCGCAACTATCAGGCGGTTTCGGCCCGGCAGCCCCTGCGGCTCAGGAGGATCGTTCGCTGGTTGAGAAAGTACCGCACGGCGATTTTGGTCGTCATCGCCGTGGCGGCGTTGTCGGGGGTGGGCTTGCAGCAGCTCGCACTGAACGAGCAGCGCTACTTGGGATGGGTCGTCGTGGAACCGCGAGAGCTGGGTGGAGCCACCGACGTCGACGTGGAGATCCGACCCATTGAGGGCGAAGGTGGGGCAGTTCCGCGCTTCGGTGGGGTGCGGTCCTTGGGTAGGGACGTCTTTCAGGTACAGCCGATGGTTCCGGTCGAGCTAGTGTTGCGTCGAGGGAACCGGATTCGACGCTTGCGGCACGTTTTCACGCCGCTGCGCGCAGGCGTACTCCAGTATCGATGGCGCGATGAGACGCCCGAGGAACTCGGCTTCGTCCGAGTGGAAGCAGAGCAGACGTTCTATGTGAGACCCGTGCCGCTCACCGCCGGTGACTTGGCTTCGGTGCTCAGCCAGATCACACTGTCGGACACCAGTCGAGCACTCGGCTTCAACCATGCGAGATCCCTCGCAGTGGGTGACCCCGACGCGCCGGTGCCTACGAGCACCCTACACGTTGCGCAGGTCGCTGCGACGGCTCTTGGTTTTCGTCTCCTGACGTCTGCCGAGTGGGATCAGTTGCGCGACGCTTTGGCTCGAGATCGAGTGAAGGGCTCAGCCAAGCAACGCGAGTCTCTGAGGCGAATCATCTTGGAGCCCCCGCACGAACTCCTCGGGTGTCTGACCCGAGGCCGTACCGAGGCGGGGCAACCCATGTCACCGAGACAGCCGTGCTCCGAAAGCACCCACGAACCCTACGAGGTCGTGGCTCACGGCCCCAGAGTGACCGAGAGTGAGCTCGTCTACATGCCGGGACTGCTGATCGCGCCCGTCGACAGCCCTATGTCCGACAAGTGGACCGTGCTCCTGGGACTTGGAGCCGAATGACCCTGGCCGGGGTCCAGCGAGTGGCGATCGGGCACACTCAGCAGGTCTCGGCGGTGAGTTCCCAGTCGCCTTGGTCTCGCCACTGCAGCCAGTAGTTCTCGCCCAGGGTGCAGCGCCAGAGGGTTTGGGGTTTCCTGTACAATTTGCCGTCGATGCATTCGTAGACATATTGCGTAACCGGGGGTTGTAGCTCCTGGCAAGTCGGCTCGGGCATCTCTCCTCCAATCACCCTTGAAATAACGACTTATCGATCTGGGTCCGCTCGTGCCCCAGGTTCCGTGGTGGGTCGCACGCGCTCGCAAGTCGCCGCCGGGCTCACGTTGATTGGACAAGAATATCGCCGCTGTCGCCGGCTCGCTACTCCCCAAACTCCCCTCGATCGGGAGCCGGTTGCGGCGCTCCTTAGGGCGCGCCGAGCCCCTGCGACGACGGTCGGTCACACCCGCCGCACGGGGGGCAGCGAGGCGCAAGCGCGAGTAGGGGGGGCGGGAGGACACAACGCCAGAAGGTTTGACAGGCGCTCGGTTCCTCGCTAACGTCCTGGCCTCTGAAGTGAAGCCATGGGACAGGGAGTATGGAGAACAAGAAACGCACCAAGTCTGGCTTGGGTGGGCGCCCGCGTGTGCGGCAAGGGGACGAGGTCCAGGTCACGGTCGAGTTCCCGCTGATCTTCTACGCGCGACTGTCGGCCTACGTCAGTTATCGCAAGACACAGGCCATGCGCGCCGGCGACTCGGTGTGGGAGCAAAGCAAGAAGCACGCATTGCTTCACCTGTGGCAGGATTTTTGGGAGACGCTCGACCCCGACCTCAAGCGAGAGATCGAGGACTCCGAGAACTTTCGCGGGGTCATGAAGCGCATGGGGCCGCGACCGCGGGCCTGACGCGAGTTTACGCTTGTAGCCCCTCGCTGAGTCCGGCAGCCGGCGAGCGCGGCTGACGGATCACCCCCAACCTCACGTCCGAGTCGCGCGACTAACGAAGCCGAACGTGCGTTCGTTCAACGTGCCTTCGGTCGTGCCCCCCCGCGCCAGTCGAACGAACCCGCCACCACACTATCGCCGCCTGCCGATCTCGCCTCACCCAGGAAAACACCCGCCCGTCGTGAACCTCGCGGCCGTTTTCGACGCTCTCTCTTCGTTGGCCGACTCACTGCGGGCCCGATCGCGCGTCAGGCGCCCGGTAAGCCAGAGGCGGCCGCCCGAACTCGTCACCGGCCTCGGGAGCGAAGGATCCACGCGAACGAACGCCGTTTGACGCCCCTCGTGTACAGGGTGTGCGCAGGATGAGGCCATTCACCGCCGCCGCCTCGCCGGGAAGAGAAGGCGGCGGAGTCTCGACGAAACTGCTCTGGCACGAGCGAAGTCCACGGAAAGAGGGAACGCGATCACGCAACCTCGCGGGAGCGCGAACCCTGAAATCGAACAAGCCAAGCGGCGGGATCTTCGCCGCATTACAGAGAGGGGACGTTGGATGTCTCACTGGCAACAGAACTCGGGTGCTCGGCGTGCCGAGCACGGCTTCACTCTCGTCGAACTCGTGGTTGCATTGATCATCATTGGCTCGGCCGCTGGGCTGGTGATTCCCGCGGTGGCGGGGCTCGGCCGAACCACGGACATGGCTACGTCGGCCAAGACTCAGCAGGACGTCGCCGCCCGTCTGCAGGAGTTCTTCGTGCTCCAGAAGCGTTACCCGCAGGGCCTCGACTCGCTCCTCGTCGATGCGACCGTGAGTGGTTCGGAAATCACGCCCGATACGCCGGGGACCTCCGACGGGATCCCGGACGAGGTTTACTCGCCGAAGTACGACGCAAACGGCGACCAGTTGAGTGGCATGACCGAGAGCAACCCCGGACTCATCAACATCCTCGAGGTCGGGACGTTGGACGCCAACCAGCGTCGTTCGTTCACGCGCGCGGGCTTCGAGTACGTCTACGACCACGAAGTCTACGACTGGACCACCGGCACCGGACAGGTGAACGCGAACGACAGCGCCATCTTCCGTCGTGACTTGCCGGGTACGGGAACGATGCCGGCAGCCGTGGTGTCGGTCGCGGCGGCCCAAGACATTTCTCCGACGTCCGGAGCCTATTTGCTCCTGCGCGGGCTGGTCCCGGGAGAACTCCAACCGAGCACCGTGACTCCGGGTAACTGGGACTGGGTTCCCGAGACCGGCTCTCAGATCGTCGCCGTCGGAATCGGCAACCGGAGCCGCGCGACTCCTACCACGATGATGAGTGCTCCGGTGTACCCGGGGAACGCGGGCTCGTACTACGGACGCTACATCGCGTTCTTCAAGACCTACGCAACGGGCGAACGCGCTACGCTGATCGGCATTAGCGACGCGTACGGGCGCACCTCGGACTACACCATTCAACAGTTCGCGGAATCACTCCCGAACGGCGCACGTCAGGGTTAACGGTTTCGACTCGAGTTCGGAGGAGGCCGAGCGCGACCGGGTCGCGTTCGGCCTCCTCGGTTGCGGTTTGGGGGCACGGCATGGCACGGTGGATTCGAAGCTCGACCGCGGTCGGCGGCAAGACGTGGAGACGCTCCGGGTTTACACTGATCGAACTGATCACCGCGCTGTTGATCCTGGCCGTGTTGGCCGCACTGGTGGTTCCGCAGCTCCCGGCCGTGTTCGAAAGCGCCGAGCGGGACGCGACACTCAGCTCGCTCGACACGATCCGGCAAGCGATCGTCGGGCACCGTGGGGCCGCACTGCCGACAGGCTATCTTGCTGACGTGCGGCGTCATCCCGTCACCCTTCGCGACCTCTATATCGCTCCTTCCCAAGTCCCTCTGTTCGACCCCTTGACGGCGATCGGTTGGCGCGGTCCATACCTGACCACCGCGACCGCTTCCTACACGCTGACCGCCGACGACGTCATGAACGGATTCACGACCGACTACGGCTCGATCGGCGATCCGGCGCTGCCCGACGCGTGGGGCCACGCGATCGTCCTGCAAGTGCCCGATCCCGACGCGGATGCTGTGTTCACCCCAGACGATCATCGTCATGCACGCCTCGTCTCGGCGGGGCCCGACGGCAAGTTGACCACTCCGCGCACGGACGCGGCAGCCGAACCTCCGGGCAACGCGTTGTACCCCGCGCGCGCTCAGTGCGGAGACGATCTCGTCTTGTACTTGCACCTCCCGGACCTTCGACCATGACGGCGGCGAATCCAAGTCGCGCGATCTCGCGCACGACCTTTTCGCCGCGGCCCGAAACGCAGTCCGGCGTCACACTGGTCGAGTTGATGGTCGTGCTGCTGATCCTCGCCGCCTTGGCCGGAGCTGCCGTGTTGTCGACCGAGCACATCGTCGACCAGACACGGGATGACCAGACCCGGCGCACCCTGACCAGCATCGAGCAAGCCGTGATCGGGCGGCCAGGCCTGATCGACGCGAGTGGTCAGCATTGGATCCAGGGGTTCGTCGCCGACATGGGGCGCCTTCCGCGCGCATTCGGCGACGCCCCGGTCTTGCCCGAAGACCCGCGCGTGCAACTGCAGGAGCTGTGGGTGCCGCCGATGGATCCGGGTGCGGCCTTCGCGATCGAGAGTCCGCCGGGCGACCTCGGTGTGCAACTCGCTGCAGGTTGGCGCGGTCCGTACCTGCAATTGCCCTACGGAGTGGCCGAACTGCGCGACGCGTACGGCAATGGCTTCGTGTTGCGACGCGCGGATGGCATGACCGCCGAGAACTCGGACCCCATAGCCGAGATCGTCGCGCTCGGCTCCGATGGTGAAGCCGGAGGAGTGGGCTACGCCACGGATCTGGCCGTCACGCTCGAGTCTGCCCTGGTTCCCGCCCGCTACCACGGCGACGTGCCCGTGCGAGTCAGCGGTGTTCCCGCTGGCGAGTGGGTGATTCTACGAATCTACGGGCCTGTCGATGGCAGCGCCGGCACTGTGGCGCAGGTCGGGCCGCTGCTCGAGACCGGCGGCATCGTCACCGCGCTGTTCGCGGACGTTTCGATCGGGCGTCGCGTTCTGCGGGCCTATCGCGTGGCCGCCTCGACGGTGGTCGCAGCCGACGACCCGATCGGTGGCGCGGTTGCGGGACGCGTTACCCCGCTGACGGTGGTGCAGGGCGGAGTCGACGAGATCCAATTGGAGTTCGACTGAGATGCTGCACAAGAGGCACACGCTCCTCATCATCCTGCGGTCGTTCATCGCCCGACTCGACGGCATCGGTCGCGCCGATCCGCGGATCGTCACCGTCGCACGCGGGCCCCATGACGATCTCGACGAAAGCCTCGAGTCGTGCGTCGAACGCGCGATCGGCCTCGGAGGGCGGCTCCAAGGCCCAACCTGGGTGCTCTCCGATGAGGTCGTAGCGATTTCCGTTACGCTCGATGCGCGCGCCACCCGCGGGATCACCGACGATGACCTCGGGGCCGCGCTCGCGCTCGAGGCCCAAGCACGCTCCGGCGTCGCGAGCTCCGACAGTACGACCGCATGGCGTATGATCGGCGAGAGCCGCGGGCAGCGCTCGTTCTGGGTTACCCAGCTCGCCGACGCAGAGATGGAGTGGCTCGATGGCGTCATCCGCCGCGCCGGCGGCGCATTCCGCGGCGTCGCCCATCCCGCAGGCCTACTGCGGCCGTACTCCACTCGCGTTCCCAGCGAGCGCCCGTTCCTCCGGGTCGAGGACTGGGGGACCATCCATGCCGAGGTCGAGCGTACCGAGCCAGGGACCATAGCGGTCCGACTCCGCGCCGGCTCCGCCGAGAGGTCGGGGAACGTTGCGCAGGACGGGCGGGTCACGGAGCGACTCGCGCTGCTCGCGCCGGCTCATGAGTCCCGCGTTGATGGCGACGTGGACGCGAACGACACGGACGTGTTGGTCCTCGAGCGCGATCGCGACCTCGCTCGGTTCGGCGCCGCGTGGCTCGCTGAGCTGCGAGCTCGCAAGAGTTCGGCAATCGTCCTTCGCCCGGCGCCGCCGCCGCCGTCGATCGCGCGGGTGGTGCTCTACTCGGTGACACTCTCGGCGCTCGTGATCGCGTGGGCCTACCGGAACCAACGGGAGCTCGAGTCGCGCCGGACGGAGATCGTCGCCGAGACCGCGCTGCTGCGGACGGCCGCCGACAATGCTGCGGCGTCGCGGCGTACCTTGATCGGGCTGCGGCGCCAAGCGGATGAACTCGACGCGAAGCCCGCGCTCGCGGTCGACACCGCTCGCTGGTCCGGGGAAGTGCCGTCGCGTCTGCTCGCAACGCTGGCCGACGAACGGCCCGATGGGCTTGCGGTCCTGTCCCTCGACGTCGCGTGGAATCGTTCGGCCCTTCGCGGGGTGGCGGCCGATGCCGCGGCAGTCGATCGCCTCGTCGCGTCGCTCGCGCGCGCACTCCAAGCCGACGGCTACGACGTGGCGACGTCAGGCAAGCGCAGCCTTGGTCGGCACTTCGAGTTCGAGGTGTCGATCACTCGACCCACCCTGCGGGCGCGCTCGACGCGTGTTCCGCGCGCCGCGGCGGAGGAACGATGAGTCACGATGAACGAACGGTGCGCAGGGCCCGGCGTCGGGCCATCGGGATCGTGCTGCTCGCGCCGCTCTTGATCGGAGTCGGGCACCTGCTGGCGCTGCGGATCCCGTCTGCGCGTGGGCTCCGCGACCACTTGCGCGAGCGCGATCAGTTGCAAACGCAAGTCCTGCCGCCTGCGGCGCTCGATGCGCAACGTCGGGAGATCGCGGAACTGACCCGACGGATCGGGCTCGCGAGCACGAGTCGAGGGGCGGCGACCGCTGCCCCTTCCACAAGACCGCGGTCGTCGGTCGAACGCGCACGGCTGCGGCAGGTGCTGAACGACCTCTTCGAGCGCCACGCGATCGTCCTCACTGCGGAGCGTCAGGAGGAGGTCGAGGTCGGAACCGAACTTGCGTCCGCGGCAGCCAACGGGGGCGTCACACTTCCCGTCAACACGCGCGTGCCCAGTTGGATCCTCGAGTTCCGAGCCCGTTACAGCGGCGTCCTCGAGCTGCTCGAGGCGCTGTCGCGCGAAGACGTTGGGCTACTGCCGCTGCGCCTCGAGATGCAGGTCCAGTCCCAGGACGAGGAAGGGGTGACATGGACTCTGCACTTGGTGTGACCACCGCGAACGGCGACCGAGGAATCGGCCCGCTCCTCGACCTGTGCTGCGCACGGGAGGCGACCGACATGCACCTGGTCGTTGGCGAGGTGCCGTGGCTTCGCATCGACGGCCGAATGGTCCGTCTCGACGACTGGCCGCGTCTCGAGGCCGCCGCCCTCGCTGACTTGCGGGAAGAGCTATTCGAGGCCAGCGGCCGCGTCGGCTACGACCGGCTGGGAGCGCAAGACGGGGCCATCACCTCCGCCCGCGGCGCACGCTTTCGCTTCAACGTCTATCGTCGTCTGGGCGGCGACGCCATCGCGCTGCGCTGGCTCGAGGACCGCTTTCGAACGCTCGGAGAACTCGGGCTGCCGGAGTCCCTGTACGACTTGTGTTCGCTGCCCGATGGGCTGGTGGCCTTCGTCGGGCCGACGGGTGCCGGTAAGAGTACTACCTTGGCCGCACTGTTGGATCGCGTGAATCAGACGCGCTCCGGTCACGTGATCACGATCGAGGATCCGATCGAGTACGTGCACTCATCGAGATCCTGCCTGGTCAGCCAGCGACAGGTCGGACTCCATGCGGCTGGCTTCCACGACGCACTCGTCGCTGCTTTGCGCGAGGACCCGGATGTGATCTTGCTCGGCGAAGTGCGCGACCTCGACACCATGCGCGCCGCGATCCGTGCCGCCGAGACCGGACACCTGGTTTTCACGACGGTGCATGCGGGCGATTGCGTCAGCGCGGTCGAGCGCCTGGTCTCCGTCTTCCCGGGCGATGAGCAGGAAGGGGTGCGTCGACAGCTGGCGCTGGTGCTACGCGCCGTAGTCGCGCAGCGCTTGGTCATTGCCGACGGCCCACGCGGCCTGGCAGCCGATGGCGTACGCCGCGAACGAGTCGCCGTATGTGAGGTGATGCGGGTGAGCCGGGCGGTCGCCAATCTGATTGCGATGGGGCGCGGCGCGCAGTTGGTCGCGGCGATGGAGTCGGGAGGCACCCTGGGCATGCAGGTATTCGAGCAGGATCTGGCGCGCCTGTGCGCCGAAGGTCTGCTGACGGAGGAGACCGCGAATCTGCACGCGCGCAGCCCTGAGGAAGTCCGCGCCCGCATGAACGCCGTGCGCGCGGCGCCAGCAAGGAGGGGACGATGATCGCCCGAAGAACGGTGGCTGAGGAGCGCGAGGGTCGAGCCGAGTCGCTCGAGCTGAGCCCGCTGCCGCGCGACTCCGGCACGGCGCAACGCGAGGCAAACGCGCTGGCGCTTCCCTCCGGCGCGCGCGTGCGGCTGCGGTTCGGAATCCTGGAGGTCGATGCGCGTCTCCTCGACAGCACCGTGGAGGGTTTCGCGCTGACGGTGCTCCCTGCCGATGCCGCGGGTCTCGTCATCGAACTGGGTGAGCCACTCGAAGTGGCTGTCGCTGGCGGTCGCACCTACCGCGAGAGTGTGGCTGAAGTCGAACCGCACGACGGTGGGCTACGTATCCGCACGGACCATCTCCCCGAGCCGGCGCTCCCCGGGAGTGGTTCGCGAGTCGACCTCGATCGGGTGCCGATCGACCCGGCCTGGGCACTGCGCGTGCCGGCGGCGGTGGCCTATCGGCGGCTCGCGCTTCCGTTGTGCTGCATCGACGGTCAGGTCATCGTCGCGTGCGCCGATCCTCACGACCCGGCGGCGGCGACGTTCGAGCGGTACGTCGAGCATCCCGTCATCGCCTGTACTGCCGACCCGGCCGAACTGCAGCGCGCCATTCGCCGGGTTCACGGTGAGCCACGCTCCGCGAGCGACCTGCAGCAAGAAGACCCTGCCGCGATCTGTGACGAGCTGCTCCACGCGGCCGTGATTCGGGAAGCGTCCGATCTGCACGTCTGTCCGGAGCGCGACGGCGTGCACATTCGGCTGCGGGTCGACGGTGTTCTCGAACCGTATCGAGTGTTGCCAGCGCGCGTCCATCCCGAGCTGTTGTCGCGGATCAAGGTGCTGGCCGGAATGGACATCGCGGAGAAGCGCGCACCGCAGGATGGCCGCATCCTGCAACGGTCCGCCTCCGGCCGGGAGATCCACATCCGGGTGGCGACTCTGCCGACACCCCACGGCGAGCGCGCCACCCTGCGGCTGCTCGGGATCCAGACGCAGTCGCTCCTGCTCGAGAGCTTGGGACTCGAGGGCGGGGATCTACGGACCATCGAGCGCGCGTTGAGCGTGAATCACGGTTTGGTGCTCGCGACCGGGCCAACGGGATCCGGCAAGACCACGACGCTCTATGCGGCTTTGCGCCGGATCGTCTCGCGCCGCCGAGTGAATGCCGTGACGGTGCAAGAACCGATCGAGTACGAGGCACCCGGGATCACTCACGTCGAGATCGACCCCAGCCAGAAGCTGACCTTCGCGTCGGCCCTCAGGAGCATTCTCCGTCACGATCCCGACGTCATTCTGATCGGGGAGATTCGGGATCGGGAGACCGCGGACCTAGCCATCAAGGCGGCTTTGACCGGCCACCTCGTGCTCGCGACCCTGCACACCAACAGTGCTGCGAGTGCCGTGACCCGGTTGGTCGACATGGGGGTCGCGCCGTATCTCGTCGCCGCTACGCTGCGGACCGTCATCGCGCAGCGACTCGTCCGGCGGTTGTGCGTCGAGTGCTCGGTGCCCCACATGCGCACGCCGATCGCGCTGGACTCGCTGGTCGGCGACGCGGTACCGGTGGCGGCAACGCATGAGCCGCGGGGCTGCGTCTACTGCGCAGGACGCGGGTATGCCGGCCGCTCGGGCCTCTTCGAGATTCTCGAAGTCGACCCCGAACTGGCCGATCGTATCGGCGCTGGTGCGAGCGAACGCGCCATCCTCGGCCTCGCACGCGCGCGCGGCATGCGAGTGCTGCGCGAGGATGCCGCGCGCAAGCTCAGTGCCGGAGTGACCTCGGTCGATGAGATCCGCTCAGCCCTGGGAAGGGGATGAGGTCTTCATGCCGCGCTACGACTACACCGCGAGGAATCCGGACGGGAGTTCGGTTCAGGGAGTGTACGAGACCGTCTCGGAGGCGCTGGCACTCGATCACCTGCGGAGTCTGGGGTTGCTCGTCGTGCGGATCGGGCCCAGCATGGGCTCCGCTGCACGCCGGCCGAGAGGACTTGCTGCCTTCCGCAGTCCGCGGCGGATCGACGTCGAGGTCGAGCTCCGTCAGCTCGCCTTCCTGCTGCGCAGTGGTCTGCCGCTCCTCGAATCGCTGCGCACGTGCGCCTCGCAGAGCGAGCGGCGCAGCATGGCCTGGGTGTGGACGCAGGTCGGGGAGGCCGTGCGCGCGGGTTCGAGTCTGGTGGTGGCGATTCGGCGGCACCGGTGCTTTCCGCCGTTGGTCGCGAGTCTCATCGACGTCGGCGAGCAGACCGGGAGGTTGCAGGTCGTGCTCGAGCGGGCCGCGGCTGTGTTGCAGCATCGGCGCGAACGACGTTCGACCGTCGTGACCGCGATGATCTATCCCGCGCTCGTCCTGCTGCTGGCCATCGGCACGGTCATCTATCTCGTGGGCGGTCTGCTCCCGCGGCTGTCGGGGTTCCTGCTCTCCATCGGACGTCCGTTGCCTGGGCCGACGCAGTTCCTCGTCGACCTGTCCTTGTTCATGCAAGCGAACGCAACCGCGATCACCTTGGTTGGTGCGCTCGCCGCTGGGGTCGTGGCCGCACTGTTCCTGAGCCGACTGCGAGGCGTCTGGGTGGATCCGCTGATTCTGCGTGTCCCGCTGCTCGGGAGCATCGTGCGGTTTGCCGGCACGGCGGACTTCTCCCATGGCCTCGCGCTACTGCTCGAGAGCGGTGTGCGGTTGACCTCCGCGCTGCAGACGGTTGCACCGCTGGTGCGCAACCGTCGTCTCGCTTCGGCAGTCGAGTGCGCGCGGGAGCGAGTCCTCCAAGGGTTCGGTTTCTCCGAGTCGCTGGCGCGCGAAGGCAGTCCGTTCGGTTCCCTTCTCACGAGCACGATCGCGGTCGGAGAAACCTCGGGAACCCTCGAGGAAGTGCTTGCTCACGCCGCGGAGTTTCACGACGAACGACTGCGCTCGCTCGTGCGTCGCCTCGGAACGATCATCGAGCCGACGATCGTGATCGTCATCGGTTCCATCGTCGGCTTCGTTTACATTGCGTTCTTCATGGCCATCTACGCGGTTGCGGGGACCTCGACATGACAGTGACTAGTGCTTGCTTGGGTCTTTGGTTCACGCTGCTCGCGCTGCAGTCCACGCCGTCGATCGAGCGCGAGGAGGACACCGGTGGACGCCCGCCGATAGCCGACCCCACGCGACTCGACAGTACTCTGCGCGAGGCTCTCGGAGCGACGGCGCAGGGCTCGCAGACGCCGAGCAACGCTCCACCCCGCGTGCCGCCCCAGGTGCGCGCGCTCGTGAGTACGAATGCGGGTACTGGCGTCGTCTGGTTCGACCGGGGAAAGGAACGGTTCTCGGTAACTACGGGTCAGCGCGTGACCCGATCGGCGGAGGAGAGTTGGGTCGTTACCGGTGTGGATTCGGTGGGAGTTGCCCTTGCGGGCACGGTAGCCGGGGCACCGATCTTCGTTTCGCTCGCCGACCTGGCGGACTACCAATCGGTTCCGGGGCCGGTCGTGACCGAGGCTGCGGAGGCCAAGGACCTGGTGCTCACGCGCCTGGATCTCCGTGGACTGCAGCTCGGGGAAGTGTGTCGCCTCCTCACCGCCGCGACCGGTACCAACGTCGTCAGTTCCGACGGCGCTGCGGGCAAGGTGGTTTCACTGTACCTGCAAGAGGTACCGGTCCGCGAGGCGGTCGAAGCGATCTGTGACATGCACCAACTCTGGTACTCCGCGGATTCCGGTACTCGCGTGCTCCGGATTCGCACGGCAGGGGAGTACGAGCGGCGCCTCGCATCGCTGCAGGACGAGCGCACGGAGTACTACACGCTGCTCTATCCGAACGTGCTCGACGTGGGGCGCGCCATCAAGAACCTCTTTGGCGATCGTGTGCTGCTGCGCGCCACCGAACGCGAGACCGAACAGTTTCGAGACCTATCCGACCGCTTCTCCCGCTTCGACCTGCTCGACGCGCGAACCCAGGGCTTTGGAGCGAGTCTCGGGATCTCGGCCGGGGTCGGTACGCCGAACCGTACGTACTCGCAGGGCGGAGGCCTCAACGAAGGCAATACGTACGACGCGAGCGGCGCCCGCGGTCTCGGCGGCGAATTGATCTCGGGGCGGACCTTCCCCGACTCGGCGAGCCAAGCGGGAACGCGCAACCGCCTGGAGTCGGAGGAGATCATGCGGCTCGAAGAACTCTTGGCTGAGCGCGAAAACGACGACGCCGAGCGCGAGGTCAACGACGTGATCGAAGGGGTCTACCGGGCACCGATCTACGTGACGACGTCACGCCGTCAGAACAAGCTCATCGTGAGGACGAGCGACTCGCGGGCCCACGACGAGATTCGCACGCTCGTCGAACGGCTCGACGTGCCGACCGCCTTGGTCTTGCTGGAGGTGCGGATCCTCACCGTGGACCTCGTCGACGGTTTCAACTCGTTCTTCGAGTATCAGTGGGCCGACAACGAATGGGCGGGTCAGTTCAGCACGGGCGCCATCGAGCTACCGCTCGCGGGTGCCCTTGGCGTTGGGGGCACCGGGGTGCGGCCGACCGATCTGGTGTTCCAGTACGTCGACGAGGAGTTCGGAGCCCGACTGCAGGTCCTCGAGCGCGAGAATCGCGTGCGCTCCGTGGCGACGCCGGTGCTCCTCACCGCCAACAACGAGGTGAGCCGCCTGTTCGTCGGACGCGAGGTCCCGCTCAATCGCTCCTTCGTGGGGGGGCAAGTCGTGGCGGGCGATTCGGCGACCGTCGCCACCTCCGGCTCGACGGGCATCGAGTTTCGTCCCGTCGGAACGACCCTCCTGGTCACGCCGAGCATCAACGCCGACCGAACGGTGACGCTGCGCATTGTCCAGGAGTCATCGAATGCGGACACGACCGCGAGCATACTGGTTCCTGCGGGCGACCAGTTCAGCCCCCAGACGGTGAATGTCGTCAGCTCTCAGTCGGTCAGCGGGACGATCGTGGCCAAGAGCGACCGCGCCGTCGCCTTTGGTGGCCTCGTCGAGACCAGCAGCTCGGATGTCGAAGAGCGCGTACCCTTCCTCGGACGCATTCCGCTACTGGGGGTTCTCTTCCGCCGGACCACGAAGCAGGAAGATCGACGCGAGCTCGTCGTCATCGTGCGGCCGCATGTCCTGGCGACACCGACGGAGCACGAGGCGGTGAGCCGTCGACTGACCGAGGCGCTCGGAGTCGAGCTCGAGGATCTGCGTCTGCGGGACCATGAAGGCGCGGCCGAGGCGGCGCAGCACTACGAGGTGTTCGGGTTGGGGGGGCGATGAAGGGGAAAAGATGGAGTCGCGTGGGTTCGACCTGCTGCGCGTTCGCGTGGGTCACGCTCACGCTGCTCGCGGGCTGCAGTGCATCCGCGCCGCGGCGAACCGAACGCATCGACTTGGATGGGTTGCTGCCGGGTGTTTCCGACCCGCAGTCGACTCGCGCGCGCGACGCGATCGGCGAGATCTTGCTGCTCGAGATCGAAGGTCGCCCGCGCCTGGCCGACCTGATGGTGCGGCGTTTTCCAGCGGCGATGTTTGCCACACTCGCCCGTCGTCACGGCTCCAAGCAGGACCTGCGACTGCTCGCGACGGCGTGGGAGCGGACGTTTGGGCCGTTCTCGCGGGAGGCGGTGGGTTGGAGCGAAGTCGTCCGCGAGCGCGCCGAGGATCCGGCGCGCCACGAACCCTACGACGCCGCGCGACGGGAGGTCGTCGCGCGCCTTGCGGTCGGCGATGTCGAGACCGCTCTTGACCAGATGCCGCTTCCGGTGAGCACCGCCTCCGAAGGCGCCAGTCCACTGCACCTCGAGGCCGGCGCGCTTCACGCCTTCCTGCTCCGGCTAGGGCATCAGTACGCCCCGGCCGCACGCGAGTACGCGAACGCTCGGCGTGGCGCGGACCCGGCCGACGCATTCGCGCACGCTCGCTTGTCGCTTCTCGAGTACGAGGCGCTGGTGCGCCTGGGCTCCTTCGCCGAAGCCAGTCTTTGGCGCGCTGCCGTCGAGATCGCCGCTCGCGCCGAATTCGTCGATCCGGTCTTCTGGAGTCGAGCCCGCGACCTTGCCCCCGCGAGCGAACCGTGGCCGCCCGCCGCGCTCGAGTACGCGGGCCGGTACGTCGGCGAGCTTGCCGACCGCGCCACCACCGACGCACTCCTCCAGGGCCTCATCGCTCAGCAGTGGCTCGATCAGGGCGACGCGAACCGAGCACTCCTCGCTTTCACGCAGGCTGAGTCAGGGCTCCGCCGATGCCCTCTCGAGTCACGCCTCCGAGTCGGCCGCGCGAAGAGCCTGCTCGCGCTCGGACGCCCTCGAGATGCCGCGGCCGCTGTCGTCGACTTCGCTCTCGCCGAAGATCCCGGCATTGCGCGCCCGGCGCTTGCCATCCTGGGCGCCATCGAACTCGAGTTGCGACGCCCCGCGCGTGCCCAAGCGCTCCTTCATCGCGCTGTCGAGTCCGAAGTCGAATGGAACGGACGCACGGAAGCCATCGCCAATCTCGCCATCGCCAACCTCCTCCTCGATGAAACTCAGACCAGCCGCGAGCAACTCGCCATGGTGCGGCACCGCTTTGCCCTCGAGGGGAATCTCGAAGCCGTCGGACGTTGCCTTCGCAACGAACTCCGCGCCGCGATCACTGCCAACGACCAAGCTGCCGCCCTGGAATTGCGCGCCCAGCTCGAGGCTCTCGGAAGGTAGCAGCTCCCCGATCGCGGCGTTGTCGCACGCATCGTCGGCGGATGCCGGAGGGTGCTATCGCGACCGCGACTCGAGACCGGGAAGCCGCAGCGGGCTAGCGGCGAAGCGGGCGCGCAGAGTGCTCGAGGCCTGGCCGTCCGAGGTGTGGCCGCTCGAGGTGTGGCCGCCCGAGGTCGAGACCTCGAACGCGCGGGCCGTGTCGTAGCGACAGTCGTGTCCCAACGACAGGGTGTCCCAGCGACAGGGTGTCCCAGCGACAGGGTGTCCCAGCGACAGGGTGTCCCAGCGACAGGGTGTCCCAGCGACAGGGTGTCCCAGCGAACAGTCGTGTCCGAGCGGGAGTGGTGTCCGAGCGGGAGTGGTGAAGTGGTGACCCTGGTACGATTCGAACGTACGACACCTAGCTCCGGAGGCTAGTGCTCTATCCACTGAGCTACAGGGCCACTGGTCCTGGGGTCTTATCAGAGAGCGGGCGAGGAGTCGAGAGGTTTGGGGGAACTCAGCCTGGGCAGATTCCGCACTGGTTGCAGTGGGGAACGATGGGGGGGAGGCCCAGCTTCTCGCGCATGCCGAGCAGCTTGCTGACTTCCTCGGGAGGGAGGTGGCGCACACGGCCGAGTTGGCGGGCGGCCAGGGTGATCTTGGCGGTGTGTTCCACTTTGTCGAGCTTGTGGAATGCCTCGGTAAGGGTGGCGGCGACGGTGACGGTGCCATGCCGATCGAGAATGAGCGCATCCCGTCGGAGGATCGCGCGGCCCACCATGTCGGCGGTCGCTTGGGTGGTGGGGGTGGCGTACTCGGTCGTGGGGATCGTGCCGAGGCCGACGACCACTTCGGGGATGACGCAACCCGCGAGACTTTCGCCGGCGATACTGAAACCGAGGGTGATGGGGGGGTGGGCGTGGAGGACGGCGTGGACATCGGGTCGCGCGTCGTAGACGGCGAGGTGCATGCGCCGTTCCGATGACGGCTTGCCGCGATCACCCGGGAGGGGGTCGCCGGCGCGGTCGATGCGGACGAGTTCTTCGGCTTCGAGTTCGCCGAGGCACGAACCGGACGGGGTAATCAGAAACGTGTCCCGTGTGAGGCGTACGCTCAGGTTGCCATCCGTGGCGGCGACCAGGCCGGCGCGGTAGGTGCGCTGCGCGATTCGTATGACTTCGGTCCGAAGGTCGTGCTCGTGGCTCATGCTCTGCTCCTTGCCTGCCGTCAGAATCCGCCGGTCTTGTACAGGTCCAACCGTAAGAGCTGCAGCGCCTGCAGGAGGCTGCGCGCGTCTTCGGTCTGCTGCGCGGATTCGGGCCGTTGGGCCAGCCACTCTTCCCAGGCGTTGACCTGAGCGACGTACGCCTCACGCTGGGTTGCGGTGAGGCGCGGCGAGACCTTGCGCTTCAGTTCGCGCAGACGGGTCTGCAAGTCGGCGAGGCTGGTGACTTCGACGAGTTTCGCCGGTCGCGCGGGTTCGTTGGCGGCCGCAGGCTCCGTGTGCGGCGGAGGCTCGGGCGTTGCCGGCGGCCGAGTCTGCGAGAGCCATGCGACGGCGGTTTCGAGTTCGGTCACCGGGGATTTGGCAAGGAGGATCGGCAGGGCGTTGGGTCCACCGGCCGCGACCCACTTCGCGTACAGCGGTTCGTAGCGTTCGTCGTCGCCGCGGAGCCGCGCCAAACCGAGAGCGCGAGTGACGTCGGAGGCGTTGCCGCGCTCGAGTTCGGTGACCTCGCGCACGTAGTCATCGGCGGTCGCCTGGAGGTACTCGGCTCGGGGCAGCGGCTCGACCCGCGTGACGCGCTCGGCGGGGACCTGGGTGCGGATGGACGAGCCCAAGAGGAGCACGTGATGGATCCCCGCCTCGCTGCGAGCTTCGCTGGCCCACAGCGTGCCGCCGTTGGCCAAGCTCACGCGGGTCACCGTTGCCGGGAGCGGTGGCTCGACGCGGCCGGCCAGTTGCCACCAAGCTTCGCGCACGCGCCACTCGGCGACGAGCGCGCGCGCAGCGTCGGTGAGGCCAGGGTCGAGGGCAGGAGGGCGCTGGGCGTCGAGGTGCCAGGTACGAATCTCCTCACGGAGCCGAGCGGCCTCCGCATGCCCGAGGTCCCGGCGCACAGCCTCAGCCGACGCTTCGCTGCGCGGAGTGGACTCGGGGCGGCTCAATGCCGTGGGAGCGGCCGGCTGCGGGTCGGCCGACGCCCCGTCGCTCGCGGGCGGGGCCACGGGGCTACTCGTGCGACTCGCGGCCTCGCGCGCCAAACGGTGTTCGAAGGCGACGACGCCGACGACGCCCGCGACAATCATACAGAGCGCGATCGCGGGAATCGGTTTCATGGCTCCTCCGATCGTGACGACGGCGCGGGGGCGCCGCCCGGGCGAAACCAGCGACGGATCACCTCGAGCGCAGGCTTGCCGCGTGGCGAGTAACCCCGATCGGACTCACCGCCGTCCTCGAACCAGTTGTAGAAGAACACCCCAGTCAGGGCCGGTTCATCGATCCACACGCGGGTGAACGCCTCGAAACAATCCCGCTGTTCGGCGATGTCGACCTGCTCGGAAATATAGTAGTTCCACGGGTCGCGATTGGCGCCGTCCTGCGACGGAAAGCCGACCTCCGTGAAGATGAGTGGCTTGCCGACGTGGGTTTGCCAGGCGACGAGATCCTCGCGGAGGGCACGCCAGCGCTCGACCATCTCCGCAACGGTCGGTTCGTTCGACTGGGTCAGGGAGAAGTAGGTCGTCATGCCGACGTAGTCGAGCGCGTGGTAGAAGCCTGGCGCGGTGATCGAGTCCCAGTTGACGGAGTAGGTGAGCGCCCCAGAGAAGCGCTCGCGGGTTCGCTCGATGAGCGCCACCCACTCGTCGCGGTCGGTCTGCATGGAGTTGAGCTCCGACCCGACCGACAGCAGGGCGACCTGTTCGTCCTCGGCGAGGGTGGCGATCCGGGCGAGGAGTCGATCATAGGACGCGTACCAGTGGGCGCGGTCGGTGGGCGCGATCGTGCCGCGCCAGTCGTGTTCACCGGGCTGTCGAATCAGGATCACCGGCAGCAAGGCGACCCGGAGGCCGCAGTCGTGAGCTTGACGAATGGCGCGGGTAATGCGCTCCCAGGTCTGGGTTCGCGGGTCATCGATCGCCACCTCGACGGAGTCGACCTTCTCTTGGTAGAAGTTGAAGCACAGGAGGACCCAATCGGCGCCCAACTCGGCGATCTCGGCCAGGCGTGGCCCGTAGTCGTGGGCGGGATCCTGGGCGTGCAGGCCGAGCGCTGCCCCCCGAATCGGCCCGGCCAGGGCCCGAACTCGCGGGGGCGCCGGGGGTGTCGGACGGGGTGGCGTTGGCAAAGCCGCGGGCGGCGCCTGCACCGACGGCGGTGGCGCTGCGGACGCGACGCGGGTCGGCGCGGGTGAATCCGCCACCTGCACCTCCGCGGGCCCGTCGACCTCGATCGAAACGCAGCCGCTGGCGACGCCGGCGATGATCGCCACCACTGCGGCCAGTCGCGTGCCCAGGCCGGGCGCGCACGCGCGCCCGAGAGCGATCGGAGTGGGCAGCATCGGCGAGTCGGCTCCTCCACGAACTCATGCATGCGAAGTCGGACAGCACCGCGACAGCCGACGCCCTCGCAGGGTAGCACTCGTGATTCGGCGCGAAAAGGGTGGGTCGTCGGGGGAGTTCCGGGCAATTGGGGGCAGCCGCCCGACCGCGAGCGGGAGTTGGACAAAGTCCGCTCGCGCCTGCACAATCGGCGATACGGACTCCTGGGTGCGGAAAAAAACGGACCTCCGAGGGAGAGGGGAAACCTACGGAGGCCCTTGGTGAACTCGAGTTGTGCAGTCTGGCGGGGGAGTCTCGAGTCCTGGACTCGGGAGTCGCCCCGCGGAACGAGCCAATGAAACGGACCTCCGAGGGAGAGGGGAAACCTGCGGAGGCCCTTGGTGAACTGACAGCATTCATATCGTCGACCACAGAAGGGTTCTTGAGATGTTTTTGGCTCGCGACAAGACCCGGACCTGGACGCCTCGTCTCGGCTCCACGGCCACGGCGTTCGGCTCCGCGTGCATCCTCTGCGCGCTCTTGTGCTTGGGAGCGTCGGTGCCGCTTCTCCGCGTGCACGCCGACGAGAAGAAGGATCATCAGCGCAAGTTCCTCGAGCTGACCAAGAAGTACGAGGCCGAGCGCGAGCGCGTGGCGGTCGAGCGCTCCGAGACGATCCTGGCACTGGCCGAGTTGCCGATTCCACAGGCCGTCGCCTTTCTGCAGAAGGCGCTCGATGCTCCGAAGGAAGACGAGATCGTGCGCGAGACGATCTTGCGGGCGTTGGCCAAGAACGGATCCGCTTCGGCGGTGCAGATCGTGCTGAGCAAGGGGTTCGAGATTCTCATCCCACGCCGCTACGTCCTCATCGGGGACTCCTTGGGCAAAGTGAGTGATCCCGGCGCGTTGGAGTGGATCACGAAGACCGGCTGGAAGCAGATCCCGCAGTTGGGACCGGAAGGACAGCGCGAGTACCTGCGGGTGTTGGACGCGACCGGGGACTTCCGCGTAACCACGGGCGCGGCCAAGCTGGTCGGACACCCGAGTCTTGGTGCGGAATCGCAGATCGGTGTGATCGAGCTGCTGCGTCGCCACCGCGACGTCGGATCGGCCGATAAGATTGCGCGTCTCATCAAGTTCAACGACCCAAGCGTGAGGGTCACGGTGCTGTACGCGCTCCGTGACTTGGAAGCCGCCGAGCACAGCAAAGTCTTCCTCGACGCCGTCGAGGATCCCGATTGGCAGGTGCGGTCGGCGGCGTTGGATGTCCTGCGGGCAACCAAGGACCCGGAGATGATCCCGTACTTCCTGACCGCGCTCGGGGACAAGGCCGAGAGCGTGCAGATCTCGGCGATCCAGGCGCTCCAGGAACTCGGCGGCGACTCCGTCATGAGCCCGCTCATCGGCGCACTCGAGAAGGCGACCGGGCGTGTGAAGGACGACCTCGCCGAAGCGTTGGTGCGTCTGACGGGACAGGACTACGGCGTCGATCCGCTGGCGTGGGACGCGTGGTGGAAGGCGAACCAAGGCAAGGTGACGATCGCCAAGCTGTCGATCGACGAGTACAACCGCGCGAAAGAGAAGGAAGACCAGAAGACAACGGGTCTCTATTACGGGCTGCGGGTGATCTCCCAGCACGTCGCCTTCGTGATCGATGTCTCCGGCAGCATGGAAGAGCCCTACCTGGTCGAGGACAAAGAACCCGACGTGGCTGGGGGGACCGGTCGGACCGGGGTGGACAAGAAGAAGGACGGGAAGCGCAAGAAGTCGCGCAAGGCCAAGATCGAAGTCGCGCGCGAGGAGCTGATCTCGGTCATCGGGGGGATCAAGAACGGAACGCAGTTCAACATCATCAAGTTCAGCGGCCTGTTCACGCCGTGGCAGCAGCAACTCGTGGCGATGAATGAAGCCGTCCGAAGTGAGTCGATGGACTTCGTGAAGGCGCTGAGTCCGGGGGGCGAGACCAACGTCTTCGACTCATTGATGTTTGCGCTCGACCTCAAGGACGTGAACACGATCTACTTTCTGTCGGACGGAGCGCCGACGGCCGGGACCGTCACCGACAGCAAGCAGATCCTGGAGAAGGTTGCGGAGGCGAACCGGGTGAAGAAGGTCAAGCTCTACACGATCGGCTTTCACCTGACCCCAGAAGCCGAAGAGCTGATGCAGAACCTCGCAGAACAGAACTACGGCCGTTTCGTCAAACGCTGACGCTGATCGACGGGGCGCGCGCAGCGTTGCGCGGCGTGGGGAGTGTCCGTTCGTCCGACGCGAGAGCCACGGGCAGGGTTCAGGAAACAAAGAGGGCGCGCCTCCCGATCTCTCGGGTGGCGCGCCCTCTTTGCGCTAGGCCGCTTCGACCTCCGAGGTGCGCTTGGGCGACTCCTTAGAAGTACACGTCGTAGCGGTTGTTCTCGTACTTGACGCCGAGTGCAATCGTCGCGATCAGGAGCAACGCGCCCACTCCCCCGAAGATGTAGTGTTGGGTGGACTCCATACCGGCCGTACCCTTCAGGGCCAGCGAGCCGGCGTAGGCGAGGCCCGCAACGAAGAGCAGGACGGTCGGAACGACCGCCATCAGAAACGAACTCTTCTCCGCACGCTTCGCCATCACCACTTTGGTCATCACGTCGTTTTCTGCGAACTGGCCGACGTGCATGCACACCGGACAGGTGATGGCCGATCCCCCGCCGGAGGGCTGGAACGAGAAGCTCGTGTAGCACTCGCTGCAATTGATCTCGTACCCGCCGCGACCCGCAGGGGCGCGCGCCGGCTTCGACGGACGAGGGTTGCTCGCGGCCTTGGCCGGGGAAGACTTCTTGGCGGCGGGGCTCTTGCCGCGACTCGACGCGCCTTTGCGACCTGGGGTGGCCTTCGCCATCGTTTCGTTTCCTTCCTCGATCGGTCTGTGGCTCGTGGGTGTGGGCCGACCGGCACTCACGCAAACGTGCGTCGTCGCCGGGGAGCACGCGCTCCGAGGCCAGGCCGCAGCCTTCCCGCGATGACCCATCGAGAAGTGCGTGCGCGGTCATCCGGCAGGACCCGCAAATGCTACCACTCGAAGCCGATGCGTCAAGGGAGAGGCCTGGCGAGCGCCGCCGCCGGCCCCGGTAACCGCTCGTGGGAAGCAGGGCTAGCCTTCGGGCTTCGCCGGCCAGGAGGTCGGGAAGACTCGTTCCCGATCTCCCCCGAACCGGCCGCGATCCGGATCGCGGAGTGGGGCCGCGGGCCAAATCCGCTCGAACCGAAGTGACGGTTTCGACGGGCTACGCTGGGGGCTCCCGGTTGATCTTGCTTGCCCAGTACAGGGAATCGTCGCGGTCGATCCCTCGTTCGCGGTCGTCCCGGCGAGCTGCGTCAACGCGCTTAGGAGTCGCCCAAGAATAACTTCGACATCTTGCCGTCGATTTGGGTCAGACTCGGCCGATCCGGAAAGCTCGAAACCGGAGGCGTAGCCTTAGTTCCGGTGAGGATTTCGAGGTTTTCGGATCGGTCGAAGATGGCCCGAAGCGACGAGCAAGAGGGTGAAGTTATTCTTGGGCGACTCCTTACTCCTGCGGGGCAAGGACCGGGCTGGGAGGCTGTGGGCTCGCGAGCAGCGTTCGGATGGCGCGCGAGAAGGTGTCCGGATCGGCTTCGGCTCGCTGGGTGAGACCCGCGAGAAGCTTCATCTCGGCGCGCAGCTCGTCGGGAACCTGAGCGAGTGCTCCGCGGAGTCGGTCGTGCGCATCTCCGACCGTCACTGACGGCGTCGAGACGGTCAGTGCTTCGATGGGGCCCAGGCCGGCTTCGATCTCTTTCATGAGGTCACGCGCGGCGCTGAGTCGATCCCGTTGCCAGTGGTGGCGCGCTTGGAGTTGGCGTCGCCGCACGTCACCCACCAACAGGCTCAGGAGCGTCATGATGCCCAGCCCTGCAAAGATCGCGAACGCGTACACCTGACCGGTCATGATTCCCGCTCGTCTCCGCGTGGGCGGGAGGAGTCCCGCCACCGAGGCTATCGGTCGGTGGCGGCGGGCGCTTCAGTGGCGGGTCGGTTCTAGTCCTCAATCAAGCGCGTTCTCGAGTTTGCGTGCTGGCGGTGGCGCGCGATGAGTGCCGTGATGCGTGCATGGGCGGATGCGGACAGGCTGTCCGCGCTCCCAGGGCGCGCCAGGGCATCGGATCTACCTTGGGCTCAGAGGATGCGCCGCCATGCTGAATGGGCGGAAGATGAGGGACAGAGCTAACTATAGCTCGCTCTAATCTAGCCCCAAAAGCAAGCGCGTGCGCGCTGGCTTCGGGCCCAGGTTGATCTCGATGGGGCTCTCGACCCCCCCCCTCGCGGCCTCGGCGAAGCCGCGTCCGCTGCACCCGAAAACGCTCGCCTTCGGCTCGACTTCGGTCCTCTGCAGCCGAGCGCTCACGAGTAATGTGGGCTAGCGCCCGTCGTCGCCGGGAGGCGGCCGACGCGAGTGCCGGGGTGGGCGCGATCCGTCTCCCGGGGGCGGCGGCGGGCGATCCGGATCGTCGCGGCGCAACCACGGCGGTCCCGATCCGTCTCCGCCCGGCTCGCCACCCTCGCCTGCCCGGCGGTGCTCGCCAAACAGGAATCGTCGCAGCTGCTTCTCTCGAGCCGGCTGCGATAGCGCTTCGAACTCTTGGAGTTCAGCGGGTGACATCTGCTGGCGCATGCGGGCGAGGCCCTGCTCGATCCACTCTTGCCGGCGCGCCGCTCCGAACTGTCGGAGTCGGGCCTCTTGCTGCTCTGGAGTTTGCTGCTCGAAGGCGAGCCGCTCGTCCTCCGGGAGCGACTCCAAAAAGTGGCGACGCAGCCGGTCGGGGACTCCCCGCCCTCGTCCGAGCAACGCACGCAGGCGCTGTGACTGGGCTTCCGGCGACAGCGCCAAGAACTCTTCGCGCTCCGACTCGGGCAAGTCGCGGAGGTAGCGGCGTCGGGCACGTTCGAGCATGCGCTCGTGAAAGTGCTCGCGAAAGGCATCCGCGCGGCCTTCGTCTCGCAGGTGCCGGAGTTCGTCGTTCTGGGAGAGCCCCTTCATGAAGCGCTCGAAGGCTTCGTGGCGCTCCAGCGCTTCGAATCGATCCTCGGCCCCTCGCCGGAGGAGCTGCCCGAGGCGGCGACGCTGCTCCGGGCGGAGGCCGCGCAGTCGCTCGCGGATCTCTTGTCGCTTCGACGGGGGCAGCTGCTCGAGGGCACGGTGCAAGCGGCGATACACCTGGCGCTGGTCTTCGTCGAGTTGGGCCCAGCGCTCGCGGTTGCTGCGCACGCGCTCCGCGGATCCGTCCCGCCCGGGCCGATCTTGAGCTGCTGCGAAGGAGCCGACGTTCGCGGCCCAGCCGATGACGACGAGGCCCAGGAGGAACCATCGGCAGAGTGTGCGGCGGACGATCATGACGATCCCTCCAGCCACTCGAGGGCGATTCCATCCAAGAGCTCCAGCGTCTCGACCGTTTCGACCAGATCGACATCGAGCGCCGGAACGTTGTCCGGCGGGAGCGCCTCGAGTCCCAGTAGGAAATCGAGTTCCTCGACCACTGCCACGTCGCTCGGCGCGACCGTCGGTCCACGTGTGGCCACGAAGGAGAGCCAGCCGAGCGCGCCGACGATCGGAATCAGCGCCGCGCGACGCCATCCTCGGAACCTCGTTTGACGACTGCGGAGCGCCGTGCCGGTTCGATCTCGGAGTCGCCGTATGAAGGTCTCGGGATCGGGAGTCGGGCGGGCACGCTCGCGCCGAGTGAGCTCCGCGAGTGCCTCCTCCAACCGACTCTCCACCCACGTCGAAGGCTCGACGCGCTTCGGCTCTCCGTGTTCCGGTTCGTAGTCATCGGGTCGCATCGGTCATCCTCGCTCTGTTCCCATCGATTGCTGTTCTCGCGGCCTCGTGAGCCCCTCGCTCCAGGTCATGACGCCCGGCCCTGCGGCGCGCTGGGCCTTCCCTCAAGGAAACCCTCGAGTTCGGTGGCCAAAGCGCTGCGCGCCCGGAATAGCAGCGACTTGACGGCGGGCACCGAAAGCTCCAGCGCCACCCCGACCGCTTCCAGGTCCCAGCCCTCGAATCGCTGCAGCCAAAGAGCCTCTCTCTGCTTCTGCGGCAGTCGCTCCATTGCCGCGCGGACGGCGGCGATTTCTTCCTCGCGGAGCGTCTCGGCTTCCGGCGGCGCCGCCTCCCCGCCGGGAAGCCAGGCATGCCCAGCGTCGTCCCCGACCGAGCTGCGCGAACGCCAGTGCTTGCGGCGCCGGGTACGCAACTCGTTCAGAGCCAAGCGCGACGCAATGGTCGCCAACCACCCCAGGAAGTTCGACTCATCGCGAAACAAGTCCCTGGATGAGTAGAGTCGGAGGAACACCTCCTGGGCGATGTCCTCGGCGGCGCTCTCGTCGCGAACATAGCGCGCGGCGTGGCGCACGACGAAAGCGAGGTGCCTGCGGACCAACGCGTCGAACGCCCCGGTGTCTCCGGCCTGGAAAAGGCGCATCAACGCCGCGTCATCCGGAGCTTCTCGATCGGGCGCCAAGGAACTCTCCTCATTGCTGGAACACCACCCGAGGGTCCGGGTTGCGCGCCGGGGGCGGACCTGGTCACGGGCTCAGCGTAGGGTACGGGTCGGGTCGAGGGAAGAGGCGCTGGCGGCTTGGTCGCGGGAGCACGTGCCAGCTCAGGACCGGATCGCCGGCCCGGGGAGGCGGCGGCGACCGAGCGCAGGTTCCGCGATCCTCGCCGCTCGGGCCACGCCGTCGACGAGGTTCTGCCAGTCGTAGCCGTCGCGCGCATGGACCCGGCACCGTTCGCGGAGGGCGGCGAGGCGTTCGGGCCGATCGGTCCAGTCGAGCAACAACTCCGCGAGTGCGTCCGCGTCGGCTCGGGTTGCGAGCAGGCCCGGATCGAGGCCCTCGAGAATCTCGATCGAGCCGCCAACGGGGGTGGCCAACACCGGAGTGCCGCAGGCCAGAGCTTCGAGGGTCGAGAGGCCGAACCCCTCCAAGGCTCGGGTCGGCATGATGGCCGCGTCGGCCGCGCCGTACAGGTCGGCGAGGTCCCCTTCGGGGACGTAGCCGAGGAAGCGGAGGACCCCTTGCTCGACCAGGGAGCGACCTTGATCGCGGAGCTGCTGTTCCTGGTCGCCGCGGCCGGCGACGAGGACGCGGAGGCGTGGACGCAGGGGCGCGACGCGGCGGAGAGCCGCGAGCAGGAGATCGACGCCGGTCCGCGGGATCAGCCGTCGCACACAGGCGACGAGGGTTCCGTTCGGAGCGACCCCGAGGTGTTGTCTCAGCTCGGTCCGTCGGCGAGTGTCTGGCGGGCTGAAACGTGCGAGATCCGCGCTGCCAGGCCGAACCGAGAGCCGTTCTTCGGGAACGCCGTGCAACTTCAGTGCGTGGCATTTCATGGTCTCGGACAACGTGAACACAGGGTTCGCGACGCGAAGCACGCGCGCCTCGATCCAACGGCGGGCGGCAGCGGCGAGGCGGGTGCGAAGGGTGCGTGCAAGGTTCCCGCCGGCCCCACCGGAGTTCGACTCGGTCGCGTACTCGAGTGACCACGGGGAGTGGAAGAAGTACGCGCTGCGGGTCGTCCCATCGCCGATCAGCCACGCCGTAAGCGGCTGGTTGTGGACGAGCAGATCAGCCGCACCGACTGCGCGCCGTGCGGTGCGGACCGCGCCGCGCAGTCGGCTCCACGCCCCGAACCCGCGGCGTGCCCCGATCGGGTAGGGGAAGGAGGCCCAATCGAGTGCTGCGCCGGCGTACTCGTGGGTCCAGCAGGCCGCGTGGTGGGCGCCCGCGACGATGGAAACTCGGTGCCCTTGACGGGCCAACCGACTTCCGACTTCGAGAATCACGCGGCCCGATCCGCCGATGTTCTCGGGGTCGAGGAAGTCGCTCGTGAACACGACGTGGGGCATGGAGTCGCTCCGATCCGCGGGCCTTCCTGGTTATCGTCGCGCGGCTCCGTGGTCCGGAGCTGCGCGCGCAGTCGCAGCTCGAAGTCCGTCTCCGGCGGCCCGGCGCCCCCATCGTCGAAGACGAAGCCCGAGGCCAGCGCGGCAGGTGCTCGACTCGGGGCTAGAGGCGAACGCTGTGGTCGAAACGCGCGCTTTCCGAATGGAGTTGGGGAGTGAGGTCGGCCCGCGAGGGAGCACCGCTCGCGCTGCGGCGCTCAAACGATGAAGCTCCACTGGTTTCCCCGCCGAAGCCTGTTTCGGCTTTCTCGGAACTCTATAAGATGCGCCCATGAGCGAACACGCAGCCGTTTCGGTCCCCTGGGGACCGAACTTCGGGATCGAGCTTCCGGGCGGGATCGACGTCGCTTGGGCGGATCTCGTCCCGTCCTCGGGCACCGTCGCGATCGCGACTTCCGCAAAAGGCGACCCGGTGTGGGTGGATGTGCGCGCTCCGAAGGAGTTCGCCGAAGACCACATTCCGGGGGCGGTTTCGGTACCGCTCTTCGACGACCAGGAGCGGGCGGTGGTCGGCACGATCTATCGCTGGGAGGGTGGGGGGGCGGCTCGCCAGTGGGGGTTGGAGCGCGTGACGCAGCGCCTCGACGCATTCACCGAGCGCTTGCTCGCGGCTCTCGAACTCACCGAGGACGCCCCGGCTCGGCCCGGCAGTCCCGGCGCCGCCGACGAGCGTCCGCGGGTCATCGTGTGCGCGCGTGGCGGTCAACGTTCGGGGGCGGTGGCCGCCTACCTCCGGGCTCGCGGGCACTCTGTGTATCGCCTGACTGGCGGACACCGTAGTTATCGGCATGCCGTGCGTGCGGCTCTGAGTCGCCTCGAGATCCCGGGGCCGATCGCGCTCAACGGACTGACTGGGTGCGGCAAAACCCACGTACTACGCAGCATTCGGGAACGGTATCCGCGTCGAGTGATCGACCTCGAGGGGCTCGCCGGGCATCGATCCTCGGTGCTCGGGGATGTCGGTCTCGAACCGGCCACCCAGAAGCAGTTCGAAGCGCGACTGGCGCAGGAGTTGTCGCAGCTCGAAGGGCCGTGGACCGTGTTCGAGTGGGAGGCGCGACGCATCGGCAACCGAGAGCTCCCCGCGGAGGTTTACACTCGGCTGCGCGCAGCGCCGCAGATCGAGCTGCGAGCGAGCATCGCGCAGCGCGTGCGCATCCTCGCGGACGACTACCTCGCCTGCGGGGGCATCGAAGAGGTCAAACGTCGGCTGCCCTTGTTGGCATCGTTTCCGGCGGTGGGACCGGACGGGGTCGAACGGCTGACCCGCGACCTGGATGCCGGGCGTGTGCACGAAGTCGTGACCTTCCTGCTCGCGAACCACTACGACCCGCGATACCACCACGGCAATCAGGGCCTCGAGCGGGTACACACGGTCGAGCTGGGTACGTTCTCGCAGACCGCGGATGCGATCGTGCGCTGGATCGAGGCGCGGTCTTGAAGCGTGCGCTGATCTTGGTGTTCGCCCTCGCCGGGTCGATCGGGCTGAGCATACTCTCCATTGCCGTGGTGATGTCGAGTAGTCGTCAGTTCGCACGCCGCGTGAGCGAATCCTGGCAGGTGGGCGAGATCGAGTTGGGCGCTCCGCGGGTGGTCGACATCAACACGGCCGGCTTCGCGACCCTGGATGTGAGTGGCATCCGTGGGCGCCACGAGAGCCGCTCATTGCAGGCAACGCTGCACTTGGTCGACGTCGAGTGGCGGCGCGACTCGTGGCGGGACTTCTCGGGACCGTTCACGGTGCCGCGTTCCGAAGTTCGGTTTGCCGCCGGCGAACTCGACGTCCTGTGGACGCCGTTCGATCGCGACGGTGATGCGGGCGGGCCGATGGGCTTCGTGCGCTTCGCGGCGACCGCGCTGCCCGAGCGTGTCGCTGGACAAACCCTGCAGTGCGCGGTCCGCAACCCGGACCGCCGCGAGCCCTGGCTCGAGTTTCGCGTCGACGACCTCAGTTGGGAACAGGCGGTCGCCGGCCCCCGCATGCAAGCGTCGTTGGCCTCGGACTCGTGGACCCAGGGCCTGCTCGAGTTGACGACGACGTTCGGTGTGCCGGAACTGCGGGTGCACCTCGACGATGTCGACCTGACGAAGTGCTCGCTGCGTACTCTCGCCGCGGAATTGGAATTGCCCTGGTGCGAGCAGTTTCCGGACCCCAAGGCCGGGCGCGCGGACATCGATCTCGGGTGGCGGGCTGGGGTCGCCTCGCTGAGGGTGCGACACTACCAGACTCGGATGCAACTCGCCGGCTTGCGTCGACCGCTCGAGCGCCTCTCTGGAGAAGTGGTGGCATCGGACCGTTCCGTCGAATGGACGCTCAGCGAGGGGTGGTACTCGCGCTCCAAAGTCACGGGTTCGTTGCGCCTGAATCGCGCAACCGGACGACTCACCGGTGAGTTTCGGCTGCTCGATGTCGTCGGCGACCCCGACCTGGCCGATCCAGCGAGCGCGTTGTGGCACCGACTGCTGAGCTCGAGTCGCGTGGAGGGGCGCTGTGACGTCGTGATTCCGGTCGATGCACTGCTTACCGAGGGAACGCCGACTCTGCTGTCACAGCTGGAACTCGTGTTCGAAGGCGTACGAGAACGACGGCGGGCCGGGCCGGCAGCGGCTGCGCGGGAGGATGGTCTGTCGGGGAACCTCCGGTTTCAACGTCGTCAGGATCAGTGGACGATCGAAGGCAGCACGGCGCCATCCTCGGTCCGCGGCTTCCGGCTTCCTGCATCGCGTTGGCAGGGAACACTGGACGACCGGGCGCTCCGGCTCGATCGACACGACTTGACCGGACCCCGTGTCACGCTCGAAGTCGTGCGCCCACCCGGGGGCGCTCCGAGCGGAACGTTGCGCATCGACAAACTCGATCTCGGCGAGTGGTTGGGGCGCGGCTTGTCGCGCTCCGAGGCGTTCCTGCAGTTGCTGGGCGACTGGCACGAGAGTCGCGGGTTGTCCTACACCGGCTGGCTTCGTTGGAACGGACTGGTCGTTCCCGACGATACGGGGTGGCCGGTTCGCCGGCCGCACAGCGAAGTCCAGGGCGAGGTCTTCTTCAACCGCCAACGGGGGCAGGAGTACCTTCCGTCGGTGGCCGTCAGCGACGGCCTGACGCTGTGGCTGGGGAGTGGCTGGGTGGATCGCGAGGGCGCTTGGGATCTCCAAGGAGTAGCGGCCCACGGCACCTTCGACCTGCCGCCGGCGTTCGAGACCCCGGACCTGATTCGACGGCCACGCCCGGGTTGGCAGAGCTTCACGATCCGCGGGCCGCTCTTGCACTGGTCGGCCCACGTGATCCCGGACGAATCGCCGCGCTGACTGCGGGTCGCCCTCGAGGAGGAAGAGCGCGAGTGCGACGAAACACAGCGAGACCCCGAGCCTGCGCATTCACAAGCAACTCGAGTCGGCTCTTGGCGCAACGAGCCGATGGCGATCGCTTGTGGGTGAAAGGACTGCGGCTTCGCGGCAGCCAAGAGGCGGCTTTCGAAAGCCTCATCGGAGACCCATCGGATCCCCCATCGAGCGCGGTATGCGCTGCATGGGTGACCAAAACAAAGAAGGCCCGCAAACCATTTCGGCTCGCGGGCTTGTTTCTGGTGGACCCAGGCGGGATCGAACCGCCGACCTCTGCATTGCGAACGCAGCGCTCTCCCAGCTGAGCTATGGGCCCGAATGTCGTGTTTTCGGGGAGTCCGCGGCAGTCGACGGTGGCGCTTGGCCGACCGATCACCACCTTGGGCTCGGCAGGGGTTATAGGGGGCGTTGGGAAGAGCGGCAACCAAAAATGGCGACCCGGTGCAACACCCCGGAGTCACACGGGAGGAGGACAGGGTCATGGCGGAACCGATTCGGCGGGTGTTGGCCATCGAACCCTATGCCGCGGGGTCGCACCGCTCGTTCCTCGAGGGACTCACCCGGTGGTCCCGTCACGAGTGGGTGGTCTCCACGCTCCCGCCGCGCAAATGGAAGTGGCGGTTGCGAACGTCTGCACTTCACTTCGCCCGGGAAGTCGTCTCAGGCGGACCTTGGGATCTGCTGTTCGTTTCGGACTACCTGAACCTCGCTGAACTGGTCGCTCTGCTGCCGCCGCCGCTGCGCGATATCCCAGCAATCGTGTACTTCCACGAGAACCAACTCACCTACCCGCTCCAGGATGGCGAGCGGCGCGATGTCCACTTTGGCCTCAATCACTTGTACGCGATGCTGGCGGCGCGTTCGGTAGCCTTCAACTCCGCCTTTCACCAGCGGGAGTTCGCGCGCGCACTCGAAGCTCTGTTGGCATTGGTGCCGGACGTCGCGACTCGACCGTGGCTCGACGCCGCCTTGGCCAAGGCCGTCGTGCAGCCCTTGGGCCATGAACTCGAGGCCCGGCCGCCGCGGGGTGCTTGCGACCGGCCGCCGATCATCGCGTGGAACCACCGCTGGGAGTACGACAAGGACCCGGCAGCGTTCCTCGCGGCGCTGCGTGAACTCGATGCACGGGGCCTCGACTTTCGCATACGCCTGCTCGGGCAGCGATTCGAGACGGTACCGCCCGAATTCGACGAGATCACGCTCCAGTTCGCGCACCGGCTCGATCACGTGGGTTTCGTGGCCGACCGCGGGGAGTACTTCGAACAGCTCGCGGGAGCAGACATCGTGGTCTCGACAGCGAACCACGACTTCTTCGGCTTGGGCACGCTCGAGGCGCTCCGCCTGGGGCTCTACCCGGTGCTACCCGACGACCTCGCCTATCCGGAGTTGCTGCCCGACCGCGCGGACGTGCGAGAAGCGTTCCTTTACCCACGGGCGGTTGGACTCGCGGAACCTCTGGCGCGCGCGCTCCGCCACGTTCGCGACGGCGAGCTGCTCGAGTTACGCGAGTCGGTGGTGCGGCACACCGACGAGTTCCACTGGTCCCGGCTGGCACCGCGCTACGATGCGCTCATCGCCGCCGCCATCGCGAGTCGGCATTCGGGCCCCGCCGAGGCGGCCTCGAGTCGTGGCTGACCGAGGGGGGCTCGGAGCCACGGCAGCTGCTGCCGGATCGGCGCCGCAACGGGCCGAGGCAGGAGCGTCGCGCCGCCGGGTGCCTCGCCGGTCGGGCAAGCGCGCCGCGCGAGGAAACTCCGAGAACTTGCCGGCTCCGAGCCTTACAATCCTGGCTCCAACTCAACCTTGCCCGCACAACCACGGAGGGTAGCCATGATCGGCTTCGTCATCGCGGTGATCGTCTTGCTCCTCGACACGAGTTCCACCCCGCAGGCAGCCGTCGTGACGCTCGCGAACGGACGTGAACAGCACGCACTCGGCGTCGAGCGAGAGGGCGCCACCGTAGTACTGCGTTTCGCCAAGGGTACCCTCCGAGTGCCCGCAAGCGAGGTGAAGTCGATTGATGCGGCGGCCCCCGTTGCGGCGTCCGGCGTCGACGGCCCGAAGCGGCAAGAGTTTCGCACGGTCTCCTTCGCGCTCGCGGGGCAAACCTTCGAAGCGCGGATCCCTCAGGAGTACGAAGCGGGAGAGTCCGCACCCGGCGCGCGCTTCGCTGCCTTCTCCGCGCGCGAAGGGCAGCGGGCGCTCCGGATCGCGAGTTCCGATTGGGAACAGACTTTCTGGGCCCTCCCGACGGCGGTCCTGGCGCATCACCAAGAGGCCTACCCGGACTATGAGTTGCGCGCCGAACGCTTCACGCGACTCGCCCAGTACCCGGCGTGGCTCGTGACCTTTCACTATCGCCGGGGGTCACGGACCTGGGTAGAGTGCCAGGGCTTCTTGGATCTCGGCACCGAGCGTGGTGTGCTGGTCGTCAGTGCTTCAGAGTCGGCCGAGACCGGGAGCGAAGTCCCGGAGTGGATCGTCCAAGCCGTCGGTACCTCGCTCGCAGCCAAGCGTGATTGAACCGCCGAGTGTCGACCCGCGCGACCTCGGTTCGTCCCGTCCTCAGCAGGAGTTCCTGTGACCCGACTCGCTGAACTTGCCGCGCTCTTGTCCGCGACACTCGATGGCAACCCGGAGTTGGAGATCTCGAGCGTGGCTCCGATCCAAACTGCGGGCCCCCACGAGGTCGCCTTCCTCGCCCACGGTAAACGCGCTCCGGAACCGGAACGACTGACCGCAGGGTGCGTGATCGTAGGCACCGATGTTACGCGCCACGAACTGGGCGCTCGAGTAGCCTTGCTGCGGGTGCGCGACCCGTATCTGGGATTCGCGTTGGCGATGCAACATTTTCACCCTGAGGCGGCGCCGAGCTTCTCCGGCATTGCTCCGGGAGCGACGCTCCACCCGACGGTCGAGGTCGGAGCGTGCCCCAGCATCGCCAGCGGCGTGTGGATCGGCGCGGGAACTCGAATCGGCGACAACGTGATCTTGCACGCGGGCGTTTCGGTGGGCGACGACGTCGTCTTGGGTGATGACGTGCAAGTGTTCCCGAACGTGACGATCTACTCGCACTCGCGCATCGGCCATCGAGTTCGTATTCACGCGGGAGCCGTGCTGGGTTCGGATGGCTTTGGCTATGCCGCTTCGTCACACGGGGCGATCAAGATTCCGCATCGCGGGCGTGTGGTCATCGAGGACGACGTCGAGGTGGGCGCAAACACCACCATCGATCGCGGCGCGCTCGATGACACGGTGATTCGGCGCGGCGCTAAAATCGACAACCTCGTTCAGATCGGTCACAACTGCGTGGTGGGGGCGCACTCGTTCATCGCCGGGCAAGCCGGACTGGCCGGATCCTGCACGATCGGGCAGGGGGTTCAGATCGGCGGGCAGGCGGGCCTGTCGGGGCATCTGCACGTGGGGGATCGCGCTCGCATCGCGGGGCAGTCTGGCGTGCACAGCTCGGTGCCCGCAGGCGCTTCGATGCTCGGCTCGCCGGCCACCGATCTGCGGGTGGCGCGTCGCACCTACGCCGTGCTGTATCAACTCCCGGAGCTACGTCTCGAGGTCGAGCGACTGCGCCAGGCCGTCGCCCGGCTGGAGGGGTCGGCAGCTCGGTCCGAGTAGGAGCGCGC
>JBFWWP010000013.1:0-18131 GCA_050246115.1 Planctomycetota bacterium
GCCACCCTCGGCGGTGCGTTCGTAGGTGATGCGCTTGGGGTAGTCGTGGCGCGGGTTGGCGAACACGGCGCGCGTCGTGCTCCACTCGGTGAGCACGAACTCGGTCGGCGCGCCGCCGCCGGGCTGCGCGATGTAGATCAGGCCGCCGTCGCGCTCGACGATGCGCAGGTACTCGAACGCGGACATCTTGCCGCGCGGTGAGACGGTGCGCGAGACGCCAAGCATCGCGCCGCCGAGCGGCGGGGTCCAGCGTTCCTCGACCGATCCGCCCGAGCTCCGCGAGCCGACCCAGGCGCCGGCCAACCACCCGAGGTCGCCGATCACGGCTGGGGCCGCATCAGGCATCGGGATGTCGTCTGCGTGGCGATAGAGCGCGACCGAGTCCCACTCCGTGCGCGTCCTGGAGGCACGCACCACCAGACCATCGTCCGTGAGACGGAACTCGCGCCGGATCAGGCCGTCGGGCTCCGTTCCGGGCTCGCGCACGAAGTCCACCTCGTAGATGAACGCGCCGTCCTGCAACGAGCCACGGTAGCGCGCGACCGATCGTTCCCCGGCCACTTCGTTGATCGAGCCGTCGAGCGCGACGCGCACGTCGCGATGCCCGGAACCGTGGCCGCGCACCAGAACGACCGCTCCCCCCTCCACACGCAATGAGAACCTCGCACTCATCGGCGGTCCCATCCGTTCGAGGCTGCGTCCTTCGGTGCGGTCCTCGAGGTATGTCCATTCGCCGTCGAGGCCCGGTGCCGGGGTCTCCTGCGCCGGAAGCGCGAACGGGATGAAGACGGCAACGAGCGTGAGGACGGCGAACCGGCAGGTGCGCAGTTGCATGATGGGATCTCTTTCCAGTGCGGAAGATGGGTGCTTTCGACTCAACCGCCCGCCTGCCCTCGGCTCGTGAGTCCCCATGCGGGCATTCCCACGTGCGCGGTAGGTCGAGGTGGCCCGATTGTACCCGCCGGAGTCATGACCCTGTAGTAGAGGGCGCTCGTCTCGAATCAAAGCGCACTCACGAACACCCCCATCGAGCGCCTTGCGCTACGAGCTGAAGGCGAGGGCGAGCGTTTGTGGGTGAAGCGAGCGCGGCTTCGCCGCGGTCGCGAGGGGGCGCACGGTACGCGCTTGAATGGGGTCTAGTGCGCCCCCCCCAAAGACGACCAAAGAGGGGGGCCCCCACCGGCACCGGAAGGCCCCCCGAGAGTCGCCTTCGCCGTTCACTCGGCCGCCCCACCGACTCATCCCTGGCCCAACGGCTTCACGGAGCCTACGCCAGCCCCTCTGGACGGCCGGCCCTCGCGGAGCATCTGCCCGTGGCCCGGCCGGGGCCGACCGCGCCGCGCTGTCTCGTGCAGCGGCGCCGAGGTCAGAACGTCTCGGGACTTGCTTGGCTCGCAGGGCTAGGTATCCTCGACTCCTCGAGTCGAGCGGAGGAGGAGTTCGCATGCAACGTCGACGTAGACCGATCGTAATCGTGCTTGCCGTGGTTGTGTTCGCGTGGCTCGCCAACGGAGTCGTGCTCATGAGCGGTTGCAACCCGGTCGAGGATTTGCGGGCCGCGCTCGCGGACTTCGGGCATGATCCGTCTTCCGCTCATGTGCTCGGGGCCGCCTACGGTTCGGGTTGGATCGGGGTGAAAGGGACCGTGCGTTTCGGTCTGCCCGATCAGCGCGAGGTTCGGATCAGCGGCGTTCGCCCCTTCGCGTTCGCGGGCTGGAGCATCCGTGAGGTCGAGACGGTTCGGTTTTGAGGCAGGCGCGGAGTAGGTGCCGCGCTTGGCGGTTGTGCGACGATCGGTCTCGAGCGTGACGCCGGTGCAACTCCGGCCCGCGCGGCGGGATGCTGCGGGGTTCGCGGGTGCGCGTCGACGGGAGAGCGAATGCCAGGAGACCTCCGCTATACCAGTGGTGCGCAGAAACAGCTCGACGAAGCGTTGGACCTGTACCGGCTGTGCATCGAGAAGACGCTGAGGGAACAGAAGGGCGAGGGTGCACTCGTCAGCGGGGCAGACGTGCGCCGTGCAATGCCTGCTCTGCGCCTGCACCGGACGTTGCTCCGCAAGCGGGTAATGCTCGCTGCGGCCTATCTTCTCGCACTCGGCCTGTACATGCTGTATTCCCCGACCATCTCCCCCCTTGCTGCATTCGGCTTCTGGGCCAGTGCGACACTCGGTGCCTTGGCCCTCGCTAGACCCCACGAGTATCGGGGTGCGAAGTTCGTGATAGGAGTGTCCCGCCCGGGCCGAACTAGCCCCTCGCGCCCGCAAGCGTGAACCAGAGTCTCGTGAATGCGCTTGATTCGAGACCAGCGCTTCCCAAGCCTGGGCTGTAGGGCGCGATCCACTCCGTAGCAGCTCGGGCGTGACTGCCGGTCCGCCACGCGCCTGCATCGGTCCCACGGAGCGATCGCCCCATCGACTCCGTTCGTCATTCTCATTCGCGGACATTCCACACGGTCAGCATGCGGCGACTTGATTTGGTCAGAGCTCGAGCCAACATTCTCCGTCGCCAGAGCAAATCTCGTGAGGCACGAGCACGACAGGCATGGACCCTTCGGACCGCGCAGTCTGGTTGGCCTCACTCCTGGCGCACCGCGATCCAAATGCGATGGTGGAACCCTTTGCCACCACGGCCACGACTCCCGAGCTCTTGCACGCGAAACCCTTGGGCCGCGACTCGTTCGGTGAAACCCGGGCTCTGGCCCGCCGACCAGATCGACAGCACGCCGTTCGGGCGTAGCGCACGCCGAATCACCTTCAGTCCCTCCGGGGAGTAGAGCCACCCCTCGCTCGCCGAGGACTTCGTGTGGGGACCGTTGTCGACGTCGAGCACGACCGCATCGTGACCACCTGGATGCGCCCGCAGGCGATCCGCGACATCCCCGAGGTGGATCTCGACGCGCGGATCGTTCAGCGGATGTCCCGCCAAGTGCCCGAGGTGATCGCGGTTCCAACGTACGACCTCCGGGACCAACTCAGCGACGACCACGCGGCTTGCGGTTGGCATGTGATCGAGAGCCGCTCGCAGGGTGAACCCCATCCCCAGACCGCCGACGAGTACACACGGGACGGCTGCGCCCGGGACGCCGGCACCGGCGGCCAGCGCGCCGCGGCTCAGGCGTTGCCATGCAAACTCCGCGATCTCTTTCTCGCTGTCGAACGAGCGGCTGTTCATGAGTTCCCACGTCCCGACTCGGATCGAGAACTCGTCACTGCGCCGCGAGAGCACCAACTCCGTGCCCGCAGCCAACTCCTCACCCTGGCCCGGCTTCCCGCGGGAACGCGGCACCGTCGCGCGATCGATCACCTGCCAAGGAATCACTGCAGCTCCGCTCTCGAGGGTGGGTACGGCGGGTCGTGGCGGGCACCTCGGACCCGTGCCGAGCATCGACCTCGCACCGCGGCGTGTCAAGCACGCGCGCCCGCGACCGCCTCGTCAACGGCGGTCGTCCCGCGGCCCCGAGGTCTTTCTTCACGGGCGGCTTTCTCGTATACCGGCCCACCTTGGGGGCGCAACGCCCCGAGTCGTCATTCGGTCGGGCATGAGGGGGGCGGTTGCCGGTGTACCAGGGCGCGATTGGCATCGTCGAGGTGATGGGGCAGGTGGGCGCGATCGAGGCGGCCGACGCCATGACCAAAGCCGCGCTCGTCGACTTGCTCGGCCGCGAAGATGTCGGCGGAGGCTACCATGCCGTGTGCGTACGCGGCGACGTGGGATCGGTGCGCGCGGCGTTGGCCGCCGGCGCGCGCGCCGCGAGTCAAGTGGGGCAAGTCGTCGGCGTCCTGTTCCTCCCGCGTCCGCACGACGAGTTGACCGGGCTGCTCGCGGACTTCGGTGGGCCTGGCGCCGCGCTGCTGCCCGATGCGTCGGCGCTCGACGCCATGAATGTCCACCGATTGCGCGCCCTCGCTCGCCGCCTTCCCGACTTCCCGCTGCGCGGACGTGAGATCTCCCGAGCTACGCGGGAACAGCTCCTCGTGATCCTGCGGGAACACCTCGCGTCTCCCCCCTCCGGATCGAAAACGGGTGATCGCTGATGGATGCCGACCTCGCGTCGATCCAGAACGCGCGTACCCTGCTGCGGCGCACGCACGCGGCGCAAGCCGAGTTCGCGCGCTGCACGCAAGACCAAGTGGACCGAGTCGTCGACGCCATGGCGCGCGCGGCCACGGATCACGCCGAGGAACTCGCCAAGCTCGCGGTCGAAGAGAGTGGGCTCGGTCGGGTTGCGAGCAAGATCCTCAAGAACCGTTTCGTGTCGATCCATCTCCACCGAGCCTATCGCAACCTTCGCACGTGCGGTGTGGTCCACGAAGATCGCGCGCGCGGGGTCGTCGAGATCGCAACCCCCATGGGTATCGTCGCCGGGATCATCCCCATCACGAACCCGACCTCGACTGCGATCTTCAAGATCCTGATCGCGCTCAAGGGGCGTAACGGCATTGTGCTGTCCCCGCACCCCTTCGGGGTCCGGTGCATCCAGCGCGCGGCCGAGGTCTGCCGACGTGCGGCGATCGCCGCCGGGGCGCCGGCCGACTTGATCACGTGCATGGACAGCCCCACGCTCGAGGGCACTCAAGCGCTGATGAAACACGATCTCACGTCGGTCATCGTGGCCACGGGAGGGCCAGGGGTGGTCCAAGCCGCGTACTCGAGCGGCAAGCCTGCATTCGGGGTCGGGCCCGGCAATCCGCCGGTCTTCGTCCACCACACCGCCGATCTCGCGCACGCCGCGCGCTGCATCGCCGCGAGTCAGGGCTTCGACTACGGAACCATCTGTTCGTCCGAACAGTCCCTCGTCGTCGAACGCGCCGTGGCTGCGGCATTCCGTGCAGCGCTCACCGCCGAGGGCGCGCACTTCTGCGATGCGCGCGAGACCCAACTGCTCCAGCGCGCGGTACAGACGTCGGACGGCCGGTTGAACACCAAGATCGTCGGCAAGAGCCCGCAGGTCATCGCCACGGCCGCGGGCTTCTCGGTGCCCGCGGAAACCACGATCTTGATTGCGCCCGAGCGCGGCGTCGGGCGCGACTTCCCGCTCTCGCGCGAGAAGCTCGCGCCGATCCTCGCGTGGTACGAGTGCGACGAGTGGCGCAGCGGCTGCGACCTCTGCATCGAGCTGATTCGCTACTACGGCAGCGGCCACACCATGGGCATCTATAGCCGCGACCCTGCGGTCATCCGCGAGTTCGCACTCGAGAAGCCCGTCGCGCGCGTGATCGTCAACGGACCCACGACCCAGGGCTCGGTCGGCTACTCCACGAACTTGAGTCCGTCCATGACCCTTGGCTGCGGGACCATGGGCGGCAACATTACGACCGACAACATCGGGCCGCAGCATCTGATCAACATCAAACGGGTTGCTTACCCACGTCCCGAGTTCTTCGCCGAGATGGGGATGACGCTCGACCGGTCGAATCTCGAGCCGGGCGCGCCGGCGGGGACACCGGCGGGCCCAGTCGTGATCGACGAGGGGGACGTCGGGGAGGCCAAACCCGTCGCTCCGGGCGCCCACCGCCGTTATGGCGGCGGCGGCGCCGGGGCCGGCATCGAGCAGATGATCGAGCGCGCCTTGCGAGGCGCGCGCCGGCCCCCGGACCGAAACTTCTACGATTCCGACCGCGGTGACGGCTACGACTTCAATCGTTCAGGGCGCCTGACGCGCCCGCCAGAGTAGTGGCGCACACGACGCATCGAAAGGACATGGCATGGAGCCACAAGGGACGTACCAGATCGCCCTGGGCATGATCGAAACCCGGGGACTGGTGGGCGCGATCGAGGCCGCGGACGCAATGCTGAAGGCAGCGCGCGTGCGCCTGATCGGCAAAGAGAAGATCGGCGGCGGCTACGTGACCGTCATGGTCCGTGGCGAAGTCGGCGCGGTCAAAGCCGCGACCGACGCGGGAGCGGCCGCCGCCAAGCGCGTCGGAGAACTAGTCAGCGTGCACGTGATTCCGCGTCCACACGATTCCGTGGAGTCGATCTTGCCGAGCGACGGCGCCAACTCGTAGGAGTGTACCGTGGTCGAACTGCGTACGTTCACCTATCTCGACGTGATGCAGGCGCAGTTCGCGTCTTACCTCGCGACCGTGTCGCGCGGCTACTTGCCGGTGACGCAACAGGCCTCGTTGTTCGTCGAGATCGCACCAGGCATCGAGATCAACCGCCTCACCGATGTGGCGCTCAAGGCAACCGGTGTGCAGCCGGGAGTCCTCGTCGTCGAACGGGCCTTCGGCCTGCTCGAGGTGCACTCGTTCGATCAGGGTGAAGTACGTCGAGCGGGCGAGGCCATTCTCGCCAACCTCGGCGTCGACTCGTCCGCGCGTCTGCGCCCGCGCATCGTCTCCAGCCAGATCATCACCAACGTCTCCGACTACCAGACGATGCTGATCAACCGTACGCGCTTCGGGCACATGATCCTCGGGGGCCAGACGCTCTTCATCCTCGAGGTGCACCCCGCCGGATACTCGGTCCTGGCCGCGAACGAGGCCGAGAAGGCCGCGTCGATCAACATCGTGGACATGACTTTCTTCGGGGCCTTCGGTCGACTCTACCTCGGCGGCAGCGACTCCGAGATTCGCGAGGCGGCCGCCGCCGCGATCGCGGCGCTCGAAGGAGTCGACGGACGCGCAAACGCCGACGAGAGGAAAGGCGGATGACGGACCCGCGGCCACTCCGACTCGCGAAGCCGCTGCCCCACGACACGCTCGGCGCGATCGAGTTGTCGTCGATCGCCCAGGGAGTGCTCGTGCTGGATTCGATGGTCAAGGAGTCGCCGATCCACGTGCACTGGGCGCAGCCCGCGACGGCCGGCAAGTACCTGGTCCTGTTCACCGGCGAGGTCGAGGAGGCAGCGCGGGCACTGACCGCGGGGGTGCGACTCGCGGGGGACGCCTTGATCGACGAAGTGCTGTTGCCAGCGGCGGCGCGCTCGCTCCAGCGCGCGCTGATCACCGGCAACCGATCACGGCTCGCGACGCCGCTGCCGGCGCTCGGGATCTTGGAGACGTTCTCGGCCCCGAGCCTACTCGGAGCCACCGACGTTGCTGCCAAGACGGGAGAAGTGGCCATCGAAGAGGTTCATTTGCTGCAGGGGATCGGCGGCAAGTCGACTTCGATTTTCTCGGGGGACCTCGAGTCGGTGCGGGTCGCGCTCGAGGCGGGCGCGAGCTTTGCAAGGGATCGGGAGCTATTGGCGCGTGACGTGTTGATCCCGCGCCCGGATGCGGCGATCCTGCCCTTCCTCCTGCGAGACTGACCCGCAACCGGGGTATAGCGAAGCTGCGCAGTGCCTCCGGGGAGACCTTGGCGACCCCTTTCGAAGCGAGCACCCTTGGTCCAGCAACCGATCCCCCAGGACCCCGAATCCTCGGAGCCGGCGATTTCCTCGGACCTGGTCGAGGAAACCTCGAGCCTGGCTTCCGGTCCGAGTGGGTCGTGCGGCTCAGATCCCTGGGAGATCGCGTCGAGGAAGGACGGGGAGGCGGAGGACGAACAAGCCGGTCCGGACCCGGACGCCGAAGTCGTGTCGCACGCGTTGGGCGGCGACACCCGGGCCTTCGAAGAGTTGGTCGTTCGGCACCAGGCCCGAATCTACACCCACGTGAACTTCATGGTGCGAGACCCGGAGTTGGCGGCCGATTTGGCACAGGAGTGCTTCCTGCGTGCGTGGCGGGGTCTAGCGAGTTTTCGTGGCGAAGCACGCTTCGCGACTTGGCTGAAGCGGATCGCTGTGAACGTTACGCTCCATCACTTCGAGCGAACCCGTGCACAGAAGCGGACGGCGCGAGTGGTGTCGATCTCCTCGCCAGGCCTGACCGGCGACCCCGACGGCGCTGGCGATTTCGAGATCCCCGATGAAAGGCAGCCACCCGAGCGAAGCGCGATCGACCACGAGCGGCAAGCCGCGATCGAGCGCGCGGTGTCCGAGCTCGAACCCGAGTACCGAACGGCCCTCGCGCTGCGCGAGCTGCACGGTTACAGCTACCAGGAGATCACCGAGGTCTTGGGAATGCCCATCGGCACCGTAAAGTCGAAGATCTTCCGCGCCCGACAGGTCCTGCAGGAGAAGTTGAAGGATTACCTGTGAACCGCGAGTTCGAGCCACACCCCAGCCCCGCAACCCTGTCGCTGTTCCATGACGGCGAGGGTCCGGACGAGTTCCGGGCCGCGATTGGGGAACACATCGCGGCATGCGATCCGTGCCAGCGCGAGTTGGCGCGGCTCGATCGCCTGTCGCAGCTGTTGCGTGGATTGCCGGAGCGGGCGGCCCCTGCGTCGGTGCTGACCGGCGTTCGCGCCGCGATCAACGAGACGCGTCCTTCCGGGCTGGACCCGATCGCGGACCTTCAGGTCCATGCACAAACCGCATTGACCATGGACCCACTCGATGCGCAGCGCGCGCTGGTCACGCAGGTGCCGCGGCGCTACGGGGCGGTGGCTGCGCTCTTCGTCGTGGCGACGCTCTTGGGTCTCGGGGTGTGGTGGAACCAGCGACACACGGCGAACGCCCCCGAGCTAGCGCGCTTCGATCGCGAAGCAGACTCCCCGCCGGAGTCGTCCGCGAGTGCACCGACGAAGGGGGGCCGGCCGAAAGGTCTGGTGACCGACGGCGTCGTCGCACTCGACGACAAGGGCAACCCACGTGGCGACGTCTGGACCGCCGAGATGGAGAAGGGCCCGCCCCCTGCGGGCGACCCTACGGCTCGCGCGGGGTCCGAGCTTCCCATGCCCGAAGTCGCGGCCAGCGAGGCGAAGCGCGCGCTGATCGCCGAACCGACCTTGGGAGAGGAACTCGCCGGACAAGGAGTCGCAGGCGATCCGTCCGTGAACGGTGCCCTGGCAAAGACCGAGAGCGGCGCGTCGGCGACCCGGGACCGCATCGTGCAACGTTCGAAGGAGCGCTCGGAGCCCAACGACTCGGTCACCGGGCAACGCGACGCAGGAGGGCGGCTCGCCGGGCAGCCCGAGGGTGCCATGGACGAGGGTGCCGTGACCGAGGCGCGTGGCAGCAGCAAGTCGCGCGGCATGCGCGCGGCGCCGTCGCCGGTGGCAACGCCGCCCGAGCCAACGCCCCCCGATGCAAATACGCGGGATGCAGATACGCCCGATGCAAAGACGCCCGACGCGATGCGCGACGCCCCGCCCGCATTGCCCACGGTCGCGTATCTCGAGGACGCAGGGACGAGGCTGTCGGAGCCCGGGTACTACGTCGTGCTCGAGACGCCCGAGGTGGTCCCGCTCGACCCGACCGCCGAGCTGAAGTTTTCGCAGTTGATCCTCACGTGCGACGAGGAACTGCAAAGGCGCCCACCGATCGACACCGCGCCGTCGCCACCGCCCTCGCCCGGCGCCTCGCTGCCGGAGCTGAAACTACTCACGGAGTGGCCCGTCGAGAGTCTTCGGGCGCAGCGCGACTCCAAGACCCCGGGCATCGAGATCGAGGTCGATCGCGCGCAGTTGCCTGCGGTGCTCGCGGCCACCCGTCGCTTCTTCGCGGTCGTGGACTTCGACTCATTCGGGACTCCCACCGAGGGCGAGAAAGCCGATGTCCCGGCCGAGCGCTACGGGGCCCCGGCGGACGCGGACAACGAGGCGCGGGCGCGCGAGAAGAAGGGCGAAGCGGCCACGGATCGGGCTGCGAAGTCGCCGCAGGGTACGTTGGAGAAGGGCACGTTGGAGAAGGGCACGTTGCAGCCGGTGGGCGGGGCCGCGGGCGTCGACCGCCAGGCGAGCCAGCCGACTCCGGATCGCGTGCGAGTGCGCATCTTGTTCTTGCGGCCACAGCGATGACGACTCCCGACCCAACGCTGCGAGCCTTTCAGCAGCAGATCGAGGCACTGTACCGCGAGCGCGATGCCGGTCGTGGCGTCGCCCGCACCTACATGTGGTTCGTCGAGGAAGTCGGCGAACTCGCCCGCTGCCTGCTCACCCAGCCACCCGGCGGGGCCGACGAAGCGGCGGAGTTCGCGGACTGTCTTGCCTGGCTCTCCACCCTGGCGTCGCTGCGTGGGGTGGATCTCGGCGCCGTCGCCTGGCAGAAGTACGGGGCCGGTTGCCCACGCTGTGCGCTCACCCCGTGTTCCTGCGCGCACCGACGAGAAACCCCGCTGTAGCTCTCCTCCCAACCCCGACGCCGGGTTACAATCCCGGCCATGTTGCGCCAGCCTTGGATCATCTACCGCTACGTCGGCCGTGAACTCTTGGTGGTCTTCACCATGAGCTTGGCCGCGCTCTCCGTCCTGTTCATGATCGTCCTGGGCATCCAGGCGGTCCAGGCAGGGTTCAAGCTGGGTGTCGTGGTCGAGTGGATCCTGCGTTCGTTGGTCTACTCCTTCTACTACACCGTGCCGGTCTCCTTGCTGATCGCGTCGAGTCTCGTGTTCGGCCGCGTGGCTGCGGATCGGGAGTACACTGCGCTCTGCGCCAGCGGCATTTCGCCCCTACGCCTCTTCGCCCCGATGCTGTTGCTGTCGGCGGCGGTTTTCTTCGTGGCGATGACGACCCAGGGAACGTTGCTGCCGCTCGCTCACTACAACCAGCGCAACATCGCCCGCTACCTGATCAAACAGCTGGAGCACCTGGGTTCGGGGAAGCAAGGGCGGCTGCAGATCGAGAACGGCAGCGTCTACTGGGATGAGCACGCCGGGCCGAACCTGCGCGGCGTGTTGATCGAGATGAACGTCGAAGTCGATCGCGGCAGCGACGGGTTCGACGGCAGCCTCGCTACCGGATCGAAACCGGGCGTGACGGGAACCGAGCAACTCCTGGTGTCGGTCACGGCAGAGACCGCCCAGGTGTCGGTCGACCGTTCGGATGGCAACGAAACCGTCCGCTTGAACCTCGACAACGTCGGCATCCTCGCGAGCAACAAGGCCAGCGGCATCCTGTTCGAGGAAAAGGAGTGGACCCAATTCCTCCACAACATCCAGGCCGGGTGGCGCCAACTCGAGTTCCCGCTCCGCGAATCTCGGCGGCGCGAGGGCGACAAGACCACCGCCGAGTTGCGCGCCGACATCGCCACGTTCACTGCGGAACGCGCGGGGCTGCAGCAGAAGCTCACTGAATCTCCGTCGGACGAGGTGCGCGAGGCCAACATGGCGCAGATCGGCGTGCGCACGAAGCGCATCCGCAAGTCCGAGGCCGAGATCTGGGAGCGTCGCGCGCTCGCCTTCTCGTGCCTGAGCTTCGCCTTTCTCGGTTTCCCCCTGAGCCTGAGCCTGCGGTATCGACACCGCCTGGTGTCGTTCTTCGCGAGCGGCATGCTGGTGGTCACGATCTTCTACCCTGCGCTCCTCCTCGGCCGCACGCTGGCAGAGTCGGGAACGGTCCCGGCCCCGATCGGTCTCCTCGGCGGCAACGTGGTGCTCATCACCATCGGCCTGATCGCCACGGGAAGGCAGCTCTTCCGTTGACGCCGACGACGTCGATCGCCCCTCCGCGCCTCGCGCGCGCCAGCAAGCTCAGGCTCGGCGTACTCGATCGCTACCTGGTGCGCCAGTTCTTGACCTCCTACGCGCTGTGCTCGACGGTGATCATCGGACTGTTCGTCGTGCTCGAAGGATTGTCGCATCTCGACAACTTCTTGCAGCAAGAGCGTTCCTTGCTCGTGGTCCTCTTCTACTACTTCTGCGCCACGGTTCCCGTGTACTTCAGCCAGATCCTCGGTCCGGTCCTGACCCTCATCGGCGCGCTGTTCTCGATCACGCTCCTCAACAAGGGCAACGAGATCGTCCCGATGCGAGCAACGGGGATGTCCATGAGCCGGATCCTGGCCCCCTTTCTCGTCACCGCCGGCTTCTTCGGCGTGCTCATGATCGTCGTGCAAGAGACGATCATCCCCCGATTCAAAGAGGAGATCCGGCTGGCCAACTCGTACAGCTCTCGCAATCGTGCGATCAAGCCCGACATGGTCGTCGACGCGACCGGCGCACTGATCAAAGTCGGCAGCTACGACCCGCACGAGAAGATCGGCCAGTACATCGAAGTGAAGTCGCGGCATCCCGATGGAAAGGTGAGTCGACTGCTGCGAGCGGCGGAGGTCCGCTGGATCGGCAACGATGACACCGGACACTGGAAGTTGCACGACGTCGACGTGCAGGAGTGGGATGCGAACGGCGAGCAAGTCGCCTTGAACCCGACGATCGATGGCCCAGAGCGGATCCGGCTGCGGCCGGAGTCGATGGAACTGACGACCGACATGAAGCCCGTGGACCTCGAGTCGACCGACAAGGACATCCCGTTCCTCACGTGGCAAGAGCTTCGGCTCCAGTACAAGCGCCGCCCGCACTTGACGCACCTGGAGGTGAAGATCCATCGTCGCCTGGCGTTCCCGCTGGCCAACGTGATCTTGTTACTGCTCGGGTTCCCCCTCGTCCTGCGCGGTTTCAGTCGTTCCTTGGTCGTCGGCGTGGCCGCGGCGATCGTGATCGCGGCAGCCTACCTTCTGGTGGACACGTTGTGCTCGGGACTGGGCAATCAGGGACGGATCCCCCCGATCCTCGCTGCGTGGCTGCCGGTGCTTTTCTTCGGGGCGCTGGGTTACACTATGTTCGTCAACATTGAGAATTGACCGCGCGGCACGGACGACTCCTCGAAGGTCAGGGCCTCGCGGGTCCTGGCACCAGAGTTCGACTCACCGCGTGACCTGCGCCAACGAAGAGCGGATCACCTATGGACCAACCTACACCCTCACTCCTCCTCGACATGGTTGAACGCGAACTCGCCCGTAGCGGCGCTCCCAGCGAGATCCTCGCGAGCATCCTCCGTGCCTTCGAGGCCACGGTCGGGACCATCCACCGCTTCGAACCGACGACCGAAACGCTCGAGCTCGCAGCCGCGATCGGCCTTCCCGAGACGGTCCGCAAGCACGTCGAGCGCGTCCCGGTGGGCAAGGGCATGGCAGGGATCGCCGCGCAACGCCGCGCTCCAGTGCAGGTGTGCAATCTCCAGACCGACGACAGCGGTGTCGTGCGGCCCGGCGCCCGGGAGACCGCTGTCGCGGGCTCCATCGCACTGCCCATGCTCGTCGACGGGGAACTCCGCGGCACCCTCGGCGTCGGCAAGTCGACGCCGCACGAGTTCGATGCGGAGGAGACCCGAGTCCTGCTCGCCGTGGCCACGCGGTTGGGCCAGTCGCTCGGCACACGATGAAGCGTGCGCACCCGCGAAGTTCTCCGCTGGTGGCCACACTGAGCGAGCTCGCGCAGAGCGTGAGCCGACTCCGCTTCTCCGAACCGGTCACCCACGTCTACAATCCGCTCGACTACGCCTGGGAGTGCCACCGGGAGTACCTCGAGCGCTACGGTCGCGGAACCAAGGCGGTGTTGCTCGTCGGCATGAACCCGGGCCCCTTTGGCATGGTTCAAACGGGCATCCCGTTCGGCGAGGTCGCGGCAGCGCGAGATTGGCTGCGTCTGGAGGTGCGCGTGCAAGGCCCCCGAGTGCAACACCCCAAGCGGCCGATCGAGGGTTTCGCGTGCCGTCGGAGTGAAGTGAGCGGCCGTCGACTCTGGGGCTGGGCTGCCGCTCGCTTCAAGACCCCCGAGAAGTTCTTTCAGCGATTCTTCGTCCACAACTACTGCCCGCTGGCGTTCCTCGAGAGCACTGGCCGCAATCGTACCCCCGACAAGCTCCCGGCGACGGAACGCGACCCGTTGTTTGCCGCTTGCGACACCGCCCTTCGAGGGGTCATCGATACCATCGCGCCAGAGATCGTCGTGGGAGTCGGCGCCTTTGCGGAAGCGCGCATCCGCGCCGCGGCCGCGTCCCGAGAGCTGCGAATCGGCCGCGTGCTGCATCCGAGCCCGGCGAGCCCCGCGGCCAACCGCGGTTGGGAGGCGCAAGTGGATCAGGCGCTCCGGGAGTTGGGGGTTCCGGTCGGGTGAACATACCCCATCGCGCGAACTGCAACCGCCGCCGAGTCGACGCGACAGCCGAAGCGCGGGGCGCGAACCCGTGCGTAACCGGGTGGAGGCTCGCGCTGCTCGCGCTGGGGTGCGCCCTCGGCGCATGGCTCGGGCACGGCGCGCTGAGGGCGGCGCTCGCCGATGACGAACGGGCCGCGAAGGCGCGGGCGGTCCAAACCCGGGTAGCGGAGATCGAAGCAGAGCGTCGCAACACACTCCGGCTCGAAGCCGATGTACGCGCCGCCCGCGACGAAGGCGAAGCGCGCACCCGCCGTCTCGAACAAGATCTGGCGGCGGTACAGGACGGCGCGACCGAGCGAACGCAGGAACTCGAGGAGTTGAGGGGCGAGGCCTCGCGGCTCGCCTTGCAGATCACTGAACTCGAGCGCACCGAAGCCGATGCCGGGAAGGCGCTGCTCGAAGCGTCGGAGCGGCTGGCGTCGGCAATCGCTGTCGGGATCCCGTTTCGCCGGCACGACCGTTGGACAGCGCTGCAGGCGATCCGCGCGCGCATGTTGACACCCGAGCCCGCCGCCCGGGTGTGGGCCTACGCAGAACTCCTCGCCTTCGCGCTCGACGAACTGCGGCTCGGGGCATCGCGCGAGTTGACGAGCGCAGCGGTGGCGGCGTCCGAGGATGCGACCCCGCAGTGCTTCGTGTTGCGGCTCGGACTCGTGAACCTCATCGCCGTCAGCGAAGACGGCACTGCGGTCGGACGCTCGACGGCGAGCAACGACGCGTCTTGGCGCTTCGACCTCGATCCGTCCGAGTCAGCCGCCATTCGCGCCGCAGTGCGCATCCATCGCCGCCTGGCCCCCCACCGCGTCGAGCACCTGCCCTTCGAGATCGGTGCGAGCGCCCCGCGCTCCGAGCCGGCGTCATCGCGGTCGCCGACGGGCGAAGGTGCGCCCCGATGAACACGGCCTCGAAAGGGAACCGACGGTCACCGAGGTCAGTCATGGCGATTCTCGGCGCGTGCCTGCTCGCCGCCGCTGGGCTGGCACTGATCACTGTCGCGCGACCGACCTACGCCCAGGAACTCCCGAAGCCACCGCCACCCGCGAACCCTCGTGTCGACGCGGACGGGGCGGCGGCGCACTCCGAACTCGACGCCGCCGACGAGTCCGCGAGCGCGGCCGCACTGACCACCGAACTCGCGGCTCTCGACGCCGAACTCGAGCGCTTGCGGAAGCGACGAACCGCGGCAGAGGAGCAGCTCGAACAAGTCGTCGCGGACGACGCGGCACGGCAACGCTCGCTCGCGGAGCAGATCGTGGCCGCTCACCGACAGCGACAGATCGAGGAGGGTGAAGTCCGAGAGTTGCGACGTTCGATCGCCGAGGGCCGGCGTGTGCTCGAGCCCCTCACCGCCGGTCTCGAACGACTGGACGCACGGGCGCGCGACCTCCGTGAAGCGCTCGCCATCGCGCTGCGAGAACTGCCCTGCGGTGAGTTCCTCGACACGGAGTTCTCGAGTTCGGTGCCCTCCGGGATCGAGCCGGCCGGTGCTGCCGGGGCCGTGAATCCGGCGGCCGGCACGACCCGAGCAGAGGTCACGAAGGAAGTGCTGACCGCGGCCGTGAAACGGTTCGAGTCGTTCCTGAGGATCGATGCCTCAGCGCGCTCGACGCGGGTCGAGGCGCGAACGATCCGCACGGCCCGAGGCACGCTGGAGCCGGTGCGACTCCTGCGCGTCGGCCACGTGAGCGCCGCGTATCTCACCGCGAGCGGCGTGGCCGGCCTCGCGCTCGCGGCCCCGACCGAGGCCAAGGGCTTCCGCTGGTGCGAGAACCTCGCCCCCGACTTGGCCGAGGCCGTGATCGAGGCCGTCGGCGCGGTCGAACGCGCACCATCGGAACCGACGGCGTCCCGCCGGACCGTGCGCTTGCCGGTGGACGTCACCGGTACCCTGCAGTGCGACGCGATCGGACGGCCCGAAAGCTGGCTCGACTTCGTACGCTCGGGAGGCCTCGTCATGCTGCCCTTGCTGGCGGTGGCGATCCTGGCCGTCCTGCTCCTCGGCGAGCGAGCCTGGTACCTCCTGCGAAACGGCGCGCGCGCGGACACCCTCGCGCAGTCGACGCTTTCGGCCGTGCGCGCGGGCGACCACGGCGCCGCTCGTGACCTGTGCCAACGTGCCCGCGGCGTGACCGCCCGCACGCTGGCTTCCTGCCTGGCGCACGCTCCACGCGGACAGCGGGCGATGGAGGACGCCATTCAAGAGCAGCTCCTGCACGAGTTGCCCGCACTCCAACGTTCGTTCGGCGGGATCTCGGTCCTTGGCGCCACGGCCCCACTGCTCGGCCTACTCGGAACCGTGACCGGCATCATTCAGACGTTCGGCGCACTGCGCGTGCCCGGCACTCCGAACGCGGGCCTCATGGCCGGCGGGATCGCCGAGGCCTTGGTCACCACCGCCGCCGGCCTCGTCATCGCCATCCCGATTCTGCTGCTCAACAGCGCCTTGAGCGGACGCAGTGACCGCACTCTCGCCGACGCCGAACGACACGCAGCGACCTTGCTGAACACCGTGCTGAGTCACGCGCCGCCGGCGCACGAACGCCATGACGCGCACGCGCAACACGACGCGCAACACGACGACGACCGACGAGGCACGCGCTGAGTCTTCGCAAGGCAGGGGGGGGAGGCCGCATGCTCGACGGGTGGGAAGCAGCAAGGCGCCTGCTCGAACAGGGAGGCGCACCGCTCGTGTTGCTGGGCGTCGTGTCGGTCGGCACGTGGATCCTGATCGCCTGGAAGTGGACCGAGCTGCACCCCCTGCGAGGGTCGTACGGCGAGTGGACGGTGGCCGCGACCGCCTGCTTGCGGCAAGGTCAGATCGCGGAGGCACTCCGCTTGGCCCAAGCCCAGGCCGATCTCGTAGCGCGATGCTTCGTGACGACCTGCGCCGCAAGCGACGGGTCGGCGCTCCCGGTCGTGCGTGATCCACCGTCGCCAAACCAGGGCCAGTCAGCGCACGCAGAGACGCCAGCGACCGAGTCACTCGGCCGTGCGTGGAGCCACGCCCTCGCCGCCGCGCTCACCGCGGAGGGCGAGCGGCTGCGTGGCTCCCTGGCCCTGATCGCGGCGCTCGGCAGTTGCGCACCGCTGCTCGGGCTTCTGGGCACGGTGTTCGGTATGATGCACACGTTCGCGGCGTTGAGCGCACGGGTGCAACCCGGAGACACGGCCGCAGGCATCGCGCAGGCCCTCATCACCACGCAAGCCGGGTTGATCGTAGCCCTACCGATCTTCCTCGCCCACCGGGTGCTGACGACCCGAATCGAACGCATCTTGAGCCGCGCGGCCCTGGGGCTGTCCCGCCTCCGCGCCGCCCTCGATGAAGGGTGAGGAGCGACTCGTGTTTGCTTCGGTACAGACCCGCCGACGGACCGGGCTAGGCGCTGCTGCCGTCGACGTGGCGCCTCTCATCGATATGGTGTTCATCCTTCTCGTCTTCTTCATCGCCACGTCGACGTTCGTGAAGGAAACCGGTATCGCCGTCGAGCGTCCGCACGCCGCGACCTCCGGAGCGCTCCCGGACACGAGCTTGCGGATCAGTCTCACGGCGAGCGGCGACCTCTTCACCGGGGGGCGTCGCGTCGAACCCCGCGAACTCGAGTCCGAGATCCGTAGCTTCGTCGCGAGCGAGCCACGCGCCACGATGGTGCTGATCGCAGACCGTGCTACCCCGTCGGGGCGCCTCGTGGAGATCATGGATCTCGCGCGCGGTGCCGGTGCCAGTGACATCGCGATCGCCACGAGCGAGGTGGACGAGTGAACCCGTTTGCGGAGGCTGCCCGTACCCGTCGGCCACCGAGCCGGACGTGGATTGCCTTCGGCGCCCGCCTGGTCGTCGTCGTCGCCGTGAACTCGGCGCTCTTCGTCATCCTGGTACTGGTCAATCGACCTCCCGTGGCAGCGCGTTCCGCGCCGTCCCTCCCGCGCTGGGTGACTCGGAGTACTCCGCCAGCGCCGGAGTTGCCGCGACCCACGCGCGCGACGCCGCCGGGCAGGAGCGTCCCGGGGCCGAACGCCGCAGCATGGCCCGCACCGCCGCGCGCGACGGCTCCCGCCGACCGAGCCCCGACCGACCACGGCCCGATGGCCCTCGAGTCACTCCCGGCGTATGCCGAGGTGCGGACCGAACGGGTCTCGGTCGCTACGCCCGTTCGTCCTCCGTCGCGTCCATCCGCCAGCGAGCGATCGGCGAGCTTCACCACCG
>JBFWWP010000013.1:18231-148201 GCA_050246115.1 Planctomycetota bacterium
TGTTCGAGGAGGCCGCGGTGCGGGCCGCTCGCAGCTGGACGTTCGAACCCGCGCGTGAAGGGGGTCGCCCGGTGCCGGTCATGGCCCAGCGCACCATCCACTTCCGAGCGCCCGACCGGAGCGAGCGATGACGCCCCGACCCACCGAGCGAACGACACCCACTCGCACCGGCGAACACGGCGGCCGTCGCGTGGGTCGCGACCGACTCCCCATCTTGACGTGGTGGATCGGCGCGACGCTCCTGATCGTGACCGCGTTCCTGCCCTGCGGAGCGCGCGCCCTGGCGAACGACGAGTTCCGCTGGGAAGCCGTCCGTGCCGCGCTGCGCGACGGCCGCTTCGCCGAGGTGGTGTCCATCCTGCAACCGCTGCTCGCCACGCTCCCGCCGGGTGCCGACGCAGACGACGCCGAGCGGCTCCTCGCGCACGCGTACTTCGAGCTGGGCGATCTGGCGACGGCGCGCGCCCACTTTGCGCGCCTCCTGCTGCGGGCGCCACCCCAACTCGAGCTCCTCACGCAACTCGCGCGGATCGACGCCGAACGCGGACGGCGCGGGACGGCGCTCGACGCGCTGCGGCTCGCGGCGGTGATCGAACCGACGCACCGCGGCTTGGCGCTGTGGCTGGCGGACGTGGCGCTGACGGTGGGAGCAGCGGGCGAAGCCGAAGCGCGCCTCGAACAGTGGATCGAGCACTCCCCGGCTGACGCCGAGGCCTTCGTGCGGTGGGGGGAGGTCGCCGAGCGACTCGGAAGAACCGCCGCGGCGCGAGCGCGCTACCGGACCGCGTATCACCTGGGTCGGAGAACGCCCGCGCTGGCCGAACGCCTGGGACGTCTCGCGATGGCGGACTCGGACCCGGAATCCGCGGCCGAGTGGTTCGAGCGAGCCGCTGCGCTCGCGGGTTGGGACCCAGCGGACATCCTGGCCGGAAGGGGGGCAATCCTGGCCTACGAGTGCGCTGTCGCGTGGCACGTCGCGGGCCAGTCGGAACGCGCTCTCGCGCGCTTGGACGACGCCCTGACCGCGGGCCTGCCCACGCCCACGCGCGCGCTCGCCCAGTGGCTCCGGGGTCGCATCGCGGTCGAGCATGGGCACGAGGAGATCGCGCTCGAGGCCTGGACCCTGGTGCTCGACTCGACCGCGGAAACGGCGGAGGTCGTGACCTTCCTCGCGGAGGCCTACACCCGCCGGGGCCGGCTGGCCGAGGCCGAAGCGTGTCTGAACCGACCGATCGTCAGCCAGCACCCAACCCGGGCGGTTCTCGGGCTGCGGGTGCGCTGCGCCATTGCGCGCGCGCAAGCGCCCGCAGTCGATCGCTCGCTCGCGGACTACGTGGCCCGGTTCGGCTGGGACGCAACCGCGGCGGCGCTCTTGGATGAGGCTCGGAACGCGGGCATTTAAGGCTTGCGGAGTTGCAGGGCTCCGCGACACTCTCTTCACCCTGCGACGAGCCCACCGCGAGCCGACTCAGAACCTGCTTGCGAATCCTGAGAATCGTCTCGCACCGGGGCCGCCCCAGTTGCTCGTGAACGCGCGGGCCTGAGAACGAGTCCACTCCTGAAACGAGGTGTCCGTGATCCGCGTCGCCCTGTTCGGCTCGATCCTCCTGGCTCTTGGCATCGGCGCCGGCGGGGTCGCGACGGGTTGCGCCGGCCCTTCCCGGCGCGCGGCCTCGACCGTAGTGACGCGGGAGTTCGTCGGCACGATCCAGCTCGGGAAACCGGCGCGCGACCCCAGGCGTAAGCTGATCGGGATCCCCGTCAGCTTCTCGAACGGCCCCCTCGCGCAGCGGGACGACCTCATGGTGCAGCGCGTCGATGCCAGCGTTGCGGGCGAGACGATCTGCTTCAACGTCGTCACGTGTCCAAGGACCGGCACCGTCTCGCAGCGCCCCACCATCTGGATCCATGGCATCGGTCCCGGAAGCTACAAGTTGTTCTACGAGAACCCCGATCTCTCGCGCGAGTTCATTGCCGACGTCGTCATCCCGTCGGAGTCGCAATCAGGGGCACGCAAGGACTGAAGGCCGGGTCGGCTCCGCAGTCACGGTCACTGCACGTCGGCGTCCGCTCGCTCCGAAGACCGGCCCGAAGGCTCTCCAACGGGTGCGTCGCCGATCTCGCGCTTGTGCAATTCTCCCGCGACTTCCTTCACGTAGCGCGGCACGCCGTAGCCCGGAAGTCGCCGTCGGAGGGCGGCGACGATCTCGCGGCCGCGCGCCTCCGGAACCTGGAAGTGCGCGGCGCCCGTCACCGGATCGAGCTGGTGCAGGTAGTACGGGGTCACGCGATGCTCGAGGAGCCGGGTCGACAGCTCCGCGAGAGTCTCCGGGGCGTCGTTCACGCCGCCCAGCAGCACCGATTGATTGAGGACGGGCACGCCTGCGCGCACGATGCGCTCGAGCGCTGCGCCGACCGCGGCGTCGATCTCGGCTGGATGATTCGCGTGGACGACGACCCACGGCGAGAGCCGGGTCGCGGTCAACCACCCGAGCAGCGCGTTGTCCACTCGCTCCGGGATCAGGATCGGCAGACGAGTGTGAATGCGCAGCCGACGCAGATGCGAGATTGCCTCGAGACGACGCACGAGATCGGCGAGCCACGGGTCGCTGCGCATGAGTGGATCGCCCCCGGAGAGGATGACCTCCTCTACGCTGGGGTCGGCTGCCAACGCAGCGAACGCAGGTTCCCAAGCCCGGAAGTCGCTGGGAGCCTCGTCGTACGGGAAATGGCGTCGGAAGCAGTAGCGACAACTGACCGCGCACATTCCAGCGACGATGAGGAGCACTCTACCCGGGTACTTGTGGAGCAGGCCGGGCGCCCGCGTGGCGCTGGCTTCACCCAGCGGATCGGTACGGAAGCCCGGTGCTGCCTCGCACTCGACATCGATGGGAAGCACCTGTCGCAACAGCGGATCGCTTGGATCGCCGATCCGCATCCGGGCCAGGAATCCCTCCGGCACCACCAGCGGAAACTCCGTGGCGGCCCGCCGCGCCCCAGGACGGAGGTCGTCGGGGAGCCCGAGGCGATCGATCAGGATGTCCGGATCGCGAACCGCTCGTCGGAGGATCTGCTTCCACGCGCCGGGGGCAGCAGGGCCCACGCAGCCTGAGGCCGAGGTGCCGCCCGACGGGCCACCCGCCGCGGTACCCGCCAAGTCGGGAGATGGTGGCCCAGCCTCGGCGGACGCGCTCGGGCCCGGGGCCGCCGGCCGGGGGTCGAGGTCCGAGAGACCTGCCGTGGGTGCGGCCGGCGCGCTAGACTCTTGCATGAGGTGCCGCACTTCCGAGGCCATTCCGAGACTTCTTCCCGGGGTCCCGGGAGGGGCTCCGAGAGCTCGGCGCCAAGGTCGAGTTCCAGGATACGGGTTCGGTTTCCAGCGTACGGGTTCGGTCCCCGGGGTACGGGTTCGGTTTCCAAGGTACCGGGTTCACGGGCCACGGTCGAGGTCGCGCGCAGCGACCCCGAGCGTCTCGTGGGATAGCCCTCCCGCGGAACCGGAGGCCGGTTTCGCCGCGAGAAATCGTGCGGTCCCTCAAAGTTCCCTGGACGCCCGCGGGGGCGTGCGACTAACTTCCGCTCCCGGTGGGAACCGGACCTCGCGGTTCCTGACGGTGCCCGCAGGGCCCGTTGCACGCGACACAAGATACCCAGAGAGAGATCCCCATGGCTAGCTACAACACCAGCGAGTTTCGCAAGGGCCTCAAGGTCGAACTCGATGGCGAGCCCTACTTGATGATCGAGATGGACTTCATGAAGCCCGGCAAGGGGCAGGCCGTCTATCGGTGCAAGCTGAAGAACCTGATCACGGGACGTGTGCTCGACCGCAACTATCGCAGCGGTGAGACCATGGAAGCGGCCAACATCGAGGAGACCAAGCTCCAGTACCTGTACAACGATTCCACGCACTGGCACTTCATGGACCCCGAGAGCTTCGAGCAACACGCGATCACCAAAGATCAGCTCGACGACGCGTGGAAGTGGCTGATCGACGAATCCATGGTGAACGTGCTGTTCTGGAACGACCGGCCCGTGACGATCAGTCCGCCGAACCACGTCGAGCTGAAGGTCACCTACTGTGAGCCCGGCGCTCGCGGAAACACCGCCACCAACGTGCAAAAACCCGCCACCCTGGAGACCGGCGCGGTCATCAGCGTGCCGTTCTTCGTGAACAACGGTGACGTGGTCCGGGTCGACACGAGGACCGGCGAATACACGGAGCGAGTCGAGAAGGCATCCACCTGATCGGAAGGTCATGCGCCAGGGCGCGGAGGGTTTTGGACCGTCGGCCTCGCTGGCGAATCTTCGTCGCCGAGCTGAACTCCTCGCCCGCACCCGTCGCTTCTTCGCCGAGCGTGGCATCCTCGAGGTAGAGACCCCGCTCATCGCACGGGAGTTGATCGTCGAAGCCCACATCGACCCCGTGCAGTGCCAAGTCAGCAGCCCGGACGGCCCCGCTGCGTGCTACCTGCTTACGTCCCCAGAGGCGGCGATGAAGCGCCTACTCGCCGCGGGCTCCGGTCCCATCTATCAAATTACCCGGGCTTTTCGGGATGGCGAACGCGGCCGTCGACACAACCCGGAGTTCACGATCCTCGAGTGGTATCGCCCCGAACAAGACCACCACGCCTTGATGCGCGAAGTGGCCGAACTCCTGCAACGGCTCCTCGGCACTCCAAGCACCGAGACACGCACCTACCGTGAGGTCATGGTGGCGTTTGCGGGCGTCGATCCATTCACGGCGAGCATCGCCGAACTGCGTGGTGCCTTGCACGGACTGGGCGTCGACGTGCCGTCGGGGCTCCATGAGACAGATCGGGACGGGTGGCTCGAACTCCTGCTCGTGACCAGCGTGGAGCCGCGCCTGGGCGCGTCGAAACCCCTGTTCGTGGTCGACTACCCAGTCTCGCAGGCAGCCCTGGCCCGAGTCCGGCGCGACGCGCCCACGGTGCCAGCGGTGGGCGAACGATTCGAGCTCTACTTCCGAGGGATCGAACTCGCGAATGGATACCACGAACTCGGAGATCCGGTGGAACAAGCCCGGCGCTTCGAAGACGCGAATCAAGCGCGGCGGGCGGCCAACAAGCCGGTACTTCCCGCCGACCACCGCCTGCTCGCAGCCCTCACGGCCGGTCTACCGCCCTGCGCCGGGGTCGCCGTGGGTTTCGACCGTATCGTCATGCTCGCATGCGGCTGTGAGCACATCCGCGACGTGCTCGCATTTCCATTCGGCGAGTGAACGCGGTGACCGTTCGGTGCGTTCGACGCGGCTGCTTCGACGCGTCGACAACGCCGTCGCTTCAGCGCTTGCGCAGGGCTTGATCGAGATCCTCGATCAGGTCTTCTGCGTCCTCGATGCCGGCGGAGATCCGGATCAGCCCATCCGACAACCCCGCGCGCGCGCGCTCGGCTGGCGGGATCGAGCCGTGCGTCATGGACACGACGTGCTCGATGAGCGTCTCGACCCCTCCTAGACTCTCGGCCAAGGTCATGATCCGGGTGCGTGACACCACATCGCGCGCCTCGGCCTCCGACTCGCCCGCCAGCGTGAACGACAGCATGCCTCCGAACCCTTGCATCTGGCGCGCCGCGAGGTCGTGACCGGGGTGGTCCGAAAGTCCCGGGTAGTAGACGCGTGCTACGCGGGGATGCTCACGCAGAAAGCGGACGAGCTGGGCCGCGTTCTGCTGGTGCCGATCCATCCGCACGGCCAAGGTCTTCGTGCCGCGCAACACCAGGAAGCAATCCATGGGACCCGGCACCGCGCCACATGCGTTCTGCAGGAACCCGAGCCGTTGGCGGAGGTCGTCGCGATCGATGATGATCGCACCGCCGACGACATCGGAGTGCCCGCCGAGATACTTCGTGGTGGAATGCACGACGATGTCGGCGCCGAGTGACAACGGGCGCTGCAGGTACGGGGTCGCGAACGTGTTGTCGACCACGAGCAACGCCCCTCGGGCCCGACACAGCTGGGCGAGCGCGGCAATGTCGACGATCTTGAGAAGCGGATTGGTCGGGGTCTCGACCCAGACCATGCGCGTCTGGGGTTTCCACGCGGCCTCGACTCGTCCGACATCGCGGGCGTCCACGAAGTCGAAGTCGAGACCGAAACGCCGGTACACCTTGTCGAAGATCCGGTAGGTGCCGCCGTAGAGATCATCGCAGGCAATCACGTGGTCGCCGGCGTCGAGGAGTTTCAACACCGTGTCGGTTGCGCCGAGGCCGGACGCGAAGCACAGCCCGTGTTTGCCGTCTTCGAGTGCCGCAAGATTGGCCTCGAGCGCGGTGCGCGTCGGGTTCCCCGTCCGCGAGTACTCGTAGCCCTTGTGCTTTCCGGGCGCCTCTTGCGAGTAAGTCGACGTCTGGTAGATCGGCGTCATGACCGCGCCCGTGGTCGGATCGGGGTGCTGTCCCGCGTGGATGGCGCGCGTGGAGAACCGCATGACTATCGCTTTCCACTCACGAGCTGCAGTAGGTCCCATTTGGTCACGATACGTAGCTGGCCGCGTTCGTCGGGCACCATCACTGCGGGCGTCTCCCGCGACAGCAAGGCGAAGATCTCGTCTGCTGGCGTGCTCGCTTCGACGACCGGAAACGGAGGCTCCATGACACTGCTCACGGAGCGCGACTTCGCGTCCACGCCGCCGAGCATCGCATGCAGCACCGTCGCCTCGCGCACGCTGCCGACGATCTGGCCACCGCGAACGACGGGGAGCTGCGAAACGTCTTGGGAGTGCATTGAGCCGATCGCATCGACCACCTTGGCTTCGGCATCGATGGTGACCAATTCCCCCACCCCCGAGCTCTTGCGCGCGAGGATCTCGCCGGCCGTGAAGTCGAGCCCGGAGTCGAGTAGCTGATTCTCGCGCAGCCAGTCTTCGTTGTAGACCTTGGACAGATACCGCTCGCCGGTGTCGGGAATGAGCACGACCATCAGGTCATTCGGCTGGAGCGTGCGCGCGACTTGCAAGGCGACCGCCATCGCCAAGCCGGCCGAACTCCCCGAGAAGATCCCTTCGAGACGCGTGAGGCGGCGAGCGGTGGCGAAACACTCCCGGTCCCCGATCTGGATGACGTCGTCGACGTAGTCGAAGTCCATCGTCCCCGGAATGATATCTTCGCCGACGCCTTCCACCTTGTAGGTGTGAGCGTGCCCGAGTTTCCCGGTGTGGAAGTACTCGTAGTACAAGGAGCCGACCGGGTCGGCGCCAATGACCTTGACGTTCGGGTTTCGCTCTTTGAGGTACTTGGCGATACCGGTGATGGTGCCGCCGGTTCCGCAACCCGCGACGAAATGGGTGATCTTCCCATCGGTGTCGTCCCAGATCTCCGGTCCAGTGGTCTGGTAGTGCGCGGCCGGATTGTCGAGGTTCTGGTACTGGTTCGGATAGAAGCTGTTCTGGATCTCCTGCGACAACCGTTTCGCAACCGAGTAGTAGGACCGTGGATCATCCGGCTCGACGGCCGTCGGGGCGATCTTGACGTCGGCTCCAAACGCGCGGAGCAGGGCGGCTTTCTCGGGTGCCACCTTGTCCGGCATGGCCAGCACCGCCTTGTAGCCGCGCACCGACGCGAGGAGGGCGATTCCCATGCCGGTGTTCCCGGATGTGCACTCGATGATGGTACCGCCGGGCTTCAAGTCTCCGCGCTTCTCGGCTTCGTTGATCATGTGGACCGCGATTCGGTCCTTCACGCTGCCGCCCGGATTGAAGGCCTCGTGCTTGACGCAAACCACGCCGGCCGACTGAACGATCTTGTTCAGTCGAATCAGCGGCGTGCGGCCGATGGTGTCGAGAATGTTGTCGTAGATTCGCATGTCAGTGCCTTGTCAGGTAACGTTCGCCCTCATCCTTCGAATCCCCCGAGCAGCCTGGTCCGTGAACGCCTCGACCGACGGCGCGAGTCGCAGGCTGGGCCCCACAGTTCGTCGGTGACCTGTACTTCGTCGAAAGGCTCGCGGCCGAGGAGCGGGTCTGGCTGCCGAATCGAGGAAGGCGAAAGCTACCTGACCCGGCAACTCGGGTTCTGTCGCCGAAGTCTTCCGAAACCATCCCGGCCAGCCAAGGCCGCGATCGGCCTCCACCCCCCCCGCCGGCGTCGGCCGTTTCAATCAACGCCAACTCCAGGCGGCGTCAGCCGTTGAACCAACGCCAAGCCCCGAGGCCGTCAGCCATCGGACGCCAAACGAGCACGGCCACGGCAACCGCCTTGGGTTCGGCGCCGGCGGAAACGACGCAGGTCGCAAAGCCGCAACACTTTTGAGCCGATGACGTTACCATCGGCGGTGTTGGGCGTCGCCCGTCCGCTGGTATGGTTCTCGCCGGCTCTCGCCGTTCGCTCGTGTTCGCCTGCTGGGCGCCGCTGGGATGGTCTCAGAGAGATCGTCTCACGGCGTTTTCGGCCGCGAGAGTACACGCGGCGGGCGGCGGAGGGAATCCCAAAACAACGGGGTGCGAGGTGCTGAGTTGAGCAAGCGTAGAGCACGAGTCGGGTCGACTTCCGCAACCTCGGAGGCCGGCAACCGTACCGGGAGCCGCACCGAGATTTGGCGATTCCTCGATGGACTCCGAGCCGATCTCGAGCCCACCGACGGGCCGCTCGACCCCGACACCCCCCGGCGCGTGGCCCTCTCGGGGTTAGGGCGGTTCGCGAGTTTCGTCAGGGCGCGCCACGGCTCGCTTTACCTGGGCGAGCCCGCCAGCGGGTTTCACCTGTTGGGTGAGCTCAGTGGGCGGAAGCTGCCCACGGACGTGCCGGGCTCAGCCGGCGGCCTCGACGCCCCGGAGACGCCGACCCTGATGCAATTCGCCGCCCGCCGCCGGCAGCCGCTCTTGGTCAGTGACGTGACCGAGTTCCGCCGTGAGCATCGGGTGGCCCCACCCCCGTCCACGGCGCCGGACTTGGGACCTGCGTGCGTCGTCGTTCCCCTGTCGTGTCAGGACCGGGCCGTAGGCGTCATCAACCTGTCCGGACTCGATATCCCGCCGCCGACGGCCTCCAGCCTGGAAGGCGAGGCCTTGAGCCACGCCGCCCGGATCATGGGGACGTCGTTGCGACTCATGGCCTATCTGGGCCGGCTGGAGGGCATGGCCAGCCGCGACGGTCTCACGGGGCTTCTGAACTACGCAACCTTCTACGACGCCTTGGCCCGAGAGGTCCTGCGAGCGCAACGATACGAGACGCCGCTCTCGCTCATCCTGATCGATCTCGATCACTTCAAGGGCATCAACGACCGCTACGGGCACCTCGCCGGCGACAAGATCCTGACGGATCTCTCGGATCGTATCCGGCAGGCCCTCCGCGCCGCAGACTTGGCGGCACGCTATGGCGGCGACGAGTTCGCGGTGATCCTGCCGCAAACCAACCGCGAGGGTGCAGTGCGCGTCGCGGAGAGGATTCGCGCGAACATCTTGGCCGTCCCCTTCGAGTACCTTCAAACCCGCCTACCGGTGACGGTCAGCCTCGGAGTCGGCGAACTCGAGCCCGGCATGACCGCCGTCGACATCGTGGGAAAGACCGACAAGGGACTCTACAAGGCGAAGAACGCCGGTCGCGACCAAGTCGGCTTCTGAGCGCGTCCACGAGAGCGGAGCGGACTGCGTGAATCCCGGGCTGGCTACCCGCGGCCACCCACGAACCCGGATCGGTAGCCGGTCTCCCCTCTCACGACCCTCGTCCCCCCCGGTTGACCACCCGCCGCCAAACCGCGCTGGCCGAAGACTTTGAGCCACTCCGAACCGACTCCGACGCCGCCCGGCGAACGGCCCGAATCGACGAATCGTTTCGCTCTGGCGGCCGAGTTGCTAAAACACGCGGTCGGATCGAATGGAGCAACCCCGAGAGGAACCCTACACCATGTCCCAGGTCCACAGGCCAGGCCTTCGCCGGCTCGTTTCCGTGCTCGCCCTCGCTTTCACGACAGGCGTCATCGCCGGCTGCGGTGGCGGAGGTGGCGGCAGCGATGATCCGCCCGCGACCATCGATACGCAGATCACCTTCAGCGCCAACCGGAATCCGGTCACCTCCGAGATCACTCCGGCGCTCATGGAGTCGGGAGCCGGTTTCGACTCGAACGAAGTGGATAGTCCGGCGGTGGTGGTCGACTCCGCGCGCGTGGACAAGTACCTGTTGTACTACGAAGCGACCAGTGCCGGCGGCGTGAACACCATCGGTGTCGTGACCTCTGACGAAGAGGACTTCGCGGTTCTGACGACCCCTCGCACCCAGGCCGTGGCGCTCGGAGCACCGGGGAGCGGATTCGATGTTGGCGCGACCGACCCCTGCGTCGTCGTCGACAAGAGCGTGGCCCTCAACACGCCGGGTCGCTATCACATGTGGTTCGAGGGGCGCTCCGGCGCGGGTGGGATGACGAGCACGATCATCCACGCGACCTCGGGCAACGGCGTGACGTGGTCCAACTTCACCCAGTGCACCGGACTCACGGCGGCCTTTGCCAGCGTCCGCGTCGCGGACCCGTGGGTGATCCTGGACGCGGGTCTCTTTCGCCTGTGGTTCGAGGCGGTGAACACGACGGTCGGCGGCGCCGACGGTCCCAGTGTCATTGGCTACGCGGAGTCGGGCAATGGCACCAACTGGACCGTCGATGCGAACACGGTGTTCGTCACCGGAGCCGCGGGGCGTTTCGATGCGTACAGCGTCGGCTCCCCGTGCGTGACACTCGACGAGAACGTGGCCGCTGGCTCGGCGACCCGCTACCGCCTGTGGTACGAAGCGGCCGACTCACCCACCGCCACTCAGAGCACGATCGGCCTCGCCAACAGCGCAAATGGTCTCGTGTGGAGCAACCCGGTGCTGCCGATCGCCCTCCCGAGTTCCGATGCGATCGTACCGCTACCCTTCGACTCGGGTGACCTGGAGCACCCGGCGGCGAGCATCATCCTCGACTCGACGACCATGCAGAAGGTCTACTTGCTCTACTACACCGGGGATGGCGAGAACAACACGAGTCCGAATCGCATTGGCCTGCGCCGCGGCGTCGACCCGTAAGTTCCGGTGAGGATTTCGAGGCTTTCGGATCGGTCGAAGATGGCCCGAAGCGACGAGCAAGAGGGTGAAGTTATTCTTGGGCGACTCCCAAAGCCGACCAGGACGCGAGAGAGCCGGCCGACCCGTGCGCGCCGGCTCTCTCTCGTCCGTCGTTCCGGCGCCCGCAGCAGGGGCGTTGTTGCGCGGCTCGGTGAAACCCTGGAGGCGGCAGGTTCAGAACGCGCCTCCGACGAGGTCGCACCGCTCCGCTGACGACGACACGACTGACGACGACACGACTGACGACGACACGACCAACCCGAGCTGACCGACTCGGCCGACACCGCTCACCGCCGTGGCGACACCACCGGTCGCGTGCGCGTCGACCTACTCCGAACCCAGCCGTCTCAAGACCAGCTGCAGAATGCCTCCGTTGCGGTAGTAGGCGGCCTCGTCCTCCGTGTCGATCCGACACCGCACAGACAGCGTCTCGCTCGTGCCGTTTGCCCGCGTGATCTTGCAAGACACGTTCATGCCGGGCTCGAGGCGCGCCGCGATCCCGGTCAGATCGAAGACCTCGGTGCCGTCTAGCTTCAGGGTCTTGCGGGTAACGCCGGTCGGGAACTCCAACGGGAGTACACCCATGCCCACGAGGTTCGATCGGTGGATGCGTTCGAAGCTCTCGGCGATGACCGCTTTCACTCCCAGGAGGATCGTGCCTTTGGCGGCCCAATCGCGGGATGAACCGGTGCCGTATTCTCGGCCCGCGATCACGACGAGTGGGGTCTTGGTGAGCGCGTACTTCATGGCCGCATCGTAGATCGACATGGCCTCGCCGCTCGGCATGAAGCGCGTGACGCCGCCGCTGGTGCCCGGCGCCATTTCGTTCTTCAAGCGGATGTTCGCGAAGGTGCCCCGCATCATGACTTCATGATTGCCACGGCGCGACCCGAAGGAGTTGAAGTCGGCTTTGGTCACACCGCGCTCGATGAGGTACTTGCCCGCAGGACCGTCCGCCGGGAACGAACCGGCGGGCGAAATGTGGTCGGTGGTCACACTGTCGCCGAGTATGGCCAAGGGTCGCGCACCGAGGATATCGACGACCGCGGTCTGCTCCTTCTTCATGCCGTCGAAGTACGGCGGCCGTTTGATGTAGGTGCTCGCATCGTCCCACCCATACGTAAGAGACGACTTGGTCGCGCCTCGCTGCCACTCCGCATCGCCGCGAAACACGTCCGCATAGCGGCGAGTGAACATCTCGGCGGTGAGCGAGGTTTCCACGGTTTCGCGGATCTCACGGCTACTGGGCCAGATGTCCTTCAGGAACACGGGGGTTCCCTGCGCATCGCTGCCGATCGGCATGGTCAGCAAGTCGACGTTCAACGATCCCGCGAGGGCATAGGCGACCACGAGTGGCGGCGAGGCGAGGTAGTTGGCTCTCACGTCGGGACTGATTCGACCTTCGAAGTTGCGGTTTCCCGACAGGACGGCGCAAGCCACCAGATCCCCCTCATGGATCGCGGCGGAGATGTCCGGGTCGAGCGGTCCCGAGTTGCCAATGCAAGTCGTGCAACCATAGCCGACGAGATGGAAACCGAGCGCGTCGAGATCCGACTGCAATCCGGCGCGCGCGAGATAGTCCGTCACGACTTGGGATCCCGGTGCGAGCGAGGTCTTGACCCATGGTTTTACGGTCAGTCCTCGCTTACGGGCGTTGCGGGCCACGAGGCCTGCCGCGATCATCACCGACGGGTTCGAGGTGTTGGTACAGCTGGTAATGGCAGCGATCACCACGTGCCCGTGCGCGATCGCGAAGTTCCGCCCGCGCACGGCAACCTGCTTCGCGAGGTCGACGGCCACCGCCGTGCCACCGCCCGCGCCTCCCGCAGAACCCGCCACGAACTCGGGTAGAGCCCCCTTGAAGGCCGAAGCCGCTCTCGACAGCGCAATCAGATCCTGCGGACGGCGGGGCCCCGCGAGCGCGGGCTCGACCGTCGACAGATCGAGTTCGAGCGTGTCGGTGAAGCGCGGATCCGGCGAATGGGCGTCGCGCCATAGTCCCTGGGCCTTCGCATAGGCCTCCACGAGCGCGACTTGCTCCGCGGGCCGCCCGGAGAAGCGGAGGTAGCGTAGGGTCTCGGCGTCCACCGGGAAGAAGCCACAGGTCGCGCCATACTCGGGCGCCATGTTGGCGATCGTCGCGCGATCGGGCAGACTGAGATGATCCAAGCCATCGCCAAAGAACTCGACGAACTTCTCGACCACGCCCTTGCTGCGCAGCATTTTGGTCACCGTGAGCACGAGGTCGGTGGCGGTCGCGCCTTCCCGAAGCGCACCCTTCAGTCGGAACCCGACGACGTCGGGGATCAGCATCGACACCGGCTGACCCAGCATGGCCGCCTCGGCCTCGATTCCGCCCACGCCCCAACCGAGCACGCCGAGTCCGTTGACCATCGTAGTGTGACTGTCGGTGCCCACCACCGTGTCGGGATACGCCACCACTTCCCCGTCGACTTCGCTCGTCCACACGACTCGCGCCAGGTACTCGAGGTTGACTTGGTGGCAGATGCCGGTTCCCGGAGGCACCACGCGGAAGTTCTGAAACGCCGCTTGCCCCCAACGCAAGAAGTCGTAGCGCTCGCGATTGCGCTCGTACTCGAGCTGCACGTTGCGCGCGAACGCGCCGCGGTCGGCATGCGCATCGACCATCACCGAGTGATCGATCACGAGGTCCACCGGCGTGAGCGGGTTGATCTTGCGAGGATCCCCACCCAAGTCTTGCATGGCATCCCGCAACGCCGCGAGGTCGACCACGGCCGGCACGCCGGTGAAGTCCTGCATGAGGACTCGTGCCGGGTGATAGGCGACCTGACGATCGATGGTTGCCCGGTCCAGCCAGCTCGCGAGCGCTCGAATGTCCTCGACCGTCACCGTGCGCCCGTTCTCCCAGCGCAACAGGTTCTCGAGCAGAACCTTGAGCGAGCGCGGGAGCCGCGCGAGGTCAGGCAACCCCGCGGCGACTGCGGCGTCGAGACTGTAGTAGGCAACCTTTCGCCCGGCGACGTCGAGTGTCCGGCGGGTCTTGAGTTGGTCGGCGGAAGAACTCACGAGAACCTCGTTTCGAACTCACGAAGAAACTGAGCCACGACCGCGGGGCCGCGGCACTCACGATCGCCGAATGCGACTCGGCGACGGGCGACCAGAGGGTACTCGGAACCACACGAAGCGAACAAGCGCCCGTTCCCCCACACCCGGTCGAGAATCGCTTGGGTTGCGCGCGCTTGCTTCCTCGGACGGGGAGCCCGCTACCCAAGCGCTGCCGGCGGCTGCCGATGGTCCGCCGGTCGAGAGGGGCTCGGAGTGGCCGGGTGCGGACCCGCCGACTCCTCAGCCGATGTACTTCCGTTCATCGCCAACGCGACGGGTGACTTTCAGGCGGTCGAGGTACTCGAGGAACGGGATCGCAAACTTGCGGCTCGTCTCGAGCACGTCCTTCGCGCGCGCCGCCTTGAACGGTCCCTCGGTCTCGAAGAGGTCGCGAATGCGCGCCATTCCGGCCGCGACCGCGTCTCGGTGGACCACCACGGTCGGATCCAGCCGCACGAGCCGCTGCTGATCGAGCAGCAGGGCGTGCACCCGCCCCAGGAGCGCGAGATCGACGCCCCGCTGCGCCGCGAGTTCCTCCAAGCCCGGCGGCGAGAACGGCGCGGCGCGGTAGCTCTCGTCGATCAGTTCATACGCCGCCTGCTCGTCCGGAGAGAGCTCCGGCGCCCGCCCCTTTGCGGCAATCTTGCCGCCCTTCTGTAGCTCGAGTTCCCCGTGGTCGTGAAGCCACTGGATGAGAACTTCGAAGAACGGCGGCGGGAGGTGCGCAAAGGCGTTCAACTCGAGCTTGGGAATGCTGACCCGGTAGGCGTCCTTCTCGTAACAAGCTTGCAAAGCATGGGTGATGCGCTTGGTGCCCCGCTCGATCCCGTCGCGAGCCAACCACGTATCGGGGCCGGGGCCCGGGACCAACTCGCCGCGCTCGGTCCAGAGCGCGAGCAGGTCGCGCACCTCGGCAGCCGGCAGGCCGGCGTGCCGGGCCACGGCGTCGAGTTCGGCCACCGCGAACGGCGACTCGAGCAGGAGCGACAACACGAAGTCCTCGCGCGATCCGAGCGCCGCCTCCTTTCGTTCCAAGTTGTCGATGACGTACTGCTTGCCCAGCTTGAGACGCCATGACGAGCGGTCGATGACTTCGCCGCCTCCCAAGGTGAACACCGGGGATTCGTGACGGACCACGTAGCGGTCTCCCGGTGCCACGACGATGGGCTCGGACAGTCGGAACTGAGCCAACACCTCGGAGCCCGGTTCGGCGCTCTTGCGGTCGAGCAGGTAGAGGTGTCCGGTCGCTTCGCTCGTGCCTGTGTGGAAGCGGATCGGTGTCTGATGCCGTACCGGCGCTCGCAAGCTCGAGAGGATCCGGACGCGCGCCTCGACCATGGCCGTGGCCCGGAAGTACCCTGGGGTAGCGGCGACCATGCCGCGGACGACGCTGCGGTAGTCGATGTCACTGAGGTTGAGGGCCGTCGAGTGCCCCGCGCGCGCCTGGGTGACCGTCATGCGGTAGGCTTGCGCACCTCGCACCCGCCCCTCGATTCCCGGCGGCAGAATCTCGAGCCGATCCCCGACGACGATGGACCCACTGACCGGAACACCGGTGACCACGGTGCCGAACCCCTTCGCCGAGAACACGCGCTGAATCGGCATCCGGAACACGCCCTCGGCGGCGCGCTCGGGGACCTGTCGAACGGCGTCGAACAACGCCTCGCGGAACGCGTCGAACCCAGCCCCCGTTTCGGCGGACACCCGGTAGGCCGGCGCTCCCTCCAGGAAAGTGCCGGTTACGAGTTCTCGGATCTCCTCCTCGACCAAGTCGACCATCTCGGGCTCGACGAGGTCGATCTTGTTGATCACGATCAGGCCCCGCTCGAGGCCCAGGAGCGTCATGATGTCCAGGTGCTCCCGAGTCTGTGGCATGACGGAATCGTCGGCAGCGACGACCAACACCACCAGGTCGATCCCCGAGGCGCCCGCCACCATGTTCTTGACGAACCGTTCGTGGCCGGGGACATCGATCACGCCCACGAACTCACCGCTCGGTAGTCGCAACGGGGCGAAGCCGAGGTCGATGGTCAGGCCGCGGTCCTTCTCCTCGGGGAGGCGGTCGGGATCGACCCCGGTCAGACACCGAACGATCGAGGACTTGCCGTGGTCGATGTGACCCGCCGTCCCGATCACCACGCTGTAGATCTCCGCTTTGGACATGAGTCGCTTTCCGGGCTGGCAACGAGGGAGCGTTGCGCCGTACGGACTATAGAGGGTCGCGGCTCCGAACAGCAACGATTCCCGCCACCCGTGGAGGTCCGGGGAGATCCCGGCTATCATGGGGCGCGGTGACGACCCGCCGCGGGTCGTCCCGACACTCCCCCACTCCAGGATCGGGATAGGTGCCACACCATGCCAACCCCGAAGGATGAGCTCTTTTGTCGATTGGCGCTGCGCCAGGGCTACCTGACCAAGGAGCAGGCCGTCGAGTTGATCCGCAGCTATCGAGATGAGGCGAAGGTCGGCCAAGACATCGGCGCGTTCGCGCTGAACGCCGGCTGGTTGCAGCGACCCGAAATCGACCAGATCGAGGAGGCCATCGCCCACCGCGCGGCGGGCCATGTCTCGACTTCCAAGCGACGCGTGCCGCACGGCGGCGGGGGTGGCGGCGGCGGGCGGCAACGGAGTCTGCACCGCGCCGCGCGTCCCGCCGGCACCGCGGCGAGCCCGGCGCAAATGGCGTTGGTGGCGGTCGGGGCGATCGTCCTGATCGGCTGCGTCTTGTTCCTGGTGTTCAAGTTCCAGAGTGGCGACGTACCGACGCCGAGCGACAACGTCGCCGAGAAGCCCAAGGAAGTGACCGTTCCCGACAAGCCGCGCAAGGAACCCGAGCCCGAGGTTGCCAAGGGCCCGATGGTACTGAACGCGGAAGAGCTCGAGGCGCTCACGAACCGAGTCGCCGGATCGATCATGGCCTCGCGGCAAGGGATCGAGCGAAGTCCATTCAAGGCACTGGAGCAGCTCCAAGCGGAGCGCACGAGTATGGGCGGAGACCAGATCCCGAAGCTCCTCCTCGAGCAGCTGAACACCCAGGAAGAAGAACTGCGAACCGCCATCCGGGAGCGCTACGAGGAGTTGCTGGCCGACGGGCGCAAAGCGCAGGCAGCGGGCGACAACGCCAAGGTGGGCCACGTACTCGAGGACCTGGGCTTCGCCTGCGGTCCCGAGTTTCGGGGTAAGGCCGAGGCCGAGCTGAACAAGGCCTCCAACTAGGCCCCAATCAAGCGCATGCGCGCTTGCTTCGGGCCTCGATTCGCTCCGCGGAGGTTTTCGGGAAGTTCGACCCGCTTCGTGGCGTTTCTCCGGGCTCTGCAGTACCGTCGCGCCTTCGCCGTGCAACACCTACTCGCGGAGTGACCTTGAAACCCAACGACGAACGTACCCAGAGCGACGGTCGCCCGAGCGCGCGCAACAAGAAGAAGAGTGCTGCCCCGGCCCCCGGACCGCGAACGCCGCGAACCCCGCGCGGGCCGTCGCCGACGGCACGCTCCGCAGGCGGGGAACGGCCCGCACGCGCGCGCGCCACCCCCCCCTCTCGGAGCCGCCAGGGACGCTCTGCCCCGCCGGCCCCGCAGGGCTCGCGGAATCCCGTGCGACCACCGCCGTCGAACGCGCCCGCGGATCGTAGGCCGAGTCGGCCGAGCCCGAGTCGCCGCCCGGCCGCCGGTGACGAAGTCGGTCAGCGGCCCTTCGACCGGCCGGCGCGTGCGGCGCCGGCGCCCCGGAACCCGCGCGGCGGCGCAGCCCCCGCAACGCGACCCGCCCGTGGCGCCAGCTCGCCGCGCCCCCCGGGCGGCGCCGCTGGGGCACGCACCGACGCGACTCGGGGCCGCCCGACTCGCGGCGGCACCGCGAAGCGGAAGCCCGCTGCCAAGACCAAGCGCGGCGGCCGCCGCAAGGAATCCGAGGAGCGCCTCCACAAGTACATCGCGAACTGTGGCTACTGTTCGCGGCGACGAGCGGAACTGCTGATCGAGCGGGGTCTCGTGCGGGTGAACGGCGAGGTCGTGTCGGAAATGGGCGTTCGGATCGATCCGACCCGCGACAGCGTGACCATCCACGGCGAGCGCGTAGTGCCACCGTCGCCGACGACCATCGTCTTGAACAAACCTGCAGGCTACTTGACGAGCACCGAAGACACTCACGATCGACTCACGGTGATGGACCTGCTGCCGAAGAAGATCCTCGATGCGGGGGTCATTCCGGCCGGACGCCTCGACTTGGAGACGGAAGGCCTGCTGATCCTCACCAACGACGGCGACCTGCACCACCGCATTACGCACCCAAGCTTTGGCTGCGTGAAGGAGTACCGTGTTCAGTGCAGTCGCCCGCTGACGGAGAACGACATCCGGCGCCTCGAGCGCGGCGTCTCGATTCGAGAGCTGGGCAAGAAGACCGCCCCAGCGAAGATCGAACACCATTCGAAGAACCGCGACGGAACCGCTACGTGCCACGTCCTCATCGGGGAAGGCATGAAGCGACAGGTCCGACGCATGTTCGAAGTGGTCGGTGCCGAAGTCATCCGCCTCGAGCGCCTGGCGATCGGCGGGTTCAACCTCGGGGAACTACCGCGGGGCAAGTGGCGCACCGTGACTCCCGACGAGATTCGCCTGCTCACCCAGAAGCGGCGTGACTTCGAGTCCAAGCCGCGAGGCTGATCCACGCGAGAGGCGCCGGGGGCCGGGACCTCGCCAGCCGACGGTACGCTCGAACCGAGAACGGCGATCGCCGCCCGCAGCGCGCGAACGGCGTCACTCCTCAGACGGTCCGTGCAGGAGTCAGGGCCGAGCGCCCTCCCTCGCGGATGGCGCGTTGAACGTCCTCGAGAGCGCGTGGACTGAGACCGACGTCCTTGAGCATCTTCTTGCGCAGTGCACCCGAGACGGGACCGTCATTGCCGGTGACCGCGTTGGCGAGACGCAGCAAGGCAACGAGCGGGCGGTAGGGCGGGCGCAAGGCGGCGTGGTGATAGCGAATCGCGTCGCAGAAGGACTCCGGGAAGCCCCAGCTGCGGGCAAAGTCAGCCCCAAGTTGGCAGTGATCGGTGCCGAAGTGAATCTCCTCGGCGCGCAACAAGCCGAGGTGGCGTTGCTGCGAGTCCCGTAGCATAGCCTGGTAAGCCTGGGGATCTCGCGACATGAACATCAGGCGGCCGACGTCTTGGAGCAACGCGACCATGCGCGCGAGCTCCGGGTCGGCGAAGCGGCTGAGTTCCGCCAGCCGGTGGCAGGCAATGCTCGCCTCCACCGAACTGCGGATGATGGGTGTGGCCTGACGACATGGCGGAGCGAGGAAGAGACCTCGCACGGCCTCGGCCACCAACGTGGCGCCCAGTGCGTCCTCGTTCAGCCGCGCCAGAAGTCGCCCGAACTCGAGAGGCACGCCTTCGCGCCACATCCCGTAGAGCGCGCAGAGGCGGAGCACCCGCGCGGCGAGCACGGGGTTGGAGGCTGCGAGAAAGGTCACTTCGCCAACCCGACTCCCACCGGGTTCCAGGGCCTGGAGCAACTCGGCAGCGCGGTATCCAGTCGGGGGGAGAACGAACTCCTTCGCCACTCGTCGAGGATCGATGCCGCCGCGAGACTCGTCGAGTTCCAGCTGGCCGGCGGTGATGCCGCGAGCAATCGCGTGGGCCACGTGCAGAATCGGACGCGTCGTCTGCTCCAAGATCTCGTGCAGCGTCCGTTCCCCGTCGACCTCTTCGCGCACGACGTCCTCGATCGGTCCTACGTCGACGGCAACCGCTGCTTCGCTGGGGAGCGTGTCTCGGGCTGGGTCCAGCCCGGCGCTCCCGTTCGCCTGCGGCGCGCTCGTTTCGCACGCCGAAGCCGCACCGACCGATCGGCTGTCCAGCCGAGAGTCGCCGTAGAACGCGAGTTCGTCGAGCGGCGCCGCCGTCGCCGTACTCTCGACGTCCTCGGCCACGATCGCCGTGTCGTGCACTTCTTCGCGCACAACCGAGTCGTCTGAGCCGTCGCCCTCGGCCATCGGGTTCGCGCTCGAGTCCCGTTCCGCCGCCGCCCCCTCGCGCGTCTCATCCACGGTCGGGTCGTCGATCGCGGGATCTTCAGAAGTCGACTCGATGGAACTCGGATCGACCGCTGCGGTGAGCCGCGGAATGAGGTCGAGTCGGTGGAACAGACTCTCGGCAATGGCCCACTCGTCGAGTTCGCGCGAGACGTCGAAGACGAGCGCATGCGTCGACATGCGCAAGGAAGGCAACCCCTCCCGCGACTCTCGCGATTGGAAGTGAAAGGCCCATTCCTTCCAGCTGAGGATCTCGCGCAGCGCCCAACGAATCTGCCGCTCCATGAGATCGTCGAGTTCGCTCTGCGAGATCACTCCCTGACGAACCATGCGGGTCCCGAGGAAGCCTTCCTCCGGATCATCGGCAAGCAGACTACGGAGTTGATCCGCATCGATCCCGAGGTAGCGACTCACGACTCGTCCGAGCAAGTGCTCGGGGTCGGTACAAATCGTGTAGACCAACTGCCCCGATTGGAACGAGAAGCTCCGCTCGTGAGTGGCCGACGCCACCACCAGGATCCCGCTCAGCCGGTGCTGCTGCACGAGCCCAAACAGGTCGGGAATCGACAGTACGTGTGAGCTTCCCTGGAGGGGCATGCGATCTCCGCTCTCGAGCTCGTTCTCGGACCGAAACGGAAGCGCCCCCGAAGGGGCCTCTTCGAAGCATAAGATGGGATCGCGCCCTCGCGCACGCGCCAGAGGACTCGCGATAGGCAGACCTTCCGATAAGAAGCGCCGCGCAGGAGGCGATCGCCGCAAAGGGCGTCGACCTACAAGGGCGCTCCGCAGTGTCTGCGCCCCTGAGGCAGGGTGTGCTGAGGCAGGGTGTGCTGAGGCAGGGTGTGCTGAGGCAGGGTGTGCTGACTCGTCGATCCAGGGGTCGAGCCACGCATCCGCGAGTTGCTGTGGGTCGCGCCAATGGTTTCCTCGGGCACGAACCTCCAAGAAAGCAGTAGAGAACACGTTACACGGCAGCGCCAACGATCTACGCAAATCCGCGTCACTGCGGACCAAGCCGACGAGGCGCGTGCGCGACCGATGACGCCTCGCTCGCTGCGTCGTATCACTGGCCTTTCGAGCCCAGAGTTGTTACACCGGCGGGGCTTGGTCAAAAGGAGGGGAAAGGACAACAGCAGCCGAATGCCGAACATCGCTAGCGTACTCAAACTGGAGGTTCAGCGCCTCGCCAAGAAGGAGATTCGTTCACAAGTCTCCCCGCTGAAGAAACTCGTGAGCCAGCACCGCAGCGACATCGCGGAACTGAAACGACAGAGCGCAACGCTGAAGAAGCGCCTGGCCTTCCTCGAGAAGCGCGAGAAGAGCCGGCTCGGGTCGGCCCCCCCGGCGGAAGCTGCGGAGGGTTCACGCTTCTCGGTACGCTCACTCAAGGCCCAGCGCCGACGCAGCGGTCTCTCCCAAGCCGAGTACGCCAAACTCGTGGGCGTTAGCACCCTGACGATCAACAACTGGGAGAACGGTCGCACCCGACCCGGGAAAGAACATCTCGCGAGCCTGGTGGACGTTCGCGGACTGGGAAAGCGGGAGGCAATGCGGCGTCTCGAACTCCAGCGCTGAACCCAGAGGCAATCCCCGAGGTGTGGTGACGCGCGACCGGTCGCTGGCGGAGTCCATCCGCGAGCGCCCGGCGCGCTTCACTTCGGCGCAGCTATCCCCTTATCCCCTTACCCTCTTATCCCTTTATCCCTTGTCGCGCATGGCCGCGGCCTCGGTCAGGATCTCGTTCATGCGCGCCACGAGTCGGTGCGGGTCGGTGAGGTAGCCATCGGCGAGCATCGCACCTTCGAAGATCTGCTCGCAGGCCCGTGTTACGAAGGGATCCGAAGCGAGCTTCTCGACCATGGAAGCGAGACTCTGGATCAGGGCATGCTTCGGGTTGAGCTCCAAGGTCCGCTTCGGTAGATCTTTGTCGTTGCTCATCATGCGCATCATGCGATCGAGATGGCCCGAGACTCCGTCGGTGCTGACGAGACAAGCCGGACTCTCGACCAATCGCTCGCTCACCCGCACGTCGACCACGCGTTCGCCGAGCAGTTCCTTGAACCGCTGGATGAGGAGTTCCAGGCCAGCGGGTTTCTCGACGCCCTCGTCCGCTCGACCCTCGTCCGGCCCGAGACCTCGTAGATCCTCCGGCGACGCTTGGTCAGCAGAGACGAGGGTCTTGTCGCGGTACTTCCCAGCGCTGCCGAGCACGAACTCGTCGGCAGCGTCGTAAAGGTAGATGACCTCGACTCCCTTGCGCCGAAAGAGTTCGAGGCGCGGGTCGCGCTCGAGCGCCTCCCGCGACGGCCCTGTGAGGTAGTAGATCGACGTTTGGGTCTCCGGAGCCCGCTCCACGTACCCGGCTAGCCCGCTGAGTTCCTGGTCGTCGGCATGGGTCGAAGTGTTGAATCGCAACAGTTCGCGGACCCTCTCCGCGTACGCGAAGTCGGCGTAGCCCTCTTTGAGCACCCGACCAAAAGTCCGCCAGAACTCAGCGTACTCGGTGGGCCGTTGCTCGGCGAGCTTGGTCAACTCGTCGAGTAGCTTCTTGGTCAACGTTTCGCGAATCTTGTGCACGAGACGGTTCTCCTGCAGCGTCTCGCGCGAGATGCTCAGGGGGAGGTCCTCGGACTCGACCACTCCCTTGGCAAAGCGCAGGAACTTCGGCAGCAAGTTCTCGTTCTCGCCGTCAATGAGCACGCGCTTCACGTAGAGCTGCAGGCTGACTTTGCCCTCGCCGAAGCCCAGTGCCTCGGGGTTCGTTCGTGGCACGAACAAGAGAGCGGAGAATTGAATCGGCACATCGACCGACAGGTGGAGACGCAGGCGCGCCGGCTGGTCCTCGTAGGTGAGGAACTGGAAGAACTCTTGGTACTTCTCCTCGGCGATGGTGTGCGGCGCGTCTCGCCACAGGGCGCTGGTTCGATTCGCTTGCTCGCCGTCGACGTGGATCGGGAACGGAATGAAGTTCGAGTAGCGTCGAATCACCGAACGGATCGTCCCGAGGTCGGCAAACCGCTCCTCGTCCTTCTTCAACTCGATCTCGATGCGAGTTCCGCGTCCCAACGGTTCGGTTGCCGGCTCGATGGTGTAGGTGCCAAGGCCATCGCTCGTCCACACCAACGTGGCTGCATCGGGCCGCATGGAACGCGTGGTCAGAACGACGCGGTCAGCGACCATGAACACCGAGTAGAAGCCAATGCCGAAGCGACCGATCAGCGAGACTTCGCGTGCCTTGCCTTGGCTCTTCAGCTGCTCCAAGAAGGCGCTGGCGCCACTGTGGGCGATGGTCCCGAGATTGACCCGGAGTTCCTCCTCGGTCATCCCGATGCCGGTGTCGCTGATCACGAGAATCTTGCGATCGCCATCCTCCCGAACGGTGATGCGGATCTCCTCGGGAGCTTCGGGATCGACCACCTCCTGCCCGCTGGCTTTCGCGAAACGGACCTTCTCCAGAGCGTCGGACGCATTGGAGGCGAGCTCACGGACAAAGATGTCCTTCGACGTGTAGACCGAGTGCACCAGGATATCGAGTAGCTGATTGACCTCGGCCTTGAACGTGTACTGCGTGGATTGGGGAGCTTCGGGCGGCGACATGGAACCCCTTCGAACTGAGTCACGGAACGGTCCCGACTTCGGGGCCAACGACGGAGTCTGTCGCGAGCGGGCGACCGACTCGGACCTCGCGCCTGGCGAGGACCTCCCTTGTACAAACCACGATCCGAGAGTTCAACGCGAGCTGCTGGCGACGGAGGGATCGTGCCAAACCCGCGCGGCTCCCGCGACGCGCGCGTCGGGCTTCGGCGGCGCGTTGCGTCGGGTTCGACCGGAGGCGGTCCGGCGGAGCGAAGCCGGTCGCCCGGAGGCGCTCGCAGTCCATCGGCCGACGCCGCGGACCTCCGTGGTTCATGGAGCAACCGGGGCTCCAGCGCGACAACGACGGGCCGAAGGCGGGATTCGAGGCGCAGCGACAGCCTTTGGGCCTACCGCGTGCTTGGGGTGCTCGCCCCCCGGCGACCCACTTTCCCAGGAACGAAAAGGAACCACCCCTTCATGCACGAATCGACGCTCGGCGCGCGAGCCTTCATGACCTCTTCCCTGTTTCTCAGCCTCCTGCTCGCCGCGCTCGGCTGGCCCGCTACGACGCGCGGTCAGGATCAGTACTTCGTGGTCGACAGCACGACCGACGAAATCTATCGCCTCCTCGACGCGGACCAGAACGGCACGATCGATCCGCTCACCGAGGTTCAGCTCTTCTACGGCGACATCTCCCCCGGACCGGATCTGTCCGTTCCCAATCACCTCCTCAGCGTCGGCACACGGCTCTTGGTCGCGGACACCGGCACGATCGACGCAGTGCTTTCCCTCGCGGACCTCAACGGAGACGGGGACGCCAACGACGACGGCGAGGTCATCTCGTTCTATGACGACTCGTCTCCGGGCATCGACCTATCGTCCCCCAACGGCCTGTCGTTGGCCCCGGACGGCAGTGTGTTCGTCGCCGACGACGGGGCCACGGTGCTCGCGGTGCTGCGGCTGAGCGATAGCAACAACGATGGCGATGCCAATGACGACGGCGAAGTCACGGTCTTCTACGACGCCACCGGCGCGGGCCCGCAAGTCGCAGACCCCGAGTCCGTCGCGGTGAGTGCCGCGGGCATTGTGTACGTCGGCGACACTGCGACCGGACGCATCGTCCGCATGGTCGACCTGAACGGTGACTTCGACGCGCTCGATGCAGGCGAAGCTACGATCTTCTTCGAAGGGAACACGCCGATGGCCCTGGAGGATCTCGACTCGCTCCAGGTCGACGGCGCCGAAGGGGTCTACGCCATCGACGAGAACACCGGGATCGTTCTCTATCTGCGCGACCTCGACGGTGACGGCAACGCGCTCGACCCGCTCGAGGCGACGGTGTTCTTCGCGGGCAGCGGAAGCGGTGCGACGGACCTGAACGACGGCATCGTCGTCGGGCCCGGCGAGTTGATCCTGCTCGACGGCGGACTCGACAGCGTTCTGCGTGTGGCTGACCTCGACGCGAGTGGCGCCATCACGCCGTCCGAGATCGTCACGATCTATGACGACATGGGAGGACCGCTATCGACCCCGTCCGGAGTGGCCTTCGTTCCGGCGACGATGCCGCCGCGACCGTTGTTGATCAGCGTCAACCCGAGCAGCGGACCGCTGGTCGGTGGGACCACCGTCACGCTCGCGGGGAACGCGCTCAGCGCTACGAGCAGTGTGCGCTTCGGTGGAGTCGATGCCGCGAGCTTCAATGGGATCGACGACACCCTGATCACGGCGGTGACCCCGCCCGGGTTGCAACCCGGCGCGGTCGACATCACGGTGACCACACCGGGAGGCAGCAGCGGGCTACTGGGGGCGTTCGAGTACTTGGCGCCCACGGGGCTCATGCTCACGGGCATCGACCCCGCAGTGAGCGCGACGTCAGGGGGAGCGCTGGCCACGGCGTTCGGGTTCGGCTGGGATCCAACGGCGCCACTCGCGGTGCTCTTCGACACCGAGACCGCCACCGTGATGTCCGCGACCGCGGATCGGATCGTCGTGTTCGTGCCCGCTCATTCCCCGGGACTGGTCGACGTCAGCGTGGTCCAAGGAGGCCAGCAATCGACGCTGCCGGCAGCGTTTCGATACCAAGTGAGCTTCGTGCGAGGCGATAGCGACGGCAACGGCCTAGCGGGGCTTGGGGACGCCGTCACCTTGCTCAACTATCTGTTCGTAACTGGGACTCCAGAGCCCTCGTGTCTCGACGCCCTCGACGTCAACGACGACGGGCTCCTAGGTGTCGACGACGCGCTGCACCTCTTGCAGTATCTGTTCACGAACGGACCGGCGCCGTCAACGCCGTACCCGGACTCTGGACTCGACCCAACGCCATCCACGCCGGGCTGCGCCGGTTGATCGACGGCCCTCGTGAACCATCCTCTGCCTGGAGCTCGCGGTTCTGGGAGGCCAGGCAGAGGACATCTCGTGGCGTCGTCCGCCGGGCGACCAGCGTCAGCACCGCGCACGCGTTGAGATCGGAGGTGGTGTCAGTATCGCTTCCGGAGGCGCGCGGGGGCGATACCAGCGCGCTCGCGGTACTTCGTCACCGTCCGCCGGGCAATGTCGAGGCCGCGCTCCTGCAACTTCTTTGTCAGTTGCGAGTCGCTCAGCGGACGTCGGGGGTTCTCGCCGGCGACGATCTGCCCGATCACCTTGCAGACGTTGTCACGGCTCTCGATTCCGCCGTCCGCGCGCTCGACGCCGCCCGTGAACAGCCGACGCAGTTCGTAGGTGCCGTAGGGAGACTCGAGGTACTTGCCGTTCGTAGCCCGACTCACCGTCGACACGTGAACTTTCACCCGATCGGCGATCGACTGCATGGTGAGCGCAGCGAGATGCCCAGGGCCGCGGCGAAAGAAATCGGCTTGGTGATCCACGATGGCCTGCGCGATGTCCAGCAAGGTCCGGCGACGCTGCTCGATCGCATGGATCAACCAACGCGCCGATTCGACTTTCCTCCGGATGTACTCGAGAACCTTCTTGTTGTCGCCGCCGGAGGCGAGCAACGAACTGCAGGCGGGAGAGATACGGAGGGAAGGCAGCGCACTCTCCTCCATGCGCACGACGAAACGCCCTTCGATCTCGTCCAGGAACAGCTCCGGGACGATGGCCCCGACTTCCGGGACGCTGAAGACGCTCCCCGGGTGGGGATGGAGCACAGAGATCATCTCGGCGGCGTCGCGGACGGCATCCAGGGGGACGCCGAGCCGCTCGGCGATACGCGGTAGGCGATTCTCCAGTAGTTCCGGCAGGCACTCATCGACAAGCCGGTACTCGACGGTTTGCGCATGCTCGCGGCCGAGCTGCAACAGCAAGCACTCGCGCAGATCTCGGGCACCAACGCCCTTGGGCTCGAGCGACTGAATGACCTCGAGCGCCCGCTCGAGTAGTTCCCGGGGACAACCCGTCATGAGCGAGATCTCGGCAAAGTCTCCGACTAGGTAGCCCCGCTGATCGATGCACCCCGCGAGGTGGCGTGCTGCCTGAGACAGCGCGGGATCGAGGTCGAGGTAGCTGACCTGCCGCTCCAACACTTCGACGATGGTCTCGGGTCGATCCGCGTGATTCAGTAGCGCGTCTTGCTTCGCGCCGTCCTCGATCGGAGCGCTCTGCGTTCGTGGACGGTCGTCTCCGCCGTAGCGACTCTCATAGGTGTCCAAGATCTCGTACAGAGCCTGGATCTCTGGATCGGCCGGCGCCGCTTCCGAGACCGGCTCCGGTGGTGTGGGGACGTCCTCTTCGAGCTCGAGCGCCGGGTTCTCCATGAACTCCTTCTCGATGCGCAGCTCTAGATCGGTCGTATTGAGCAGCAAGATGTCCATCGACAGGATCATCTGGGGCGCCAGCACCTGTTGCTGCTCCAGCCTGGCCTCGAGATTGAGCTTCATCGCTCCCCTCTCCATCGACGCCCGTCGCCGGGCGCCTAGAACCTGGGCGCGACCCTGCACGAGCAGAGTGCGACCGTCGTGGGCTTGTGAAGCGAGAGGCGTGGTGTGGGTGGGCTATCCTCCGGCCCCGGAGGTCGCCCCTCTCGATTGCGTACTAGCGTTCTGCTGAAAGAGCGCCCCCGACGTTCGGCGCCGCGGGTTCGCCGTCAGCTCCCCCGAAGGCTCCGACGCAGCTCGGTGCTGCGTGTCCTTGCGGTGGGCGTGCTGTCCGACGCGCTCGTGGCTCCGCCGACGGAGCGGCTCGTTCAACGTGTTGATCGCGGGGGTGGTTCCCAGGTTGCGGAAACTCGGGAACCTCCCCGGTTACAACTGACGAACCGCCAGCGTCTTGCCGGTCCGTGGGTCGTGGAGTACGTGGTCAGCCTCGAACTCCTGGTAGAAGCTATCGTCCTCGGGTGAGAACACGATGCGTCCCCCGCTGGTCAGTGCCGCGAGGATTGCCTTCACCTGCTTCGGATAGCGATCCTCGAGTTTGCCTGCGAGTGCCAACCGGCGCATCTCGTAGGTAACGTCGTACCAGAACATGGAGCTGACTTTCCTCGCCACGACTCGACTTCCGGTCAAAGCTGTCAGTTCGCGCACGCGGTGCGGACGGAGATTGGGCGGGGTGTGCGGCAACGTCCCTCTCGGTCCCCTCTGCATGGAGTGCCATGACCTGGCGCTCGTCTGAGAATACCTGGCGGCGAGCACGACCGTCAAACGCCACCTGATGGAGAGCGTCGCTCGTTGTCGCAAAGCCAAGCCAGGCAAAGGCCTTCTTGGGGTGAGCGGTGGGTTCCAGATCAACTGCACTCACCGAAACCGGACCCGGCTGGGCCGCGATCGCTTCGCCCGAAAGCGCTCGCCTTCGGCGCGTAACGCCAAGCGCAAAGCAGAGTTGCTTGGGAGTACGCTGGATCTGGGCCTTGGGGGCTCTGCGAAAGCCACGTCCGAGAAGGGGGCGAGATCAGGTTCCGGGGAGCGGCGATCCGACTCGTCGATGCCGGCGACCTCGGTCGTCCGGCAGCACACGTCCCACGAAAGGGAGGTAGACTTGTCGGGGCCGGCGGCGAGTCGCCCCCGAGTCCCCCGGTACCGAAGGCGAATGAGGTCCATGGCCGACCACCTGCGCGTACGTTCCATTGCTTGGGGAAAGGTGATCGCCTTCGTGCGTCTCGCCGGCGAACTCACGCATCTCACCATCCCCCAGTTCGATCGCGAGCTCCGCGGCTGGCTCGAGCAGGGCGTCCACTCCTTCGTGTTCGACCTCGGTCACTTGACGACTTTGTCCAACACGGGCGGCGGCGCATTGATCAGCGGGATGCGGGTGGCGCAAGACCGCGGCGGACGGGTGACCCTGGTGAACCCCAGCCCGGCCGCTCGCGAGACCCTGGAGCGCCTCGCGCTGCTGCCCTTCCTCCACATCGTGACCAGTGAGGCTGAGGCACGGGAGTTCCACCGCGTCGATGCTGCAGTCGGAAAACTCCGCATGAGCGACTCGCTCCCCTAGGAGTCGCGCAAGAATCACTTCACCCTCTTGCTCGTCGCTTCGGGCCATCTTCGACCGATCCGAAAACCTCGAAATCCTCACCGGAACTGAGGCTACGCCTCCGGTTCCGAGCTTTCCGGATCGGCCGAGTCTGACCCAAATCGACGGCAAGATGTCGAAGTTATTCTTGGGCGACTCCTTAGGAGTCGCCCAACCGCTGACGACGGCGATCGCTCCAGCGGCCCGGCGTTCGCAGACCAGCGTGGGGACACGTGGGGTGTTGCACCCGGTCACTCTCGGGGGCGACGACCTAGCCCCGAAGAGCGGGCCCTTCAGGGTCAACGCCCGCCGCCACCGCCGCCGCGGGCCGAACGTCTGAGCACGAGCATGGTGATGTCGTCCGAGGGTTCGGCTCCTCGCGTATGGGCGAGCACATCCTCGATCACGAGGTCGACGATCCGCGCGGCGCTCTCGGAGTGCAGCTCTGCGAGGACCGCGGCAAAGCGTTCCGCTGTGTACTCGTTGCCGTCCGGATCCATCGCCTCGATGATGCCGTCGGTGTAGAACACGAGGAAGTCGCCCGGGTTCAAGAGGTACTCACGAACTTCGAGCGCGGGATCGAAGTGCATTCCGGAGTCGATCCCGAGGGCCATCCCTCCCGGCTGCACCAACTCGAGCTCCCGCCGCGAAGCGCGGTAGATGTAGGCGGGATTGTGTCCGGCTCGGGCAACCGCGACGGTACCACGCTGCGTATCGAAATCGCCGTAGATGCAAGTCACGAACATCCCCCGAGTCATGTCCGCGTACAGGCTCACGTTGGCTCGTCCGAGGATGCGAGCGGGATCTGCCGACTCCCGAGCAGCCATGCGAACCAGACTGCGCGTCATGGTCATGACCAGGGAGCCAGGAATCCCCTTGCCCGACACATCGGCTACGACGAGCCCGTAGCGGTTCTTCCCTACCTCGATGAAGTCGTAGTAGTCGCCGCCGACCTCGCGGGCGGACGCATAGTACGGCGCGATCTCGAAGTCCGGAACCTGCGGCACATCGTCCGGCAACAGCGCATTCTGGATCTTGGTGGCGATGGCCAGCTCTCGTTCCAGGGCCTTGCGGCTGGCTTCACGCTCTTGCGCGTCGGCAAGGTGGGAGGTCATGCGGTTGAAGGCGTGCGCGAGCGCCTCGAGTTCGTCTCCCGTGCGCACCGAGGACTGGTGCGACAGGTCTCCCCGGGCGACGATCGCCATGTCGTCCTTCAACTCTCGGACGGGCCGCGTGAGGATCGATCCCACGAAAGCACCGATGCCAATGCTGACGAGGAGCGCGATCAGGGTGAGCATCGTGGCGGAACTCTTGAGGCTCTCCCGCAACCGTTCGATCTCGGCGGCAGAGATGAAGACCCGGACGAGGCCGACGTCGCGGCCTTCGTGCTCGAGGGCCTTCTCGTACGATCGGAAGGCGCTGCCCTCGAGAACGCCGGATCGCACGAGTACACCGGCGCGGTCGGCTTCCGCGCTCGGCAGGCGCGGCCCCGCCGCGAGGCCTAGGCGATTGCTGCCGCTCGCGGCCACCACGAACTTCGTGGCGTCCTCGGGGAAGATCACAATGTCCAACACCCCCTCGGCGCCCGGCTGCTGGAGGAAACTCCGCAACTCGTACTCGATCTCGATCTGTGCCGCGTTCTTCTCGGGGTCTGCGCGGTCGGCGTCGGCCCAGAAGGGATCGAGTGAGGCCGCAAGGAGCAGGGTCGTCTTGATCCCCTTGTCGTTGACCTCGCGGTCCGCGGTCGCAACCGCGAGGTAGTAGACGGAACTGCCGAGGAAGACCATCGCGGCAATCAAGATGGCGGCGGAGACAACCCCATACTTGATGCCAATCGGAATGCGGACGCGGCTCGACTCGTGGTGGTGGTGGTGGTGGTGATGCGGGTGGGCGTGCGTGGGCCGGGGGGTTCGATGGACTCGCCCCGCGGCGGCCTCGCGTGGAGCCCCGGGCGCAGCTCCATGCCTGCGCCGTGGTGACGTGTCGCTCAAACCGACCTCCTGAGGCGCGCTGCAGGCAACGAGCAGCGCCGTACCAAGAACTTCCGGGCCAGCGGCCCCAACGGTACCGTAATGCGCAGGATTTGCCAGGTTTGACGCCGGTGGGCCGGTGCCCAGAAATCGCCGGAGTCATCACCGAGTCGGCGTCGCAACCCCGTCCCGGCGCCACCGGAACCGAAAGGGCCGCGTTCGCGCGGCTTGGTCGGCGCCTAGGTCGACGCGGCGACCGCGGCCCAAACGCCGGCGGCGTAGAGGCCGGCGAGGATGTCGTCCATGAGAATCCCCCACCCGCGCGGGAGCGACTCCAAGCGCTTGACCCCGAGCGGCTTGGTGATGTCGAAAACGCGAAACAGGGCGAACGCTCCGAGGTAGTTGATCCAAACAGGGAACGCGGCCACGGTCACCGACAGCGCGACGGATTGCCCCGCCACTTCGTCCAGCACGACCGCACCCGGGTCATGGTCCCGGAAGTGCCGCTCGATCCAGGATCCGAGGCTCACGTTCGCGACGGCGGCCAGCGCCGCGAGCCCGCCCGAGATCCACCAGCCGGGAACGGCCGGCCCAGCGAGTTCCCGTGCGGCCCAGACGACAGCGACGGTGGCCAACGACCCCACCGTGCCTGGGGCCCTGGGGGAAAGCCCGGCGCCACCGAACGTGACCACCCACCGACGCCAGCGATCACCGGACGGCCAGCGCGGAGACTGAGGCGTTGGGCGGTCGGTCACTTGGTCTCGGACGGACGGGCGGCGGGTGACGCGGGGGGGGCAACGGCCGATCGGTTGTCCCGGAGCGCACGCAGGGCCACGGCGATGTAGTCCCAGGCCGAAAGGACGGTCGCGGCGATGGTGAGAACCACGAGGATCACGGTGAAACGTTCGAAGGAGAGCACCCAACCGGGGTAACCCGCTAGCGCGTCCTTGTTGGCCTCGAACAGCAAGATCGCCGGGATGGTCACCGACTGAAGGACCATCTTCGCCTTGCCGCCCCACCGGGCGCCGAACGGTAGCCCTCGGCTCTCAATGAACCCGCGCAGGCCGGTGACGAGGAACTCGCGGCCGACGAGTACGACAACATAGCCTGGTTTCATGAGTTGCGGGGTGAGCGTAACGAGATAGATGCAGGTACCGCAGACCACGATCTTGTCCACGAAAGGATCGGCGATCCTGCCGAAGTCGGTGACGGAACCCGTTCGACGCGCGATCCACCCATCCACCCAGTCGGTCGCGACGCAAATCACGAACACGGCGGCGGCGATGTTGAGGGCGAGGTGCCGGCTCCCCACTCCCCAGCCTTGGATCTCCAAGGAGAGGAAAACAAACAACAGGGCGCCCACGACCAAGCGCGACAGCGTGATGCGATTGGGGAGGTTCAACCACTCCTTGTTCATGGCGCAGAGAATAAGCAATAGGCACCAAAGAACAAGACGGGCCGGCGCCCGGCGCAGGAGGAGGGCCGGCGCGAGAACGGGCGCCCGTCCTCGAACTCGAGCGCCTTGCCGCCGGCTCCACGAAGAGAGAAGCCGGGAAGTCGCACGAACGCCCTACCGACGAGCTGCGTGCGCGGCTGCCACCGGGATCGCCACGAGGTCGTAGTCCGAGGCCTTGGTGATCCGCACGGTGAGGTAGTCCCCCGGTTTGGCCGCGCCGCCGGGAAGGTAGATCCGGCTATCGATCTCTGGCGCTTCCGCGAAGCTCCGCGCGTAGAGTCGCGTGTGCCCGCGGTCGTCGTCCTCGTATCCGTCTGCGAGGACCTCGAGTTCCGTGCCCACGCGTCGCTCGTTCCAGGAAAAGGCAACGGCCTGCTGCGCGAGCATCAAGGCTTCGCGCCGCGCCGCGGCGACCGCCGCTGGCACCTTCTCGGCCTTCTTCATGCGCGCGGCCGGCGTACCGTCCTCGTCCGAATAGGTGAACACGCCGACGCGCTCGATCGCGAACTCCTCGACGAAGTCGACGAGTTCTTGGAAGTCCTGGTCCGTTTCTCCCGGGAACCCCACGATGAAAGTCGTGCGAAGCACGAGCCCAGGAATACGCTCCCGCATCCGGGAGAACAGCCCGACGGTCCCGTCCTTGCCCATACGCCGCCCCATGCGGCGCAGCATGCGATCGCTGATGTGCTGCACCGGCATGTCCACATAGTTCACGACGCGGTCGAGATCACGCACTGCATCGATCATGTCGTTGGTGAATCGATACGGATACGCGTAGAGCAGCCGGATCCAGCGAACTCCTGGCAGGCCATTGAGCTGTTCGAGCAGACTCGTGAGACGGTAGTCGTTGTAGAGATCGACCCCGTACGAGGTGAGGTCCTGGGAGATCAAGTTCAACTCGGTGGCGCCCGAATCGATCAACTCGCGCGCCTCATCGAGGAGTTGCTCGATCGGTTTGGACCGAAAACGACCGCGGAACGACGGGATCGAGCAGAAGGTGCACGGGTTGTCGCAACCCTCCGAAGTTCGCAGATAGGTCGTGTGGGTCGGAGTCAGGCGCAACCGTGAGCCCTCGGAGTAGGCGGGGTGATTCGGCGCGCTCACCTCGACGCGGGCGGGCCGTGCTTCGCCGACTAGCTCGGTCAAGATCTGGGACATGCGCCCGTACTCTGCGAGTCCGATGATGGCATCGATCTCCGGGATCTCCTTCATGAGTTCGCCGGGATAGCGCTGCCCGAGGCAGCCGACGACGACGACTCGCTTGGCGGGGTCCTCCTCCTTGTGGGCACACATCTCGAGGATCGACTGAATCGACTCCTCCTTGGCGGCGTCAATGAAGCCGCACGTGTTCACCATCAGAACATCGGCGTCTTCCGCTTCTGCAGTGATTTGGAAGCCGTCCTGGCAGATTCGCCCCAGGAAAACTTCCGAGTCGACCAGGTTCTTGGGGCAGCCGAGGCTGACGAGGTGTACGCGAATCGCTGTCATCGATGGCCGACCATCTGCTCGAGGGATCTCCGGGACGAGGAACACGGGTCTGGAAGATATCACCCCTATGGGCGCCTGCACAAGGAACGCATGCGGGTTCCGGGAGGGCGCCGGGTAGGCGGCTCCGGTGCGGAAGGCGGTCGCACACCCGCGAGGCTCCGTCCACGCAGCGGGAGGGGGTTGATTCCCGGGCCGCTTTCCGGTGAAACGTCGACCACTCGAGCACGAAGGCCACCGGAAGGAGCCAAGCCATGGGCTATCTCAAGGGAAACGCGGTCATTGGGCAGTCCGGCGGTCCGACCGCGGTGATCAACCAGTCGCTCGTCGGCTGCCTCGACGGCCTACGCGGAGTCAGTCAGGTACCCAAGATCCTCGGCGCGCGGCACGCAGTGCGGGGGATCATCCAAGACGACTTCATCGACTTGACCTCACGCCCTCGGGACTTCCTGGAGCGCCTCGCGTTGACGCCGGCCGCCGCCCTGGGATCGAGTCGCGACAAACCCGACGCGGCCTACTGCCAGAAGATCTTCGCCGCGCTCGAGCGTCATGACGTTCGCTACTTCTTCTACATCGGGGGCAACGACAGCTCCGATACGTGTCGAATCGTCTCCGAAGTCGCGCAGTCCAAGGGCTATGACCTACGCGCGTTCCACGTCCCGAAGACCATCGACAACGACTTGGTACTCAACGACCACACCCCAGGTTTCGGTTCGGCCGCGCGCTTCGTGGCGTGCGCATTCATGGGCGACAACCTCGACAACAAGGCACTGCCGGGCATCAAGATCAACGTGGTGATGGGACGCCACGCCGGATTCCTGACCGCCGCGAGCTACCTCGCGCGCCAGCGGCCGGGTGACGGGCCTCACCTCATCTACGTCCCCGAAGCTGCCTTCGACGCCACTCGCTTCATCAGCGACGTCGAACGCACCTACCAGGAGCACGGTCGCTGCCTCATCGCGGTGTCCGAGGGGATCCACGACGCCGCAGGAACCCCGATCGCAACCCAGTTGGCACAACAGGTCGAACGGGACGCACACGGCAACGTGCAACTGAGCGGAACCGGAGCCTTGGGAGACTTCCTCGTCCGGCACGTCAAGGAACAACTCGAGCCACGGCTGGGCAAGCTGCGGGTTCGCGCGGACACATTCGGCTACGTCCAGCGCTGCTTCGCTGGCTGCGTGAGCCCGGTCGACCAACAGGAAGCGCGCGAAGCCGGCCGCGTCGCCGCGCAGCTGGCCGTCCAAGGAGCCGAGTCCGGGAGCATCACGATCCGACGCACCTCCAACCAACCCTATGCGGTCAGCTACGAACGCGTCGCGCTCGCCGACGTAGCGGCCAAGACCCGCACCCTCCCCCGCGAGTACATCGTGAACGGCTCCGACATCGCACCGTCCTTCCGCGACTACATCCTCCCACTCGTTGGCGAGCTGCCTACCATTGAGCAGTTCTGATCATTCGCCAACCATGAAGGTGACTGCACGCTTTCCCCAGTACTAGACCCAAACCAAGCGCGTGCACGAACCCAGCCAACGAGCGCGTTGCGTTACGAGCCGAAGGTGAGCGTGTGCCGGGTGACCGGGATGCGGCTCTGCTGCGCCACGGTGGTGGTCGGCGTGGGGCCCGGGTGAAACGCGGAGGTCCCGTGGCGCGAGGCTCTACGCATATCAGGAGCCCAGGGCCCATCGGCCGCTCCGGCGCTCAAGGGAGCGCCGGGAGTGCGGAACGGCGTGGGATCGTGCGTATGCGTCGCGTTGGTGCGGTGGGCGCGGGGGCCGATCGCGGTCCCGACAAACTCAGTCACTGTCACGGTTGGGGAGGGTGGATAGGCGGGCGGTGAGTTTGGCGACAGTACGGGTGAGTTCCTGCAACGACGAAGTGAGTTCGTGGATGACCTCGTCGAGTTGCTCGAGGTGGCGCTCCATGTAGGTGATCTTCGCTTCGAGGTGAGGGATCCGGTCGTCGCCCTGTCGGTTCGAGCCGCTCAATTGCGCTGTGCTTCCCACTCGTCGAGGGTCATCACCACTTCACGCGCCTTGGAGCCCTTGTAGGACCCGACGATGCCTTGCTCGGCCATGAGGTCCATCAGTCGCGAGGCACGGGTGTAGCCGATTCCCAACCGCCGTTGGAGGAGTGACGCCGAGCCGCGCTGCGTCTCCAAGATCACGCGCACGGCTTGATCGAACAGGTCGTCGCTCACCGAGTCGCCCGCGTCGGGAATCAAGGGTCCGCCGCCGTCGAGGTAGCCCTGGATCTCCTGACTGAACTGGGGCGCCGCCTCCTTCTTGAGGAAGCGTACGACCTTCCGGATGTCCTTGTCCGAGATGAAGGTGCTCTGGGCCCGGTTGAGGTTGGAGGCCCCAGGCGCGAGGAACAGCATGTCTCCTTGACCGAGCAGACGCTCGGCCCCAGTGCCATCCATGATCGTGCGAGCGTCCACTCGACTCGCGACCCGGAACGAGATCCGGCACGGTAGGTTCGACTTGATCAAGCCGGTGATGACATCTACCGATGGGCGCTGTGTCGCCAGAATCACGTGAATGCCCACCGCGCGCGACTTCTGGCACAGACGAATGATCGACGACTCGATATCCTTCGCGTTCGTCATCATCAAGTCCGCGAGTTCATCGATGATGATCACGATGAACGGCAATCGATCCGGCGACTTCTCGGCCTCTTCGTGACCTACCTTGGCCGCAAGCCGGTCGTAGCGAACTTGACGCTCCAACACGTTGTAATCATCGATGTGCCGGACCTCCGCCTTGGACATCAGGTCGTAGCGCTGATCCATCTTGCGCACCAGCCACTCGAGTGCCGCCGGTGCCTTCTTCATGTCGGTGATGACGGGAGTCAGCAGGTGCGGAATGTCTTCGAAGGAAGACAGCTCCACCATCTTCGGGTCGACCAGGATCAGCTTCAGGTCGTCGGGGGTTCGCGTCATCAAGAACGACGCAATGATGCTGTTGATGCACACCGACTTACCCGAGCCGGTCGAGCCGGCGATCAAGAGGTGCGGCATCCGCGCCAGGTCCTCGATGATCGGCTCCCCGGCTGCGTCTTTCCCGAGCAGAATCGGAATCCGTAGCTCGCTCTCGCGGTACTGACGTGACTGGAGGAGATCCTTGAGGTTGACGACCTCGCGGGTCCGATTCGGTACTTCGATACCGACTGCGGACTTGCCGGGGATCGGCGCGACCACTCGGATGCTGCGCGCAGAGAGCGCCATGGCGAGGTCATCGGCCAGACTCACGATCTTGTGGACCTTGATTCCCGGTCCCAGCGTGATCTCGTACTGGGTAATGACCGGGCCCCTTTGGATGTGGCCAACGCGCGCCTCGATCTTGAACGAGGCCAGCGTCTGCTCGATCTTCTCGGCGACCTGCTCGAGTTCCTCGCGACTCTCTTGATGCGACACCACCGGCGGATCGCTCAACAGGGACAGGCTCGGCAGGCTATAGCAGCCCTGCAAGGTGAGCTGAGTCTCGTCGACCTCGAACGCCGGCGGCGACGGCTCGAGTCCCACGATCTTGATCTTGCGCTCCGGCTTGACGACTTCCGGCTCGGGAAGCTCGTGCTCCTCGAACTCTGGCTCGCCGAACGCGTCCAAGTCGTCTGCCGCATCGGTGGCGTCGAGTTCCGTGTCCTCGGGGTCTTCGTCCCCCGAAACCCAGGGGTCGCTCCCGTGCGCGTCGCCGTCGACGACGCCACCGTCGCTCCCGTCCGGGGCCGGTAGCGGCTGCTCCCCGACGCCCCCACCCTTGCGCTTCGACTTGCCGCGTTTCCCGCTCTCCGCTGCCGGGAACGCTTCGCCAATCGTCGCCTCGGGGGGCTCCTTCGGACTTCCATACGGAACTCGCTCGACCTTCGGTTCAACCGCGACCGGCCCTAGCTTCGTTCCCTCTCGAGGCACGAGCCGAATGCTCTCTTCGTCGTCATCGACATCGTCCTCGTCGTCGCCGTCGGGAAGCTTCGCCGACCCGGCCTTGGTCGCGGCCGCCGCAGCGGCCTTCGCCTTGCGCGCCTCGTCCCGCTTGCGCCAACCGCGCTCCTGGCGCCGCGATCGAAGGTCTTCGATCAAACCGGGTACCCGACGCCCCGCCGCGACCGCAGCCGCGCTCCCATGGCCGAGCACGAAGGCAACGAAACGGGAGATCAACATGTCCGTGCAGAGCACCAAGCCCACCAAGCCGGCGAAGCCCGCCACGAGATAGGTGCCGAGACGGCTGAAGGCCTCCTGGAGCAACTGACCCATCTTGGTCCCAAAGACCCCGCCCGCCAACGGGAAGCGCTGCGCGACCGTGTCGTCGAGCAACCAATCGAGGATCGCGAGACTCAGACCGAGCAGAACTGCACCGATGACCTTCCAAGGCCAGCGTATGACTTCGATCCGAAAGAAGCTGGCGATCGCCCACACCGCACAGATGATCACGAGGAAGTACGAGGAGAGAGTCCCGATCGTCTCCAACGCGAATCCCCCGACGAGCTGCCCGACGATTCCGCAGACATTCTCGCCAGACCCACGGTGCAGGATCAGACCTTGGCTGTAGATGCTGAGGAACAAGAGGGCCGTGATCGCGACCAGGAACAGCGAGAACACCTCGCGGCCCAGCTCCCGCGCTCGGCCCGCCGGCTGCGCCGCCCCCCCTTGCTGACTGGCTCTCTTGCGCTTCGTAGCACTCATGACTTAGGCCCCGCGAAGTGAATGGTGGCTGACCCCAGGAGACGGGTGAACTCGAAGCAAAACAGTCAAAGCCCCCTGATACGAATCTAGGCCCGGATCAAACGCGGTAAGCGCTCGGGGGACGAGTGGTCCGTCGTAAGAGTTCGTCGAAGGGATTTCGGCCTGCTGGCAACCTCTCGGCGGCAGCTCGCTCAGGGCCGATCGTGGCCGCCGGCCTCCGGGGCGTCGGCCGATCCACCGCCCGTGGAGGCCTTGGCTCGGCCTCGCGTGACGTGGTCGGTCACGAAGGTCACGATGCGCTCGGCCAACGCGCGCTTGTCGATGGCGCCAAGCGGCTCCTGCGTCCCCGTTGCCTCGATCCAGTCGAAGTTCCCCTCCGTACTTCCCAGGTTCGCGGTCGAGTTCAAGAGTATCAGGTCGAGCCCCTTGTTCACCAGCTTCCTCATCGCCTCTTCCGGTCGCGGGTCACTCTCCAGCGCGAACCCCACGAGGCAACGGTGCCCTTTCTCCCGCGAACGCTCCCAGAGGATGTCGGGATTACGGACCATTTCGAGCTGCCAGGGACCATCACCCTTCTTGCGCTTGCCGACGAATCGGGTCGACGGCCGATAGTCCCCGACGGCGGCCGTCGCGACGAAAGCATCGACCTCGGCCCACAACCGGCGCGCGACCTCGGCGAGTTCCTGTGCTGACGTGAACGGGTGCACGTGCACCCCCGCCGGGGGTTCGAGCGGGGTGGGTCCCAGGGCAAGGTGCACGTCCCATCCGCGACGCGCGGCGGCCTCGGCGACCCAGATCCCCATGCGTCCCGAGGACGCATTGGTGATGTAACGGACATCGTCGAGGTACTCGCGAGTGGGGCCGGCGGATACGAGCATGCAACCCACGGACAAAGGGTCACCTCCCTTCGCGCGGCGACGGTCAGTCACTCGCGGGCCGAGGCGGCGGTGCCTCTCCGAGCTGGAGACTCACCCGCCGGTCGATGTCGACCTCCGGCGCTAGGCGCCCGGCGCCCACGGCCCCGCACGCAAGGTGTCCGTGCCCCGGGGGCACGATCTCTACCCCACGCCGAGCCAAGGTCTCTACGTTCTCCTGAACGGCCACGTTCGCCCACATGCGATCGTTCATCGCCGGCGCGATCACGACCGGTCCCACGAAAGCCAAGAGCGAGAGGCACACGATGTCGTTGGCAAAACCATGGGCCGCGCGCGCGAGGAAATCGGCAGTGGCCGGCGCAACGACGAACACCGCGGCCTCCTCCCCCTCGATGTGGTCCGGACGTTGATCACGGGTATCGATCGCGTGCCAGATATCGGTCAGCACGGGCTGGCGTGTGACGGACTGGAAGGTGAGAGGCGTGACGAAGCGGGTGGCGGCGGGCGTCATCAACACTCGCACGCGGGCTCCCCGCTGGGTCCACAGAGACGCGAGCCCAACGGTCTTGTAGGCCGCGACCCCGCCCGTCACACCGAGTGTGATCGTACGACCAGCGAACCCTCCACCCTGGGGAGGGTTCACAGCCGGAGAGGGTTGGGAGTCGCGACCCACGCTGGGATCCTACTTCTTGGTCGGATTGAGCAGCGCTGACAGCTCCTTGATCCGCTGCTCTTTGATCTTCTTGATGTCCGAACCGTAGATCTCACGCTCGGCGTCGGTGCCAGCGGCCTCCTTGTCGGCCAGACGTGCACGCGCGACTTCGTCGAGAATGGTGGTGTCGCAGGTGTCGCGGTCCGCGAGTTCGATCTTCCCCTCCAAGATCTCCTGCACAATGATGCGCTGGTAGTCGCGATCACGGCTCTCGACGAGCGGCCGCGCTCCCCGCTTGAGTTCCACCATGCGCTTCTGCATGAGGGACGTCAGGCGAATCTTCCCGCCAACCTTCTCGACCAACCGGTCCTCGGTTTCGATGTCCAGCATTCAGCCGACCTCCTTCACAGGGTACGCGCGCTCACTGGCTCGTGAGGCGGCGCCCAAATCCCCTACTGTTGATTCTCTTTCGTCTGCCGAGCAAGCAGCGCTGCGAGCGCCTTGACCGCACGGTCGAGATCGTCGTTCACCACCTGGTGGTCGTATCGATCCCGACAGGCCATCTCCAAGCGCGCGTTCTCCAGTCGGACACGCAGTGCCTCGGGCGTATCACTCGCGCGACCGCGCAGGCGGCGCTCGAGTTCATCGAAGCTCGGCGGCGCCACGAACACATAGGTCGCCTCCACCCCACGCTGCATCAACGCAGCGGCCCCCTGCACATCGATCACGAGCAGCACCACCTCGCCGTTGCGGAGGCGGGCCGCGAGCGGGGCCAGCGGCGTCCCATAGAGATTGCCGTGAACCTCCGCGTGCTCGAGGAACTCGCCCTTCGCCACGTCCTCGAGAAACGTCCCACGATCGGCGTAAAAGACATAGTCCACACCGGCCCGTTCCCCCGGCCGCGGCGCGCGCGTCGTCGCGGTGATCGCACGCGTGCAAACGCCGTCACGGATCAATCGTTCGCTGAGCGCCGTCTTGCCGACCCCGGATGGGCCGGACAGGACGACCAAGGAACCGGACACGTCATCGGTGCCACTGCTCATGGGTGCCTCGCTGCTGCAGCCCGAGCGAGATCGCCTCGTTCACTCACTCGATGTTCTGGGTCTGTTCGCGGAGACGGTCGACCTCGGTCTTCAGTTCCACGACGATCCGCGCAAGCTGGAAGTGGTTCGTCTTCGCGGCCATCGTGTTGGCCTCCCGGAGCATCTCCTGCGCCAGAAAGTCCAGCTTGCGGCCCACACGCCCACCCTGCGTGATGGCTTCACGGTACTGCTCGACGTGCCCCCCCAAGCGACTCGTTTCTTCCGTGATATCGGCCTTCTCGGCCAAGATCGCGACCTCCCGCAGCAAATCCGACGGCTGCACGTCGACACCGCTATCCTCGAGAAAATCCTGCAGGCGTCGCTGGTACTTCTCGCGGTTCTCGCGGGCTACGGCCGGGCGCTCCGCTTCGACCGCCGCCAAGCCTTCGCCGATCCGATCGAGAATCCGCACGAGTTCGGTCGCCAGGTGATCTCCCTCGCGAAGCTGCATTGCCTGCAAGTGCCGAGTGGCCTCGTCCAGCGCGGAATCAACCGCGTTGATCAACTCCGCGGGGTCGGCCTGGTCCGTCGCATGCGCCGGACGCACGACTCCATCCAAACACAACAGATCCCCCAGTCCGAGCGGGGCGGTCGATCCCAGTTCACGCCCGAGTTCCTGGAGTTCGCGGTACAACTTGCGCAGGAGCCCCACGTCGAGTTCTAGGTTCGCGGCTTGGGACGTTCGTTCCACTTGGACGACGACATTGATGGCACCCCGCCCGACCCGCTGCCGAAGTCGGGACTCGATGCGCTCTTGCAGGCTCGAATGATCCTCGGGAACCCGCGAGCTGACCTTCAGGAATCGATGGTTCACGGACCGCACCTCCACGGACACGTGGAAGTCCTGCGCCTTGCAGGAACCGGCCCCGAAGCCGGTCATGCTCCGTATGGGTTCACGCACGTCGCGACTAGCCTCCACTCCCACCTGCCGGTGGGGTGGACTCGCCGGGCGCTGGCGCGGGCACGGGAACCGGCGCGTCTGGGGTCGATCCGCCCGTGGGCTCAACCGTGACTGGCGGCGTCACGATGACCGGTGTCGCTCCCGGGCCGTTATCCGTCGTGATCGTGACCCCGCCGCCCGGCGCGCCCTCGGTACCGATCGTGATCCCGTCCGTCGGGTTCGTCGCGTTGCGCGGGTCACTCGCGTCGGCCCCGACCGCCTCGGTCCCCGGGTCGTCGGCGACCACGGTCGACGAGCCTTCGTCCCAGCTCTTCATGAGCCCGATGCCGATACAAAGCACGAAGAATACCGCCGAAATCCACGCGGTCACCTTGGCGATCTGCTTCTGACCCGAAGTGCCGAGCAGTTCGGAACCGGCGGCGCCCCCGAACGCACCCGCGAGCCCGCCTCCCTTCGAATCTTGCATGAGCACGATGGCAACCAACACCAGGGACGCGAAGGCAAGCAGCAAACCAAGCAGGACTGTCAGGACTGACATGAGTCTAGGCCTCTTCGGTAACTTGAAAACCAAGGACTACGAACGCGCGCGGGCCGCGTCGACGATCGCCATGAACGAATCGGCTTCGAGACTGGCGCCCCCCACGAGTGCGCCATCGATATCAGAAACTTCGAACAAGGCCGCGGCATTGTCGGGTTTCACGCTCCCCCCATACAGGATCGCGACCTCCTCGGCCCAATGCACTGGGTCCCCGACCGTACGCCAACTGCGTGCGACCTCGGCCAGCCGGTTGCGCAGAAAGCGGTGCACTTCTCCGGCTTGCGCCGGCGTCGCCGTTCGGCCGGTGCCAATCGCCCACACGGGTTCGTAGGCGATCGCCAACTGCTTTGCGGCCAGTCCGGCGGGGCCGGAAGCCGACTCGAGGCCGATCCTGAGCTGTCGCTCGACGACCTCGAACGTCTCGCCGGCGTCGTGCTCCGCCTGAGTCTCGCCGACGCAAAGCATCGGTGCGACCCCGGCGCGCAGTGCCGCCACGACCTTCTGGCCACAAACTCCATCGGTCTCACCGCGCTCCTGTCGGCGCTCGGAGTGACCAATGATCGCCCGCGTCACACCGAAAGACCGGAGCAGCGCAGCCCCGACCTCACCGGTATGAGCGCCCCAGTCGTGCGGCGAGACGTCCTGCGCACCGAGCGTGATCCCCGCTCCCGGCTGCAGACCGCCGAGGTATACCGCCGGCGGACAAATCAGCACCTCGACCGCCGCGCACGGCGTCCGTTCGCCGACCGCCTGCACGAGATCGCGGAAGAGGCGCAGACCCGCATCGCGCGGGGGATTCAACTTCCAGTTCCCGGCAACGATCGTCGGTCTGGCCAAAGCGTCCTCGTTGCCCCTAACGCAGCGAACGCCACGACTTCGGTCGCAACGTGCTCAACGGTCCCGACGCGTCGTCTCGGGATTCCTACAAACCGGCATAAGCTATACGGTTGCGCCCTCCGGGTCAACCGTTGACGGCGGCGTTTCACCCGTCGTCGGGACGCGTCCTGTGCAGACCGATACCGGCTATCACCCCAATGCGATAAGCCAACGCGCCGAAAGGCTTTGCGCCGTCACTGCCACGGCTGTAGCCTGAGGCGGCACGACGAAAGGAGTCCGTAAGTGACCGAACTCGCCGACTCGCTGATCGCCGCCGCCGCGGGGGTCCGCGGCCACGCCTACGCCCCCTACTCGAAGTACCTCGTCGGGGCGGCGCTCATCAGCCAGACCGGAGCGACCTACACGGGTTGCAATGTCGAGAACGCGAGTTACGGCCTCACCATCTGCGCCGAGCGCGGTGCCATCTCCAACGCCGTGGCAGCCGAGGGCCCGGGTTTCCGCATCGCGGCGATCGCCGTGGTTACGGGGGAGGGCGCGACCCCCTGTGGGGCCTGTCGGCAAGTCGTGGCGGAGTTCGCCAACGGCGACGTCCCCGTGTTCCTCGCCGACCAGGCCGGCAAGGTTCGAACGACGACGGTGGAAGCGCTGCTCCCCGGAGCCTTCACCTTCGCGGCGGACGAACCGCCCACGAAGCCATCGGTTTCTTGAGAGGGGGCTTTCGCCAGGCCCCCTCGGGGTCGCGCCTTCGGCCCGTTGCGCCAGTCGATAGCGCTTCGATTCGGGTCTACTTGCTTTCCTTCTTCTGCCGGCCCAGCAGCATGCACACGAGGCCGAGTGCGACCACTCCACCGCGAATGAACCAACCGTTCTGCGTTCCCCAGTTGTCCACCCAGGCGAGAAGTTGCAACTGGTAAGAGGTGAAGGTGAGTGCAATGGACGCTAGCCCCAGGAGCATCAGAAAGCCGCCGAATCTCGCCACTCCACACCTCGTATTCGAATCTGGGTCCTACCGAGCCTGTTCGACCAACGTAACGAACCACTTCTGCAAACGCGCCTTGCCCTGAGTCGGGACCAAGCGGTGTCGGGACCAACCGGTGTCGGGACCAACCGGGCGCAACCCGGGCCCCCAAGCATGGGCGAGCGCTCGAGCCTCGACAAGATCATTCGCCGGCGCCGCGATTCAGGTAGATGCGCTCGAACGCCGCAATGGCCGGCACCAAGTCCTCGGGGTCGGTGAGGGTCGGGCGAAACAAGTCCCCCAACGTCGCCACGCGCTCGGGTACGTTCCCGATGTGAAAGTCCTGCGGCTCGATCCGCGAGCTGAGCTCATCCCAATCGAGGGGCGTCGAGACCGACGCCGCGGCAACGGGACGGACCACGTAGGGCGGCACCACCGTTTGGCCACGGCGGTTCTGAAGGAAATCGATGTACACCTTCCCACGACGCGACGCGACACTGCGTTCGACCGTGGCCACTTCCGCGTGTTCGCGCGCCACGTAACGGGCGATCGCTTCCCCGAACATCCGCACCTGATCGTAGCTGTAGTGCGGCAACACCGACACATAGACGTGCAGACCGCTCGCACCCGAAGTCTTGAGCCGCGGGTGCAAACCGATGCCATGGAGCAACTTTCCTAGCGACCGCGCGATGCGTACGACGTGCGGAAACGGCGAACCGTCCGGATCTAGATCGAACACCAGCCAGTCCGGCGTGTCGAGCGAGCCCAAGTGCGAAAGCCAAGGGTGTAGATCGATGCTCCCGAGGTTCGCGAGGTAGAGCAACGTGTCGCGATCGTTGCAGATCACGTACCGAATCGCCTTCTGCTCCCCCCGTGACTGGATGGTTTCGGTGCGAACCCAGTCGGGCGTATGGTCCGGTGCATCTTTGTGGTAGAACGACTTGCCATGGATCCCATCGGGAAACCGGTTCATGTGCAGGGGTCGATCGCGCAAGTACGGCAGCAGCACCTCGGCCACGCGGTCGTAGAAGGCGACGAAATCGCCCTTGGTGTAACCGGCCTCGGGGAACAGCACTTTGCTGCGGTTGGTGAGTTTGACCCTCGTGCGCGCTCCCTCCGCCGCAAAGTTCTCGATGCGCTCGAGCACACCCACGCCACGGGGTTCGTCCTGGGTCGCGATCGGGATCCGACGCCAGTCCGCGCTCGCCCCGCCTCGATAGGGGCCCGCCGCTCGCTTGGCGATGACGCCCGGCAGGCCGGCGGCCGCGACTACGTTCGCCAGCGAACCGCCCTCACCGCGCACGTGATCGACGTACAGTAGGCTACGCCCGACACTCACGACTGCGGCCAAGAGCTGCTTCCGCTCGGTGAGGGGCAGCTTGTGCAACTGCCAGGCGTCAAAATGCAGCAAGTCGAACGCGTAGTAGTACAGTGCGCTCGACTTCTCGTCCGCTAGTGCTCGAGCCAGCGCCTCTCGACAGGGGCGCTGAGACGCGTCCAACGCGACGAGAACGCCATCGAGCGTCGCTCGCTGTGCATGGATCTTGCCCGCTTCGACGCGAAGGCTCCCTCGTAGATCGTGCACCCGACGTCCGCCGGCCTCGCGGGCCCAGACGTTCCCTCCATCCTTGAAGAGGAACGCCCGAACCCCGGCGAACTCCATTTCGTAGAGCCAGTCGGGATCGCTGAAGGCATCGACTTCGCGTTGCGGTCGCATCGGCGTCAAGCGACTCGATGGCTCGCGGCGCTGCGCGCGGTCGAGATCGATTCCGAACGGGTAGGCGACCTCGCCGGTGGCGCGCGCGTAACAATCTCTCGCCTTGAAGAGCAGCCAGCTCTTTGGCTCTTTCTGGGTACGCACGAGGTGCCACTCACCACGGAGTCGCTTGCCGTCGAGTTGGATCTTCACTTCCCCGGCCGTGATCGCAGCCTCTCCGCTCGCGGCCTTGAGCAACTCGTAGGTCCCCCGATCCCAGATCAACATGGTCCCGCCGCCGTACTGCCCCTTGGGAATCACGCCGTCGAAGTCTTCGTATTCGAGAGGGTGGTCCTCGGTGTGAACCGCCAGACGCTTCTCGCTGGGCTCGTAGGAAAACCCGCGGGGCACGGCCCACGACTTGAGGACCCCCGAGTCTTCGAGCCGAAGATCGTAGTGCAGGCTCGAAGCATCGTGACGATGGACGACGAACACCCGCCGGTCCCCGCGTGAACCCGACGCCGGCTCTTGGGTGACGGTCTTGACCGCGGGTTCGGGCGTCTTCGCAAAGTCGCGCTTACGCTCGTAGTCCGACAGTTTCTTGGCCAAGCCGCCTCCGCAGGTCTGAGTCCACTCGCCGGTCATGCGCTCGAGGTCGCTGCCGTTCCTCGGCGCCGGCGCGACCCGCGAGACATACCATACTATCGGTCGTGGCCTTGCACACGCCCGCGTCCACCGGTTGTGGACGTCGTCGTTCACCCTCCGACGAAGCCTGAACCCCTTTCCGGAATTGGGGTTGCGTCTGGGTGGGTCGCCGCCGATATACTACGCGGTCAGGGTTCGCCGGACTTGCCGCGCTGGCCCTCGACGAGAGATTGCACGGGAAGGAAGCGACCCACATGCCACCGCGCTCCAGCTGGAAGGGCTTCATCAAGTTGAGCCTGGTCTCGGTCCCGGTCAAGGCCTACACCGCGACCGTCACGAGCAGCGAGATTCGGCTGAACCAGTTGCACCGCGACTGCCACAACCGGGTTCAGTACAAGAAGACCTGCCCCGAGCACGGCGAGATCCCCAACGACGAGATCGTGAGCGGGTACGAGTACTCGAAGGGGAACTACGTAGTCGTGGATCCCGACGAAGTGGACAAGCTGCGCAGCGAGAACGACCGCTCGATCCAAATCGACGGTTTCCTGCCACCGGCAGAGATCGACCCGATCTACTTCGCCGGCCGCACCTACTACCTGGCACCGGACGGCCCCGTGGGACAGAAGCCATACGGACTCCTGCGTACGGTCATGGAAGAGCAAGGCCTCTACGCGATCGCGAAGACCGTGGTTGCCGGCCGCGAACAGGTGGTACTGCTCCGGCCCGCGGGCCGGACGCTTGCCATGACCGTGCTTACCTACCCTGCCAAGATCAAGACGCCGAGTTCGTTCGAGGATGAGATCCAGAGTCTCGAATTCGCGCCCGACGAGTTGAAGCTCACGCGCACACTCATCGAAGCCTCGACCATCGACGCATTCGATTTCTCGGAGTACCAGGACGTCTACGTCCAGAAGATGTCCCAGCTGATCGCGGCCAAAGTCGAAGGTCAGGAGCTGGTGTCGGTACCCGACCCGGAGGAACCCAAGATCATCAACTTGATGGACGCGCTCAAGCAAAGCGTGGCCAATGCCCAAAGCGCCCAAAGTGCGCGCAAGGCGGGGGGCAACAAGAAGATGGCGCCGAGCGCCAAGGCTCGCAAGCCCGCGGCCGGCAAGAAGAAGAGCGGGTAGTGAACCACCTTGTCCGCACCGAAACTTCCCGAGTTCGTGGCGCCGATGCTCGCCAAGATCGGCCCGATTTTCTCGTCGGACCAACACCTCTTCGAGGTCAAGTGGGACGGCATTCGCTCGCTCGCGTTCGTCGACCGGGGTGAAGTGCGGCTCTTCAGCCGGCGTCAGCGCCCGATGCGTGAGCGCTACCCGGAGTTCGGATTCCTCGACCAGTTGCCGCCAGGCGTCGTGATCGACGCCGAGGTGGTCGTCATGAACCCCGCCGGGGTCCCGGACTTTGGGCTGGCCCTGCGCCGCGAGCAAGTTCGGGCGGCCGGGCGCGCGCAGGCGCTCTCCCAGCAGTACCCGGCCCTGTTCGTGGCTTTCGACCTGATCTACGAGGACTTCTCGTCGATTGCCGATCGACCGCTCGTCGAGCGCCGCCGTCGACTGGCCAAGTGGGTCGAGCGCACCGCCCACCCACGGTTCGTCTTCTCGGACGAGATCGTTGGCGATGGGCCGACGATCTTGGAGGAAGTGTGCGCCCGCGGCCTCGAGGGTGTCGTGGCCAAGCGCCGCGACAGTCGTTACGCCCCCGGCAAGCGCAGCGACGCTTGGATCAAGATCAAGCGCGGTCAGCTCCTGCAATGCGTGGTGATCGGATTTCAGCAGACGGGCGCGGATCTCAAGAGCCTGATCCTTGCCACGAACGACGACGATGGTCGCCTGCGCTGCGTCGGCAAGGTTGGCAGCGGCCTCACGGACGAGCTTCGGGGCGATCTCTTACGGCGGCTGCGGGAGATCGCCTGCGACCGCCCCATCGTGCCGACGGGCTTGGCAGGGAAGTGGGTGGAGCCCCGAATCTTCTGCAGCGTGTCGTTTCTGGAGTGGACCTCGCACGGGGAGTTGCGAGCCCCGGTGTTCCGCGCGTTGATCGAGTAGGAAAGCCATGTGGATCGGCACCAGGCACCCGGAACCGGGTGGCGACTCAGCCTCGGGTGACCGCGACGAGGTCGCGGCAAGATGCACTTTGCGTGCGCCCTTGGCCCTTTCCATCCCCCCCGCTCCTCGCCTAAGCTAACGAGGTGCGTGAACTGCAAGGCAAGAACGTCGCGATCACCGGTCGCCTCGCTGCGCTCACACGGGAGGAAGCGGCACGGTCGATCCGCGAGTGCGGTGGGGAGTACGTTACGTCGGTGGACGAACGTACCGCCATTGTGGTCGTCGGACGCGACGGCTTCCCCGTCGGTGCGGATGGACGGCTCGGTCGTAACCTACGCGCGGCACGGCAACTCGCGGCCAAAGGGATCGACATCGAGATCATCGCCGAAGAAGTCTTCCTGCACCGCGTGGGCTTGGGAGAGAAAGAGGAAGCGATTCACCAGCTGTACTCGACCGCGCAGTTGAGCCGCATCCTCCAGGTCGCGGAGTCGAAGATCCGCGCCTGGGTCCGTCGCGGCGTCATCACCCCTGCCCGCCAGGAGAAGCAGGTCTCTTACTTCGACTTTCGACAAGTGTCGATGGCCAAGGTGGTCACCGATCTCGACCGGAGCGGGGTCCCGGTATCCCGGATTCAACGGAGCCTCGAGCAGCTCGAAGGTTGGCTACCGGGCATCACTGCGGCCGTGGCTCCATCGATGCAGCTCCTGCAGCGCGAGGGACAACTGCTCGTCCGCTTGGACGACGGCCACCTTGCCGATACCCGTGGGCAATTGCAGTTCGACTTCGGGTCCACGGCGCGACCCGAAGCCAACGCCGCTCCCTCGACGAGCACCCCGAGTGCTGCCAAGTCGAACCCCAAGGTGGAGCGGAAGGCCGAGGACTGGTTTCGCGAAGGAATCGAACACGAGGAGCGAGAGCGCTGGGAAGCCGCTGCCGGCGCCTACGAGAACGCTCTCGCCGCCGGCGAGCCGACCCCCGAGATTCGCTACAACCTGGGTAACGTGCGCTGCCAACTCGGCGACTACGACGCAGCGATCACGCACTTCCGGGAAGCCGTGCGCTTGGATCCAAGCCTCGTCGAAGCCTGGAGCAATCTCGGCATTGCGCTCAGCGAGTTGGGCCAGTGGGACGAGTCCGTAGCGGCATTTCGCCACGCGCTACGCATTGCACCGCTCTACGCCGACGCGCACTACAACCTCGCGGAAACCTTGGCTCAGCAAGGGAAGGTCGGCGAGGCCGAGCGTCACTGGCAGGCCTATCTCGACCAAGACCCCCACAGTGCGTGGGCGCGAGAAGTACGCAAGCGTCTGCGGGAGGCGCGACGCCCCAGTCGCTGATCCGGTCGCTGGCCGGCGAACCGCCCCGGTTCCACTCGACGACCCGCCCCCACGCGAGGCTTTTCGCGGACGATCGGCCTTTCGCGGGGCTCGAGCGGAGTGGTCACCGACCCAACCCCCGCCGCCTCCACGAAACCGCGACCGAACCGCGATCCCAGCCCGGTGACTCGCCCAGCCGGTTTCGCCGGGTCAGCGCGCGGCGCTGGGTCGACTTCGAAGGTCCGCTCCGCCCGGGCTCGACTCGCCCGCCGATTTGCCGGTTCGCCCGGCGCGGCTTATCCTTCGATGTAGATTCCCCCTGCCCCAGGGCGAGGCTACGCACCCCGTTCGGCGGAGGAGAATCGTGCTCGACCGAGTGTTCGCTGCGACCGACGTCGAGTGCCACTGCGCACTCTTGCGCGACGGCGAGGAACCCCAGCCAACCCCGATCGTCCGCATCAGTCGCACCAAGGCGGTCGTCGACTGGACGGCATCGATCGCCGTCGGCGCCGAGCTCGAGTTCGACCTCACCGTCGCGCCGGGTGGTCCTCTGCGGCTCCGCGGACGCGTGGTCCACTCCGGCGAAATGGGGCTGTTCGTCGAGTGGCTGCACACCGACGAGCGAGCTGCGAGTCGTCTGCAAACGCGGCTCGTCGAGTCGGCCAGCCTGGAGCGACCGCGCCGCCGCGCGACCGACCCGCCCTCGGCCGGCGCTCCTCCGAAGCCGGTGCCAACGCCACCCCGCACCGTCGCCGAGTCGGCGAAGGACGTGGGCGAGCGCCTTCTGCGACACGCGAAGACCGTGCGCTCGTCGGACCTCGCCGCCGCGCGCGAGAACGTGCAAGTTCTCGACATGGCTACGCTCACCGGGCTGATCCAGGGCGCAGTCGACGAGGCCGTCGCCACTCTGCAGAGCGCACTCGGGGACGCCGAACGAAAGCGGCTCCTCGAAGAAGCCGAGGAGAACTTCAAGGCACGACTGGCCGCCTTCCAAGCCGAGAAGCACGGCATGGAGAGCAAGGCGAAGCACCTCCAGACACAACTCGATCGGGCTCAGCAACTGCTCACCGAAGAGCGGCTGCGCCTCGTCAGCGCTGACCAGTTCACGATGTCACACGCGGGCATACAAGAACTCGATGAACGACTGTCCCGGATCTTGGAGCGCGCGCTCCGCGGACCCAACATCTCACCGGCGATCGAGGAGGAGATGCGGACCGTGGTCGCCCGACTGTTGGACGGCGAACGCGACAAGATCAGCGCCAAGGAACGCGAAGCCCAGAGCGACGCGCTCAACCTGCTCGAACGTAAGGTCGGCCGACTCGCGAAAGCGCTCGAAGAGACCCAGAAGGCGCGCGAACGCGCGGAACGACGGGCCCAGGCTTTGGAATCGGCCGGCACCGGAATCCGAACGGTCATGGAGGCGGGTCTCGCCGACGACGACCCCGCTCGCGATCAGAAACTCACCTTGCTCAAGGACCTCTTCGAGAGCAACCGCAAGGTGCGCCAACAAATGGAGGCTGCAGGGTACGTCGCGCCGACGATCGCGCGCCCGCGCCTGTCGCCCCCTACACCGAGCGACGGGGCGAACGACGGTGTGAAGAAAATCACCGCACCGACTCGCTTCACGCCACCGCCCCTCCAACGCACCCGACAGAAGCAGCCGGACGGCGACGAAGGCCCCGCAGCCGACGACCCCGACGAAACCGCGGGCGCCGCCGATTCCGCCAGCGACCCGGTCGAGGAGTTGAGCTGAGGCTTGCGACTCGCGAACACGATCACGTCACCGAATCTACTACGAAGGAGCACTCTCCATGTCTGAGAAGGTCTTCATTGGAATCGACCTCGGAACCAGCCGCACCTCGATCACTTGTTCCAACGGCGTCCGCGAGACGGTTTGGTCCTATGTCGGCTACGCCAAGGATCACGTCAGCCGCAAGATGCTCGGCGGTCGCAACATCATCTACGGCAAGGAAGCGGTCAAGAACCGCATGTCGGTGAACCTGATCCGCCCGCTCGAGGGGGGCAGCATCAAGAAGAAGAACGGCAAGGATACTGCCGAGTCGAAGACCGCGGTCAAAGACCTGCTCGAACATGCGATCTCCTTGGCGCAGATCCCCCCCGGCAGCACGATCTACGCGGTGATCGGCGCCCCCGCCGAGGCCAGCGTCCAGGGTCAGGCACAGATCATCGAAGCGGCCGCCAACTTCGTCGACAGCGTGATCGTTTGCTCGGAGCCGTTTGCGGTCGCGTACGGACTCGACTTCCTGAATGACACACTGGTCATCGACATCGGCGCCGGTACTACGGACCTATGCCGCGTCCACGGCAGCATGCCGCAAGCAGAGGATCAGCGCACGCACGAAGTCGCTGGCGACTCCATCGACCAGACGCTCACGACTTTGGTCAAGGCCAAGTACCCCGAAGCGCAGTTCTCGCTGAACATGATTCGCGAGATCAAGGAGAACTACGCCTCGGTCACACCGAAGATGGACGACGTGATCGTCGATCTCCCGGTAGCGGGTAAGCCGAAGCCGTTCGATCTCACCGAGCTCGTCTACGAGGCCTGCTACTCGCTGGTTCCGCCGACGATCGCGGCGCTGCAGGACCTGATCGCGACCTACGACCCGGAATTCCAAGCCAAGATGCGTGGCAACGTCCTGCTCGGCGGCGGCGGCAGCCAGATCAAGGGGCTCGGACGCGCGATCCAAGAGGCGCTCAAGGAGTACGGCGGTGGCAAAGTCACCACCGTCGAAGAGCCGCAGTACGCCGGCTCGAACGGTGCGCTCAAGATCGCGTTGGACCTGCCACAGGACTACTGGAAGGACTTCTCCACCAAGCAGTCGGCCACCACGAACGCGTGATCGCTTCTGCGTCGCACGCCGCCCACGGACGACACCGCGAGTGAGCTCCCGACGACCCACGTCGGGTTGAGTTCAGGCGGGCCAGCCGGCGGTCGTGCGACTGGAACCCAGCGCGCAGGTGGACCCAAGCAACAACGAGGAGCGAGGAGAGGCCTCGTCCACCGAGGTTCTCGACTCGACCGCCCAGGGGCCGGCACGGAGCGTATCGCTTCGGGTCGGCCCCTTCCTTTCAGCGACGCACCCGTGCTGGTTTGGCACGTTGCCCACGAAAACAGCGCTTCCTCTTCATCCGCCGTTCGGGGATAATCCCCGGACGCCGCCCACCGTGAAGAGGATTCGACGTGACCCCACGTCCGAGGCCCGTTCGTGGACCGTGCGGCAGGAGAGCGCACCGCCGACTCCGCAGACCGATCGATCCGCAGGGCGATCGAGAGCGGTACCCGCCACGGAGTCGGTCGATCTTCCGGCTCGAGGTCCGTGCCTGGGTTGCCGCCGCCGCGTTGTTCGCGGCCTGGGCGTTGCTGCCCGGCTGCGCGCTCCCTACGGGTCGCGACGCGGTCCCTCGGGACGTACGCCGTGCCCCCTATCGCCTCGCCATCAGCCAGGTCGCCATGCCGGTCCCCAGCAGCGGCATCCCCGAGGACAGCCCGCGCCGAGACGAGAACCGGCTCGCGTTCGCGTACCCAGCGGACGAGTTTCGCGACCGTGTGATCCGTACCCTCACGGAGGGGCAGGCGACGACCGCGATCGTCGCGGTTGGTGAACTCGACCTGCTCGAAGCCCGCTCCTGTCACGCCGATCTGCTGCTACGGCTGCGCGTGACGCGCGCAGCGCCCCAACACGTGGGGATGTCGGGCCTGCATTCGGTCACTGCCGGCGTCCTTTGGCTCGGCACTTGGATGGGCGGGCTGCTGGTGCCGGACAGTCGCTACGATCCGGGGCTCGAAGTGGTGTGCACCGCGGTCAACCCGCACGACGGCCAGCCGCTCGCGCGCTTCGCCCTCACCTCGACACCCGTGAACTTGCGCTTCTTGGACCGCAATCCACTCGCCTCCGTGGCCCTCGCGCAAAGCCTGATCTTGCCGCCCTTCTGGACCTCCGACGACCCGTTCCGCACCAGCCACACCCTGTCCGCCATCGGTACCGAACACATCGTCCACCAGTTGGTGCAAGTGCTTGGGCGGCTCCAGACACCCCAGGAGTCGCAACCCCTCCGCGTCGAGTTCCAGCAGCCTGTCAACGGGGAACGCACCGGCGAGGTCACGCGACTCCGCGCTCGCGTCGAGGCCCTCGGCCCGATCGAGGGCCTGACCCTGCGCGTCAACGGCGTCGCGAGTCCGACGACGGGATTCGATCCCGGGCGCGATCGACTGCCCGGTTTCGACCTCGAGCAGGTGCTCCGCTTGCAACCCGGACGCAACGAGATCCAGATCGAAGCGCGCCAAGGTGACGATGTCTGCTCGCGGACGCTCGTGGTGTTCTGCGACGAGCGCGCTTCACTCGAGGATATCGACCCAGAGGATCCACCGTCGGCCCCGACGAGTGAGTCGATGAACGGGCTTGGCGACGAACGAGGGAATTCATGAGTCTACTTCGCGGTCGACGACTCCGCGGGCACGGTGCGCTTCTCATCTTACCGCTCCTCGCTTGCGGATGTGGACCGGCCGCCATCTCGGCAGTGCTTTCCAGTTCGTCGTCGGGTGGCGGCAGTGGCGGCGCACCGCCGAGCGCTACCGATACCGTGGCCCCGGACACGATGTTCGCGCCGGGATCGCTGCCCGCGCCCGCGGTTGCCGTCGACTCGGTCACCTTCGTGTTCTCGGCGAGCGAAGCCGGGGCCCGCTTCGAGGGCAGCGTGGATCAGGGAGCCTGGTTCGACGTCGCGAGCCCACATACCATCGCGGGCCTCGGTGAGGGGCCTCATGACTTTCGGGTGCGCGCGATCGATGCCGCCGACAACGTCGACCCGACCCCCGCTGCCTCCTCTTGGACGATCGACCTCACCGCACCCATGACGCAGATCATCAGTGCCCCGCCGCTCGTCACCATGGACGAAGACGCGAGCTTCGAAGTGGCAGCGAACGAGATCGACGCGCAGATGGAAGCCCGACTCGACGGCGGGCCATGGCAAGCGGTGGCGAGCCCCGTCGTACTGACCGCGCTCGACGAAGGCGTGCACTCCTTCGAGGTACGCGCGGTGGACGCTGCGGGCAACCAAGAACGGACGCCGCAGCGTCACGACTGGGAGATCGAGCGAACGGGACCGGACCTCACCACCGACTATCCACCGGCCACCGCGCTCACCGACGCGCCGTCCATCGTGTTGCGAGGGCGCGCGGCCGACCCCCACGGCGTGGCTTCCGTGTCACTCGGCTCGACGATCGCGACGACCTTCGATGGCTTCGCCAACTGGCAAGTCGCGACCTCCCTGGACCCGGGACCCAACGACTTGGGCGCGACCGCACGCGACACGCTAGGGAACGAGACCACCCGCATGCCCACGACCCACGTCGTGCGCGCCCCCATCCTCGACGAACCGATCGCGGCGGCGCGGGGCCCGAACGGCGACGCGCTGGTGCTCGACCGCGCACTCGGCGCGGTGCTCCGCGTCGCCCTCCCACCAACGGGTACTCGCGCCACGGCCGCGGACTGGACGGTCGCATCGGGACTCGGGGTCGGACTCGGACCAGCGCTCGACGACGCCCAGGCGATGGCTCTCGACCCGCTGCTGCAGCGCGTGCTCGTGACCGTCGGCGCGGGCAACGCGCTGCTTGCCGTAGACCTCGCTTCCGGTGATCGCACGACGATCGCGAGTGACGCCGTGGGCTCCGGCCCAAGCCTCGCGCAATCGTGGACGGTAGCCGTCGCGGAGGCCGGCACCTTCGCGCTCGTCGGCACGGCCACACCGGCGCAACTGGTGAGTGTCGACCTGAACACCGGGGTTCGCAGTCTCGTGGCGGGTGCGGGAGTGGGCGCTGGACCGCCGCTGCAAGTGCCGCGCGGCTTGGCCCTCGACGACGCGACCGGGCGCGCCTTCTGGCTCGACGGCGGGGCCAGTGCCCTCTTCGCCATCACGCTCGCCGATGGCAACCGCGTCGAGATCTCGGGGCCGACCCACGGGGCCGGTCCACCGCTCACCGGGGCGACCGCGCTCGCCCTGGATCTGCCGGCAGCGCGCGCGTTCGTGACTCGCAGCGGCGGTGCCGGGATCATCGAACTCGACATCGCAACCGGCGATCGCGTCGAACTCGTTGGCCCCGCGAGCACTGCCCCTCCAGCCCCGACCGCCATGTTGCCCCTCACACCGAGCGACACGCGACTTCACATCCTCGACGAGCGCATCGATGGCTGGATCGAAGTGGAGCGCACGAGCGGCGCGACGACCCCGGGCGCGCGTTCCGCGCAAGGAAGCGGGCCACCCCTACTCGCTCCGATCGCGGTCGTGCACGACACGAACACGTGTTGGGTTGCCGACCGCGACCGCGCTGCCGTGATCGCCGTGGACACCACCCTTGGCGCGCGGACGGAAGTGTCGGGGCCCACTCGCGGCGTTGGCCCCCTGTTCGAGCGACTCGAGGATCTCGTGGCACTGGACGATGAGCACCTCCTGGTCGCCGATAGCAGTTCCGACGCGCTCATCGAGATCGAGACCGGGACCGGTAACCGAACCGAACTCTCCGGTGCGAGCCGCGGGGTCGGTCCGCTGTTCGTGACGCCGGTAGCAATTGCCCTCGATCCGACGTTGCCGCGCGTCATCGTCGTCGATGCCGCGACCGCGACTCTCATCGACGTGGAACTCGCGACCGGCGATCGCCAGGTCGTTTCCGGGAGTGGAATTGGCGGTGGGGCGCCGTTCTCGGTGCCGCGCGACGTTGCTCTGCGCGACGACGGCGTCGTCGCCTACGTGATCGATCTCGACTTCCCCGGAATCATCGAGGTGGCACTCGCGACGGGGCTTCGCTCACCGGTCCCGGGCATCGGCGCGACCCTGCAGCTCCCGAGCAGTCTGTGCCTCGACGCCAACTCCGCACGTGCGTTCGTGGGATCCGCGTCGACGGCCACGATCTACTCGTTCAATCTGCAGACCGGGTTCGTGTCGGTGGTGTCCGGCGACAACCTGGGCAGCGGGCCACGACTGCGCGCACCGTCCCGTTTGACGCTCGACGACGACAGCGGCACTCTCTGGATCGCCGAGGTTGGACGCGGTGCTGTCTACGCCGTAGAAGCGGCGCTCGGAACGCGCGTCATCCCGAGCAAGTAGTCAAGCGCTGGGCCCGCGCCGCGGGCACGACTCGAGCGCCACCCACGGGGGGCGTGGGTGCAGAACCGTCGGCGGCCAACTCCGAGTCGGGGAGCCCCGAGTCGACGGCACCCCTTCGCTCGAGCACGCGCTGGAGGAGGTCCGACAACTCACCCAGCTCATCCTCTTCGCGAATTCGCAGGCGCCCAGGATCGCGGCCCGCGAGCAAGGACCGGAGGTGTTGCTCGAAGTGATAGATCGGGCCAGCAACGCGAAACGTCACGATGGTCCCGATCACCACGGTCAACGGCACGAGCAGCCCCATGGCCACGCCGAGCTGCGTCCAGAGCAAGTCGCCGAGTGGCCCCATCAGGGCTCGGCCTTCCGGTAATGCGAGCGCCATCTTCGTCGCCGCCCGACTGAGCAGAGAGAACTGCACTAACGTGCACGCGACACCGAGTCCCAGGAACACGCCGATCAGCTTCAGTTGCAGAGCTGGCTTGGGGAGTCGATTGCGTCGCTGGGGTAGATTCATGCTGTCGCCTTTCCCGATCCGGGCAACTGCGCGTGAGATTCCCGGCCCTTCTCCGAGCGCCGCGAGCGGCGCCTGTCATCCTGGGCCCGGACGCGCGCGCCAGCCTCTCAAGAGTACGATGCCATTCAGAAACCCCCGCGCGAGAGCCGAAGAAGTGGGCGATCGGCACCGCTGTCACTGGGTCTGGGAAGGGACGATCCGCACCGCGTATGTCAGCTACCCCGTACACCATCCTCATCGTAGACGACACTCCGCTCATCCGGCGCATGTGTTCCCGCTACCTGCCGGAAGTCGCGCAGAACGTCGTCACGCCTATCCTCGGCCCGCTCGAGGTGACGCTGCTCGAGGCCGAGAATGGTGAGGAGGCCGAGCGCGTGCTCCGCTCCCAGAAGGTCGACCTCATGATCCTCGACCTCATGATGCCGGTCAAAGACGGCTTGAGCCTGCTGACCGATCTCAAAGCGGACCCGCTGCCAACGCCCGTCGATGTCCTGGTATGCAGTTCCATGGATGCGCCGACGGTGATCGAGCAAGCGTTGCGCCTGGGGGTTCTCGGATTCGTCTCGAAGCCGATCACCCGCGAGCGGCTTCAGGAAAAGTGGCAAGAAGCCCTGCTGCGCAAGCAGGAGCGGGAGGCCGCCCAGCCCGCGACGCAGGCGCCCCAGGTCGCGAACGAGCGGGAGTGGCTGGAACCACCGGGGAGTGCGGCCCCGCCCCTCGCAAGTCAGAACGTGCCCGTGTTCGTCCCGCTCGAGGCGGCGGCGGTGGCGCAGCCGGAGAAGCAGAAGACCGAAGGCCCCTTTGCGGGTAGCTCCATGACCGCGATCGACGCGGCTGCAGCGTGGCGCCGGCGTCCACTCCAGAACACCTATCCGCTCATCTATGTCGACCAACTGTCCTACCCGTGCCGCTCCGGTCACGACGTCGCCAACCACCTGGCAGTCTGGCTCGCGGGCATCGACGTACACGGCCAGCAAGAAGTGCTTGGGATCTGGAGCACCGGGGTCGAAAGCCAGGACTTCTGGCAAACGGTGTTCGCGGACGTACGCCGGCGCGGCCTGGAAAGCACGCTGATCGTAACGGGCCACGAGCGCACCGGAATGGCCGCGGCCGTGCAGAGTGAGTACCCGCAAAGCGAGTGCGTTCTCGACGTCGTCGAACTCCTTCGGCGCAGCATGGACTTGGTGGCCTGGCGAGATCGTCGCGCCTTTGCGAAGGACCTCAAAGAGGTCTACGCCGCACCGTCCACCGACGACGCCGCCGACGCGCTCGATTCGCTACGAGACCGCTGGCTCGATGCCTATCCCATGGCGCTACGGCCATGGCGTACCAGTTGGAATTCCGTCACGGCGCTGTTTCACTACCCAGCCGAGTTGCGCATGGTGCTGTTCGACACCACCAGCCTCGAAGCCTTCCACCGTCAACTCACCAAGAGCCTGAACGGCATGGTCGTGTTCGCCAACGACTCCGTGTTGCAAGCTCACTTCTACGAGACCCTCGCCGAGACCGCGACGAAGTGGACCCGCCGCGCCAATTGGGCGGTAGCGGTCAACCAGCTGAGCAAGGTCTTCTCCGACCGCGTCGAGATCTAGCCCCCGATCGCGCACGGCACGCGCTCGATCTGAGACAAGTGCGGTGTCAGGCGACTTCGACCCCGTTGGCCGAGCCTCCTCGGCTCATCACCGTTCGCGGGGAAGGATCCGGCTTCCTCAACGGTTCTTAGGAGTCCCCCAAGAATGACTTCACCGAGCTTTCCGGATCGGCCGAATCTGACCCAAATCGGCGGCAAGATGTCGAAGTCATTCTTGGGCGACTCCTTAGCCTGGGGTGTACACGGCCCGAGAGCGATCGTTCAAACTTCGCACCCAAGAGCGGTGGGCCTCCTTGTCGCCTCCATGGGAGTACGGGAAGGCGTCGGCATAGGCGGCAAAGGTGCCGAACCGCGACTCCCCATGCGCAACCAGCCCATGGCACGACTCGCTTCGTGACTTGGCCGCGGACTCATCGCATAACAGCACCCCGTTGTCGGCGCTGCGAATGAAGTCATGGCTGCGGTTGGCGGGATTCCCCGACTGCACTGGGACGACGTGGTGGTAGTTCACCAGGATCTTCGTGTTCCCCCGCCCGAGATTCGTACCGCACACTGCGCAGCGGAAGTTCTGCCTCTGGCCGATCTCGTCGAGAACGGCAGGCACGAACTCGAAGAACTTGCGCGTCTCCGATTTCGCCATGGGTCGACTCCTTTCAGCCGCCAATGTCCAGGTCCGGTGCGTCGTGGTCAAGGTCAGCCCCTACGCCGCCGTGCGGCGGCGGCGAAACGACGGGTCCCTCAAGACCGCACGCTCGCCCGGTCGATACCCAGATGGGGACACGGACGCGTCCCCCCCGCGAAAGGACCCTCGGTGCGCAGAGACGAACTCGAGTTCGGCGAAGACCTCGTGCAACGCGGAGTCATCACCAAGTCCGGCCTCGAGGAGGCGGTCCAGTACGCCAAGAGCCGGCGTCAAGATCTGCGGCGCTCCCTGTCCGACGCCAAGATCCTCGCGCTCGAGGTGTTCGACCAACAGCGGGCCGAGTACTTCGGGATTCCGTACATGAATCTCGCGAACTTCCATGCCGACCCGCAGGCGCTCGCGCTGTTGCCGGAAGAAGTGTGCCGTAGCGAGATCCTCGTGCCCTTGTTCCAGACCGACACGAGCCTGGCAGTGGCCGTGGCCGATCCCACCAATCTGGTGGCCATCGACCAAGTTCGCAACGACACCGGGCTCGACATCGATCTGTACTATGCGCCCGCGGACGCCATTCAAATGGCGCTCGAAACCAACTACGCATCGTCGATGTTCGCGCTCGGCGAGGGTGCTGAGATCGCGGTTCAAGAGCAAGACGTCCCCAAGATCGTCGACTCGCTGCTGAAGCGTGCCATTCGTGACGGCGCGAGCGATGTGCACATCGAGCCGGGTGACACCCAGCTGCTCGTCCGGCAACGCGTCGACGGGAGCCTGCAGGAGGTACGGGCCTTCTCCAAGGAGCTGCAGGCGAACATGGTATCGCGGGTGAAGATCCTCGCGAGCCTGGACATCTCCGAGACCCGCGTACCCCAGGATGGCAACGTCGAGATGAACCTGGCGGGCGAGAAGATCTCGCTGCGCGTCTCGACGACGCCGACCGTGCACGGTGAGAACGTGGTCCTCCGGCTTCTCGTGGGGTCCAAGGTCCGCATCGGTATCCAGTCGCTGGGCCTCGACGACGCCGTACGCGATCAGTTCGTGCAGCTGGTCAAACGTCCGCATGGAATGATCATCGTCACCGGCCCGACAGGCAGCGGCAAGACCACGACGCTCTACACCGCGCTCGATCTCCTGAACACCGTCGACAAAAACATCATGACCATCGAGGATCCGGTCGAATACAAAGTCGACCTGCTCCGGCAGATTCAGGTCAATGCGAAAGTCGGCCTCACGTTCGCCTCCGGCCTGCGCTCGATTCTACGCCAGGACCCCGACATCGTCATGGTCGGCGAGATCCGCGATCCAGAGACCGCCAGCGTGGCGGTGCAGGCAGCACTCACGGGCCACCTGGTCCTCACGACGCTTCACACCAACGACGCCGCCGGCGCGGTCACGCGTTTGCTCCACATGGGCATCCCACCGTTCCTGGTGGCTTCGAGTCTCTCCGGAGTGATCGCGCAGCGGCTCGTGCGCAAGCTCTGCACCGAGTGCCGCGTGCCGAGTTCACCTCCGCCCGCCTTGGCTTCCTTGAGCACCGGCGGCCGGGAGCAGTGGTACGCGCCTACGGGCTGCGATCGTTGTCGCCGCACGGGCTTTCGTGGGCGTGCCGGGATCCACGAACTGCTGCTGGTGACCCCCGAGATCGAGTCGTTGATCGTGGACGAGGCGCCCGCGTCGGCGTATGAGCAAGTCGCCATCGCCAACGGCATGGTGCGAATGTTCGACGACGGTGTCCGCAAGGTACGCCAGGGTCTGACGACGATCCAGGAGGTGCTCGCCGTGACCAACACAAGTCTCGAGCCCACGCGCGCCGCCGCGACTGTGTCATGACCACGTTTCACTGCCGAGCCTTGAATGCCAGCGGCCAACTCGTCGAGGAGTCGCGTGAGGGCGACTCGGTCGAAGCCATCATTGCCAGCCTAGAAAGCGGCGGCATGACCCCGCTCTCGGTTACGGCGAGAGCCAAGTCGGAAGCGGGCGTGATCACGCGCGGCATCGGCCGTGCGCGCGGGTGGAACGCCCGCGATCTGTCGGTGTTCTCACGACAGCTCTCGACCATGCTCGCCGCTTCGGTCCCGTTCGACGAAGCGCTCAACACGCTGGCAGGATACTCCAAGCCAGAACACGAAGTCGTGCTGCGCTCGCTGAGCGAGTCGGTGCGCCGCGGAGAGAGTCTCTCCCGAGCGCTCGAGGAGTTCCCGGAGGTGTTCCCGCGGACGTACGTGGCCACGGTAGCCGCTTCGGAGACCGTAGGACGGCTGGAGACCTCGTTGATCGAACTCGCCAACGTCCTCGATTGGGAAACGCAGCTGCGCCGAGACGTGCGGGGCGCACTCCAGTATCCAGCGACCGTACTGGTGGCGATCGGCGTCGCCGTCATCGTGCTCCAGCAAGTCGTGGTGCCGCAGTTCTCGGGCTTCTTCGCGCGTCTCGGGAGCGACCTACCGCTGCCGACGAAGCTGCTCTTCGGCAGCGCCAATTTGGTCACGAACTACTGGTGGGCACTCCTGGCGGGCGCGGCCTTCTTGGCCGTGGCAGCGCGGCGCGCCATCGCTACCGAGCACGGTCGCTATTGGTTTCACAACTGGCTCATCCGGGTTCCGGTCGTCGGCACGCTGATCCATCGCATGCACCTGGCCCGGTTCGCACGCATCCTCGGCTTGCTCCAGAGCAGCGGTTTGCCGATCCTCTCGGCCCTCGAGCTCATGAAGGAAGCCTCGGGAAACGCCGTCATTGCCAAGCAACTCACGACCGTCCGCGAGCGAGTCGCAGCCGGAGAGTCACTCGGCGACGCGACCGGACGCCACAAGGTGTTCACGCCGATCGTCGTGAGCATGATCAAGATCGGCGAGGGCTCGGGACGTCTCGACATCGCCCTGGACATGGTCGCCCGCTACTATGAGGAGGAGAGCCGCGCCGCCCTGCGCGATCTCACCCGCTGGATCGAGCCCGCGCTGACGCTGTTCCTCGGCGGCTTCGTGCTGTTCTTGGCGCTCGCCATCTTCCTACCGTGGTGGGACATGACCAACCTCTACCAGCGCTGAGCGCGTCTCCCTCGCCGCCCGTGCCCCGCGTCCGTCGTGACCGCGCTGGGCCTCCCGCACGCGACGCAGTTGCTTCACTTTCGCTGGGAAGAACGCTATCATCGCCCGCGGCTCGCTGCTTCGGCCGATACCAAACAAGCCGATACCAACCAAGTCGAGCGCACTGACTTCCGTTCGCACGCGGCGCCGTTTACGGGTGCCGAGGAGGCGGCTTCGCCGCAGCCACGAACGGGTGGAAGGCGCGGGGCCACGGGGCGCTAAGGAGTAGAGATGGGTTCGTTAGGCGACGGCAACTCGTTCGCGCGCAGCGTCGGTGTCCTCGTCTCGCTGCCACGGCGCGGTGTTCATCGGGTGCGCGGTGTTCATCGGGTGCGCTGTGTTCATCGGGTGCGCGGTGTTCATCGGGTGCACTGTGCTCATCGGATGTTCTGGGTTCATCTGGTGCTCTGTGCGGTCTATGCAACCGCGGTCGTCGCGCAGTCGCAACCCTACTTCGTCGACGAAGCGGTACCCCGAGGCATCAACTACTCGACTCCCGCAGGCAGCTTCCCTTCCGCGTACGGACTCGGCGTGGGACTCGTCGACCTCGACGATGACGGCGACCTCGATGCTGTGCTGGTCGGATCCGCCGGCGGCGAGATTGGACTCTACGAGAACACGGGAACCGGCGCGTTCGTCGCGCGCCCGCCGGGCGCCGCGGTGCCCGCGATCAGCGCCCTCTCCGGGATCGCCGCGGCAGACTTCGATGCCGACGGTGACCTGGACCTCTACATCTCGAACTGGGTCGGGCCGAACCTGTTGCTCGTCAACTCGGGCGGGTTCAACTTCGTGGACGTGGCGCCGAACCTGGGGGTCGCAGACATTGGGCCCGGCACGGGCTGCGCGTGGGGTGACGTCGACGGCGACGGCTGGCTCGACCTCTATGTCGTCAATCGCACCGGCCAGTTCGGCGGCGCCGGTGGCGCGGGCGCTCCCAACCGCTTGTTCCGCAACCTCGGCAATGGAGGCTTCGCGCCGATGGCTGTCGGCACCAGCGTGGAGGATCCGTTCGCCGGTTTCCAGGCGGTGTTCTTCGACTACGATCGCGACGGCGATGCCGACCTCTATCTATCGAACGACCGCGGGACCGACGTCGGCAGCGGCAATCGTTTGTGGCGCAACGACGGCGGGTCGCTGGTGAACGTTTCTGCGGGTTCGGGGGCGGACGTGCGCATCGATTCCATGGGGGTCGCGGTCGGCGACTTGAACGCCGACGGCTATCTCGACCTCTACCTCACCAACACACCGGCAGGCAACCCGCTCCTGCTCAACCAACGGAACGGTACCTTCGCGGACTTCGCTTTCGTGGCCGGCGTGAGCGCCCACTGGACGGGTTGGGGAACTCACTTCTTCGACTTCGACAACGACGGCTGGCAAGAGCTGTTCGTCGCCAACTTCTACCAACGCAACTTCCTGTACGACTGCGACGGAGTGTTCCCGTGCACCGAACTGGGCCCGGCCACCGGCTTCGTCACGCCCGAAGGAACCCTCTGTACCGCAATCGGTGACATTGACGCCGATGGCGACATGGATCTGTTGGAGCAGGACTTCATGGCGCCGACGCGCCTCTTCGTCAACCAAGTGGGCCAGGGATCCCATTGGCTCCAGGTCCGGCTGCGGGATGGCCCACCCAACACCCGCGCTGTCGGCGCGATCGTCGACGTTCGGGTTGGAGCGGTCACTCAGACGCAGTCGGTCGTGGTCAGTTCCGGATTCAAGACCACCTCGAGCTACGACCTCCACTTCGGCCTCGGTGCAGCGACCGTGGCCGACTCGCTGACGGTCACTTGGCCGGGAGGAGCGTCGCAACGGTGGATCGACGTACCGGGCGACCAAGTCCTGCTCGTGAACCGCACGGCGATGACCCAGGACTGCGACGGCAACGGAGTCGACGACGCGGTGGACATTGCGAGCGCGACTTACCCGGACGCCAACGGCAATGGCGTCCCGGATCCATGCGACCCGCGCTTCATCCGGGGCGACGCCGACCTGTCCGGAACGATCCAGATTGCCGACGCCATCGTGCTCTTGGGGTACCTGTTCCAAGGCCGCCTGAGTGTGTGCCGAGATGCTCTCGACACGACCGACGACGGCTCGGTGAATCTCGCCGATGGGGTCACGCTACTACTCTATCTCTTCGGCTCCGGAGCTCCCTTTGCCCCGCCCCATGGAGCCTGTGGCATCGACCTGACCGCGGACTCCTTGGACTGTAATGGCACGCTCGGCCCCTGCGACTGAAGAAGGTGCGCGCAACGGGAACGCAGCGCACGAGGGAGGCCGCCGGGGGTACGGAGTTTCGGGAGCCGGCGCGACCATCGCCGGCGGGATCATCGTAAGTCCGAGCCGATGAGCGGCACGAATCGCACCGTCTCGAGCACTTCGGTGTAGAACGTCCCATCGCGCCGCTTCACGACCTCGAGCAGCGACTGGATCTCGTCGGTCGCACCCACGGGAATCACCAACCGGCCTCCCTCCGCGAGCTGCTCTTCGAGGGCCGGGGGAATGCTGGCCGCCGCTGCCGCCACCGAGATCCCCTGGTAGGGCGCGTGCTCGGGTAGGCCCAAAGTCCCGTCCGCGCACACGACATGCACGTGCGCGAACTCGCCGGCCTCCCGGAGGTTCGACATGGCCAACTCAGCGAGTTCGGGCACCCGCTCGACCGTCCACACCTCCCCAGCGAGGCACCCGAGAATGGCGGCAGCGTAGCCGCACCCCGCGCCGATCTCGAGCACGCGATCGGTGGGCTGCAGTGCCAGCGCCTGCGCCATGGTCGCTACGACGTAGGGCTGCGAGATGGTCTGCCCCGACGGCAGTGGCAAGGCACAGTCCTCGCAGGCCCGAGCTCTCGATTCGGGTGGAACGAATCGGTCGCGCGGAACCCTGCGGAACGCACCGAGCACCCGTGCATCCGAGATCCCCCGCGGCTCCAAGTGCCGCGTGATCATGCGGTCGCGCTCGAGTTCGAACCCCCGCAATCGCTCACCCTTCCTCGCCCGCGCGGCTCAGCGCCGAAAACGGTTCGCCTCCGCCTCCATGGCGTCGGCAATGACGTATGCAGTCTTGGCCAGCTCTTCGGCGGCATCGAGCAACTCGCGCTCGGACTTCGCTCCGGGTAAGGAGTCGCCCAAGAATAAGTTCGACATCTTGCCGTCGATTTGGGTCAGATTCAGCCGATCCGGAAAGCTCGAAACCGGAGGCGTAGCCTTAGTTCCGGTGAGGATTTCGAGGTTCTCGGATCGGTCGAAGGTGGCCCGAAGCGACGAGCAAGAGGGTGAAGTTATTCTTGGGCGACTCCTAAGCACCCTTTGTAGCTCGAGAGCATCCCCGAAAGCGCCGCCATCGCAAAGTCGTCGCGCAGGCTCGGCCCGGACTCATCACGACTCATGCTCCGCTCCCTTCTCGCTGCCACCGTTCTCATGCCCGAGAACCACTCGGAACGCCCTTCCACGAAGCGGAACCCTGCCGCGCGCGGGCGACACCTAAACAAGTCGGGCTCGCTTCGTCGGACTCACCTTGCAGCCGCAGTGCCATATCGGCGACCAATCGTCGCCGATGGGGTGCGCCCTCGCGCAGGGGACCGAGGCGGTTGCCAGCAACCACTCGTCAGCGCGACGAGAGCTCGTCGGGGCCACGACGCCCAGGGATCGCAAGCGCCAACCCGACCGCGATCAGCAACAGCCAGCTGAGCACGCCATCGACCAAGTCGCGCGAGCCGAAGAACCAAGTCGGTTGCTCGGGAACCACACGAAGAAAGCCCCCATCCATCTTGAGGAAGAAGACCACGCCGGCGTGGACGCCGACAGCAGCCGCGAGGCCGCGCGTCCTATGGACCACGAGGCTCAGGATCAAGCCGAACAGGAACAGCCCGACCCCCGGGGCTGGGTTCTCCAAGGGGCCCTGCCACCCGCGCTCGATCACTGACCCGGCGGCATCCAGCCACTCGAAGACGCTCTGCCGTGTCCCTGGGATGTGAGCCGAGCGCGACGCACCGGCCGGTACTCGCAGGTAGTGCAGCCAGGCGAACAGGAGACTCCCGAGCACCGCGCCTCGCAAACGGCCCAACCACCCAGCCAGCAAGCTCCACAAGCCGCCGCGAAAGAGCGCCTCCTCGACCGCCGCCAGCAGGACCCCGCCGACCGCGTGAGTAGCCAGCTTGCGGACGAGACGCGCTCCGCCGATCGGATCCGCGCGCCAGTCTTGAACTCCGGCCTCGAGCCGCAGCCAAGCGTCGAACGCAAGCGTGGCGAGCGAGAGGGCGTACGCGATCGCGAACCGGCGACCGGGGCAGGGTCCCAGGGCGGCGCGCAGTCGGGAACGGGATGGCAAACCGAGCGCTGCAATCAGAGTCATGACCACGGTCACGGCGACTGCCCGCGAAAGCACTCGTTCGAGCCCCCAGCCGTCGACCTGGGCCGCTCGCGGTACCACCCAGGCACTGATGCCGGTGGCAACCACGAGCGTAACCGCTGCCCAGCGCCAGCGGATCGCTGCCACCCGGCGTACGTCACCACCGCGCGCGTCACGCTCTCCCGAGTCTCCGCCCGGAGTTCCGCACGAGGAGGCCTCGTTCGTCCTCACACTACACCGCGACCTTTCCGGACGTTCGCGCCCACGCGGCGAAGAACCCGCAAGCCGTGGCGCTCAAGTTCGCGTGCCTTCGCAACCGAAACACAGAGCGGGGACTGAACTGCCTGGACGATCGACCATGCAGCGTACCGAAGGGGTAAACGGGGTCCGGCATCGGGAGCGATCTCGAACGCAGCCGACCATGATACGGATCAGCGGAGGAACACGGAATGGTCGTCCCGATTCAGCGGCACAGAGGATTCACCCTGATCGAGTTGGTGATCGTGATCGTGATCTTGGGCATCCTGGCGTCGGTAGCGATTCCCAAGTTCTTCGATCTCACGGCGGACGCCAAGGAAGCCTCTTGCAAGGCGGCTCTGGGTCAAGTTCGGGGCGCCATTGCGAACTACTACGCGTACACCGCCACGCCGACGGGTGGCGGCACGCCCGCATGGCCGTCTCTGGCGGCCGTCGAAGATGGCTCCACGGTTCTCGAAGGACCCGTTCCCGACAATCCCTACTCCTCCGGTGGCACGCCGAACGACGTCGCCGCGGGCACGACCAAGGGCACGCCGGTGACCGCCGGAACGACGGGTGGCTGGTGCTACAAGGCCGCGACCGGGCAGTTCTGGGCCGACACGGCGAGCGGCACCGGCGAGGCTGCTTGGTAGCAAGTAGAGCGGCCTCGTCGCAGCTGCACGATCGCCGTTCGACGCCGTGACCTTCGCTCGAATCTCCCCCTCGTAGTCGCGAATAGGTTCGATGGTCAAGCCGCAGTCGACAACTTCCGAAGGCGCGCTCGGCGGCCTGCAACAGACGGTGGCCACCGCACTCAAGCGGGCTCGACGTGGCACGAGTCTGCGGTCGCGACGGCGACCCACGCTCGCTATCGAGGTGACGGCTGAGTCCCTGCGCGCTTTGGCGGCAACACGTTCGGGCGCCGGCTACGCACTCGGCCGCCTGCAGCAAGTCGTCGTACCCGAGGCGATTCGCGGGGACCCGGCGCTCCGTATCCGATTCCTCGGCCGTGAACTCCGGGGCCTGCTCCGAGGCCTTCACAGCCAGGACTTCGTCTGTGTCCTGCCGCCGGGTTCGGTGCGCAGCTCGATCGTGACGATTCCCCCGCTCGAGGGCGATGACGAGATCGGCGCGCTCGCTGTCAAGCTCATGAAACTGATCTCCGGGCACGCCGACCCATGGGCCATCGACGTAGCGCCCCTTCGCGACCGCGCCGCCAACGGTGCGAGCCCAGCGGAGAAGCGGTATCTCCTGAGTGCAGTCCCCCGGGCCTACGTCGAAGAACTCGTCGCCGTGGTAGCCGAGTCGGGCTTTCTCCCCTCCGCGCTCACCAACGCGGCGGTGCTGTTCCCGAGCCTCGAACGCCAGCACGAAACCGACGAAGCACTTGCTGGCGCCGACGACGAGGAGGAGTCGTCGGCCTGGGTCGTAGTGCAGATTCGCAGCGCCCGGACCGGAATCCACATCTACCGCCACGGGACCCTCGAGTACTCGCGCGAGATCGAATGGGGTGGCAACGACTTGACCAACGCGCTCACGGACGTGGTCGCGACGCCGGACGGTTTCATCGAGCTGTCGTTCGACGAGGCCGAGCAGCTCAAGCACCGCGTCGGCATCCCGGCAACCGATGGTGAGGACTCGGTAGACGCTAGCGTCCAACTGAACGCCAGCCAGATGCGAATGATGCTGCAACCCAAGCTGAACACGTTCGTGTTCGAACTCCGCAACTCGATTCGCTACTACCAGCAAGCCAGTGGCTGCCGGCGACTCGCTCGCCTCACCCTCACCGGCGGCGGCTCGCGCATTCCGGGACTCGACGACTTCGTCCACCAGCAACTGAAGATCCGCCCCCACCGCTTCGGCCCCGATGACACCGAGGGGTCCTGCGAGAGCCTCACTCCGGAGGAGCGCGCCACCGTGTTCGCGCAGGCCCCGCAACTGGTCGCGGCTCTGCAAAGCAGCTCGTTCGCCACCGACCTCACGCCGGCTCCCGTGCGCATGGATCGCTGGCTCCGACGTCCGTTCCGGGTCGCGATGATCGTCGGCTGCGCGGCCATCGTGACCTGCTTGGCCTTGACGCACCAGCTCGCGGACAACTTGGCAGCGGCACAGGCACGAGCCAGCACTCAGGACGCGCCCCAGGACTACGAGGCGACTCGGACCACCCTCGAGACGACGCTCGCCGAGATCGATTCGCAGTTGGCAGACCTACAGCGCGTGGTCGGCTTTGGTGTGCCGATCGGAGAGATCCTCGCAGAGCTCGGGCGCTGCACCCCTTCGGCGGTCCAACTCTTGCGCGTGAGCATCGAGGATCAAACCCGTGGATCGATCATGAAGGTGCGGGGCCTGATCGCGGCCGAAGCAACGACCTCGGAGCAGCCGTCCGTAGCGCTGCTGAAGTCGTTTCGCGACTCGCCGTACTTCGCGGAGATCGAAATCGAATCCCTTCAGCGCCAAGCCGAACGGGACTTCTTCGAGTTCACCCTCGCGCTGGTTCCCTATTCGATCGACCGGAGCGAACAGCCGTGAAGAAGGTCCACCCCATCTCGCGCTTGCTCGCCTTGAGTGTGACCTATGTCGCCCTCGCGTGCATCATCATGGTGTATCTGCTGCCGCTGGATCGAGAGCGCCGACTCGCCCACGCGGCACTGCTCGCGCAGGCCCCGGGGGTCAGCGACATCAGCGACCTCGTGCTCCCGCTCGTCGAACTGCAGCACGTTCACGACGAGCATGCCGCGCGCTTGCGCCACCACATCGCCGCGTTGTCAGCCACGCCGACTCCCGACGAGATCTTGGGCACCATGGGCACAGACCTTTCCGCCCGCGCCTTGACGCTTGCCCGGTTCGCGCCGCTCGTGACTCGGGCGACGGTCGGTGCCGACGCGCTGGCCCGCCAGGGAAAACAGCTGCTCAGCGACCGCTTCGAGGTCGAGTTCCGGGCGAGCCTCCCCCAGCTGATCGACTTGACCGCTGGGTGGGCACGCCTTTCCCTCGGCCTGTGCGTCGAGCGCATCGACATCACAGCAACCCCCGACCCGGCCAGCCTACAGGTGCTCATGACCTGCGCCCTGACTCGGTGCGAGGATCTCGTTGCCACCGGAGCCACGCCATGAGTACGGCCACCGTCCAGCGCAAGCGATTCACCGTACTGGGCGGCCTGCTCCTGTTGTGGGGTTGGATCCTCTGGGGGCAGTTTGCGGCACCCGACGACGACGCAACCGCCCACGCCACGACTGCAACGGCCGTTCCCCCCGCGCCGGAGTCGATCGTGCCGGAGGCCGTGCCGCACCGAACCCAGCGAGCGGCTCCGCAAGCGCGTCGCGTGCCCGTGCCCACCGCACTCCGGAGCCAGCAGGAGGAGCGCCGGCGCATCCCCTTCGAGCGCAGTCCGTTCGCAGCGCTGCAGGCTGGGCCGAAAGCTCTGAAACCTGCCCAGGCGACCAGCGGTGACGCGCCGGGTGACTCCGAGGTCGTCACTCTGACGTCGACGGTCATCGGCCCGCGCGGGAACAGCGCGGTCATCAATGGACGACTGATCCGCGAAGGTGAGCCCGTGGAATCGGCTGGCGTCCTGCTTCGGGTTCACGACGGTTGGGTCGAGCTGGCGACGCCCGACGGGGGCGCACAGCGTATCGGGATCAAGCAGCGACTTCGCAAGACTGAAAACTGAGAGAGACATGTCGATGCAGCCAAGATTCGACGGCCAGACCCCAGCGAACGTCAGTCGTTCTCCCGTCCGGCCCGCGAGCGTCGGTAGCGCCATCGTTCGCTGGCCCTCGTTGCTCCTCGCCATGGCTTTGGCATGGATCGCCGGCCTACACGACCTTCACGGCCAGGAAGCCGACCTCGAGACGGCCGAAGTGACGGTCAGAACTTCGAACGAGAACATCCGCGTGCTGCTCGAGATGATCGCCGACCAATCGGGCTACAACATCGTGATCCCGGAGAACGTCCAGAGAACGGTGAGCGTCGCGCTCGATCGCGTTCCGCTTCGCCAAGCGCTCGACTCGATCTTGCTTCTCAACGGATTTCGCTACCAAGTCCAGGACCGTACCGTCTTGGTCTACGCCGTCGAGAGTGCGCAGGACGTCGGTGACTTCGCAGCGTTCCCGCTCCGCACGCGCGTCATCAACTTGCGCCACGTTCCCGCGCAGCACGTCGAGGAGACCATTACGCAGCTCCTCACCGCGCGCGGCAAAGTGATGGTCGTCCGGTCACCGCGCTCACAGGGTTGGGAGATCCAGGGCGGACTTCAGGACGGTGGCGGGACCGCGCAGGTGGCCGCAAAGGCTCAGGAAGTGGCGTCATATCAGCTCGTCGTCGTCGATGAAGAGCGCGTTCTGAACCAGATCGACGAGATCATCGCGCAGATCGATCGACCGCTAGGCCAGGTGTACATTTCGGTCGTCATCTTCGAGATGAACATCTCGGAACAGGAGCAGATTGGCTTTCGTTGGCGCCTGAGCGCCGATCTGAGCGGGTCGAGTCTACCGTGGAACTTCCCGTTCGGCGGCCACGACGTGGGGGAGTACACTTCGCGCATCGACCCGGGCGACATCTTCGCGCCGACTGAACCCGGGCGGGCGTTCCCGGATGTCAGCGGCGCCTCGAATGCCGATGGTTCGTCGACCGGGTCCAACATCCCGTTCCTGTTCGGGCGCATCGGACTCTCGGGCACCGATCTCCTCGCCGAGTTGAACCGGCTCGGTGCGGACTTCAATCTCGTCTCGAACCCCCGGATCATGGTGAGCGATCACCAAGAGGGCGCGATTCTCATCGGCGAACGCTTCCCGATCTTACGCTCGAACATCACCGACCAGGGCACCCTGACCGAGACCTTCGACCGCTACGAGCCGATCGGGATCCTCGTACGAGTCGTTCCGCACATTCTCGAGAACTCGGAAGTCGAGCTCCTGATTCACCCGCAAGTCACCAACCTCGGAGCCCTCGTGGTCGGCACGACCGGCCTCACGACGCCACGCATCACCACCCGCGAGGTGGACTCGAAGGTCCGGGTCCGCAGCGGCGAGAGCGTGGTCATCGCCGGCCTCGTGACGGAGCGGACCGAAGACACGGTGACCGCGGTGCCCTACTTGTCGGACATTCCATGGCTCGGTGCGCTCTTTCGCCACCGATCGACGCGCACCGAGAAGGTGGACCTGGTGATGGTGGTGACGCCGTACCTCGACGGCAAGCCCATCGATCACAACCCCCAGGACGAACTGCGTCAGGCCGGGGTCGAACCGCCGCCGGCCATCGAGACCAAGACCAAGCCCTGACGGGCGAAGCCTCGGGGCCACGGGGTCACGGGGTCACGGGGTCCGCTCGAGCGCCGGTGCGCGCCTCACGCGCCCAGGGCCTCGCTCTCCTTCAGGAACAGGTCGGGGAGCTCCTCGAGGATGGGCAGCACTTGCTCCTCGGTGATGCCGAGAACGCGGGTCGAGCGCGCCCCGACAGGGTCGATCGAAACCGAAGTGAGGAGGCCAATACCCAGCATGTTGGCGATCAGGTCGGCGGTGGCGACGGCTGCGGTCTCGCGCAAATAGCTCTCACACGCGAAGTCCTCGTTCTGGATCGCATGGTGGTGACGCACCGGCTCGATGAGATTCTCCGGTAGCTTCCACTTCTTGAGGATCAGCGCACCCACTTCCTCGTGCGTGAAGCGGAACACTTCCTTCTCGAGTTCGGACGTTGGGCGGCGCTGCTCGACAGCGACTTGGATGATCTCCTGGTACTTGTCGGGGCGTTGGTGGTTCATGAGCACCTTACCGACGTCATGGAACAGTCCCGCCAACACGAGGTCGTCGAGTGCGTCACGACCGAAGCCGGCCGCCTGCCCAACGAGCCGACAGCCGACGGCCACGCCCAACGAATGACGCCACAGCTCGAGCGCAGTCGGACTCGGCGAGTGGCACACGTCCTTGGTCGACGCCACCAGAACCATCGTCCGCACGCGATTGAAGCCGAGCCGGGTGATCGCCTGGTGCAGGTTGACGACCGATTGGGTGCCGGCGAACATCGCGGAGTTCGCCATCCGCAGCAGCCGCTCGGTCAGGGCCTGGTCGGCTTCAATCACTCGTTGGAGGTCGCGCGGCGTGGTCTCCGGATTGTTCACCACCTGCAGAACCTTGGTCGCCACGTGCGGCAAGGTCGGCAGATCCTCACTGGTGATCAAGACCCAGTTGGCCATTGTGTCATCTCTCACTACCGGGGGAGTGCCAGGGCGAGCGAGCACGGAATCGGCCCAGGTGGATCCCCTAAGGCTGCTCCTTTTGACTGAGGCGAGCGCCCGGAGGATCCGATAAGAACGGTAGCAATGCTGTCCGTGCACAGAAGTCTAACATCCGGACGCCCGACCGGCCTGAACCCAGGTGGGCCTGAACCCAGGTAGGCCTGAACCCAGGTGGGACGGCGCCCAGTGTGGGAAGGAGCGCAGTGTGGGAAGGAGCAGCTTGGTGCCGAGCAAGCGGTTGTTGCTGTTGGTCGTGCTGACGACGGGATGCGCCGCGAGCACCCCGCGCGAGGTCTTCACGCAGGCCACCCAGGCCTTCGCCGACGGTGACGTCCCCCGCGCCATCGCACACTTCTCCCACCGACTCCTGGAGGCAAGGCCGGCGGTCGCGCTCGAGGACTACTACGGAGTTCCCGACAATCGCAAGGGAGTTGGCTTCTTCCTGCGCAACCATCGATTCCAGCTGGTGCGACAAAGCGCTACGGAGGCGCTCGCCAAGGTCACCTGGACCACCGGTCGGAGCGAGCCGGTGTACTTCGTCCTCGAGGATGGTGCGTGGAAGTTGGATCTCCCGCCAGGACCCAGCGAACCGGCTGACGGCCCGCCGGTCCTCACGTCACCCAACGAGCCCAACTCCGTCCGTTGACGGTGCGGCCCCACGCCGCTGCGACGACCGATCACTCTCGGACCAGCTTGAGCCGGCCCACTGGCTTCGGCGCCAGTCGGTTGCCGCGCGCGCCGACGCCCATCAGCTCAATGGCCGCGAGATCGAAGGTCGTCTCCGTTACCCGCTGGCGCTTCTGGGGCACGAACTTCAACTCGAGCTTGCCCACCGCATTCCCCGGCAGCAAGTAGTCCACCTTGCCTTCCTTGGTCAGGTGGTATTCCTTGTCGGTGATGAAGCGCTGAATGTGGACCCGCTTGCCAAAGCAAATGCGCTCGGCATCTCGATAGATCACGGTGAACTGGATGCCAGCCTCCGGGTCGAACACGGAACAGTGAAGGAGCTTGCCCGAGATCAAGGCCTTCTCCGGCGGCGCCATGATCCGATAGCTCCCGTCGTCCGACACCAACAGCACGCGATCGTACTCGCTCACCGACATGGCGAACTCGGAGCCCTTGACCTGGGACCCGAAGAATCCGGACTCGCGATCGTAGGCGAGCTTGATGTCCTGCCGTGCGACCGCCTTCTTGTCGACGACCTCGAAGCTCCTGACCTCGCTCCTCCTCGGGAACTGATCGCGGTACTTCTGCACCAGACTGCGCAGGTAGTCCGTAGTGGTCTTGGTGAGGCTCCGCAACTTCGCCTTCACTGCCCGGATCTGACGGCTGATGTCGTCGAGCTGCTTGCGGTTACGCTCGATGTCGTAGGCCGAGATCCGGCGGATACGAATCTCGAGCAGCCGCGCCACGTCGTCTTCGATCATCGGACGCACGAAGAGAATTTCGAACTCGTGCATCCCGCCCCACACGGCCGCGCGCACGCTCTCTTCGGTCTTCGCCTTCTCGATGAGCTTGTACACTCGCTGCTCAATGAAGATCTGCTCCAGAGTGAGCCAGTGCTGACGATCTTGGAGGGTGACCAACTCGTGCTCGAGTTCCGCGCGAATGATCTCGCGCAACCGCTCGGTCAGAACCTCGAGCATCTCCGCGACACCCAAGACCACCGGCATCCCGTCACGAATCACGACCGGGTTCGACGAAATGGACACTTCGCAGTCGGTGTAGGCGTAGAGCTGTGGGATGACCTCCGCGGAGTAGACCCCTCGCGGGAGCGATAGTTGGATCTCCACGCTGTCGGTGGTGAAGTCGTCGATCGAACCGATCTTCACCTTGCCCTTCTGCGCCGCGGCCTCGATCGAGGCGATCAAGGTCTCGGTGGTGGTGCCGAACGGTAACTCGCGAATGACGATGGTCTTCTCATCGCGTTCCTCGAGGCGTGCCCGCACCCGCACCTTGCCCTTGCCATCCTCGTAATCCGACACGTCGACCAAAGCAGCAGAACCAAAGTCCGGGAACAGGGTGACCTGCCGCTTCTCCAGGATGGCAATCTGCCCCTCGAGCAGTTCGATGAGGTTGTGCGGCAGGATCTTCGTCGCCATCCCCACGGCAATGCCTTCTGGCCCCAGCAGCAGCGCGAGTGGCAGCTTGGAAGGCAGAAAGACCGGCTCCTCACGACGTCCGTCGTAGCTCGGCAGGAACTCGGTCAGGTCCGGGTTGAACAGGGTGTCGAGCGCCAGCGGGGTGAGGCGACATTCGATGTAGCGGGCGGCCGCCGCGCGGTGTCCCGTCAACGGGCTCCCGAAGTTCCCCTGCCGCTCGATGAGGTAATCCTTGTTGGCGATGACCACGAGTGCATCCCCAATGGCTGCGTCCCCGTGGGGATGGAGCTTCATGGTTTCGCCGATGACGTTGGCAACCTTGTGGAACTTGCCATCGTGCATCTGGTAGAGCGTGTGCAGAATACGCCGCTGCACCGGCTTCAGCCCGTCGCGTAGATCGGGGATCGCCCGATCGACGATCACATAGCTGGCGTACTCCAGAAAGTTCTGCCGCATCAACGGCTTCAGAGTTGACATCGAAGATCTCCCGCGACTGCAACCGGCACACCCTGGACCCGCCCCACCGCCGATCGCCGCCGTCGGCGTCGGACACGAACCCGAACACACATCACACGACGTCCGTGACCAGATTCTGCTCGATGAAGGCGCGACGCTCCGGAGTGTTCTTGCCCATGAAGAACTCGAGGCACTCGTTGACCTCGCTCAAGCTCTGCACCACCACGGGCACGAGCCGGGCGTCCGCGTGAATGAACTGCCCGAATTCGCCCGGACTGATCTCGCCGAGCCCCTTGAACCGAGTCACCTCAGGCGCCTTGAGGGACGCCATGGCCTCGTCGCGCTCGGTTTGACTGTAGCAGTACCGCGTTTCCTGCTTGTTGCGGACCCGAAACAGCGGCGTCTCGAGGATGTACACGTGCCCCTTGGACACCAACTCCTCGAAGTAGTGCAAGAAGTAGGTGAGCAGCAGGTTGCGGATGTGCATGCCGTCGACATCGGCATCCGTGGCAATCACGACCCGGTTGTAGCGCAGGCCTTCCAGTCCGTCCTCGATGCCGAGCGCCTGCATGATGTTGTAGAGTTCTTCGTTCTTGTAGACCGTGTCCCGTTTCAGGCCATGGCAGTTGAGCGGCTTCCCCTTGAGACTGAAGATTGCCTGCGTCTGGACGTCCCGAGCTTGCACCATCGCCCCGCCGGCCGAGTCCCCTTCCGTGAGAAAGACGGTGGTCTCCTCCCGCCGCGGGTCGCGCACGTCCGTCAAGTGGACCTTGCAATCGGTGAGCTTGGGGATGCGAATGGCCACCTTCTTGGCGCGCTCGCGGGCCTCCTTCTTGATGGCGGACAGCTCTTTGCGTAGCCGCTCGTTCTGGCGCACCTTCTCGAGCAGGTGCTCGGCGTCCTCACGGTTCTTGTGCAACCACAACAGTACCTGCTCGCGCACGGCCGCGACCACCCAGCTGCGGACCTCCGTGGATCCGAGCTTGTTCTTGGTCTGGCTCTCGAAGACGGGATCCTGGAGCTTGATCGCGACCGCGCCGAGAATCCCGTCCCGCACGTCTTCGCCAGCGAAGCTCTTCTTGGAGAACTCGTTCACCGCCTTCAGGATACCCTCGCGAAAGGCGCTTTGGTGAGTGCCACCGTCGGTCGTGTACTGACCGTTGACGAAGCTGAAGTACTGTTCGCCATAGGAGTGCGTGTGGGTGAAGGCGAACTCCAGACGATCCGTCTTGGCGTGGACGATCGCATACAGCGATTCGGCGTCGCCGAGCTCCGCCCGCAACAGGTCCAGCAAGCCGTCGCGGCTCTTGAACTCGCGACCGTTGTAGCGCAGCGCCAGGCCGCTATTGAGGTAGGAATAGTACGCGAGGCGGCTGTGGAGAAACTCCTCATTCCACTCGATCTTCTTGAAGATCTGTGCGTCGGGCCGAAAACGCACGAACGTGCCGCTCGGGGTCGTGGTGTCGGCACCGCCCTGTTCCTTGACTTTGCGCCCGCGCTCGAAGAGCGCCCGCTTGTACTTGCCGTCGCGCCAACTACAGACCTCGAACTCGGATGACAGCGCGTTGACGGCTTTCGTACCAACCCCGTTCAAGCCGACCGAGAACTGAAAGACGTCGTCGTTGTACTTACCACCGGTGTTGATCTGACTGACACACTCCACGACCTTTCCCAAGGGGATGCCGCGGCCGTAGTCGCGCACGGTGATCTCGTCGCCTTCCTTCGTGATGTCGATCTTCTTGCCGTGCCCCATGATGAACTCATCGATGGAGTTGTCGATGACTTCCTTGATCAGCACGTAGACACCGTCCGACGGGTGACTGCCATCGCCGATGCGCCCAATGTACATGCCGGTGCGCAGCCGGATGTGCTCGAGGGCATCGAGCGTCTGGATGGCGCTTTCGTCATAGGCGCGCTTGGTTCGCGCGGACGCACCGCCAGCGCCGTTGGCGCCGTCGGGGGTAGGGCGCCGGGAGCTCGACGGAGAGGTCGCGTTCGGTTTCGGTTCCTTGGCCATCGGTTCCTTCGCGGGGTTTCTCGGGGATCGTGAACTGGCTGCGGGCAACGGGCGACGAGCCAGCGCCGCCTCAGGCCGGGCCGAAGCCCCTCTGCAGCGCCTCCAACCGGTCACTCTGAGCCCGACGCACTTTGGTCAGAGTGAGCTTCGGGATCTCCCACTGCGACTCCTCCTCGGTGACGTTGCGGCAGTGCTCTTGCACCAGTTGGTACATCATCTTGAAGGCGTCGCGGGGCTGGCGCATCTGATCGAGCGCGTCGACGATCTCCTGACGGGTCACGTCCTCGTGAAAAAGATCGCGTAGGGAAATGTCGGGGGCGCCTGCTTGCCGACAGGCGTTGAGCCGCACGCTGCACAAATCGTACAGCGTCGTGCCGGACCAAGTGAGGCGATCGATGAGGTTCTGCTTGTCCATGCGCGCGCTCTGAAAGAAGTCTGCCGACTGTCGATGGAGTTCGTGGCGCAGTTCGAGGGGCAGGAGCAACTTGAACGAAACATCTTGCTGCTGCAGGAACTTGTTGTTGAGCAGCGGCCACACGATAGAGCGCATGCGCTGTGCGTCGCCGCTCACGAGAGTGGGTTCGTCGACTCGATCGACCAGCACCATGGCGCGGGCGAAGCCGAACGGGCGCACAGCCCGGAGCAAACGCTCGACGAGTTTGTAGCGCGGATCATCCAGGTCGTCGACGGGCAGACCACCCTGGGTCAAAGCCGCGGCGGGCAGCGGTTCGAGGCTGGCTCGAAACGACGCCGGGGTACGATCGGCGACACGCAGCTGCGCGGAGAGGCGCCGGGCCAGGCGGAAGATGCCCCAACCGTCGGCGAGCGCGCGATAGCTCGCGAGCGCCGTCAACACGCCGAGGGCAGAGAACGCCAAGGTCCATCCCAACCCCAAACCGTCAGCGCGATAGAAGAGCGCGTAGATCAGCGACACCGCGGCCATCACTCCCCACAAACCCAAGGCGAGGCCGCGCGTGATGCGAACCCAGCTCGGCTGTCGCAGACGCAGCGTCGATCGCAGGGCCCGGCTCCGTTCGAGCACGCGGTCACTGCGATCGTAGACCGCCTGCAGGATGGTCCAATCGCGCTTGGTGGTCGCATCCATGCTGCGCAACCGAGTGCGAGCCTCGGCTCCCAAATCGACGCCGGCGCCAGCCTCACCGAGCGCTGCAGCGACCAACTGGGTGACGGCCACGCCGAGCACTCCATCGAAATGGTCGACGAGCCGGAATTGTTGCAGCGCCTCGTCCGGGGTGCGCGCGCGCACGCGCCGCACGAAGCCATCGAGAATCGGATTCAGATCGTCGTACGGGATGAGCAAGGTGCGGCGGTGCGGGTGCTGCTGATTCGCGCGTCGAACGGCGGCCTCGATCTGGAGGCGAATCGCGGTCTTGCCACTCCCCTTCTCGCCAAAAACGATCGCCGTGGCGGGGTGCTCGAGGTCACCGAGGATCTTCTCGAAATCGGGGTGACCACAGGATTCGGGGAGGCGGCCGAAGACCGTGTCCTGGCGGGCCTCCTCGGCCAAGAACGGGTTCTCTCGGAGTTTCCAGTGATCGAGAAAGCTGGTGATCTGCATGCTGCGTGGGTCTCCCCCGTGAAATCTCTGCGTAAGGCGTGACCCTTGGCATCGCCGGGCCGAGAATCTGCCCGCGAGCCTCCCTGTGGGCGCTGCCGAGCGCGCTCAGGAACGAGGGGTGTCAGCGATCAACCCGTCCAAGTTCGTGCGCTCGACGCGCCCGCCGCGCGCCAACACCTGCTGCGCCACCGCCGCCACCAACCGTTTGACCCCCTCGGTGCGCGGCGGGCTCGGGTGCGGGAAGCAACGAACGGTCACCTGCTGCTTCTTCGCTTCGACGGTAATGAAGAAGTGCATCGGAGGGCCGACCTCGATCGCGAGCGCCTCCACCAACAACGTGGCTCCGTCCTGGCGCAGGTAGGCCCCCTGCGTCTGGAGCACCGCGCCGTCCGGCCGTCGCTCGAGCCAAGGGACGTACGACTCGAAGTATTGTCGAAGATCCGGCGGATCTCCAATGATCACGTGCGGCATGCTGGTTCCCGCTCCTTCGGTTGGGCGGGGCTGAGACTAACGAGTCGGGATGTCTTTGGCGAGTCTGGTTGCCGCCTCGCGTCACGTTGACTAACCTAGGCGCGGGGAGTTCACAGTACGGGAAGCAGTGCAGGGAGCACGCCCGCGCCGCCAAGAGACGGGTGGTGTCCGGATCGCGCCGCGCGCAGGGGTGGTCCGCAGTGGCGTCGATGCGGAGGGGAAACGCGCTGCCGCGGACGGGCCCGCCGGGGCTCGCGCGCGCGGGGCGAGGGGGAAGCTTTGATCCTGGCGATCGAGACGAGTCACGTCCAGGGGGAGGTCGCTCTCGGTGAGGGCGAATTCCCGACCGTGAGCGCGTTGTCGCCGGGGTTGGTGCACGGGCGTGAGCTCCAGCCGAAGATCGCGCAGGTCTGCGAGGCCGCGGGCACCCCACCGGCCGCGCTCGATCTCGTGGCCGTGAGTGCCGGGCCCGGGTCGTACACCGGTTTGCGGATCGGCGTCGCCACCGCCAAAGCGATCGCCTGGGCCCTCGGCAAGCCCGCCCTGGCGATCTCGACGCTCGAAGCGATCGCTCAGAACGTCACCGAGCCGGGCCCATTCGTGGTCATCCTCGATGCGCGTCGAGGAGCGTGCTACTGCGCCGAGTTCCAGGCACGCGAAGACGCCGACGGTCGGGTTCACATTGAGCGACAGTCCGCCGACCGCGCGGTGCCGTTCGCCGAACTCGCCGACCGCCTCGCCGCGGCCACGCGCCTGCTTGGCGAAGGCGCCGTCGGGCTCCCTGGCGCCAGCGCGCGCGAGATCCTCCCCGCGGAGTGGAACCTCCCTCGCGCCGCCGAGGTCTACCGTCTCGCACGCCGCCGCTGGCGGGCGGTGCGCGACGGCCAAGAGCCCGCTCCTCCGGAGTTCGGGCAGCCCCACCTGTTGGTGCCCTTCTACCTGCGACCCTCTCAGGCCGAAGAGCGTTCGATCGATGGCGTACGCCCGGGAAGGCCAGCCTGACATGCATCTACCTCGCGCCGGCGCCCGTATTGATCTCCGCGCGCTCGCCAACAACCTCCGCCTCTGTCGCCGCCAGGTGGCCGGTCGGTGTCAGATTCTTGGCGTGGTGAAGGCCGACGCCTACGGCCATGGAGCGATTCCGGTGGCCCGCACGCTCGAGCGCAATGGCATCGCGATGCTCGGCGTCGGCGACTCGCATGAAGCCATCCGCCTCCGCGAGGCCGGAATCCAGTGCCCACTCCTGATCCTCGGAGCCGTCGTCGAGAACGAGATCCCCGAGATCATCGCGCACCGGATCGTTCCCATGGTGCACTCCCCGGAGCGGATCCAGCGGCTCGACCGCGAAGCCGCGGCTGCAGGGATTCGCCTCCCGGTGCACCTACTCATCGACACCGGGATGGGCCGCCTCGGCGTCACCCCTCACCGAGCGCTCGAGCACATCGACGCCATCGAGCGCAGTTCCAACCTCACCTTGCAGGGCATTGGCACCCACCTGGCTGCGGCCCGCGAAGATCGCGCGTACACCGAAGAACAGTTGCGGCAGTTCGAGCACGTCGTCACATCGGCGCGCACGCTGCGCATCCCGATCCCCTGCCTGCACGTCGCGAGTTCGGCCGCGTTGCTCGACTATCCCGAGGCCCACTACGACATGGTGCGACTGGGCGGACATTTGTACGGCATCGTCCCCGGCAAGCGCATCCCCGGGGTCGAGCCGATCCTCTCCCTGTTCACACAAGTCGTGTACCTGCGGGACCTGCCGCCCGACTCTCGGGTCAGCTACTTCAACGGCTACCGGACGGCACGCTGGACCCGTCTCGCGACCCTGCCGGTCGGCTACCACGACGGCTACCACAGCCTGCTCTCGGGTAAGGCCAGCGTGTTGGTGCGCGGGCAGCGCGCGCCGGTGATCGGTCGCGTCACCATGGACTACACCATGGTCGACGTCACCGACATCCCCGACGTGTCCGTCGGCGATCGCGTGACCCTGCTCGGTCGGGACGGCGACGACGAAATCGACGCGCTGCAACTCGCGGCCTGGGCGGGTACGGTCGCCTACGAGATTCCGAGCCACCTCGGACACCGAGTCCGGCGGGAGTACATCGAGGACGACGCCTTCGTAGCACCCGCCGACGAAGCGCACGTCGCCCTCGCTGGCGGCCGGCCGCTCCCGGCGTGAAGCGCGCGCGCCGCCACCTCGCCACGGTCCCGCAGACGAATCGCGCGCCCCGCAGCCATGGAGTAGACTGCGTCTCATGGAGCTGATCCTGCACGGTGAGCGGCGCCGGCGACGACGCAAGAGACGAAGCCTGACCCGGCGCTGGCTCGCCGTCGTCCTGGGTTTGCCGCTCGTTGCCGGCCTCTTCTTGGTCGCGAATCTGGCGTTCCTACTGAGTGACCGCCAGATCGAGGTCCGAGTGGCAGCGCTGCTCACGCGCGTTCTGCGGGTGGAGCATCGATTCGCAAGCGCCTCGTTTGGGCCGTTCTCGGGCCTCACGGTACGAGGCTTGGTGATCGCGAACCCACCCGGAAGCCTGGCCCCCACCGCCGTTTCGATCGAGGAGATCCGGGTCACCGCCCGCCTGCTCGATCTCCTGCGCGGCCGAGTTACGCTGCGGGAGGTGCGCGTGCTCCAGCCTCACCTTCACCTCGAGCGCTTGCCGACGGGCGCACTCAACGTGCCGTCGGCGCTCCTTGCGCCGACGGAGTCGGGCGGCGATCCCGGCACCGGGCCCGGCGGGCTCGAGCTACCCGAGATCGACATCGAGGGCCTCGAGGTGCACGTGTGTTCGACAACGCTCGCGCCGCTGCAAGACTCCATTCGCTTCCCTCACTTGCGGGTGCGGGTCGCAAACACTCCGATCCGCGACTTCCGGGTCGAAGGCTTGGCACTCGGACCCGGACTGCGCCACGTGCGCATCGCCGGCAGCGGCAACCTCGACGAGGGGCGCTTCCAAGGCACCATCGGGGTCGAGCGGCTGCAGGTGGACGAGCAACTGGGCGCTCAGATCCCGCTCGGGTACCGATCGATCTGGGACCGCGTCGGCCCCCACGGCCTGGTAAACCTGGATTTTCAGCTCGAGATCGAACACTTCGGGCTGAAGCACTGGGAAAGCACCCTCGAAGTCATCGAAGGACGGCTCGCGTTGCCCGAGTTCGCGCTCGAACTCGAGTCGCTGCGCGGTCGCTTGCGACTCACGCCGACGCAACTGGCTACGGTCGACGCACTCACGGGTGTCGCCGGCCATGGCGAAGCGTCGCTCGTCGGCGTGGTCCACTTCGCCGAGGGCGAGATCGCCGGCGTCGACGCCGTACTGGGCTTGGACGAAGTTTCCTTGGGGCCGCAGTGGGAAGACCTCTTGTCCGGCGAGTTCTTGGCGCTGTGGCAGGACCTGGCGCCGGAAGGGCGAGTCGGCCTGCGGCTCGAGATGCGCGGTGAGGGGCTCGAGCCCGAGGTCATGGAGTCGCGACTACTCTTGCATGATGTCGACGTCGGTCTGCCCGGAACGCCGTACCGTCTCGTCGACCTGCGCGGGGCGGTTCGTTTCGACGGCACACGCATTCGCGTGGACGAGGACCAACCGCTGCGCGGCAACCTGGAGTCGGCGGCGGTGAAGCTCTGGGGCAGCGTCCCCATCCCGCTCGCCGGCGCCGTCGACCTGCACGTGGGGATCAAGGAGTTCCCGCTCAACCAGAACTTCGCCGAGGCCCTGCCCCCATTGGTGCGCGAGCATTACGTACAGTACGGCGCCACCGGCCTCGTCGACATCGACATCCTGGTCCAGGGTGAGGCGACCAACCCCGAGGTCGGCGCCGTTGCCCGGGTCCGCGACGGCACCATGAAGTACGAGCTCTTCCCTTACGAGCTGACCGACATCGAAGGGGAGGCGCTGTACCGAAGGGCCCCCGGCGGCATCGATGGATACCGTGACGTCGTGACGCTGCGGGATGTTTCCGGACGTCATGCCGGATCGCCGGTTCGGATGGACGCCGGCGCGATTCGGTGGGGCCCCGGCCATCCGCACCTCGATCTCACGATTCGCTCCCCGGGGCTCGCGGTCGACGAAGATCTCATCCGCGCACTGCCCCATTCGTCCCAGGACATCGTGCGCTCCTTCCATTTGGACGGCAAGGTGAGCGCGGCGGTCGAGATCTTCACCCGCGAGCCGACCGACCCCGACCTCGCCGCCCCCGGCGAGACGCCCCCGCCGCCGCGAACCTCTTCGGTCGAAGTCCGCACGACGGTCGGTGCGGTTCCAGGCCTGCGCTTCCGCTACGAACCGTTACCGTACGAACTCACGCTGGTCCGCGGGCGGGCGATCCATCAGATGTCCACGGGCGATCTCCACTTCGATGGACTGGAGACCGACCCGCGCCTCGGGCCGCGGCTCATCCTGGAAGGCACTCACGAAGACGACCGCAGCGAGCCGGGCCGCAAGCGCTTGAGCCTGAGTCGCATCGACTTGCTGGCCTGGCAGGGCGGCCCGGGCCTGCCGCTCGACGACAAGCTGCTGCGCGCCCTCCCCCCATCGCTGCGTGACGTGATCCAGGGACTGAAGCTCACGGGGCACGTCTCGGGGCGCCTGAGCGTTCGCTACCAGTACTCGGATGGCGACTCGCCCGCGGCCCGCGCCGACGCCGTCACGTACACGGGTTCGGTGACCGGCCACGGCCTCGGCATCGATGTCGGTGTCGCGTTTCGGGAGCTGGAGGGACAGGTGCGGTTCCAGGGAAGCGCCCGTCCGGGAGTGACCCACACCCTGACCGGAACGGGCCAGATCCTCCGCGGCCGCTTCAGCCGGTTCCAGGTGCAAGATCTCGACGTGAACTTCGCCTACGGTTTCCTCCACGAGGCGGTTCGGGACGCGATCGCCGGCACCTTCGAGGCTCCTGACAAAGGCAAGTTCGTCTTCAGCAACGCCGTGAAGGAGCGCCTCGGAGGACAGCGAGACCTGTCGCGCACCCTGCAAGTCTATCTGCCGAACGGCGACCTCTACGGCGGACGCATCGAGGGTTTCGTATACGTCGACGCCGGCGCGCGGAGCGACTTCGGCGCCGAACTTCGCACCGAGGGCGTCAACCTCTCGATCGGTTCGATGGACATTTTCCACGAACCCGGCGCCGAGGGCAGGGTCACCGGCTGGACCAGCTTCGGCGGGCCGACGAACGACGCCGCCGCGATCAAGGGTCGCGGGCAGTTCCGCGTGGTGGACGGTCGCCTCAAGCGGCTGCCGGTCATGGCCGCGATCCTGGGCGCCATCGCCAACCTGCGGATCAACGCCGAAGAACGTCACATCGACGGGGTGTTCGCGAACTTCCGCATCGACGAACGCGCGTTCTGGATCGACGAGTGGGACAGTTTGGTCATCTCGAGCCCCGCGCTGCGCCTGCGGGGCAAGGGGCACATGACTTTCGATCAGGAGCTGTATCTGTTCCTCGAACCCGACGTGCTCACGGACTACGTGCCGGTGGTTTCGCAGATCGTGAAGTCGATCAAAGGGGTGAAGCTCGTCGGCCCACTCGATGCACCGGTGGCCCGTTGGCCCATCTTGTACGAAGACGTTTTCCGTCCTAAGGGCAAGTAGCGTCGCGAGCCGCCGTCAGGCCCCAAGCGCACGCGAACTCGAATCGCACGCAAAACGAACAAACGCTCGCCAACCGACGAATTGCGGCCATTCTCGACAACGTGCTTTCGCCGACCCACAGTCTCTGCTATCACCCTGAGCACGCCACGTATCCGCCCGAACCATCACGAAATCATGCTGCGAACTTGCCCAGAATCGGGTTCGGGCAAGCGCGCTGGGCCATTCGACCGGAGGTGAAGCGTGGCGACCGAGACCGTGGCTCCGCGTGTTGCGAGACCGGCGCTGAAGCCGGTTTGGATTCTGGGCGCCGCGCTGATGGCACTGAACGCCGCCGGAATCGTGTGGATCCGAGCCAGCTTGGTCGATCCGACGCCGTCGCGAGTGCGCATCCTGAGCGTTCGACCCGACGGCCTGCGCCATGCCGATCGCATCGGCGTGGTCTTCAATCAGGAACTCGCGTCTCCGACCCAGGTGGGTCACGTCCTCGCGTCCGCGCCCCTACGGATCGAACCGCCGCTGGCAGGCGACTGGGTTTGGGACGCACCGGATCGCCTCGAACTCCGGCTCACCGAACCCGTGCCACCCGGTCGCCGATACCAGTTGCGTCCCGTCGCGGACGCAGATCTGTGGCGTGAGCACCGGCTCTATGGAGAGACGACGATTGCGCTCGACTCTGGCGCGCTGCGGGTGGTCGCATGTTCGCTCGACGCCGTCGAGACCCAGCAGACCTTCTTCACGATCGGGTTCGATCAACCCGTCCACCCGAGCGACCTACAACGCCACATCACGGTGCACGTCGACGAGGCGCGCGAGCCGAGCGCCGTGCGCGTGCTCGGGAGTGGGCCGGCAACGATCCACGTGCTCGAGATTCCGGGCTCGGTGATGTCCGGCTTCGAGGTGCTCGTGAGCGCGGAACTCGTGGGCCACGGGGCAGAGCTGCCGCTCGGAACCCGCGCCCGACGGGAGATCCGACTCCCGAAGCAGCTCGCGCTCACCACCAACGACCCGTTTCCCGCGAGTCTACGCGCGGCCGCGGGCGTGAGGATCGACTTCTCCGAACGCCTCGACTCATCGCAGCCGCTGCCACACTTCACGGTCACCCCCGCTGTCGCCGACTTCCACGCCGGCTATGAGTACGGCGATGTGGCGGTGCGGGGCGACTTCATCCCCGGGCAGGTGTACCGACTGACGATTCCGGCGGCCGGCCTGGTCGCCGTTTCGGGAGCCACTTTCTCCGAGCCGCAAACGACGTGGTTCGAAGTCCCGGAACCGCACCCCGAAGTCGCCTTCCGCTGGTCCCGCGGGTTCTTGTCCCCGCTCGGCAATCTGGAGCTGCCGGTGCGCGCGCTCAACACCCGGGAGCTCGAGATCACGGCGACTCGCATCCACGACAACAACTTGATCCCGCACCTCGGGGGCGGCAACGACCTCGCCACCGGCCGTGCGCTCTTCGAAACGACCGTCGACCTCGGCGTGGCGGCGGTCGACCGAGAAGAAGTAGTGCTCGATCTGCGCAAGCTGCTGGCGCCCGCGCGCGGCATCTATCGAGTCTCGGCGCGCGCGCGCCAGCGCTACTGGGCGCGCGACGACGCCGTCATCGCGATCACCGATCTGGCGATCACCGCAAAGCGCGGCGCCACCGAAACGCTCGCCTGGGTGACCTCGTTGCGAAGCGGTCACCCGCGTCTCGGGGTTCGGGTCTCCGCGTGGAGCCGCAACAATCAGAAGCTCGCGGAGGCGGTCACCGACTTCGACGGCGTGGCTCGCTTGCGCCTCGATCCGGCGAGCCCGGATGGCGCCGCATGGGTGCTCGTGGCCGAGTCCGAAGACGATCGGAGCTATGTGCTCTTGGACCGGCACCGGTGGCCCGCGGCGACCACCCCGACGGCCGGCCGCGTGGAGCCGAGCACATACGACGCCCACATCTACTGCGAGCGCGGCGTGTATCGACCCGGTGACACGCTGCACCTCACGGGGATCCTGCGAGACGCGACCGGCCACGTGCCGCCGTCGTTTCCTCTGTGGGTTCGCGTCCGACGCCCGGATGGTCGCGTCGTCGCGGAGCTTCCGGCCGGCCCGACCGAAGAGCAAGCTCACGCGCTCGACGACGGTGGCGGCGAAGCGCGGGCTCGCCAAGGTGTGTTTCACGCCGAGTTCGTCAGCGACGCCGCGGATCTCACCGGTCGCTATCGTTTCGAGGTCACGCTCCCGGGATCGGATCAGGTGCTCGGCGAGACCACGGCACTGATCGAAGCTTTCGCGCCGGTACGTCTCGAGGTCGAGTGCCACTCGGAGCGAGCGCTCTACGAACCCGGTGAAGGCGCGACGCTGTCGATCGCCGCCCGCTATCTCGCGGGAGCTCCGGCGCGTGCGTTGCCGCTGGTGGTCACGGTCGACCTGCACCCCGCCCCGCTGCTCGCCCCCGACCTTCCCGGCTTCCACTTCGGGCCGTCGGCGCCGACGGTGGGTTCGACGCCGAAGCCCGGCGCAGCGCTGCAACGCACGTCGACCACGGACGCCCGTGGCGCGGCCGAACTCATCCTCGAGTCAACGGTCTTCCCGCTCGCCGGGCGGTGGGAGGCGCACGTCAGTGCCACCGTCACCGAACTCGGCGGCCGCTCGGTCACGGGCCACTCGACTTTCATCGCCGACACCAGTGGACGCCACATCGGACTGCGGCTCGCGAGCGGCGGGTTCGCGCCGAGCGGGGTTCCCGTTGCGCTCGAATGGGCCGCCGTCGACACCCACGGCCACGCAGTGTCGCCGGGAACCTTCGAACTGGAGGTCATACGCCGCGAACACGAGTGGCAGCTCGAAGAAGTCAACGGTCGCGCCGTGTGGCGCACGCTCACGCACGACACGAGTCTGCGGCGCGAGTCGATCACGACGGAGCGAGCGCGCGGCACGACCCCGATCACCTTCCCCGATCCCGGCGAGTATCGGGTGCGCGTGACGGCCGGGCCCGGTCACGGCTACACCGAACTCACGCTATGGGCCGGGTACGGCCAAGGCCTCGCCGGAGCCGCGAACGCTCTCGGGCCAGATCACGTCGACGTGGAACTCGAGTCCCCTCGGGTCGCCGCGGGAGCCGTGGCAAACGTGCGAGTGCGCAGCCCGTTTCGCGGCAACCTGCTGGTTACGCTCGAGAGCCATCGCGTCCACCACTATCAAGTCGTGAGCCTCACGAGTGAGTCGACCGAGCTGGCGATCCCGGTGCCGGCCGACCTGCGGGGCGGCGCGTTCGTCGTCGCGTCAGTCGTGCGCGCGATCGATCCGACGAGCGACTCATGGCTGCCGCATCGAGCCACCGGTATCGCTCGACTCGTCGTGGACCACGACGACCGTGTCCTTCCTGTGGTACTCGAGGCAGCATCACGGGTCGAGCCCGACAGCGAGTTGACGGTCACCGTTCGCGCGCCCGCCGCAAGCGATCCGAGCCGGCCCGGCCTCGTGCACCTCTGGGCGGTCGACGCCGGCATACTGCTCGCCGATCGCTATGCGACCCCCGACCCCCATCGTCACTTCTTCGCCCCGCGGCGACTCGCAATCTCCTCGAGCGATCCCTTTGGAGACTTGCTGCCGGACTTGCGACTGGCGGCCTCGCTGACTCGGATCGGCGGAGATGGCAGCATGGACCCCGAGCAACTGCGCCGCGGCCCGATCGAGGTCGAACAGCGCGAGGCGAATGTCGTCTGGCGTCGGGCCGTAGCGCTGGACGAACGCGGCATGGCGCGCATCGCCCTCGAGATTCCCGACATGAACGGCGAACTCCGGTTGCTGGCCGTGGTCGTCGACGGCGACCGCTACGGCGCAGCGGAACACGCGGTGACTGTCGCGGCGGATCTGGTCGCACTCCCCTCGTGGCCGCGGTTCGTCGCCCCCGACGACACGTTTCAAGTGCCGGTGCGGGTGTTGAACCACACCGCCGAAGCGGTCGCCGTGCAACTCGCCGTCGAGGTGCGCGGCCCGCTCGACCTCGCCCCGCTACCCGCAGAGCCCCTGCTCGTTCCAGCGTCCGGGAGCGCCGTAGCAACGTTTGCCGCACGCGCCCTCGCTCCGGGTCGTGTCGAGATCACGACTCAGGTCATCGGCCCCGAGTCCGTGACGGCGGCGCACGACGTGAGCGTCTTCACCGTTCGCCCCGTGACTTCGCTTCACCGCGAGACACGCTTCGCGCGCATCCCGGCCGGCGAGAGTCTCGCGTTGGCACCGACGACATCGTTCTTTCCGGAAACCGTGCACACCGAGGTCAGCGTCGGGGCGCTACCGACGGTGGAACTGCGCCCGGCCCTCGAGCAAGTCATCGACTACCCGTACGGCTGCGTCGAGCAGACGACGAGTCGCCTGCTCGCCATGCTCCACGTCCCCGAACTCCTCACCACGTTGGATGGAGCCATCCGCTCGGCGGAGATCGAACGCCGCATTCTCGCCGGCGTCGCGCGGCTCCACCGCATGACGACCGCGGGCGGGGGGCTCGCCTACTGGCCCGGCGAAGCGGCGCCGCATCGCTGGGGTTCGGCGTACGCAGCACTCACCTTGGCGCAAGCGCAGCGACTGGGCTACACGGTCGAAGAATCGCTGCGCCGCGATCTGAACCAGTACCTCCGCAAGGAACTCAACGGCAACCTCTCGGACAACCAACGGGCCATGATCTGTCACGCAACGGCCGCGCTGGGTGACTTGGACCTCGGCTGGGCGAACGCGCTCGATCTGCGACGCGCGCAACTCGACCCCGAAGGACGCGCGCATTTGATCGGTGCGTGGTGGGAGGCCGGTCGGCTCGAGCGCGCGCGCGCAGCGCTCGACGACGCGACCTTGGGCGACGGCATCGTCCTCGACACGGGCGCGCGCATCACGTCGGCCACGCGGCAGGACTCCGTCCTGCTCGGCGTGTTGCTCGACGTGGCGCCAACGCATGAGTGGATCCCGGCGCTGGTCTCGCGCCTCGAACGCACGCGGCGCACCGGGGCATGGTGCAGCACGCTCGACAACGCTAGCGCCTTGGCCGCGCTCAGCCGCTACCAAACGCTGCAGGCCGCAAGTGCCTCGGCGAACGCGTTCTCGGGAACCCTGACGAGCCGTGGCGGTTTCGAGCAGTCCTTCGACTCGCAGAGTCCAACCGTCGCGAAACTCCTGCCGCCGGCTTCCGAGTTCACGCTGCGAACCGAAGGCCAAGGAGTGGTCTACGTCGCGGCTACGTTCACCGGTTTGGTCAGCCACGGGGCGCCGGCGGCGTACGACCGCGGCCTCGAAGTGCGCCGCGTGTGGCGCGACGCGGAAGGCCGAGTCCTCGACCCCGACACGCCACTGACGCTGACGGTGGGAGACCTGGTCCACGTCGAGATCGGCCTCGAGGCCTCGACATGGATCGACCACATCGCAATCGTCGACGCGCTCCCGGGCGGGTGCGAAGTCGAGAACCCGCGCCTGGCGACTTCGGCGACCTTCGCGCCTCGCGGCACGGCGGGCTCCGGTGCGCGGGACACCGGCCGGGGCACAGCCGCTGACGCACCGCAGCGCGTCGAGTTCCTCGATGATCGAGTCGTCCTCTTCTGCTCGGCCGGGCGTGAGCGCAAGGCCTTTGGGTATGCGCTGCGCGTGACCGGCATCGGCAGCTTCGTGATCCCGCCGATCCAGGCTTCCTGCATGTACGACGAGGCCATCGCTTCGCTTCACGGCGGCGGCAAGTTGGAGGTCCGTTGACGACACCGATTGCGGCTCCCAGCCCGGAGTCGGCGCACGACGATCGCCGATCGGGCGCCGCCGCAGCGCAGCATCGCAGCCCGCAGCATCGCCGCCCGCAGTGCGCCGTTCGTCGGTGGCACGTGGTGCGACGCTGGCTTTGGCCCGTCGCGCTCAGCCCTATCGTCGCTTGGATCGCCCTCGAGTTTCTTTCGTGGGCGTTGCCATTTCCCATCGATCGACTCACGAGTCGACCGGTGAGCGCACGCGTCCTCGACCGCACCGGGGGTCTCGTGCTCGCGCACGTCGGGCGCGATGATCAGTGGCGCGTCCCGGTGCCGCTGGCGGCAATGAGCCCACATTTGGTGGCGGCAACGATCGCCGTCGAGGACGAGCGCTTCGAGCACCACGGCGGTGTCGACGTTTGGGCGATTGCGCGCGCCCTCGGCCAGAACGTCGCCGCCGGTCGCATCGTCTCGGGCGCGAGCACCATCACCATGCAACTGTGTCACATGACCGAGCCCCGCGCGCGCGGTTGGCGCACGAAGATGATGCAAGCGTTCCGCGCCCGTCAGCTCGAGCGCATCTGGGACAAGAAACGCATTCTCGAGGCCTACCTGAACGTCGCCCCCTACGGCGGCAACCTGCGCGGAGTCGAGGCCGCTGCGCAGCACTACTTCGGACGCAGCGCCCGCGACCTCTCCTTGGCCGAAGCCGCGCTGCTAGCGGGCATCCCCCAGTCCCCCAACCGGCTGCGGCCCGATCGCTGCCCCCGAGCCGCAGAGAGACGCCGCGCAACGGTGTTGCGACGCATGGAGGAAACCGGCGCCATCTCGGGCCCTGAGCGTCAGCGTGCCCTCGCCGAACCCATCCTCGTGGCCGCGCCCGCCAACCCGGGGCACGAACGTCGACTCGCAGCGCACTTCGGTTGGCTCGCGGTCGAGCGCCGGCCGGCAGGCGGCGTCACGACGCTGTCGCCCACCACCCAGCAAGCGGTGGCACGGGTCTGCGAGTCCCACGCGCGCCAACTTCCCTCGCGCAGCGATCTCGCGGTCACTGTGATCGAGATCGACACGGGTGACGTCGTGGCCATGATCGGCTCCGCGAGCCCGAGCGATCCGATCGACGGACAGGTGAACGGTGCGGTTGCGCGACGCAGTCCGGGCTCCACGTTGAAACCCTTCATCTACGCAGCCGCCTTCGCGAGTGGCCGCTTACGTCCCGAATCGCTCATTCCCGATCGACCGCTGGAGCGCGCCGGCTGGCGCCCGCGCAACTTCGATGGTCGGTTCTTGGGAGAGGTCACTGCTGCGCAGGCCCTGCGGGCTTCGCTCAACGTGCCGGCGATCCGCGTGGCCGAAGAACTCGGCTTGGCGCGCTGCGTCGGTACCCTGCAATCCGTTGGACTCGCCTTGCCCACGGAGACGGTCGCACGCGGTGGCCTCGCCTTGGTGACTGGCGCGGTCGAAGTGAGCCTGCTCGATCTCACGAATGCTTATGCGACCTTGGGACGCGGCGGCCTGTTCCAATCGGTTCGCCTGTTCCTCGACGAGCAACCGGGGCAACGCCGCGCGCTGAGCGCGGAGAGCTGCGCGCACATCGATGCGATCTTGACCCACGGCGGCGGGGCTGGAGCGGGCCCATCGCAACCCTGGTTCATGGCCAAGACCGGCACCAGCTCGGGCCATCGCGACGCCTGGGCGGTCGGCCACAATGGTCGCTTCGCGATCGGCGTGTGGGTCGGATCCTTCGCCGGGCCCGGCGACCGCGAGTACGTGGGCGCAGACGCCGCCGCGCCGCTGCTCGAGCGCCTGTTCGGTCTTCCGGACTTCGGTCGACCCGCCGCTCCGAGGCACGGAACGACCGCGGGCTGCACCGCGGCCGCCCAACCGAGCGCGCGCGCGGTCACACCGATGGTGTTCGCCGAGAGCACTTCGCTCCGCATTACCGCCCCGGCCGCGGGCGCGCGCCTGATTGCCCGAGACGGAGCGGCCTTCGTCGAACTCGCGGCCAATCTCGCTGGCGGCGGGATTTGGTTCATCGACGGCACCGCCTTACCGGGAATGCCCGCACGCACCCGCGTGGCGCCGGGAAACCACGAAGCGCGGTTCGTCAGCGACGACGGGCGTTCGGCGTCCGCCCGCTTCGTGGTCCTCGCGCGTCTGCCAAGTCGTTAGCTCACGGGCTTTTCGCTGCGGCCGCCGTGGCCCGCGCTTCGGCGGCCCCCTGCTCCGCTGGGGATGTGGCGGTGCGTTCGGCTCTGCGAGGTTCCCGGCGCGGTTGCGGGTGAGTATACTCACGGAGCTCGGGTCGAGGGGGCGACACCGCGATCAACGCCCCGCCCCCAACCGGGAGTTCCCCGAACGCCTCTCCTCGCCACTGCGGCCGCGCCGCCGCGGCACGGTGAACCGGGCAGCTGGCGTTCCAGGGAGTCGCTCATCTCAGGGTCGATGGAAAGAACGGATCGGGGAAGCCAATGGTGAATCAGCGTTTTTGGATGACGATCGGCTGCGGCGTGTTGCTCTTGGCCGCAGGGGGCACGCGCGTCGATGCGGGAGGAACGCCGCTCACTGCGGTGCGGGTAGCCCAGGGGCTGGGGCAAGCGCTCTATGTCACGAGCCCGCCCAATGACTTCGAGCGCCTCTTCATCGTCCAGCGCACCGGTGTCATCCGCATTCTGAACCTGGTCACGGGGCAGCTACTGCCCACGGCGTTCTTGAACATCTCGAGTCAAGTGAGCACCACACCGAACGAACGCGGCCTGCTCGGTCTCGCGTTTCACCCGGACTACGCCAACAACGGCTACTTCTACGTGTGCTTCACGAACACCGCCGGCACCTCGATCATCCGACGGTACACGGCCTCGACCACCAACCCGAACGTGGCGGACGCAGCCACGTCCTTCACCGTCCTCACCCAGGCTCAACCGGACTGGAACCACAATGGTGGCATGATCTCGTTCGGCCCGGACGGCTATCTGTACGTGGGCTTCGGAGACGGCGGTGGCGGTGGCGACACGTACAACAACTCCCAGAACATGGGCACGCGCCTCGCCAAGATGCTGCGTATCGACGTCGACGGTCCGGATGCTTTCCCGAGCGCCAACGACAACTTTGCGATCCCGCCGACGAACCCGTTCGTCGGCGCCGGCAATCCGCTCGACGAGATCTGGGCGGTCGGGCTCCGCAACCCGTGGCGTTGGAGCTTCGACCGCGTCACGGGCGACCTTTGGATCGGCGACGTGGGCCAAGGCACGTGGGAAGAGATCGACTTCCAACCGGCCGCGAGTCCCGGGGGTGAGAACTATGGCTGGCGCTGCATGGAGGGCAACCACTGCTTCGGCTCAGCGGTCGGCGCCTGCACCTGCAACTCGACGACCCTCACGGATCCCATCTGGGAGTACAGCCACACCGCGTCGCGCTGTTCCGTGACGGGTGGTTACGTCTACCGTGGCATGGCCATCCCGGATCTCGACGGCACCTATTTCTACGCCGAGTACTGCACGGGCGAGATCTGGTCCTTCCGCTACAACGGGGCGACCGTCACCGACTTCGAGGCCCGCACCGCCGAACTCGATCCGCCGGGCGTCATCACGATCGGCAGCATCTCGAGTTTCGGCGAGGACGCGATGGGCGAACTCTACATCGTCGATCTCGGGGGTGAGGTCTTCAAGATCGTCCCGGCCAACATCGCGAGCCTCGACTGCAACGGCAACTTCATTGTCGACACCATCGAATTTGCCCTTGGACTCGCGGTCGATTGCAACAACAACAGCTTGCTGGACGCGTGCGAGATCAACGCCGATGGCACCATCGACTGCGACGACAACGGTCTGATCGACGCGTGCGAGTTCAGCGCGGGTACCGCGCTCGACTGCAACACCAACGGCGTGATCGACTCCTGCGACATCGCCGCCGGGACCGCGACGGACTGCAACACCAACGCGCTCCCCGACAGCTGTGAACTCGCGGCCGGGACCGCTCCCGATTGCAACGCGAATGGCGTGATCGACTCCTGCGACATCGCCGGCGGGCTGATCGACTGCGATGTCGATGGCGTTCCGGACGCATGTCAACTGGCTGCGGGCACGGCCTTCGACTGCAACACCAATGGCATCCTCGACACCTGCGACATCGCCTTCGGACTGGCCCAGGATTGCAACCTCAACGACATTCCCGACGCCTGCGAACTCGCGACCGGGGCGCCCGATTGCAACGCGAACGGCATGATCGACTCGTGTGACATTGGTGCCGGTACCTCGCTGGACGCCAACCTGAACGGTGTGCCCGACGAATGCGACGCGTCGCAACTGGTTCGTGGGGACTGTAACGCCGACGGCGGCTTCAACGTAGCGGACGCAGTGTTCCTGCTCGATTATCTGTTTGGCTCGTCGGGCACCGTCGCCGAGTGCGAAGACGCGTGCGATCTGAACGATGACAGCGCGCTGAACATCGCCGACGCGGTCGCCGGCCTCAACGGGCTCTTCGGCGGCGGCGCCTTGCCGCCGGCCCCGCACCCGGCCTGCGGCCCCGACCCGACCGCCGACAACCTCGACTGCTCCCAGTTCGGGCCCTGTCCGTAATGCGGCCATAGCCGCCCTTCGGTGGCCCGGTTCGGATTGCGTAGCGAGAAAGAAGGTCCCGTCCGGCGCCACACGCCGGGCGGGACCTTCGCCATTCCGGAGCCAATGTTCTGGCGACCTCGCCGCGCGTACTCGCCGATGGGCCATCGAGGCAGCCGCTGGCCTGGTCTTGCCTCTGCCCGGCTCCGCCCGCAGAATGCGACCTTCGTCCTGCCCCTGCGAACGACTCGGTCGCCCACGCATGAACGGAAGTGAACCTCGTGGAAGATACGGTTCTTCGGTTGTCGCCGGCCCCGGTGTGGCGCATCTTCGCCGGCATGTCGGCGGTGCCGCGGCCTTCCAAGCGCGAAGAGAAGATCCGCGCTCACATCCATGCGTTGGCCGCCGAGCACGGACTGGTGGCGCGGCAAGACGCAATCGGCAACATCGTGATCGAGGTACCCGCGACCCCCGGCTACGAGCACGCGCCAACGGTAGTGATCCAGGGACACCTGGACATGGTCTGCGAGAAGAACCGCGGCACGACGCACGACTTCGACCGCGATCCGATCCGATTGTCGCTCGAGAAGGTCGGAGACGAGACCTTCGTCAAAGCGGACGGCACCACCCTCGGCGCGGACAACGGCATCGGCGTGGCCCTCGGCTTGGCGGCAGCGACGTCCGCCGACGTCGTGCACGGGCCGCTCGAACTGCTGCTCACCACCGACGAAGAGCAGGGCATGACGGGGGCCAAGGCCCTGGTACCCGAATCCTTCAGCGGTCGAGTCCTGATCAACCTCGACTCCGAGGAAGACGACGCGCTCTACATTGGCTGCGCCGGCGGCTGCGACACGAGCCTCGTGTGGCGCACGAAACTCGAAGGCGGCGAACCGACCCCGGCACTCGAGATCCATGTCGGTGGCCTACGCGGCGGTCACTCGGGGTGCGACATCCACCAGAACCGAGGGAACGCGATCCAGTTGCTCGCGCGACTCCTGAGGAGCGCGAGCGCCGAAAGTCCGCAGCGGATCGTGTCGATCACCGGTGGGAATCTCCGCAATGCGATTCCACGCGAGGCGACGGCGGTGGTCTTCGGTGCTCGCGGCGCCCTCGACCGGGCTGCGGAGGGCATCCGCGAGGCCGCCCACCTGGAACACTTCGAGCGCGGGATGGAGGTTGCCATCACGAACTCGAACCAGCAACCGACCGACGCCCTGTCCGTCGCGGACACGCAACGCCTGCTCGACGGCTTGGTGGCCATTCCGAGCGGCGTCATCAGCATGCACCCGAACTTCCCGACCTTGGTTCAGAACTCCAATAACCTGTCCGTGATCACTTCGACACGATCGGCGGGGCCAGCGCTCGAGGTCCAAGTGAACTGCATGTCGCGCAGCGCGACGATGTCGTGCCTGGAACTCGACAAAGCCAAGCTCGCCGCGATCGGTCGAGCCACAGGCGCCGCGGCCGTGACGCACTCCGGTCAATACGCCGGTTGGGAGCCCAAGAACGACTCCGCGTTGCTCGCCACCTGTCGGCGGGTCTACCGCGAGTGCTTCGATCGCGAACCGAGGATCGCCGCGATCCATGCGGGTCTCGAGTGCGGAATCATCGGCTCACGCGTCGACCCGACGATGGAGATGATCTCCTTCGGGCCCAACATCACCGGCGCCCACAGTCCCGATGAACGAGTCTCCGTGGAGTCCGTGGCGCGCATCTGGACGTTCCTGCAAGCCGTGCTGAAGGACCTGGCCGAGCGCTGAGCCGCGCGCGCACGAGACGGTCGATACACCTCGGCGTCCGGAAGGCGTCGATCGTCGACTCCCCGAACCCGTCAACTGCCCAACCCCCACGCGAAGAGGAATCATGCAGCGTCGCGACTTCCTGACGAGCACCATCGCGGCCGGAGCCGCGCTCGGAGTCACCGGGTGCTCCCCGTCGAGCGCGGGACCGGCAGTGCGCACCCAACCCCACGTCCGCTGGCGCCTCGCCTCCTCCTTTCCGCGTTCGCTCGACACGATCTTCGGCGCTGCCGAGGTGCTGAGTCGGCGCGTGGACGAACTCACGGAGGGGCGCTTCAAGATCGCTGCGACATCGCCCGGAGAAGTGCTGCCCGCGCTCGAGGTGCTCGACGGGGTGCGCCAGAACGCAGTCGAAGTCGCGCACTCGGCCAGCTACTACTTCATCGGCAAGGAGCCCGCGCTCGCCTTCGACTGCGCAGTCCCCTTCGGGCTCACCGCCCGCCAGCAGTGCGCTTGGCTGACGCAGGCGGGGGGCCGCGAACTGCTGCAGAAGCACCTCTTCGATCCGTACGACGTGCTTCACTTTCCAGGCGGCAACACCGGCGTGCAAATGGGGGGTTGGTTCGTCCGGCCACTTCATTCGCTCACCGACCTCAACGGCCTCAAGATGCGCATCCCGGGCTTGGGGGGCCAAGTGATGAACCGCCTGGGCGCCACACCCTTGGTCCTCCCCGGCGGTGAGATCTACACCTCGCTGGAACGCGGCGCGATCGACGCCACCGAGTGGGTCGGACCGTACGACGACCAGAAGCTCGGCTTTCATCAGGTGGCCAAACACTACTATTACCCGGGGTGGTGGGAGCCGGGCCCCGCACTCACCTTCTACGTGAGTCGCAGCGCGTGGGAGAAACTGCCGCTGTCGTACCAAGGCGCGTTCACCGCGGCCGCAGCCGAGGCCGCACACCGAATGCAGATGGAGTACGACGCCAAGAACCCGCCGGCCCTGGCCAGCCTCGTGGAATCCGGCGTGCAACTGCACCCCTTCCCCACGGACATCCTGGTCGCCGCCGAGAAGGCCTTCGACGAGTACACGGCGGACAAGGTCGCGAACAGCCCGACCTACCGCACGATCCACGAACACTGGAGCGCGTACAAGCGTTCCTCCGACCGTTGGTTCGGGACGGCAGAGAAGGGCTACCTGGACTTCGCACTGCGCAACCGATGAGGCCCGCGCTCTGCCGCGCGGCTCTCCTCGCGCGGTCTCAGAGCGCGTCGCTGGACACCGAATGACGACTGTGTGGGTTTTCGGGACATCGCGGTAGACACACTCCACGAGGTCGTTGGTGGCTTCGTTGGCCACCCGCAGCCAATCGTCAGATCCCATGTAAGAAGGTGAGCACCTTCTCATCCTGTTTCTCTACTGAATCACCCCTCCACAACGCGGCGAAACGTCGACTCGTTTCACAGCCATCGGAACTTGTCGATCAAGTCTCGCTGGTGATCCACTCCGGCACTTGCTTTGCGAGGCGCGATTCGTGCCCCGACTCGTCGTGCACCTGCAGGCCCCGAGTTCACTCGCCATGATCGGCGACGAACGGGACTCGGCCGTTGTTTTCGGAGCATCGAGTAGCCAACTGGATGCCAAGCCCCCAAGAGGAGATGACGAGCCATGCTCGGATGGTCCGTGCTCATCCTGGTCGGAGTCCTCGGACTCCTGTGGATCTGGCAGCGTCGTCTCGAGTCCCACGCCGCGGACCAGGTCCGCAAGAACTTGGAGGATGCTCGTGAACGCGGCGTCGACCGAGCCATCGCCCAGCACCCCCTGATCGAGACGCAACGATGTATCGGTTGCGCCAGCTGCATCACTGCCTGCCCGGAGAGCGGGGTCATCGAGCTGGTGAACGGCGTGGCTCAGGTCGTGTACGGCTCCCGCTGCATCGGCCATGCGAAGTGTGCGGAGGCCTGCCCCGTGGGCGCCCTTCACGTCGGGCTCGGGACCATCGCCGGTCGCGCCGATCTCCCGATTCTGGACGAGTGGCAACAGACCACCGTACCCGGACTCTTCGTCGCCGGAGAACTTGGTGGAATCGCCCTCGTCCGCAACGCCATCGAGCAAGGAACTCGTGCAGTCACGCAGATCGCCCGGCAAGCTACCAGGGCCCGCGAGCAACTGAGAGCAGACTCTCTCGATCTCTTGATCGTCGGCGCTGGACCCGCTGGCCTCGCGGCGAGTCTCAAAGCGCACGAGTGCGGTTTGTCGTACTTGACGATCGACGAGCAAGATCTCGGGGGCACGGTTCGCAAGTACCCACGCCACAAACTCACGATGACCCAGCCCGTCGACCTGCCGGTTGCTGGCAGGATGGAGCGACGCGAGTACCTCAAGGAGGAGCTCATCGAGCTCTGGGAGGACATCGCAACGCGCTTCGATCTCCGCCTCGGGCTCGGCACGAAGCTGACCGCAGTCCAACGAGTTGACGGCGGGTTCCTCTCGAGTACCACACAGGGGGAAATCCGCAGTCGATTCGTCGTTCTCGCGCTCGGGCGTCGCGGGATCCCGCGGCGACTCGGGGTTCCCGGAGAGGAGCTGGACCACGTCTTCTACCAGCTCGTCGACGCCGCCCACTACCACCACCAACGCCTCTTGGTGGTCGGCGGCGGCGACAGCGCGATCGAGGCAGCCACCGCGCTCGCCAACCAACCCGGCAACCAAGTGATGCTCTCCTACCGCAAGGCCCACTTCTTCCGAATCAAACAGCGCAATGAAGAACGACTCCAGGAGTACGCACGGGAGGGACGGATCCGGCTGGCGCTATCGTCCGAAGTCCAACGGTTCGAACGAGGGGCGGTCGAACTCACGTTGAGCGGTGAGGATCACCCGCGGGTCGAGCGACTCGAGAACGACCACGCGTTCATCTTCGCGGGGGGTGAGCCTCCGTATCCGCTACTCAAGCACGCCGGCGTACTCTTCGGCGACAGCATCCGGCTCGATTCATCAGAGCCCTCGACCTCGACGGCGGGGGCCACTTGACGGCGACATCGGTGTCCCCATCGCGCGTTACCCGATCCTTCGTCGCCGTTGGCGGCCTCTGTGCCGTAACGCTCGGCGCATTCTTGCTCTTCGGGGCTGGCTACTACGCGACGCCGTTACCCGATCGTCCGGTCCACCCTCTCCACGAGCTCTTGCGTCCTTCCGGCTACATCGGGCTGTCCTTGGGCGTCCTGGGCTCTGCGCTCATGCTTCTGAATCTGAGCTATCTCCTCCGAAAGAGCCTGCAGTGGATCCAGTTCGGCACCTTGCGCACCTGGATGGGGTTCCACGTCGTCACGGGCCTCGTTGGCCCACTGGCCATACTGGTTCACACCTCGATTCACCCCACGAGTTCCCTCGGGATCCTTGCGTTCTCCGCGATGGTGATCGTGGTCTGCGCCGGACTCATCGGACGCTACATCTACGCCTGGGTCCCGAGATCCCCCCGCGGCCGAGAACTGGAACGGGCCGAACTCGAGAGTCAGCTCGCTCGTCGAGAGCAGGAGCTCTCCGAACTCGGGACGTCTGTGCGAGCACTGCTACGAGACATGACTTCGACGGACGGCCGTCGAGGTTCGACGAGCATCACCGCCACCCTGGGTTCGATCCTGTCAGGGGACCAAGCCGCAAGGCGTGAATTCACTCGCCTGAAACGGGAGGTTTTGGCCTCTCCATCGCTGCGTCCGCGAGCCAAGGAGATTCTACCCCCTCTGCGGCGACTCTGCCGCGAGCGACAGTGGTTGGCTCGCTACGAAGAAGCGCGGTCGCTCATGGGGTCCTGGCGCTTCCTCCATCGTTGGCTCGCGGTCCTCATGCTCCTCCTCGCGGCCTTCCACGTCGCGGTCGCCGTTCGCTTCGGCGATCTCTGGATGCTGGGCGGGAGCCACCCGTGATCCGAGCAGCGCATCTACCGTTCTGGGTGGGTTCGACGCTCATCCTTGGCGTTGCCTCCCTGCTGACGCTGACCGAGCCATCACCCGCGCCCCTAGCCGAAGGCCACGCTCGCATCGACGGAATCTCGACCCTGGGAGGGTGCGTCCGGTGCCATTCGAAGGAAGGCCTGAGTGCAGGCTGCCTCGACTGCCACCGGGAGATCCAGAGTCAGCTCACGGACCGGACCGGCTTTCACAGTTTCATCACGCAACGCGAGGGAAAGCCCTGTGAAGGCTGTCACTCCGAGCACTTCGGTTTGGAGTTCGAAGTGGGCGGGCCATCCGCATGGCTGCAAACCGAGTCAGAGGCGAACACCTTCGACCACCCTCACATCGACGATTTCCTCGATGGCGCGCATCGGCGGCTGACCTGCCAAGAATGCCACGCGGCCCAGTTCGCCCGGCCGATCCAGGCCGCGGGGGCCACAGGTCCTCGGACTCGCTCCTATCTCGGCCTCGATCAGGAATGTGTCACGTGCCACGAGGATCCCCATGCCGGCGGGCGTGTGACCGACTGCGAGGCGTGTCACGACCAGCAGACCTTCCGACCAGCCCGTGGATTCGATCACGATCTCCACTTTCCCTTGGGGTGCGCTCACCAGACGGTTCCGTGCGCTTCGTGCCACCGAGTGCTCGCAGGCTCCGGTCAGAGCCCGGCGTCTGTCCCGTTCTTGGAAGTCACTGGAAAGACGTGCGAGGAGTGCCACCCAACACCACACCATCGAATCCTGGGAGCCTGCGATGACTGTCATGGCGCAACGGACTGCAAGTGGGACGACGCCATCGCTTCGATCTCCGTGGAGACCCACGCCACCTTCGGGTTCGCCCTCACGCCTCCACACGACGCCATCGCGTGTCGCGACTGCCACCCGCCGGCTTCATCGTACGACGACCGATTCCTAGACCCTGCCTCCGACGCACGGCGTCAATCAACCGATTGCCTCGCGTGTCATGGTGACCCACACGAGGCTCAGTTCGGCCGGGCGCCCCGTTGCCTCGACTGCCACGAGCCGACGCGTTTCGTTCCGAGCAACATCACCGCGAAACAGCACGTGACCTTTCCCCTCTCCGCCGCACACGCGGACCTCGCCTGCGCGCGCTGTCACGACGGAAGTCCCCGCCGGTTTCGGGATCTTCCCAAAGAGTGCGCGGACTGCCACACGAATCCTCACGGAGCACAGTTCGATTCCGAGATTCGTCGCGGGGGCTGTGCAACGTGTCACGATCCAGCCGCAACCGCCTTTGCGATCCGGCCGTTCAATCACGACGAACGCACCAACTTCGGCCTCGACGGCGCGCACGCTCACGTGGACTGCTGCGAATGCCATACGTCACCCCTGAACGCCACGCCCTCGGACGCGGCCCCGCCGGGAACCGCGCCCGTTCGGTTTCGAGGCACGCCCGCTCGCTGCGCGGACTGCCACACCGATGAGCACCGGGGGCAATTCGAAAGCGGCGGCGCCTGCTCCGATTGTCACGACACCAAGTCGTTCGTACCCGCGCTCTGGGGAATCGACCGTCACGGGAGGTTCCCCCTGGTTGGAGCCCACGAAGCCGTGGCCTGCGCCTCGTGCCACCCCCGGCCAGCCCCAGACGAGCCTCGTCGATACGTGGGCGCTCCCCGTACGTGTGCAGCATGCCACGAGAACCCTCACGGGCATCAGTTCGACTCCGAGATCGCCCGCGACGGGTGCGAGGTTTGCCACACCGCAAGCCGATTCGACTTCACGATTCGACCGTTCGACCACGAACTCCGGACTGGTTACGCGCTTCGGGGCGAACACGCTCGGGCTTCGTGCGATCAGTGCCACCGCATACCCGCGAGTAACCCACTCGGCGCCCGCCAGTTCCGCGGCACCCTCTCGAGTTGCAGCTCGTGCCATACCGATCCCCACTGGGGCCAGTTCGAACGCGACGGCACGACCTCGTGCGAGACCTGCCACTCCAGCTTCGAACGTTGGTCTGCGGACCGCTTCTCGCACACGTCGACACGTCTTCCCCTCGACGGAAACCACGCCGAACTCGAGTGCTCCAGCTGTCACCCTCGAGCCACTGCGACCAACGGGAAGACCACGGTTCTGTACCGCCCGATCGGTCACCGATGTCAGGATTGCCATGGCAAACCCAGCGACTAGTACTGCCACCGCGGCTTCTCACCCCGGCCTCCGTTACACCGTTGTCGGCACGGCACTCCTGCTGCTCGTGGTCTCGACGCAGTGCCTGTCGATTGCCCCTCGCAACAGTTGGGATGCGAAGAAGTGGGGTCCCGTGGTGTCCCACGAGACCTTCCCGGCGGACTGCTCGCTCTGTCACTTCCCGGACCGGTGGGACGTTCTGAAGCCGGACTTCCGGTTCGATCACGCCACTGAGACCGGCTTCGCGTTGGTCGGTGCCCACGCACAAGCGGCTTGCCTCCGCTGCCACAACGACCGGGGGGCCGTCTCCGCGTACGTGGCTCGTGGCTGTGGGGGCTGCCATCCAGATCCGCACCGCGACAAGCTCGGCCCCGACTGTGAGCGTTGCCACAACGTCGAAACATGGGAGCCGAGTGGCCTGATTGCAGAACACTTCGCAACGCGCTTCCCTCTGACAGGAATCCATGCCTCCACACCCTGCGAGTTGTGCCATGTGCGAGGCCCCACCGGCGACTTCAAGGGCGCACCGACCACTTGCGACGTGTGTCACGCCGGTGACGCGGCTTCCGCCGTGGCTTTCAACCACATTGCGAGCGGGCTCAACACGGACTGCGAGCGATGCCACACCCCTCTCGGGTGGGGGGGCGCTTCGATCCGCCACGACTCCTTTCCCCTCATCGGGGGTCACGCCGGCCGGGGCTGTCAGGAGTGTCACGTGGGCGGAGTCTTCGCCGGGCTTTCGACCCATTGCTACTCGTGCCACCAAGCGGACTACTCGGCCGCGCCCCTTCACGCCGCGCTGGGTTATCCGACGACCTGTGAGAATTGCCACTCCGTGTTCGGTTGGGATGGTGCCTTCGTGGCGCACGACGCCTTCCCGCTAACGGGGGGACATAGCGGGCTCGACTGTGCGCAGTGCCACCCGCCGGGGACGTTCAGGGGGCTGAGCTCCCAGTGCATCACATGCCACCAGGGCGACTTCAATACCGCTCCCGACCACGTCAACCTCGGGTTCTCCACCCAATGCGAACTTTGTCATTCTACTCAGACTTGGAGCGGTGCGGTCATCGACCATAGCGTCTTTCCACTGTCAGGCGGGCACGGTGGTCTTCAGTGCACCCAGTGCCACACGGGAGGATTCTTGGGCATCGACCCCGCTTGCTCCTCGTGCCACGCCGGGGACTTCGCGATGGCTCCCGATCACATGTCATTGAACTTTCCGATGCAGTGCGAGAACTGCCACAACACTACGTCGTGGAACAACGTCAGCTTCGTGCACGCGTTTCCCCTGCAAGATGAGCACAACGTACCCTGCAACCAGTGCCACACGACGAGCATGACGACGGTGTTCAATTGCTTGTCGTGCCATCCACAGTCTGAGACGGACCCTGACCACGACGAGGTCGATGGTTACGTCTATGAATCGAACGCTTGCTACAGCTGCCATCCCGATGGAGACGACTGAGGATGCGGGAGGGACTGACGCTCATTGCGATCATCGCGACGCTGCTGCCGTCGCTGACGAGGGCAACCTCGGACGGGATCCTCCACTCGGTGGAGGCGAAGGTAGTCAACGTCACCCCCGACGGCGTCTACATCGACGCGGGTCGGCGGGTAGGCTTGTCACCCGGAGACTCGGGGCGAGTCCTTCGCGATGGTCGCGAGGTCGCTCGCGTCGAAGTGGTTCTGGTCACGACCAACTCGGCGCGCCTGCGTGTGATCACCACCCTCGATCCCTCACCAACGCTTCCCGGTGACGAAGTCGAGCTGGGAGCGAGTTCGCCCGCAACCGAGCCGAGCGAGTTGGAGCCACCATCCCCGCCACCAGACCGCCCCCCGCCGCTCCTCGCGCCGCCCCGCCAACCAACCTCCCGGACGGAGTCGCGGAATGTCGTGCACGGGAACGTCCGACTCCGGGCCGATCTCCAGCACGACGCAAAGAGCGCTCGCGATGCGGCTCGCTTCGAACTGGCCTCGCGGGGTCGAGTCGATCGAATCGATGGAACTCCCTGGGCGATCGAGTGGTCGTGGAGCGCGTCGCTCCGAGACGGACACGCGTACGACCGCACCGATCCGACGTTGCTCCGGCGGTTCGACCTCTACACCCTCGAGGTCACTCGACCCCTCGGCGGAGATACCTTTGTCGGGTTCGGCCGCTTCCTGCCGCGGGAACTTCCAGCCGTTGGGTACGTCGACGGAGGGCGAATCGAGCACGAACTCAATGAGTCGTGGAGGATCGGTGGGATTCTCGGCCTCGTTCCGGACCGGGGAGATCTCGGCTTCTCTGCGCGAGAGCCCTTGGCCGTCGCCTACGTGACCCACGAGAGCGTCTTCTCCGGCCGGGATCGCTACTCGGGAACCCTTGGGGTCCTGGGATCTGCGTACCGCGGCAAGGCAGACCGGCTCTCAGTACTTCTCGATCAGAACCTCAGCTACCGAAAGGTCCGAGTATTCTCCTCGTCGACGTTCGACACCGACGTAGGAGGGGCGGAGACCCGCAACGGGATCCGGGTCACCGAGCTCTACACCAGCGCCCATTACGATGCTTGGGGTTGGCTCGCGCTCCGTGCCAGCGTTGAGCACCACGAACGACCGGACAACCAGGCGGAGAGGCACGTTTTCGCCATCGACTTCGATCGTCTCTTCGATCAAGGGTTCTGGCGCTACTCGGTTGGGTCGTCTCAGAGTCTTCCGTATCGTCTCCTGCTCGACGAGCAAGTATCCGTGATCCACGGTGCCGATGCGACGGACGATCCCTCCTGGGTGCTGAGTCTCACCAAGGCGGGGATTCCCGCCTGGAGCGATGCCCAGGTGACCGTCTCGGTGTTCAACTACGTGGGAGAGACAATCGACGGATACGGGGGCCGACTCCTAATCAGCCTGCCATTCTCCAAGGGTCGGGTCTCCCTTCAGTCGGGTTGCGGGTTTCGGTTCCTGGAAACCCAACCGGTGCGGGAAGACGGGGACATCACCGATGTCTTTCTCAGCGCCATTTGGCGGGTCGACAAGAACTGGTCGGCCGACACTCGGGTCTCCTACTCGACCGGGGGAGGGCAAGCGACGACGGCGGCTCAGCTCGGTGTCACCTTCCGTTGGTGACCCACCGCGGCTCTTCTCCCGCGCGGGCCCTTCGGTCACCGAATTGCGGGCGGTTCCAAGCCAGACGCTTCCCGCATCGCCTTCGGCTCCGCCTCCACGAGTGGATCGGAAATCATCGTGGCCATGGGTTCACCGACCTTCGATTGCCGTGACATCGCACGACAGCAGCGGAGGCACCGACGGTCGCAGAGTTGCGACCGCTGCCGGCGTCGTTCGTAGCCCAGTAGACTATCCGCCGCCACGCGCCGGCTCGCAGCCTGGGACCACCGCCCACACCCTACATGCAGAGAACCCACACCCCCAAGACCGCGCCGCCGATCAAGCCGACGACCAAGCCTGCGCCCCAACCCTGAGCCATGCCGACACCGACGCCCGCGCCGAGCACTAAGACCATACCGAGGCCAACCACACTCCAGAACTGCCAGTGGCCACCGCTGGGGACCGGGACCGCCTTGTCGCAGTCCGGACAATTCACCATTCCACCCGCCAGACTCCGAGGGACTTCGAAGGCGTAGCCACAGAGCGGGCACTCGAAGGAAACGGTCACTGCGGACGTCCCTCGATCGCCACCAACAGAATGGCAGCGGCCAAGGCGAGGTCGGGGGTCAGCCGCGTCGGCTCGGTCACCGTCACGTCGAGCTTGAAGACGATCGGGTTGAAGCGCTGCTTGAAGGTGGCGACGACTCGGCCATCGCACACGGCGTTGAAAGTCTGGGGAATCAGGTTGCTCAGGAATCTACGCAACATGGCCTTGAAGAGGCTGTCTTCCGTGAGCTGGGCCACCGGGCGGTCGTCCTCGTCGAGAAACTCCCACGAGTCGCGCATGATCGAACGCCAACCCTTCCGGCGCAGCGCGCCGATCTTGACACCGCTCGGGGCGTCCACCACGTCATAGGCTGCCGAGAAGTCGACGATCTGCCGGGCACGGATCAACATCCGCTCGTCCTGCAGATCCGCGTCCCCGAACACGCGAATGTCTTCCTTCAGCCGGAACGCCTTCTGCCGACTCGTCAGAAGGAGGTTCCCCGCGGGGTCGAAGACGTGAAACGTCGCCCCCAGGAAGGTAAAGAACTTGCGACGGATGAGAAACTCCGTGTGCTCGAAACTCGCCGTGGCCCGTGCCATGCCTACACCTCCGTACGACTGGCATTCGAAGAATCGATCGTGCCGAACCCGACCTGACTGCCAACTCCGGGGCGTCCTCCCCGAGGGACCTGAATCACTGGGACTGGATCTGCGCGCGCTCCGACGCGCCGACCGACGAGGGGCCGTGACAACGCAGCTCCCGCTGCCCCGAAAGGATGGCTGCCGGCCGACGAGGGAGTCAAGTCGCGAGTCGCGGTAGGAGGCCGTTCACGCTACCGCGACCTCGGCGGCGGGGCGAAACCCTGGTGCGGGCGCGACCGGACGGCTCGCCGTGCACGGTGCTGGGAACCGACGGGCCGCGCTCCCCCAAGCTCCGCCAGAGGGGGTCCGCCGCGAACCTCGGAGAAGGCTCGGGCAGATCGCAGTGCAGGGGAGCGCAACCCAGTGCCGAAGTCAGGAGACGCGGCCTCTCGACGAAGGGGCCGATAACCCCTCGACTTCGACCGGAAACGAGCTGTGTCCATGAGAGAATCCCGCAACAGACTCTTGGTCCTCGGCGTGATCTGTTCCATCTCGGCGAGTTGCGATCGAGCTACGCCCTCGGCACAGGCGGCGGCACGAGGCCCTGAAGCGGTCGCGCAGATCGTGGCACGCGCCATCTGCACCGGCAACCAGGAAGCCTTCTCCGAATGTCTCACCGAGAAGGCGCGCTCCGGGCTCGCGGGCAGCGGCGGCTTCTCCTTGTCGTCCGCGTCGTTCACGCAACCGGTCGTGGGCGCCGCGGTCATCATCGGTGCCGAAGCCGTCGTTCCCCTGACGGTGACCCGTGAGGGCGAAGTGCAAGAGATGCAGCTGCGCATGAAGCGAAGCCAGAACGCGTGGTTCGTCTATGGCGTCTCGATGACTCCGGCGGCCGGTGGAAGCGAGATGACGGTCGACTTCGAGGAACTCGGTGAGTTCGCGAACACCATCGGTAGCGCGATCGCCGAAGGGATGGCGCAAGCGTGGCAAGAGGCGCAGCAGGCTCAGGTGGTGCGCGACATCCAGCTGAATCGTGCCGCCTACGACGCCGTGAAGCCTCTGACGGTTGCTGAGTTCGAAGCGTCCTGGCGCAACTCGAGCGACTTCGAGGGACACACCGCCGGCGAGGCCTTGAACGAACTGGCACAGAAGCTCGAGTGTGAATTCGATCCGGGAGTGCACGGGGCCGCGCTCGCCACGCAGCTGACGCAGGGGTTCGTCGGCAAGTCGCATCTCGAAGCCTTCGATGCGATCTGTCGGGAGAGCGGGGTCGCCGCTCACTGGCCGACCGTCGACGAGCTGGAGTTGGCGGCGAGCGACGCCGCGATGCAGAGTGCGAGCCCAGCGGCTTCGGGAGTCCGGGTCCGACCGAGCAGTGTGCAGGATCCGACAGCGATCCCACACCCCTCGACGCCCAATGGTGCGCCCCGCATCACCCTCGGCCCGGCGGCGTCGGGGCCGGTCGTCACCCACGGCGGTCCGTTTCGCATCGTGGTTACGGCCGTGACCGAGCAAGTGCCGCACGCCCGCGGCTCGTTGCAGATCACGGCTCAATCCCGCGGACTCCACCCTGCTGCGCGGGCACTGGACAGCGCCTTGGGGGAGAAGACCGCGATTCAAGGGGTCGTCGCCGAGTCGGGATCGAGCCTACGTCTCGAGGAAGACGTTCGCTACCTCGGCGGGAGTCGCGCGGTCGGCTCCGCCGTGGACGTGTCCACCACGATCGAGCTCAAGGGGCTGCTGCGTGGAGTCGCGCACGTTCACCGCCTCGACGGAGTTCAGCGCGTGTCGGTGCCGATGCAGGTTCATGAGGTCGAACTCCGGCCCTTGACTTCGGGCTCGAAGGGTCAGGCGGGCCCACTTCGATACGAGGTCCAACAAGCGGGCACGGCAACGACGATTCGCTTCGAGGGAGACACGGAGTTCGTCGAGCACCTGGCGATTCTCTGTCGGCCTCTCGACGCCGAGGGTAATGACGTGCACATCGAGTATGCCGATACCTCGTCGTGGACGGGAAAGTCTGCGAACTTCCAGCTGCAGAGCGCCGAGCCTCCTGCAGCGCTGATGCTGAAGGTCATTCGCACCCAAACCATCGACTACCCGTTTGCGTTGCGGGGCGTCCCCCTCCCCCGCCATGTGGAGCAGCCCGAGCACCTGCTCCCACTGACGTTCGCGGGGGCAGCACCTGCCGCCGTCGACTTCGTCCGCTTCGACAAGCTCGACGAACCGATCGCGGACGCGGTCGTCCGCGTGCAGAACCAGGCGAACAAGGCCATCCAGAGCATTGTTGTGCGCTTCACCTACATCGACGCCCAGGGTCGAGCCCTCGAGGATACGACTCAGTCGCTGACCGGACCGACCGACTTCGATGGGCAGCGTTCCGTCGCCGAACCCGAAGCAACAGCGACCCTCACAACGCCAGCGTTCTTCCGCCCCGCCACGGCCCAGGGGGTCCGCATCGACACCGAGTCGGTCGAGTTCGTCGACGGCACGCGGTGGGTCGCCGGCGACTGACGTGCGCAGTCGACCCGACGACGTCCTTTCGAGGACGATCCAACGAAACCGGCACAGAGGAACCGGGCTGCCGACTCCTCTGTGCCGCGTACGAAGCGCGTTTGATCCGCGAACTCTACGGACAGGCCGCGGCCGGGCAGCCGAGCGCGTCCGGCGTCGGGTCTGCGCCACACCCGGGGAAGGGTGCTGCGGGATCGGCGCCACCCGAGAACAGGTTGAACAGTACGAAGACCGCGTCGGATAGGTTGAGCGATCCGTCGTCGTTGCCGTCGCAAGCGTCCTCGCAAGCGGGCGCACCGGCAGCCCCGAACACCACCCCGAGAATGGCCAGCGCGTCACCGATGTTGTAGCTGCCGTCGTGGCTACAGTCGCCACGGCGGAGGAACGGGCCTCCGGGAAGCAGGGTCACTGCGGCGTCGTCCTTGCTCGCCGGCACGGTGTCCCCGGCGAGCGAGATCCCCACGAGATTCTGCACCGCCGGGGTCCCGAGACTCGAGCGCCATGTGAGTTGGGTCGAGACGGGAGTGATCTGGCCCTGCAGAGCCGCCGCGTTGGTGTCGTAGTGGATCGCGATCACGCTGCGGGGCACGTCGAAGGCAAGTTGTTGGCCCGGTGCTGATGTAGAGTACACCACGCCAACCGTGAACCCGTCGACCTCGAACGTGACGCCGAAGAAGTCGGGCCCGGCCCCACCGTTGAGGGCGTCGAGCGTGGTGGTAGGGCTCACCGTCGTCGGCACCAGCACGTTGGGGTCGTGTCCGAGGGCCATGGAGAAGGCGAACGTGGGATCGGGGAAGCTAGGGCTCGCCGGATCCTCGGCAATCGTCGCGCTCACGTTGAAGTCCCCTACCCCGGTCGCAGAATCGAAGCCCGCCGTAACGTCGGGAACCGAGAACACGAAAGTGGGACCGGCGACGCCGATCGTCACGGTGCCATCCTGCGTGATCGGCGTCTCGACCGTGCTGCCGACCGGGAACACCGCCGTCTGAGTGAACAAGCCATTCAACTGTGCGCAGAACACGACGTCGGAGACGGTCCCACCCGGGGCGTCCAAGCTGTAGTCGATCTCGATCAGCTCGAGTCCGAGTCCCGTCGGGATCTGAGCGGCGCCGCCGCCCGGGCTGTTCCCTAGAACGACGCCAACGAGCACTCCGCCGCCGACGATCGTCGGCAGCGAGACGAATGGCGGGGTGCCACCGAGGGCAGTGGTCACCGCCAGACCGAGCCGTGCGTCGACCGCCGTCAGGGACGCCGAATCGTGACACACGGCGAAGGTGAACCCGACGATCGGCAGGCCCGTGTTGTCGAGTTCGACATCCACGGTTTGCACGGACGCCTGCGGGCCAGCGGCATCGGTGAGGCGCAGTTGATAGTCGGGGTTGGGGTTGGGGATGAACTGCCCGTGAGCGAGTGGGGCGGTCACGGCGATTGCGGCCACCCACAGGACGTACCGAAGACCGAAGAGCACGGTGCGAAGCATCACTGACTCCTATCGAACGATTGTGCGAACACCCGCTGGCAAGCGGCCGCGTGGGTGCACCCACGGACCGCTGCGTCTGAACACTCTACCCCTGACACGCCGCGGAGCTTGCGGGCGTGACCGTGATTCCTGCGGATCATGGACAGAGCCCCGGCCGACAGTCCGACAGGGCGTCGATCGTCGGGTCGTGGTCGCACGCCCCGGCCGACGGCGTCGGGAGCGACACGTACCCGTTTCCGAACAGATGGCTCAGCAGGGCTACGGGGTCGAGTAGATTGATGTGCCCGTCATCGTTCACGTCTACGGCATCGGCGCAGCCCCACGCGGGCGCGGCAAAGTGAAACAGCCCGTGCAGCAGCACGATGACGTCGACGATCTGCACCGTACCGCTCGCGTCGACATCACCGCGTCGAAAGGGCTGCGGGTTCGGCGGCGTCGACTCATTGATCAACACTCGCAACTGACTCGCGGCAGTCTGCCCCACGACGAGGTCCAAGCGGCCGTCCAGGTTCAAGTCGGCGCAGATGACGTGCGCGCCTTCGGGGCCCGAAAGGAAGTTCACGGGCGCCGCGAACGAGCCGCCGCCATCGCCCAAGAGCACGGAGACGCTACCGCCCCCGCCATTCACGATGCCGAGATCGGACCGACCATCTCCGTCGAAATCCTGCACGTCCGCGGCCCGCGGGTACACGCCCGTCGCGAACGGCGCCGGCGGCGCGAGCAAGCCGTTGCCCAGGCCGAGAAAGACCGCCACGGAGTTTGCGTTCGGACACGGGATGAGCAGGTCGTCGCTGCCGTTGCCGTCGACATCGGAGGTCGACAGAAACCAGATTGCGTCGTCTTGACCGAGGAAGTGAGTCGACGACAGCGGAAACGCGCCGGATCCGTCGCCAAAGAAGAGACTGAAGTTGCTGTCGAGCGATCGACTCACCGCCAGGTCCAAGTGACCGTCACCATCGAGATCGCCATGGGTGACGAACGAAGGGAAGCCCCCCAGAGTCAAGTAGACCGACGCGCCGAAGTTTCCACCGCCGTCGCCAAAGAGGAGGGTGAGCGACGCGCCGCCGTGGTTGGCAACGACCAGGTCTTGGTGCTGGTCTTCGTTGAAGTCGGCGCAGGTGATCGCGGTCGATAGGCTCCCTGTCGGAAACGACGTCGGCGCTCCCAACGCTCCCGTGCCGGTCCCGAGAAGGACCTGTAGAGTCCCGCCAACGAGGTTGGCAACCGCGACGTCGGCGTGACCATCCTCATCGAAGTCCGCCGTGCAAAGGTGGTACGGGCTGGTTCCCGCCGGAAACGTAGCCGGCGCGAGGAGAGAACCGCTGCCGTCGTTCAGCAACACCGAAACCACGTGGCCGACGACGCTCGCGACCACGATGTCGGGGAGTCCATCCTCGTTCATGTCGGCACTGATCATGGATTGCGGCGTCACCACCGCCAGGGGTGGCTGCGCAACGAAACGCACCTCCGCCGAGAGCGCGGTCGTGAACGAGAGGGCAAGCGCGACCCCGATCCCCAGACGATAGAAGCAACTCGAACTCAAGGGTGCGGCTCCTCTCTCAGTGACCTGCCTCGTCGGACCGAGCGGACAATCTCAGTTCGACGATCCGTGGGCTCACCTCCGCGATGCGAAACGAACCGAGCCGGTGCGCCGCCGACACAGGCAGCGCCGTCGCGAGGGGACGTGCACCGTCGAGTTCCTCTGGCCTCCGCGGATGGCAGAAGGAGATGTCTCCCGGCGGCAGACAACGAACCTCCAAGCGCCCCGAGTCGTCCGAAGTCCCGAGCAGGATCGCGGCGTCGGCGTCTCGATCGTCGATGCGCGGAATCGCCAGAATCGGCAGCGACGCCACCGGCATACCATCGGCGCCCGTAACTTGGAGCTCGAGAGCCGGATCTCGCAGGGGCGCGAGGGCCACCGCAACCGATTCCGCCGCCGGCAAGCTCGCGAGCCGCGCGAAACCGAGCGCGTGCGTACGCGAGATGAACACGAGCATGCAGCCGACGAGGGCGTTGCCATCGTGCAGTTTGACCGGGTTGCCCGTCGTCCCCCCGAAGACCACTTGCGAGTCGTGCAGCGGATCTTCCGGTGACACGATCAAGAGGTTCGTCACCGTCCGGATCGGCTGTCCGAGCGGGTCGGTAAGGACGAAGCGCGGCATGGGCGGCGATTCGACTGGGGCTACCCCGAGTTCGATGTTGGTCTCGCCGGGAACGACTTCGCAAGTATTGCGCGAGCCGAAGGTCCGATACCGCGGGATCGAGGCGCCGTTCTTGTGAAGCAGATCGAACGGCCGCAGGAGTTCCAACACCAGCGCCGGGCGCGGACGATCCGCGTCCGGGCCGAGCACTGCGGTCCAGCGGAGATCTCGACTGGCGGGACGCGCCAGCGGCGGCGTGCTGGGGAGGCCTGTGAGATCGAAGCGGCCGTCGGCACCAGTCACTGCGATGGGCCCGCGAAGTTCGTCGCCGCAGATCCAGCCGACTTGAACCCGTGCCCCCACGACCGGGTCGCCGTTCGCCGTCGCCACGCGACCGGTCACACGCGCACCCGCCGACAGCCGCACGGGGACCATGGTTGACGTACCCGCGAGTAGCGGCTCGATCTCCACGAAGGTGCTCGCGTCCGTGGGATGCTCGACGCACAAGGTGTAGTCGCCGGGCGGTACCGGGCCGACGCGGTACCCGCCATCTTCATCGATCGCACCGCGCACCAAGTCGCGACCGAGAAACGGCGTGCGCAGCGGAACCAAGAGCGCTTGGCCTGCGGCTGCTCGGCGTCCGCTCGAGTCGTTCACGAAGCCCTCGACGAAGCACCCCGCAGCAAGCTCGAAGACTGGCTCACCCACCCACGGGAGAGCCCGCGTGATGCGAAGCGGTGCCAAGTCCGAGGCCATCACCCTTACCTCGACCTGCCCCGCCGTGGGCAGCGCGACGACCTCGAACCCACCGCGTTCGTCGGTGCGCGTCCGAAAGCCCTCGCCTTGCCACGCTCCGCCGGCGATCTCGACCTCGCAGTTCGCGACCGCGCCGAACGGGCCCATCACGACACCGCGCGCAGCGTCCCCCGGAACCAAGGCCACTTCGGTGTCGGGATACGCGGCGAGAGAGCGCGACGCGGCGAATCCCGGGGCCTCGATGACCACGGCGTAGTCGCTGTCTTGCCAATCGAAGTCGAAGCGCCCTTGCTCGTCGGTCACGCCGGCGCTGGTGTCACCTTGCGAGCCCTCGACGCGCACGCGCGCGCCGGCGATCGACTCGCCACGGGGTCCGACCGCACGCACCTGCGCCCGCGGTGCCCGCGCCAACTCGACGCAGTAGGGCTCGCGCACGTCTCGGAAACGCGCGCGCTCCTGGAGTTCCTGGAAACCGCGAGCCCGAATCAACATTCGTTCCTCACGGAGGCGGTGCGCCGGCGTCGCAATGGCGCCGCTTTCGTCGCTCAACCCGATCCGCTCGGTACAGAACGGCCTCACGAGTTGTTCGATCGCGGTCTTGCCGCGGGCCAAGTCCTCCGAACGCATCGTGAACGCGCCCAAGTAGAGTTCGGCTCCCGCGATTGGTGCGCCCGTCGACGCGTCCCGCACGATGACGACTCCCACGCCGTGCGCGAACGCGGCGGACTCGGAGGAGGCGGGGGCGAGCGCGCGCTCGCGGTCCCCGGACGCGGAACCGCGACTCGCCAAGTCAACGAGTTCGAAAGCCGGTGCCCCGGTGGCCACGACGTGCGAACGCGGTGTCGACGATTCGCTGCGCCCTCGCAACGACCACCCGAGCGTGGCCGCCACTGCGCACACCAGGACGACTGCGCCGACAGCTGCGCGCGGTGTCCTACGCATCGACGACCGCGTCGACCCGAGCCGCACCGGCCGTAGCGCGGGCGGCTCGACGAGGTCACTCGGAAACACGCTGTCGACGGTCTGCGCGCTCGCGCCGCGGCTCGTCGCCTTCGCCGCTTCCGTAACACCGAGGACACCCAGAAGAGAGAGCCAGTCGCACCGATCCCCGCGTCGATCGCCTTCTTGCCCCTGGCGCAGACGCGCGGAGAGCTGGCTCAAGGCGCGCTTCGTTCGGACCCGCACGGTATTGGCGAGAACCCCTTCCCGGCGCGCGATCTCATCCGGTGAACGATCGAGATAGAAGCGCTCGATGAGTGTGCCGCGGTAGGGTTCGTCCAACGCGAGCAGGGCTTTCGCGACCCGTTCCTGAAGCTCCCTCAGTTCGACGCCATCGGGCCGCACCGGTGCCACTTCGCTGGCCGCCGCGAGGCGTTCCCGACGTTGGCGGCGGCGTTCGTTGCGGCGGTCGGTGCGGACGAGGTTCAGCACGACCTTGCGCAGCCAGGGCCGCACTGGGCGGTCGGTCCACGGCGGCGCCTCCCAAACCCGAATCCGGGTCTGCTGAACGAGGTCGTCGACGCGGTTCTCGTCGGCGACGAAGCGGCGCGCGAGCTGCCGCAGCCAGCGCGCGTCCTCGAGCAGTCCGGCGAGAGTCCCCGCCGGCGCCGCAGCCCCTGGCAGTTCCGCGAACGGTCGGCGCGCAGGATCGTCGTCGTCCTCGCGCCCGCTCCGACCGTCCCCAGGAGGATCCGACAGCATCGCGACACCACCTTCGCCACCCGAACCGAAACCGAACGCGGCACACCACGGGAACAGCCCCCAACGACGTTCACGCCGCCGCGCCGGGTTCCGTGACGAGAATGCCGTCCGATTCTAGGTCGCGAAACCACCGCGCGCCCCCGTGTCTCGAACTCCGGTGACAGTGACGGCGTAAGGTACGGCTTGGAAAGCAGTTGGGAATCCGAACCGGGGATCGGCAACCGGCTCGGTCGCGGCTGATCGAGGGCGGCTCGCCTCGCGCTCCGGAAACGGTGCTGTCCGGCTTGGTCTTTGAAGGCTATCGTTCGGCTTCGAGGAGGTGAGAGATGAAGCGACGCTCCACCGGTGTGCTCGCGGTTTGCATGGCGCTTGCGGGCGCGGGTTGCGTGCCCTTCGTCGGGGCGCCGAGTGCGACGCTCATGACGCGAGATCTGTCGACCGACTCGCGGGAACTCGAGCTCGTGGGTGGACCGGTTACGGAGACGGAGACGCTGACTTGGGCGCTGGTCTTCGCGCTGTGGGGGCAGCGGCCGACTCACGAGAGCGTCGTTGCGAGGCTGCTCGAGAAGTACGACGCCGATGTCTTGCTCGATGCCGAGCTGACTTCGTCGCAGTTCGGCATCCCCTACGTCTTCTTCCTGTTCAACACCACCGCCAAGGGGCAGCCAGCGCGCTACAGGGATCGAGGTGCGCGGTGAGACTCCCGCTCCGACTGGCGATATCGCTTGCCGTCGTGTTCACGGCGAGTGGCTGCGTGGCCCCGGTGTTCAACGCCCCGACCACTTTGTCGACGCGCTCGGTGGTCGAACGCCACGCGCGCAAGCTGCAGCCCGTGACCGCAACCTCCACGAGTTACGCGTTCGTTTTGATTCCGGTCCCAGCGGATCCTCGCGATCTGTACGACGATCTCCTCGCCGAGGCGAAGCGGGTGGGCGGCAATGCGGTTCTCGACGTCCAAGTGCGCAGCCACAGCACCTTCTTGTGGCTCTTCCCGCTGGTATTGGTCGATACGGTCGAGGCCACCGGAATCGCCGCCGTCGTGCAGTAGGTCCGTCCTCGGGCGTCGCCCCGGCCGCACGACAGATCGTCAGAGCACGCACGTTCCCGAGAGGAGTCGCGCCACGGTCTGCCGGCGCGGGGCTGCGGCTTTGACTCGAGGCCAAGCGCGTTCACAAGCAACTCGGGTTCGCGCTTGGCGCCCCGAGCCAAAGGCGAGCGTTCTTGGGTGAAATGGTCGCGGCTGGCGCCGTGCACTCAGCGCTCACGAGCGAGTCGCTGCCATGCCGGGATCACTGGTGGCGCAACGCGACGATCGGATCGAGGCGCGCCGCGCGCGTCGCCGGGTAGAGCCCGAACAAGATCCCGACCCCCATGCTAATGCCTACCGAGAGTCCGACGGCGTACAACGGCACGCGCGTGGGCATGCCGGCGAAGTAGGTGATCAGCCACGGGATCACCACCCCAATCCCGATCCCGATCAGGCCTCCCACCGTCGACAACACCACGGTCTCGATGAGGAACTGGCCAACGATCTGCGAACGCCGCGCCCCGATCGCGCGTCGGATCCCGATCTCCCGGGTGCGCTCGGTGACCGACGCCAGCATGATGTTCATGATGCCGATGCCACCGACCAACAGACTGATGCCAGCGATCGATCCCAAGACGATGCTGAACACGCGCTGGGTCGCCTCGGTTTGGCGCAACAGCGCGAGTGGAACACTCATGCGGTAGTCGACGTTCTTGTGGAAACGCTCGAGCATGGCGAGCACCCCTTCGGCAACGGCTTCGACGACGCCGATGCTCTCGACCTCGATGATCAGCTGGTGCAGCTCTACCTGCTCGCGCGAAAACGTCCCGCTCTGATTCTGGGTGATGACGTCGCCGAACCGCTCCCGCGCAACCGTCAGCGGGATGTAGGCATCGACCTCCATGTCGGGCGTCGCCAGGTCACCGGACTGCCCAGACTCGCTCTGGATGATGCCAACGACCTCGAAGTACTGGCCGCCGATGCGCACACTCTGACCGATGGTCTTCTCCGTGGCGAGGAGGCGACGCGCGCCGTACTCCGTCAGAACGACGGCGTTGGCCCGCTGCGCCATGTCCCGCTCCAACAACCGTCGCCCACCGACCAGGGGTCGCTGGACCAGCTCGAACCAGTCCGGAGTCGTACCCACCACCCGAAGCTCGAGCAGACGCGAACCCAGTCGCCCCTCCACGCGAATGATCTTCGCTGGCACCGTGCGGCGGATCTGCGGGAAGGTCGCACGCAAGCGTTCCTCGTCCTCGTACAGGAGGCCATAGATGCTGAGCCTCCGGCGCACGTTCGTGCTCCCCGCTTCTTCCACCGGCTTCATCGCCGTGAGAATGATGTTGTGACTGCCGAGCTTCCGGATCTGCTCGATTGCAGCTTGGCTCGCTCCTTCGCCGACCGCGAGCATGGCGATCACACTGCCGACACCAAAGACCACTCCGAGCATGGTGAGCAAAGAGCGGAGCTTGTGGAGCGTCAGGTTCTTCACGCCGAGGAGTATGTGGCGGGCAATGCGGCGGTTCTTCAAGCTGCCAACCCTTCGATCGACTGAACACGGCCATCCATCATCGTTACTCGCGAGCTCGCGAAGGCCGCTACGTCGTCCTCGTGGGTGACCATCAGAATCGTCTTACCCTGCGAGTTCAGGTCGCTCAGCAGTTCCATGATCTGCTGGCCGGTGCGACTATCGAGGTTGCCGGTGGGCTCATCCGCGAGCAGCAGTCGCGGGTCGTTCGCCAGCGAGCGAGCGATGGCCACCCGTTGCTGCTGGCCCCCGGAGAGTTCCGCAGGACGGTGATCCAATCGGTCTGCGAGCCCGACGAGGCCTGCCAACTCGCAGGCCCGGTCGCGAGACTGCCGCGCCTCCCACCCGAGGTAGAAGAGCGGCAGCTCGATGTTCTCTTGGACCGAGAGCTGAGGAATGAGGTGAAAACTCTGAAAGATGAAGCCCAGGTGACGCAGCCGAAAGTCACTCAACTCCCGGTCGGGAAGTCGATCGACCGCGTGTTCTTCGATGAAGTAGGTCCCGGAAGTCGGTCGATCGAGGCAGCCCAGTACGTTGAGAAGGGTGCTCTTGCCCGACCCGCTCGCTCCCATGATCGCCCAGAAGCTACCCTCTTCGAACGTGAGCGAGACCTCACGTAGGGCGTGCACCTCCGCCTCTCCCATCCGGTAGACCTTGGAGACACGATCGAGTCGAGCTAGTCCCAAATCAGGCGCATTCACGAGCAACTCCAGTTGGCGTTTGGCGCTCCAAAGTCTAAGGCGAGCGTTCGTGGGTGAAGGGGTTGCGGCTTTGCCACAAGGCTACAACCGTCGTGCGCGCGTCATCGCTGTCCTGGGGGCCCGCTGCCGGGCGCGCCGCCCGCCGGCGTGTCGCTCGGCTCCCGCGCTCCTCCGTCCGTCCCCCCGTTGGCGCGACCGCCGCCGCCCCCACGTTGACCCCGTAGCTTCTCCCGTTCTTCCGGCGTCATGTTGCGGAACCGCTCCCGCATGGCCTCCCGCTCCTCGGATGTCATGTTCTGAAACCGGTCGGCACCGCCACCGGCACTCGCGCCTTCGCTGCCGCCATCGCGCGTGCGGCGCGTGCGTCGTGGGCGCTCGGTGTCGTCTCCAGCGTCCGCGCCTCGTGTCGGCGCAGGCTCGACGCTCCCCGACGCTCCCTTCTGCTGTCGCTCTCGTGCGGCTTCGATCTCGCGCTTCAGCGCACCCGAGTCCGCACTCTCTCCGCTCTCTCCGCCCGCAACTGCGCTCCCGTCGGGAACCAAGGGCGGCGCCAGCGACACGACTTCACCGGCTTCGAGTCCTGACGCGATCACCACGACGCGGTTGTTGTCGCGCCCGATCTCGACGACGCGCGGCTCGAACCCCAACTCGGTCTGCACATGCACCACCGTCTGCGCCCCCGCCCGCACCACCGCTTGCAGGGGTACGTAGACCGCGCTGTCGTAGTGATCGATCAGGATCTCGCACTGGCAACTCATGCCGGTGCGTAGGGAATCCTCGAAGTCCTCCAGATTCACCTGAGTTCGGTAGACCTTCAGATCGGGGTTCATCCACATGCTCTGCGCGTCCGGCAACGGCGCGATCGAGTCCACGGTGCCCCGGTAAGTCTTGCCCGGAATCGCGTCCACCTTCACTCGTACCGCGAGTCCCACCACGATCTTGTCCAGATTCGACTCGTGCACTTTCAACTCGACCATGATGGCATCGGTCGTCGGCAGGTGGATCAGCTCTTGGCGCTCGCGGACCGACTGGCCCTCGTCCAGCGGCTCCTCGTTACCGCGAAAACCGCCACCCCGCGCCGACGTCGCGTACACGACCATGGCGTTCGCGGGCGACACGATGCGCGCCTTCTGAATCTGATCCTGGAGCTTCGTGAGCTTCGACCGCTGACGTTCGAGCTCCGCCTGACGGCTCTCCAGGTCTGCCTGCGCCTGAATGATGTCGGAACTCGAAGTCAGCTGCACACGCTCGAGCGCACGCTGCGCTTCCTCGATATCGCTGTTGAGCTGATCGAGCTGCCGGCGATAGGTGTAGTTCTGCAGGAGATCGCGATTCGCCACGGCCAACTCATGCTCTAGTTCCTGCCGGCTCTTCGCCAAGCGATCGGCCTCGAGCTCCGAGTCCGAGATGTACTTCTCCTGGCGGAGGGTCTGCGACCACTCGAGCTTCTCGGTCGCGTTCTCGAGCTCCTCGAGCGCCAGCGTGATCTTGGAATTCGCCTCCTTGAGCTGCTTGGGAAACTCGCCGTCGATGAACTGTTTGAGGTCTTCCTGGGCGAAACGAAGGTCACGAGTGGCCAGCGCGATGTTGCTCTCGGCCTGCTTCTTGACGACCTCGAGATTCTCGCGCGCGCGAATGTAGGACGTGTCCGAGTTCTTGACTTGGATCTCCTGTTCCACGAGGCGGTCCTGGAGCGAACTCGTGTCGAGTTCGACGAGCAGATCGCCCTCGCGCACGCGCGTCCCTTCGGGAACGAGATAGAGAATCGTCGTCTGGCCCTCGACCTCGCTCTTGATCACCACTTGGTCGCGCGCCCGGATCGTGCCGGACTCGGTAACGCTGATCGTCAGAGAACCGCGCTGAGCGATCGCCGTCGGATGGTCCAGCTCCGCCGACGCCTGGTCCTGCGGAGACGCTACGAACCAGGCGCCAGCCGCCAAGGCCAACAGCACCAGCAGTCCCAGCAGAGCCTTCAGTACGCCGCTCACGGATCCCTCGCTTCCGGCACGAACTCGCGCCACATTCCTTGCTCGTCGACCTCCAGGATATCGAGATCACGCTGCAGCTCCAACTCACTCACCCGATACTGGACCCGCGCCGAGGTCAGGGCGTTGCGAGCGGCGATCAACGCTTCTTGCGCCTCGAGGAGATCACGGGTCTCGGCCCGCCCCGCCTGCAGGAACAAGTCGGTGCTCTCGACGCGTCGCTCGGCGATGGTGACCGCCTGCCGTTGGATCCGCAGCGTCTCCCGCGCCTCGAGCAGGTTACGCAGATCATCACGCACCTGAAACTTGATCTGGTCCTCGAGTTCCTGCACGTCGCGCACGGACTGCTCGAAACCAATCAAGCTGTTGCGATAGCCGTTGCGCTCCGCGGTTCGCTCGAACGGTAGATCGATGTCGAGGAGCGCCGAGTAGCGCCCACGCTCGGGCCGTAGCGCCGCGTCGCTCGACTCGGTCGTGGCGACCGACCGTCCGCCGCCGGCGCTACCCGTTCCCAACAAGGTCACGTCGGCACGCAGGTTGTCGGCTGCGACCGCCACCGCACGTTGGGAATCGAACACGCGGCCGATGGCGGTCCGGAGATCCAACCGATTGTCGAGCGCCAAACGCAACGCCACCTCCTCCGTGAACTCGAGCGGCCCAGCCTCTTCGGTCGACGGAGGGAGGAGGACCACGGCGGCGTCGGCCGGTCCCACCGCCGGGTCGACCGCGCTGGGCTCGGCTGCCGGACCAGCACCGGCCTCGGCAGCAGCGAGCCCACCCCCCAAGCGATCGAGGGCGCCCGAGTCGAGTTCGATCGCGGCATCGGTCGGCACGCCCAGCAGGGTCTTGAAGCGGTCGAGAGTGGCTTCGTAGGCCTGCTGCGCCGAGATCCAACGATTGCGCGCGGATAGCTCGTCCTGGCGCGATTGGTCGACCTGAATCTCGGGCAGGCGACCAGCGCTCGAGAGCCGATGGGCCCGCCGGGTGGAACGAATCAGCCCGCGATAGTTCTCCTCGGCGTTGCGCACCTGATCCAGCTGCCGCAGTACACCGAGGTAGTCGCTAGCGACCCGCACCGCGAATTCGCGCTTGAACCGCTCGAACTCATAGATGGCGTAGACCACATCGCGCTCGGCCTGCGCCAGCGGCTCGGTGACGACGAAACGGCCCGACCCCCGCAGCAACGGCAACGAGACGGTCGCGTCGCCGAACACGCCGAGCGACGATGAGTGATCGCCCGTGAGCAGCTTCACGAGGTCGACGCCAAGGTTCGCCGCAAAAGTGAGCCCGTTGCGGAGTTGGCGAGTCACGCCAGCAGCGCCGCTCCCCCGCACTCCGGTCTCGGGCGGCGACAACCCCAGGTCGCGGGTGATCTCGCCGTCGAGGCCCGCGGAGAAAGTGTTGCGAAAGTCATCGCGGGCGAGGTCGAGCCGCAACGCTACCTGGAACACGGCTTCCTTCTGGCTCTGATACTCCCGGCTGTTGCGCGCTCCCAGCTGGAGGGCTTCGACGAGCCCGATACGAAGCGGCCCACGGTCGACCGCCGGTTCCGGTTGGCCGCTGACAGGGTCGGATTGGCGATAGCTCGGGTCGGGCCACTGCGGAATCGGCGGCACGTGGGCGGCACCCATCGAGGCTGCGTCCGCACGAGGTAGTTCTTGCCCCTCGAGGATCCGTCGCCGAAGTGTCGTGGAAGGCTGTTCGATCGAGAAGGGTTCGTCGTGGCCGAGTGCGGCCCGGCGTCCGTCGCGAATGATCTCGTACGCGGCGCGATCGGCTTGCTCGCGGTACTGCCGAGGAGAGCAGCCTACCGGGAGGCCGGCGCCCACGATCAGGACGAAGAGCGTGAAGCGCACCACGGGCTTCGTGCTGCCCCCCAACCCCCAACGAGAAGCCGCCTCCACGCGGCCAAGCTCGCCGGCCACGATCCTTGGAACAAGCCGCCTGCAGCTCACCGAATGTGGACCCTTCTGGGCGTTTGGGGGACCGGCGCGGACCTCGCGCCCGTAAACGGCCAGCGGCGGCCGACGGGGACGTCCGACCTGCCTCGGGCAGCGGCGACCGGCATTCTCGACCAACCAGCGAGCGCGGGGGCTCGAGGAGGATCGCGCTCTCGCGGCCTTCGCTCGGCGCCCGGGGGTCCTGACGTGCATTCACCCCAGGGGGACTCTCCGAGTCCTTGGAACACCTCGCGGCCGTACACGGTTGCGGCAAGGTCCGAAGAACCGGCCGCGGTAAGCACGGATAACCGATCCTCGAGCCCGTCGCCAGTCTCGAGTTCGCGACCTCGCGCGGGCGCTTCCCCGCGACGTTCCGTCTCACGGACGAACCGTCCGGAAACATCGCGCCCGCTGCGCCTTGGGAGTCGATTCGGCCCCAAGCCGGGGTAAATCCACCGACCCCCCGGAGCCGACAATCTAGTGCCGTGTCCGGGGACCTTTGGCCCTCCTGACATCGCACTCTTAGGAGTCGCCCAAGAATGAGTTCGACATCTTGCCGTCGATTTGGGTCCGATTCGGCCGATCCGGAAAGCTCGGAACCGGAGGCGTAGCCTTGGTTCCGGTGAAGATTTCGAGGTTTTCGGATCGGTCGAAGATGGCCCGACGCGACGAGCAAGAGGGTGAAGTTACTCTTGGGCGACTCCTTAGCCGCCACCGGGCGCGCGGGGCCGCAGCGGCGTCGCCGCGGGGTCGCGGCCAACCCACGGCTTCGGATGGAGCAAATGGATGGCGAAGATCGACGCCTTCTTCCGGCTGATGAACAGCATCGGAGCGTCCGACCTACATTTGAACGCGGGCAGCCCACCGTGCCTGCGAGTTCGCGGTGACATCGAGCCCGTCAAGTATCACGAGATCACCAACGACGAACTCATGGAGATGGTCACCGAGATCACTCCAGAGGACAAGCTGAAGCACTTCTTGGAGAACGGCGACCTCGACTTCGCCTATGAACTTCCCGGAGTCAGCCGCTACCGCGGCAACCTGTTCCGCCAGGCGAACGGGGTCGGCGCGGTCTTCCGTCAGGTGCCGGCGAAGATCATGACGATCGACCAACTCGGCCTACCGATGGTGGCACGACGCTTCGCCATGCTCGAGAAGGGCCTGGTCCTCGTCACCGGCCCCACCGGCAGCGGCAAGTCGACGACCCTGGCGGCGATCATCGACTACGCCAACCGCAACCGCAGCGACCACATCCTCACGATCGAGGATCCGGTCGAGTTCAAACACCAACGGCTCAACTCCCTCATCAACCACCGGGAGGTCGGCCACCACACCAAGAGTTTCGCCACCGCGCTCAAGGGCGCTCTCCGCGAGGATCCCGACATCATCATGGTCGGCGAACTGCGCGACCTCGAGACGATCTCGCTCGCCATTGAGGCCGCGTCCACGGGTCACCTGGTGTTCGCGACGCTGCACACGCAGAGCGCGACCAAAACGGTCGATCGAGTCATCGACGTGTTCCCCACCGACGCCCAGGAACAGATCCGCTCCACCTTCGCCGATTCGTTGCGCGGCGTGATTTCGCAGCACTTGTTCAAGCGTGTGGACACACGCGGTCGAGTGGCCGCGCTCGAAGTCATGATCGGAACCCCGGCGCTCGCGACGTTGATTCGGGAGGGCAAGACGCACCAGCTCGCCAACGTCATCCAGACCGGACGCAAGCTCGGGATGTGCACGATGGACGACGCCATCGAAGAGCTGCTGCGCAAAGGCCAGATCGACCCGCAGGAGGCATTCGAGGTGGCGGTCGTCAAGGAACGCTTCGTGAAGTTCCTGAATCGGATCCCGGACGAGTGGCAGGAAGTGCTACGCGCCGACGGGGTCGGCACCGACGCGAAGGGCCCTGGGCGAGCCGCCAAGAGCCTCGCTCACACCCAGTGAGCGGGTTCGGCATGCAGCGGTCCCACAACCCGAGGAACATTCATGGCAACGACGTTCGATGAGGGCGTGACGGCGATCCTCGAGGCCTTTCCAAGGACCTCCGATATCAACTTCACCGTCGGGCGGGCACCGCAGATCGAAGTCGACGGCGAACTCCTCGAGATCCAGGGTTCGCAGTTCACGACGCCGCTCCGGCCCGAGAGCACCGAAGCGCTGGCGCTGCTGCTGTTCGGCGAGGACGAGTCCGCCTGCAAGACCATGGGCGCCGAGGGCTCGGTGGACTACGCCCACGAGCTACCCAATGGCACACGCCTGCGCGCCAATATCTTCCGCACCCGCGGCAACTACTCGATCGTCCTGCGCGTGCTCGCCAGCAAGATCCCGTCGCTCGAGGACCTCGGTCTGCCGACTGCGTTGCAGGAGATTGCCGAGCTACGCAACGGGCTCGTGCTGGTGACTGGAGCCACCGGCTCCGGCAAGACCACCACGCTTGCTGCGTTGGTCGATCGCGTGAACGCAACCCGCGCCGTCCACGTCGTCACGCTCGAAGACCCGGTGGAGTTCGTGCACGCCCACAAAGTCGCAACGGTCAACCAACGGGAGCTGGGCAAGGACTTCTCGGACTTCGCCGGTGGGCTGCGCGCGGCTTTGCGCCAGGCCCCGAAAGTGATCCTCGTCGGCGAGATGCGCGACCGCATGACACTCGAGATCGGCCTCAAGGCGGCGGAGACCGGCCACCTCGTGCTCAGCACGCTCCACACCATCGACGCCGGTCAGACCATTGGACGCGTCGTCGGCATGTTCGACCAAGCCGAGCAGGGCCCGGTCCGCAGTCGGCTTGCCGAGGCACTTCGCCGGGTGGTCTCGCAGCGACTGCTTCCGCGGGCCGGCGGCGGTCGGGTCGCAGCGATCGAGATCATGGGCTCGAGCCTGCGGACCCGTCAGCTCATCCGCGAAGGCGAGAACGAGAACTGCACGTTCCGGCAGGTCATCGCCGAGAACCGCAGTCAGGGCTGGCAGACCTTCGACCAGCACATCGTGGAACTCTTCGAGCAAGGACTCATCACCGCTGAGATCGCGCGTTCCTTTGCGTCGGATCCCGCCATCGTCGGCCGCGCGCTCGACAGCGTACGCTCGCAGCGAGGCGAGGACACGTCGGGCCTCGGTGAGCTCCACATGGTGAATCAGCGGCTGAAGAAGTAGGTGGACTCCCCGCCCCGATCACGGACCGAGCGACAACCCCGTAGGATTCGAGAAAGGCGCAAGCATGTCACTGTTCGGACGCCCCGACCCGCTGCCCAATCTGGTCAAGAAGCTGCAGAGCACGGAGACCAGTTCCGCCGACCTCGACGCCCTGCTGCCGCGCCTCATCGAGCACCCGGACTTCAAAGTAGAGCAGCACGCGTGGATGTTGAGCCATCCGCAGCGCCGCGTCCGTGAACGCGCGCTCGCCGAAGCGACCCGACGCAAAGAGCCTGCGATCGGCGACTGGCTGGTCAAGGAACTCGTCGGCAAGAACCCGGAGACACGGCGAGAGATCGCTGAGGCCGCGGTCGCGGTCGGCGGCAAGGGGATGTCCCGTCACCTCGGTCGCATGATCCACTCGACGACCGTGGCCGAGCGCGAGGCCGCCATCGACCTCATCGCCGTGCACACTCACCTGCAGGACTTCGTCGGCTACCTCAAAGCCGCGCTCAAAGACTCCGAAAGCAAGATCCGGCAGCGCGCCGTGAAAGTCCTTGGCACCGACCCGGGCAATCACACCATCTTCATGATCCTCCGCGCGCTGATCCACGACGAGGATCCGATCATCCGGCACACGGTCATCGACGCCTTGGCGCGAAAACCCGATCCGGAGGTGATCGAGCCCTTCTTCGAACGCGTCGCTCATGAAGAGGCCGAAGCGCGCTTCCTCATCACTCGGGCCTTGCGCACCTTGGCCCGGACCGGTGACACGCGGGTCGCCGACCGAATCCTCCCGGCCCTCGGCGATGAGAATCCCACGATCCGCGAGCTCGCCGTCAAGATGCTCTCCGAGATGCCGGACGTCACCGCGACCCTGCGGACCTTCATGCACCACTGCCAAGGACTGGCCTTCTGGCTCCGCGAGCGCAGCCTCGAGTCGATTCGCGCCGTCGCGAGCGATCTCACCCCGTCGATCATCGAGCTCCTCGGCGACGAGGACGAGAACGTGCGCGTAGGCGCAATGCTACTCGCCAGAGGCAACCAGGATCCGCGCATCGTCGGCCCAGTGACCAAGATCCTCCGCAGCCCGTCCGACTGGTGGGTGCGGAGCATGGCCGTGGACATCCTCGCCACCGTGCCTCACGAGGACGTCACGCGCATCTTGGCCTCGCTGGTCGATGACCCGGAACTCGGCTACAGCGTCATGGCGGCCCTCGGACAGCACCCCGGATCGACCTCGATCCAAGTGCTGACCAGCAAGCTCGACGACCCGCGCCCCGGCATCCGGCTCGCAGCGCTCCAGAGCCTCGCCGCCCGCAAAGACGCCGCGGTGCGGGTGGCGCTCGCCCAGCGCGCCGAGGAAGAGCGTGACCCGCGTGTCCGCGACGCGCTCACCGAGGTGCTCGAGAAACGCGGCGAACTCCAAGGAGCCGTCGCCGCCCGACTGAGCCAAAGCGCGCGTGCGGCCGACGAACTTCCGCTCGAGCTCGAGATGGAGAACGCCGAGCTGCATGTCTAGAACCTGCGTCTACGTGACGAGAAGAAGCTCGGCGATACGCCCACGACTCCGTTCGGAACTGGGCTCGGGAGGGGGGCGCTTATCGAGCTTCCCTTGGCGTAGCGCCTCGAGCACGCGCACGCGGACTTCGCGGACGGCCCGGGATTCGCCCGACAGCAGGCGGATTTCCGTGCCCACCTAGAGCGACTTGGCCTCGATCCAATCTCGCTGCGACTCGACCCACACGAGGTGGGCGGGTGTCGCTACCAAGGTCTCGCCATCGAAGACGATCTCGACCCAGAGGCGCGTCGAGTTGCGGAAGACCTGAACGACCTCGCGCTCCACCACCTGGCCGGTCTCGACATCGTAGCCATAGACGACGCAGCCTGCCGCGATTTCCTCGATCGGCACATCGCCCTCGGGCGTCGCGACCAGGGTGCCGGCGGGGAAGCACATCGGTCCGCCGCTCGCGTCATCCGCATCGACGTTCGCGCTCGGCGGGTCGGACGGTGCGACCTTGTCCACCTTGGCGGGCTCCGGGCTTGTCGTCGGGGGCGGCGCGGGCTTGTCCGATGCATCGCGCGCGCCCCACCGTCTGCATCGCTGTTGCCGCGACCGCGGGCCTTGCCCAGCGCCTTCCCGGCCACCACTCCGACCGTGGCCGATACCACGACGCCGGTGACCGCGCCGGTGATCGACTCACCGTTGGCCACCGCAGTCCCGGCCTCGACCTCACATCTGCGAGTATCGCCGAAGCTCCCAATGCCCCGATCCCGAGACTGTCCCGAAACGGTGGTCCACTACGGAATGGACCCAGTCTTCACCCCACCCCCCCGCCCCGCCCCTCGAGGGGCGGGGAGCGCACCTCCTTGAGCTTGGGGTACGTCTCCAACTGGGCGCTGGAACGACAATCGACTGGCCAGCGACAATTACTCCTGAGGAGCATGCTTGGTTCGCAATCGCGAGCGTTGGATGCGAGGGGCC
>JBFWWP010000014.1:0-14669 GCA_050246115.1 Planctomycetota bacterium
TGCGGGTGGCGCGTCGCACCTACGCCGTGCTGTATCAACTCCCGGAGCTACGTCTCGAGGTCGAGCGACTGCGCCAGGCCGTCGCCCGGCTGGAGGGGTCGGCAGCTCGGTCCGAGTAGGAGCGCGCCGAGTAGGAGCGCGCAGCCAGCGCACATCGCGAGCGAACGCCTCGTGCGTGCTCCCGAACCGCGAGTCCGGCGAGGGCCGGTACACGGACTCGTACACGATCGGAAGGGGTGCCAGCCGGGCAGCTGGACCTCAGGCCGGGTGCGGGGTACGAGTACGAGTACGAGTACCGCGATGCTGAGTACGAGTACGAGCCCGGCGCGGAGTTCTGACGAACAAAGCGCTGCAACGGAACGGAAATGACGTTCCGACATTCAAGATCACCCGCGCCACTTTCGCCCGCTGACCGCTGCCGTTCGCTCAGGATAGTCGTACTCGTACTTAGTGCAACGGTACTCGTACTCGACAGGATCGCTGATGGCTGAACCCATCTTCGAACCATGAGATGTTGACTCTACTGATCCAACGAACCAGCGCGGTATCGGAGGATCGAATCGAGTACGAGTACGAGTGCGAGTACGGGTGCGGGTGCGGGTGCGGGTGCGGGGACTAGGACACGGAGAGGCCGAACAAGCCGTTGCACCCGGAACTCCGCAAGCGACCGCAGGTCAACGCCGAGACGACCGCGGCGACGGAGGGGTCAGGGTCGCTTTTGACTCACGAAGCCCATGTACCGCAGGCGCACTTCCGGGCAATCCGGATGGTTGGTTCGGACGACGACGACGCCGCTCAGGCGCGATCCGGGGCCGGGATACGGGTCCTTCAGGCGGGCGATGAGTTCGATGGCGCCGTCCGCCCTCTTCTCGCTCCGAACAACGATTCCATTTTCGGTGGCGTTCGCGTTGGGCTCGACGTGAATCGACTCGATCTCCAGGGTTCGGTCATCGACGGAACGTAGGGTGGCGCGTTGCTCGGCACCGGCGACGTCGTCGATGCGCGAGAAGTTGAAGAACTCGGGGTCGACTCGAACGCCCTGAAACACCGTTCCGCGCACGGGAATCACCAGGGACAATCCGTTTACCTTGGCGGTGACCTCGCCGCGGATCGCCCCGGCAGGGTGCTCGGGGAGCACGTTCAGGATGAACTGCGCGCGCGTGTCGTCGATGGGCTGGAGCTGGACGATCAAGTGCGGGTGCGTGCGCTTGTTGCCGTCGACCACACGCAGGTCGGTCACGGCCAGCGCCGGCGCAGTAGCGCGTTCGATGGTAGCGCTCTGGGTGCTCTCGGGGATGGCTCGTCCCGCGACCCCGGTCAGAACGAACTCACGGACATCGACCTGGGTGCCCGGGTGAAAGTCCGCCCTCACGGCGACCACGAGCGGTGGGGCGAATGCCGTCGTAACGATGTCGATGTGCTTGTCGAAGCGACCGAACCCGCGCCCGAGACCGATTTCGACCCGGCCCGTGCGACGCTCGTTCGGCGCGAGCGGCTCGCGAGCGAGCTGGACCTTCATGCAGTCGCAGCTCGCTTTGACGGAGGTCAGCGGCACCGTTTCCGAGCCGCGATTCCACAGCTCGAAGGTGACGACCCGCTGCTCCAAGTGACCCACCGGACCGAGTTCGATCTCGGCGGGGGAGACGACTACGTCGGACCTTGGAGTCCCGCTGGGCGCCTGTGCGTACGAGGACGGGATGGAGGAGAACGGGAGCGCGGCCGCGAGAACGACGAAGAGGACAACCCGGCTCAGCACGATCACGGAACTCCTTTCGGCAAAGGTCAACGGAACGTCGGCCGCTGAACCGGCAACGGCGAGGGCCCGATCGAGACCAACTTCCTCGATGAACTTCGCGACCCGGCACTCGACCCGTTCCAACACTCGACCCGTTCCAAGATGGGGCGTGCCTTCCCGAGCCTGCAAGGTCATTTTCAGTGGAGGTGCGTCCACATTTTGGATAGCCTCGGCCCTGGGTCTGGATGGCGCCACCCAGGGTAACCCCGGGGCCCACTCCGAGACAACGCCCACTCCGAGGCAAGGCCCACTCCCAGACAACGGTGAGTTCGGGTGACTCGGTCACTCGCCGCCGCAGGGTTGGACTACGAGAAGACGACACGAACGAGGAGACGCCCGACCCTGCGGTCAACACCGTGGGGCGGGCTTTTCTGTTGTCAGGGTACGGGCCGTCGAGTGGGCGTACCCCTTTTCGTTTCAGTATTCACGTCCTCGCAGCCGATGAACCCACGGGCTGCGCAACGGCGCCCGCCGGTCGCGCTTCCAATCTCCATGCGTCGGGAAAGGGAGCTCCTGAATGAGCCTAAGCATGACAGCGGACAACCGGGAGTCGGTTCTCAGTCTCATCCTCGGAGGCCAACTCACGCGCGTCGATACGATTCCCTTCAAAGAATGGGCGGTCGGTCAGATCGACGAACACGGAGCGGGAAGGGTCGAGGTCGACTGCTCGGACCTGACGTACCTCGATTCGGCGGGGCTCGGGAGCTTGATCTTCTTGCGCAAGGTCGTGGGGGAGCGCGGCGGGGCGATGGTTCTCACTCGCGTCGGAGGGTGGCTACGAAAGTTCCTGCAAGTGACCGGGCTCGAGCAGGCACTGACGGTGCCGAATCCCGTTGCGGAGAAGCAGGGCTAGTCGATGAGCGAAGACCTCGATCTCTACCAGGATCCGTCCGCGCGGGCCGTTGGGTACACCGAGCGGATTCTCCAGGACGCCATCATTCGGCAGGTGTCCGACATCCACATGCAGTGGACCGCGAAGGGCGTCGTCGTGCGTTTTCGCGAGAGCGGCTTGCTGGTCGACTACGAACAGCTGTCGTCCGACGTCGGACGTAAGGTGATCAGTCACCTGAAGGTGCTGGCGAACATGAACATCGCCGATCGACGTCGTCCGCAAGACGGACGGATCATCTACCACTTGAACGAACGCAGTGTGGATCTGCGGCTCGCGACCGCGGCCACGCTGTACGGTGAGAACCTGACGATGCGTGTGTTCGACAAGTCGGCGTCGTATCGCCGCATCGAACAACTCGGATTGGAGCCGAGCGATCTCGAGCGAGTGAAGAACCTCGTTCGATCCCCGCACGGCTTGGTGCTCGTCACGGGTCCGACCGGAGCCGGCAAGACCACGACTCTGTACGGCTTGCTCGAGTACTTGAACGACACGAGTAAGAACATCATCACGGTCGAAGATCCGATCGAGTACGACATCGACCGCGTCAATCAGATCTCGGTGAATCGCCCTATCGGGCTCGACTACGCCGCGATCCTGCGGTCCGTCTTCCGTCACGACCCCGACATCATCATGATCGGAGAGATCCGAGATCCGGAGTCGGCGCTGATCGCGGTGCGAGCCGCACTGAGCGGGCACTTGGTGTTCGCGACTCTCCATACCGGTTCGGCCCTGGGCGCCTTTACGAACCTCGTCCAGCTCGGAGTCTCGCCCTATCTGGCGTCGTCAGCCCTGCTGGGGGTCATCACCCAGCAACTCATCCGAGCGACGTGTTCGCACTGCCGCGAGCGCTACGAATTTCCACTCGAGTCGTTGGCTCCGGTCGAACGCCGGGAGTACGAAATGGCGATGGAGTGTGAGGGCGTCCTTCCGGGCGCGAGTCCGTCGTTCGCGGTAGGAGTTGGCTGCGAGCAGTGCCGCGGCACCGGATTCTCCGGCCGTCTCGGACTCTTCGAGATCTTCGAGGTATCGCCGAAGGCGCGCGAGGCCTTGGCGAGCGGAGCGCCCCGATCCCGTCTCGAAACGATCGCCCGTGCGAACGGCTGGCGCTCGCTGCAACTCGCGGGCTTCTGCAAGATCGTTCGTGGTGAGGCAACGATCGAGGAAGTCCTTCGGGTCGTGCATCTCGAGACCGAAGCCGACGTCGTCGAGACGCAGCTCGAGCAACCCGCCCGCTAGACCCCGCCCGCGAGAGCTAGACGAAGACGAGGACTAGGCCAGCGCAGCCAGCGGCCGACCCAACCCGAAACCAAGCGGGGTAGTCCTCTTTCGGCGCGACGCGAGCCACGTGCCCGGACCTCTTGTCCCGGGCCACCGAGAGCGGCCGCCGAACCGAGCTGGTCAGGGAGTGCGAGAGTCGCACAGCGGGGGACGGGAACTCGTCTGGTGCCGCCCTTGCGAAGGCTCGCACCGGCGGGAGGAGGATCCGGAACGCCTCTACTTGCCGAGAGTCTTCTGAATGGTCTTCGGAATGACATCCTGGCGCAGGTAGATCAGCATGTGCCGGAACTTGTCATCCAACATTTCCTTCATGGCGTCGGAGTTCGCGAACTTCTGGAAGTCGAGTTCGCCCCCCCCGGATCCGGACGCCTGGGCTTGTTGCAGCCGTTCGTCGATCTCGGCCTTGAAGCGCTTGATCAGCTGGGGCAGGACGGTCTGGAACGCACCTTCGAGGCGCCGATTGAATTCGTGCCGCCAATTCGGTGCGTCGAAGAGTTCGCCGGCCTTCTCGTCCAGGGTGCCCGCAAGGTTCGCGAGTTCCTCACGAACGATCGAACGAACGAGGTCCGCGACCTCGCCGCCGGGCTTCGCCCCTGGCGGGCGCGTCATCGTGTCACGTTGAACGGTTTCTGCCACGGCCGCTTCCTTTCCCTCAGCCAAGACTACCCCGCTGCAACCCGACCTGGCAAACCGCCGGCGCAGAATCGAGTGGTACAATGGCCCCGTCTCTCACCGTGACAGGCACTGGACAAGCTCATGATCGATCGCACGTTACAACTCGCAACGAGAGGCTGGGCCGGGCTCCGCCGCGGCTCCTTGGGGGGCCTGGTGCTGTTTCTCGGCCTGGTGATTGGAGTCGGGCTGTGGGTTCGAGAGCGGCAGCCTGCGGTTGCCGACTCGAACCGCGATGGCGCGGCACAGGTCGGCTGGCCCCTCCTCGACGAGGAGGCTCGCGGACGCCTGGGCGCGTTGAGTGACCCGAAGTGGTCGGTTCGGGAGGAAGCGTCTACGTGGCTGGTTCTGAACCCCGATCGGTGGCTGAAATCCTACCCAGCGGCCGGGTGGGACGGCAGCCCGGAGGCGCGGTGGCGGGTGCGACGAGCGATTGAAGTCGTGTGCGCGCTGGAGGATGTGCCGAATTGGGTGGCGCGCGAGCCGTGGGAGGTCGTGGCTCAGCGGTCGCGGGGCCTACACCGCGAGTACCCCGAGGCGTTCGAGCGCGCTCTCCTCGACTTGTTCCGCGCGCCCAGCGCTCGATTGCGTCAGCGGGGTGTCGAGATCCTGGGTCTCATGCCAATCGCCGCCCCCGTCTGCTGCGACTGGCTGCGTCCGCTGTTTCGCGACGTCTCGGCTTGGGTGCGGGTCAGCGTCTATCGCCTCGCCGCCACCTTGGATCCCGACTTCACCGAAGGCGAGCTCCGGCAGCTCCTGGCCAAGGCAGAGCCGGACGAACTCGCTGCCGAGGTCATCAAGGCGTTGCGCGAACTCGGCCGGCCGGTGGCGGCGTCTTGGTTGCGACCGCTTTGGAACAACGCCAGCTTCGAGCTACGGGTCGAGATCGGGCTGGCTCTGTGTCAGCGCAGCGACCAGCCCGGACCCGAAGTGCTGCAGTGGATGCTCCGTGCGGGCGATCCGAGCTTGGTCCTTCCCGCCTTGCGCAAGGTGCGCGAGTCAGCGCCGACGCGTGACCTCGAAGGGGTGTGTGAACTGCTGTCCTCGCCCTACGGCGAGGTGCGGCGAGCGGTTTTCGAGCTGGTAGACCGGTTCGGGAGCCCGGTGTTCTCGCCTTGGGTCGTCCCCCATCTCGCGAGCGAGGATGTGGAGGTGGTGTGTCGTGTGATCCAGTGGCTCACCCGCTGGCGGGCGGAGGACTACTACGCCGAGGTCGAAGCCGCGCTGCAACGCCTGCCGGTTGCCGATCGCCCGGTCCGTCTGGTCGCGGACGAAGGCGCGGTGAGGGTCGAACCGGCCCACGCGCCACGCTAGCGGGCCCCAACCCATCGACCCCGGTGTCGCCGAGGGTAGAACCCCATCGATGCCAGCCAAACTGAATTGACCTCCTCGCGACTCCCTGCTTATAATCCGCGCCCTTCGTTACCCCGTGGTGTAATTGGCAACACAACTGGTTTTGGTCCAGTTATTCTAGGTTCGAGTCCTGGCGGGGTAGCCACTTCTCTCTTGGTCGGTCATGCCTCCGCGGCAAGCTCGACAGCGCCACTCGGTCGTATCCGTGGAATCTCTGCTGCCGAAGCGAATCGTCCGGCGAAGTGACGTGCCCGCTCGAGGGGGAGCCAATTAACGATGAACCAGGCGCTTTCCGGGATCGTGCTCGCAGCCGGGTTCGGCACCCGCATGAAGTCGCGGAGCACACCCAAGGTGCTCTTTCCCTTGCTGGGGCGCCCGCTCCTGGCCTACCCCGTCGGTTTGCTCGCGGAACTCGGTTGCCGACAGATCGTGGTCGTCGTCGGGAACGGCGCCGAGCAAGTGAAGGCCGCGTTTCCGAGCCCGAGCGTTCCGCCCCGCGATGCCCGACAAGCTCCGGGAAGTCCTTTCGGTGGCGCCTCGGTTCCGAGCATCACGTGGGCGCTTCAGGATCCGCCGCGTGGAACGGGCGATGCGACCCGCATTGGGCTTCGCGCCTTGAGCGAAACGACGGGGCCGGTCGTCATCCTGAACGGCGACCTGCCGCTGCTGCGGCGGGCCACCCTTCAAGCGCTCATCGATGACCACCGCGATCACGGCGCAGCGCTCACTCTGCTCACCCTCGATCTCGTCGAGCCGCGCGGTTACGGACGCGTGGTCAGGACCGACGACGGCGATGTCGGAGCGATTGTCGAGGACGCCGACGCCACGCCGGTGCAGAGGGCCATCCGGGAGGTGAACGGCGGGGTCTACATCGCCGACCCGACTGCTTTGGCGGTCGGCCTCGAACACCTCATGGCGGCCGGGGCCGACAACGCGCAGGGGGAGTTCTATCTGCCGCCGGTGCTCCACCCAATTCGTGCAGCGGGCGGTGTGGTGCGCGGCTGGAAGCTGCCGTCCGGGCAGATCGACGAGCTCCAACAAGTGAACGACCGAGTCGAACTGGCCAAGGCGAGTTCGTTGCGCAAGGCGATCCTGATCGAGGAACACCAGCGTCGAGGGGTCACCATCGTCGATCCGGCGACGACCTACATCGAGGAAGACGTGGAGATCGGTATCGACACCGTGATCCATCCCCACACGACGATCGTACGCGGGGTCCGAATCGGTGCGGGGTGCGCGGTAGGCCCGGCGGCGCACCTTCGGGAGGGTACGGTCTTGCACGACGGGGCCGAGATCGGCAATTTCACGGAGGTCAAGAACACGGTGCTGGGAGCGGGCGCCAAGGCCAAGCACCTCTCTTATCTCGGTGACGGGATCGTCGGCAAGGGTGCGAACATTGGGGCCGGGACGATCTTCGCCAACTACGACGGGAAGGCGAAGCACACGACGCGCATCGGTGAGCATGCCTTCGTTGGGAGCGGCACGGTGTTCGTGGCGCCCGCGGTCCTTGGCGACGGAGCCAGCACGGGAGCGGGGGCTGTCGTCAAACGGGGCACCGAAGTCCCCGCCGGCGAAACCGTGGTCGGCGTGCCGGCACGACCGCTCACGCGGCGGGTCGCCGATGGAAACGTCGAACCCGAGAACGTGTCGCGCTCGGATGCGCCAACGGCTGCCGAGCCGAGGCCTGAGTGAACCCGGCGCAACGCACGAACGCGCTCTGCATTCAGGACCATGCTCCAACGGGCGCGTGTCGCGACAAGCCAAAGGCGAGCGTTTGTGGGTGAAGGGGATGCGGCTGGGCCGCAGCCAACAAGGGGGCTTTGCGAAAGCCTCGCGAGATGAGTCGAGTCCCAGAACAAGTGCGGTACGTGTTTGACCTGGGACCAGCTGAGGGGAACCGCGACAACCATGGACAACCTGGTCGTATTCAGCGGTAACGCAACTCCCGAGTTGGCGGCCGCGATTTGCAAGGAGCTGGACTCGGGATTGGGGAGGGTCGACGTCGGCCGCTTTCCCGATGGCGAGGTGTCCGTCCGGTTGGAAGAGGACGTGCGCGGTAAGGACACGTTCATCGTGCAGTCGGTTTGTCCGCCGGTGAACGAGAACTTGATGGAGCTCCTGATCCTGATCGACTGCGTGCGGAGAGCCTCGGCTGACCGCGTCACGGCGGTCATCCCATACCTGGGCTACGCCCGCCAGGACCGTCGGGAGAGCGAAACTCTGGTTCCCATCAGCGCCAAGCTGGTCGCGAACCTCGTCGTCGCCGCGGGTGCGCATCGGGTCTTGACCATGGACCTGCACACCGAGCAGATTCAGGGGTTCTTCGATATCCCGGTGGACCACTTGTACGCGGGCAAGGTGTTCCTCGAACACTTCCGTCGGCTGCAGCTCCCGAACCTCGCGGTGGTGAGTCCCGACGTGGGGAGCATCAAGATGGCGCGCGCCTACGCGAAGTCGTTGGGAGCCCGACTCGCGACCGTCGACAAGCGACGACTGAGCGCTACCGAGACGGAGGCCGGCTTCGTGATCGGCGACGTCAAGGATTGCAACGTGATCATCGCCGACGACATGATCGCGACGGGAGGCTCGATCGCAAAGGCGGCCAAGGCGCTGCGGAAGGCCGGCGCGTTGGAGATCCACGTGGCCTGCACGCACCCGGTCTTGTGCGGGCCGGCGATGGAGACCCTCGAGAGCAGCCCCATTGGGTCGATCTTCGTCACCGACACCATCCCCATCCGCGAGAAGTACGTCGGCACTCGGGTGAAGGTGCTGTCGACGGCCCAGGTGTTTGCCGAGGCCATCCGGCGCATCCACCATTCGAGCGCCCTCCGGCGCTGACCGCCGCTGAACCTCCGCGGGCGGCGCGCCGGGCGTGGCCTGGACCTCGGCGTCGGGCTCGGTCGCTGGATCTCATTCCGGTCCGCGTTGGGACGCGCTTCGAGGGTTCCGGCTTCCGTCGCGCGCGTCGTGGCCAAGCCCTGGCCGCCGACGAATTTCTGGCAGCCTCTTGCCGGCGAGCCCGCTCTTCGGAAGAATGCGCGGTTTTCACGGCACCCTGCCGAGGCGGCGTCCTCCAGAACCGAGTCCCCAACCCTTGGGTGGCACGGTGTCGACGCTGGATCGGTACGGGCCGCGCCGAGACCCGGGGCCTTCAGGAGCTGAGAAGAAGACGACATGGATACGATTGTCCTCAAGGGGAAGCCGCGAGCGAACCTCGGCACTCGACACTGCCGCAACCTGCGCGCGCAAGGGCTGGTGCCGGCGAACCTGTACGGGCACGCTCAGGCGAACGTGAGCTTCATGGTCGAGGAGAAAGAGATCGCGAAGCTCGTCAAGGAGGGTCACCACATGTTGACCCTCGACATCGATGGCATGCGCGAGAGCGGCTTGCTGAAAGAGATCCAGTTCGACACTTACGGCGACCACATCGTGCACCTGGACTTTGCCCGGATTTCGCTCGATGAGGTGGTCGAGGTGCTGATCCCGGTCGAGACGGTGGGCGTTGCGAAGGGCGTTTCGTCCGGCGGCGTCCTCGACATTCCGCGTCACGAGATCGCGTTGCGCGGTAAGGCGCGGTTGATTCCGGAGCACATCCGCCTGGACGTGAGCCATCTGGGAATCAACGACGCGATCCGGGTGAGCGACCTGGTGCTTCCGAGTGGAGTCGAGGTCATGCTGGCTCGCGAGGACGTGGTCGTGATCTTGCACGCGCCCCGGGTCGAAGCGCCGGCCGCAGAGACCCCGACGGAGCCACAGCTCATCGAGAAGAAGAAGCCCGAGTAGCATCGTGCAGCGGGTCCTTTCCGGGGAACGAACGCACTCGTGCGACCGCTTACGGTGGTCGGGCCTGACTGCGCGGTACGGTCGACCCCGGTGAAGATGATCGTCGGTCTGGGGAATCCGGGGCCTCGCTACGCGCGGACGCGGCACAACCTCGGCTTTCAGGTCATCGACGTGCTGCGGGAACGCCTGGTGGGACTCGTGGACGGTTCGCAACCGGGTTCGGAGTTGTGGGAGGCTCGGCGGAAGCGAGAACACTTACTCCTCTTGCGACCGGGGCTGTTCATGAATCGAAGTGGCCGCCCGGTCGCTCAGGTCGCGGTCAAACACGGCCTCGAGGCGGAGCGCGTGCTCGTCGTGTACGACGACCTGGACCTGCCCGTCGGCAAGCTGCGGTTGCGGGCCGGCGGCGGGAGCGGTGGGCACCGCGGGATCCAAGACATCTGTGAGTGCTTTCAGCCAGGCGTGCATCGGTTGCGGGTCGGGATCGGTCGACCACCGGGGCGCACGCCCGTCGAGGAGTACGTGCTCCAGGACTTCACCGCAGCCGAGGAGGGTGAGGTTGCGGTAGCACGGGAGGTCGCGGCAGACGCGGCGCTGAGCTGGTTCGATGACGGCTTGGTGCGGGCGATGGACCGCTACAACGGTCGCGGCAGCGAGCCGGTCGATCCGGCCACGGACTGACCCACGGAAAGCGCTTCCCCATCGGGGGACCAAGTCGCGCGGGCACTTCGATTCGGAGTGCCCGGCGCGGCGATCGACGAATGTTGGGAACGGGAGTGGCGCCTGTTCTCGTGCCTGCAATTCGCCACGGCGAGACCTCACCGTTGGACGGGATCCGTCCATCGCCGTGTTCGCCGCGCACCAGAGTCCGAGGGTGGTCCTCGGGTCGTGCCGGACGAACGGTGAGGCTCCAGAGTGAAAGAGTGGTCTGTGACGGAACGATTGTACGAAGGCCTGTTCCTGCTCGACGCGAACGAGACCGCGCGGGACTGGCCGGCGATGGAAAGTCACCTCAAGGGGTTGCTGACCAAGCACCAGGCGTCCATAGAGTACGCGGAGCGTTGGCCCGACCAGCGGTTGGCCTACGACGTCAAGGGTTGCCGCAAGGGCACGTACTACTTGACCTACTTCCGCGCCGACACCCAATCCTTGGCGCAACTGCGTCGTGACTCCGAGTTGTCGGAGCGGATCCTCCGTTGTCTCTTCGTGCACGAGGACTGGCTCGAGACGGAGATGAACAAACGCAAGGAAGCTGCGCACCGCCGTTCGTCCGCGCCGCAAGGCGCCCCAGCTCCGGAGCGACCGCGTTTCCAGCCGGTCGACGATTCGGAGGAAGGGGCCGACGAACCGAGCTGGTCCGACCGCGACCCGCGCCACGACGACTAGCTCGGGCGAGCCGTACCCCCCGGGGTCCTCATGGGCGGGGTCCTCAGGGGCCAGTTCCGCTCGAGTCGAGGCGTTCGAGGCCGCAAGAACCTCGGGAGGCTTCGGAGCCGCAGTGGGTCGCCCGTCCGGAAGCGTTCGGCCCGTCTCGCGTCCTGGCGGTTCGTGCCGCGCCCGGGGATTCCCGAGGCGCGGACGACGAGCCTGCTGGATGGAAGGCGCCCAGTTCGGTACTTTTCGAGTTCCGGCGGGTTCCCGAGGATCCTGCAGCGCCCCTGCCCAGCGGCGGATCGCACCCAGAGAGGAGAGGTTCTTGGACCTCAACAAAGTGCTGCTCATTGGTAATCTCACGCGCGATCCGGTGCTCCGGTATCTCAACAACGGCAGCCCGGTGTGCGAGTTTGGCCTGGCCGTGAATCGACGGTTCAAACGCAACGATGGCGAGATGGCCGAGGAGGCTTGTTTCGTGGAGATCGTCGTTTGGTCGCGTCAGGGCGAGAACTGTAACCAATACCTGAAGAAGGGCTCGGGCGCCTTCATCGAGGGCCGCCTCCAGTTCGATCAGTGGCAGGGACAGGACGGACAGAAGCGGAGCCGCCTGCGCGTGGTCGCGGAGCGTGTGCAGTTCATGCCGAAAGGCGGCGTTGGACGGACTGGCGGCGGCGCCGGGGCGGGGGAAGTGACCGACTTCGGCGACTCGTCCGGCGCGCCGATGCCGCAGGAGGAGTTCGACTCCGAGGTGCCGTTCTAGTGCCAAGTCGAGCGCGTGCCGCCTTGGGTCGCCGCAGCCACGAGGGGGCTTTCGAGAGCCCCCTCGGAGAATCTAGTGCCAAGGCAAGCGCGGTATGCGCTTGATTTGGGCCTGGAGCAAAACCAAACCAAACGCTCCCGTGAGCGTCGCCGGGAAGGCGAACGCCGCAGGCGGGAGTCGAAGAGAGAATCGAAAGGTGTTCGATGTCGCACGATTCCGATGACGACCGCGGCCGTGACGGCAAGTCCGGCGGCATGTTCCGCAAGCGCCGTCTCCCGTCCCCTGTCGGTGGCATAGAGTACATCGACTACAAGGACGTCGAGCTCCTGAGCAAGCTGCTGACGATCCAGGGCAAGATCCAACCGCGCAAGCGGCTCGGGGCCGACGCCAAGATGCAGCACCGAATCAAGAAGGCGATACACCGGGCCCGGTTCATGGCGCTGGTGCCGTACGGCGGCTAGTTTCTGAGCAAGCGTGTTCGCTCACGGCCAAAGCGCTTGGCAGTTCGGGCCGCTCTAGCGAACATGAACGCGAATCCAAGGGCACCGGCGCCGGGTCAGGCGTGTGCCTTGGTTCCTCGAGAAAGTGATCCTCAACATGAAGCTCCTCATGAAGAAGAGCGTGACCAACCTGGGCGGTCCAGGCGACATCGTGAAGGTGGCCCGTGGGTACGCTCGCAACTACTTGATCCCCCGGGGCTATGCCATGGAGGTGACCCAGGCCAACCTGCAGTGGTTCGAGGCGCAGAAGCGCCGTTTGATCCAGCAGGAGGAAGAGGTCAAGGTGCGTTTGCGTCTCGTGGCGAAGGAACTCGAGGGTGCCTCGTGCACCATCATCGCTCGGGCCACGGAGGAAGGGCACCTGTTTGGTTCGGTGACTCCCCGTGAGATCGCCGCGCACTTTTCGCAGGAGGGGATCGAACTCGACCCGAAGACCATTCAGCTCGAGCGACCGATCAAGGAACTCGGCATCTACAAGGTGCCGGTCTGCCTGCACTCCGACATCATGACCGAAGTCAAAGTTTGGGTCGTCAAGGGCGACGAGGACTTCGCGGGCGCCAAGGGCGGGTGACCCTGACCGAGCGGAGCCGTCGCGCCCGGTTCCGCAGCGTTCGGGGAGTTGTGCGGGCGGTGATCGCCGGCGTGCCTTCGAGCACGCCGCGGTCGTAGGGCCGCGCACCGGCCAACGGATCTGTTCTTGTGCGCGGCGGCTCGGGAGCGACGACGTTTCCCGACTTCGCTGACTTCGAGACCCGCGCTCGTTCGCGATCTCCACTCGAACCCAACCCCGGACCGGATGGCTCCGTACCTCCGGCGCGGTGCTGGCGCCCGGGTCGTGGGGCGGCGTGTTCGCTCGTCGAGCTTCGTTGCTCACCACTTGGTTCGAGGAGCCCCCCGAATGGCCCCGGAACGACAGAGTACGACGGTCGAATCCGCCGACGGTCGGACGCCTCCGCACAACGCCGAAGCCGAGCGGGGACTGCTCGGGTCGCTGCTCCTGTCCTGCTCGGATACCGCCGCGATTCTCGAGAACCTACTTCCCGAGCACTTCTTCAACCGCCGTCACCAGGTGCTGTACGAGCACATCCGCGGGATCTACGATCGTGACGGCGGCATCGACATGATCTTGCTGCGGGATTCGCTCGCGCGGGAGAACCTGCTCGAAGAAATCGGCGGCACCGACTACTTGCTTGTCTTGACCGAGTCCGTCCAGACCAGCGCCAACGCCGAGCACTATGCCGAGATCGTACGCGACCGCGCTCTGCGGCGCGCGCTGATCGCTACTTGCACCGAGGTCATCCAATCGGCCTACGAGGACTCGGCGGACGCCGGCGAGCAGTTGGATCGCGCCGAGCAGCGGATCTTCGAGGTCTCGGAGCAAGTGCAGAGCGAGGAGATCGTGCCGCTCCGCGACGCGATCAAGAGTACCTTCGATCTCCTCGATCAGTGGGCCAAGGGCAACACCGGCATGCCGACCGGCTTCGTCGACTTGGACAAGAAGATCAACGGACTGCAGCCCTCGGAGCTGATCGTCGTCGCTGGTCGTCCTTCGATGGGGAAGACGACACTCAGTCTGAACATCGCTCGCAATGTGGCGTTGCAGTCCAAGGGCTCGGTGTTGGTGTTCAGTCTCGAGGTCGATCGCACCCAGATGGCGATCAACCTGCTGTGCAGTACCGCACGCGTCAGCGCCAGCAAGGTCCGGAGCATGGACCTCCCGCCGCGAGACTGGCAGAAGCTGACGACCGGAGCCGACCGCCTCTCGGAGGCCAAGGTGTTCATCGACGACTCCGCGGGACTCAACAGCATGTCGATCCGGGCGAAGGCCCGTCGCATGAAGGCGAAGTACGATATCTCTCTCGTGGTGATCGACTACTTGCAGCTCCTCGAGCACGGGGGGCGGAGGCACGAGAGTCGGCAGCAGGAGATCAGCACGATCTCGCGCTCCCTCAAGCTGATGGCGAAGGAGCTGAAGGTACCGGTGATCACGATCTCGCAACTGTCGCGGGCCGTCGAGCAGAGAGAAGATCACCGGCCGCGGATGTCGGACCTGCGCGAGTCCGGCGCCATCGAGCAGGACGCGGACCTCGTCCTCTTGCTCTATCGCGAGGAGTACTACAAGCCCGAGAAGGAGGAGGCCAAAGGCAAGGCCGAAGTCATCATCGCCAAGCACCGAAACGGTCCGGTCGGAACCATCCCGCTGGCGTTCTTCGGGGAGTTCATGGCCTTCGACAACCTCGCGTTCCAGCAGGACGAGTTCTA
>JBFWWP010000014.1:14769-141373 GCA_050246115.1 Planctomycetota bacterium
CTAAGGCTACTGGTTCCCAGAGACTCCCGTTCGCACTTGGCGCTCCGCCGCTGGCTCGAGGTGTTGGCGCGGTTCCTGCTGCGTCGACCCGCCGGTTCCGCTTCCGCGGGCGGAGTTCGCGGCTTACACTACGCAACTTTGAGACCGGTCGCCCGCGGGTGGCGGCCGCTGCCGCGGAGCGACCGACGTCCGAGGGGTTCGCTTCGACCATCGAGGAGGTAACCATGACGGATCGTCGAACCGCCGGTTCGCGTTTGACCGGTTCGCGTTTGGCTAGTGTCGCGCTGATCATGACCCTACTCTTCGTCGTCGCAGCTTGGTCTCGGCCGGGGCCGGGCGATGCGTTGGCCCAGTCCGTGCCGAGCCTCGGGGGCCTGCGGGTGGCGGTGGTAGACCTCGAGCAGGTGTTCGAGGCATCGCCGCGGAAGAAGGCCCTGGAGGCTGCCCTCGACAACGAGTTTCGCGAGAAGCGTAACGCGTTGGTACAGATGGAGCAGGAGATCAAGAATCTCCAGCAAGAGATGACGCTGGTGAATCCCGGGTCGGAGCAGCACGTTGCCCTCCAAGAGCAGCTCGCGGTCAAGACCACCCGCCTCAAACTCTACCAAGAACGCTCGGTCGGGGAACTCGACGGGCGGCGGGTGACCTCGTTCGACGAGGTGTACGCGGAGATCAAAGTGGCGGTGAGCAAGGTGGCAGCGGCAGAGCGAATCGACCTCGTGCTGCAGCGACGGTTGGTACTGCAAGAAGGGATGCCGTCTTGGGAGTCCGTCTTGTACGCGAGCCCAGTGCTGGACATTACCCCTGCCGTCGTCGCGGCGGTCGTTGGCAACCAGTGAACCGCGCGGAACCGAGTCCGTTGCGACGATCGCGTCCAATGCCGGAGAAGGAATGAATCGGTGGTGACCGGAGTGTGGGAGCAGCGAACACTGGCCGAAGGAGTCGACCTCGCAGGCGTGGGCCTGCATTCGGGGGCGGAGGTCCGCGTTCGGCTACGACCCGCGCCGATGAATGCTGGGATCACCTTCATCAGGTCTGACCTGGATCCGGCCGTCCGCATCCCGGCGGACCTGGAACATCGGCGCCATTCGCCCCGTCGAACTGCCATCGCGGTGGGCGAGGCAGAGGTGCACACCATCGAGCACTTGATGGCGGTCCTCAATGTGCTCGGCATTCAGAATCTGGATGTCGAAGTGGACGGCGTCGAGCTGCCGGGCATGGACGGGAGCGCCCTGCAGTTCCTCGAGGCCATCGACGGCGCCGGCGTCGAAGTGCAAGGGGGGCGGGGGCGTTCGCTCGTCGTGCGCGATCCCGTGGCGGCGCAGGGCGACGGCGCGAGCGTCGTGGCGTTACCGTCCGAGGGGGCACTGCGAGTCAGTTACACGCTCCACTACAATCAAAGCGCTGCCAAGGCTCTCACCCAGTTTCGTTCGTTCGAGGTTACCGAGGACGTCTTTCGCCGCGAGATCGCGCCGGCCAGGACTTTCGTCCTCGAGTCCGAGGTCGAGGAACTGCGCAACCGGGGGCTGGGGTTGGGCGCCAACACCCGCAACACCCTCGTCATTGGCGAGAGCGGCGTCATCGACAACGAGCTGCGGTTTCCCGATGAGTTCGTTCGTCACAAGATCCTGGATCTGTTGGGGGACTTGTACATCACCGGCTCGCGGCTCGAAGCGCACCTCGTGGCGCACCGCTCCGGGCACGCGTTGAACTCGGACTTGGCCGAACGCTTGTCCAAGACCTACGCGCGGCAGCGGGAAGTCCAAGACATCATTGCAGCGGCGCACCGTGGGCTCGACATTCGGCAGGTTCTCAAGCTCCTGCCGCACCGTTATCCGTTTCTGTTGATCGACCGGATCCTGTCGATCGACTCCGACTCGAAGATCGTCGGACTCAAGAACGTGACCTACAACGAGGAGTTCTTCCAGGGGCATTTTCCGGGCGCGCCGGTGATGCCGGGAGTGCTCCAGGTCGAAGCCATGGCGCAGCTTGGGGGAATTCTCCTCATGCGGAAGATGGAGGACATCAACAAGCTGGCCTACTTGTTGAGTATCGACAACGTGAAGTTCCGACGAACCGTGGTGCCCGGCGACCAGTTGATTTTGGAGGCCGACTTGCGGAAGCTGAAGAGCCGTACCGGACAGGTCCAGGCCAAGGCGTCGGTCGAAGGGCAAGTCGTCGCCGAGGCGTCGATTCGCTTCATGATCGTCGAAGCCTACTGATGGACGGCCCCGTTACCCACGAAGAGCGCGAGTGAACGCCGGCATGGACCGGGGTGCCGGAACGGGAGGTACGCCCTGGCGGCGTGCCGCTGCGTCCTCGTGGGGCGTATCGAGATCGTAGTCCCCGAGATCTGCGGGCCGCAGCCCGCGCCAACGAGAACGGACCAGCCAAGGCCCTCTGATGAAGATCCACGCCACAGCCATCGTTCATCCCACCGCCGAGGTCGCCGACGGGGCGGAGATTGGTCCCTTCTGCTTCGTGGGCGCCAACGTCACCGTTGGCGCCGGGACACGTTTGATCCACCAGGTTTCGTTGACCGCGAACACCTCACTCGGACGTGACAATGTGGTCTACCCGGGAGCCGTTCTGGGGGGCGACCCGCAGGACAAGAAGTTCCAGGGCGAAGAGACCTGGCTTCGCATTGGCGACGCGAACTTGTTTCGCGAGTGCGTCACCATCAATCGGGGGACCTCACACGGGGGTGGGGTCACGCGGATCGGTGACAACTGCCTGTTCATGGCGGGGTGTCACGTCGCTCACGATTGCACAGTGGGCAATCACGTGACCATGGCCAACTCGGTGCTCTTGGGGGGCCACGTCGTGGTCGAGGACGGAGTCGGCTTCGGCGGAGTGAGCGCGGTGCACCATTACGCCTCCGTGGGCACCGGTGCTTTCATCGGCGGGATGACCCGCGTGTTGACCGATGCTCCGCCGTACCTCATCACGGAGGGCAACCCGTCGCGAGTCCGAGGGCTGAATCGCGTCGGCCTCTTGCGTCGGGGGCTGCCCGAGGAAACCATGGCGTGGCTCAAAGAAGCCTATCGCGCCTTGTTCTACGATGGGACGCCCAAGGAGGAGGCCATTCAGCGCCTGCGCTCGAACGGAAGTGTGCCCCCCGAGGGTGGGATCTTGCTCGATTTCATGGCCCGCTCGATTGCGGGCAAGAAGGGGCGTCAGCTGCAACCATGATCCGAGTGGGAGTCGTCGGGGTCGGACACCTCGGCAAAGAGCATGCTCGGATCTATGCCGGTCTCGAAGGGGCGACCCTCGTGGGTGTCTTCGACGCCGACGGCGCCCGGGCGCGCGAGGTCGCCGACCGCCACTCCTGCAAAGCCTACACGACCCCCGAGGCTCTCCTCGACGAAGTCGATGCCGTGAGCATCGCAGTACCCACGCCGCTGCACCACAAAGTGGCGTTGCCGTTCGTCGCGGCGGGCAAGGCTCTGCTCGTCGAGAAACCACTCACTTCTACCTTGGAAGAGGCGGACGACCTCATTGCGCAGGCGGAGCGCAGTGGCTCGGTGCTGCAAGTCGGGCACATCGAACGCTTCAACCCGGTCGTCGTGGCGGCGACTCCGCTCGTGCGCGCGCCGCTGTTCATTGAGTGCGACCGAATCCACCCGTTCAGCCTTCGCTCGACGGATGTCAGTGTGGTCCTCGACCTCATGATTCACGACATCGACCTGGTGCTCCACTTCACCGATGATGAGATCGACGAACTCGACGCGCTCGGGACCAGCGTGCTTTCGCCCACCGAGGATTTGGCCACGGCCCGACTCGTGTTTCGCGGCGGCTGCACGGCGATGGTGAAGACGAGCCGCGTGGCCATGAGTCGGTCGCGCAAGATTCGGATCTTCAGCGAACGTTCCTACATCAGCCTCGACCTGGTCAGCCGGAGTGGCACGCGGATCTACCTGAGCGACACCTACGACCCCAGCAGTTTCGTGGACGCTCTCGGGCGCATCGCGGCGCCGGAGGGGGAGGCCGCGTTTCTGGCCCAGCACCTCCGGTCGGAAGCGCTGACGATTCCGGGACACGACGCTTTGTCGGCCGAGCTCTCCGCGTTCCTGGACGCGGCGCAGCGTCGGGTGGCGCCGCAAGTCACGGGGGCTCATGGGCGGCGGGCCATGGCGGCAGCGAAGCGGATCGAAGAGCGGATGAAGTTCCACCGGAGCCGGCTCCGGGAGCGCCAGCGCCCTCGCTGAGGAGCGGCGGTCCCAGCCCCCCGTCAGCCCCCGACAGCCCCCGGGGCTTGCGCCCGAAGCCCGACGGTGTTACGATCCCCCCCTTTCCTGCAGGTGCAGGGCTGCTTTCAAATGGCTTTAGCAGCGAGAATTAGGTTCGTTGCGCCCTTGCCCGCGATGTCTCGCGGGTCGGTGAAAGGGCGAACCAGGCGAACTTGGCTCGATCGAGAAAGGGTGATTTCTTTGGGTATGGTCTCCGTCAAGGAACTCGTCGAAGCAGGCGTGCACTTCGGTCACCGCGCGAGTCGTTGGCATCCGCAGATGGCCAAGTACATCTATGCCAAACACAACCAGATCCACATCATCGACCTGCGAGAGACGCTCAAGGGGATCATCCGCGGGAATCACTTCCTGCAACGGCTCGTCGAGGCAGGGCACGAGGTCGTGTTCGTCGGCACCAAGCCGCAGGCCCGGGATGTCGTCAAAGAACAGGCCCAACGCTGCGGCATGCACTTCGTCACGACACGGTGGCTGGGTGGAACGCTGACGAACTTCCAGACGATCCGGTCGCGGCTGCGCCGCCTGGAGGAACTCGAGGCCGTCGAGAGCGACGGCTCGGTCGAAGTTCGGAAGAAGAAAGAGATCGCTGCGCTACGTCGCGAACGCCGCAAGATCAACCGGAACCTCGAGGGGATTCGGCGCATGAATCGGCTGCCCGGAGCGGTCGTGGTGGTGGACATTCGCCGGGATCAGAGCGCCGTGCGCGAGGCGCGCCTGTTGGGGATTCCGGTGGTCGGGGTGGTCGACACGGATTGCGACCCTCGGACCGTCGACGTCGTGATTCCCGCCAACGACGACGCCTACCGCTCCATCGAGTCGATCCTCCGCTGCCTCGCTGATTCGGTGATTACCGGGCGCGACAAGCTGCATGCCCGGCAAGAGGCCGAGGAGAAGAAGCGGCTCGAGGATCAAGCGGAAGAGCGCAAGCGGGCCGCCGAAGCCAAAGCGGCTGCAGCCACACCAGCGGCTGCGCCTGCCGAGCCGGTCGTGACGTCTTCTGGAGCCCCGCCGAGTCCTGCTGCGGGAGCGCCGGCGTCGACGCGGCCGACCTAGGAGGCTGTCGGAGTACCGCTTTCGACAAGCGAATTGGCGAGGAGGCGCCGGGTCGGACAAGCGCTGGCGTATCGGTCAGATCCGTCGAGCTGAGCATCGTTCGAGCTGGCGCCTTCGTCGGCGATTCCCGTTGGGGCGATTCCCGTTGGATTGGGTTTTCCGACCGCCTCCGAGGGGCTGGTTTCCCGACTCGCGAGCTGTGCCTCATGCATGGGCCCTTGGCGCCCAATGAGACCAGGGCCTTCCCGGGTCGGGTTGGTCTGGCCAGTCGGCGGCCCGTCTCGACGGGCGGTTGGCCGGCGCGGGCTGCGAGTTTCCCCGAGTTCCTATTCGCTCTCGACCCGGTTCCGGGCCGATCGAGCGCAATAATGTGTCAATGGACCCGCTGTTCGAACGGGCCTGCAGGTCGCTCGACGCAGCGCCACTCGGCGCGTTCTCCAACTCCCGCTCCCGGAGAGCTACCGGGTTGGGCGGGAGAACCAGAGCGGCGTGGGGTCGTCCCGAGTGCGAGGCGTCGGAGGTGCGAACTTCCGTGCGGCTCACCCATACAACCGCTCCGTCGCATGACGGTGCGATCAGCGAAGAGGAAGTCATGGCTGAGATTTCGGCTGATTTGGTGAAGAAGCTCCGGGAGATGACCGGCGCTGGCTTCATGGAGTGCAAGCAAGCCCTGGTCGCGACCGGGGGCGACCTGGAGAAGGCCGCCGAGCTGAATCGCAAGAAGGGCGTGGAGGCCGCCGGAAAGAAGGCGAGCCGAGCCACCAAAGAGGGCTGGATCGGCCACTACATCCACGCCAACGGGAAGATCGCGGTGTTGGTCGAAGTGGGTTGCGAGACCGATTTCGTGGCGCGCAACGACCAGTTCCAGGAGTTCATCCGCGACCTCGCGATGCATGTCGCGGCGACGAATCCGAAGTCGCTGGCGCCGGAGGACCTGGATCCCGCGATCGTCGCCAAAGAGCGAGAACTCATCGCGGAGAGCGACGAGGTCAAGAACAAGCCAGTGCAGGTCCGCGACAAGATCATCGAGGGGAAGATGAAGCGCTTCTTCTCGGAGGTCTGCTTCCTGGAGCAGCCCTTCGTGAAGGACGACAAAGTGACGATTCGCGAGTTGCTGAGTTCGAAGATCGCCAAGATCGGCGAGAACATGTCGATTCGGCGCTTCGTTCGATTCGAACTCGGATCCTGACCGCGGGGCCGGCGTTGAACGCCGCAACGGTCGCCGGTTCAGAAGCGGTGCTGGCAAAGACAGCGGAAAGCTCGGGGGGCTGAGTGGCGCGTCGGATTCTTCTGAAGGTGAGCGGTGAGTCGCTCGCGCTGCCGGGTGAGGGCGGCCTGGACCCTGGCATCCTGGGGCGTCTCGCCAACGAGCTGACCCTGGCGGCGACGGCCGGACTCCAAGTCGCGGTCGTCGTTGGCGGCGGCAACTTCCTACGCGGGCAGCAGCTCGCCCACTCCGGAATCGAACGCAGCCGCGCCGACTTCATGGGCATGTTGGCGACGATCATGAATGGCATCGCCCTGCAGTCGGCGATCGAGTCCCAGGGCGGACGGGCGGAGGTCTTGTCCGCCATCGCCCTCGGTCCGCGAGTGCCCGAGTTCGAGGTGCGGCGCTGTGTGGCCAGCTTGGAGCGCGGTGAGATCTCGGTCCTCGTCGGTGGCACCGGACATCCCTACTTCACGACGGACACGTGCGCCGCGTTGCGAGCGGTTGAAATTGGGGCCGACCTGCTGGTCAAGGGCACCAAGGTCGACGGCGTCTACACCGGCGACCCGAAGCGTGATCCTGAGGCGCGATTGTTCAAAGCCCTGAGCTTTCAGGACGTGCTCGAGAAGCGCTTGGGGGTCATGGATTCGACCGCCATCGCCTTGTGCCAGGAACACGGTCTTCCTATCCTCGTCTTCAATCTCCTCGAGGACGGCAACCTGCGGAAGGTGCTGCGGGGCGAAGACCTTGGGACCCTGGTCGGCGGGGAGAGCCGGCCGCGAGCGGAGGAGTGAGATGGCGTTCGACAAGATCGTCAGCGAGGCCGAGGAGCGGATGGAGAAGGCCCGTGAAGTGTTTCACAACGAGCTTCGTTCCATGCGCACAGGGCGCGCCCACCCGGGCTTGGTCGAGGGCGTCCGCGTGGACTACTACGGAAACTCCACGCCGCTCAAGCAGATCGCGACGATTTCGGCGCCAGAACCAGACTTGATCCTGGTGAAGCCGTTTGACCCCGCGTCACTCAAGGACCTCGAGAAGGGGATTCTGAAGTCCGACGTCGGACTCACGCCCAGCAATGACGGCAAGGTGCTCCGTCTCAAAGTCCCGCCGCTGTCCGAGGAGCGCCGCAAGCAGCTCGTCGGGCGGGCCAAGGAAGTTGCGGAGGAGGCCCGCGTGTCGGTGCGGAACATCCGCCGTGACGCCAACAAAGCGGCGGATCAACTGCAGAAGGACGGCGCCCTGACCGAGGACGAGCAGACCCGGGCCAAGGACGCCATCCAGGAGCTCACGAAGCGGGTGGAGAAGATGGTGGACGATGAACTCAAGAGGAAGACCGAGGAACTTCTCGAGGTTTGAGCGAAAACGTCTGCATTGACACCCTCCGCGGATTTCTTATAATCTGCCCTCCCTTTGCAGGGGGCATAGCTCAGTCGGTAGAGCACCGCCCTTTTAAGGCGATGGTCGAAGGTTCGAATCCTTCTGCCCTCACCAGTGATCCATGGCCCCATCGTCTAGGCAGGTCTAGGACACCGGGTTTTCATCCCGATAACAGGGGTTCAAATCCCCTTGGGGTCATTTCAAAATGGGGGCCGCGCGACTCGTGAGCGCGGCCCCGTTTTTTTTGGCTGCCGCCCACCCGCGGTCGCCCCGGCCCTCGAGGCGGGCCGCCGAGGTCCATTTTTGCCACGATGCCCCCGCTTTCTGCTCGGTTTCTTGATAGGATTCGATCCGAAGGAATCAGCGTCAGGCGTCGCTGCCTCGGGCAACCAGCAACCCGTTTTTCTAGCGAATGTAGGAACAAGCACATGGCCTTCGACGGAGTCGACTTCTTTGCGTTGGACGAAATGCTCTCCGAGGAGGAACTCCTGATCCGCCAAACGGTTCGGGATTTCGTCGAAGAGCGGGTGCTCCCGGTGATCGATCATCACTTTCGGGAGGGTACGTTCCCGCGGGAACTCATCCCAGGGCTGGCCGAACTCGGCGTGTTGGGAGCCAACATCGACGGCTACGGCTGCGCGGGCCTGAACAACGTCGCCTACGGGCTCATCATGCAGGAACTCGAGCGCGGCGACAGCGGCCTGAGGTCGTTCGTGTCCGTCCAGGGGGGCTTGGTGATGTACCCGATCTACGCCTATGGGTCGGAGTCCCAGCGCGAGAAGTACCTGCCGGGCCTGGCTTCCGGAAAGCTGATCGGGTGTTTCGGGTTGACCGAGCCCGACTTCGGATCGAATCCGGGCGGCATGATCACGACCGCGACCAAGACGGCGAACGGCTACGTCCTCAACGGCAACAAGATGTGGATCACCAACGGGTGTATTGCCGATGTGGCCGTGGTTTGGGCGAAGCTCGATGGAGTGGTTCGCGGCTTCATCGTGGAGAAGGGGACGCCCGGTTTCTCGACGACGCTGCAGAGCGGCAAGTTCTCCTTGCGGGCCTCGGTCACGTCCGAGCTCCACTTCGCGGACTGCGAAGTACCCGAGGAGAGCCTGCTCCCGAACGTGGCGGGTCTCAAGGGCCCGCTGGGGTGCCTGACTCAGGCCCGCTACGGTATTGCTTGGGGAGCTCTGGGCGCGGCGATGGCGGTGTTCGACTGCGCGAAGAACTACTCCCTGAGCCGAATCCAGTTCGACAAGCCGATCGCTTCGTTCCAGCTAGTGCAGGCGAAGCTCGCGGAAATGCTGAGCGAGATCACCAAGGGGCAACTGTTGGTTCTGCGCCTCGGCCGACTCAAGGACCAGGGCACCATGACCCCGGTCCAGGTGTCTCTCGCCAAACGCAACAACGTCCACCAAGCGCTCGTCATGTCTCGGGCTGCGAGGGACATGCTGGGCGCCAACGGCGTCACGGACGAGTACCCCGTGGGCCGACACATGTTGAACTTGGAGTCGGTCTACACCTATGAAGGCACCCACGATATCCACACGCTGATTCTCGGGCATGCGATCACGGGGATCCCGGCCTACTTCTAACGGAGGTAGGAACACCGCGAGCCCCGTAGAAGAGTCCCTCGTCCCAGCGACGCCACGGTTGTGTCCGAGATCACTGTGGCGTTCGGTTGCGTGTCGCTTGGGCAACGTCAACGACCCGAATCCTCGGGTGGGGTCGACGAGTCCGTGGGATCGCCGCCTCTAGGAAAGGTCCTGCCGGGTCATGGAGTTGTTTCTCCAGGTCGAGTCCTTTGGCCAACGCTTCCCACCCGTGCGTTTGCAGTGCGGGGTGAGCTTGGTCGTGGGCCGGCACCCCGATTGTGACCTCGTCCTGCCCGACCCACATACTTCGCGACGGCAACTGACCATCGAACTCGACGAGGGCGGATGCTGTCGCGTGCGCGACCTCGGATCGAAGAATCCGATGAAGGTGAACGAGCAGGTCGTAGGCGATGTGATCCTGAACCCCGGGGATCTGATCGAGATCGGGCAGACCAAGATCCAGCTCCGCCAAGGCAGCGTCGAGGGAGGCGGAACTTCGGCGGTGTCCGTGGTGGCCGGGCTTGCCACCCGCACTCTCGAGCGGCGCGTGACCCTCCAGGCCGACGGCCAGATCAACGTGTTTTCCGGCGGAGAGGACGGGGATCGCGGTCGTCGCAAGCTCGACTCGTTCTACCGGTTGGCCGAGACGCTGGCTGAGGCTCCCGATCCCGACACCTTCTTCGACCGCGTGTTGGACATTCTGTTTCTTGCGTTGCCAGCTCAAAGAGGCTTCGTTGGCCTGGGCAGTCCGGAGCACGGGACCTTCCAAGCCGTCAAAGTCCGCAGCGACCGCAGCCACGAGTCTTCGACGATCGAGATGAGTCAGACGATCCTGGACGAGATCCAGTTGGAGCGTAAAGCGCTACTCGTTCAGGATGCACCGGGCGAACTCGCCTACAGCGGCGCCCAGTCGATCATTCGCCTCGGCATCCGCTCCTTCATGTGCGCGCCGATGTTCGTGGGGAATGACTACGTGGGTTTGCTGTATCTGGACCAGGTGGCGACCAACGCCCAGTTCGGCGAGGAGGACCTCGCATTCCTCCAGGGGGTTGCTCGGCTCTCGGGGCTCGCGATCGACAATCTACGCTTCCGGGAGCGACTACGAACCGAGAACGAGTCGCTGCGCGCGATCCTCGGACGCCGGAACCAGCTGATTGCGAAGTCGCCGAAGATGCTGGAAGTGTTGCGTCGGATTCAGCGGCTCGGCGAGCGAGATTCGTCGATCTTGATCACGGGTGAGACGGGAACCGGCAAGGAACTCGCCGCGCGCGCGATCCATGACAGCTCATCTCGGCGCGAGGGACCGTTCGTCGCCTTCAACTGCTCATTGCTCAACCCGTCGATGATCGAGAGCGAGCTCTTCGGTCACGTGAAAGGGGCGTTCACCGACGCCTCGCGAGACCACAAGGGGAAGTTCGAACTCGCGACCGGTGGCACCTTGTTCCTGGACGAGATCGGCGACATGCCTCTCGAGACCCAGGTGAAAATCCTGCGCGCGATCCAAGAGAAGCGCGTCGAACCGGTCGGTGGGGAACGCTCGATCAACGTCGACATCCGACTGATCTCGGCGACGCACCGCGACCTCACGGAGATGCGTCAGCAGAAGCTGTTCCGCGACGACCTGTTCTACCGGATTGCGGTCCTCACCCTCGACCTCCCGCCGTTGCGGGATCGCGGCGAGGATGTCCTGGCGATTGCTGGAGCCTTGCTTCCCGAAGGCATGGAGATCGAGCCCGCCGCGCAGAAGGCACTGCAGGCGTACGAGTGGCCCGGCAACGTGCGCGAGTTGCAGAACGTCATGGAGCAGGCCTCGTTCAACTGTTCGGGGCGTCGGATTCGGCTGCAGGACCTCCCCGAGGAAGTGGCTCGCGAAGGGCGCAAAGCGCGCCTGGAAGTACCCCTCGCAACCATCTCCGAAGTCGAGGCGAAGCACATTCGAAAAGTGCTGAAGGCCTGCGACGGCAACAAGAAGCGTTCCGCCGAACTCCTCGGAATCTCCCGCGAAACGCTGTACCAGAAGCTCAAGCTCTACCAGATCAGCTAGCGCCGCGGCCGACGAAGTTGGCCGTGATGGTCAAGGCACCTTGGAACGAACCTGCTCGGTGAGATACGTTCGGGTCCGAAGGCGTATTGGTGGTTGGGTGAGGAATCTGGAGCCGTTCTCTGCGACCGGAGATCCGCAAGCGGCACGACGGTCTGGGGCTGGCAACGGTCCCGCGCGAAGACGAACGGACGGCAGAGTCGTCGCCGCGTGTTGGTAGCGCGGAGTGTTCCCGGCAGGACCGATCGAGAACTCGTTCGACGGAGTGCCTCCACCAGCGAGTGGGAGCTGCAATCGAGCCCTGCCGCGGCTGCCGGGCCGGGCTGCAGTCAGGGAAGCGAGCCGCCGGACCCGATCCGCTCGCGATCCGGAGGAGGAACCCTTGGAGGTCATGAAGTCTCCTGATGGACTGAGTCGCGCGGCGAAGGCGACGCGAGTGCTCGTTGCTGCGGGCGCGCTGACCCTTTTGATCCTCGGGTTGCTCGCGACTCGGCGAGCCGAGCCCGGAGCACGCGACCTCGTTCGCTCGCGCGAGAGACCGACCACGCCGGTCTCGAGCTTTGACCCCGCTACGGCCCCAGCCGCGGGTGGCGGGGTCGAGCGCGATCCGTTGGGTTCGTTTCCGGACGCGGCGGCGTTTGACGACCGCGGGGCGAGCTGGCTCGAAGCTCGTTTTCGCGAGCCGGTTGACGCCGTGGAGTTTCGCTCCTCATCCGGGGGACCGACTCGCACTGTCGAAGAGTTGTCCGACGGAACTACACGGGTCTGGGTTCTCGATGATATCGACGCCGGCGGGGGAGGCGGGCTGCTCGATGCCCGAGGTTACCTGCCGGTTCCGGTCCAGTGGCCTCCCGGCTTGGGCAAACACGACCTCGGGTGGATTCCGCTCGAAAGGGGCTTCGAACTGAGGGTTCGCGTCACCGATCGCGAGGGTCGCGCGGTATCGAAGGCGCAAGTGTCGGTGGGCCGGGCGTTGCTGTCCGACATCGACGAAAGGACTGACGCTGACGGCGTAGCGTCGTTCGCCGGGTTAGCTCGAGGGGCAATCGACATCCGGGCGTCCGCGGACGAATTCGCTTCTGCGACGCAGAACATCACGATCGCTGGGAACTGCGAAGCCTTCTTCGCCCTCGAGCGCGCGGCGCGACTCAAGGCCAGGGTGGTGCTGCCCGATGGGACACCTGCCGGAGACAGGGCAGTCGCGACGGTCGATCTTGTCTCCGGCCTAGACTACCTAGACCTAGGTCCAGAGGGGGAGTTCGAGACGGAAGTGCCGATGAACTTGTCGTTTCGCCTGTTCATCGATCCAGTGGACGAGACCAACGGCTTTCTGCCCGTCGACCGGCTGATCCCCGCGATCGCGCCCGGTGAGACCCTCGACATCGGGGTCATCCGCGTGGAGCCCGGTGCGACCATCCAAGGTTCAGTGCGAACAGCCGAACGTCTTCCGGCCGCGGACGTCGAAGTGTTGGTTAGGCGCGATGGGGGGCTCGGGGGCTCTACCAGGACCGACTCGAGCGGCACCTATCGCATCACGGGCCTTCGCGAGGGGCACTACACGCTCGAGGCGACGGCGACGGGGCACAGAGGGAGCGAGGGGGGAATTCAACTGCGCGCAAACGAGACGATCTCCCTCGATCTCGCCCTGTCATCGGTCGCGGTCTATCGCGGCCGCGTTTTGGGCGCGATCGGGGAACCGGCAGTCGGAGCGACGGTTACGCTGCAAACGGCCGACGGGGGGAACGACTCGACTTCGACCGACGAGGAAGGTGGTTTCGTGGTGGAAGCCGGGAAGGGGTCGGCGGTCTGCACGGTCTCCCTCGGCATGCTCGAGCACCGCCTCAATGCCCCTTCCGCCGCTACTTTGCCGTCGGTGATCGAACTGCCCGCGGGTGGCAGACTCGTGGTTCGCGTCAATCTCGTGGGCTCGGATGCCTCCGGGCTCCTCGAGTGGACGGAGGTTGCGCTGGTGCAACGCGGCGACGGCACAGAGGAACGTTCCGTACGGGAGACTTGCAACACCGAGGGGTATTGCGAGTTCTTGGACCTTCCTTTCGGTCAGTTCGAGTTGACGGCGAGCCTCGACGAGTTCAAGGGGAGACGCTTACTCCCGACGCAGCCGACCGTTGTTTCTGTGAGCGCGGTGGGAACGACCACCGTTGCTCTCGAGTGCGAAGTCGAGCCGAAGCGGCCCCACGTCGAAGTGCGAGTCACCGACGAGTTCGGCGCGCCCGTCGCAGGGGCACGCGTACTCCCGTACAAGCAGGATCTCGAGGCCGGGTTGTTCGCTGATACTCAGGTATTGGGCGAGGCCAGGACCTCGCCGGCCGGATCGGCACGGGTGCAGATCCCGACGGACGGGGGCATCTTGGTGGTTCGGGAAGGTTATGCACCGAGTTGGGCGCTCGCCGGGGAATCGGAGGTGACCGAAGTCCGACTTCGTCCGGAGGCGCGGTTGCGGATTCACGTCCGGGACCCGATGGATCGACCGGAGCTGGACCTCGCGGTCTCACTCCGGCTCGTCGCCAGCGGAGACGCCGCAGTTGTGGACGAAGGAGCCGATCACCCGTTCACTCTCCTCGATGAGTACCGTCGACCCTTCTTGGTCGGCGAGCGGACTTGGGAGTTCGAGGAACTCCCCGTGGGAACCTTCGAAGTCTCGGTCTCGATCGGGGACGACACCTTGGCCACGCAGCAAGTGAGCGTCGTGGAGGGTGGGCACGACCACTTGGAGATCGACCTGCCCGGGGAGGTCGAGGTGTCCGTTCGACTGGTCTCCAACGGACAGGCCCCCCGGCGGGGCACCGTCGAGTTGCTCGCGCGCACCTCGGAGCCGCGGAGCATCGACTCTAGTGACGTCCTCACGTTTCGTCTCCCCTGCCCGGGCTCATACACTTTTCGGTACACCGACGGCGACTCCCCGTTCAAGTCCTGGAACACGTGGTTCGTACGCGGACGACAATCCATCGAGATCCCGGTGACGCAGTACTCGGTCAGGCTCGAGTGCGTCGACGAGCGGGGAACTCCGATTTCGGGCTGCCGAGTCATGGTTTTGGGGAACGACTCCTACCCGAGCGTGCGCCGAGGCGCTTCGGATCCGAGCGGGGCCTTCACCGCGACAGGACTTCCCCCCGGGGACTACGGCGTCAAGAGCTTCGATGAGCGGGGAGGCTTCGCTTGCATGACGACCTTCCGCGTGCCGGCGTCAGGTGGGCGCGTGCGGCTCGATCACCGCCAGCAGCGGGCCGTCGAGGTCGACCTGTCTGGCGTCGATGCTCCCGCGACGGTGTTCCTCTGGGTCGGACGCCGGCCCATCGGTCTTCCCCTCTCGGTGGACAGAGATCAGCCGGTCGTGCGCCTTCCCGGCGATGCCACGGACCTGCTCCTCGCCGCGACCTCGGCTCCACAGGCGATCGCGCATGCGTCGGTTCCGCGCGAAGAAGGCGTGCCACTCCGGCCGCATTGGAGGCCGTTCGTTTCAGTCAGCGTCCTGTGCTCACTGTTCGATCTCGGGGCGACTTCGGTCGGAGCCGTAACGGTCGATCTGGTTCCGCTCGATTCGGATGGACTCGTTCTCGACGCACGGGCGTTCGTCGACCAGGCGACGGTCGAGGTCACCCCCGGCGATTACATATTGCGTCTCACCGAGGGCTCGAGGGTGCTCCTGGTCCGTTCGATCACCGTGTCGCCCGGAACCGAAGAGATCGACTTGCGGTGATTCGTTTCGGAGTGCAGCGAGCCATGCGCCAGTCCGGACGCCCCTCAGCTCGACCTATCGACCCAACTGACTGCTGCTCGTCTTGCCGTACCGGCGCATCCCTGGCAGCTGCTCTGGAAGGGTGGTTTCGCACACAACCACGCTTCGCGGGTTCATTTCCGGCGCCGCGGGGGCCGATCTACGGATAGCGGGCCGCTCCACCCGGACTCCGGTCCGGACAATGCCGCCCAAGACACCTTGCGCGAGGGTTGGGAATCCGGTCCGCTTCGGACGAAGAAGTCGGACCGTGAGCCTGCGAATGGGGGTCGAAACACCATGCACCTGGACTCGTTTCTGGAGAGCATCGCCGACCGCTGTCGAGCACGCTTCGAAGAGCGGCGTAGTATCAAGACGTTTCACGAGTACCTCGAGAGTCTCGTCGAGTCGCCGCGGTACCACCTTCGCACCGCGCCCCAGTACACCGTCGACATGATGGACTACTTCGGCCACGAGGAGATCCGCCGAGTAGGTCTGAAGGATCGTCGCTGGAAGGTGTTCGACCTCGCGTTCGACAATCCGTTCGAGGCCCTCGTCGGCCAAGAGCGGGTCCAGAACGAGATCTATCGCTATCTCCAGCAGTTCGCACGGCGCGGGCGCTCGGACAAGATGGTGATGCTGCACGGGCCCAATGGGTCCGCCAAAACCACGACCGTGGAATGCCTGTTCCGCGGACTCGAGCACTACAGCCGCCAGCCGGAGGGCGCGCTCTATCGCTTCAACTGGGTGTTCTCGGAGCGCGAGGACCGGGCAGCGGAGCGCATCGGCTTCGAGTTCGAGGACGGCGTCGTTCCGGACTCGTATGCCCGGTTGGCCCCCGGCGACATCTCTGCGCGCGTCACCTGTGAGCTACGGGATCCGCCGCTGTTTCTGATCCCCCGGGAGGAGCGCAAGATCTTCCTGGAGGCGGTGCTCGCGGACCATCCGCAGCTGCTCGGCGACCGCGGGCTGAACCTCGATTACTTCGTGAACGGTGACCTGTGCACCAAGTGTCGCCGAATCTTCGACGCTCTCCTGACGTGCAACCAAGGCGAGTGGAAGCAAGTGCTCCGACATATCCAGATCGAACGGTACTTCGTGTCGAAACGTTACCGCGAGGGCGCGATCTCCATCGAGCCGCAAGGGAACATCGACGCTGGCGCTCGACCGGTGAGCTACGAGCCATCGATTCACCTCCCGGCGGTGCTGCAAGGGCTATCCCTGCTCGAGGGCTTCGGCGACTTGATCGACGCGAACCATGGAGTCGTCGAGTACTCGGACTTCTTGAAGCGTCCGATGGAGACGAACAAGTACCTCCTGACGACCTCCGAGAAGGGGACCATCCAACTACAGAACTACACGGCGTTCCTGGATACTGTGATCTTGGCCACTGCCAACGAGAAACAGTTGTCGCTGTTCAAGCGCAGCCCGGACTTCGCCTCGTTCAAGGGGCGCATTGAGCTGATTCAGGTCCCGTACCTCCTGATGTACTCGCGTGAGGCCAAGCTGTACCAGAAGCACATTGACCTCTTCTCCCGCGGACGTCACGTGACGCCCCACACCGCGGAGGTCGCAGCCCTGTGGGCGGTCCTGTCGCGTTTGCGGAGGGCGTCTCCGAAGAACTACCCGACCGAGCTCGCGCCGATCGTGGCGCGGCTGACGCCCATGGAGAAGGTCAAGTTGTACGATCACGGGCAGCTTCCGCTCCACCTGCGCGATCAGGAGCGTAAGCTGCTCGAGGCCAGCATTCGGATGATTCGTGACGAGCACAACGAGACCGAGGCGGAGTTCGAAGGCCTGCCGGGAGCGGAGTACGAGGGGCGGCGAGGGGCGTCGCCGCGTGAGATGATGAGTCTGCTGGGAGGCGCGGCAGCGAACAAGAAGTTCCGCTGTTTGACGCCGATGGCGGTGTTCGAAGAGATCGAGAAGCTCATCCGGGACGCGTCGGTCTACGAGTTTCTGAGGATTCCAGCCGACAACGGTTACAACGACTGTGAGCGGTTCCTTCTGGATGTGCAACAGGAGTATCTCGAGGGCGTCGTGCAGGAGGTTTACGAGAGTATTGGCCTGGTGGAAGAGAGCGAGTACGAACGGGTCTTCGAGAACTACTTCCATCATGTGAAAGCGTTCGACCTCGGTGAGAAGCTCTACGTTCCATCCCGCGGAGAATACGTGGAGCCGTCGGAGGAACTCATGGGGCGCATCGAGGGACTCCTGGACCTTCACGAGCCCGTGAGTCGCTTTCGCTCGAACTTGATGACGAAGATCGCAGCTTTCTCCATCGATCACCCGGACGAACCCATTCGCTACCAGGAACTGTTCCCGCAGATCTTCAGCACGCTCAAACAGAGCTACTACCACGAACGGGATGAAGTCCTGATGCGGGTCGAGCAGAACATGCTGCGACACGGTAGCGACGAATACCGCTTCTTGACGAAAGAGGATCAGAAGCAGGTCGAGGCGGCTCTCGAGCGCATGACGGCTCGTTATCACTACTGCGAGCACTGCGCCAAAGACGTGATCGCGTTCGTGCTACGCAGTCGCTAGGAGAACCCGGTGCCGCCGATCCGCAGGGGGCGTTCGCAAAGCCCCCTCGCGACCAAGGCGAAGCCCCGATCGCTTCACCCGAAAGCTCTCAAGGGCTGCGACGAAAGCGCGGAGCTGGATCCCCCCACGAGTTGATCCAGGCCATGAGTCGGCTGGAGCGGCTTTCTGCGGGACGCTCCACGGGTGCGCGGGCGTCGCCGATCTGAGTCCTCAGGCTGGCCAGGACTTGGTCCGGTGTGACCCCTTCCGCCTCCGCGTGGTAGTTGAGAACCACCCGGTGACGAAGCGCCGGAACGAGTACTTCCTCGTAATCTTCGGCGGTCACCTCGAGGCGCCCTGACATGACCGCACGGGCACGGGCGGCATTGAGAATCGCCTGCACGGCCCGTGGGCCGGCTCCCCAGGAGATCCAGTCACGGGCGGCGTCGCAAGGAGTCCCTTCATCCGGGCGAGTCGCTCGGACCAAACGAGATGCCCGCGCGACAATGGCGTCCGGAACGACGAGCTTGCGGGGCAGCGACAACAGCTGCAGCACCTGGGCCTTGTCGAGGATGGGGTCCAGTCGCGTCGACAGCGTCGACGTGGTACTCGCGACGACCTCGAACTCGGTCTCGAACGCGGGATAGTCGATGTCGATCTGGAACTGAAAGCGATCGAGCTGGGTGATCGGAAGCGGGTACGTGCCTTCCTGCTCGATCGGGTTTTGGGTCGCCAGCACGAAGAACGGGCGCGTGAGTCCGTGTCTCTGGCCAGCGACCGTGACTTGGTACTCTTCCATCGCTTCGAGTAGCGCGGCCTGCGTCTTCGGTGGCGTACGGTTGATCTCGTCCGCAAGAAGCAGGTTGGAGAAGATCGGGCCCGGCCGAAAGCGGAACTCGCGTCGACCGGTGGCGTCATTGCGGACCAAGAGCGTGGTTCCGGAGATGTCGGAGGGCATCAAGTCCGGCGTGAACTGAATCCGGGAGAACTCGAGATCGAGCAGCTCCCCGAGCGTGCGGATGAGCAGGGTCTTGGCCAGCCCGGGAACGCCGACGATCAGCGCGTGGCCGCCGGCGATGAAACAAGTCAGGACCTGCTCGACCGTTCGCTCCTGGCCGAGGATCCGTTGAGCGATGGCGGCGCGAACCCGTCCAATGCGCTCCGGCATCTCGAGAATGAGCGCCCGCCCCTCGGGCGTAATCGCGTGATCGCGTTCCTTGGGAGGGACGAAAGCCATACGTGCTGCGTCCTTTCGAGCTGGCGGTCCCCAGTACGACGGGGGCCTGGCCGGCCTCCTTGGCTAGTCAGTGTCCGCGGCCGTTTCGGGCGTACCCCTGGGGGATATCGTACCGGGAAACCTCGATGCTGTATGCCTGTCCGCGTCCGTTTGCGCGGGGGGGTGGACGGAGGTCCCGGCCCCTTCGCCTGCCGCGCGGGCTTCCGCACGCTTTGCGTGGTTCCACAACTCGTCGAGGGCAGAAGCGCTGAGGCGAACCCCGTCCGCATCGGTCAAGTTCGGCTCGAGGTGTCGGAAGCGCGCCCGAAAACGGTCCAGTGCCCCCGTCAGCGCCCGCTCGGAGTCGATCGCGAGGTGGCGCGCGAGGCTGGTGATGGCGAATAGCAGGTCCCCGAGTTCAGCCTCGATCCGCCCCGGATCGGCTCCCGCGCGAGCTTCGCCGAGTTCCGCGAGTTCCTCCTTCACCTTCGCCCAAGGACCATCCGCATCGGCCCAGTCGAACCCGACCTCCGCCGCCATGCGTCCCATTCGTTCGGCGCGAGTCAAAGCCGGCAGCGAGGCGGGAAGGGCACGGAGAGCGCTCCTGCGAACCTCGGGATCCTCGCCCTTCTCGGCCCGCTTGATCTCATCCCAACGCTTGCGCACCGCGGCACTGTCGACGGCGGTATCGTTCCCGAAGACGTGCGGGTGGCGGCGGACGAGCTTGTCCGAGATTCCCGTGGCCACATCGGCCAGCGTGAATTGGCCCAACTCCTCTGCGATTCGAGCCTGCAGGAAGATGTTCAGGAGTAGGTCGCCCAGTTCCTCGCGGAGGTGAGCCGGGTCGCCGCGGTCCACCGCCTCCGCAACCTCATGCGCCTCCTCGAGCAGGAAAGGCTTGAGGCTCTGCGACGTTTGCTCGCGATCCCAGGGACAGCCGCCGGGCGATCGGAGGCGATCGACAATGTCCTTGAGCCTTCGCAGTGCCGGTTCGATGGGCGACTCCTTATCGCGTGCGGTCTCGAGCGCGTGTCCGTTGATCCGCGCGACTCGGTCGCGTCCGACACGCCGTTGCGCTCGCGCTTTCGATCGCCACCGCCGTACCGCGGTCGGGCAGCGCGGACCTCGAACTTGTTTATCGCTCGTCGACGCGAGCCCTGCAACGGGAAGTCAGCTCTCGGGAACGGACGGCGGTGATCCACCGGGCGGATCGCCGCGGGCCGACCGCGAGCGGACGAGAACCCAGGAATCGCCCAGGTTCGGACGCTTCTCTCCTGGGCTCACGAAGCAGCAACTCGCAACGACTGCGTCGCTTCGGGTGATTGCGCGCACCTGGACCTCGACTTGCGTTGGTGTCGCTCGCAGCGAAGTCGACGGGACCTCGCTCTCGGTCTCGAGGTGTGGTGCGAGAGGAGGTGACCGAGCAATCCGTGTCGGACGGCGGGTGACCCGGTCGAAGAGGTGTGCTCTTCGATGGAACATTGTTGACTCTTTCTCGGAGTTTAGCGTTCTTCGCCAGGCAGGGGCAGGGTCACCCGCTTTCTTCGAATCCGCCGAGTGAGTCATGAAGTTGCCCATGGATGGGCACAAGGAAGAGGAGCCTACCGCGAATGCTGCATACCATCCCAGAACGAACTCGTACGTTCCTTGTCGCGTTGCTGATGCTTCCCGCGCTGAGCGGACTCATGTGGTGCCAAGCGCTAACCGAACGGACCCAATCGGTACCGGGCTTCGTGGCGAAGTTCACGCCGTGCGACACGCCGGAAGCGGCGTGGGGCACGGCTCAGGAAGAGACGTGGGTGACATCCCTCAAGGGAACACTCACGATCGAGAAGTCCATCGGCTACCGACAGGATACGATTGCGCCTGGAACGTACGATTTCTGGATCGAGAAGGGCAAGGGGGATTGGTTCCACCTCGTCATTGGCCGAGCGGATGACCAGGAGTTCCCGCGCATCAATGCTGCTTTTCGCCTCTATGAGCAGGAGAAGGGCGTCAAGCAACTCGACTTCCAGCTGAAGCTCACCCGTAAGGAAACGAAGCTGAAGTTCTCGGTGTTCGCCGGCACCAGCGAAGGGCACGGGAATCTACGAATCGTCTCCGCGGACGAGACCTCAGAGGACTGAGGCGCGCCACACCGCAGGCCCCTCTGCGTCCGCGGAAGCTGGGCGGAGTGAGATGGTCCAATCTCGCGCGACCGCGCGGGAGTCACGACGATCGGTTTACACCCGGTCGGGCCGCACGCCCGGAGCGCTCGAAGCCAGGCCCGTTTGTTCGTCGGAAGGGGTTCTGCCGCAACTTGCCTTGGCCCGCGGCTTTCTTCGACCCCGGAGCAGGCGCGTTCCGCGCTTGCTCCGGGCCTCGATTTTTGTAAGAGGGAGGCTTCGACAACTCCGTCGTGTTCGCGGAAAGCCGCCACGAACTCGCCCCGAGGGTCGCACCGCGTCGCCTCAGTGTCCAAAGCGCGTGTTAGGGCGACTCCTGAACGCGCTGCGTCGGAGGTCAGTAGGTGCGGTCAACGACCTGGACGGTGGTGCCCAAGAGTTGCCCGCGATGCTCGACCATCCTCAGTTGCCCCTTCTCATTCTTGAACACGAGCACCAAATTATTCGGGGCCCCGGTCACCGTGACGAGATCTCCCCACTCGGTCGGAACCGAGCCGATCTTCTTCTCGTCAAACGGTTGCTTCTTGGGCTGTTGAGCTTCGGCCACCCACATGGAAGACGGCGCGGCCAAGGATCCGCCGATGAATCCGAGGGCGACGAAGACGACAACGACTGCAGATCTCTTCATGGCTTTCCCTTCTGAACGCATTCGTTCTGTGTTCGATCGTAAGCCTACAGGTCCGTGATCTCCAGTCCGTCGGACCGCATTGATTACGGACCGCAAACGGCGGCATTCGAAGTTGGAGTCCACCCGACTCGGGAGGGTTCGAGGCGGGTACCGACAGAGACTCTCTCGGAGCGGCGACAGAGTCTCCGCCGACCGCGATCGCCCGCCGCCTTGCTCGCACCCGCCACTGCCACGCCCGCCACTGCCGTCGACACCGACGCCAACTTTAGCACAACTCGACCGTACGGGACAGCGGCGACGACCTGACGGTGGGACGAGCACCAAAGCTGCCTGGGGAGCGAAACCGGGCTCGGCCTGCCTACCGTTGGTTTCGTGTGCGGTCGGTGGGGCCAACGAACGAAACGAGCCCGAGAAGCCCGATCACGCTCGGGCCCAACGACCCAAAGAGCAGCCGCCGGGCCAGCGAGAGGGCGGTTTCCGCAGTCGACTCGGTCCGACCGCGGTCACGAGGACCTCGAGTGCACCGCGGAAGTGCCCACTCGCTTAGGAGTCGCCCAAGAATAACTTCACCCTGTTGCTCGTCGCTTCGGGCCATCTTCGACCGATCCGAGAACCTCGAGATCCTCCCTGAACTAAGGCTACGCCTCCGGTTCCGAGCTTTCCGGATCGGCCGAATCTGACCCAAATCGACGGCAAGGTGTCGAAGTTGTTCTTGGGCGACTCCTTAGCCCCTGGGCCGGGGTGGGTGCAGTTGAGGTCGTGTCGGTGCCGAAAACACAATCGGAGTCAGACCCGGCGGGTGGGCGACCCGATCGGCCGGATTCGGTTTGGTCGAGCCGTCCGCTGGCAAGTGCTCGGCTTCAGAAACGACCTCAGAAACACGCGTGGCGAGAACCCGACTCACGCGTCGTGGTGGCGGAGACCGAACCAAGGAGGCAGACATCGGCGAAGTTCAGACCACGACGAGAGTCCCCCGAGTCCGTTTGTGGCGCTGCGTCCGGTACGCGGCGGTCGCGGGGCTCGGCTGCTGGCTTGCGTTCGCGTGGATCTCCGCCGCTCGACCCGTGCCCGACCTCGCTCTCATCTTGGCCGGGCCGCCGCACGCCGAGTCGGGAGGGCAGCTCGATTTCGAACTCGGACGAGAACGACTCGACGATGAGCTTCGTGAGTTGGTGGTGGCGCTCGCCGAGTTGGTTCGACGGGGTGGTTGGGGTGGGGGGGGAACGGGTGCCCATTCGGAGTGGAATTCGGTCGACACCGTCGCGAGCCTCCTCCTGCGGACTCGACCTTGGCGCGGGACTTTGCGTGTCGAGAACGGTGGCACCTGGGTTGCGGCGGTGGGATTCGGGGGGTGGGGGCGAGTCACCCCGTACTGGCTATCCCGCTTGGACGGGCGCACATTCGAAGCGAGTGGCCGGCGCGTCCACGTGCGCGTCGTTGGGCTCGCCGTGATCGCGGGGTCGGAGCGTGAGCGCGTCGAGGCCGCGGCGCGCGAGGTGATTGCGGTTTCGAAGAGCGAAGTTCCATCCGGCGTGAGGTTGCGTCTCGCGGGGGACTGGCCCGCGTCGAACCGCGATCTTCTCGGCCCCGCGGGAATCAGCGATCATGGGCTCTGTGGTCCGCCGATGGTCGCAGCGACCTTCTCCCACCTCCACGCCGACGAGTGGCGGCTCACCTATGAGCTGGCCGCCTCGACCGGGGCTCCCGGGCTTCCGCTCGCATGGCTCGAGCAAGAGGGTGTATCGATTCACCCCGACGACCTGCCGGCTTCGTCGTGCGATGGGCAAGAGCCGATGAGGATCGCGGGACTTGCGAGGTGTGTGCGGGTGTTGACTCGCGACCTCGACTACTGGGCGAACCGGCGCACCCTTCGAGGCACCCGGTGAAGCGGGTCCGAGCCTGCGACCGAAGTCACGAAGACGAGAGCAGCGAAGACGAGAGCAGCGAAGACGCGGGTGAACACCGGTGCCCCGTCAAACCGGGCATTGCCGACGGGATCCGCGGGTTCGGTCAGAAGATCTCGAGGAGCTGGAGATTGATCCAGGCGAGTCGACCATACACCTGGATGTAGTTGTACTGGCTCTTGCTCTCCCAGATCCAGTTCCACGACACGTCGCTGAGAAACGAGTCGTTCGGGCTCTCCGCGTTGAGATCGTTCACGAGCGCGTGAAATCGATCGAGCGTCTCGTCGTCGATGGGCTGCGACCCACGGGCTGGGATCTGTCGGAGGACGTCATTCGACAGCTCGAGGACGCGAGTCAAGTACGCGCAGAGCTTCTCCTCGGAAAGGACTGTCATGCGCCGTCAGGCTCCCTTCTTGCCGGCGCCGCGCCTCTTTCCCGGAACGTAGAAGTTCCCCGGGTAGAGTCGGACCGACCTCGCCTTTTTCTTGCGGGCGAAATAACATCCTGGGCGACCGGAGGTTAGACGGAAGCCCGCGAGCCGTCAAAACAAAAGTCGCTCAGGCCGGGTCGGCCCCGCGTCGAGTCCCAGTCGCTGGGACCCGTCGAGGCGACTTCGTCCCAGCCTCGGTCCGTTCGGTGGGCGAGAGCGCACGGCGAAGGGGCGAGTCGCCGCCTGCCGAGAGAAACTGGGTAGACCCGAACGAGTGGGGGAGGTTCGCATGCAGACCAACCACCGACCCGCGGCGCCGCGAGCGGTGCTTCTCGTGGGCGCTGACGGTCGCATGGGAAGGCAAGTGATCCGGGCGCTCGAGCGCGCGGCCGATCTCGAACTCGTGGGTACCGTGGTCCGCGGAGAGTCGCTCGCGGCGAAAGTCGCCGAGACCAAGCCGCAAATCGCCGTTGACTTCGCTCTGGCTGAGGGACTGGCGGACCGCGTCGATCTGCTCCTCCGCAATGGGGTTCACCCCGTGGTCGGCACCACGGGACTCGCGGCCAACGACCGTGACCGGCTCGTCGGTCTCGCGCGCGAGCTGCGGGTCGGCGGGGTCCTGGCCTCGAACTTCTCGATTGGTGCGGTCCTCATGGTGGAACTCGCGGGGCGACTCGCACGCCACTTCGACGCGGCCGAGGTCGTAGAGACGCACCACCCCGGCAAGAAGGACGCTCCTTCGGGCACGGCACTGATCACACGGGATCGCATCGCTGCAGCGTGGGCCGAGGTCGGGCTTGCGGCGACAGCCAAGCACCCGGTGCCGGTTCACAGTGTTCGCCTCGACGGCTTCCTCGCTCGACAGGAGGTCCACTTCGGAGCTCCCGGGGAGCGGGTCACCGTGGCCCACGAGGCCATCGATCGCGAGTGCTACATGCCGGGGGTCCTGCTGGCGTGTCGGCGGGTGCACGCGCTGGAAGAACTCGTGATCGGGCTCGATTCGTTGTTGAGCTAGGCCCCCGAGGAGGCTTTCGTCGTGGCTCGAGCCGGGGTCACGGATTTCGAAGAGGCGTGCTCAGGCGCAACCGATTTGGCGAGCGAGGCTCACGCTCGCGACCGCCGCGGTCTCGATCCGCAGGATTCCGTCACCGAGGGCAACCCGCACGGCGCCAGCGGCTTCACACTCGGCGACTTCGTCATCCGTGAGCCCTCCTTCGGGACCGACGATGAGCGCGCGCGCCGAGCTCCACGATAGGTTCGATAGGGTAGTGCCGAGTGAGCGTGTGGACGGCGCATCCAGAGGTTCGTCCGAGGCGGGATGCAGCAGTAGGACCTTCGCGCCGCGCGGGGTCCAAAGCTGGGCGAACTCGGCCGGGCTGGCACCGATTTCGAGGTCTGGCAGGCGCGACCGACGACTCTGCTTCGCGGCCTCGGTGAGAACGCGAGTCCAACGTTCGGGCACCTCGTCGCGCGTGCGAACGACCGAACGCTTGCACTCGAGGGCGGTGATCGAGGCGACGCCGAGCTGGGTTGCCATACCGAGGAGGGTGGCGAGTCGATCACCCTTCGGAAGCGCCGTGGCGAGATGGACGACCGGGTCGCTCACGGGGGTCGTGCAATGGACCCCCAGTTCGATCTCGACCCGCCGCTTGCCCGTGGAAGTCAGCCGCGCCGGAGCATGGGTACCCTTTCCGTCGAACACGACCAGAGCCTGGCCGACCTCGAGCCGTCGGGACGAGGTGGCATGCTGCGCCTCGCGAGCGTCGAACTCCATCCGGCTCCCCGGGCCAACGAGTTTCGGGACGAAGAACCAGGGTGCGGACTCGGTCACGGCTGCGACTCTCTCTCCGTAGGCTCGCAGATGGCGCCTGACTCCGGCGACGACGGCGACTGCCGGAATCTACGGTAGACGTCGTAGCGCACCAACTTGCCCGAGTAGGTGACGGTGGGCGCTGGCAAGAGCGGAGCGGCATGGTGCGGGCGCTTGACGACGAGTCGGTCCTCGCACCGAGCCCGGGCCAGCCCGGCTAGTTGCACGCTGTCGGGGTCATCGCCCACGAGTCGTCGAAGCAATTGCACCTCCTTGCTCGGCAAAGCAGACCGTTTGCGTTTCGGTGGGAACATGGGGTCGAGGTAGATCGCATCGACGGATGATTGGCTCTGTTCGATCCACGCCCGCGCGTCGCCGTGTTCGAAGCGTAACCGCTCCCCGACGATCGTCGCCAAGCGTGGGTCTTCCAGGGCTCGGGAGCGACCGTCCTCGAGCAAGGCATGCACGACGCGACTGCGCTCGAGTGAGACGACCGAGTAGCCCAAGCACGCCAAGAGAAACGCGTCTTGACCCCACCCTGCAGTGGCGTCGAGTACGCTTCGTGGATCGCGCCCGAGCGCGCGCACGAGCGGCTGGCTGCGACTGAGGTGACCGCGACGGGCCTGCAACCGACCCGCCGTGAATTCCACCCGCAGACCGTGCGCCAACGGGCAAGGTCGCAGTTCGAGCCCCGACGCTGCGGCAACCAAGGTAAGTGCCCCGCGGGGCACCTCGGAGAGCTCCGTGACGAGCACGTCCAGGTGTCGCGACAGTTCTGCGATTTGCAGGCGGTGGGCGCCATCGGCGGCTGCAACGAGATAGACCAACTCCACCATGGGTCTCCTGCTCGGAAGCGATCCAATCGCCGGGGTGAAACGCGCTGTCGACGGTCCTCGTCGCAACGAGAGAAGCCCGGTCGCCAACGCGTCGGCTCTCGGCTCGACAGCCCGCTTCGTGAACTCGAGGCGGACCTCGCCACTCCGTCGGGGTGTGACGCAAACTCCACGCCGCGTGTCCCAACACCGTCTCGTCACGCTGAGATCCAGTACGTTCGCCCGCTGCCTGATCGACGACACCGCCTGACCGACGACACCGTCTGACCGACCGGCGCCGTCTGATCGACGACACCGCCTGATCGACGACACCGCCTGACCGACCGGCGCTGCCCGACCTACCGAAGTTCCTCTTCCCTGGGCGGCCAATCCATCGGTCGCCCGCGCGGTCGCTCGGGTCAGAGATTTCATCGTAGTCTAGACCAGAGCGCAAGGCCGGGACTCCGGGGTGGTCATCGTGTGCGTCGGGAGGCTCGAGCCTCGGCCACACCGCCCATGTCGTCTCGCCGGTCGCGGATGGGTTTTCCGCCGCTGCGCCCGTGTAAGACCCGAAGAGGAACACCGTGTCACACCACCCCGCACCGCGTTGGCGACGTTTCCTTCAAGAGTACTCGATTCCGTTGCTGGGCGGTGTCGTCGCAGCCCTGTTGGCCGCGAATCTCTTCGAGGAGGCTTACGAGCATTGGATCGAAGCCCCGATCGCTGGCTTGGGCTTGAGTCTCCACTTCCTCGTGAACGATGTGTTCATGGTGCTCTTCTTCGGCATCGCGGCGAAGGAGATCACGACCAGCTGCCTGCCGGGCGGCGACCTCAACCCGTTTCGCAAGGCGATCAACCCGCTGTGCGGAACCTTGGGTGGCGTTTACGGCCCCGTACTCGTGTTCCTCGGGTTGGTGTTCGTGACTGGCGGCTGGAACACCTACGCAGCCGGTTGGGGCGTGCCCACGGCGACCGACATCGCCCTGGCCTGGCTCGTCGCGCGCGCCGTCTTTGGCGCGAAGCACCCGGCGGTCAACTACCTGCTGCTCCTGGCAGTCGCTGACGATGCGATCGGCCTCGGGATCATCGCGGTCGCGTACCCCGACTTGGAACACCCGACCGCCCCGGTCTACTTGGCGCTGGTCGTAGCCGCCATGGGCGGCGCGTATCTCATGCGGCGCCGTCAAGTCCAACACTGGGCTGCCTACGTGTTGGGGCCCGGAGTCCTTTCGTGGTGGGGACTGCACGCGGCTCACCTGCACCCCGCTCTCGCGCTCGTCTTCGTGGTTCCCTTCATGCCGGGTGGTACAGCCCCGGCCTTGGCGGAATCCGCAACCGCACGCGCTGCGCATCGCCCCAGCACCTTGGACGCGTTCGAACACACCCTGAAGGTGTGGGTCGACTTCGGCTTGTTCTTCTTCGCCTTTGCCAACGCCGGTGTCGCCTTCTCGCACGTCGGACCCGGCACGTGGTATGTGTTCCTGGCCCTGGTCGTCGGCAAGACTCTCGGGGTCACGGCTTTCGGATGGCTCGGTACGAAGATCGGCTTCCCGCTCCCGGCTGGGATGAGCATGCGGCATCTCTTCGTCGCAGGCATGATCGCGGGTCTAGGGCTGACGGTGTCCTTGTTCGTCGCCGGGGAAGCCTTCGAAGGGGTCGAGCAGGCCGAGGCCAAGATGGGCGCGCTGTTGAGCATCCTGGTCGCAGTCTTCGCGTTGGTCGCGGGGCGCGCACTGGGTGTGCGTGAGCCCGAGTCCCTCCATTCCTCCGACCACGCGTCGCTCGCGCCCGCCGCCTTCGTCGAAGAGCAAGAAGGCGTGCTGGAGGAGGCGTGAGCACCCTGCCGCGCCTCCTCGCGGACTGGGCCTTGGCGGCGATGAGTTCGCGCGTTGACCGTGACGTCAGGCCCACTGCGCCGTACCCGTCCCCATTCGACTCGACCTAGCCCCAAGGGGGCTTTCGCAGGCCATCTCGCGACCGCGACCCCCGTAGCGCCGACGGGACCACAGTGCCCCTGGCTCTTCCCCTCGACGCCGGCGAAGCTCCCGAGCAGTTCCAAGAAGGGCCGTGCGCGCCGACGCACGGCCAGCCCCCTGGCGCTCGAGGATCCGCGAGCCCGATGGAAATGCACGCCCGGACGCCGATGGAGCGGCCCACCCGGCCGCACATTCGCTCTGGCTCCTTCGTTCGCCGCTGCTAACATTCCAAGGCGACGCGACGAGAAGATCGATGGCGCTGAGAAGGGTAGGGACGAAACGTGAGACTCTCGTGGATGGTGGTGACGATCGCGGGGAGCATGCTTCTCGCAACGATGTCCGTAGCCCAGGCCGGTGACCCTGAACTCGACGAGGCCATCGCGAGCCGGGAAACGGACGACATCGTCGGGCGCTTCCACTCGCTCGCGCGCGAGGACGCGGCGCGGGCCGCCGCCCTCATTCCACCCGCTTACGCGGCTATCGAAGCAACGAGCACGGAAGAGTTCTACCAAGGGGATCGCTATCGGGTGTTCAGCGCAGCCGTTCAGGTTCTATCCACCCTGCGGCAGCCGGCAGAGGCAGCGAGTCTGCAATCCCAGTTCACCAAGTCCAAGGACGGCTCGGTTCGCTTCCTCCTGCTCCATGTTGCACTGCAGCACCCGAGCTTGGATGCGGCGGTCATGGCTCTGGCCGCGCTGAAGGACGACCACGTGGAGGTCGTGGCACTCGCTGCCCGGATCCTGCGCAATACTCGTGACAAAGCGATGCTCGATCCGATTCTCGACGCCATGTCGAAATGGGAGACTCGCGGCGTTCAGGAGAGACTCAAGGGTGGGCGCAAAGCGATCGCTGCGGGCGACGGTGGAGCGCGTGCCTGGCTCGCCTGCCGCGATACACTGCATGCGTTCACCGGCCAGAGCATGCTGTCGGCGGCGGACTACCGCAACTACATCCGCAGCCACCGCGACAGCATCGATCCAACTCGCGTCGACCGCGACGAAGACCGGGACGCCAAGACCGGTGTGGGCTTGTTCGGAATGGACGTTACCGGACGTAACATTGTGTTCGTGCTCGATGTCTCCGGGAGCATGGAGGCGACCGATCCCTTCACGCCGGAGCAGTTGGAGAAGCTCGGTCGCGGTCGAACGGGCGTTGGCGAAGAGGATCCCCTGGAGCAGGAGCTCCTCCTCGAACGGAAACGCATTCGCCGGGCGAAACGTGAACTCGCTGCAGTCATCCAGGCATTGCCGGAGGATCGTCGCTTCAATCTCATCGTCTACTCGAGCGAAGTCACCGTATGGAAGGAGACTCTCGAGTTGGCGAGCGACTCGGCGAAGAAGCAGGCCGTCGAGTTCGTCGAGGGACTCGTCGCGAAAGGGGTCACGGTGACCGACGACGCACTGTTCAAGGCCTTCGCCGACCCTACGGTCGATACGGTCTACCTGATCACCGATGGCGCGCCAACCCACATTGGCAGCCAGGGGCCTGGACTACCGGAGGATGCGCCTCGGCTGATGAAGCAGATCGTGACCGAAATCAAGGCCGCGAACTACCTGCGTCAGGTGCGACTCTTCACGCTTGGCTTCGAAGGTGCTGAAACCGCGTTCCTCGAGCGCCTCGCGAGCGAGAACTTCGGGCGTTATCAGAGCATCCGATAACTACGGCGCCAATCGCGGCACGACCGGCATCGCAGAGTCCTCGGTCTCTGGCGCGGACGGAGTGCGTGACTTGGCGTCCGACAAGTGGCTGCGCGATCAGCCCGCGCCCTCTCGGCGATCGTGAGCCTCTCGCGAGCGCCAACGACAACGACGCCCGACCCGGCCGTTTGGCAACCCTTGGTTCCAGTGTTAACCTCTAGTGCCCGTCACGGAAGTGTGGTCGGGACCGGGCACTCGATGTCGCTGGGGCGGGCGACGACGTGGAGGCTTCCCTGGCCTGGCGATTCCGGGAGGCGTGGGCTGCCGGCTGGAGCTTCGTCGACGAGGCTTGGCGAACAAGCCCGTCGCGAGAGCTACGCTCCGCCCCCGGCACGTCGGCTCGCTGAACCGACGCGCGCCGTCGCTCGCGGGACCCGCACTCCGCTTACGCGCTTTCGGGAGATCCCGAGAGCAGCCGTTGCGCTCTACACGGTACGACGCGCGACTCGGTTCGAAGGAGGCCCCATGGGCAGACAAGTCGTGATCGTCGACGGGGTGAGAACCCCATTCGTCAAATCGGGCGCGGAACTGCGCGAGGTTCCCGCCTGGGAGCTCGGACGCGCGGCAGCACGCGAACTCCTCGCACGGCTCTCGTTTCCCGCCCACGAGATCGACGAGGTCGTCTTTGGTTGCGTCGCCCAACCGAGCGACACGGCGAACATCGCGCGAACCATCGCCTTGCGCGCGGGAGTTCCCGAAGAGACTCCCGCAATGACGGTCGGACGGAACTGCGCGTCTGGCCTCGAGGCGGTTACCTTGGCCGCGGAGCGAATTCTGGCGGGGCGAGCCGACACCGTGCTCGCGGGGGGGGTGGAGTCCATGAGCTCCATTGCGCTCGAGTACCCCTTGAGCCTCTCGGGGAAGCTCGCGGGATTGATGCGGGCTCGGAGTCTGCTCGAGAAGGTGTCGGTGGTGTCGACGATTCGTTGGCGGGACGTGAAGCCCGTAGTCGCACTCGAACGAGGGCTCACCGATCCGACCTGTGGAGAGATCATGGGAGCGACGGCGGAACGTCTTGCACGCGAGTTCTGTCTTGGGCGAGACGTCCAAGACGAGTACGCGCTTCGCAGCCATCGTCGGGCCGTTGCCGCGGCGCCGCTCCTCCGCGAAGAGATTGCGCCGTTTGCGGTGCCTCCGCGACTGGCCGAGCGCATCGATGGCGACCGCGGACCGCGCGCGCAACAGAGCCTCGAGTCGCTCGCCAAGATGAAGCCGTACTTCGATCGCCAGCTGGGCTCGGTCACCATTGGCAATTCGTGCCAGATCACCGACGGTGCGGTGGCGCTGTTGCTCATGGAGGAGAAGTGCGCCCGCAGCCACGGCCTGCGGCCGATCGGGCGATTGCTGTCGCATGCGTACCGCGGCTGCGATCCACGGCGTATGGGCCTCGGTCCGGTGCACGCCGCTCCCGTTGCGCTGAAGGCAGCGGGGGTCAATCCGCGAGATGTGTTGCGAGTCGAATTGAACGAGGCCTTTGCAGCGCAGGTCCTCGCATGCGTCGCCGCGTTCGCGGACCCTGGCTACTCGGCGGCCGTAGGCCTGAAGAAGCCGTGGGAGATCGACCCGGACCGCCTCAACGTCAACGGGGGTGCCATCGCACTCGGTCACCCGGTCGGGGCCACGGGAGCGCGTTTGCTACTCACGTTGTGCCGCGAACTCAGGCGTCAAGGTGGCGGCGTTGGCCTTGCCACGTTGTGCGTGGGTGGGGGGCAGGGCGGAGCGGTAGTCGTGGAAGGGATGGCGGCGTGAGTGCTTGGCGTCGGTTGCGAACCGCTCGAGACGTCGTGTGGTGTGATGGCGAAGCTGCTGCTTGCGAAACTGGAGAGTTCGTTCATCTGATTCTCGACGCGAGCAACTCGGTCAATGCGCTGACGGAGCCGGTGCTGCACGAGTTCCGCCAGCAGCTCCATGAACTCCAGACGCTGCCGGGGGTCTCCGCACTGTTCCTTTGGAGCGCCAAGGACGATCACTTCGTTGCGGGCGCCGATATCGATCTGATCGCCGACATCCAGTACGCCGAGACCGGCACCGCCAAGGCTGCCGAAGGACAGGCAGTCTTCGAGACGCTGGCGTCGCTGCAGTTTCCGACCTTCGCGATGATCCGTGGGACTTGTCTGGGGGGTGGCCTGGAGCTGGCCTTGGCCGCGGACTATCGGATCGCGGTGGATGTGCCGGCCACGCAGATCGGACTCCCGGAGGTGAATCTCGGGATCATTCCAGGCTTCGGCGGAACCCAGCGACTGCCACGGCTGATCGGGCTGCAGCGCGCCCTCGGCCTCATCCTCAGCGGCAAGCGCTTGCCCGCGCGAGCAGCCCTGCGCCAAGGGCTGGTGGACATGGTCGTGCCCCCCGAGGGCGGTCGCGAGATGTCGCTACGCGCAGCGCGACGGATCTTGTCCGACGGCGGCAACTCGGTGCGCGCGCGGCGACGTCGCCTCCGAGGATCGATCTGGCAGAGGTTGCTCGAGAACAACCCGGTGGGTCGAGCGATCGTTCGGTCGCAAGCCGGGAAACAGATCGCTCGCGCTTCGGGCGGGAACTACCCGGCGCCAGGTAAGGCCCTCCGAGCCGTCCTCGAGGGTTGGAGCTTGCCGATCGAGCGCGGGCTGGAGCTCGAGGCCGAGCTGTGCGGCGAGCTCATCGCCACGAGCGTCTCCAAGAACTTGATCAAGGTCTTTCAGGACTCCGAGAGGTCACGCCAACGGGTGGTCGGTGAAGACTCGGCGTGGCCGGAACGGGGTTCGGTCGCGGTACTGGGCGCCGGAGTCATGGGGGCTGGGATCGCCCACTTGCTCCTGCAGCGGGGGCAGTCCGTGCGCTTGCGGGATGTGAGCGCCGAGGGACTCGAACGTGGACTGAAGCAGATTGGCGACCAAGTACACAAACGAGTCCAATCCCGCCGCATGACCCTGCTCGAACGCGACGACGTGCTGAGCCGCCTCACGCACACTCTCGACGCGAGCGGCTTCGGTACGTGCAATGGCGTGATCGAGGCGATCGTGGAGCGGCTCGACGTCAAGCAAGCGGCACTGCGTGAGATCGAGCCCCTGCTGGCGCCGGACGCCGTGTTCGCGACCAACACTTCGGCCCTCTCGGTGACGGCGATTCAGGCGGCCGCCACGCGCCCGAATCGCGTGGTGGGAATGCACTTCTTCAATCCCGTGCACCGGATGCCCTTGGTCGAAGTCATTCCGGGGAGGTTCACCTCCGACGCGGCGGTCGGCAAGGTGGTTGCACTCGCACAGCTTTTGGGCAAGTTTCCGGTCGTCGTCAAAGATCGTCCTGGTTTCTTGGTGAATCGGCTGTTGGCCCCGTATCTCAACTCGGCCTGCACCCTACTCGGGAGAGGGGTGCCGGGGCCGGAGATCGACAAAGCTGCGGTGCGATTCGGACTCCCCATGGGCCCGTTCCGACTGCTCGACGAGGTGGGTCTGGACATCGCGCACGAGGTCTCCGAGACGCTCTACCAGGCGTTCGGCGAACGCGCGCAGCCGGCGCCGCTCCTGCAAGGACTCATCGACCAGCGGTTGCTCGGCCGCAAGACCGGCGCGGGATTCTACCGCTACCCGGCGAACTCCAAGGACAATCCCGAGTGGAACACGCTCGCCCCGGGCGGACGCCCGGCGCACGAGTCGCGGTCGGCGGACCCGGACCAGATCGTCACGTTTCTCGTCGACCGCATCGTCGATGAAGCGGCGCGCTGCCTCGAAGAAGAAGTCGTCGAGCGCCCTTCGGACATCGACCTTGCGATGATCATGGGCACGGGATTCCCGCCGTTTCGTGGCGGTCCGCTGCGTCACGCAGACGCCATGGGACTCAATGTCATCGTCGACCGACTGCGCGACCGCGTCGAGCGAGGCGAGACCCAGGTCGCGCCGTGCGAGCTCTTGGTTCGCTTGGGGCGCGAAGCGAAGACCTTCTACTCCCTCGAGCCGACCCGTAGCTCGCGTGCGCTGTCGGTCTGAGGTCGATCCGAACACGGCGGCCGCGTAGACGACGATTCCCCGCTCGGTGGTCGGTGTGGCGGCCCCCCAGAGTCCTCCAGCTCATGCAGCTCAGCCTCGCGCCTCGAAGGTCCGAGGACGTGGAGTTACGGACACGGCAAGGTATCGACGGTCGGATCCGGACCGGCCGCCGGAAACGGCGCCGGTGGCGTTGGACCCGACAAGAACAGGAAGTTCAACAGCGATACGGGGTCGGGCAAGTTGACGGCCCCGTTGTCGTCAAAGTCGAGCGCGTCCCAACACAGCGGTGCCACCCCGCCAGCGAACAAGAACTGCAACGCGAATACCGCGTCCGGAGCGTTCACGGCCCCGTCGCCATTGCCGTCGCCGCGCACGAACGAGAGTCCAGTCGCCGGCGTGATCTCGATCGTCCCGTTCGTGCGGAACGGGGTCACGACCGAGGCGTCGGCTAGGGTCAGGAAGTTGTCGGTCGATGGACTTCCAAGCCCGTCGACGAAAGTGAGGGCGGCCGTCGCGCCGGCGCCAACCGCGGAGGCTGCGTATTCAATCCGCAGAATCTCCTGATCCGCAGCCGGAGGCAGAACCGAGCTCAGGCTAACATCGACGATGACGAGCGCGGTGCAGTAGCCACTGGTGTTGTCGGTTTGAATCGAGACGAAGTCGGGGCTCGCGAGCGCGACTGGGGTGCCGACGAGGGTTGCGTCGATGACTTGGACCAGCGCCGGGTCGTGCTGCACCGCGATACCATAGCTGCTGACGCCTGCGTCGAAGCGGGCGCTCGCCGGCACGATGGCGCTGGTTCCGGCCGGGATCGCCACCGTGGGCAATGCGTAAGCAAAGATGGTCGGGTTCGAAGCGGTCACCGACACGAGGCGCACGTCGTCGAAGTTCCAGCCCCCGAAGTTCAAACCGGCGTCGCTCTGCAACGTGAAACGAACCTGGACTGCTGGGTTACCGTCAGCGACCGCGGCGATCGAGTGCGTGAGCGCGGTCCACTCGGTGTCGATGAGGTCAACGGTGGTCGGGTTCGCGAAGTACACCGTGCCATTGACGAGTACGCGAGCGTTGTCGAATTGCCCCGACTCGACGGTGAGCCAACGCCGGTACTGCAGCCAGACGTTTGTGTGAGCCGAGCAATCGATCACTGGAGACTCAATGTAGTTGCTGACGTTGTTCTGGTAGTTGCCGTTGAAGCCGGCGCCGCCCAGGTCGTTGCCCCAGCAAAACGGTAAGGAGAAGGCCGACGTCGGGTCCCAGGTCGAACCCGTTGGACTGGGGGCACCGCGCTGCCAGTCATCCTGTTGCGTGACTTGTACGTGAGTCCAACCCGCGTCGTTGCCACCGATCGTATCGAGGTAGATTTCCGTGACCGTCCCCACGAAGTAGGACAACGGGCTCCCGGGCGCGTCGACGGGAAACAGTACGACTTCTCCGTCGGTGTTCGTGGCCTCGAAGTAGTACTCGACCCGCCCCGGGGACGGCACCGGTGGAATGGTCGCCAAGTACTCCGAGACGACGCCCGTCGGGTTCATGGGGGTCACTAGGTACGGGCCAGCGCCATTGACGCGGTGCCTGAGGAGCACGCTGGCAACGGGTGAAATGAGCCCCTCGACCTCGACGCGAATCTCATAGGGAAACTGATCGTTGACCGTGTCGGTCTGGGGCGAGTGCGTGAAGGCGAAGAAGTTCAGGTCCGGGGCATCGAGGCCGTGCAAACCGAACCCCTGGGCGATCTCGGCGTAATGGGGAGTGCCGTTCAGCACGTTCCCGTCGTTGTCATCCACGGTGAGCACGTCCGCCACCAGGAGCGGGATGATCTGCCCCGTGAGGAAGAACATGTGGAAGAAGTAGTAGTCCCGCACCAGGTCCAACGCTTGGGCGTGTCCCACCGTGGCATCGAGCGCGAGCAGAGTATCCCAGAACGAGCCACCGACGATCAACCCGGCGTCGTGGATCGGGTTGCCCACGTCCTGAGGGAAGCTGCGATTCTGCGTGTTGACGTTACGCAGAGACCCTCCGCCCTGGAAGTTCGCTCCAACTCGCGGATCGTCGGCAAGAGTGGTGGCGAGCACGTCGGAGATGCCTTCGTTGAAGTTGCCGGCAGGGTTGAAGGGGAAGATCTGGAAAACGACGGCGTGTCCGTACTCGTGATAGACGACCGACGAGTAGCAGGAGTTCACGCATCCAGACCCTGCCGGGTAGAAGTTGATGCTCGACCCGTTGAAGAAGGCGTTGCAGGCACCCGCCACATTCGTGTTACACGGCATGGCCAAGTCGAGTTCGTTCCAAGTCGGGTCCAAGCTCTTGAGGAACTCATGGACCGTGTGAGTCTGGATCATGCCGTTGACTTGCGCCGTGCCGGCAGCCGTCGGCGGATCGTTGAAGATCACGTCGACCGGCACTCCCGGGGTCACCGTCGTGGTCACCGTGAGATCGGCGCCGGCGGCGTTGTTCACATTGACGTAGGGACCGAGCAGCTGAAAGGTCACGTCGAGCGGGCTCGTCCCGGGATTCGGTATCGTGAAGTTGCCCGTCGCATCGGTCACGGCGGAACCCACGCCCGGTACGGTGACCCTGAGTCCCTCGAGGGCACGCAGCGTCGGTGGATTGGAGGCATTGTCCGGGAGCAGACCGGGGCTCGCGAAGCCGGACACGTTGCCGACGATGTCGAGGTAGTTCACGGTATCGTAGGCTGAAACGATGGTCCCGTCGTAGGCGTCGATGAGAACCTCGTAGACGGCGACCGGATCTTGCGCGGTCACTGAGCAGCGAAAGACGAGTCGCGGCTCGACGCCCTTGCCGTCCGGTCGTGCAGCCGGGGCGACTTCCAACTCGGGTTCTGCGACGCCAACGACTCGCGGCGGCCCACCGCACCAATCTCGTGCAATGCGACTCGCGTCGAGCGGCAACAGGGAGGGAAAGGTCGGGATGTCGAGTCGCGGAAACACCTCGGCATCGAGACGGGTGAGGAGCAACTCGTCCTCTCGCTGTGTGAACACGACGTTCACGAAGGACGGTCGCACCGGGAGCCCGTCATGGAGTTGCAAGAACGTGACGACCCGGAGCTGTCGAATGGGGTGGGTTCGAAAGTGGGACAAATCACTCGCGTTCACTCCCAGGAGCTGTGAGTGTTCGTCGACGACGACTCTAGCGAGTGCCTCGAGTTCCTCGGGCGCCATCGTTCCCGAGCGTAGGCGGGGGCCGCTCAGTAGAACGGTTCGCACCCCGAGTGTGTCCTCGTTCCAAAGCGACCAGGTTTCGCAGTCGAGAGCGGTCTCGAGGGAGCGCAAGGCCACGCTCGTCTGACGAAGGAGCCGCTGCTTGGACGGGTTGACCGCGTTGCCGGCGAAGATGCGCTGCGCGGGCCGGTAGCGCTCGCCGAGGGCCTCGTCTCCGGGTGTATCGGCAGCCCAAGCGGCCCCTGCGAGCAGTACCAACACGCCGCTCGAGAGCAGTGCCCTGAACCCCAACGCGGTAGGAGTACCTTGCATTCTTCTCATGGATCTTGCTCTTCCCCCCGGCTCTCGTGTTTGTTCGAATCGTCCGCGTCAGGGATCGTCCGCGGTCCCGTCTCGCGCCCCGGCTCTGTACGGAGACCCTTCCCGCCCCCTTCGGCCTCGCCTCATGTCCCGTGAGTGGGGCCGGACGCGGGCCATTCGCCTGCCGCCGTTCCAATACGCAGGAGCGACTGGGGGTGTTGGCCCGAACGGGATTCGGCGCGCCGAACTCTTACCGCCAACGCCCGGGAGTCGGCAGCAAGATCGCCCGCGGTCGGCTACCATAGCCGGGGATGGGTTCGGAGCGGAACACCGCTTTCGCGCGCCCGGCCACTGCTTCAAAGGTCAACTGGGAAGGAAGCCGTCGTGCTCGGATGGTTGCTCGTGCTGTACAGCGTAGGTTCCGCGGCCATGCCTCCGGCTCGCGGGTTCGAGCCGGCGACGGCCGCACCGGAGACGCGACCGGGACCGCAAACGCAACCTGCTCCGGAATCCCGACCTACCGAAGCCGAGCTACCGTTGGAACTGAAGCGTTTCGTCGACGAGCTCGCTGCGGCAGACTCCCCGACTCGGGTGAAGGCGATCGAGGGGTTGCTCAACAGCCGCGATCCGCGCGCGATCGCACCGCTGGTCGCGGCGCTGGCTCGGCTCCGACCGGATGACGAGGCGGAGCGAAGGGACTGGGATCGCGAGCGTGTCGGGATCGTCCGGGGGATTTCGACCGCGTTTCCGGAGCGTGCGCTCAGCACCTTTCGCGAGGTCCTCGCCACCGGCGCGGCTCCCCAGCGCGAGGCGGTGACCTTCGGGCTCGGGCAACTCGACGATCGCGAGGCCATCGAGACCTTGTTGCCGCTCCTCGGAGACGACCAGGCCGACGTTCGACGCGCGGCGGGAGTCTCCGTGATCGTCCAGGCCCGCGAGGCGGTCGAGGCCGCGACACGCTTCGTGAACGGACAAGGCCCGGGGGTTCCCAAGGCACTGCTCGACCAGTTCGACCGCATCCGCGCCGGCATCGTGCGGCAGGCGTCGTCGCTGGCCTCAGCGCGGGAGCTCGCCGATTCCGTGCGCAAAGTTGGGGACGCGAGCTCGGCGCGCGCCCTTCACCAGGTGTTCGCGAAGGAATTGGGAGCCGAGGGCGCCGAACTCGCCGACCGACTCGGCCGCATGCTCGCCGCGAACCGACGCTGGCTGGGGTGGGCGGAGCCGGTGGCGGCCCAGCAAGTGAGCTATCGCTTCGAAATGCAGAATCTCATCGCCAAGAAGGGGAAGAGCTTTCAAGTGACGTTCGGCCCCCGTGAGCAGGAACTCTTGCGGTACCGAGGCTACCATCTGGACCGCGCGACGCACCTCGAACTCACGCTCGACGAGTTGTTGTCGAACCCAGCCGCTTGCGAACCTCGCCTGGAAGCCGACCAAGACGGCAACGTGAGGATTCGTTATGCCATCCCCCCCCGCGTGGGTCTGACGGTCAGCATGGGGGCTATGAACATCGCCTACTGGCAAGGCAAGTGCTTTCGTGGGCGCACGGCCAGCTTGCTCGTGGATGCGGTTCGGTCCGTACCGCTCAGCGAGCAGATCTTCGGTGAGGGGGGCGAGCTACTCGCCAACATCGACTACTCGTCGTATGCGGAGGTCGCGCCGGGAACTTGGGTACCGTTGGCGATTCACGTGGAGCTGCTTGCGACCGATGAACCACGGCGCCACATGCTCTACGACCTTTCCTTCACGATCCGCGAGCCAGGGGTGTGGTTGTTCCGCTCGGGAACCGCGCAGGAGGTTGACGAGGATGGCATTCAGCCGCGGGCGACGGCTCAGCTGGCCAATGTCGAGGTGGTGCCCCGCTGAGGAGTCGCTGCTTCGGCGCGAGGTCACTGACGACGAGTCAGCGCTCTTGGGGTTCGAGGGTCGCTCTCGGTCGGGCGGGCGGCATCAAGATCGGGTGTTCCCGGGGCCACGGCCCAGGCCACGTCTCTTGGCGCAAACACCGAGCGATCCCCAGCTCGAGGTTCGCTATCAGATCTGGACGGCCCAGTTTGTCGGCCGCAGCCACGGCGGCTTCGAGCCACGTGCGGGCTTGGTCGAAGTGGCCGAGCTGCGCCAGCGCCATGGCGTAGGTCTCGACGTGACTCACCGAACGTTCCCGTTCCAACAGGGCCTGCGCGATGGCGTGCGCGCGTCCCCCGTCGCGCTGCCTCGGGTCTGAACTCGCCGCGAATACGCGGGCCAGAGTTTCCGCGGTCGCCAGGTCTTGCGGCCGCGCGCGGTGGCTCAGTTCGAGCAGGGGTAGTGCTTCGTCCATGCGCTCGAGCACGATCCATGTGTGCGCGAGCGCGAGTCGCGCCTCGCCGTTCGAGGGGTCGAGGTCTACCGCTCGTTGATAATGTTGGGAAGCGGTCTCGAAGCGACGCACCCGACGCAGCGCGTTGCCGAGGTTGAAATGAGCGTCCCCGTAGTCGGGATCGATCGCGAGGCACGCTTCGTAGTGCGAGATGGCCTGCGTGTCGAGCCCTTCTCGGGCGCTCAGTGTGCCCAGATTGAAGTGTACCAGCGCATTCTCTGGAGCCAACGCGCGAGCCATTTCGAAGTGCTTGCGAGCCGCCGGCAAATCGCCCAGCCGGGTAAGCACGGCGCCGAGATTCGAGTGTGCCGTCGAACTGGTGGGGTCGGCTTTCACGGCCAGCTCGTACTCCGCGCGCGCTTGGCTGAATTCCTGTCGGAGGAAGTGCTCGCCACCGAGGTTCTGACGGAGTCGGGAGCCGACGATTCGACCCTTCAGGGCATCCATGAGCGGGTCGTCGACGGGGGCCGAGGTGCGGTTGGGGTACTCCAAGTGTGCGCGCGCGCGCTTCACGTCGCCGTGCTCCCGGTAGGCAAGGCCAAGGAGGTAGTGGACTTCGCCGGCCTTGGGCGCGAGTTCGAGGGCGCGTGTCAGCAGTTCGATCGCGCGCTCCACGTCCCCCTCGCGCATGGCAACTCGCCCCAAGAGGGTGAGCGCCGCCGCGGAAGGGGGTGCACCTTCCCCAGCCGCGGTCACCGAGCGGCGCGCCGACTCGAGATCGTTTTGCTCGAGCAGGATCTTCGCCAGGAGCAGGTGCGCGGGAACGTACGTCGTTTCGAGTTCGAGACACCGGCGCAAAGCCGCGATTGCCTCCTCCGCACGCCCCTCGCTCCACAGGAGCTGCGCGCGGTAGTACGGCCAACGAAAATCGGCGGATTGCGACTCCGCACGCTGGTAGCACTGTGCTGCAGTCTCACACAGCCCGTACGCGTGAAACTGCATACCGAGTTCCCCGATTCTGTCGGCGCCACCGCCACGATCCGGTGGTGCCGCAGGCCCCAGCAATGCATGACACTCCGCGATGGCGCGGGTCAGTTGCTCGCGAACCGCGGGCTCGAGATCGCCCAAGAACGGTAGGACAATCGGATCTAGCGTCACCGAGTCGGGCGTGGCCGACCCAGACTCCGCCAACCGCGTGGGGTTCGCGTTGGGGGCCGGGGCGCAGGACCAGTTGCTCGTGAGAAGAGCCAGGAGACCGCCGACGACTCGCCTCATGGGAGCGCCTCCCCTTGCCCCCGTACGAACGTGGAGTACGCGTCTACCGGCGGCCAGGCCCATTGTTCCCGGGAGCCGTTCGACCACTGAACCATGACCGAAGCAACCGTCGGCTCGCGGTCGAGTCCGACGAGAACTCGCGGGTCGTTCGCAGAACAGTAGCTCCCGTCCGCGCGCACCCACCGCCACAAGGTCCTGCCGGAGGCAAGCGTTACACGCACGCGAGCTCCGAGCGGACTCACGGGCATCTTGGGGTCGACGAGGCGAATGCCGATCCAGTGTCGATCGTTCGGAGCGTTTCCCAACAACAGCCGAACGGGGCCGTCGTTGTTGGTCACGACGATGTCGGTGTCGCCGTCGTTGTCGAGGTCTCCGAATGCCGCACCGCGACTCACTTCGGAGCGCAGGAACGCCGCTCCAGCGCTCCGGGTCACGTCGGCGAAGCGGCCGGCTCCGAGGTTGTGGAACAGTTGATTGGTTTGATGAAACGGCGACGGATCACCGGCTCTTACCAACGAGCCGATCGCCTTGACCGCGCCGTTCGCGGCGAAGATGTCGAGCCAACCGTCCCGATCGAAGTCGATCGCGCCGGTGCCGAAGCCCGTGAAACTGCGGCTGGGCGAGGCGAGCCCTTGAGCCACGGTGGTGTCCTCGAAGTGAGCTCGCCCGTTGTTGCGGTAGAAGGTGTTCGTTTCGCCGGTCAGGTGGGTCATGAAGAGATCGTCGTCACCGTCCTCGTCGAAGTCAGCGGCTTCGACGCCCATGCTCGCCTCCGCGCGACCGCTCTCATCGTAGGCGCACCCCGCGAGCAGGGCATCGTCTCGAAAGGTGCCGTCGCGCTCGTTCATCCAGCACTGATTGGCGGTGCCGTCGTTCGCCACGTACAGGTCCAACCAGCCATCTCGATCCAGGTCGACGGCGATGACCCCGAGGGCAGCGCCGAAGTACTGGCCGATGCGGGAACTCACCGTGGTGTTCTCGAAGGTCCCATCCCCCCGGTTGCGGAAGAGGCAGTCGGGGACCGGGTCGTAGCTCAGCGGGCCGCAGTAGTCGCGAGCGCTCGACTCGGCATAGCAATCCTTGTTCTTGCGTAGCGTGAAGTCGACGTAGTTGCACACGAAGAGGTCGAGGTGTCCATCGCGGTCATAGTCGAAGAAGGAGGCGCTGGTACTCCAGCGGCTCACGTCGACGCCCGCGTGCTGCGCGACTTCGGTGAAAGTCCCGTTGCCGTTGTTGCGCAGCAGTTGATTGGGTCCGAAACGAGTCACATAGAGATCGACATGACCGTCGTTGTCGTAGTCCGCGGCGGCCACACCCATGCCGTAACCGTGGCCCAAGTCGCCGCTGCGAACGGTGACGTCGACGAAACGCAAGGTGCCGTCGTCGACCCGTCGATTCTCGTAGAGTCGATGGGAGGGTGCGACCGCGTCGGGAGAGGTAACCTCCTCCAAGGGCCCCCCTTGGACACAGAAGACGTCGAGGTCGCCGTCGTTGTCGAAGTCCACGAGTGCACAGCCGGCGCCCACGATCTCGCAGAAGTAGTACTTGCCGGTGGCGCCGTTTGCGTGCTCGAAGTCGAGACCGAGACCAGGCTGGGCCTCGTGAAACGGCGCGAACTCAGGGGTTGCCAGCGGGGCACTTGGGGCTGAGGACGGTGGTTCGGGGCTGCACGCTGAGCCGAAGAGGACTAAGCAGAGGACTCGGGCTCCGAACCCGAGTCGGCGCCGGCAGGGGGGGGGCTCTCGGCGCGAGTTCATGGGAAGTTCCCTCCTCGGACGTCGATTCCAGGGCTGATCTGGGGCACCGTCCCCGAGTTTCTGCCTCGCGGCTCGGTACTCCCGAGACGAAGATGTCGGCAGACGCGCCCCTGCGGCACGGATTGCGGCACTTCCCTCAGATGGGGTCGTCCCGTGCGCGGCCAGCGCGCCGATCCAAGCTCACGAATGCGGAGTACCTTTGGTTGTTTGCCCACTAAGAAGTCGCCCAAGAACAACTTCGACATCTTGCCGTCGATTTGGGTCAGATTCGGCCGATCCGGAAAGCTCGGAACCGGAGGCGTAGCCTTAGTTCCGGTGAGGATTTCGAGGTTTTCGGATCGGTCGAAGATGGCCCGAAGCGACGAGCAAGAGGGTGAAGTTATTCTTGGTCGACTCCTAACGCTACCCTAGAATGCCGGTCCCTCGCGGTCGCCAGCCGTCTGCCCGAGGTCGCGACGGTACGGCTTTTGCCAGGAGTCGCGTGCCCTCACTGCAGCGGGAATGCGACGCAGTTCGAAGGCGGCCATTCCGATGCCGGAATGGTCGACCCCGCGGCCGTGGACCTGGACCCGCACCCAGGTTGTTAGGATAACGTAAATGGGAGGTGAGTGAATGCTTCGCACGGCAATCTCGGGCGGTTTGGGCGGCCGCGTTCCGGGTAGCCCCGGCCTCGGTATGCGGGCGGGAGCACGTTGGGTGGTGGTAACCCTGCTCGCAGTCGGCATTTTTGCGTCGGGGAACGTCGTGGCCGATGTCTTCGAGTTGAAGAACGGGCAACGGGTCGTCGGGGCAGTCATTCGCGAGTCGACGACCTTCGTGAGCGTCAAGACCGACAGCGGCGAAGTCGTCACCATCGACGTCGGGCAAATCGTGCGGCGTGAGAAGTCGAAGAGCGACTACGACGAGTACCTGGGCCGCAAGCAGAAGCTCGCACCCAATGACCTCGTAGGGCACTTGGACCTTGCCCAATGGTGCGTGGAGCGAAAGCTCTTGGAGGAATCGCTGTTTCACTTGCGCACGGTGATCACGGCCGAGCCCAATCACGTGGAGGCACGGAAGCGTCTGGGCTACGTCCGAATCGATGGCCGTTGGTACATCGAAGGCAGCCCCGAAGCGGATGCGGCGCGAGCTGGCGACTCGGGACGATTCACGGCTCCGCCGGTCGAGATGCCAGAGTCCTTCGAAGGCACGGCGAAGGAAGCCTCCAAATCCACGAACAAGGGGCCGATGTACGGCGGCAGCGGGGACCGCGTCCGCTTCGTGCTGAAAGAGTCGCTGGGCGACGCCAAGCCCGACTACCCTGTTGCCAACTACGAGGTCCAGTCGTTCTTCCGCAGCCTCGAGAAGCCGCTCGCGCTCATGGCCGAGGACGCTGCCGAGGCGGCTTTCACCATGAAGCTCGAGATCACCGTGCGGTTCGAGCGGACCCACTCCTTCTATGGGCGGATTCCCATCACACACATTTTCAACTGCGAGGCCCGGGTGGAGTTTCTCGACGCCGAGGGTAAGAGCGCGCTCAGTTTGGGGAAGATCTCGATGCCATTTTCGGGTAGCGCGCGCCGCGAGAAGGCGGACATTGCAAAGGCCGGTCACTACTATCTCGTAAAGACGTTGGTGAGTCGGATGAGCGAGCACAAGTTCTTCGCGGAGCGTGGGGCGAAGCCGATTCAGCCCCCGGAGTGGTAGCATGGCAACTCGCTGGAGCAACGAGGGGTAGTGAATGGGCGTTGCGTCGAGACGACACGACTACGAGGCCGCGGCGGTACGTGTCGCCGGTCGAATCGCCTTCTATGCCCACCTCACGTGGTTCTTCTGGTTCGGCTTGGCCTTCTTGGCGACGGATGCCCTGATCACACCCGGGGCGTGGTGGTCGTTGGTGGTGATCGGCTTTTGGGCGATCGCCGTCTTCACTCACTTGATTTCGGCGTTCTTCATTGGTGACCTAGAAGGTCCGGTGCGGGATCGGCTCTTGGCGACTCAGCTCGACCGATCTGGGCCGTCGGACATTGGTTCGTCGGACACTGGGCCGTCGGACACTGGTTCGTCGGACACTGGGCCGCCATCGGACTTGGGGCGGCGATGAGGGGGTCGGTGGCTTCGATCGGAACCGGACCTCCACCACGGCTGACGACAAAGCTGCTCGTGGCGGGGCACTTGCTGCTTTGGGTCGGTGAGTCAGTGTTGCAGGTGGTGCCGTTCGTTAGGTTCTTGCTGCTCCAGAAGCGGATTCGACGACGATTTCATCGGTTGATCTCGGGGGCGGATTCGGACTGAGGGGCAGCGCCTGTGTTTGGGGCAGTCGCGGGTCAGGAACCGAGCCGGGCCGATATGTGCCGCTGTGACTTGTCAGTAGAACCGGGAACAAACGGAAAGCCTCGAGCATGCTCAAGAGTACGGTCCGGTACCCCGTGGTTGGCTTGCTGAGTTTGGCCCTTGGCGCGGGCTGTGTCTCCGCCGACGTGCGGGAGGGAGCCTCCCTCGGGCTTCACACGACCTGGGGTCCGTTGCTGCAGACTTGGCGACACTTGGCTGCCGGGGGCTCGGGTTTCGCGGAACTCGGCGGCACCTACTCACACTTGCGACGAGGCCAAGGCTTTCGTTACGTCGGCGACACCTTCGCGCACATTGCCGCGGACGCCGGGCGCGAGGGACCCGTGGACACCTTCTTCGGACACTTCATCGGTCCCTACGACTTCGCGTCCCTGAGCAACACCCTCGACCACCTGCGCTGATTGCCGCGGGCGACGCGTTTCCGAGTTCAGTTCCACCCCGACAAGCGCTTGCCGCGCTTCCCCGGGCTTGCGCATACTGAGAGCGTTCCGAGGCGCAGCGTCGACCGGTCGCCAACCTTTGGGACCCGCCCGCCGCCACGGCGCGCGGGCCGGGGCGCGAATCCGCGACCGAAAGTTGCACCGGCACATTTCCCGTCGTGTCCCCCAGCCGCGAGAGGCGGAACGAGCCTTCCTCTCCGGTGGGTACTCTTTGTCCGAAAGGGCGTTCGATGCACCGTCTCGAGGATCTCTTGGAACTGCTCCCGCGGGGTGGGCGTGTCCTCGCACGCTTGGATCTGAACGTGCCCCTGGAGAGGGGCTTGGTGTCCGATGGCACGCGCCTCGACGCGGCCGTGCCGACAGTTAGGGCCCTGTTGTCGGCGGGGGCTCGACTCGTGCTTTGCTCTCACCTGGGCCGTCCCAAGGGGGTTGATCCTCAGTTCAGTCTGGCGCCGGTCGCGGTGGCCTTGGGTGAGCGCCTCGGTCAACGGGTCGGCTTCGTCGCTGGCCACCCCGGCGATGAGGCCGTGGTCGCGGCCGCAGCGCGCCTGCAGCCGGGGGAGGTCCTGCTGCTCGACAACCTGCGCTTCCATCCCGGGGAGAAGGGGAATGACCCCGGTTTCGCTCGTGCGCTGGCTGCGCTCGCGGACGTTTACGTCAACGATGCTTTCGGAACCGCTCACCGCTCCGACGCCTCCGTGGTGGGTGTGCCCGCGTTGCTCCCGGGCTACGTGGGGCTGCTCGTGGAGCGTGAACTCGACGTCTTGTCTCGGTTGCGTACGAATGCCGAGCGCCCGTTCTGGGTGATCTTGGGCGGGGCCAAGGTCGCCGACAAGCTCGGGGTAGTCCGTCAACTGCGCCGGTTGGTGGACGGGTTCATCGTCGGCGGCGGCATGGCGAACACGTTCTTGGCAGGGCTCGGACAGCCAGTTGGGGAGTCTCGAATCGAATCGGAGTGGCTCGGCGAGTTGCGAGAACTCGTTGAGGACCAGGGCTCGGGCCACGCGGTGGAGTGGCTGTTTCCGACCGACTTCGTCGCGGGGAACTCCCTGGACCGACCTTCGGAGGTCAAGGTAGTGCAGGTCGGTGAGGAGCCAGGTCCTGGGTTCGCCTTCTTCGATATTGGGCCACGTTCGATCGCCGCGATCGAACAGCGCTTGGCCACGGCCCGAACGGTGTTCTGGAACGGACCATTGGGGGTGTTCGAGGTCGAGCCCTACCAGCAAGGTACCCAGCGCATCGCGGAGTGCCTCGCACGCCTGCCGGGCGAGCGCGTGCTGGGCGGAGGCGATACCGCGGCCGCAGCTCGCAGGTTCCACGTCGACACTCGAGTCTCGCACGTGTCGACCGGTGGCGGCGCGTCCCTCGAATACCTCGAAGGCAAAATCCTCCCAGGAGTTCAGGCGCTCGAAAATGCACGTCGCTATCTCCCTCATTGACGCCTACCAGTGGGTGCTGGTGATCGTCGTGATCTTGCGATGGACACCGCTCTCGGGCAGCTGCGCTCGCATCGTGGGGATGGTCGCTTGTCCCCTCGACGCGTGTCGACGAGCAGCGTTGCTGCGACTCGCCGGCGCTGACGTTGCTCCCTTCGTCGTGCTCGGGGTGTTGGCGATCCTTCGCGACACGTTGGGCCGTTGGGCGGTCGGGCAGTGAACCGTGAGGAAGTCGGCGACGACCTCGCGCGAGCGATGGTCTCCGAGCTGCGCTGGCGCTTCTCGCGCTCGGACCGACGAGGACAGGACGAAGCGCTCGAGCGCGCCTTTCGCGACCGGATACGGGCCCACTTTCCCACCGACGCCATCCTCGGCGAGGAGATCGAGCGGGAGGGGCCGGTCTGGTCGGGTACCGGCTGGATCGTCGATCCGCTCGACGGTACAGCCAACTTCGAGGCCGGGATCCCCGTCTTCTGTGCGACCTTTGCCTACTGCGTGAACGACAGTCCAGAGCTGGGTTGGGTAGCCGATCCGATGGGGGACGCAGTGTGGAAGGCGCGCCTTGACGCGGGTGCCTGGCGCAACGATGCACGCCTCCCCACCCGCGCCACTCGCGAAGGTCGTCGAATCGTGGCGCTCTCGTCGCAGTGGCGGCGCCGCGAGGTCGATCGCGTGCGAGTGCTGGCGCGGCGCGCGCGGGATCGGACCTTTGGAGCGCTCGCTCTCGAGCTCTGTTGGGTTGCGGATCGAAGACTCGCGGCCGGGGTGTGGGACTCCGCCCGCGCCTGGGATCTCGCGGCGGGCTCGTTGATCGCCAGCGAGGCCGGCGCAATCGTCGAGACCCTCGCCGGACGACCGCTCTCCTTCGTTGGCCCCGAAGAGAGTCTCCGCGAGCGACAGTACTCGCTGGCCGCGTGGTTTCCGGAAGAACGGAGTGCTCTCGAGTCCGACGTGCGGGGCAGTGGCAGCTGACCCCGCGGGAACACTGGTCACGCGGCCAGTTCGAGTGCCGCCAAGTTCGGGGCCACCTGGGACGATATTCTAGAGAGAGTCGAATCCCAACGGCCAGAGTGCCCGGCACCTGAGGTCGAAGGCTCCGCTTCATCAAAAGGGATCTCGACCCTGGGGAACCCGGCGCGCTAGAATCCGGACGACCCAAGGAAAGGACCGCACTTGGCTACCGGCCTCAAGAAGGTGGAGATCAAACGGGTCTTCGCTCCGACTCCGACAGGGACCGCGGTGCTTCTCGGCAACGAGGACAAGACGTTCCTGATCTTCATCGGGCTCTACGAGGCCACGGCGTTGCTGAGAGAGATGCGTCACGAAACCGCGGCGCGGCCCCTCACCCACGATCTCATTCAGTCGATGCTCCTCGGCTTCGACCTGACGATCAAGAAGGTCATCGTCTCGGACATCGTCGACAACGCTTTCTGCGCGACGTTGATCCTCGAACAGCAGCAGAGTGCGAGCGACGGCGCGCTGGTCGGGCATCGAAACGAGGTGCGGATCGACGCGCGTCCCAGCGACTGCCTGGTCCTCGCAGTGAAGAACTCATCCGACATTTTCGTAACGGATGACGTGTTGGAACAGGTCCAAGACTTCTCGCAGCTCTTGAAGGAGGGGACTTCGCTGCAGGTGGAGGACGTGGATCTCGACGAACTCTTCGGCCGTTCGCGAAGCGAACCGTCCGCGGAGGCCGAGGATGACGAGGACTACTCTCTCGGCGATCTCGACCCGGACGACGAGGACGAACGATAGCCACGAAAAGTTCTTGGGGGGAGGCTTGCGTGGGTTGGTCGAGGGCGTGGCCCACGGGTCGCGCGCAGAGCCGCTGCTGGGCGCGCCGGCGCCGTAGGCCCACTGGGTCGCGCTGGGTTGCGGCGCTCGTTGTTTCCGTAGCGGCTGGGTGCTGCACGGTCATACCAGCACCGGAGAAGTACTTCGACCGATCATCACCCCATGCGGCCCTGCGAATGTTCCAGTACGCGGTGGAGACGAAGCAGTACGCCAGTGCCTACCGTTGCCTGTCGTCCACGAGCCGGGAGCGCTTCTCGCTGAGCCGCTTCAAGGGCGTGCTGTGGCTGAATGCAGAGCCTCCTGACGCCGGTTGGGGAGGGGTCGGCATCCGCGACTTCGTCGTCGGCGGCGAGTTCTTGCTCGCTCTCGACGAGCCGGGCCTGTTCGGGCCGGCGACTTTTGGCGTCGGGGTCGTCTTCGTGCGCGCGGACCAGGACGAGTCTGCTGAGCCCGACGGGGACGGCGCGTCCGAGATCTGGCAAACCGTGACTCTCGTGCTCGAGGCCGGGGAGTGGTTCGTCGACCTGACGCGGCTCAAGGGCTTCACCGCCTGAGAACCCCGAGCCTAAGGAGTCGCCCAAGAATAACTTCGACATCTTGCCGTCGATTTGGGTCAGATTTGGCCGATCCGGAAAGCTCGAAACCGGAGGCGTAGCCTTAGTTCCGGTGAGGACTTCGAGGTTTTCGGATCGGTCGAAGATGGCCCGAAGCGACGAGCAAGAGGGTGAAGTTATTCTTGGGCGACTCCTAAGTGCTTCTGCGGCGCACGCGAGCGGCGGAGTGCAAAGGGTTGCGTGGGAGACCCGCCGACGAGGTGCCCACGGTGTTGCAGGGGGCGCTCGATGACCGGCGAGATCTATCTCGACTTCAATGCGACGAGCCCCTTGCACCCGGCGGTTCGGGATGAAATGCAACAGGCCCTCGAAGAGGTCCCAGGCAACCCTTCCTCGCCTCACCGACGCGGGCGTCGTGCGCGGGAGTTGCTCGACACCGCGCGATCCCGCGTTGCGCACGCACTGGGCGTGGATCCAGACGAGATCTTCTTCACCTCCGGCGCGACCGAGAGCAACAACCTTGCGGCAGCCCTGGGCGAAGCGAGCGGCCGGCCGTTCTACACCACGTCGGTCGAGCACCCGTCCTTGCGGGAGCCGGCGCGGCGACGTTGGCGACGCAGCGGAACTGGGGGTGAGGTGCCGGTCGACGCCAGCGGTCGGGTGGAGCCCGCGGCGCTGACGGCGTTGCCGAGCGACGCCGTGGTTTCGATCCAATGGGTGAACAACGAGACCGGCGTCTTGCAAGATCTCGCTGCGTTGGCTCAGGGTGCGAGGGCGAGCGGAGCGATCGTTCACACAGATGGCGCACAGGGCTTCTTTCGGCTGCCGCTGCGCATTCACGAACTGGGTGTCGACGCAGCTTCGATCTCGAGCCACAAGGCCCTCGGTCCCGTCGGCATCGGTGCCCTGTACGTGCGACGCGGCCTGTTGGTCGATCCCGTCTTGCTTGGTGGGGCCCAAGAACGCGGGGTTCGCCCAGGAACGGAGAATGTCGTGGGCGCTTGTGGGCTCGGTCGGTTGGCGCAACTGGTCACCGAGAATTCTCCTTGGGATTGGCCACGGCTGACGAGCCTGCGGGATGGGTTCGTCGACGAGCTGACGCGGATCGACGGGTTGGAGCTCAACGCGCCAACCGAGCTGACGTTGCCGAACACCGTGTCCGTGGCGGTGCACGGACTCCATGCGGAGACCATCCTGCTTCACCTCGACCGCGAAGGTGTGGCGGCCTCCAGCGGGTCGGCTTGCGCCCGCGGGGACACGAGGCCTTCCCATGTTCTGAAGGCCATGAATCGGCCGGACTCGGCAATCCGGAGCACCTTGCGCTTGTCGTTCGGACCGAGTAGCACTCGCGAGGATCTCGCACGCGCCGCAGCTGCGCTCCGACGCGTGGTGCGGTCGTTGAGGGAATAGAGGGCCTCCCGGAACCCGAAGCGCGCAAGCGTTCTTTGCGGCGAGGGGAGGGGGCCGCCGTCACGGGGCGAGCGCGGTCGACGTTCGACACCTCGAGAGAGCGCAAGAACGATAGGTGATCATGGCCTTTGAGTATCCGGCCCGAGTGCGGGCTGCGTTGCTGCCCACGCGGATCGAACGGATGACGCGGTACGAGCGAACCCTGCCCCACGGTCACAAGGTCTGGATCAAGCGGGACGACGAGACCGGGTTCGTGCTGTCGGGGAACAAGGTCCGGAAGCTCGAGTTCACCTTTGCACGGGCACTGGCTGCGGGAGTCGACGAGGTTGTCACATGCGGCGGCTGGAACTCGAATCACTGCCGGGCCACGGCATTCCTCGCGCGACGTTTGGGCCTCGACGTCCAGCTCTTTCTACGCACGGCGGACGGCCAACCACCGAGCGCATGGCAAGGCAACCTCTGGCTCGATTCGCTCGTCGGCGCGGGCATCCGATGGTTGTCCCCACAGCAGTACCGCGCTCGCGATGAAGTGCTCGCGGCCTATGTGCAAGAACGACGGGAGTCCGGAGTATCGTCGTTCTTGATTCCCGAGGGCGCTTCGGATGCGCTCGGTTCAATGGGGTACGTGCTCGCGGCCGATGAGATCGAACAGCAAAGTGACTCGGAGGGGTTTCGCTTCGACTTCGTGGTCCATGCCATGGGATCGGCCGGAACCGCAGCTGGCCTGAGTGCAGGTCGCGATCTCCGACGTGCGAACTGGGAGGTAGTGGCTTTTCCGGTGTGCGACGACGCCGCTTACTTCCGCGAACGGATTCGTCGGATTCGTTACGCCATGGAAGCATTCGGTGTCCCACCGTGGGACGAGGGTGCGGGTCTACGCATCGTCGATGGCTACCAAGGGCGTGGCTATGGTCTGACCACGCCTGACGAGCAGCGCTGGATCCAGGACCTGTGTCGATTGGAAGGGATCCTGTTGGATCCGTGCTACACGGGCAAGGCGATGCGCGGGTTGGATTCCGAACTGCGGACCGGCAACATCCGACCCGGCAGTTCGGTCCTCTTCCTTCACACAGGTGGGGTGTTCGGGTCCTTCGCCTACGATTGGCCAGTAGCCGACCGAGTCGCCACGTCGTAGGCAGGTTCGGTCGAACGACTGCCGCGGGACTCTGCTTCAGGTTTTCGACGCGGTCGACACCGAGGACTCGATCTGTCTGAGTTCCTTGTTCGCAGCGAATAGGGCGGCCAGCAGCTGCGACTTCTTCTCGAACAGCGGGTTCTCCGGATCGAGGCCGTGGCGTCCCGCTCCCGCACGGCGGTTTCCTGGCGCGTGCGCGAACGAGGGCGGTTGCTGATGCAGTTGTTGCAGCATGCGGTCCGTGGACTCGAGGGCATTCACCAGTTTGGCGATCCGGGCCTCGAGCAGGTCGATTTGTCGTTGGTGGCCCTGTTGCACCTCGCGCAAGCTCGCCTGCCAGTCCTTCTCGATGATCTCGGTCAGGTTTCGCACGACCCGCGCTTCGAGAGCGTTGACGTCGGTGCCGGCCTCGGGCACAGCCGGTGCCGAGCCTTCGTTCGCAAGGGTGTCTAGCAGGGTTCCTTCGGTAGCCAGAGTTTCTCGCCAGTCGCGCTGAGGAACCTCGAGGCCCTCAGCGACGAGCAACCCGTACTCGACCTCCGCGCGTTGGTGGATGCTCGCCATGGCGTCAGCGGGTAGGTCGAGTTCGGAGACGAGCGCGCGAATCGCCCGGTTCACCGCGACTCGGGTCAGCTCGGCCAGCTGGGAGCGGCTGACGACCCTCACCCTGTCGATTCCGGTCTGTTGAAGATCCGCAACCGGGCTCAAGCGGCCCGTCCGGTCGAGGGCCTGCTCGAAGGTCGGGGCGCAGCACGACTCGCGGTTGCACGCTTGGGTCTTACAGGACCGGGAAACCGCAGCTTTCGAAACCATGTGTCTCTCCCCTCATGGAATGGCTGGTCGTCGTCCGGCAGAGGGATCGCGCCGCGCGCGACAAGGCCCGCGAGTCGACCCCGATAGAACCCGCTGGCCGGGTTGCCGGTCTTCGATTTGACCAACGGCAATGTGCGGGCCGTTCCTCACGGCGCGAACACGACGGTCGAATGCTGGTCGCTAAGTCCTTAGCTGATTGCTTGTTATCGGGCTCTGCCGCAGGTGCGCCCGGCGTGCGGAGAGCGGACCGAGTGGCTGGAAATCTCACTCTGCGTGTCCACCGCGTAGACGGAATGCACGTTGACAGCAACTCTCGCGTTGGTACGATCAACGGTCGGCTGGCGGATCGTCTGTTCGCCTCCAGTTCCGGTCGTTTTCTTTGCCCGTTCGGTCTGGTGTTCCCGTTCGACAAGGTTGGAGTGGCTCCAATCGGAGGGGACCAGAACCGGTGGAGGGCTGGCCCGATGAAGGGCTGGCCCGATGAAGGGCTGGCCGATGAAGCGCGGGCCGTCGACCGGGAACGAGGATATCGGCGAGAAGCGAGAAGTCAGTCCAGAGGTGTCGTTTCGAAGCGGCCGCGCCGATGCGGTTGGCGCACTGAGGCGGTTCGGCTGGACAGGTATCGGCTCAGAGGCTTCCCGCGGCGTCGCGGGGCTGAGTCGCCAGCGCGCGATTGCTGTGCCGCTGCCTTTCGACCATGGTGCTCTCTGGCTCGACACGATTCCGCCTAGGTTCCGTTCGGTTTGCTTCCCGCCTGCTTTCCTCGCCAATGTGGAGAAACGGTGTCGCCGAACGGTACGCGGAGAGCTGAGCGGGCCGAGGCCGAGCGAGCCTTGGTTGGCTGTTCAAGTCGAGGTGGAGTCGAGGTCGTTGGCTTGAGTACGTTGCAAGAACCTGTGTTTCGCGGAGATGGCGGTTGACACCGTCGGGAACCGAGTCGCGGGGAAGTTTTGGGAATGGGTTTCGAGTCCCCGTCAGGGGGATCAAGGTACAGTTGGGCTCATGAACGAGCTCTAGTAAGGACTCCAGTCGAGATGAAAAAGTCGCTTGGTTTTCTCGCCGTAGCCCTGTCGTTGACGACGGGCTCGCTCTCTGCGCAGGACGATCGTTATCAGCTGCGCGCCGGAAGCGCCATGGCCGCGCCGGGCGCGTCCGCGGCGGTTTCCATCACGCTCGACAGTGTCCCCGGCACCGCCGGTGCGCCGGCCGACCTCCAGGGCTGGTCGTACGGTCTGTGTCATGACTCGGCGCTCTTGAGCGTGACCAGCGTCGTGAACGGCTCCACCTCCGCGACGGTCAACGGCGGTGGGGTCCCGGACTTCAACGCGATCAACATCATGCCGAACCCGGGTGCCGGTTTCACGATCGGCGTGGTCATCGACTTCTTCGGGGTCGAGCGCCTCGCGCCCGGCTCGGGCTACGAGCTGAACATTGCCAACTACAACACCCTCTACGGTGCCGGTGGTTCGGCGAGCCTCAACTTCTGTAACACCCTGGCCACCCCGCCCGTCGAGACGCTCGTCGTCGTCGCGGGCGGTGCTTCGGCGATTCCGGTCCAGAACTCGGGCCTCGTCGAAGACGGCACTCCTCCGGCTCTCTTCACGCTGACCGCGGGCACGGCCCAGGACATTGCGGGAGCGACCGTGAGCCTGCCCGTTTCGCTCGACAACCCGTTGGCGGCGGAAGGGTTCTCGTTCGGCATTCTCCACGACTCCGCGGTTGCTTCGGTCACGGGCGGCACTCAAGGTGCCGTGACGCAAGGCTCGAACGGCGGTTCGGGTGCTGACTTCTTCTTCGTCAACACCACGCCCGTCCTTCCCGTTGGCGCCACCGGTGGTGCTTTCGTTGGTTGCGTTGTCAGCCTGTCCCCGCCCTTCGATGTGATCGCCATGGGCGTTGGTCAAGAGATCGTCGTCCTGAGCTATCAGATCGGCGCGGCTACGACCGCGGGCCAGTCGACGTCGGTCGACTTCTCGGGCGACGTGGGCAACCCGCCGGTCGCGATCGTTGTGAGCGTCAACGGCGGTTCGCAGGCCGTGAACACGCTGGTGTCTGGCTCGATCACGTCTGACGGCGTCGTTGCCGGCCAGACCTTCCGTCGCGGCGACGCGAACGACGACGGCATCGTCGACGTTTCTGACGTCGTGTTCTTGGCGAAGTGGCTCTTCGGTGTCGGCCCGGCGTCCACCTGCGACGACGCGGGCGATGCCAACGACAACGGCGTCCTCGACTCGCTGATGGACCCGCTGTACCTCCTCACGTACCTCTTCCAGGCTGGCCCGGCGCCGGCGGCCCCGTTCGCGAACTGCGGGCTCGACCCGACTGCCGATGCGTTGGATTGCTTGGGCCCGCTCAACAGCTGCCCGTAGTGCCAACGCTGTAGACAGCACATGCTTTAGGAGTCTTCACGCCGAAGGGCAGAAGACAGACCGGGAAAGGGCAAGTCTCTTTCCCGGTCTTTTTTTGTTCCTAAGTGCCGCTCGGATGGGGCCAGGGTGGCCTTGGGTCATGCCGATTTGATGGTATGCTTCCGTGCGCGTCAGATCCCCGGAGGTGCCGGATGTCGACGCGGAGCAACCAACCAAAGGAGCTGCGAGCACCGTGGACGATGTACGTCGCGAGCAAGTACGGACCTGGCTGTTGGGCAAACTTCAAGAACTCACCCAAGGCGTGGCTCAGAACATGGACGAACTCGCGGTCGAGGACGCCCACCACTTGGCTGATCTCGAGGAACTCGCTTCCGACGTGAGCGTCGCCGACATTGTTTTCGAACAGTTTCGATCGAGCGCTGACACGATCGCCCAGATCGAGCGCGCGCTCGAACGACTTGACGACGGCACCTATGAGTCGTGCGACGACTGCGGGGGGGCCATCGGCGCAGAGCGGATGGAAGCACTGCCTTTCGCGACCCAGTGCATCGACTGTAAGCGCATCGCCGAGAGGGCAACGTCTCACGAATGAGTCGCTTCGCCGACCCCTTTGCCGCCCTCGAGCGGCTTCCGGCGAGTGCCGATGGAAGCAATCTAGCCACCTGTCGGTGAACAAATTCCGCTCACAAGAGTAACTCCTTTCTCGGGATCTACTTAGTATGGATCCGGCTGCCCCTTCCGTTGGCACCGGCCAACTTCTGGCCTCGCCATAGCCCAAAGGGGAGGCGTCACCGTGACTGCCTAAACCGTTCTGGGATAACAGCCTCGGTAAGAACTCAGAACTCGCAGTCGTTTGGAACGACAGCTGCTCTGACCGGGCGGGCTTTGTGGGATTTTGGGGGCTGCGGTCCCGATCTTTGCCGGTAGTGTGTGTCGGCAAGGGTCAAAAACGGCTCCAGCGACGTGAGATGCCAGCTTCCCGTGCTGGCTTCTCGCGTCCTGGGTGCCCCTCCGGCCAAACGATTCTTGGCCGTTCAAACTCGACCCCTGTCTGCCTTACTTGCTTCATTTCTTTCCGAGAGGGCGCTTCCCGGCGCCCTTTTTTCTTTTGATCCATCAAATTCTTGCGTTTACGCAGTTGTTTGCCAAAAGGGGTAGCCCTATACTATTCCGTGGCCGGTCAACCAGCCTCGCGGCCGGCCTTTATTTTTTCTCCTCGTTTCGACCCCTCATGCTCCTCGGAGCTTGGGGGGTTTTCTTTGGCCTCGGGCGTTTCCGCGATCCTCGCCGCCACACGAAACGTCAGGTCTTCCCGGAGGTATGAGCCACGGGCCGTGCACCCAAAGCTCCGATGTGCCGCTTCCGAGATTCCGGTGTAGTCTTCCGATGCCCTGCAGTCTTGCTGGTTCTTCCCCGACGCCGGGAGAGCGCCGTCCGCAGAGTTGGCTTCCGACCACGGGCGGCTCGGGTGGAGAAACGCCTCTGCGCTTTGAGCCTGAAGCGGGCGAGAAGCTCCCGTGAGTTCATGGAACGGTGGGGAGCAAGTCGGGCGACAAGACCAGTGACCTAGCATTCTGAGGAGTCGCCCAGCGGGTTACTCGTTACAGGGAGCCTTCTGTTTCGGGAGCGAGCAGCACAGTGGACGAACTGCGACAAGTGCTGAATGTGGAGGTCTCCGAAGACGGCATGTCCGCGGCCGTCGAGGCGACAGCGCCGTGCCCAGTGCGCCTCGTCGACGTGCCAGACGTCGAGGCTCACCTCTCCGAGTACGGAGTCACCCATGGCGTTCAGTCTCAGCAGATCCGGGAGTTCCTCATCGAGTGGCGTGCACGCGGCCGAGGAGTGAGAGCCGTCGTCGCAACCGGGACTCCGCCGACTCGCGGGAGCAAGTTTCGCCTGCACCGTCTTCCGCCGCCGGCACGTTCCGGCCGCCGTGCGGTGGAACTGCTGCCTCTCTTCGTGACGGATGGTGAACCAATCTTCGAGACTGCGCCCGGACACCCCGGTCAGCCGGGAAGCAACGTTCGGGGGCGCCCGATCCCGCCTCCCGTCGAACCCTGGTCGGTAACCCCGGGCGACGGTATCGTCGACTGCGGTGACGTGTGGCGTGCGGCTCATTCCGGCTTTCTCGTGCAAGAAGATGCCCGGATTCGGGTGGCCCGGGACCTGCTGCACCGTCACGACCTGCCCGCCGGGGAGTATCTGTGGGACGGCGGAGCGCGCATCCACGGCAATCTTCGCACCGGCGTTCGCTTGGTGGTGCGTGGGTTTCTCTGGGTGGGCGGCAACGTGGAGGACGGAGTCAGTCTCGACGCGTCGGGCGACATTTGCATCGTTGGCGAGGTCGCGGGCCCCGCCACCGTAGTGCAGTCGACCGGAAGCGTGACCGTAGGTAGCGTTTCCCGTAGCCGCATTCGCGCCGAAGGATCCATCTCCGTGGGACGGTGGTGTCGAGACGCCTCCTGCCGAACTTACGATCACTTCGATGCAGCGACGCATGGTTGTCGTGTGCTCGGGGGCGCCATCGAAGCCATTCTGGGCGCACGGCTGTTCGAGATCGGGTGCGCCGACGGCGGCGCGCCGACTCGGGTCGTCGTCGGCTCCGCGGAATGGGTGCACGAGGAGTCCACCATCCTCAATGCCGAGGCCAATCTCCTCGGCCGGCGTCTCCAGGCTTTGCAAAACGACTTTCGAGCGCGCTACCCGAGTTGGTACGACAACCCTGCGGAGGCAACGAAGACTTCGCCCAACGAGCGCACGGAGGTCGAGGAAGCCTACCGAGAACTGACGTCGGAGGCGGCCCGGGTCGAGCTCGAGATCGGCAGGATCCGATCCCGTCAACAGCGGCTCGCTCACATGCGAGGGAACTCTCAGGGCGCGGCGGTGATCATTGATGGTCAGGCACACCCCGGGACGACCTTCGAGGTGCGGCGGCGCAGCCTCGTCGTGGGGGCGGAAGGGCTCCAGCATGTGGCCTTGGTCCTCGCTCCGAAACGCGACCGTGTTCTCGCCATACCCAAGTTCATCTTCGAGTCTTCGCGGGACGAACTGACGAACGCAGCCGAAGAGCCCGAATCCACCCACTGAATGCCTGACGACAATCTTGCCGTTGGAGCGCCCCCGACCGGCGACCGATAACAAATCGGAACCTCCGTGGGCCGCGGCTGCTCGTTCACGGCTGGATGTCCCGTTTCAGAAGCCCAGGTCGAAGGTCCGAATCCACCCGGCCTGGACGCGCCGCGTAGTCTGGCCTCGCCGATGGAACGGGCTGCGCGAAGCACCGACGTGGCATCGGTTCAAGATTGTTGTTAGGGTCTCTGCGAGCGTGCCGTCGGTGGGTGTGTGGGCGGCGACTTCAGAAGGGGCGGAGCTTTGCGACGACGAGCGCTGATCACCGGTGTCACGGGGCAAGACGGCTCGTATCTTGCCGAGTTGCTGCTGGACAAGGACTACGAGGTCTTCGGCATGGTGCGCCGCTCATCCGTGGAGCGTTACGAGCGCATCGAACACTTGCGCGAGCGCATTCACGTCGTGCATGGCGACCTATTGGATCAATCGTCCTTGCGCAGCCTCCTCAAGGAGCATCGCCCACACGAGGTGTACAACCTCGCGGCCCAGTCCTTCGTCCCCACCTCGTGGAGAGAGCCCGTCCTCACCGCCGAGTACACAGCCGTCGGCGTCACTCGTTTGCTCGAGGCGGTTCGCGATACGGACGCGAGTATCCGCTTCTACCAGGCTTCCTCCAGCGAGATGTTCGGTAAGGTGCGGGAAGTGCCGCAGACGGAGCTCACCCCGCTCTATCCCCGGAGCCCCTATGGCGTCGCCAAGTGTTACGGCCACTGGCTGACCGTCAACTACCGGGAGTCCTACGGACTCTTCGCCTGCTCGGGAATCCTCTTCAATCATGAGTCCCCGCGGCGCGGCTTGGAGTTCGTGACCCGCAAGGTGACCGATGGCGTTGCGAGGATCCGGCTCGGGCTCTTGAACGAACTGCGCTTGGGCAATCTCGATGCAAAGCGCGACTGGGGCTACGCCGGTGACTACGTCGAGGCGATGTGGTTGATGCTGCAGCAGGACGAACCGGATGACTACGTGATTGCTGCCGGGCAAACCCATTCCGTGAAGGAAATGGTAGAAGTCGCGTTCGGGCACGTCGGACTCGATTGGCAACAGTACGTGGTCATCGATCCGAAGTTCGTACGGCCAGCCGAGGTCGACTTGCTCGTCGGGGATCCGACCAAGGCGAGGGAGAAGCTGGGTTGGAGGCCCCGCAAGACTTTCCGCGAGCTCATCACCGATATGGTAGACGCCGATCTCCACTATCACCGACAGCGCCTCGCGAACGTTCAGACGGCCCATCCGTGAAGGTGCTCGTCACCGGTGCCGCAGGGTTCGTGGGACGGCACTTGGTCGCAGGACTGCGAGCCGCGGGGCACGAGGTCTTGGGGGTTGGACGGGGTGAGCCGGTCGACGAACCGTTGGATCTTCCCGATCTTCGCCGGGTCGAGAGATTGTTCCGTGACTTCACTCCGGATGCGGTCTTCCACCTCGCCGCGATCGCGGAGGTTGGTGCGGCCGACGCCGACCCGAGCTCGACGTTTGCGGTGAATGCCGAGGGCACCGCTTGTTTGATTCGGACGCTTGGGAACCTCGAGCTCCCGTGTCGCTTCATCCACGTGTCGTCGAGCATGGTCTACGGTCGAGTCGCCCCAGATCAGCAACCGATTCGCGAAACGACGGCAACCACGCCGGCAAATGCCTACGGTTGGTCGAAGCTTGCGGCCGAGGCCTACGTGAACGGGCTGGCGACCACTCTTGCCAAGCCGCCGGTCATCCTGCGGCCGTTCAATCATGTCGGTCCAGGTCAGTCGGCGAGCTACGCACTCTCGAGCTTCGCGCGCCAGATTGCTGCAGCCGAGCGCGGCGGCGCAGCGGCAACGCTCCTCGTGGGAAACCTGAAGGTCACGCGCGACCTGCTCGATGTCCGCGACGTCGTCGCGGCCTATCGGTGCGTCCTCGAGGACTCCGATCTCGGCGGAACTTTCAATGTCTGTGCCGGGCGCGGCTACCTGCTCGCGAACCTCGTTCAGCAGCTCGTCGCCACCGCGACGGTCCCCATCCGAGTCGAAATCGCTGCGGATCGCTTGCGACCGGGAGACTGCGATTCCATCGTCGGGAACTCGGACGCGATTCGTCACGCCACGGGGTGGCAGCCGCAGGTCACCATGGAGGATACCCTCCACGACCTTCTCGACGACTGGCGACAGCGCCTCGCGGCCGGCGAGGGAGTCGAGTCGCCGCGCTGTTGACGGGCAGCCCCGCCGCCGACCCTCGCCTCAACCGAAGGTAAGCGGCCGGGGCTCGCAGCAAGCGCGGCACGGGCTCGTTGCGTGCTTTGGGAATGCCGACAGCCCATCCGAATCCGTCATCGCCTCGAGAATCCTGCGCGTACCCCCGGCCGGACCGATCCCTCCCGCACGCCCTCGCGACTCTCGCCCCACACGGCGCCCTCTAGCGCACTCCTCCGGTCGCGCTACCGCTGAGCACGAGGGCCCGGCCCGATCGCAACCCATCGGGCGCGACGATACGCACGGGGCGCATGCCGACTCCCAGGACAACCCCCAACGACGCGATCGAAGTGAGCAGGGAGGATCCTCCATAACTCACGAACGGCAGGGGCAGACCCGTCACCGGCGCTAGACCCATCGTCATCGCCACGTTCACGAGGGTCTGAAACGCGAGGTGAGTCGTCATGCCGATGACGAGCAGGCGGCCGAACGGTTCGCGAGTTCGGAACGCGATCCCGAGGGCCGAGAGGTACAGGAGCAGGAACAAACCCAGCACAGCCCCGGTGCCGACCAAGCCCCACTCCTCGCCGATGATGGCGAAGATGAAGTCGTTATGATCCTCCGGAAGGTAGTTCAGGCGGTTCTGGGTGCCCTGGTACAGGCCGCACCCGAAAACCCCGCCGCTCCCGATGGCGGTCAGGGACTGTCGGATCTGGTATCCGTCGTCCCGTGCCAGGGACGGGTGGCTCGGGTCGAGGAAAACGAGGATCCGGTCCTTCTGATACGGATGCAGCACGAACCAGCCCGCCGGCATCAGCGCCAACCCCACCAGCGCGATCAGCGCGAGCCGCCGTCGACTCACACCCGCCACGTACGACATGGTGAAAAACAAAGGGGGCAGCACGAGGGCTGTGCCGAGGTCCGGTTGCAACGCAATGAGACCGGTGGGCACGAGCACGATCAGGAGTGGCCGTAGCCATGGCCGCGGGGCCTGCTCGTGGGTCGGTTTGAGCACCTTGGCCAGCAAGAGCGCCGTGAAGATCTTCAGTAGCTCGGATGGTTGCAGCGCAAAACCGGGAAGGTAGAACCAGCGACTGGCCTCGGATCGGAACGGCTTCAGTCCGATCAGCACGATCAGGAGTACGAGACCGAAGACGTACAACGGGGTGGCGAAGGCCTCCAATCGTCGATAGTCGACGCGCAGGCACAGAAGCAAGAACACGAAACCAATGGCGATCCGAATGAGTTGCTGCCGCGCCAACGCCCCCGGGAATGGGACCTCGCCGGCGGTGGAAGCGGAGTGAATGAAAAGAACGCCCACCCCCAACAGCATGAGGAAGAACAACAGCATCGAGACCGAGGGAAGCCGCGCGCCGCTCCAACGCGGATGGTGGTTCATCGGTCTTGGCCCGCTTCCTCGAGCGCATACTGCCGATGGTGCTGCAGCCAATCGAGAATGTCCGCGGCCACCGGCGCGGCAGCCTCGCCACCGTGCTGGTCGGTGTCTTCGATCTCGACAACGAAGGCCACTTGGGGCGCCGCCACGGGTGCATAACCGATGATCCAGGCGATGTTCCGGTCCGACCGACCAATACCCGCGGTGCCAGTCTTCACGGCACAGTCGAACCGGGTGAGACCGTAGGCGGGATCGCTTGCGGTTCCGTCTCGACGGCGCACCGTGTCGCGCATGCCCTCACGAACCAGCCGCCAAACCCAAGGATCGGCGGGGACTCGTTCCGGCGGGAGGAGCGGCGAATCCTGGATCACCCGCAGCCACGGCAACTCACCTTGGTTCGCAAGCGCCATGGTGAAGCGAAGAAGCTGTAAGGGGGTGGTCGTGATTCCGCCCTTGCCGATCGACGCGGACTCGGCGTGGCGGACGCCAACGGTTCCTGGACGTTCTGGCAGACCAATGCCCGTGGGCCGGCCGAAACCGAACCAATGCGCCCAGCGAGCAATTCCGGCCCCGTGAAGTCGGTTCTTGCCGAGCTCGTAGTAGTAGTAGTTGCACGAACGCGCGAGAGACTGTCTCAGGTCGATGTCGGCGACCGCGAAACCGTGGTTCGGACAGCGCAGACGATCACGGTGGAGCGGATCGAAGTAGCCGGTGCACGTGACGATTTCGGCGGGCGAAACCAGCCCTTCCTGGAGCGCTCCGACGGCGAGCACCGGCTTGAAAGTCGAACCCGGCGGGACTTGGCCCTGGGACGGACGATCGAGCATTGGCGCTCGCGGGTCGGCCAGGGCCGAACCCCAGCTCGATCGATCGGCAAGGTCGAAGGAAGGGAGCGAACACCAACCAAGCACTTCGCCGGTGCCAGGCACTCCCACCAAGGCACAGCCCGCTTTGACGCCGCGCGCGGTGAGCATCGATTCCATGGCCCGGGAGAGTTCGAGGTCGATCGTGAGTTGGACGCTTTCTCCCGGGATCATGGCCGCTTCCTGGAGGGGTGCCGGGCTCTCTCTCCGAAAGCGATCGACCTCGAAGATCCTGGCTCCGGGTTCACCGCAGAGTCGGGGCTCGAGAATCCGCTCGAGTCCGGCGACGCCAACGTAGCGCTGGCTGAGCAGCGACGCCGAACGCAGCGCGAGGAAGGTGCGGATGTCGTTGATCCCTCGCTGTGGCGGGTGCAAGCCGACATCGCCGCCCGGGCCCGGCGATCCTGCGGGCCGGGGTCCCAGGTAGCCCGTGAGCTGCGCGAGCGTGCTCCGGCCGGGATACTCGCGCCGGGTGCTTGGACGCACGAGGAGCCCCGGGTACTCCTCGGGCTGGAGCGAGATCGCGAGCACCACGGCAAAGGGGATGTCTCGCGCCAGCACCCGCTCTTCTTCGAACGCCCATTGTCGGGCGGTGAGGTTGGGCTCGCGCCGGGCTTCGAGATAGGGCAGCCAAACGGCTTCGGCGAAGAACGCATGGGGATCGGCGATTCCAAGGCTCTGGGCGGCCGCGAGCACCGCTCGTTCCCCGGCAAACAGAGCTGCGCTCAGCCGCACGTCGGTGCCGTCTTCGCCAGCGACGAGTTCGATTCCGGGGTAGTCGGTGGGACGACGCGCGATGGCGGCTTCGAGTGCCGCGGCGCGCGGATCCGAAAGGCCGCGGATCCAGGAGAAAGCCGGAGGCGGGGTCGAAGACGTCAAGTACGGCCGGATCTGGAGACGAATTCCCTGGAGCTCGAAGTACAGCTGCTCTGTAGCCAACGACGCCGCCGGCTGGGGGTCCGCAAGCGCCAGGGTTCGTGCCACGCGATTCGCGACGGCGCGCGCGCGTTCGAGGTCTTTGAGCGTGAAGACCAAGTCGTGCGACGGAACCTCGACTGCGAGCGGCTGGCCGTACCGATCGAAGATGTTCCCGCGCACGGGGGGAAGGTAGCGCAGACTCCGACTCGTGATCTCCGCGTTGATGCGGAAGTGGTCGCTGGCGTAGACCTGCAGCCAGACCAAGCGGCTGACGACCCCGCCGAACAGCAGGAGGAGCACGAAAGCGAGGGCGTAGATGCGACGGCGTTGCACGAGTTCTCGGGTTCCTCCCGGGCGCTGGAAACTCGAGCTCCCCTGAGCACGGATCCGCAGAGCGCGCGTCGCCATTGTGGGCCGCTCTGCCAAGAAGGCAATTCATTGCTCTTTCCAGTGACCCGGTCCCAATCAGTAGGCCCAAACGAAGGCGTAGTGCGCTTGGCTCCAAGGGGCTGTCGCCGTCAGCGCTGAGCGGGAACTAGAGTTGCTTGCCAATGCGCTTGAACTGGGCCCCCCGATCGTCCACGGGGGACGCATGAGCGCCAGCGTTCAGAGCGGATAGCGGTGGCTGCGCAGGAGCGGGGTCGCGAGGTCCCAGATCGGGAAAAGCACTGCACCGAGCATGACCCCGAGGAGAGCGCTCTGGAGGCCGACCTGAACCAGCACACCGGCAGGGAGCCACGACTGCAGGTAAGCCCGAAAGCACACCGTAGCGCCCACGCCGATGGCCATGACCGGGAGTCGCCGCCAGGGGTCACGGAGGTGCACCGAGAGTCGGAAGAGCTGCTGGAGTTCGGCCGCGAGCGCGAGTGGGATCCAGGCAAGCGGCAGTTGGTCCGGCCCCAGAGCCGAGCGCACGCAGGCAATCGAGATCAAGGTCAGGTAGATCCGCGGACGTCGGTCTCGCTGGGCAAGGAACACGAGAAACAAGAGGGGTACGTCCGGCTGCGCCAGGCCGATGCGCAGTAGCGGGCTGAAGACCATGTCGGTCAGGAACGCGAGACCGAGCATGACGTAGAGCGGAACGATCTTCATTCGTCGTGGGACCGTGGTTCGTGATGCGGTCTAGGTGTCATTGGATTCTGCAGTACTCCGGACTCGACTCCAAAGGGACTCACTGCCCCGGTGGCACGAGAATGATCACCGCCCGCAGGTCCGTCCAGCGAACGGGGAGACGAACGCGAACGGACTCTGGAGAGACATGCGCCTCCGACACTTCGCCAAGCACGATCCCGCGCGGGAAGATCGCCGGCGCACCGGTCCCGGGAATCTCGCCCGCTGTGATCAGTAGGTCACCGACTTCGAATCGCGTTCGCTCGCGCAGGTAGGCCGGACACAGGAGTCCTGGGCCGACTCCGCCAATCGCGACTCCCTCCGCGCCGTCGGACGAGCGGGTGAAGTGCGCCCGAAAGCTGGGATCGTCAGCCAGGGCCAGACGCGACTGAGTCTTCCACACCTCGGCGACGCGACCAACGACCCCCGCGTCGCAAATGACTCCGAACCCGACGCGGACACCGTGGTCCTGCCCGATGTCGACCAGCGCGCTGCTGCGTTCGCCCCCCAGATCTCGATACGGAAACATCGACGCCGGGATGGGGCGATACCCGCTCAACGGTTGTCCGACCTGGGTCAGTACCGACAAGCGCTGGCGGAGCGCGGCGTTTTCCTCCTCGAGGCTTACGGCCCTTTGTCGGAGACGCGAGAGTTCGAGTTCCGAGGGGGGGAGCGGGGTGACCGGAGAGCAAATCCGGAGCGGCAAGCCCAGCGCGATCAACGCCGCCCACACGCCCAGCGCGACGTATGCACTGCGCCGCCGCGCGCGCGAGCCGGCGCTCACCGAGTGTGTCCTCGCGATCGTTGCATGATCTCCCGATCGCTCGCGTCAACGCGCTGGCTGGGCCTCAGAGGTCATCCTCGATCGAGTCGAGGACCGAGGCGTACTGGTCGAGCCGCTCGAGGAAGACCGCGGTTCCCCGCGCCACGCAGGTCAAAGGATCGTCGGCTACGCGGACCGGAAGGCCGGTCTCCTCGTGAATCAACCGATCCAAGCCCCGGAGCAAAACGCCACCACCGCACAGCACGATGCCGCGCTCGACGAGGTCGGCGGAGAGTTCGGGGTGGGTCTTCTCGAGGGTCGTCTTGATGCCACCGAGGATCGCATTGACCGGTTCCTTGAGCGCTTCTCGAATCTCTTCGCTGGCAATGGTCACCGAGCGCGGTAGGCAAGAGATCAAATCACGCCCCCGAACCTCCAGCGCCATCTCCTGGGCCAGCGGGTAAGCAGAACCAATGGCGATCTTCACGCGTTCTGCGGTCAGCTCCCCAAGCAAGATATTGTAGGTGCGCCGCATGTACTGAATGATCGCCTCGTCCATGTCGTCACCGGCCACCCGGAGAGAGACCGAGGTCACGACATCGGCGAGAGACAGCACCGCGATCTCCGTGGTTCCGCCGCCCACGTCGACCACCATGTTCGCAACGGGCTCCTCGATCGGTAATCCGACCCCCAACCCGGCAGCCCGGGGCTCCTCCACCAGATAGACCTTGCGGGCCCCGGCTCGCTCGGCCGAGTTGTATACTGCACGCTTCTCGACGGCCGTGATCCCGCTGGGGATGGCGATGACGACGCGCGGGCTGAAGAAGCGCCGACGATTGTGGACCTTCGTGATGAAGTAGTTCAGCAAGGCCTCTGTGAGTTCGAAATCGGCGATCACGCCATCCTTGAGGGGGCGAATGGCCTCGATCGAACCGGGAGTCTTGCCAAGCATTTGCTTTGCGACGGAACCGACGGCTTTTCCGTCGAGGAGCACTTGGTTGGTCCCCGCCTTGACCGCGACGACGGAAGGCTCCGAAAGCACGATGCCCTCGCCACGGACGCAGACCAGGGTGTTGGCGGTACCGAGGTCGATACCCATGTCGGTCGAGAACAGACCGTAGACGCGGTTGAGCAGGTTGAACATGAAGAGGTGGAAGCTCCCAACCTGGTTGGCGCGAGTCCGCGGTGGTAACAGAATCCGGTCAGCACACTCCCCAGGGCTCTCCACCAACGGTCATCGCGCTCGTTCGGGTCGAGTTCCGAGCGACGTCGGGTAGGCCGATCAGCGGACAGAAGGGAGCGCCGTCGGTCGAGCCAGCGAAGGACCCCGGAGTATAGCGGGCGACCCGAAGCGCGAACATCGAATCGTGGGGGTGTTCGAGCCGGGAGCCGATCCTCGGGCTGGTCTGGGGGAGCGGGTTGCTTGGGCCGAAGAGGGAAGTGGCGCGCCCCCCCCGCCGGGTCGCCCGTTCGCGGCCGAGGCAAAATAGAAAGAGACCGAGCGCGCAGGTCGCGCTCGGTCTCTTTGGGCTTCTGCCAGGTGCGGAGGCCGAACCGCTATTGGGTCTCGCCCGCGTGGTCCTTCAGCAGCTTCTCGGCCTTGATCAGCTTTCCGCCCGTCATTTCTGCCTTGTAGGCGGCGCGGGCACTGGTCGTCGGGCCTTCTGCGCCGGCGACCGTGAGGCCCCGCAAGTGCATTCCGAGCAGCACGACGGCGGCGATCATTGCGAACGCCGACACCGCGAGCAGAGAAGTGCCGAGTGGGCTCGAAGCCCGCTTCTCGATGATTTGGTCGTTCACTGGGCTCCCGTCCGCACGCGGTCGCCGACTTGCGGCGCCTGCCCGTCCGCGAGCCACAGGATCTTGGCGCCAGCCATGTCGTCGGTGACCCGACTCACTTCGACCTTGCCGATGAAGTTCGACCCTCGTGAGATCGAGAACTCAAAGCCCGGCTCCACTTTGTCGTGGGCGCCCACCGACATGACGATCAGTCCGTCTTCCGCGCTCACCGCTACGACTTGGCCATCGATCGCCGGCGGAACCGGTTTCACGAGGATCGTGTCGAAGTTGAAACCGGATTCGCGCAGTCGCGCAAGAATGTTGCCCTTCTCCTCCGCGTCGTCGCGCAGGGTCGCGATGAGCGTGCTGGCTTCGGCCAGTTGGCTAGCCATTTCGTTCTTGTCGAGCAGGGAGCGCGACAAGAGCTGCTCAGCGTTCTTCTTGGCTTCCTCGGCCCGATTCAGAGCCTGTTGAGCCTCGTCGAGGGTCGACGACAGGCGCGAGATCTCCGAGTCCTTGGACTCGATGAAGCTGTCCTTCTTCCTCACGTTGGCGAGGGCTTCGTCCAACGAAGCCTGCAGTTTGGCTTCCTTGCTGCGTAGGTCACCGACGGTGTTCTCGAGCTGCAACTTCAGGTTGTCGAGACGCTTGATCTCGTCCTGACTGGTCAGCTTGTCCGCTTCGAGTTGCTTGCGTACGTCGCGCGCAGCACTCAAGAGCCCGTCGAACTCCTTGATCTTCTCTTGGTACGCCTCTTGGAATTCTTTGCTTTCCGCGACCCAGTTCTTGCTCGTGGTGAACACCGTGGCGCTCACGCCGAGAAAGAACACGGCGAGGATCAAGTTCAGAACAACAAGCGTCTTGGCCAGCAAGCTCATGCCTGTCTTTCCTCCCTTCCGGGGATTGGGGTGCTCCGACTCGAGCGAAGCAAGAGGCGGTGTGTGTGTGTTCGGTGGTGTGGCGCAGCGGCCGCTCCAGTAGCGACGCTGCCGGACTACAAAAGGGTCGAAAGGCGACTCAACGTGCGCGACTCGAAAGCGACCGTCGCTCGGTCGGGGGCGGCTGCCCTATGGCTGAAAACCTCCGTACTGAGAACTCTTCCCTTCCGAGCAGCACGAACTCCGGAGCCTGACTCGAAGGAGGCCTCGATGCCCTGCACCGGAAGACGCTGCACCCGAAGGTGCTGCACCCGATTGCTGACCGGCCTTCGGTACCCGACCAAAGGAGTCCCCGGTGGCGCTCGACGGAGCAGGTTGGCACTTTGGCAGAAAAGTTCAAGTCCTTCCGTGCAGGCTACTTCTCGCACTCGCAACGGACTACCACCCCGTGTTTGCGGGCAATCGCTCGCCACAGTGGGCTGGAACCGGCTACCATGATCGGGTTGCGTCAGACGGCATTTTGGCGCAAGGCCCGAAATTATAGCGACACCGGGCGCCGGGTCAAGCTGGGGCTCCCGTTCCGCGTTCGTAGCTCTGCACCCTGGAGCGAGTTACGTTCTGTCGCGCCGGCCAAACAGGATCGGGAGAGGGTGCCATCTTGTTCACTGGGATCGTGGAACGGGTGGCGCGAATCGAGCGCGTTGCCAAGACCCCAACCGGGCATCGGCTGGTGGTCGAGGGCGAGCACACGGCACCCCTGGAGGCGGCGGCGTCAGGCGCGAGGGACGGGTTTCAGGCCGGGGAGAGCATCGCCCTGAACGGAGTGTGCTTGACGCTCCTTCGGAACGACGAACTCGCGTTCGACGTGATCCCCGAGACTCTGCGCCGGACCAACCTCGGAGAGCTCGGCCCCGGCTCGTGGGTGAATCTGGAGCGCGCCCTGCGAGTGGGGGACCGGCTCGGCGGGCACTACGTTCAAGGGCATGTCGATACAACCGGTGTGATCACGGAGGTTCGCCGCGAAGCCGGCGAGACCGTGGTGCGAGTCGAGGTCGCCGAGCCCGATCGGTTTCGTTGCGTTCCGAAGGGGTCCGCCACGGTCGATGGCGTCAGCCTAACCGTGGTCGACCGTGGGCCGAACTGGTTCACGATTGCGTTGATCCCTCATACCCTGAGCATCACGACGTTCGGGCAACGCGTGCTTGGCGATCGCGTCAACTTGGAGATGGACCACTTCGGGAAGTGGGTCGAGGAACTCCAGCGTGGCCGGTCGATCCAACCCGCCCCGTGACCGCCGACGGCGTAACGCCCGTTCCAGTTTCCGGATCGCGAGAAAGGAACTGCACCGTGTCGATGAAAGGACCGCGGGTTCGGATTGCGCCGAGTCCGACGGGGGATCCGCACGTGGGTACCGCGTACGTGGCCTTGTTCAATCGCACCTTTGCTCGGAAGTCAGGAGGTTCGTTCCTCCTGCGGATCGACGACACCGACCGCACGCGCTATCGCGCCGACTCCGAGCAGGCGATCTTCCGGGCACTGCGCTGGCTTGGCATCGAGTGGAACGAAGGCCCGGATATCGGCGGACCCTGCGCTCCGTACCGACAATCCGAGCGGACGCAACTCTACCGGCAGGCTGTGGAGCGATTGCTCGCCAATGGGCAAGCCTACCGCTGCTTCTGCACACCCGAGCGTCTACAGGGCCTTCGGGAACAGCAGCGCGAGAGCCGCGATGAGTTCGGTTACGATCGTCATTGTCGAAAGCTGTCTCCGGAAGCGGTGGCCCTCGAAGTCGAGCGGGGGGTGCCCTTCACCGTTCGCTTGCGGGTGCCGGAGAGCGGTTGCACGACATTTCGCGATGAGTTGCGTGGCGTGATCTCGGTAGAGAATCGTGAGATCGACGATCAAGTCCTGATGAAGTCCGACGGGTTCCCGACGTACCACTTGGCGAGCGTCGTCGACGATACCTCCATGGGGGTCACTCATATCGTTCGAGCCGAGGAATGGATCATCTCCACACCCAAGCACGTCCTGATCTACGAAGCCCTGGGAGAACCTCGGCCGCTGTTCTTCCATGTGCCCCTGCTGCGCAATGCCGATCACACGAAGATCTCCAAGCGGAAGAACCCGGTGTCCCTCGATTGGTACCGGGAGCAGGGCTATCTCCCGGAAGCCCTCGTCAACTTCCTGTCGCTGCTGGGCTGGTCCCCGCCCGACGGGCAAGAGATCTTCACGCCGGATCACTTCCAGCAGCAGTTTCGACTCGAAGACATCAACACGGGGGGGCCGGTCTTCGACTTGGCCAAGCTGCAGTGGATGAATGGCGTCTACCTGCGGAAGCTGCCGATCGCTGAGCTCGCGGCGCGACTCGAGAGCGAGGGGTTCTTGCCGGCCGGGGTCGACGCTGCCGCCGCCCAACGGGTGCTCCCGGTCGTGATCGAACGGCTCCACTTGCTGTCGGACTTCACGGCGCAAGCCGGCTTCTTCTTCCAGGATGTCGCCGTGGAACCTGCTGGGCTCGTGCCGAAGCAGAAGACTCGTGCCGACGGCCTGTCTCTGCTCGCCAGTGCGGAAACCGCCCTGGCTGGGCTCGACCCGTGGAACGACACGGGCGTGGCGACGGCCCTCGAACGCGTGGGGGTCGAGCTCGGACTCAAGAAACCCCAACTCTACATGCCGCTGCGGATGGCGGTCACTGGCAAGCACGACTCGCCCCCGGTACCTGAGGTCGTTGCGCTTCTGGGACCCGCCCTGGCGATCGCGCGCGTCCGCAAGGCCCACGCGTTGCTCTCCGCGTGGAACGAAGCGACGTGAGCGGTCCCCAGTCGACGAGGTCCAGGGGCTTCGACTTGCACGTTCACTCCACGCTTTCTGATGGACTGGACTCGCCGGAGGATCTCGTGGCCTCGGCGGCACGCTGCTTGAGTGTGCTGTCGATCTGCGATCATGACACCCTTGCGGCCTACGATCGGCTGCCGGCGAATCCTGGGGTCTCGATCCTTCCGGGTGTCGAGCTGAGCAGCATGGTGGGGGAGCACTCGGTGCACGTTCTGGGCTACTTTCCGCGCGGTTTCCCGGCGGGGTTTCGCAGCGAGGTCGCCAAACTCGCGAGCGATCGGCGGGGGCGCATTGAGCTCGGCGTGAAACGCTTGCGCGATCGCGGCGTCCCCCTGCGGTGGCAAGCACTCCTGGACACTGCCGGGGACGGAGTGCCTTGTCGATCGCATGTTGCCCGGGCCCTCTTGAACACCGGCGTCGCCCGTAGCGCGCAGGCGGTGTTCGCGCGCTACCTGCGGGGCCCGGAGTTCCCGAAACCGGATCTGACGGGCCCTGCCGCGATCGAACTGGTGCGGGACCACGGCGGCGTTCCGGTCTGGGCACACCCGCCCGTGGCACAGCTCGACTCCGTCGGTCGTCTGTTGGTGGAAGCCGGTCTCGCCGGCGTCGAGGCGCACGTTCCGGGCGACGCGCGTCGGCGGCGTGCCTTGCGCGAGTTCGCATCCCGCCACGGGTTGATCGAGACCGGCGGTACGGATCACCACGGAGTATCGCCGAAGCGCCGCTTGGGCTGGTTCTCGGTGCCGCTCGAGCTCTACCCCGCCGAGCTTCGGGTCGAAGAGTAACTCCCGCGCTGGCGTGGGGACTGGCCCCGAATCAATCAGGAGCAACTCCGGTTTGCGCCTTGGCGCACGAGCCGAAGGCGAGCGTTCGTGGGTGAAGCGATCGCGGCATCGCCGCGGCCGCGAGGGGGGCTTTGCGAAAGCCCCCTTTGGAGACCATCGAGCGCAAATCAAGCAATCAAGCGCGGCACGCGCTTGATTTGCGACTAGGCATCGGCCGCTTCGAGCGAACGCAGGAAGTCGCCGTTCGTTTTGAAACTGGCGAGGCGATCTTTGAGGATCTGGATTCCGTCCGCCGGCGTCACCTTGTTGAGAACCTTGCGCAGCTTCCAGATCTGTTGCAGTTCCTCGGGAGTGAAGAGCTTCTCTTCCTTCCGGGTTCCGGACAGGTTCACGTCGATCGCCGGAAAAATGCGCTGGTCCGCGAGCTTGCGTGAGAGCACCAGTTCCATGTTGCCGGTGCCCTTGAACTCTTCGAAGATGACTTCGTCCATGCGACTGCCCGTCTCAATGAGGGCGGTTGCGACAATGGTCAGACTGCCGCCGCCCTCCACGTTGCGTGCCGCACCGAAGATGGCCTTGGGTTTCTCGAGTGTACGCGCATCCACGCCGCCCGATAGCGTTCGTCCGCTGTGCTGGGTCTCGAGATTGAAGGCACGACCGAGGCGCGTCAACGAGTCGAGTACGAGCACCACGTCCTTTCCGGCTTCCAGCAGTCGTTGGCACCGGGCGAGGACCATCTCGGCTACGCGGACGTGCTCCTTGGAAGACTCGTCGGAGGAACTCGAGTAGACCTCAGCGACGGTGTTGCGCCGCCAATCGGTCACTTCCTCGGGTCGTTCGTCGATCAAGAGCGCGATGACTTGGTTCTCCGGATACGCCTTCGTGATGGCTTGCGCCATCTTCTGGAGCAACACCGTCTTGCCGGTTCTCGGAGGAGCCACGATCAAGGCTCGCTGACCGTGCCCGATGGGGGCGATCAACTCGACCAGGCGCATGGAGATATCCGAGTCGAGCTTCTCGAGGGAGTAGCGCCGATCCGGGTCGACGCTGGTGAGGTCTTTATAGAATGGCCGGCGCTGGGCGTCGGCGGGTGGGTCGCCGTCAACGGACTGAACGTCCTGGAGTGCCGGACCGCGCGACTTGGGATTGCGGCCGAACTGGACCGTTCCCACGACCCAGTGCCCGGTTCGTAGCTTCAGTCGCGTGACCAAGTGCTTGCCGACGAAAACGTCGTTCGGGTGGATTCGGAAGTTCTTCTTGGGATCCCTGAGGAACCCGAAGCCCTGCGATCCGACCTCGAGGACGCCCGCGGTGACCTCGGGCTCGCGCCCCTCGTCGCCGGGTTGCACGCGCTCGTCCTGGGGCTCGATGCGATCCAAGTCCGGCTGGGGACGGGGACGTTGGTCGCGGCGCTGCGAACGGTGGTTGGACGGCTGCGAACGTTCGTTGCCGCGAGGGCGGTCCTGGCGTGGGCGGTCTGCGTGGTGGGCACGATCGTTCGGCCGCGACCGATCCCCGTGGCGCGGGCGATCGGTCGACCGGGACCGATCATCGGACCGCGCGCGGTCGTCCTGTCGGCGAGTGCGATCGGAGTTGGCCCGGTTGCCCTGAGGGCGACCGCCTGGAGCGCGGTGCCCATCCGCGCGCTGTCCATCGGCACGGTGGCCCTGTGACCGGTTCGGTTGACGATTACCGTCGGGTCGGTTCCCTCGCGGGCGATCGCCTCCTTGTTGCTGACGATTCCCCTGCGGGCGTCCGCCCTGGTTTCCCGGGGAGCGGGACCGACCGTTTCCGCGTTGCGTGCTCTCGTTGTTGCGAGGGGCGTCGTCCCGACTCCTCGGGGTTCCATTGGAGCCGGCCGCAGAGGGGCCGGAGGGCGAAGAATCGGGCGATGATGACGGCTTCGGGTGGGGGGGGCGCATGCTTTTCTTTAGTATCCTTGTCTGCGTGTGTTCACTGCAAGAACGACGTCGCGAGGCGACAAAACCCCGCGGAAGGGTGCCCCGCCACTACGACGGGATCGGGCTCGTTGGGTCGACCGCGCGGAAACAACGGGGATCCTGCTGTTGGGCTCAAAACTCGTACGCTCGCTTCCGCGGCCGACGAATCCGCAAAGCCGTTGGTCCAGCGGATCCCCGAATGAGCTGGTTCATCCTGAATCCACCGACAGCCCGCTGAATCGAAGTGCCCAAGTCCGGGCGACGCTGCTTCCGCGGATGCCGCGCGCAACGACACGGCGCAGCGCGCGTTCGACTCGATCCGCAATCGGGGAGCGCCTCGTGAAAGACCCGGCGGCGACGACCCAGCAGAGTGTTCGTGTCGGTTCCCAACGCTGTTGGTGTTTGCAACTCGGCCCGTTCGTTGGAGCCCGATCGCTCCCCAAAACCAGCCTGCCTCGCGACGACTCGGGCAACGTCGAAACTGGTTAGTAAACCCGCCGGTATCGGTGCGCGTCAGACTCAGCTTCGAGCCAGTTCAGCCGATCCGGCAGAGGTTCGACAATCCCGACTCGCAGCCCCGACCGGCTACGGGTTCGAGACTCGAGGGATCGCTCAGGGGCGCAAATCGCGCAAGCGAGAAACCGGCAAGACCCGGTCAGATCCAGAGCGGCCCTATGGGCGACTCCCACTGCAACTCACTCTCGTCCCAGCTCCCCAGCACGCGGAGTGCCGGCACCGGAGGAAGGCCGACATCCGGTCGCGAGCGAGGCGTCGAGACGAACTCGCCTTCTTCGCATCACGAAAAACAGGTCCGAGTTCTGCCTGCCTGTGCATCCTCTGAACCTGCATCTTCTGGACCTGTGCACCCCCACGAATCAGAGCGGGGCCACTGGGTCCGGAGCGACGAGCCTCGCTCAGTTCTTGTTTCGATCCGCCGGCTGGGTTTCCCCGGCTGGGCTTCTCCGGCTGGGCTTCTCCGGCTGGGCTTCTCCGGCTGGGCTTCTCCGGCTGGCTCGAGTTCGCCTAGGGCTACAGCGCCTGCACCGATCTGACTAAGGTTGGCGATCTCTAGCTCCGCCGGTACCGGACGACACGCGCCGTCGCGTTCGATACGAATCAGCGCCATACAGGTTCGAGGTGCCCATGTTCACGGTTTAGGGCGCAGACGCAAGAGGAGTTCGGCGCATGAGTTCGAGGTAGGGGGGCTTTCCTTGCCTGTCGTTTCGGGATTATAGCCGGCTAGGATGCCAGTCCAATACTATTTTCGGATTTCGGAGCCACAACCATGAGCAGTCCTTTCGACCCACCTTGGGTCACCGTCGTTACCGGTCGTGCCCAGCTGGAGCATTTCCTCTCTTCCGAGGTCGAGCGCCAAGCCGCCGGCGCGTTGGAGCTGCGGCTCGATCTCTGGGATCTCGGTTCGACCATCGAGCGTCAAACCCTCACGGCTTTGAAGGTTCACCTCGCGCAGTGGACGCGACCCGTGATCTTCACCTGGAGGTGCACCTCGGAGCTTCCAGTACCGCATTCACCGCTGCGCAATGAGCTCTTTCAGGAAATCGCGCGCGGGGGGTGGGGATCGGCCTGGGTCGACCTGGACCTGAACGCGCCGAGTGACCGTGAAGCCCTCCGATTCCTTGTCGGGTCCCGTCGCGTCATCGCGAGCCGACACGCAAGTGAAGCCCTCACGGATGCTCGAGCCAGGGAACACTTGGACCGGGGGTTCGAGAGTGGAGCGGCCGCAGTCAAACTCGTGCTCGCGGAGAACGGGCTCAGCTCCGTCCGACAAGCATTGCGGGTCGCGGTCGCGGACCACGCACTGCATCACCGACCCATTTGTGTCCTCGCCAGCGGACTCGAGGGAGCAGCCTCCCGGACCCTGACCACTGTGGGGCGCTACGGTTGGGCGTATGGTCGACTCCAGGGATGTCCTGGTGTCGACCCCGGTCAGCCGGCAACGGCACGGCTTGCCGAGCGAATCGGCTCCTCGAGCGAGTGCGTACCCAGGTCCGGATTCGCGGTCCTCGGCGCGCGTGTCGAACGTTCGATATCGCCTTCCTTTCACAACGGACTACTCCGGTCTCTAGGTCGCCCGGAACTCTTTCTCGATCTTTCGCTGGCCACACCCGATGGGGTCCTCGCCCCGGACTCGGACTTCGAGTTCCTCGGTCTCGCCGTCACGACTCCGCACAAGCATTGGGCGCGATCGGTGGCCGATCCCGGAATTCCGAGTTGCGAGCGGTATCCGGCCTGGAACACCCTGTTGCGATCCCACGCGAGCGGCCGTTGGCTGGGGTGGAACACCGACGCGCCCGCGATCCGGGATCTCCTCGAGCAACGCGGGTTGGAAGTTGGCGAGCGGGTACTCGTGCTCGGGGCCGGCGGTGTGGCGATACCCGCGGCGATCGAGCTACGGGACGCCGGATTTGACCCACGCATCGTCGCCCGCACGGTGGCTCGAGCTCGACGCGTCGAGACCGAGCACGCGCTGTCGGCCGCGGTCGACGTGATTCCCGATGGCGTTGCCATCGTGAACGCTACCGGCGTCGACGATCCCCAGATTCCGGGACTGCAGAAGCTCCGGCGCTCCGGTGCGGTTCGCATGGCGCTCGAGGCGCGCTATCTGCCGAACGAGACGGTCTTCTTGGAGCAATGGCGAGCGTCGGGGGCAGCGCCGATTCATGGCGTCGAGGTCTTCGCCGAGCAGGCTCGGCGGCAGGCGGAGATCCTGTACGGCTACCAGGGCGATCGGGCCCAGTGCATGGCACGCGCGCACCAGGCGCTCACGGCCGAGTTGCAAGACGAGCGGTAAGGTCGGGCCGAGGGTGACCCAACGAACTCCCGAGCCCGCGGAAGCCCCGGGAGGCCGGAACATCCTGATGTTCTGATAATGTATATTATGATGAGCGCTACAGAAAAGAGTGGGGGGCAAACAGTGACTTTCGGCAATCGTATCCGTATCGTCCTTGGCTGTTCCTTGCCGCGGCTCTGACCGAGTTCTTCCTTTTGATCAGGTCGGGGGCTGCCCGGATCATTAACCCTCGAAAGGAGACCACCGATGCGACTTCCGATCGCTCTGACGGTTGTTTTGGCCATGGCCGGATCGGCAAACGCCGGCTCGCACTTGTGGGTCATCAGCGAAGTCTTCAGCAACGCCGACGGAACGATCCAGTTCGTCGAGATGCACGAGAGCACGGGCTCGCCGAACGAGGTGGGCATCGGTTCGAAGTGGATCAGCAGCATGGCGACGAGCAACCAGGTGGTCTTTCCGATGAATCTGCCGCCCGGCTCGACTGCCAATCAGTATCTGTTGGTCGCGACGGCCGGGTTCGCGGCACTGCCCGGCGCACCGACACCGGACCTCCTGATGCCCGACAACTTCTTCAACCTGACCGCCGACACGCTCCAGTTCTGGCTCTACACGACGTCACCGTTGACGTTCTCGGCTGGGTCTTTGCCGCTCGACGGCTTGAACTCCTGGAATCGCGGTACGCCCGCCTTCGCCGCCGTCAACTCGCCCACCAATTTCGCGGGTGTCACGGGCAGCGTCGATGCCAGTCCGTCGTCGCCGCCGGACTTCGTTCGGTGCGATGCGAACCAAGACGGCGGATTCAACATCGCCGATGCGATCAGCATCCTGGGCTTTCTCTTCTCCGGTGCCTCAGTGGACTGCATGGTCGCGCTAGACTGTAACGACGATGGCCAAGCGAACATCGCCGACGCAGTCGCCGGCCTCGATTCGTTGTTTGGTGGTGGCTCGAATCCAATGGCCCCGTTCCCCACTTGCGGTCAAGACCCGACCCTGGGTGGAGCCTTGTCCTGCACCACCTTTGCCGCCTGCCCGTGAGTCACGGGTTGACGACAGGGAGCGGAAGGCGCTTCGCCTTTGCCTCGTAGTCGTAGGCCGAGTCGCGCCCCGTGGTCGGCGGGCGTTTGCCGGATCGGTGTGGTGCTCGCGTCGAGCATCGGGGTCACCCTGACGCATTCGGGGTGCCCGATGGTCGACGCGAGAGCCGGCCTCGTGGCGATGGTTCAGAGTCCTCCCCCCCCGCCGCCCCTGCCACCGCCGACCCCAGCGCCCACGACCGCTCCGAAAGACTCCTGCGTCTGTGCCGAAGCGGTCGTCCAGAACGGCTGGTGCACTGCCTGTGATCGCGGTTACGTCGCCGGGATCGTCATCCGTCTCGAGATGTTGTGGGAAGCGCTCGATGCCCACGGACATGTGATCGATCCCGATCGCATCGAATGCTCTCAGTGCCAACTCGCACTCGCGCAGGATGGCTTCTGCGAGTCGTGCCGCTGGGGGTTCGTAGGCCAGCAGCTCTACTACTCACGCCTCACCTACCTGCTGGCGCGCGGCCAGGTCGTGAGCGAACTCGCGTGCGCCCAGTGTCGCGAGGCGTCGGCCGATCCGTGTTGGTGTGGGGACTGCGAAGCCGGCATGATCGGGAACGTTCGACTCGACGATCGCTCCTTGTTCCTGCTCGCAGTGCCGGAACTTGCGCGACTGCGCCGTGCGATCGAGTTGACGAAACAGTGTCGTTTCTGTGCCGTCGCGTCGTTTCTGGATAGCCGCTGCATGAAGTGTCGAATCGAGTACCGAAACGGGCAATCGATCCCCCTGTCCGAGCCGCCGCCAACTTCGCGGCCCAAGGAATGACCCGCGACACGGGAGTCTCGAGCTGGGCAAGCGGGGTTCTCGCCGGAACGTGTTCGATCCGCATCGACCGGGGTCGAAACCCGCTCGATCGGAGCACGCCATTCGGCATTCGGGCAGGTCCACAAGCCGGCGCGAGCGCGCCCGCTTGTGGACATGGTCTGTCGCGAGAGTCGTCCGTTGCGAGACTGCGACGCTGAGATTTCCGGCCAGCTGGCCAGTCCACGCCGCTGTCGCGTCAAGGCACGAAAGCCCAACGCCATAACCGCGAAACCGACGACGACCCGTTTCTGGTCAAGACCAACCTTCTGCACCGACGTTGGGATGAGGGACAGAGTCCGTTAGAAGATCTCGCCCTTGCCGCCTTCCGGTCGCTTGGGCGCCTCTGGCCCACCCTCGGGCCGTCCTCGCCGAACCGCGATCTCGTCGGCTTGCAACGCACCGTCGTCGTTGCGGTCGAGACGCTTGAACACGGCTTGCAGCCCTTCGACGTTGGGCTTGTCGGCGCCCAAGCCGGCGAGCATCCCGTCGAGGGATCGTCCGACGTCGCTGGCTCGCGCCGCGAGGGCTTTCAGCAGACTTTCGGGGGTCAACCCCGCCTTCGAGACCTCCGCCACGAACTCATCCCACTCGGCGCGAGTTACCTCGCGATTGGCGTCACCGTCGGCTGCTCCCAACACCATGAGACCCAGGCGCAGCGCCAGGGGGTTGCCGGCTCGGACCCGACGACTACTGCCGTCGGGCGTCCCATCCCCACCGTCTCGCCCACGGTTGCCGCGCTCTTCGGCCAACTTGACAACGCCCTCATTGTCCCGGTCGAACTGCGTGAACAAGGCCGAGAGATCGGCGGTCGCCAACTCACCATCTTGATTCGCGTCCAAGATACTGATCACGAGTCGACCGCGCAGGCGCGTCGGGTCGAACACGCCGGACTCATCCGCCTGCAGTGACTCGATGAAGCCTCCCCACTCCGCAGCGCTCACCTCGCCGTTGCGGTCCGCATCGGCGAGTTGGATCACGGGCAGTACCGCTCGTCCACCGCCACGACGCTCGCGAGGCGGGCTGGGAGGTGCTTGCGGGTCCTGTGCAGCCGCGGTGCCGGCCGTCAGACAGAGGAGTGCCAGGAACAAGGGTCGACGCATGAGCGGTTCCTTCCTGAGGAGCGGCTTTCGAGCCGCCAGTGAGACTTTCTCGTTGCTTTGCCACAGTGCCGACGGAGCGCGCTGCTCGGCGCGACCAACCCGGCCGAGACTCGAGTCCGAAGGGGAAACACCCCACGCCGCCCGCGGTTGCAAACCACCCCTCGATTTGGATTCCGGTTGGCACCCGGCCCGGCGAGCGCAATAATCGGCCCCGGGCTTACGATTCTGACGAGCGAGAAACAGGGTTGGTTCGAGTCCACGCGACCGGGCGTGCGGGGACCTTCGTGCGCGGTGGGTCTGGCTTCTGGGCCCCCCGTGCATCCTCGACCCGGTGCGTCGCCGTGAAGAACGGACTCCTGGCTTCGTCGCAGCTCGTGGGCCGACGTTCCGACTCGAAGGGTAATGAATGGCGACTTTGCTCGGTGCGAAGTTCGCCGGTCTCCGCGAACGGAAAGGTCATCCAATGGAACACCCGCGTTTGTTTCCTTGGCGCCTCGTGGCTGCTCTCCCGTTGGGACTCACCATGCTCACGGTGCTGTCCGCCCAGACGAACAATAGCTGCGCAACCCCGGACGGAATCGCGCTCGGCACCACGATCGTCGACACTTCCTTGGCCACGACCGATGGCCCCGCTTTCGCTTCACCCTGCTTCGAGGAGGCCGTCGGCGGAAGTGGAATGACGCAGATCTTCAACGACTTGTGGTTCCGCTTCGTCGCGTCGACGACCGGCACCTTGTTGCTCGACACGTGCAGCCTGGTCACGACACACACGGACACGGCACTCGCCGTTTATGATGGTTTGGCATGCCCCCCCACCCTCCTCGTCGGCTGTGCCGACGAAGGCCCAACGCCGGTTTGCACCGGCACGAGGACCTTCCTCGCGGTACCGGTCACCGCTGGATCACAGTACCTCGTGCGGCTCGGCGGCTTCGCGAATGGCGACGTCGGCGTCGTGGAACTGTCGCTCAGCATGGTGACTCCGGCCCCCAACGACGACTGCGTCGATCAGATCGCGATTCTCGATGGCGTCACCAACTTCGACTCGAGTTTCACCTCGACCGATGGCGCGGCGATGATCCCGGCGGTCTGCAATCCAGGCGCATTCGGGGACGACCAGGTCCACCGCGACCTGTGGTTCACGTACACGGCGACCCAGACCGGAGTCGCTCAGGTGTCGACTTGCAACATCACGCCGTGGGATACTCGTCTCGCGGTCTACTCGTCGACCGCTTGCCCCGCCGACTCGAATGACGTGATCGCCTGTAACGATGACGGCGCGGGCTGTGCGGCGTTTTCCTCGGCGTTGGCCTTCTCCACGGTTCTCAACCAGTCGTATCTCATTCGGGTGGGTGGCTTCAACGGCGCGAGTGCCGGGCCTGGACAAGTCGAAATTTCTTACGTGGCCGGCCTGCTCAATGACAACTGCGCCGCCGCGCTGCCGCTGATCGTCGGCGACAACCCGTTCGACACGACGTTGGCCACGACCGACGGACCGAATCATGCCTCCGCCGCAGTCTGCATGTCGGTCGGCAACGATCTGATCGAGCGCGACGTGTGGTTCGAGTTCCTGGCTCCGCAAACGGGACTGGTCGAGATGACCACGTGTGTCGACCCTGGCTTCGATAGTCAAGTTGCGGCGTACCCCGACCAGCCCTGCCCGGTCGACCCGCTCTCGGTGATCACATGCAACGACGATGACGCAGCGTGCGGGCTGGACCCACTTCGCTCGACGATTCGCTTCAGCACGACTCTCAACGACAACTACATCATTCGGGTGGGTGGTTTCAGCGACTTCGACGGCGGGCCCGGCGTTCTGCGCGTGCGCTACGTGCCGCGGCCCGTCGAGAACCTCGTCTGCACTCCTTCGGCGACGGACGTCGCCCTCAGTTGGACGTTGCCGGTGTCGGGAGCATACGGCGACGAGATTCGCGTGTACGAGAACGGGATCGTCGTAGCCACCGTTGCCGCCGGTGCAACGAGCTTCACCTACGCACCGGCAGGGGGCGGCAACCTCGTGCTACCGCTCGAACTGTGCGTGACCGGCGTCACCGCGGGCGTCGAGTCGCCGCTGGTTTGCTGCACCCTCGACTGCACGCCCTTGGACTTGGCGTGCACCTATGATTGCGTCACGAATTCGGCGACGTTGACTTGGTCTACGAACCCGGTGCCCACGAGCTATGACGTGTTTCGCAATGGCATGCAGGTCGGCTTCTCACTCCCACCGACCCAACTGAGTTTCATGGATCCGAGCCCGCAGACCGGAGCCGTCGGCGACACGACTACGTATGATGTCCTCGTGACATGCGTCAACGGTGGCTCGAACGTGATCCAATGCGCTCTCGACTTGCAGGATCCCGCCCCAGCGCAGCACCTCGTCTTGGCCCTCGAGCGACTCGCGGGAACTGGCGACATCGATAGCGCTGCCGGCTTGGTGCCCGCGCTGATCGCGAACGGTGGATCCGTGGCGGTCTTGAGCCGGACCTTCGCGGACTTCGCATGCTTGTCGGACTTGGTGAATGCCGCCGAGGTCATCTGGGTGCTCACGGGCAGCTTCCCGAGCGACTACCGGCTGAGCGCCGTGGAAGCAGATCTGTTGGCGAGCTTCCAGGCCTTGGGCAAGCCCATGTACTTCGAGTCGGGCGACCACTGGGGTTTCGCGCACGTGGCGTCGACCCTGAACGCTCGGGACGGCATCGACGAAGCGGCTACAGCCGATGGGGACGACACTCTCACGCAACTCGACGGCCAGGGATCGCTGTCGAGCTTCGTCGACGTCGACTACAGTCAGGATCAGCTGGGCGTGGATTTCAACGATCAGCTCGCGGTGAGCATGACCGACCCGGTGACGACGACGGCGCTGTGGCGCAACAGCGATGACACGATGATGGCCGAGCCGGCCTACCTTACCGGCGTGCTGGCGGTTCACGGGGACGGAGGCCGGATGCTCTCGTCGAGTTGGGAGTTCGGCGGCTTCGCCTTGGACATCAGCAACCCTTCCGCTTCGGATCTCGACCGCGAGCAGCTGGCAGCCGCTTACCTTACCGAGCTCACGTCGCCGGCCGAACCGCCGGAGTTCATACGCGGCAACTGCAACGGGGATCTCACCACGAACATTGCCGATGCGATCTTCCTGCTCGGGGCCTTGTTCCCAGGGCCCGGAGGGCCGAACCCGACACCGTGCCGAGACGGGTGTGACTGTAACGACGACGGGCAGATCAACATCGCGGACGCCGTTGCACTGCTCGGATCGCTGTTCGGCACCCCCGCCGTCCCCCTCCCGAGCCCGAACGCGGCGGGGGGGTGTGGTCTCGATCCAACCAACGACGTGTTGGATTGCGCGGTGGCGCAGGCTTCGTGCCCGTGATGCACGGTTGGAGCAGAAGCTGGCTTCGAGGGGTGCGACTCACCCCCCTCTGAGTCGTGTCCGAAACGAGGCGGAGGTCGCTTCGCGAGGGTGATCTTCGGAGAAAACGAGGGCGGGAACCCGACCGGGTTCCCGCTCTCGTTTTGGCTTGGGTGATTGAGAACGCAGAGATTCCAGGCGAGGAAGGCGCAGAACGTGGAAGTCGTGGGCAGAAGGCGAGGGCGCGAAGGCTCTCGATGCTGTCGGTGCCGAAGGGGCCAGACCAGCCCTACTTCTTCTTCTTGGTGTCCTTCTCTTCCTTCTCTTCCTTCTTCTTCTTACCCGCTGCGCGCGCCTTCAGAACGCGAACCTTCGGGAGCCCGTATGGGCTGGAATCATCGGTTTTGAACTTGCCGACCCGCTCCAGTTCGTTGATTCGCTCGGCGCGACTGAGAACGTTCCGCGGGCGAACAAGTGCATCTTTGAGTTTCAGAGTTCGGTCGATCGACATGTGCCTGCCTCTTGGCTCTGATCCTTGGGTTTCGAGCGCGCCTCCCGGGCGGTCACATTGGGTGTCTGCCCGATTGCTGGGGGCTCGCCAAAACGTGGGAGAGTAACCGTTCGCCCCTCGGGCGGCAAGCCGGGATCAGGCCTTCGCGGTCGCACCGACCCGGGAGCGGGCCGCACGGCCGGGCCCGACCTCGCCTGCAGTGGCGCCCACCCGGATGGGGTTGGTCAGCACCCACAGGCGTTCCTGGCAGTAGATCTCGGCGCGGTACAGCCCCGGGCCGGCGATCGCCACGAGCCCATCCGCGTCCGGGCTCACCACGCTCCGGTGTCCGTCGCGAATCAGACAAACCTCGATCGGATCGTCGGTTGCGACGGCTATGCGCAGCCCGTCGCCGGCCCGCTCCCAGCGCACGTCGGCGCGCCCGAGGCCGGCGCCGAGAACGTTGGCGAAACGACCTTCCCGGAGGGTCGTGCGCAGGGCTTCGAGGTCGAGGCCGGCGTCGCCCGTCGGGGGTGGCGTCCACGCCACGAGTTGATGCGTTCGAAACAGCTGCTCGTAAGCCGGCGTTCGAACTCGTCCGCCGAGTGCCTGCCGATAGTGGGCGTCGAGCCCCACGAAGCCCACGACCGAACGTTCCTGGTTCAGGCGATCCCAGCGGGCAAGAAGTTCGCGCGAAGGCATCGAGTCCGGCAGGTGACCGCGTACGAGCCGCGACCGGAGGTTCCACGGGCGAACACTGACCGCCCAGTCGACCAGGAAGGTACTGAGTTCGATCCCGTCGATCGGTTGATCCCATCGCCGCCACGGTGCGTTGTAGGTGGCGAGCCATGGGTTCAGGAACCCTGCTGGGTGCGGTACCCAGGCGAACGCGTTCTGGGCGTGAATCTCCGCGAGAATCGCGGGAGTAGATCGGCGGTGGAGGTCGTTGGGGAGTCGCTCGAGTCCCAACGCCAGAAGGTGCCGCCCGAAGCGCGACGGAGTGACTTCGACCTCGACGCCGAGCAGGACCCTTCCGTGATACCCTTCGTCGCAGCGTGCGGCTTGGGTGTTGTGGTCGGTGACGATGACGAAGTCGAGACCCGCCTGAGCGGCGGCTTCGACCACTTGGGGGACGGATCGATTCCCGTCGGAGTGGTCGGTGTGCACGTGGATGACGCCCCACCTCGGAACCAAGTCGGCGTCGTTGTCGGTAGACAAGGAAGTGATCCCCTTCGCGGCCGCGGCGTCGCTCTGCTCCACCTCGGTCCAGGTCTGCACGAGCTGGGTCGACTACCGCTCCCGCGCAAGCGGCGTCAAGTCGGCCGGGTTGCCTTCTTCTTCGGTCGCGCGCGAGACCTCCTCCAGTTCCTTCCGCCCGCGGACGTAGAAGTAGATGCCGATCAGCGCCCAGAAGATCCACGAGACGCGAACCAACAACATCAAGTCTCCGCCGCGTGCCTGGCCAACGGACTCGAAAAGCAGGCTGTAGGCCGCCTCCCCCACCCCGGCACCGGCTGGCGTCAACGGGATGGCTGCCGCGAGCTGCCCAACCGGGACCAGCAAAAAGAGGTGCGCTGCCGTTGGCGTGTCGCCGCCCAGCAAAGCGCGCGCAGCGCAGAGGTTCATCAACACTCCGAATGTGTGCGCTACCACCGAGATCGCAGTCGTCGCCAAGAGGGTCCGTCGCTTCGCGCTCAGCTCCCAAAGAGCGGTCATGAGGCTCGTTGCGATGCGGTGACCGGGAACCCGACCGAGCACGCGTTCGCGAAATCGCCGCCACCGGGGATGCCGCCAAAGGGACTCCCAGGACAAGATGACGCCGCCCGCGAGGACGAGCGAGAACAACAATCCGATCCCGATCGCCACCCGCAACAGCGTCGGGTCGGCCAACGTCTGACGCGCGTTCACGATCAATGCGAGAAGCCCCAGGACCATCAACCCGGCGACGCCGATCACGCGATCGAGAATGACCGAAAGCACGGCGGCAGCCCGTCGAGTCGGAGCCTCCCGCGCGATGTAGAAGCCTTTGACGACGTCGCCCCCGGTTGCTCCGGGAATCACCTGGCTGAAGAGCAGGCCGATCCAGCTGAGGCGAATCACGTCAGCGAACGACGTCGGCACGTGAAATGCCAAGAGCAAGCATCGCCAGCGAACGAACGTGAAGAACAGTTGCGCGAGGAAGCAGAGTTGAGCGAGGGCGAGCCACCACGGGTGCTCGAGCGCCGTGAGCAAACGTCCGGGCTCGACACGTCCGCCCGCAACCAGCGCCCACAGAAGTCCAGCGCTGAGACCACACGCGACCGCGCCCTTCAGGAAGGCTCGGAGCCACCGCCGACGCCGTTGGGACATTCGCGGCTTCAGGGAGGCCTGTGCCTCACGGGTGATCATCGAGCCACTCTCGCCAACGCGCAGGCAGGTACGAGAAGTCAGCACCCAAGAGCACGAGCCCGGCGCGATGGCATTGGTAGCGAAGATTACCGTCTTCAGCAGGGTTGACGATGACCAGCGCCAACGGCTTCACCCATGAGGCATCGCCCACCCGAGCCATGGACTTCGCTGCTTCGATCCGAACCAGCAGGTCGGAGTCCCGGAGGAGCAAGTCGGTGAGGATTTCCTGACGCTCCGCGGGTGCTACGTCTCGCAGAGCCTGGACCGCCACCAGACGCACCGTTGACTCCGGATTGCGTGTGCCGCGGGCAGCGATGGTGCCTGCGCACGGCAGCTCTCCTTGCACGGCGATGGAGATCAGGTTCGTGAGTGCGACCGTGTCTTGTTCTTCTTCCTGGCGGTCGATCTCGCTGGGGTTATCCTTGCCCGGGAACCGCCGCAGGATGAACGCGTTGATCCGATCGCGAGTGTCGACGGCCTCGGGGTCACTGGGTCGGGCGGAACTCAGCCTCGACCCGAGATCCAGAATCGCGCGCCGTCGTGCTTCAGGGCTTCCCTGGCGGGCTCCGTCGAGCAGGGTCTCCACGCCGACGCAGCCCAAGAGCGGGTACACACCGAGGCCAAGCAGCACCACCCAGCTGAGGCGGCGTGAGCGGCCCGCAAACACACGCTGGCGCGAACGGGCCGACGTCGGGGTTCCTGACGGATCCGCGGTCTTCGGTGCTGGGTAGGGCGTGCGCAACATTGGCCGGGTCGACTCCTTTGCCCCAAGGGGCCGCTCAACCGAAATCACCGATTCGCCGTCACGAACGCGCCGATCGCCAATCGCCGATCGCCAATCCCTGTGCGAACCTCGAACGAACCTTGTGGGCCGAGCACCAGCGCCCAAGACAAGCCCAATTTGGGACCACGGCAATCGCGGGACCTTCGACGACCCGTGACCAACGAACCCGAACCCGGATCGCCCGGCGAACCCGCGGATGAGTGTGCATCGATCCTGCGGCTGCCTTATAACTCGACCCCCGTCAGCCGGAAAGGCCACGTCGGAAAGGCCACGCTGGATGTCGCGAAATGGATGGCGTGCCTGGTGGTTCCTGCCGCTCGCCTTTCCTTGGACGTTGTTGCTCTCTCTCAACGAAGGGCCTCGGTCCCGCGCGGACTTCGTGTGGGTGAACGGCACGGACCCTGCCAGCCTGGATCCTGCGCTCGCCACCGGTGCCCCCGAGGGTCGCCTGCTGCGCACCCTCTACGAAGGACTGACTCAGCTCGACCCGCGCACTCTGGAGGTCGTGCCCGGAGTCGCCGAGCGCTGGGAAGTGTCGCCTCAGGGGACCGAGATCCGCTTCTTCCTGCGATCCGACGCGCGCTGGTCGAACGGCGAATCGGTGACCGCTGAGGACTTCGTTCGGTCGTGGCAGCGCCTGCTCTCGCCCGACACCCGAGCGCGCAACGGAGATCTGCTGTGGTGTGTCGCCGGCGCGCGTACGTTCAGCCGCACGGGCGGTGACTGGGACCGCGTCGGACTTCTCGCCCCGAAGCCTGACGTACTCGAGGTACGCCTCGAGCATCCCGTGGCCCATTTCCTGTTTCTGACGGGACTGCATCCGTTGTTTCCCGTCCACCGCACGACCCGCGAGGGCGCGCATCCCGAGGCTGCTCCGTCCGGGTCCACGAGTCCGTTGATCTCGAATGGTGCCTTCCGATTGTCGGAGCGCCGACTTCGTCACTCGATTCGGATGGACCGCAACCCCTACTATTGGGATCAAGCGTCGGTCGCGCTGCAGAGTCTCGAAGCCCTGTCGGTGGAGTCCGACAACACGGCCCTCAATCTCTTCCTCGCGGGCTCGGTCGACTGGGCCGTTGGCGTTCCGCGTTCCGTCGTGGGCACCCTGGCGGCGTCCCCGGAGTTTGCTGCCCGCTACCGCCCGACGCCTTACTTCGGCCTCGAGTTCTTGCGCGTGAACGTCACGCGGCCGCCGTTCGACGATCCCGAAGTCCGGCGAGCGCTGTCCCTAGCGGTGAATCGCGAGGAGATCGTCGAGCGCGTCACGCGCGCGGGCGAGCAACCGGCTTGGAGCTTCGTGCCGTGGCCGCAGCCTGCCCTCGATCGCCTCGCGTCGCAACACGCGGCTGCGGGCCGGGCAGCACAGCCGGCAGCGTCGCCTCCCGCTCCCTGGTACCCGCGCTCCTACATCGGCGCTGCGACCCCGACGGCCCGTCGCGAGGTGTCGTCAAGGGATTGGCCGACTCTTGGATATGACCCATCGGCGGCGCGCAGCCGACTGCGCGCTCTCGGGTATCGCGTTCCGCGAGCGACGCCAGCTCGTATGGCCAGCGACACCGACCCGGTCGGTGCCGACCCGGGCTTCACCGACGGACGCGCGTTTCCCGCGTTCGAGCTGCTCTACAACTCCGGGTCGCTCAACGAACGCATGGCAGAGGTGATCCAGGACCAGTGGCACCGCGAGCTCGGGATCGACGTACGCCTCACCCACCAGGAGTGGGGCAGCTACCTGGAGCGCACGCGGTCGCTCGCGTACTCCGTGGCTCGTTCCTCGTGGATTGGCGATTATCTCGATCCCGCCTCCTTTCTCGAAGTACTGGCGACCGATGGGCCCAACAACCGCACCGGTTGGAGTCGACTCGAGTACGACGAGCGCTTGCGACGTGCAGCGGGCCTCGTCGACGCTTCTCAAAGAGCCAAGTTGCTCCAAGAAGCCGAAGCCCTGCTCCTCGACGAGCTTCCGGTCATCCCGCTGTACTACTACGTCACGGGCAGCCTGTTCTCCGATCGCTTCGACGGCCTCACGCCAAACCTGCTCGATCTGCACTCCCCCCGTTGGTTTCGGCCCGTGAAGCAGGAGTCGCCACGGTGATCCGTTTTCTGCTCGTCCGCAGTCTCTGGGTAGTCCTCACGCTCTGGTGCGTGTTCACGATCTCCTTCATCTTGATGCGCGTCGTCCCAGGAAGTCCGTTCGACGACGAGAAGGGTCTGCCGCAAGAAGTGCGCGCGCGCCTGGAGCAGCAGTTCGGATTCCACCGTCCGCTGTGGGAGCAGTACTGGACGACTCTCGCCGCATACCTGCAAGGGGACGCGGGGCGGTCCTACCGTTTGCGGGACTACAGCGTTTCCGAGGTGATCGCGGAGGGCTTCCCGGTCTCGGCGACGCTGGGAGGGTTCGCGCTATGGTTCGCGCTCGTCCTCGGACTGGGAGCTGGCGCCCTGGCCGCGTCGCGACCAGGGTCCTACCTCGAAGGTGCGATCATCGCCGGCTCGAACTTCGCGATCGCTCTTCCCAACTTCGTGATCGCGGGCGGAACGATCCTGCTGCTCTCCTTCGGGTGGCGCCTGCTGCCCCCCGCGGGTTGGGGAAGCGTGCGCGAGCTGCTGCTGCCGGGGTTCTGTCTTGGCGCACCCTTCGCAGCCGCGATCGCGCGACTCACGCGGACCGGATTGCGAGAGGAGCTGTCGCGAGAGTACGTGCGCACCGCTCACGCAAAGGGTCTTTCTCCGCTGCGTGTCGTGGTGGTGCACGCGCTCCCGCTGGCGCTCATGCCGGTCGTTTCGTTCCTCGGACCCGCCACCGCCGGGGTGCTGACCGGTTCGCTCGTGATCGAGAAGATCTTCGCCATCCCAGGGCTGGGAAGTCACTTCGTCCAGGCCGCACTGAGCCGCGACTACACTCTCGCGCTCGGCGTCGTGCTGACCTATACGCTCCTCATCTCGGTGATCCATCTCGTCGTGGATGTCGCGTATCGCACGTTGGACCCCCGGGTGACGACATGGTGATGCACGCACCCGGCCCCGCCGGTGCCACGCGCTCTCCGCATCCGCGACGACCTCACCGGAGGGCCTTTCGCGCCAGCGCCTGCATTCTGGGGGCAATCGTCGGCCTGGCGTTGCTCACGCCCGCGCTCCCGCTGGAGCTACCCGACCGCACTCGTACCGATCGCGCGCTGCAGCCGCCGACGTGGCACGGTGACGATGGGTTTTGGCTGCACGACGCGGAACCGGCTGCGCGTCTGGCGGAACTCACGGCTTGGGATCGGCAGCTGGTGCGCCTGCGACAGTCGCTGTTCGGCCGCCGTTGCCTACCGCCCCTCTGTGGCCGCGACGGGCTCGGGCGATGCCTTCTGTCGCGCATCGGTTGGGGCGCGCGCCTGTCGATTGCCGTCGGTCTTTGTGCGGGGTTGATCGCGCTCGTCTGTGGCGTCACGTACGGAGCCGTTGCCGGATACTTCGGCGGCTGGGTGGATCAGTTCTTGATGCGGGCTGTAGACGTGTTGTACGGCGTACCCTTCATCTTCGTAGTGATCTTCCTGATCACCGTCTTCCGTGACCCCGATCGCCACGGGGACGCTGCACACGGCAGCAATCTCCCGATCTTCTTTGGGGTCATGGGGCTCGTGTCTTGGTTGACCATGGCGCGCGTGGTTCGCGGTCAGGTCTTGTCGTTGCGTGAGCGCGAGTATGTGACGGCAGCCCGGTCGCTCGGGGCTCGTCCGAGCGAAGTGATGATCCGTCACCTCCTGCCGAACCTGGCGCCAGTCGTCGTGGTCTACCTGACGCTGACGATCCCGCGCATCATGCTGCTCGAGTCCTTCGTGTCTTTTCTTGGCTTGGGCGTTCAGGCACCGGCGGTCTCCTGGGGCCTGCTCGCACGGGACGCGTTCGAAGTGATGAACCCCTTGGACACGCCGTGGTGGCTCGTCGTCTGGCCCGCGCTTGCGTTGGGCACTACACTCTTTTGTCTCGGGGTCCTCGGTGACACCCTGCCGAGTGTCGTCGGGATCCAGCGGGAAACGGGGCAGCAGCGCCGTTAAACCCGCATGCTTCATGAAGCTTGATGCGAGGAGGCCTGAGTCTTGTTCTGGCAAGGAAGAGCAGCGAAGTCGACCGGAGGTGACCTGTGTTTGGTCATTGAGGACCGAATTCGCTGCAATGACGAAGCCAGAGCGACACTTCGGTCCTCAGCAGGGTGAGGATTTCGAGGTTTTCGGATCGCTCGAAGATGGTCCGAAGCGACGAGCAAGAGGGTGAAGTTATTCTTGGGCGACTCCTAAGTTCTCGCAGACGGACTCACGATCTCGCTGCCGGATCGCGATCCGATGATGACGCGGGAGCCCGAGGAGCGACGTTGCTGCTGGGCTCACGACCGACGAGTCTCGCCCTTGTCTACCGTACTGCCCCGAGGCATGCGCGTGCAGCGTGTGCTCTGGGGTTGACCGGGTACTTCTCCTGGAGAGGAACTTACATGCGTTTGGTTCGGGCCACGGTCTGGATACTTCTTGGCGTGCTCGCGCTCGTGCTGCCGAGCGCGTGCTCGCTTCCCCCTCCAGCCGACGTGATCTTCACGGGTGGACACTTCCATACCTTGGACCCCGCCTCCCCCACTGCACAGGCGGTTGCCGCACGCGGGGGCGTCCTGGTCTACGTCGGTTCGGCGACCCACGTCGAACGGTATCGCGGTCCGGCAACCCAGGTGGTCGACCTGCAGGGGGCTACGGTAGTTCCCGGTCTCAGCGACTCCCACGTTCACCTCGCGGGAGTTGGGGCACAAGCCCGCATGCTCGACCTTCGTGGCGTCGACGGCATTGCCGGGCTGGTGGCCCGCCTGCAGCCAAGGGTCGCCGAAGCTCGCGCGGGAGAGTGGATCATCGGTCGCGGCTGGATCGAGACCTTCTGGCAACCGGCGCGATTTCCGACACGAGTCGACTTGGACGCGGTATCTCCCAACAACCCGGTGTTCTTGGTGCGAGTCGACGGTCACGGAGCCGTTGCCAACTCGCGCGCGCTGGCACTCGCTGGCATTACCCCTACGACCGAGGATCCCTTCGGCGGCGAGATCCTGCGAGACGCGGACGGCACCCCGAGCGGCATGCTCTTGGACCACGCCATGGACCTCGTGTGGACGCAAGTCGCGCCGACTTCCGACGACGAACTCTGCGAGCAATGGATTGCAGGGGCTGCTGCGTACGCGGCCCGCGGTTGGACTGCGGTGCAGATCCCCGGGGCTTCGTGGCGTGAGATGCAGCTCGTCGAGAGACTCGTCGAAGAAGGTCGAATCCCGCTGCGTATCTACCTCGCCGTAGACGGGCCGGGCGAGGCCGCCGACCAGCTCCTCAGCGGCGGAGCCCGTGGTGGCGGGGTCGGCGCGCGATTCACGTGCCGCGCCATCAAGGTCCACTATGACGGCGCCCTGGGTTCTGGTGGCGCTGCGCTGTTCGAGCCGTACGCCGATCGCCCGGGCTCAGGCTTCGTGAAGTATGAGGATGCGGCGCTTAGGGATCTGTTTCAGCGAGCGCTTCGGGCAGGGCTGCAGCTCCAGACCCACTGCATTGGCGACCGCGCGAACCGTAACATCCTGGACCTCTATCAAGAAGCGTTCTCCACAGTGCCTCAGTTGGAACGAGGAGTCGCGGATCCACGCTGGCGCATCGAGCACGCGCAGATCCTACACCCCAATGACCTGCCACGCTTCGCGCGGCTCGGCGTGATCGCTTCGATGCAACCCTCCCACGCCATCACCGATCTTCACTTCGCGCCAAGCCGGCTCGGTGTCGAGCGCCTGTCAGGAGCGTATGCGTGGCGCCCACTGCTCGCGTCCGGAGCCACGATCGCTGGCGGGAGCGACGCCCCGGTAGAGGAGGGAGACCCGGTATTCGAGCTCTATGCGGCGATGGTGCGCCAGGATCCTCGCCACTCATCGAGCGGTCCCGGCTGGCACCCAGAGCACCGAGTCGCACCCGAGGACGCGCTGCGGATGTTCACGAGTGCCTCGGCTTTTGCTGCGTTCGAAGAGGATTGGCGCGGGACGATTTCGGAGGGAAAGGTCTGCGATCTCACGGTGTTCAGCCGCGACCCGCTGACGACCGGCGAGCGCGAGTGGCTCGGGAGCCGATGCCTGATGACCGTGATCGGGGCCAAGATCGTCTACGACGGTCGGGTTCCAGGTCATGAGAGTTGAACCAGACTGGAACCAGCCTTGGCCACGTGGCGACGGCATGGGACGCGGCCAGCCGCAGCCGGGCTCCGTTTGGTTCTGTTCGAAGCGCGAGGAATCCACTCGCCGCCGCGCGAAAGTCAAGGACTCGGGGACTGCGTGCGGTCTGTGAACCACTCCAAGATCTGTCGGGTCATGGGTCCGGGCGCACCGTCGCCCACCACCGAAGAACCGACTTGAACGACGGGGAGCACGCCTTTCAGACTCGATGTGATGAACACCTCGTCGGCGGCGATCAGTTCGTCGGGCCAAGCTGCGACGCGGCGCAAGGGCACGTCGTGTTGGGTCAAGAGCTCGATCACGGTCGCCCGTGTGACGCCGAGGAGGATGCCTTCGTCGACCGGCGTCTTGACCGCTCCATCGTTGACCCAGAACACGTTCGAGGTGGTGCATTCCGCGACATGGCCATGGTGGGTCAGCAACACACCTTCGAAGGCTCCTGCTCGCTTGACCTCGCGGTACGCGACCAGGTTGTTCAGCAAGTTTCCACTCTTGATGTGGGGGTCCAGGCTATCCGGCGCGTTGCGGCGCGTCCGTGTCACGATCAGCCGCACACCCGTTGCCGCGAGCGGATGCGGTCCCGGTGCGATCGACCAAGCCACGACGACGAGTCGAGGTTGCGTACACAGTGCCGTGTCCAACCCCAACGGCCCGACCCCCCGGGACACGGTCACGCGCACCCCCACTTCGACACCCGGCGGAGCATAGGCCGCGCAGGCCGTGAGCGCTTCGACCACCGCGCCGCGGCCACCGGGGATCTCCAAGTCGAGCGCTGCCGCCGAGTTCTCCAGCCGAGAGAGGTGCTCGGGCAGAGCCAAGAACCGCCCCCCATAGGTCCGAAGCGACTCGTACACCGTGTCTCCGTACAGGAATCCGTGATCCATGACCGACACCCGAGCCGAATCGGCGGAGCCGACGGCTCCATCGAGCCAAACCCAGTAATCCGCGACCCCAGCCACCCTCACCCTCCTCACTGTCGCCTACCCCGCATCGCCCGAGCAGGATAACGGGGAAGCTCGATGGCGAGTAGCACACCAAACACCCGCCATCGACAAGCGACTTGGCGAGGATGGAACCGAGTCGCGCGAAACGCCTCGGGGGTCCGTGTGGAGACTGCCACTCGCGGGGGGATAGAGCCACGGGGGGATAGAGGACGAGTGAGGTGTCGAGCCGGAGAACCTCCGGCGTGTTCCGAGAGCCCTTGGAGGAGAGTCTGGGCCCGAAGCCTACGCGGCGTGCGGCTGACTCGGGGCTAAAAGACCGAAATCCAGCGCGTCGTTCCACAACCTCGGTCTGCGCCTCGCGGGACGAGCCGAAGGCGAGCGCTTTCGGGTGAAGCGGCCGCGGCTTCGCCGCGGACGCGCTTGCCTTGGGGCTAGAGGGCTAGGAACTCCTGCGATTCGGCGAAGCGATCCCGGATCTGGGGAATCACGTCGCTCATCGGTCCCTGCCCCAAGTACGCCTGGAGGTGTACCGGTATCGTGATTTGGGGGGCGTCACTGGTTTCGAGCAGGGAGTATCCCATACCGCGGGCAATCATGTTGGCGAGAGTGACGAAGGCAAGCGCCTGGATCGCTTCGGGCGCCATGGCATTCGGGTCCGGATTGGCGCTTTCCATCTCGCGGTGGCGGAGGATCGGCTCGCGCAGCCCCGGCGGCAGCCGCCACTTCTCTGCGAGCCACGCACCGAGGACGCCGTGGTGAACCCCAAGGTGCTTCTCTTCCGCTTCCTCGATGAGCGTGCCTTCGCGAACGGCCTCGAGGATCTGTTCCATCTCGTCGGGGAAGTAGCGCGCCTCGAGCAAGATTCCGAGGTCGTGCAGGAGTCCTGCGGTGAAAACGTCGTCCTTCAGCGGAAAGTGATTCCGCTCCGCGAAGAGCTTCGCGCCGATCGCGACGATGAGCGAGTGCTGCCAGAAGCGCTCCGACGGGAACACACTGCCAGCGCGGAACATGTTCTTCACGGATACCGAAAGCGCGAGACTGCGAACCGTGTTGAAACCGAGGAGCGTGATGGCATGTTGGAGCGACGAAACCGGCGTGGAGAAGGAGTAGAACGCAGAGTTTACGAGTTTCAGGATCTTCGCTGACAAGCCTTGGTCACTGCTGAGTACCTTGGCGATGTCCTTGCAGGAAGAGTCCGGATTCTCTGCGACCTCGGTCAGCTTGGCGATGACCGCGGGGAAGCTCGGCAAGTCGTAGATGCGCGACACGACACGCTTGAGTCGCTCTTGGGCGACGCTCTCGCTGGTACTGGATCGCGTGGAAGCCGAACTCAAGGTTCCTCCCGGGTCGTCAAGGAGCGGGTGACTGCGTCTCAGAGGCTTTGACCCTCCCGCGAGGGGTTGCGCTCGAACGACGCCCGCCACGAGCAGATCCGAAGTCCGATGCTCCCCTTCGTGCCCGGGCGAGATCGAAGTCCCTTCCGGGCCTCACCACTTCGGAACGGGGATTGCCTTCCGGGTCGAACGGCAAGCCTTCTCCCGTAGCTCCCGGAGGAAGATACAACGCACACGCCTTGCCCGCGAATCGGATTCCGTTCGAGCACCTCGTGCGCGCTCCGTAAGTTCACGTCGCGAAATACCTTGGGCTGACGGTGGGCACCCGAGCCGCGACTCGGCGGTCGGCGCTCGCGAGCACGCGTTCGGAGTCATGTCGGAGGTAGCGCGGCCGCCGTTTCCTCGGCGATGCGCTCGGCAACCGCCAACGCGAGCAGGACGATCGACCGTCCGAAAGCCCCAGCCGCGAAGGCTCGGCGATCGGCGTTGGACAAGATGCCGGGCGCTACCGGATCCAGCGCTGGCAACAGTTCCGCACTCCCTCGTCGCACGACGAACTCGCGAAGGCCGCGAATGGGCTGCCGGGGAGAGCGCCGAAAGGCCTCGAGCACCGCCCAGTCGACCGTCGTCGAGTCGGTATCGACCCGGGACGTACTTCCACTTTCCATGTAGAGGAAGCGTTCACGACGGTGGGTGTCGACGAGCAGGACCTGTCGTTCTTCGGCCGGGATCTCGTCCTCAGGGTACTCGAGTTCGAGGATTCCCCCGTCGTAAGTCGAACTCGCCGTCTCCAGCGGAGGAAACGGCGGCAGGGACAACCGGATCAAGCACCCCCCGGTGGATTGGGTCTCGATCAGAAATCGATGCCAGTCCACCAACGCGGTGTGCGGCCCGATCCCGCAGGACGGCAACAAGGGCGCGTGTTGCGGATCCCCGGTGAAGTACACGAACGAGGCCTGCCCTCGACGGTGACCGGCCCGAAACTCGTAATGACTGCCTCGATCCTGGATAGCGTCAACCTCACAGTCGAACACGATCCGAACTCCCCGGCGCCGGACTTGCCAGTGCAACGCGGAAAGCAACTGCGTCGTATCGAGGTAACCATCGTCCGGAAAGAACCGGGCAGCTTCTCCCGGCTCCAGTTGGAGTAGTGGCTGCCTTGCCGCAGCTTCTCGAGCGGTCAAGCGTTCCCCGAACGAATCCTCCTGGGCGTCGACCGGCCCCATGAGCGATCCGCCCCGCCGGTAGTCCGGGTCGACCTCGAGATAGCTGGGCCACTCCTCCAGCAAGAGTAACGCACGATCTTCGAGCGCCCGGTAGGAAGCCATTCCTGTACGCAGTACCAGTGCCGTTTCGTCGAGTCCGCGGCGACTGGGCGAGCTCCCCGACTCCAAGACCACGACTTGTTCCGCCCCCCGCCGCACGAGGTGATCGGCCAGGGCCAGGCCAAACAGTCCTCCCCCGAGTATGAGATGTCGCGCGTGGGTCACGGTCACTCGTTCACCTACTTGCTTGATCGTGGCCGCAGTCTGCCCGAGCGTGCCCGCCGCAGGCGGTCCCCGACTCCGAAGACCCTGCCCTGTCGTCCGTGCAATGGATGAAGTGCGCCGGACCTCCGCCGCCAATACGGAGTGGCAGCATCCGGTACCGACGGAGCGGCGTCAACTGACCCGCGGGGGCCACGGTTTCGTTCTCGAGGTAGCTGGGCGGGGTGCGGCGACGAGTGCACTCGAAGTGAGGGTGCAAGGGCTGATGCCCCCAACCCAGTCGAGCGGGCCGTACATCGAAGCGGTCGCTCTCACTGAGAAGGCCGGCAGCAGAATCGGGAGTCCGAGGCAACGGATCGAACCCACCGTGATCCGTCGCACCTGCCCTTCTTCTTTTTTCTCTGGCCGGTCGACCCACCGCTCGCCAGAATCGGCGCCCGGGCTCGAACTCGAGATGAGCCGAGACCGCCTCGCGAGCCGGGTCTCGTCGGCCCGGGTCTCACCCTGCGCTGGCAAGCAAAGCCGGAAGGCAAGGTGGCGAGTGCGGGACCCGCGAGGCCTGCGAGTCTGAAGGGAGATGGGAGAACCATGGGAACCGCGACGCTTCGCACCTTGCCCATTCTGTTGCTGCTCGTTTCATGCTTCAGCACAGGCAGCGCCAAAACCGGAGATCCTTACTACGATCTTCGCTCCGAAGACGTGATCACCGTGATGAACGCCACCGCCGCAGTAGCGCGCGACCGCAACTTCGGAGCGATTCCCTACCTCATCACCAACCTTCGCCACGAGGATACTTGGGTCCGGGGGTTCACGCTTCAGGCCCTCATGGAGATCCGCGGTGTACCCAGCGAAAAGCTCGGCTACGAATTCACCGGTTCCGAACTCAGTCGCGAAGCTGCCATCGCGCGCTGGGAGGAGTGGTATCGCGACGAACAGGCCCGCCGCTCGGCCGAGGCGGCACCCTAGACCCAGGCTCGGCGCGTGCCGGCCTCGATGGGGAACCCGACTCCTGCGAGGGGCTTCCGCAAAGCCCGCTCGTGGCTGCGGGCCCTGCCTGGCGTGCCTTAGTCCTTCCCGGAACTTGGGTGCCCGTCTCACGGCCCGCTTCTTCCCCTTTGGAGCCGCCCAAGAATAACTTCACCCTCTTGCTCGTCGCTTCGGGCCATCTTTTGTCATTCTTGGGCGACTCCTTCGCGCCGGGCTCGAGTGCGCGGAACCAGCTTCGACGACCGCCTCGTCCGAGCGAAACCCTGAAGAAAAGCAACCGCCGGAACCGATCCCTGGGAAGGCTTGGACTCTCCTCGGAAGGGACTTGGTCGACGAGTGTTGCGCAATACCTTCTACGCCGTGGGTGACTGGGCGAGTTTCGTGGCACGATCGGTCTACTGGCTGTGCCCTCGCGCCCTTCGCCGGCGTCGGCTCCGGGTTCCTTCACGGGAGACGATCCGGCAGATGGATCGCCTCCTGCTCGGCATCCTGCCGCTGCTTGCGATCGTCTTGTTCTTCGTCGGCATGATCCTCGCTCTGCAGCTCGCTACGATCCTTGGCTTGCTCGGGGTGGTGGAGTACGTCGCCGACATCGTGGGCATCTCGATGGTGCGCGAAATGGCGCCGCTGTTGACGGGAATCGTCCTGTCGGGCTATGCCGGCGCGGCCATTGCCGCCGAACTCGGGAGCATGCGTGTCTCCGAGGAGTTTGCGGCGATGGACGCGCTCGCGCTCCACCCCACGCGCTACCTCGTGGCCCCGAGGATTCTCGCCGCTGCCGTCAGCGGTCCGCTCATCACGACAATCGCGATGTTCGTCGGCATCGCCGGCGGTCTGCTCGTAGCGGTGGCGCTCCTCGGAATGTCTCCGGGGCAATACCTCGCCCGCACCTTCTCCGCCGTCTCCATGAGCGATGTGGCCCTGGGACTGCTCAAAGGAGGGGTCTTCGCGTGCGTCGTGGCTTCGATCGCTTGCTTCTCTGGGGCCCGCACCGAGGGCGGAGCGCTCGGCGTGGGCCGGGCGACCACCGCCGCGGTCGTGAAGTCGATCGTCGGCATCATCGCCTGCGACCTGTTCCTCACCGTACTGTTCTTCCACCTGGAGTGAAGGTCCTTCATGTCCGATGCGCCACTCCGTGAACCGCCGCTGCTCGAGGTCGACGACGTCCACGTCTCCTTCCAGGGGCGGCACATCCTCCGCGGCGTGAACTTCACTCTCGATCGCGGGCAGACTCTGGTCGTCCTCGGGGGCTCCGGCTGCGGCAAGTCGACCCTACTCAAGGTGATCGTCGGCGCAGTCGAGCCCGATCGTGGTTGCGTGAGGATCCAGGGACGGACCTTCGCGTCACTGTCGGCCGGAGAACTCGACCAGCAACGGCTCAAGGTCGGCATCATGTTCCAGTCGGGAGCGCTATTCGAGTCCATGACGGTTGGCGAGAACATCGCATGTGTCCTGCGCGAGCACTTCCCTCTCACCGAGGAGGAAGTCCAGATCCTCGTCACCATGAAACTCGAGATGGTCGGTCTGCGTCACGCCGAGCACCTCTTCCCGTCCCAGATCAGCGGCGGCATGCGCAAGCGAGTCGCGATGGCTCGGGCGCTGGCGCTCAATCCGAAGATCATGATGTACGACGAGCCCGGCGCTGGCTTGGATCCCATAACCCTTGCCGGAGTCGATCGCCTGATCGACGGACTGGGCCGTGCGCTCCAGATGGCTTCGGTCGTGGTCACGCACGAGATTGCGAGCGCCATGCGCATTGCCCATCAAATGATCTTTCTCCACGAAGGATCCGTCCGCGCGAAAGGGGGGCCTGCGGAGATGCGCGCCAGCGGCGACCCTTACCTGCGCCAGTTCTTGGACGGAAGCGTCACCGGCCCGTATCAGCCGGAGGGTGTCGATCAGGACTACGCCGAAGCGCTGCTGGGAAGTGAGGCTCGCCGTTGAAAGGCGATCGACGCATACTCATTGGGATGGCACTGTGCCTATTCACCGGCCTGTTGTTCGCGATGGTCTTCTCGCTCGATGCCACGGTGTCTTGGTTCCGTGGCGCGGCCGAACTCCACGTGATCTTCGAGGACGTGCAAGGCGCGCGCGTTGCAGACCCGGTCTACTTTCACGGCGTTCCGTGCGGGCGCGTCTCCCGAGTCGAGTTCTGGCCCAACCCGGATCCCCCGCGGGTAGCGGTCGCCGCGGCACCGCGTGCGGCGAGCGACAACGAACACACAGCAAGCGCCGCGCAGTCGTCAATGGCGGTCAGACTCACTCTGAGCCTCCCTCAGCAAGTCCGCGACGCAGTGCGCGTGGGCTCCGTGGCGAAGATCGACAAGACCCTGACTGGAATCACCGTGGTGAGCGTCCACCAAGGTGACGGCGCACCGTTGCCGTTGGGTAGCATGCTCACGGGGCGAGAGTCCGTGGCCCTTTCCGCCGTTACGGAGAAGCTCAGTTTGTCTGCCGAACTCATGGCTCGCACACTCGAGGACGTGCAGGCCGTGGTCGGCGATTGTCGCGCTCGCGGTCTCATTCCTGGGGCGTTCGCGGCCGTTGAGGAAGTTTCTTCGCGCAGCGAAGCCCTACTCGAGACCTTGCACGAGATCGTGCTCGACCAGCGCGACGTCATTCCGCAGCTCACGGAGCGGGCCAGTGGCGCGCTCGATCGCGTCAATGCGCTGCTCGAAGCCGGACCGGATGTCGTAGCCGATCTGGAACTCGCAGTCCGGGAGTATCAACGAGTAGCGTACGACGCTCGCTCCTGGCTGCGGGACCTCAGACCGCACGTCGACGCAACCGGTGAAGACCTCGCTCGTGCCGCAGACAACGTGGCATGGCTCTCCACCGACCTTCGGCACCGTCCTTGGCGGCTGCTGCACGCGCCGGATGAGGAAGAGGTCAAGCAACTCGAGCTGTTCCAAACGGCCGCCGAGTACGGACGCGGCGCCAGCGAGCTGCGACGTGCGGTGGATCGACTCGCTCTGCTGCTCGATCAAAACGGCGCCGGCGGTACGGAGGGACCGGCGCTCACTGAACTGCTCGACTCGTTCGACACGCGCCTGTCGCGCCAGGGAGCCTTCGAAGAGGCACTCTGGCAACGTATGCTTCGCTGGGGGCGGTGACCACCCGCATCAGCCCTTGGGCCGAGTCCCGGCGCCGGGCGACGGTGCAGAGGTCGGCCGATCGGGCTTCGGTACCGCATCGCGCGGGGTCGCGTCCGTCGTGAGCGCCCGGAGCGCGCTCTGGTAGCGAGTCTCCAAGTCGGCACCATGCCCCTCGACGATACGCCGGGGGCGCCCAAGCGCGTCCAGGAACAGGGCCGTTGGATGGCGCCGAAATGGCCGCAGCTGCTGCTCGACTTTTCGGTTGGAGAGCAGGAGCGGGAAGGTCAGTCGGCTCGTCGATACGTAGCGCTCGAGGGCGTTCACCTGGTTCTCCACGGTCTTGCCGCGGACCTGCACGATCCCCACGGCCTGGAACCCCTGGTCTTGGCCGCGGAGCCGATCGAGCAAGAGCGCGGCATCCAGGCTGTTGCCCGAGGAGTCGTCGAGGAACAACACGACCAGCGGGGCACCTACGAAATCCGCCGAGACGTGCTCCTTGCCGGCAGCATCCTGCAGGACGAACTCGAACACCGAGCCCGTGACGTCACCCTGCTCCCGTCGTTCGAGTCGTTCGAGGATTCCACGAACTCCCTGCGCGAGCAGCCGGTCCGCCTCCGCTCCTACCAAGGACTCATCAGCGCCCAATCGCGGTGCAAGTGTGGCGTCACAGGCGACGGCCTCCTCGAATTGCAGGAGCGCCGCCGCGTAGTTGCGTAGCTTCGCTTCACACACACCCAGATAGTAGCGTCCCTCGGCATGTCGGGCGTCGTTCGCGACGACGCTCGCGAAGAGCGATCGCGCCTTTTCGAACTGCGCATCATTGAAGGCGGCTACGCCCTGCGCGAAGAGCAAGATCGGGGGCACAGGGGGATCCTGACCGTCGAGGTGACCGGAGCGGGTCCAACTCAGGGCGAGCACGATCAACAACACACCACCGGACGCAGCTCTGGATTGACGGCTCATGGGGACCTTCCTTCGATCGGTTGGGCTCGCTTGCGCTGGCTCCGTGGCTTGCTGGACAACAGCGGACTCAAGAACCTGCCGGTGTGGCTGGTTGGATGCAGCGCGATCTCCTCGGGCGTTCCGTAAGCCACGACTTCACCGCCCCGTGCTCCCCCCTCCGGGCCGAGGTCCACGACGAAGTCCGCGCACTTGACGACGTCGAGATTGTGCTCGATGACGACTACGGTGTCGCCTCGATCCACGAAGCGGTGCAGGACCTGCACCAGTTTCTCGACATCCGAGAAATGCAGTCCGGTCGTGGGTTCGTCGAGCACGTACAGCGTGCGCCCATGTCCTTCCCGGGCGAGTTCGGTGGCCAACTTGATGCGCTGCGCCTCGCCGCCCGAAAGCGTCGTGGCCGATTGGCCCAAGGGCAAGTAGCCGAGGCCGACGTCGTCGAGCACGCCGAGGATTCGCGACATCCGCGGGTGGTTGTTTAGTAGCTCGAGAGCGGCTTTCACTTCGAGGTCGAGAATGTCGGCGATGGTGTGACCTTTGAAGCGGATGGCCAGCGTTTCGCGGTCGTAGCGACGTCCCGCGCAAACCTCGCACTGCACCCACACGTCGGAGAGGAAGTGCATCTCGACCAGGGTCGCTCCCTTGCCCTCGCACGCCTCACAGCGCCCGCCCGGAGTGTTGAACGAGAAACGCCCCTTGTCGTACCCCCGCGCCTTCGCCTGCGGCATCCCTGCGAACAGCGAACGGAGATGGCCGAACAGGCCGGTGTAGGTGGCAGCATTCGACGCCGGATTGCGGCCGATCGGGGCTTGGTCGATCAGCGCGGCGCCGTCGATCCGATCGAGTCCGACGAATCGCCGACAAGTTCCTGGCACGACCCGTTTGCCGAGGAAACGTCGGGCGATCTCTGCCCCCAGGGTATCCATGATCAACGACGATTTGCCGGATCCGGAGACACCGGTGACGGCGATGAACGTCCCGGTCGGCAAACGTACGTCGATGTCCTTCAGGTTGTTCTGGCGAGCGCCCAGAATCGAGATCGCCCCGCCATCGCCGGAGCGACGCGAAGCCGGCACCGCCAGCCCTCGCGCCCCGGTGAGGTAAGGGCCCGTGATCGACCGGGGATGCTCGCGAATCACCGCCGGGGTCCCTTGGGCGAGGATCTCGCCCCCGCCGATTCCGGCGCCCGGCCCGAGATCGATGACGTGGTCAGCACAATCGATAGTCTGTGGATCGTGTTCGACGATGACCACAGAGTTGCCATGATCTCGCAGGCGCAACAAGGACTGCAACAAGCGCTCGTTGTCGCGCTGGTGCAAGCCGATCGTCGGTTCGTCCAAGACGTACAGCATCCCGACCAAGCGGTTGCCGATCTGAGTTGCCAGCCGGATCCGCTGGGCCTCGCCCCCGGAGAGCGACTCGGTGGTTCGGTCGAGGTGCAGGTAATCGAGCCCGACTTCCAGCAGGAACTGCAGTCGATTGCCGATCTCGTCGAGAGTCTCTTTGGCGATTTGCTGGTCTCGCGCCGGCAACTGAAGGCGCTGGAAGTACGCCGCGGCCGCCTCGATCGACAGCCGGCAGACTTCGTGGATGGCCTTGCCGCCGACGCGCACCGCGAGCAGTTCGCGCCGTAGTCGCCCGCCTCCGCACTCCGAGCACGCGGGCATCGACATGAATTGCTCCAGGATCTGCCGCCAACGGGGCGAGTCGGCCTTCTGGTACCAGCGCCCTACCAGGGCGCGCAGCCCTTCCCAGGTGCTCTCGCGGCTCCATCCTGCTTTGCGCCCCCCGAGAAAGCGCCGGAACCGCACCGCGTATGCGCGGTCTCCGGTCCCCTCCAGGATCTTGGCGATGGCCTTCTTCCCGAGCTTGGCCACCGGTTGCGACAGGTCGATTCCGTCTTCGGCGCAGAGCGCGTCGAGCACCTTGCGCGGACGCCCCTTCTCGCGCGCGATCCAGTTTCCCAGCCGATGATCCATGGCCCCTTCGAAGAGCGGTCGGCTGGGGTCGACGACGAGCAAGTCGAAGTCGAGTTCTCGATGATGCCCCATCCCATGACAGGTCGGGCAGGCGCCGGAGTGGTGATTGAACGAGAACAGTCGCGGACTCAACTCCTCCTCGAGTCCGCGGTGGCCCGCCGGACACGTCGGTAGCCGGTAGAAGTTGCGACGCTCTCCGGTCTCACGCACGAACACCGCAGCGCGCCCGTGCCCACGCTCATACGCCGTTTCGACACTCTCGGCCAGTCGACCTCGTGCCACCTGGCCAGGGATCAGACGATCGATCACGAGGTCGACCTCCGTAAGCGGAGACCGGCCGACCATCGCCCCCTGGACCTCCTCGAGCCGCACTTCGTCGCTCGCGATGAGCACGCGAGCGTAGCCTTCCTCGAGTAGGCTCGACGCGACGTCCGCCAGGGTCTTCGCGCTCGGATAGGCATCGGCGTGACGTGCGGCGAGAGGTGCGAGGAGATACACTCGCTGCCCGGCAAAGTCGCTCTCGAGCGCGCGCGCCGCGGCCGACGGCGTGGTCGAGGACAACTTCGCTCCACAGGTTGCGCACGAGGCCTCGCCCACCCGCGCGAACAGCAAGCGCAGGTAGTCATAGATCTCCGTCGTGGTCGCCACGGTCGAGCGCGGACTGGCCACGCCAGTCTTCTGGTCAATGGCAACGGCCGGTGCGATGCCCTCGACGCGATCTACGGCGGCGCGCTGCATCCGACCGAGGAAGCGCCGTGCATAGGTCGAGAGACTCTCCACGTAGCGCCGCTGGCCCTCGGCGAACAGAATGTCGAAGGCGAGCGTCGTCTTGCCCGAGCCGGAAGGGCCGGTGATCACCGTCAGTTTGTTACGCGGGATCTCGACCCGCAGGTTCTTCAGGTTGTGCTCCCGCGCCCCGGTGATGACGAAGCGATCATCGGGCTCGCGTGGGCTCACCCTCGGGGTCGCTGCGCGAGGCTTCACCGCCTTACGTCGCGGACGCAGGACCCCGGCCAGAGCAACGCCGGTCGGGGTCTTCAGTGCAGCCACTCGCTCTGGGGTCGCCGCGGCGATGAGATGCCCCCCGCCCTCGCCGCCGTCGGGACCGAGTTCGATCACGTGGTCAGCGACCTTGAGCACGTCTAGGTTGTGCTCGATGACGACCACCGTGTTCCCACGTTCCACCAACTCGTTCAAGCATCCCAACAAGCGTCGAACATCGTCGAAGTGCAAGCCCGTCGTGGGCTCGTCGAGCAGGTACAGGGTACGTCCGGTGGCCTGCTTCCGGAGCTCGAACGCGAGCTTTACGCGTTGCGCCTCGCCGCCCGACAGCGTCGTGCTGGGCTGGCCGACTCGCACATATCCCAAGCCGACGTCGACCAGCGTGCGCAGAGTGTGGTAGATCTTCGGCACGTCGACGAAGAACTCGGTCGCGTCGGCGATCGACAGGTCGAGCACCTCGAAGATGCTCTTCCCGCGATAGGTGACCTCCAGCGTCTCGGCATTGTAGCGCTGTCCATGGCACTCTTCGCAGACCACCTCGACGTCCGACAGGAACTGCATGTGGATCGTGTCGACGCCGGCTCCGCCGCACGCTTCGCAACGGCCGCCCTTGACGTTGAACGAGAATCTCCCCTTGTGATAGCCGCGGACGCGGGCGGTCGCAGTGCGGGTGAAGAGGTCCCGGATCTCGTCGAAGACCTTGGTGTAGGTGCCAGGGTTCGACCGCGGAGTGCGACCGATGGGCTTCTGGTCGATGCGGATCACCTTGTCGACGGCGGCGAGGCCATCGATGCCATCGTGACGGCCCGGTGGTGGCGACTCGAGTCCGAGCGCGCGGGCGACCCCGCGGTGGAGGATCCCATCGATGAGCGTCGACTTCCCCGAGCCCGATACCCCCGCCACCGCAACGAACAGACCGAGCGGGATCTCGACATCGATGTTCTTGAGATTGTGATGCTGTGCGCCGCGCACGACCAAGCGCGCACTTCCCACCGGGCGCCGAGCGGCGGGGATCTCGATGCGCTCGATCCCCGCCAGATAGCGCCCGGTGAGCGAAAGTGCGTTGCTCCGCAAGTTCGCCACGGTGCCGGCGGCCACCAGCTCTCCCCCTTCGCTCCCAGCGCGCGGCCCGATCTCGAGTACGTGATCCGCCGCCTCGATGGTCTCTTGATCGTGCTCGACGACCAGGACGGTGTTGCCGAGATCGCGCAACGAGCGCAAGGTGCCGAGCAGGGCTTGGTTGTCACGCGGATGCAAGCCGATCGACGGCTCGTCGAGAACGTACAGTACTCCGCGCAGACCCGAGCCAAGCTGTGACGCCAGCCGAATGCGTTGCGCCTCGCCGCCACTCAGCGTGTCCGCGGAACGATCGAGATCGAGGTACGAAAGGCCGACCCGCTCGAGGAACCGCAGGCGATGCAGTACTTCTTGGATGATGGGCTGCCCGATCACGGACTCCCGGCCGCGAAGGTCGAGGCCCTCCAACTGACGGAGGGCCTCGGCGACCGTCAACGCCGCGAGCTTCGGCAACGTCCACTCGCGGAAGCGAACGGCGCGCGCCTCGGGCCGCAACCGAGTGCCCTCGCACTGGGCGCACTCCGCCGTGCCCCAAAGCGGTGCGACGGGGCCATCCGGCGCAGCGCCATGCGCAGCTTCGAGCCGGGGCACGATACCGACGAACCCGCGGGCTTGGTCGGTGGCCTCGATTCCATGGAGCAGTTCACGCCGCGCAACGAGCGGCAACTCGTCCCACGGGGTGTCGAGGTCGGCCTCGTGCCGACGCAACAGGGGCGCGAGCTCCGTCAGCTTCAGATTGGCCAGCTCGATCTTGCCCCGTTTGGTGGACGCGAACGCTCCCTGCCGCAGGCTCAAACCACCGTTCGGAACCAACGCGGCCAGATCGACCGACTCGACCTTGCCCAGACCGAGGCAGCCGGGGCACGAGCCTTGCGGGGAATTGAACGAAAACAGACGCGGTTCGAGCTCGGGCACGCTGATTCCGCAGTGCACACAAGCGAACCGCGAGGAGATCACGTGCTCGTTGTCGTCGACCACGAGGTCGACCACGCCGTCGCCAAGTGCGAGCGCCTTCTCGACGGACTCGCTGAAGCGCGAGCGGCGGTCGGCCGTGCAACGAATCCGGTCGTAGACGACCTCGATGGTGTGACGCTCGTAGCGAGCGAGGCGAATGTCCTCGTCCAAGCGGCGGACGACACCGTCGACGCGAACGCGGACGAACCCTTGGGTCCTCAGATCCTCCAGCTCTTTGCGGTACTCGCCCTTGCGCGCGCGGACGATGGGAGCGCACACCAGCACTTCTTGATCGGGCCAGTCGAGGAACGCGCTGTCGACGATCTGGTCGACCGTACGGCTCGCGATGGGACGATCACAAGTCGGGCAGTGCGGTACGCCGAGTCGAGCGAACAAGAGGCGCAGGTGATCGAGGATCTCCGTGATGGTTCCAACGGTCGATCTCGGGTTCCGCGAGATCGTCTTCTGGTCGATCGAGATCGTAGGGCTGAGTCCCTCGATATGCTCGACGCGGGGACGATCGAGCTTGCCCATGTACTGGCGCGCGTACGAAGAAAGCGTCTCGACGAAGCGCCTTTGGCCTTCACGGTAAACGATGTCGTACGCAAACGAGGATTTGCCGGAGCCCGAGAGGCCGGTGACCACGGTCAGACTGTTGCGTGGAAACTCGACGTCGATGGTCTTCAGGTTGTGCTCCGCCGCGCCGCGCACCACCACGTGAGTCATTGGGTGAACGCTGCGCTCGATCATGGACGCGACCGACCCGGGTGCCGCGGCCCAGTGCGCAATCGCCCCAAGATCTGAGGATGGAGCGACGGACCCGCGGCAACGATGCTCCCGCCGAAGACGTAGTCAGCTCCGCCGGCGACATCCGTGACCCTGCCGCCGGCTTCGGTGACGAGCAAGGCTCCAGCCGCGGTATCGTGGGGCTGCAAGTGATACTCCCAGAAACCACCGAAGATCCCCGCTGCGGTGTAGGCAAGGTCTAGGCAAGCGCTGCCGCCCCGCCGAATCTCGCGTGCGTTGGCCAAAAGGTCCGCGAACGAGGCCAGCGCGCCCTCTTCAACTTCGCGGCGTCGGTAGGAGAACCCGGTGGCGAGCAGCGCGTGGTCGAGCCGATTCTCGGTGGTGGCAACCAGCCGCTCGGGGTGTTCACAGCCGCGCCACCGCGCATGGCTTCCCTGCCCCTCGATGGCCCAGAAGGTCTCGTGCTGCATGGGCGCGTGGATCACTCCCGCGCGCACCCGTCCGGCGTGCCACCAAGCAATGGACACCGAGAAGAACGGAAATCCATGCGCGAAGTTGGTGGTCCCGTCGAGCGGGTCGACGATCCAGAAGCTCTCGTTCCCATCCCATTCGATCGCGAGTTGGGGTGAGGCCTCTTCCGAGAGAATGGCGCAGTCCGGGAAGCCGCGCCGGAGTCCCGCGACGATGATCGCTTCGGACTCGCGATCCGCGACGGTCACCAGATCGCGCGGTCCCTTGTAGTCGAGTTCCAGGGTCTCGCGCGGGGTGCGGAATCGGCGGCGCAGACCCGCACCTGCGGACTCCGCGAGATCCGCGACGAACGCAATCTGGCCGGCGGTGATGGCCTCGCTCAAGCAACCCCCTCAGGAGTGTCCGGCGGTCGGGGCCGCGCTGGCGCCGCGGGCGAGATGGGCGGACAGGGCGTAGTCGATGATGCGGCGACAGAGGCTCGTCATGTCGATGCCAGCGGCCGCGGCAGCCAAGGGCATCAGACTGGCTGCCGTCAGGCCTGGGATGGTATTGGTCTCGAGCACGACGGGGCCCTCGGCCCCCAGCACCACATCCGTGCGGCTCATGGCGCCCAGGTCGAGGCGCTCGTGGATCGCGATCGCGATGGCTTCGAGGTGCTCGGTCAGCTCCTTGTCGAGTTGTGCCGGCACGGTCTCCCGGGCGCGGCCAGGAGAGTACTTCGCCTCCACGTCAAAGATGCCCGTCGCCGTGAGCGGTTCGATCTCGACGATCGGCAGCACGTCCGGCGGCTGCCCGACGCGGTGGCCAAGGCAGGGAATCGTGACCTCGCGACCGTTCACGAACTGCTCGACGAGGACCCAGCGATCGCGATCGAAAAGCAGCTCGAGGTGGTCCTCCAACTGGCTGGCATCGGCGACCTTCTGGACTCCGAAGGAAGAGCCGGAGAGCAGCGGCTTGACGACCGCCGGAAACCCGACGTCGACGGACAGCTCCGTCAGGACTTCGGCGGGATCTTCGTCCCAATCCGCGCGATCGATGACCGTGCCGTGGGCCACCTCGATGCCAAGGCTCATCGCGGCTTCTCGAAAACTCTGCTTGTTGCAGGCAATGGCGCTCCCATGGACTCCCGCACCGGTGTACGGGACGCCGCAAACTTCCAGGAACCCCTGGATCGTGCCGTCTTCGCCCGGGCCCCCGTGAAGCGCCAGGAACACGACGCCGAGGCCGTCGGCGCGCAACTCCGCCATCACCTCGAACGGGGCTCGCACGACTCCAGGTTGCGTCAGCACGTCGATGCGCTGTGGGGTGGTGTTGATCTCCGCAGGCTGCAAGTCCCGCAGTCGTACCCAACCGCCCACGTCCCAGCGCACCGGGGTGACGAGCAATTCGTCGCGACACAAAGCCACGGCGACCTGCTTGGCCGATTCGATGGAGATGTCCCGCTCGTCCCAGTAGCCGCCGTAGAGCAAGGCCACCCGCGACTTGCCTGTTTGGTGTCCCATGAGTTCGTTGAGCAACTAGCCCTTGCCTTCACACACGCACCGCTCGACTCGCCCGCCGGCCTCGTGCCGGGGACAACGCCGAGGCGCGATTCGACTGACCGAGAATGGGAACCACAACCCATTTCCCCTGTGCGAGCGCAGCCTTTCCGCGTCGGCCTCGAGGGAGCTGTGCATCGGCAGCCCAGTTCTGGTCCGAGGCCAACCGGAGCCCTACACGTTCCGGTTCGAAAGATACTCCGCGATCATACGAAAGGTCTGGGCGCCACGGGAGGGAATCCACGGGATGGCCTCGAAACGCTCGATCCCGAGAAAGGTTCGTCGTGCCGCCGCTTGCTCGGCGGCCCGAATCGCTCCGACACGATCGAAGAGTTCGATGACCCAGCGCACATCGTCCGAACCCGTTTGCGCTCGCGGGCGGGCCAAAATTTCCAGGAGTCGGTCACGACTCTCTGAGTCGGTGCTCGGCGACTCCAAGGTGAAGGCAACCAGAAAGCTCGGTTTCCCCTCGCGGATGTCGCAACCGATCTCGCCGCCGCGTCCCTTGCCACGGGTCAGGTCGAGCAAATCGTCGCGAATCTGAAAGGCCGGTCCCAAGTGTGCACCCACCTCCCACAGCGCGGACGCGTCGGCGAGCGGAACTCCTGCGATCATGGCCGCGCCGACCCAGCCGAGCGCAAGATAGCGGCCGGTCTTGCGCGAGATGATCTCCTCGTACAACGACAGGGTCAGCCCGGGGTCAGCGCGACAGTCCAGATCGAGCGCTTGCCCCTCCACCGTGATGCGGTGAGTGTCGGCGAAGATCTCGAGGAGTTCGACTCGGGTTGCGGGTGACCCGTGGACCGCGGCCACGAGCCGGTAGGCCTCGGCCAGCATGTAGTCGGAGACGTTGAGGGCGTCCTCGAGGCCGGCTGCCGCCCACAGGGTCGGTTTGCCGCGCCGAAAGGTGTCCCCGTCCTCGATATCGTCGTGAACGAGGAAGACGTTGTGAAGGAGTTCCACGGCCAACGCGAACGGGAGGACGCGATCGGCAATCTCGCGGTCATCCGGAGCGACGGCGGTGCCGAGCCACAGCGCGACAGCCGGACGGATCCGCTTGCCCCCGGTCTCGAGCTGATACTCGAGCCACTCGGAGATTCCGCGGACCCCGCGGCCGGCGAAGCGACGGGTGAGTTCCGCCCGCACCGCATCGACATGCTCCGCGAGCGCCTTCGGCAGGCCCGGACCACCGCCACCGGCGGGATCGGCAGGTTCGACGTCAGATCTCGAGGTCACCGGGACAGGTCCGTTCTCGCTCGACTCCAACGCGTCCATTCGACAGTAACTCCAACGAGCGCCTTGCGTAACGGGCACGGGGGCGAGTTCCCCCAACCCCTGGCCGCACGGGTTCCGCGGTCGCGAATCGACGGGCGCCGCTCCCAGGCGACCGCGCCCGGCGGCCGGGGCGTGGCCCGTGACCCCGAGTCGCCCGGTCGCTCGGCTCACCGCCTCCGACGGCGCACCGCGACCCGACGATTTCCTGGGAAGTCGTCACCGTCCCCGGTCGCTTTACTCGGGACCGTTCCCGGCTACAATATCTGCGCGGAACAATCTGTCCGCCAAAACTGGACCACCGCGCCGCCGGTGTCAATGGCGATGGAGGCCGCGAGGGCTATTGGCTCGGGTGCTCGGCGTTAGGTCGTGCAGGCACTCGCGCTAGGGAGCAGGTGGGTCATGCCAGGAGCGAAGTTGCGTTGCGGGGCTACGCGCCCCTCGCGCGGGTCCGTCCTTTGCGGTCTTCTCCTCGGTCTGCTGTCCCTGGGCAGCGTCGCGCACCCCGCCCATGCGGCGGACCCCGGCGTGGTGACTGGCTTCACCCTCGAGATTGGGGACGCGATCGGCTTCCCCAATCAAGCCTTCCTTTCGGTCCCGGTCTTCATGACCAACAGTTCCGACGTCACCTCGTGGGAGATGGGACTCGATTACGACGAGTTCATGCTGCAAATGGTGGCCGTGGTGTTCACGGGAACCGAGAGCGAGAACTTGGGTCCGAGCGTCACCTCGACGCCGCAGAATCCTCCGATCCACTGGTTCCGCGTTCAGTACTCGACTGCACAGCCGCTCCCCGCAGGCCCGCGCAGGATCGTCGCGTACCTCGTGTTCCATGTCTCCGGAACACCGGCGGCTACGACCGAGTACTCGATCGACGTACTCTCCGACAGCTTGGTCAACAACAATCAGATCCCGGTGACCATTGACGGCAGCCTGACGCTGATCATTGGCGATCTGCTGCGGATTGGCCAAGTGGCGGGCAACCTGCTCGGACAGCCAGGTGGCGGCGGCGGGAGCTTCAGCTTGCCGGGCGCTGGGCCACCCCCGTTCGTCCCCATGCGGATCCCCGTGCGGGTTTGGAACGAGTCCGAGATCCACACTCTGATGCTCGGAGTCTCCGTGAGCGAAGAACTGTGGTTCGGAGTCGACTTCGCCGACACCGCGGTCTTCGCCGCCACCGGTGGCGACATCGAAGTCGTGCTTGCCGACACCGTTGCTGGGAAGCTCGTGAGCTTGGACCTCAACGGCAACTCCTTGCCGCCAGGATCGGGGCAAGTGGTTGCCTGGTTGCTGATCGCCCCGCTCGAGCCGGTGGCTGGACGGTACCCGCTCGTGCCGAGTCCGCCATTGACCTTGTTCGACGGCCTCGCGGTCCCGAATCTTTTGTCCGGCTCGGCCGAGTTCGTGGCCGAGTTCGTGCGCGGAGACGCGAGCTTCGACGGTCAGGTGAACATCGCGGACGCGGCGCGAATCCTCGAGTTCCTGTTCCAGGCTGCGTCGCTACCCTGCCGGGAGGCCGCAGATGGGAACGACGACGGGGCCGTCGATGTGGCGGACACGGTGTTCGTGCTCAACTATCTGTTTGCGAACGGACCGCAACCGCCGTTGCCGTTCCCCGCGCCGGCCGTCGACCTCGACCCGAACGACGAATTGCCCTGCCTCGGCTTCTGATTCGATCGCTTGACCCAGCAACTCGCCCCGTTCGGGGCGAGTTGCTGTTGGGTCGCTCTCCGCTGCGAAGGCCAGCCTTCCTGTTCCTTGACGGTCCGCTCGAGGACGGCTATGCTTCCCCGCCTTTCGCAGGGGTTGCTCCTCTCACCCTTTCCAAGGCGAGGACGGCCCCGATCGCGAGTCGTGGTGCGACTCGAGTTCGACGTCCTGCTTTCGCAGTGCCCCCGCTGGAGATCGCCTGGGTCCGCTTCGACCGAGGCGCGAACTGGCCCGAGAGGAGTTCTCATGGCTCACCAGCTTCCGGACCTACCTTACGATTACTCAGCGCTCGAACCCCACATCGACGCGCAGACGATGCAGATCCACCACGGACGTCATCATCAGGCCTACGTGAACAACCTCAACGCGGCCGAAGAGCAACTCGCAGCGGCGCTCGAGAAGGGCGACTACCAGACCGCTGTCAAGCTCACCGGCGCGGTGAACTTCAACGGCGGAGGCCACGCGAACCACTCGCTGTTCTGGAAGACCATGAGTCCGAAAGGCGGCGGGAACCCCAGCGGAGAACTCGCTGGCGCGCTCGACGCGGCCTTCGGAACGTTCGCTCGTTTTCAGGAGGCATTCTCCGCGCAAAGCGTCGCGATCCAGGGGAGCGGCTGGGGGTGGTTGTGTTTCGATCCCACGAGCCGAGCGCTCGTGATCCAGGCAACGGGGAACCAAGACAACCCCGTGAAACTCGGCTTGAAGCCGATCCTGGGCCTGGATGTGTGGGAGCACGCCTACTACCTCCGTTACCAGAACAAGCGCCCGGACTACGTGAAAGCCTGGTGGAACGTCGTCGACTGGGCACAAGTGGCGGACAACTTCGCAAAAGCGAAGGCCTGACCCGCAAGCGGCGCTGGGCCCCAGACCGATCATCGGGGAGATGTTGTCGTGGTTCCACGGTGCAGCGCCACCGTGCGCGCTGCGGCGTTCGTGATCGGGTTCGCCGTTCGGTCTCGGCTAGCCCACCTCACCCACACGGTCACCGGAAGCCGGTCTCGTAGCTCGTTGCCGAAGTTGGGGGCGCGAACGTGCCTTCGGTTCGGTTGGTTCAACGACCGACGGCGTCGAGCCGCGGGGTCGGTTGGTTCAACGGCTGATTGCCGTCGAGCCGCGGTGTTTAGGTTGGTCCAACGGCTGACGCGGTCGAGCCGCGGGGTTGTGCGGTTCAACGGCTGACGCCGTCGAGACGCGGGGTTGTTTGGTTCAACGGCTGACGCCGTCGAGACGGTGGCCGAGGCAATGGCGACGGCGGGACCCCACCGACCTTCGGCGGACTTTGGCGACCGGCCGTGAGGAGAGTCGTGCGTCCAATCCATAGCTCTCGCGACGAAATGCGGTCTGCCCATGCCTGATTGGCTTCGTTCGCCGGAGTTGATCCTCGAGGTCGTGCCGCCGCCCTCCGCACTCTCCGAAGCCGGAATCGATTCGCGCCTCGAACTCGTCGCTCGCATCGGCGCGCACGTACCGATTCGCGCGGTCAACATTCCAGAGATCCGCGAAGAGACATCGAAAAGTGCAGGCGGCGAGCGAAGGACTGCCTTTGAAGAACGAGTCGAGCCGCGCGTGTTGGCCGCTCGAATCCAGGAGCAGCTGGGCGTTCCGGCGATCATCAACCGCGTCGTCGTCCACCTCGACTCCCGTCGGCAAGCCGATTGGTTTCGAGAGACCTACGAAGTGTTCGGGGTGCGCAACTTCGTGCTGGTCGGTGGCGAGCGCAGCCATGTCCAGTATCCGGGGCCGTCGGTGGCCGAAGCCAACCTCTTGATCCGCCAGGCGCTCCCGCACGCCGATCTACGCGTCGGCAACATCTCGATCCCGGGGCGACGCTCCCGTATGGACGAGAGCGAACGAATGGCTCAGAAGGCGGCCCATGGTGTCGACTTCTTCACGACGCAGATCGTCTACCATTGCGAGGAGTTCACAGGGCTCCTGGACGGAATTGCCGAGCGGCAACCTGGAGTCGCAACAGTTCCAATCTTCCTGAGCGTCTGTCCACTCAAGACACCGCACAGCGTCGCGTTCTTGCGTTGGCTCGGAGTCCACATCGAAGAACCGCTTGAAGCGACGCTGTTGGCGGACGGGGCCAAGCAACTGCTCGCCTGTTCACTCGAGCACCTCGTGGGTACATGGCGCAGCATCCGGTCGCACTGCGTCGCCCGGGGACTGAAGCAACCGATCGGCGTGAACATCGCACCGGTTGGCCCGATTCCAGTATCCGCGACGGTCAAGCTCGCCCGCGAACTAGCACGCATCGGGTTCTGAGGACTACACCGCCCCTCGCGGTCGCGGCGAAGCCGCGGCCGCTTCACCCGAAAACGCTCGCCTTCGGCTCGTTCCGCGAGGCGCAGACTCAGGTTGTGGAGCGACGCGGTTGATTTCGGACCTAGAACGACTCGACCCTCTTCTCCGCGTTCTCGGTGGGCGGCGACGCTGCGACGATACGAACGATCGTGCCGCCCCACTCGAACACGAGCGAGTCCCCCGCGGCAAGGAGCGAACCTACCTCGGGATGCTGGCGAAGAAACTCGAAGTAGGCCTCACTGGCGAAGGCGATCGTCAGGTTTGGTATGGGCTGGCTGGCGCCACGCAAGCTTCCGTCGACCCAGCCATCTGGGGTGGCGATCAAAGCTCTTGCGCCCTTTCGGAGGATCTCGACCGGCTGCGCCGACTCGCTGGGCGTGTCGTTCGGCTCGAGAGCCCACTTCCCTTCCGCCAGACGCTTCTTCCGCGAGGCCTGAGCATCCGCGTAGTCGAGTGCTGGAGCCCCAGCCGCAGCGTTGAAACCCCGTTCCGCTCGGCGGACCTGTTCTCGCGACTCGGCCTGCCGCTCCACCCGATCACGCACGATCCCTGCCACGTAGGAGCCTTCCTCGCGAATGAGAAACGACGTGTACGGAGTCACGATGCCGTAGCGCAGTCCGAGTTCGGCGACCTCGCGTTGTAGCGACGCGCGCTCGCTCGGGGTTGCGCTACGTAACTCATCGAGCAGATCCAGAATGCGAAGTTGTGCCCACTGAAACGCGGCCTCGGCACCACCCCCGCACTCGAGGAAATCGGTTTGCACGACCAAGTGCTGTTCCATGCCATCGAGGACTCCAACCACCTCGAGACGGCCGAGGCCGGCGCCGCGATAACGTCCGGCCAAGATCAGGTCCTCACCGAAGAAGAGGTCGCTTGGCTCGCGCGGCGCGATCGTGTGGATCTCGGCCCCGACAGCGCGTACGGCGATTCCGCTTAGACTCGGATACAGGACACGATCGAGCACTCCGCTCACGGCCGCTTCGAGTCCCTGGGTGTCTTGAAGGTACGAACGGCTCCCCCCGAGGTGGCGCGAGAGATCGTCGAGCAGAACCGTGTTCACGTCATGGCCCAGTCCAAAGACATGCACGCGCGCGTCGCCGCCGGCGCGGCTCCGAGCCCGTCGCACGATCTCCGACGGATCGGTCACGCCAACGGTCGGGGCGCCGTCCGAGATCAGGAGCAGCGATGCGCCCCCCTGCTGATGCGCAGTGTCCACCGCCTTGCAGAGCGCCGAGTCGATGTCGGTTCCGCCGCGCGCAACGAGTTCGGAGATGAACCTCCGAGCCCGCTCGATGTTCGCCGGCGTAGCGCGAACCGGTTCGGGTTCGAAGTGCCTCACCCCGGTCGAGAACGCGAGGAGTTGGAACTCATCTTCACTCCGGAGCCGAGCGAGCGCGGACTCCAAGGTGCCTTTCGCGTGGAGAATCTTCTGGCCAGCCATCGAGCCCGAAACGTCGACGAGGAATACGAGACGCACGGCAGTCGGGTGGGCGGGCGGCTCCCGACCCGGTGACAGCCGGAGGACGAAGTAGCCGTCCTCTCCTGGCTCCCGGTAGATCCGCACCCCACCCGCCAACGGACTCGCGGAGCTCATGAACTCGACGACGAAGTCCCGCTCGGCGCGATGCGATGGGGCCACGAACGAGACCGTAGCGTTGTTGAGTCCCTGGTGTGCGACGACGACGTCGTGGGTCGGGGAAGACACGCTCCGCAGCGGCGTATCGGTCTGCACAGCAACGTGGATACGGACGTCGCGGTACGGACCACCCGAGAAGCGTCCGGTGTCGAATGGGTAACGAAACGTCCCGAGGCCGCCCGAGGCACTCGCAGTCATTCGGTACGTCAAGGTCACAGCGACATCGCCGAGCGCGGGGATCGGGAACACCCGCGCCCGGACCAGACCCCGGTCGTAGTACTCGAGCAAAGCGGGATCGCGAACCCTGCGAACCAGGTCCTCGTAGATCCGTCGCGCTTCATCCCGAGGGAGGACCTCCCCCGCCAGTTCTCGCCCCCCCATCTCGATGCGGAAGTCGTCGACGCCGGCCCCTGCCGGAAGTGGAAAGTAGTAGGTGCCCTCGAGTTCGCGGGGGTGCGGATTGTGAAAGATCTCGCGGACCTCGACCGTAACGAGATCGCTCGTGATCGACGCGTCTACGTGGTGGCGCGTGACGATCAGCCCACCCCACTGCCAGGTCGCCGAGGGCTCGAGGTCGACCGGCCTGCCGACATGGATCCAGCCGTCCGCCAGAGCCCGGTCAGGCGCGACCAGGAGTCCCGCGATCGCCGCCAAGGGGACGGCCCAACGAAGCAACGTGCTCATGCCAGAGTCCTTCCTGACCGGAGATCCACACGGGTTCAACCCGTGCCGAGGCCTCCGTGAGCGGGCATGAACTCGGCCCCCTCGGGGTCGACCTCGGTCCGACTGGGACCGACGTGGCGGCGAAAGGTTCCGTAGCGGCAGGCAATCATCGAGTCCTGGAAGCGCACCCGAGCCGGGTCGAGACCACGCAGGTGCCACCGGCGAGGTGGCACCTGCGCTCCAACCGAAGGCGAGGGCCCTCGGGGAAGGGCTTGACGCTTGGGTCGAGTAGGTTGGGGTCGACAGCACCGTTGCCGAGAATGGCGGTTCGGAGCAAAGCCTTGCACGCGCTTGCTCCGAGCCGGGGCCGTCGGGATGGCGAGATTCGAGCCGCGAAAGCGTGTCGGGGCTCCGCTCCGCTACTCGCGGACGGTCACGCGCGTGCCGACCGGTAGAATGCGAAAGAGTATCGCCACTTCGTCATTGCGCATTCGAATGCAACCTTGCGAAGACTCCTGGCCGATCGAAGAGTTGTCCGTCGTGCCGTGAATCCCGTAACCGCTGTACAGCTCCGTGTCCTTGAAGCCGAGCCAGTAGTCTCCGAGCGGATTGTCCGGATGGCCGTAAGCAACCTCGGGCTGGCCTGGCGGGTACCACTTCGGATGCTCTTGTCGGATTTCGATGACGAACTCGCCGAGCGGCGTTCGGCCATGCTGTCCAAGGCCGACCTTCGTGCTGTAAAGGAGGTTTGCCCCAAGGCGTATGTCCAGCCTGAACTCGCTCTTGTCGACCTCGACCGACGGAGTCCCAGCCAGGATCTTGAAGGTCTGTCGCGGGTGGATGACATCGCCCTTCAGACCATTCAGCCAGCGGATGAGTTCGACCGTGGTTCCGTGTTGGTTGGCGATGCGAGCCAAGCTGTCCCCGGGTTGGACGGCGTACTGTACACTCGCCTTCGTCGCCCGGGGCGACAGAATCAAGTTCTGGGCGAGGGCGACCAGTTCAGCGCGAAACTGCCCGCGCCAACCCTCGTCGTCGGTTGCGAAGTAGGCTTTGGAGAGCAGCTCCCAGGCCTCGACTTGAGCGCTGTCTTCGGGGGAGCGCTGCCGCTCACGTCCGAGTTCCAGACAGGAACGCGCATAACCGGGCGCCTCCGGCCCGCGCTCGATGAGGTGTCGAGCGTACTCGAGGCGCGCCTCGCCGTCCTCGGCGGTCGCGTAGCGCAGAAGAAGGGCCGCTGCCTGAGAGCCAAGTGGGCCGCCCCGCTGGTACACCGGCCGAAGCAGGCCCCGGGCTTCGGCCACTCGGTCGGGCTGGCCTTCCCGAAACAGGAGCTGGGCGAGTTGCAGCCGAAGGGGGTCTCCCGCTGCGCCCTCGGTGTCGGCGAGCTGCTCACGAAGTCGGTCCTCTTCGCCGGGCGTCGGCGCAGGTGCCGGTGCTCCATCCACCGGCATCGAATCCACGGGCGGATCCACGGATCCCAAGACTGCGACTCGGGAAGAGCCTGAGAGCTCGCCACCCGAAGGCTCCGTCGCGGGGTCCGGCGGCGATGACAACCAGCGGTACCCGAGATAACCGGCGAGCGCTAGGGTCAGCAGGATGATGAACGAGCGCATGACGAGGCTTCCTTGTCCGTGGTCTTCCTTGTCCGTGGTCTTCCTTGTGCGTGGTCTTCCGTGTCCATGGTCGGCGCGCCGCTCGTTCGGCCGCGGCCAGGGACGCGCGGCCCGTGTGGAGTCCATCGTCGAAATCCACGGGCACGTTCAGCGACGCGGTTTGCTTTCCGGGCGGAGTGGGATTGTAAGCGAATCGACGCGCGCCGCACGCAGAAATTTCACGGTCACTCGCGAGAGATCCCATTCGACTGACGCGGACGACGTTACAGCATCCGAAAGGCGCGAATCACGGGCCGCGAAGCACCGCTGAGAATCTCTCACCAAGTCGCCGAACCGCTCGCTCGGTGCGTTCATCCGCTTCCTCGTGGGTCAACGTGCGGCTCTGGGACTGATACAGCAGTGAGAAGGTGACGCTCTTCTTCCCGGCGTCGATCTGCTTGCCGCGATAGACATCGACGAACTCGATGGCAATCAGATCGTCCAGTTCCAGGTCGCTGACCGCACGCTCGATCTGGCCCCATGTCACGGTGTCACCAAAGACGAGGTTGAGGTCACGGCGAATCGCCGGCCACCGCGAGAACTCCTGGTAGGTACGGGGCACCGCCTGCCCGAGGTACCGGCCCAGATCGACCTCCCCGCACCAGACGGGATCATGAAGGTCTTGGAGCCGGAACGCGCCGAGCAAGCCGGCGCGGCGCCCGTCGTCGTCGAAGCCAGCACCATCCAGCAAGCCCACGCTGTCGGGCAACGGCACCCAGGAAGGGCGAGCGACACCGAGGTAGCCGAATGCAACCTCGACGACGCCCTTCATGTCGCGCAGATCGAGGTTCGGCGTCAGAGCGGCCCACGCCAGATGGGTCGACTGGTGCGGTGGCTGCTGCCCCGGTTGGCGGTGGAAGACATGCGCGATCTCGAACAGCGCCACGTTCTCGACACCGTGGTGGCGGTTGTCACGGACCGCGGCCAGGAGATTGGGAAGCAAGCTCCGGCGCAGGAATCGATCGGGGGCGCGCATCGGGTTGCGCACTTCGAAGGGTGCTGCCGGGCTCCACCAGTGTTCGAGGACCGCGCACTCCCCGGCCTCGACGAACGAGAAGGTCAGAGCCTCGCGGTATCCCAGACCCATGAGCAACGACTTGATGGCTTCGGTGTGGCGCTCGCTCTCGCTCGGCGCGGCGACCTGCACCGTCAGCCGTCCCTCAGGGATCCGATCGAAGCCGTACCCGCGTGCGACTTCTTCGACGAGGTCGATCTCTCGGGAAACATCGCCGCGATAGCTCGGCACGCGAAACTCCAGCGCTTCCGCATCGCCACCAACCGCCTCGAAGCCCATGGCTCCGAGGTGGCGGCGAATGTCGTCCGCGCCAATCTCCACTCCGAGTGTGCGCGCCACGCGACTGGGTCGCACACGAACCCGGGGCCGCTGCGCCTCGAGGAAGCCCACACGGGTCTCTTCGAGTCGATTCTCGAGGACCCGCGCTCCAGCAATCTGCTGCAAAAGTTGACAGAATCGACGCGACGCCCAGTCTACACCTTCGGGGTCGACTCTGCGCTCGAAGCGGTACGAAGCGTCGCTCGCCAAAGCCAGCTTGCGTGAGGTCGAGCGTACCCTCACCGGATCGAACCACGCACTCTCGAGGGCGACCATGGTGGTCCCGGCCGACACTTCGGACGAAAGACCGCCCATGATTCCAGCGAGGGCCACCGGACTCTCGGTGTCGGCGATCACCAGGTCTTCGCGATCGAGGTCGTAGCTCTTCGCGTTGATCGCCGTCAGTCGTTCGCCCTGGCTTGCGCAACGAACCACGAGCGCTCCGCCGCGCAGCCGTTGGTAGTCGAACGCATGCAGGGGTTGCCCGCATTCGAACAACACGAAGTTGGTGATGTCGACCACGTTGTTCACCGGACGTAGGCCAATGGACTCGATCCGCCGGCGCAACTCGGGAGGCGACGGGGCGACCTGCACGTCTACGAGCATTCGGGCAACGTAGTACGGACAGAGGACATCTTCGTCCACGTTCAAATGGAGCCACTCGGACAGACTCTTGCCCTCATGCGCGGTGATCGTCGCAAAGGTTGGATCCGGTCGCCGCCACGGGACTCCGAGGATCCACGACAGTTCGCGAGCGACGCCGATGTGCCCGAGGTGATCGGGCCGGTTGGAGGTCGTCTCGAGTTCGAACACCACGTCGTCGCCGACCTGCTCGAAACCCTCGGTTCCCAAGCCCGCCCGCATCAAGAACGAAGGCAGTTCCGCCGGAGAGACGTCGATCGAGATGTAATCCCGGAGCCAGTTCAGGGAGAGCTTCACGGCCGTGCCTTGCGTGTCTGGGCCTGGCCCACGTCGCCTCCAAGTCTCCGAAGTGTTGCGGCCATACCCCTATCGAGCGCTTTCATGAGCAACTCCAGTTCGCGCCTGGCGCTACCAGCCGAGGCGAGCGTTCTCGGGTGAAGAGTGGGTGCGGCTTGACCGCAGCCACGACGGGGCTCTCCGAAGGCCCCTCGAGACAAAGCGAGTCCCGAGTCGAGCGCAGCCCACGTTAAATCGAAAACTGATCCAGGAAGCGGATATCGTTCTCGAACAACGCGCGGATGTCCGGGATGTCGTAGCGAACCATGGTCAGCCGGTCGATGCCCATACCGAAAGCAAAGCCGGTGTACTTCTCGGGGTCGTAGCCGACGGCGTCGAAAACGTTCGGATCAACCATGCCGCACCCACCCACTTCCATCCAGCCGGTCTGTTTGCACACTCTGCAGCCTTCACCGCGACAGAACGGGCACGACAAATCGATCTCGGCGCTGGGTTCGGTGAACGGGAAGAAGGACGGCCGGAGCCGCAGCTTCACCGTGTCGTGGTACATCTGCCGGAAGAAGAGGAGCAGCGTCGCCTTCAAGTCGCGAAACGTCACGCCTTCGTCGACCATCAGACCTTCGAGCTGGTGGAACATGTAAGAGTGGCTGGCGTCCACGGTGTCCGGCCGATAGACCTTGCCCGGCGCGATCACGCGCAGTGGCGGCTGGTTCTCTTCCATCACCCGAATCTGCACCGTCGAAGTCTGACTCCGTAGGAGCAAGTCGTCGGTCAGGTAGAAGTTCTCGCTGGGATCGCGGGCGATGTGGTCCGGCGGGATGTTCAGGCCACTGAAGTTGTGCCACTCGTCTTCCACTTCCGGGCCCGCCGCGACCCGGAACCCGAGGTTGCGGAACACCTCGATCATCCGCCGTGTCATGTGGCTAATGGGATGCCGCGCCCCGATCTCAGGTCGCCGACCCGGCAACGTCACATCGACGCTTGCGCGTCCCGACGAGGCGGTTGCGGAGCGCTGCCGCGCTTCGTCGAGCGCCGCTTCGACGCGCTCCTTCGCCTCGTTGGCCCGGGCGCCCACAAGGCTGCGGAGATTCGGGTCGAGTTGGCCCAAGCTCTTGAGAATGGCCTTGAGCGACCCCTTCTTGCCGAGCACGTCGACCCGAATCGCATCGAGTTCGTCCGACCCTGCAGCCGCGCCGATCCGCGCCAAGGCGTCCGCCTCGATGGCGTCCAACTGCGTGACTTGTTCTGGCGTGTTCATCGATTCACCGATCAGCCCGCAACGAGCCAGCGAGCCGTCCGACGCACCGGACGTCCTGGATGCTCAAAACTTCTCGGTGGCGTTCGCGGGGGTACCGCACTAGTGGTCTGTCGCAGAAGTTCGCAGCATGACTCAATCCATCCAGACCACTACCCATGGACCTGGTGTCGTCCATGGGCAACAACGCATGAGTACCCTGGCTCTGGAGTTCGCCAACCGACTCAGGGGTCGCCCAAGGAGAACGGAGACCGGGTACTCGGGGCGAACTAGCCTTTGGCGAGAACGACCAGTTTGTCGAACGCCTCGGGGTTCCGGATCGCCAGCTCCGAGAGTTCCTTGCGATTGAGCTGAACCTGGGCCTGGAGGAGTCCGTGCACGAAGCGGCTGTAGGAGATGCCCCGCTGACGACATGCGGCAGAGATCCGGGTGATCCAGAGCCGGCGGATCTCACGCTTGCGATTGCGACGGTCTCGGGTCGCGAAGGCTTCCGCACGGGTGAAGGTCTCCTTCGCGGTGCGGAAAAGCCGCCTCCGGGCGCCCCAGTACCCGCGGGCGTGCTTGAGGAGGCGCTTTCGGCGGCGCCGGGTCGCGACGCTGGTTCTTACACGAGTCATGGCATTTCCTTTCGAGCCCTACCCAGGGGGACGAACGTCGCGTTCGTCACTCGAGACCCTAGGTCAGTACCCGCCTGTTGCCAGGCTTCCAACAGCCGGATCCGAGGAACCGGATTCGGCGTTCTCCGAGAATCGAGGATCAGACCCGAATCGTTCGCGCTTGGCGCTGCGAGCCGAAGCCGAGCGTTTTCGGGTGAAGAAAGCAGGCCCACGGCAAGCGCGGCACGCGCTCTTGGACTTCGACTTTGGACTTAGAGGAGCCCCAGCATCTGGTGGACGCGGCGCTCTTCGCACGGCGGCGCGGTGGCGAGTCGGCGCAGCTTACGCCGGCGCCGCCCCGACTTGTGAGAGCAGAGGTGCCCGAGTCCCACTCGAGCATGCTTCACCCGGCCCCGCGCGCCGACACGGAATCTCTTGGCCACACCCTTGCGGGGCTTGAAGGAATTCAACTTCGCCACGTCACATGCTCCGCTCGACTTGCTGGGTTGCGAACACTCTCGGGTCCGTTTGGACTCCCGGCCTGGAAAGATGCTTCCCGGCGCCGATCGAGCCGAAACGGGCCCGGAATCATCGCCGCGGCGCTCCTGAATGCAAGGCAAAAAGTCCGGGGCTACACGACTCGCCTCGACAGAGTCGCCTCGAAAGACTCGCCCCGAAAACCCGGCCCCGGACGTCGCGCTCCGCGCAGGTCCGCCGCCGCCTACTTTTTCGCAAGCATCATGGAGAGCCGGTTGGCCGCCTCGCGCGCAGGCTCCTTCTCCTTCTTCGCCAGGTCGCTCAAAGCTTCGAAGAACTTCTGCATGACGTCGAAGCCGAGTTCAGGGTGCTTCTGTTCGCGACCGCGAAAGAGCAGCGTCACCATGACCTTGTGCCCGTCCTCCAGGAACTTGCGGGCACGGCGGGCCTTCACCTGGAAGTCGTGCTCCTCCACCTTCGGTCGCAGTTTGATCTCCTTGCGCTTGCGAACGGTCTTTTTGCCCTTCTGCATGCGCTTGCGGAGGTTGTACTTGTAGCGGCCGAAGTTCATGAGCTTGCAGGTGGGCGGCCGACCGTTGGGGTCGAGAAGCACCAAGTCCAGTTCCTGCTCCCGCGCGAGTTCGAGCGCTTGCACGGCATCCATGATGCCCAACTGCGCGCCGCTTTCGTCGATGAGCCGGTACTCGCCGGGCTCGGGTCGGTCGATGATCCGGTACTTTGGCTCGGTTATGCTAACGCTCCTCCCACTCAGGGTCGTCGAATGCACGGGCCCGCCAGGGCGCCCCAAGCGCCCACCGCCCGCCATCCCATTGCGTGTGCCGGCGATTCGCAGCTACAAGGTGCGACGCCGACCCGATTCGTTCGGAACCCCGGCGTTTATACCGGGAAGCGACGGATCCAAAAACACAATCTCCGACCGAGAGGCCCGCGGGCCGCTCTCGGCTCGTGACACCGCGCGTCGCCAGCCACTCTCCGTCGGCCTCAGCTGCCCGCGGGTTTCGCCACGGGTCGAGTCTGGACGTGCAAGTCCCGCAGCTGAGAATCGTCCACCGGTGTCGGCGCCGCGGTCAGGAAGCACGTGCCGCGTTGCGACTTCGGGAACGCGATCACTTCTCGGATCGAGTCCAAGCCGAGGAGCAGCATCACCAGCCGGTCGACGCCAAGGGCTATGCCTCCGTGGGGAGGAGCGCCGTACTTGAGACCCTCGAGCAGAAACTCGAACTTCGACTCCGCCTCGGCCGGGCCGATGCCGATCGCTGCAAACAAGCGTTGCTGAAGCTCGCGCTCGTGAATGCGGATACTCCCGCCACCGACCTCGATGCCGTTGAGTACCAAGTCGTAGGCACGCGCCCGGATCGCTCCGGGATCGGTCTCGAGTCGGTGTGCGTCCTCGGGCTTGGGACTCGTGAACGGGTGGTGGCACGCCACGTACCGGCCACCCTCGGCGTCGAACTCGAGGAGCGGGAAGTCGACGACCCAGAGCAGTTTCAGCACACCGGGCTGGATCAACCCGCAGCGTTGAGCAAGCCGCTTGCGAAGCTCGTTCAGAGCCACGTGGGTGGTCTTCAGTTGTTTGTCGGCCACGAACAGCAGGAGGCTCCCGACCTTGGCGCCGAATCGTTGGACGATGCTCGTGGCAGCCTCCCCCACCAAGAACTTACTGACCGGTCCAGACCAGCCATCCGGAGTCCAGCGCGCCCAGGCCAGTCCGGCCGCGCCGAAGTCCTTGAGGTGGGTCTCCAGCTCCGTGATGTCCTTGCGGGAAATCACGTCTCCGTGTTCGACGTGAATGCCACGCACTGCCCCACCGGCGTCGGCTGCTTCCTTGAAGACACGGAAGTCCATGCCGCTCGCGATGTCGGTGATGTCGACCAGTTCCAGGCCGTAACGCAAGTCCGGCGCATCGGTGCCGAAACGCCGCATGGCGTCGGCATACGTCAGGCGAGGGAAGGCCTCGTCCAGCACGATGCCAAGCGTGCGCTTCAAGACATGCTTCATCATGCGCTCGATCAAGTCGATGACGTCATCTTCGGTAACGAACGACATCTCCAGGTCGAGTTGGGTGAACTCGGGCTGCCGGTCAGCGCGCAGATCTTCGTCACGGAAGCACTTCACGACTTGCATGTAGCGATCGAGGCCCGCGACCATGCACAGCTGTTTGAAGATCTGCGGGGACTGGGGAAGCGCGTAGAACGTCCCCGGGTGCAATCGGCTCGGAACCAGGAAGTCCCGAGCGCCCTCGGGAGTGCTCTTGGTGAGTACCGGAGTCTCGATGTCGACGAAGTGCTCGGCGTGCAGGAAGCTGCGGATCTCGTGCAACAAAGTCGAGCGGAACACGAAACGATCGCGCACCTTCTCGCGACGCAAGTCGAGGAAACGATAGCGAAAGCGAACGTCGTCGCCGGCTTCCGCAGTGGCATCGGAGATGCTGAACGGCAGCGGCGGACAAGGCCCGAGAATCTCGATCTCGTGTCCGGCGACCTCGATGGCGCCCGTGGGGATCTTGGGGTTGGTCATGCCGGTCGGTCGCTCTTGGACCACGCCGCGGATCAAGACACACTTCTCGTTCCGGAGTTCAGCGACCAGATCCGCGCCTTGTCGAACTTGGTCCGGATCGAGCATGATTTGTGTCCGGCCGTAACGGTCGCGCAGATCCAAGAACGTGACACCACCGTGGTCTCGGACCGAATCCACCCAGCCCGTGAGGGTTGCTTGGGTGCCAACGTGACCGGGTCTCAGTTCACCGCAGGTGTGCGTGCGCAACATCGGACGATCGTTTTCTGGTAGAGGGTTGGGGTCCGTCGAACCCCATGGGCGGTCCGACCTGAAAGAGCCTGGTCGTAGCCGAACTTGCCCAACCACCAAAAATCATTGGGCACGGGGTGCCTGCCCAACGGCCGCCCACCGGCGCTGCCAGTGGGTCTTCGAGGCCGGGTCTCGGTGTCTTGGGTTGCGATCGGTTCTTACTCAGCAGGGACTCCCGTTCGGGGACACGGGCGCGGGAGGATAGCACCGGTCGTGGGCTTTCGAAAGCCCCCTCGTGCCGCCCGAGAACCCTTGGGGCTGGTGGTGGACCGAGAGAACGCGCAGCACCCGTCCACGAGGAACCTAAGGAGTC
>JBFWWP010000015.1:0-135483 GCA_050246115.1 Planctomycetota bacterium
GGCCGCGCGCTCTCGCGCGCGGAAGGGATTTGATCCAGCAACGCTAGCACGTCCTCTTCGGTGCTTCAATGGGGCCGCTCGCTCTCGCGCGCGGAAGGGGCCGGTCGTCGCGCAGTTCGGCATGGGGAACATCATGCTTCAATGGGGCCGCGCGCTCTCGCGCGCGGAAGGACCGCCCTCTCCAAGTCTCGAGATGGGCGGTGGATAACTGGCCTGTTTCGAGCGGTCTCCTCGGGGCCGGGGCGGCGATGGGTCCGGGACTGGGTTCACAGCGTTGTAAGTCCTTAGTTGCCAAGGAGCGCGAGCGGGGTCCGGGTTTTCGAGATCACCGGACCGCTCGATGCGGTTGGGGATCATACCACGAACACCGTTGTGGGGGGCAAGTAGGCGCGGCCCATGACCTCGAGTTTCGCTTCCAGGGAGTTGTCGCTGAGGCCCAGGTCGAGGACAAGGACCTGGTCTTCTCGATGATGAATAGCGTCTGTGAGGCGTGAGCGCAAGATCGATAGCTCGCTTGGGGTGAGCTCGCAGATGAACACGCTGTACTGGGCGTGATCGCCGTTGTCGCGTAGGGCTTGGAAGACGCGGGTGCGTCTTTTGTCATCGGAGATGTCGTAGGTGACGAGGTACCGGCGGCGTTCCATCTCAGCGGGTGACCATCCCTTCGTACTTCGGCATCGCTCCGCGGAGCCAGCGGGATAGCAGTCGGGCTTGCAGACGAATGACGACGCGCCACGAGCACTTGTAGTCGAAGATGGGGTGGGTCACGAGTTGGTCCATGCGGGCTTCGTAGGCGCGGATGAAGGCTTTGCGTCCGGTTGGCGTGAGGGCGCAGGCGGACGTGGTGCGCACGAAGTCGCTGGCGCTGACCATGCCCGTGTTGACGGCCGTGATGACTGCACTGTCCACCACTACTGGACGAAACTCTTCCATGAGATCGAGTGCGAGGGAGGGTCGTCCGTGACGCGGGGTGTGATAGATCCCCCACCACGGGTCGAGCCCTTCGCCGAGCAGCGCTGCGGTGCACTCCTTGGCGAGGAGCGCGTAGCCGAAGCTGAGCATGGCGTTGATGGGATCGACGGGTGGGCGTCGGTTGCGGCCCGCCATGTCGAAGGTCGCGTCGAGATCACGCGGGCGCAGCATGGCCGGGAAGCTCTTGAAGTACCAAGAGGCCAAGTTGCCTTCGAGCCCGAGCAACTGGTCCACGTCGGTCGCTTCCGGAACCTTGTCGAGGAGCTGCGCCATGGCGAACAGCACAGGATCGGGCTGGGGATCGGCATTGCGGCGAAGGAGCGTGCGCTGATTGGCTGCCTTGGCCAGTACGATGGACTTGGCCAAAGCCAGGCGGCGCGCCGGGTCGCTGCTCACCTGGTACTGGGCGACGCGATCGTAGGCATTGCGCAGAGTGATGCCGGTGGTCAGGCCATAGAGGTGATTCCCCATGCTGAGGTACACGACGGGAACACCGGCTTCGCAAAGGAGATGCACGGTCTGCGCGGTGATCATGACGTTGCCGCAGAGGACCACCTGCGAGACTTCCTTCAGACGTACGCGAGCGAGTTCCTCCCCCTTCTTACGAACGACCAGTGACTCGCCGGTCTTGCCGACGATGGCTCCTTGCTCCTGCACGTAGAGCGGCTGGGAATGGTCCCGCGCCGGGTACAGCCGCCGCACCGTCGGGGCGACTGGATCGTTGGGGACTTGCGTCAGCGCCAGAGTTTCGTCGGGGAGGCAAATGGCGCACAGCGAGCAGCCGGGGCACTTGGGGCTGTCCTCGAGGGGTGGCGGCAAGGTCGTGCGCAGCGTGGCGGCACGGGCCGACTCGATCGCTTGTAGAGTACGGGCCTCGAGCTCGGGAGTGAATGCGATGTCGACCCGAGTTCTCGACCTGGCGTAGTACAGCACGCCGTGGTCGCACGCATAGCCGTGTTCGCGCAGCAGCAGACCTTGGGCCATGAGCTGCACGCGCTCCGGCTCCCAGCTTCGGTCCGGGTTGTCCGGAACGCTGCCCACCTTGGTATCGACGGGCACGGCCTCATCCCCGGCGGTCGACACGAGATCGAGCTTGGCGGTGATACCGAGGCGTTCGCTGGAGAGGCTCACGGAGCGGCTGACTGCAGGCGGCGCGTCGCCATCGACGTCGGCCTCGGGCTGGGAGGCCACGGACTTCTTTGCGGGCGTCGCTGCCGGGGATGGCGGGGCCTGGGGGTCGGGTAGGAGGTCGTCGAAACTGTCCACCCGACGATGGACGCGCTTGCCCTCGAGCGTATGAACGTTGTCCGCCCACCGGCCTTCGACGTGCATGAGGTGGAACAAGCGCGGGCAGTACACGAACTCGTTCAGCATGCGCACGGGAAGTAGAGCGAGAGTATCGACCTCCGGCACGGTTGCACCTCCGTCCAGGCCAAGTCGCGGCCTATGGAATCTTTCGACCCGGCGGCACGGAGGCTGAACGAAATCTTGGGGCGCGGGTTGGAAGATGCGGGGAGGCGAGCCCGTATGCGCTCGAGGGCAGAGCCGCGGGGTGTGCCGCGTCGGGCCATCCGGCGTCGGGGCTTACGCGGTCGAAGGGAGGTGGCGATCGATGATGGCGCCGGCGACGAAGGTGATTGCGCCGATGGCGACGAGGACGGCGTAGATGGGGAGCATGGCGCTCGCGTCGAAGTTGCGCCAGGTCGCGCCTTCCATGGCGGTGATGGACCACTTCACAGGGCTGAAGCTGCCGAGGCGTTGCGCCCATTCGGGGAGGAGGAAGAGGGGCATCATGCCGCCGCCGAACATGGCGCAGATGAGGAGAACTGACCAGGCGATTCCGTTGGCGGCGGCTTCGGTGCGTCCGAGGACGGAGAGGAGCATCATGATGCCGACGAAGCAGGTGGCGATGGCGATGTAGGCGAGGGCGAGGAGGAACGGCGACTGGGGGCGGACGCCGAACACCACGGCGCCGAAGAGTGCGAGGAGGGTGCATACGGTGAGGATGGCGGTGAAGCAGGCGAGTCCTTTGCCCGCGAGGACTTGTCCGCGGGTGATGGGGGCAAGGCGCAGGCGCGTGAGGGTACCGCGTCGGCGCTCGACGACGAGGGAGACGGCGAAGGCGGCGGCGCAGGCGAGGACGCCCCACGAACTGCCTTGGGGGAAGCTGACCGCGAAGGCGTTGGGGCGCGGGGTTGCGGGATCGTTCCCGCCGGCCAACTCGACGGCTTCGATGGCGATGGGACTCCAGCCGGGTGCGAACGGCGAGCCGCTGCCACCGGCGTGAGTGCGAAGCGACGGGATGTGTTCGAGCACGCGGTCCAGGTCTTCGAGAAACGGTCGGACTGCGGCGGCCGGGGTGGCGCCGGCAGTGGGGCCCATGCTCGCGGAGAGGGCGCGCAGGCGCGCTCGCATCGCGGTGGTGTCCATGAGTTCCGACTGCAGGCTCTCGAAGAGCTGCTGCATCAAGACTCCGCGAAGCATGCCCTTCTCCGCGGGTCGCGACGGATCGACGGTGAGTTCGATGCGCGCGGGGCCGCCCCAGAAGGGCTGCGCGAGCGCGGCGCCGAATCCCTGAGGGATGCGGATGGAGGCAACGGCCTCGCCGGCGCGCACTGCGTTTGCGGCGCTGGTCAAGTCACGCGCCGGGGTGATGGCGAGTCCGCCCTTCGGCCCGAGGTCTGCGATGAGCCGGGAGGATGCGGGGGTGTTGTCGCTATCGACCACCACGACCGAGAGCGGTGCGGCGTCGTCTTCCGACTGCCCCGAGTACAGGAGTCCGAAGAGGCTCGAGCTCGCGACCGGGAAGATGATCACGAAGAAGAGACCCACGGGGTCGGCGAGCAGGAGCCGAAGATCCTTCACGGCGAGCACGAAGATGGCTCTCATGAGTCGCGCAAGCTCCTCCCCGTGAGAGTCAAGAACACGGACTCGAGACTGGGCGCTTCGATGCGCATGCCGACGAGTTCGGGGTGATCGATCCAGCGCGAGACCTCGCCGATGGGCTCGCGCGTGCGCGTGCGCTGCTCGCCACTGCGCAGTTCGATGCAGACCTCGGTCTCGAGCGCGTGCGCCTGCACCAGGCGAGCGACCGTGTCGACCGCCAACAAGCGTCCGCGATCGAGAATGCCGACGCGGTCGCACAAGCGCTGCGCTTCATCCATGGAGTGGGTCGTGTAGATCACCGTTCGACCGGCGCTGCGCAGGGCGGCGATGCTCGTGAGGATGGCCTCGCGACTCTGCGGATCGACGCCCGCCGTGGGTTCATCCAACACGATCACTTCGGGATCGTGCACCAAGGCCGCCGCAAGGTTGAGCCTGCGCTTCATGCCGCCCGAGAAGGTCCGCACGCGGTGTGCGCGGCGTTCGGTCAGTTGGGCGACGGCGAGTGCGAAGTCGACCCGTGCGCGGAGGGCAGCCCCGCGCAGACCGTAGAGCTTGCCGAAGAACGACAGGTTCGCCTCGGCGCTGAAGTCGTCGTAGAGCGACACGCTTTGGGTAGCGAGGCCGATCTCCCGCCGCACGCGCGGGTCTGTGGGTGGCCCCAGCCCGGCGATGCAGATGCGGCCGTGGTCGGGATCGAGCAGGCCGGTCAACATCTGGATCGTGGTCGTCTTGCCCGCACCGTTGGGGCCGAGCAGGCCGAAGATCTCGCCCGGTTCGATCTCGAACGTGAGGCCGTCGACCGCAGTGACCGTCCCGTAACGTTTCGTCAGGTTCTCGAGCTGGATCACCGCCCCACCTTCCGCCGACCGTGAGCGCCGTTCACTTTCGGACTTGGTCACCGGCGGGGCGGATTTCCTTCGCGGAGTTCCAACGGACTCGTCAGGGGGGGCGGCGCCCAGCGACGGCGCCGCCCCCCCCGGTCTCACGCGAGGTCGAGAACCAACACCTCCGATGCCTCCGTGGCCCGCAACGCGAGCGAGCCTTCGTTGGACACCGCAGCACCGTCGCCGGCATGCAGCTCCACGTCGCCGAGGCTCAGCGCTCCCCGGACCAGCTGCACCCACGCATGGCGGCCCGGCGCGAGAACATGGGTGAGCGACTGCCCGCCGTCGAGGAGGCCGGCGTAGATCGACGCGTCCTGCCCAATGGTCAAGCGGTCACCCGCGCCGGCGCTCTCGGGCCCCACCACTTGCAAGAGCCGACCGCGGCGATCGTCCTCGCTGAAGTGCCGCTCGTCGTAGCGCGGAGTTCGACCGCGCCGATCCGGTACGATCCAGATCTGCAGCAAGTGCAAGGGCTCGTCGGAAGAGCCGTTGAACTCGCTGTGCGTGATCCCGGTGCCGGCCGACATCACCTGGACGTCACCGGGCCTCAGCTCCGAGCGGCTGCCCATGCTGTCCTCGTGGGCGATCACTCCCGATACGATGTAGGAGATGATCTCCATGTTGTCGTGACCATGGGTGCCAAAGCCCGTGCCCGGCTGCACGGTGTCTTCGTTCAGCACCCGAAGCGAACGAAACCCCATGTGCGCGGGGTCGAAGTAGTCGCCGAAAGAGAACGAATGCCGGGCGTGGAGCCAGCCGAAGTCACGCTGGCCACGCTCCCCCGCCGGTCGTCGACGAATCATGTTGGCCGCCTTTCGTTGCCTGTGGCAGAGATGACGCAAACGGGAGTCCCCCGGTTCCTTGCCCCTTGACGCGACCGCTCGGCGGGGTTCTCCTCTTCGCATGGCATTCGTTCAAGCCCGGCTGTGGCTCCCGCTACTCCTGTTCGTCGCTGGCATCGGGGGCTGTGCCGCGGCGTCCGGCGGGCACGGCCCTGAGATCCACGACCTGGATCACGTGCGTCACTACCCGCTCGATCTGCGCGCCGAACCGGCGAGCGTGGTGGTCTTCATCTCGCCATGGTGCCCCATCGTGAACAGCTACGCCGTCACCTTCCGGCGCCTGCAAGAGCGTTTCCCTGAGGTCACCTTCTACTTCGTCCATGCGGATCCGGACGTCACCGTCGCCGTGGCCCGGGAGCACGCGACGAAGTACCAACTCCCAGGCGTCGTGCTGCTCGATCCGCAACAAGAACTGCGCCGCGCATTGGACGCCCGCGTGACGCCAGAAGCCTTCGTCATCGAACGAGGCGCGGTGCGTTACCGCGGACAAGTCGACAATCTGTTCCTCGACTTCGGAAAGCGCTTGGTGGCCGCGACCCGTCACGCCCTGCACGACGCGCTCGCTGCGGTGACGACCGGAGGCACCGTGGAAGTCCCGTCGGTGCCAGCGCTCGGGTGCGACATTCCGGACCTCGAATGATGCGCGGGCGACAGCAGACGATCGGCGCTACGCTGTGGATCTGCGTCGCTGCCGCTGCAGGGGCTGGCGGCGCACCCCATTCGCATGCGCAGGACGTCACCTATCAGCAGCACATCGCACCGATCGTGGCGGAGCACTGTACGAGTTGTCACCGCGAGGGCCAAGGTACGCCCTTCGCTCTCGAACACTACCGTGATGTCCGGCGCCGAGCCCGCCAAATCGAGCGCGTGACGCAGTCTCGCTACATGCCGCCTTGGCTGCCCGCAAACGGCATCGGCGACTTCATCGGACGCCGGCAGCTCACCGCGGAAGAGATCGAGCGCATCTCGGAGTGGGTGGCCGGCGGCGCTCTCGAGGGAGCGGGCCCCCCGCCCCCGTCGCCTGTCGTCACGCCGACGCGACCCGCGCCCGCCTTCATCTTGGGTGACGAGGCGTCGTTCACGGTGCCAGCCGAAGGGCTCGGTCGCTACCACACCGTGGTGTTCCCGGTCGCTGAGCGCGAGCTGCGGTACCTCCGAGGCTTGGAGTTCCTGCCGAGTGATCCCAGCGTGGTCCATGGGGCAATGTTCGTCGCCGATCCGAGTGGCCTGGCGACCCAATTCGATGACGAGACCCCCGAAGCCGGGTTTCCGTCGGTCGCCAACTTCGGGGTGCACCTGGCAGGCAGCCTCGGGGGATCGGCCTTCGGAGGCGTGCTCCCCCTTCTGCCCGCGGGCTATGGATGGGCGGTGCCGCCGGGTGCACCGATCGCGGTAGAGCTCCACCTCAACTGCATCGGCCGCGAGGTGCCGCTCCGGTCGCGCCTCGCCGTATACCTGCCCGAAGAGCCGGTCACGCACCCGGTGACCACCGTGGCGTTCGGCAACTTGTGTGTCGACATACCGCCGAACACCACCGATCACCGCGTGAGCGCCGAGTACGTGTGCCCCGTGGACCTCGAGTTGCTCGGGGTTCTTCCGCAGAGCTACTTCGTTGCTCAACGCATCGAGATCGCAGCGGAGTCCCCGGCCGGAACGACGCAGCACCTTCTTCGCATCCTCGACTGGGACTGTTCGTGGATGCAGTCCTACTGCTACCGGACGCCGCTGCGATTGGCGGCCGGGACACGAATCCGCGCCGAGTTTCACTACGACAACTCACCCGCGAACTTGCAGAACCCGTACTCACCGCCGCGCCGGGTCGGCGCCGGTCACTACTTGGATGGCGAACTGCCGTTGGTGCTGCTGCACGTCGCCCCGCGCGCGGTCGACGACCTCGCACGTCTGGAGGCTTCGCATCGGCAGGGCTTCGCGGACCGCTTGGCGCAACTCCGGGCGTGGCGTGCCGCGAAGGGCGCGCGGGAGTGAGGGTTGCCACCCTAAGGAGTCGCCCAAGAATAACTTCGACATCTTGCCGTCGATTTGGGTCAGATTCGGCCGATCCGGAAAGCTCGGAACCGGAGGCGTAGCCTTAGTTCCGGTGAGGATTTCGAGGTTTTCGGATCGGTCGAAGATGGCCCGAAGCGACGAGCAAGAGGGTGAAGTTATTCTTGGGCGACTCCTAAGGGGAGGGAGCACGGCTTCAGCGGTGCGACCGCCGGGTGAACCTTGACCCAAGACGTGCTTTCGTGGCCGCAACCGAACCGGGGCGATGCTATCATGACGGGCCGCAAGACCCGCTGCGTGCGCGTGCGGGTCGAGGGTCGCATGGCCCAAGGATCCGACGCAACCCCGAAGGAGGCCCCGATGCGCATCTCGCTGTGGATCGTGATCCTGCTCGTTACCGGTCTCCCCCGAGGAACTTCGGCAGCCACCTTCGTCGGCATTTCGAACGTAACGCAAACTCTGTACGAGCTGAACTCGGCGACCGGCGCCTCGGTGCTCATTGGGCCCACCGGGATCCCGAGCACCGTGTACGGTGCCTGCACCTCAGGAGTCATCGGGCACGTGTTCGCAACGACCTTGGACAGCCTCTACCTGGTGGACGCGACCACCGGCAACTCGACGCTGGTGGGGAACTACAACGGCGCGGCCACCAACATGCGCGAGATCGCGTACGATACTGCGACCGACACTCTGTACGGCACGGACTACGCGAGTCTGTACACGCTGGACCCCACGACCGCGACGGCGACGTTGCTCGGCGCGCACGGTGGCGGCGTGACTGCGCTGTGGGCGCTCACGCACGTGCCGGGGGTTGGATTGCGCGGCATGAGTGGCGCCAACTACGTGGCGCTCGACGCAACCACGGGGCTGGCGACCCAGATCGGCAGCACGGCTGCGGGAATCCTCGACGTCACGTACGATCCCGACCTCGATGTGCTGATCGGCGGCAACACCGCGAGCTTCTACCACTTCAACGTCACGACCGGGGCCGCCACGTTGATGGGTACGGTTCCCAACATGCTGGGCTATGCCCGCGTCGCCGAGATGACGAGTGCGGGCCTGTTGTTTCGCCGCGGCGACGCCAACGCGAGCGGTTCGGTCAGCCTGCCGGATGTCATTACATTGCTCAACTTCCTGTTCGTGCCGGGAAGACCGGCGCCCGTCTGCCCGGATGCCGCCGACGCCAATGACGACGGCAGCTTGAGCCTGCCGGACGTGATCACCATGCTCAACTACTTGTTCGCGGGCGGCTCACCGCTCGTGTCGCCGGGGCCCACCCAATGCGGACCGGACCCGACCAGCGACGGTCTCGCAGCGTGCAGCCAAACCGGTTGCTGATGGGACTCACGCCCGCAGGATTTCGAGGTTTTCGGATCGGTCGAAGATGGCCCGAAGCGACGAGCAAGAGGCTGAAGTTATTCTGGGGCGACTTCTAAGCGCGGAAACAGCACGCCGGGGGGGAAGATGGCGCTTCCCGGCGCGAGCGTCGGGGTCCCGAGTGCGCCCAGTAGCGCGTCGGTCGGCTGCCCCTCGCGACCGAAGCTGCCGAGCAACTTCGCCGCGACCTCCGGCATGAACGGATGCAGCAGCACCGCGAGCGCATGGACCAGTTCCAGGCACGCGCCGATATCGACGGCGCAGCGCGTGAGATCCTCTTTGCGCGTCTTCCAGGGCTGGGCGGCATCGAAGTAGCGGTTGCCCTCGCGGGCCAAGTCGATGACGGCCCACTGAGCGTCGCGCAGTCGAATGGCTTCGATCAGCTCGAGCCAACGATCGCGAGCCTGGGCGATATGCGCATACAGGCCCGCTGCCGTTGCATCGCCCGCCACGCCGGTCGGCACGCGCGAGTCGAAGTAGCGCTCCGCGAACGTGAACACGCGATGGCAGAGGTTGCCCAAGACATCGGACAGCACCTCGTTGTTGCGCTGGATGAAGTCCTCGTAGGTAAAGGTCGTGTCGCGCCCTTCCGGGGCGATGGCGGTCAGATAGTAGCGTACGCGATCGCTGCCGTACTCGGCGACGAGGTCCTCGGCCCACACGGCGTTGCCCGTCGACTTCGAGATCTTGGCACCGCCGAGGTGCAAGTGCTCGTTCGCCGGCACATCGAACGGTAGGTCGAGGCCGCCGTGTCCGATCAACATGGCCGGCCAGATGACCGCGTGGAAGATCGTGTTGTCCTTGCCGATGAAGTGCACGATCCGCGACGTGGGATCTTCCCAGTAACGCCGCCAACCTTCGGGCTCACCGCGCGCCGCGAACAGCTCTTGCGTGAACGAGAGATAGCCGATCGGGGCGTCGAACCACACGTAGAGCACCTTGCCCTCGGCCTCCGGGAGCGGCACCGGCACGCCCCAGTCGAGGTCGCGCGTGATGGAGCGCTCCGGTAACCCTTGCTTGACCAGGCCGAGTGCGAAGTTGCGCACCGTCTCGCGCCACCCCTTGCGCCCGGACAGATACTCGACGAGACGTTCTTGGTAGCGATCGAGGCGCAGGAACCAGTGGGTGGTGCGCCGGATCTCCGGCACCGACTTGCAGGTGGCGCAGTACGGGTCGATCAGGAGCGTCTGCTCGTACGACTCGCCGCAGTGGTCACATTGGTCGCCGCGCGCCCCGGCGGTTCGGCAACGCGGGCACGTTCCTTCGACGTAACGATCCGGTAGGTAGCGGTTGCAGGTCAAGCAATAGAACTGCTCGGTTTCGCGCGGCACGATATCGCCGGCCTCGTGGATGCGCCGAAAGAAGTCTTGCGACGCCGCCACGTGGTGCGGACACGTCGAAGTGCCGCTGTAGATGTCGAACTCGATGCCGAGGCTCGCGAACGCGCTCCGTTGCGCGCGGTTGTAGCGCTCGACGATTGCGGGCGGCGATAGCCCCTCCTTCTGCGCGGAGATCGTCACCGGCACCCCGTGGTCGTCCGAGCCGCACACGAAGAGCACGTCGTCGCCCCGCATGCGCAGGTAGCGGACGTAGACATCGGCCGGGAGATACACGCCGGCGACATGCCCAATGTGCGGCCGGTTGTTCGCGTACGGGAGCGCACCCGTGACGAGGAAGCGCCGCTTCACCGCGGTGGACCTGGCGGGGGCATGGCGGCTGCCGCCATCGCCCGGGAAGCGAGCGACGCGAACAGTGTGCGCAGCTCTTGGAGCATCTGGTCGAGCGTCGCCTTCTCCTCCGGCGTCAGATTGCCGCGCGTCTTCTGCTCGAGGACGCCGAGGAGTTCGATGTGGTCGCGAGCGAACTCGAGGTCGAGGCCGCGCATGCCCGTCGCCGGGTCCGGCATTTGTCCGAGCCCGGCGAGCGCCTGCATGGCGAGCGGGCGCACCAAGTCGAGAAAGGTGAGGCGCCCGGGCGGGGCGCTCGCCGCGGCGGTCGGGCGTTCGCTGGGACTGGGGGCGGGACCCGGCGCGCTGGTCCCGGACTCGGTCGACGCGGATCGAGGCACCGGGTTCAGGCGCTCCTGCTCGGCGCGCATGGCGGCCTCGATCTTCTCCTTCTCTTCCTCCGCGCGACGTTTCCAGTCGTCGTCGCTGCGCTTCTCTCTAATGACCATCCGTTCTCCTCTTCAGCGCGGCGGCAACGAAGTCGCGAAACAGCGGGTGCGCGGCAATCGGCTTCGACTGGAACTCGGGGTGGTACTGCACCGCCACGAACCAGGGATGTTCGCGCAGTTCCACGATCTCGACCAAGTGTCCATCGGGCGAGAGGCCGCTCGCGATCATACCGGCGCGCTCGTACGCTTCCCGATACTGGTTGTTGAACTCGTAGCGGTGGCGGTGACGCTCGTCGACGCGCTCCGTACCGTATGCGGTCCGCGCGCGGCTACCCTCACGGAGCGCGCATGGGTATGCGCCGAGGCGCATGGTGCCTCCCTTGTCGGTGACGCGCCGCTGTTCATCGAGCAAGGTGATGACCGCCGCTGAGGTCGAGTCGGAAACTTCGGTCGAGTGCGCATCTTTCATGCCCAGGACGTTGCGGCCGAACTCGATCACGGCCGCGTGCATGCCGTAGCAGATGCCGAGAAACGGGATGCGGCGTTCCCGTGCATAGCCGCACGTGCGGATCTTCCCCTGCAGACCGCGCTCACCGAAGCCCCCGGGCACCAGGATGCCGTCGACACCGCCAATGGCGGCGCCGAGATCGCCCTCGGCCAGATCCTCGGCCTGGATCCGCCGGAAGCGGACGCGCGTGCGGTTGGCGATGCCGGCGTGGGTGAGCGCTTCGTAGACGGACTTGTACGAGTCCGTGAGTTCGATGTACTTGCCGACGACGGCGATCTCGACCTCGCTCACCGGGTTGCGCACGACCTCGAGCATGGCGATCCACTCGTCGAGGTTGCCGGTGCCCGGGTCGCGCCCGAAGTGCTTCAAGATGAGGGCATCCAACCCTTGCTGACGCAGGATCAACGGGACTTCGTAGATGGAGTAGTCGACGTCCTTCTCTTCGAGCACGGCTTCGGTCGCGACGTTGCAGAACAGACCGATCTTCTTGCGAATGTCTTGACCGATCTCACGCTCGGTGCGGCAGATCAAGATGTCGGGAATGATGCCGATCTCGCGCAGACGTCCCACCGAGTGCTGGGTCGGCTTGGTCTTGATCTCACCGGACGCGCGGAGGTAAGGGAGCAAGGTGAGGTGGATGTAGAGCACGTTCTTGCGACCCACGTCGAGGCCGAACTGACGAATGGCCTCGAGGAACGGCAGGCTCTCGATGTCGCCGACCGTGCCGCCGATCTCGGTGAGGACGACATCGACGTCGCTCGTGGCGAGCCGCGAGATCGCCTGCTTGATCTCGTCGGTCACGTGCGGAATCACCTGCACTGTCTGCCCGAGATAATCGCCCCGGCGCTCGCGGCGAATGATCGTGTCGTACACCTTGCCGGTGGTGGTGTTGCAGTGCTTGGTCAACTTGGCGTGCGTGAAACGCTCGTAGTGGCCGAGATCCAAATCGGTCTCGGCGCCGTCGTTCGTGACGTAGACCTCGCCGTGCTGGAACGGGCTCATGGTGCCGGGATCGACGTTGAGATACGGGTCCAGCTTCTGCAAGACGACCTTCAGGCCGTGACTCTCGAGCAACGCGCCAATGGCGGCGCTGGTCAGTCCCTTGCCGAGACTCGATACCACGCCACCGGTCGTGAAGATGTGCTGCGTCATTGTGCGCTTCCGTCCTTGCGCCAACGCGCGAGGAATAGACTGTAGTCATCGGGAGTGTCGATCCCCGCCGGGGCACTCTCGACGATGCCAACCTCGATCCGCAACCCCATTTCCAGAAAACGAAGCTGCTCCAACCGTTCCCATTCTTCGAGCGGCGATGGCCCGCGCGCGGTGAACGCCGTGAGCGCACCGGCGCGGAAGCCGTAGATCCCGACATGACAGTGCCAGCGCACCGAGGAGCCGCTCCCCGCGTCACGCCGGTGCGGGATCGCCGCCCGCGAGAAGTACAGCGCGTGACCGTCCTCGGCGATGACGACCTTCACACGGTTGGGATCGTGGAACCCCGCCGAGTCCCATCGACACGTGGCGAGCGTCGCAACGGCGGCGTCGCCTCGGGCAGCGAGCAACCGAAAGACCAAGTCGACGGCGAGCGGGTCGATCTCGGGCTCGTCACCTTGCACGTTGACGACATGGTCTCGCTCCGGGTCGAGCCCCAGCGCCAGTGCCGCTGCCGCCACGCGGTCGGTGCCGCTCGGCAGCGCTGGGTCGGTGAGTACGCACTCGCCTCCGAAGTCGCGAACGACGTCGGCGATCTCCGCACCGTCCGCCGCGACCACCACGCGCGAAACCGCCGGCACCTGACGGCAACGCTCGTAGCCGTGACGGAGCAGAGGCCAGCCAGAATCGCTCCGGAGTAGCTTCGCGGGAAAGCGCTGGGAAGCCAGACGAGCCGGGATGATGATCACGCGCGCCATGGAGGAGACAGCATAGCGAGGTCGTCTCGCGGCGTCCACCGAGCAGCGGCGTTTCCGCGGTCCGGGCGGGCCCCCGCCGACGCCCACCCCACCACGGCCTCGCGGCGCGGGTCAGACTCCCGATGACGACAGGACCTGCTGATAGTAGGCGACGGTCTTCTCGATCTGCTCGCTGTGCGGGTAGCTCTTGATGACGTTGGCGCGCCCGCGCTGACCATGCTCGCGGGCGCGCTCGGGGTCACGAGTGAGTTCGATGATCGCGTCCGCCAGGCGCTCGGTGTCGCCGCGCGGAACGACCATACACGCCCCCTCCTGCGCCAGGAACGGGAACACCTCACCCCCACCGGTCGCGATCACCGGCAGGCCGTGCGCCATGCCCTCGAGCAACGTCAAGCCAACGCCCCCCCAGTCGCTGACCACGACCAAGACGTCGAGGACTTGATACATGTCGTCGACGCTCTGACTGGGCTCGACGAAGGTCACCGCGTCGTTCAGCTTCAGCTCACGCGCGAGGCGCCGCAATCGGTCCTCGTCGGGCCCCTCGCCGGCGATCATGAAGTGCACCGACTCGCCGCGGTCCAGCACGACCCGCGCCGCCCGCAGGAACTCGTCGTAGCGACGGCCGCGGTCGAGCCGCCCGAACGCCCCGACGACGGGAGTGTGCGCCGCGGCGCGCGGCTCGGCGCGCGGCACGATCATGTCGGCGTCGACGCCGTAAGGAATCACCTTCACCCGGCCCTTCGGCACGTCGCGCTCGTTCACGAGATGCTGACGCAGATCCTCGTTGACCGCCACGATGCCACGGAGGTTGCGCGGTAGCTCCTCGCACTGGTCCTCCTCGAGCCAAGAGTGCAGCGTATGGATCAACGGCGCGCCCACGAGGCGGGAGAAACGCGCCGCGGTGTCGAGCGGGGCGGAACCACCGGTCGAGTGGATGATTTCTGGCCCGAACTCCGACATGAACTGGAGCAAGCGCTTGAACGAGAAGTAGTTGAACTTGATCTGGTACGCCTCTTGAGCGCCGAGTTCCTTGAGGCGCGAGAACAGCGGCCCGCCGAGCGCCGCGACCTCGATCTGGTGCCCCTTGCGAACGAGCCCGCGCACGAGTTCGAGCGTGTACACGGTTCGACTCGAGTAGGTGAGCTTGGCCGCCACGAGCAGGATCTTCAACCGGGGTTCTCCTGGGCTAGCGCCCGATCCATCGCGCTCCCGAACACTTCGTGCCAGCGGCTCACGATCCGAGCCGAAGCCGAGCGATCTCGGGTGAGGTCGACGCACCTTGGCTGTGGGCAAGGGCCCATGCCGGAACCGGAGCCGTCGGTACTGTGGAGGAAGCCGCGACCGAGTGCAATGGGGGCCCGCAGCCGCCGGCGCTAATCATAGTCGACGAGCACGTGCTGCAGCCTCCGGAAGAGCGCTGCACCGAGCGCAAAGGAGCCAAAGGCCAACACCACGGCGACGCTCGCGACCCAGGGCTCTGGCAGACGCCCGAACAGAAGGCACGAACGATACGACTCGATCATGTAGTAGGTCGGGTTGGCGTAGACGATCCACCGCAGCGCCACCGGCACTGCCGAGGGCTCGAAAGCGACCGGCGAGACGTACAGCAGAAAGAGCATGAACACGTTCATGAAGTAGGCGATGTCGGACAGGAGCACACCGGCCGCCGACAGGACCCAGACCAGACCCAGGGTGCCGAGGGCCTGGAGCGCGACGACCACGGGGAGCCACAGCAAGTGCCAAGTCGCGAGCCCCTTGGAGACGGTGAGAACCGTGACGATCCCGAGACTCACGCCTTGCGAGACGAGGCTCACCGCCACCACCCGCGGAGCGATCAGCTCGATGGGAACGATGACGTTCTTCACCAAATGGATGTTCTGCTTGAGCGATAGGCAGCCGCTCGTGACCGCCTCGCTGAAGCCGATGTACGGGATCAGCCCACAGAAAACGTAGAGCACGAACAGCATCGGATCGTCCGCCGGCAACCCCGTGAGCCGAGCCGCGGCATCCGCCGACAGCCGAGCGCCGAACACGACCCGAAACACGAACACGTAGGTTCCCAAGAGGAGGATCGGGAGCAGCACGACCCACAGCTTGCCGAAGGCGGAGCCGGCGAATCGCTTCTCGAGCTCGACGCGAGTCGTCGCCCACAGTACGCGCCGGTGGCGGCCCATGAGCCGCACCATCGCGAGTGCCGTCGACACCACGAAGACCGCGGCGGCCGCCAACCGGCCTCGGCGACCGCCGTGATGCACTGCCGGACTCACGGACAACACGCAACTCCTGCTCCGAGGAAACGATAGGGTCAGGTCCGATCGGGCCGACGCCCATGCCGGCGCTCGACTGCAGGTCGACGACGCCGAGGGTCACCAGCGACGGATCCACGCCGGCGACTCGGGTCGAGAGCCTCGCAGATCGGCGGCCCGCCGGCAAGTCACGCCGGGGCGCTTGTCGGGCCGGCGGGGGCGCCGCTACGATCACCGCAGCCGGTTTGCCGGGAAGCGGGATCCACTATGCCGGAGGCCAACGGTCGGAGCGTCCGAGCCCGTCGGCGACTCCGCTGAGACACAGGATGGACTCATGGCGAACTCTCGCGGTACCCCGTTCGACTTCACGCCGACGGCGCGACTGCGTGCCCTCGAGTACGTCCGTAGCAACCTGGTTCAAGTCGACACCACCGACCCCACCAAGATTGTGGCTCGAGTGGGACCCCACCGGGTATTCGTGACTGCGCCCGGCAACGAAATCGACGCTTGGTGCGACTGCGACTCGACCCATGTGGCCTGCGAGCACCTGGCGGCGACCTTCCTGTTCCTGGAGCAGGAACTCAACTCCGACCCAGGCGCCGGGGACCGTCGGTCATGGCGCCAAGCCTTCCACCCGCTCGATGTAGCTCGCTTCCATCCGGCGAGCCATCGTTGGAGTTCGTTTCAGATCGGTCAATCGCAACTGTGCTACGTCGTCGCCACCGCTGGCTCCGACGGCTTGCGGTGCGAGGTCCGGCTACAACGGCGCCGAAAGGACGGAGCCTGGGGCGAAGGGCGCGCGATCCGCCTCGAGTCGCTCGATCCTACCGAGTTCGACCCGGTCGAGTTCGAGGTGCTGCAACAGTTGCGAGCCAACAGTTTCGAGCCTGGTCTCTTCGGTTACCGGCGGTCGCGCCCGATGCGCGGGCCGGCGGTGTACGGACTCGTGCCCGAGGCCGCGTCCGCCGTGCTGCGCGCGCTTGCGGGGACGGGCCGGCTCTATCTGGAAGACACCGTGGACCACGCGCGGTTGTCTTGGTCGCACACGCCCTGGGAGCTGGAGATCGACTTCGCACCGAACCCAAAGACCGCGACGTTCACCGTGACCGGAGCGCTGCGGCGAGGGGAGGAGCGCCGAGAACTGTCGCAACTGCAGTGGCGCTTCGGGGACTGCATCGGCGTCGAGAACGAGATCTCCGGGTTGGCGCCTGGCATTGCGCCTTGGATCAGGGTCCTCGAGAGTCCGACGCTGCGCAACATCCCGGTTTCCGAGCGTGAGGCGGTGTTGCGTCAGATCTTGGAACGAACCCACTACCCGATCCTACGACCGGGGGTTGGCCCGCGCGAAGACGTGCGAGCGCCCCGGGGACGGATCGTCGTGACGACCCCCGCACAGCGCAGCCAATCCAGCAACCTCGAGTGCCAACTGTTCTTTGACTACGGTGATGGCATTCTGGTCGAAGGCGACGCGCCGACGGCGCTTGCTGGGTTCCCCTCCGCCGACGTCGTGGTTCGGCGCGACTTCGACGCCGAACGCCGTTTGGTCGAGCAGGTGGTGACGGCAGGGGCTCAACGCAAGGTCCGAGACACGGATCTGGGCGACTTCACGATCTCGCCGAAACAGCTGTCGGCGGCCGTCGATCACCTGGTCGAGCGCGGCTGGTCGGTGGAGGCCGAGGGAGTTCGCTATCGCAATGCCGGAGCGTTTCGTTTCGAAGTGAGTTCCGGGATCGACTGGTTCGGCGTCTCCGGCGGAGTCGACTTCGAAGGCGAGTGGCTGCCCATGCCCAAGCTCCTGGCCCAGCTCCGTCGGGGTAAGAACCTCGTCGAACTCGGAGACGGCAGCCAGGGGATCTTGCCGGCGGACTGGCTCGAGAGCACGGGCTTGGTGCTGTCCTTGGGCGATCGCGTCGAGGAAACCGTTCGCTTCCAGAAGTCCCAGTCGTGGGTTCTCGACGTGCTGCTGCTGCAACAACCGGACATCGACATCGACGAGCAACTGCGATCGTTTCGCGAACGGGTCCGGTCGTTCGAACGCGTCACGCCGAAGGAAGCGCCGGCCAGCTTCTGCGGCACCCTGCGGGGCTACCAACGCGATGGACTCGCATGGCTGAACTTCTTGCGTGAGATCGGGCTGGGCGGCTGCTTGGCCGACGACATGGGGCTCGGCAAGACGGTGCAGCTGCTCGCGCACTTGGACGGGCTACGCACAGCCAAGTCGGGCGGCGGCCCGCACCTCGTCGTGGCGCCGCGCTCGGTCGTCGGCAACTGGCTGCGCGAAGCGAAGCGGTTTGCCCCGTCGCTCCGCGCGGTCGACTATACCGGGGCGGATCGCGAGCTCACGGGCGGCGACGTCTACGTCACGACGTACGGGATCTTGCGTCAGGACCTCGTGGCGCTGCGCGCGGTGCAGTTCGACACAGTGATCTTGGATGAAGCGCAAGCGATCAAGAACGAGGCGAGTCAAACCGCCAAGGCTGCGCGACTCTTGCGCGGCCACCACCGGCTGGCCATGACCGGCACTCCGATCGAGAATCACATCGGCGAGCTGTGGAGCTTGTTCGAGTTCTTGAACCCTGGGATGCTCGGCGCTGCCAGCCGCTTTCGCGAGATCACGGCGAGCGGTGGCAATGGGCCGAACCCGCCGGCGCCGCCACCCGTGCCCGCGACCTCCACGGCACGAGTACTACCCTTCGATCGCACGACATCGGCCCCGCCGGTCGCAAATGGCAAACGCTCGGAGTCGGGGAAACCCGCGCCGACCCACTCAGGGCCACCGAGCTCGGTACCCCGGAGTTCGAGCTTCGTCGCGCAGGCGATTCGTCCGTTCATCCTGCGGCGGACGAAGGAACAGGTCCTCACCGAGTTGCCGCCGAAACTCGAGCAGACGATTTTCTGCGAGATGGAGCCCGAGCAGCAGAACCTGTACCAGGAACTCGCCGAGCACTACCGCCAAGCACTGACGCAGAAGGTCGCCGAGGTGGGTCTCGGGAAGGCGAAGATCCACGTCCTCGAGGCACTCCTGCGCCTGCGGCAAGCGGCCTGCCACCCCGCGCTGCTAAACCGTGGGCACGAGGCCGCGGGAAGCGTGAAGTTGGACGTGCTGGGCGATCACCTCGAGTCGATCCAGGCCGAGGGACACAAAGCGTTGGTGTTCTCGCAGTTCACGCAGTTCTTGGCCCTGGTGCGCACGGACCTCGATCGCCGCGGCATCGACTACGAGTACCTGGACGGCCGCACCCGCGACCGTGACCTCCGCGTGGACCGCTTCCAGTCCGATCCGAAGTGCTCGACCTTCTTGATCAGCCTCAAGGCCGGCGGCTTCGGCCTCAACCTCACCGCGGCTGACTATGTGTTCGTGCTGGACCCATGGTGGAACCCCGCCGTCGAAGCTCAGGCCATCGACCGTGCCCACCGCATCGGCCAGAACCGGCGCGTGTTCGCCTATCGACTGATCGCCCGCGGCACCGTCGAGGAGAAGATTCTGGAACTTCAGGCAAGCAAGCGAGAACTCGCTGACTCCATCATCCGCGCGGACCAAGGCCTCGTGAGCCAGTTGACGCGAGACGACCTCGAGCTCTTGCTCGGGAGTGGCTGACCTGGGGACTTGACGCGCCGCACCCGTGCGCGGCCCGACCGGTTACGCCTTCTCGTGGAAGCTGCTGGCGCGGCCTGGGTCAGTGATGCTGTCGTCCTGAAAGCGAGCGCGCAGGAGTTCGCGTTGCATGCGGAACACCTCGCGGGTGATCTGGTCGCGGGCGTTGGCCTCGAGGCCCATGAACTGGACGCCGTAGCGGGCGAAGTCCGAACCGTAGGATCCAAGCTGAACGCTCACGCGCCCGAGGATCTCGGTGGCACCGGCCGGCCGGAAGTGGGTGATCGAGATGTAGTCCCCCTCGGCGAGCGGTGCGTTGGTCACCATGCGGAAGCCGCCGGCGCTGAGGTCTTCGGCCATGCCTTCGTAGCGAAACTCTTGGCTCCCACCGGCTCTGTGACCGGCCAGCCAATCCTTCGAGTCGCTCTCGCGGATGTGCAAGAAGCGGAACCCCTCTCGACAGGCCACGCGAATGTAGACCCGGCGCTGCTGCGGGACGAGCCGCGCGGGCAGGGTCGCGACGAGGTACACCCCAGTGTCGGCACGACGATCCAGGACTTCGCACTCGAACAGGAAGCCATGGCCCGGCGAGAGCCAGAAGTAGCCGTGGAGTCGGTCTCCGGGGCGCCACGGGATCGACTCACTGTGACTCGCGAGACGAAACACGATCGAGGATGCATCGCGCTTCACCAGCACTCCACGACCGCACTGCCCGGCGAGGTTGCCCGAGCCGAACAGGTCGACCTCGAGGTTCGTTTCGAGGGGAGCGAGCGGGTCGACGGAGGGCTCGACACCGTGTCTCACCGGCGCCACGGCCGGGGACGGGAGTGGAGATCGCGCCGGACGGCTCGGTGTGCGCTCGGACCAGCGAACGCGACGGCGCGATCCCGCCGGCCGCGAACGGCCCGAGTTCGAGAAGTGTTGAAACACCAACCACGTGATGAGGGCCACCGCCACCGAGATGGCGGTGAAGCCGACGTAGCGCCGCACCGTGGCCTCGCTGGATGTCTTCCAGCGGAGGTTCTTGAGGAACCCTTCGGGCGGGCTGCTGCGGCTCGGGTTCGAGACGAGCTGTGTCACCGTGCTCGTGTAGGCAAACACGAACAGCAGCGCGCACAGCACGGCAACGATGGATCCCTTCACAGCGTTCTCCTCGGAACACCCTCACCGCCGGGAGCGATTGCGTTGCCTGCTCGGGGCAACGCGAACGGACCTCCCGCCGTTCGTTGGGCGCACCCCGTTCTCGTCGGTTCGGGACGAGGCGGCAGGGGCAACCTCCGTAGATGGACCGTCCTGTAGTGCATCGGCCAGAAACCAGACGGCTTGAGCAAAATCTTCACGTTCGGTCGAGGAGGGTCGCTCGCCGGTCACAGGCTTCGGGTCCCGGGAACTTGGATCGGCAGGAAGGGCATGCGGGAGCTACCCTTTGAGCTGCGGGTCTGCTTGAATCAAGGGGCATCGGTTCACGGCGGCGAACCCGCCGGGAGGTCGCGGCTCCGACCCCGGCTCCAACTGGGAAAGTGAGGATCGATCATGGCGTCCTTGGCTTCGACTCGGACCTTCGCGCGGATCTCCTTCGCAGCCTTCCTGGTGCTCGCTCCGGCGTGGGTGTTCGCAGTGCCCGGCCAGCTCCTCCTCAGCGTTCCCTTCCCGGGACTCGCGCCGCAAGACATCACCTACGACGCGTCCGACAACACGTTCTGGGTGACGTCACTCACCGACGGAGTCATTCGTCACTTCGACGATGACTTCACGTTGCTGGGCTCGATTCCGTCGCCGTTCCTCTTCAACGACGCGGCGACGGGTATCGCGTACTTCCCGCCGCGCGATTCCCTGCTCGTGGTGCAACCCACGAGCTTCGAACTCCTGGAGATCGACAAGACCGGGGCGCCCGTGATCGGTGGGATCCAATTGTTCCTCCCGGTGCAGTCGGTGGTGAACCCCATGGGCGGGCCGTTCCTGCGTGGGCTCGCGTACTACGCGAACGGCAACGGTGGCCTAGGGTCGCTGTGGGTCGTGGAGACCGTCGGCGCCTTGATCTACGAGTTCGACCTGACGGGGGGCATCCTACAGACCTTCGAGCACCCGGACGACCCCGACGGCTTTCCGGGTCTCGGGGCCGGCGCGGACGCCGGCGGCCTTGAACTGGTGCTGGACGGGAGCGGCGTTCTGGTCGGGTTCGACGTGGTGGGATCCGACGCCGGCGTGCCGGTCATTCGCCGCCTCGACGGGAGTGGCGCCTACGCCGGAATCTCGATCCCGCTCGTCAACGTGGGCGCCGGCACCGGCGGCATCGGGGGCCTCGTTCGCGTACCGTTCGTCGACGTCAACGGCACGCCGTTCGACGCCCTTCGTGGGACTTCGGAGTCTACGGCTCGCCTGTTCGTGATCGATGGTGCCGTGCCACCGATCGCCGATCTCGTGTCACTCTCGTGCAGCTCCGCGGGGAACACGATCACGCTGGACTGGACGACCTCGCAAACCTACGACTTCGTCCTCGTCGAGCGCAATGGTTCGCCGCTGCAGGTCCTCCCCGGGGCAGCCACCCAGTTCGTCGATGCCGGGCTGGCGCCGGGAGTGTATCGCTATGAAGTCTTCGCGATCGCGGCGACGCTGACGACGTCGCGACTGAGCTGCGTCGAAGTGCTCGGAGCCGGGCACGTCCAAGCCTTCACGGAAATCAGCGCGGCCGTCGGACTTCCCGTGCAACTCGCGCTCGATCTGACGGAGGACGCAAGCGGTGCAATCTGGGTGGTGGACGCGGACAACTTCATCCACGGCTTCGACAAAGACCTCAACTACCTGGCTACGATACCGATCCCCTTCACCGGTCCGGACGACATCGCCACCGGCATCGCGTACCGAGCGAGCAGTGGCACCTTGCTGGTGTGCAATGCCTTCGACGACACCATTCACGAGTTCGACTTCTTGGGCACTCCGGTCGCGCCTCCCTTCGTGGTGCAGCTTCCGGTGCTGCCGAACGAAGATCTCATCATTGGCTCCATGGTGTTCGACCCCGCGGGCGATACCGGCGCGGGCAGCTTGTACGTCTTGGAACTGAGTCGCTCGATGATCTATGAGGTCTCCCTGACGGGCACCATCTTGAACTCATTCGACCATCCGGACGAAGCGCGCGAACCGACCCCCGACGACTCCTTCTTCGACACCTACCTCTTCGGAATCAGCGGCGTCCCCGAGGTCGGGGGCGGTTACGAGCAGCTCGACGTCGCTGGCGGAAACGTGTTTGCTCGCAAGTGCACACACATCGTTCGCATCGACTCGAGCACTGGGGCGGTGACAGGCTTCGAGCTGCCGGTCGACGACATCGAGACCGTCAACTCGGTGCGCTTCCTCACCCACCACAACTCGACCTACTTGGGGAACCCAGTGGCGTTCGTCATCAGCATTCGCGGGTCCGACAATGTGCTCCTGCGGGTCGATCGCACTCCCCCACCCGTCACGGCGGTGTCTTACCTCGAATGCCGCCAACCCACGCTCGCCGACATCGTCGAGATCTCGTTCGAGAATCATGGCCCGTACGACGCAATCGAGATCGAGCGCGACGGAGCCGTGATCGCCATGCTTCCAGGAACCGCGGTCTCGTACACCGACGCCGCGGTGACCGTCGGCCGCCACTCGTACGAGGTCACGGCCGTGCTCGCTGGGCAGCGAGCCGAGACTCGACGCTGCAGCTTGCGCGTCGGGCCGGGTGCCGTACTCCGCAGGACGACACTGTGGCCGGTGGTGAGCCCCTATCAGATGGCCCGCAATCCCGTAGACGGCAGCTTCTTGATCACTACGAACTCGCCGACCACTGCGGACTTCATCTACCGTTTCGACGCCAACCTGCAGTTCGTGGACGTGATCGACGCACCCGTCGACGACATGACCTATCAAACCGCGGCGATTGCTGTGCGTCCTTTCGGCGGAAGCTACCAGATCTACACGATCTCTTGGGCGCTCCGAGTACCGCAAGGCATGCCGCAGGTTTTCCTCCTGACCGCTCAGGACCCGACCGGCAACGAGATCCTGGGTCCGCTCGTCGTCGACATTCCCGGCGCTCCGCCCGGGGTCGCGATCACTTATCCCGCTGCGCTTGCCTACGACGACGAGACCGACACCTTCTGGTTCCTCGAACGCAACACGGACACCTTCTGGAACCTCGATCCGTCCGGAACCTTGATCCAATCGTTCCCGCATCCGGCACCGCCGGCGCAGAACTTCGTGTTCAACATCGGACTCGCGTACGACGCGACCCGTCACGCGTTCACGGCCACGACTGCGGATTTTGCGGACACCGAGATCACCAAGACCATCGGCATGACTACCACGGGGCTGCTGATCGGCGAGAACATCCCGTTGGAGGCTGCCGCGATCAACCCGCTGAACGGGCTGGCCCGAGCGGATGGCCGCATCTGGGTGAGCGGCTCGGTGGGCGAGCTCAGTCAAATGCTCGAACTCAAGGCGGGCGACGCGCTCCCGCCGCCGGTCGACCTGCTGTGCGCCGAGACAGCCCCGAACATCGTCACGCTGACGTGGATCGAGACCGGCGTGGCTACTGAAGTCGAGATCCGGCGCGGCGGGGTCCTGATCGCCACCATCCCCGGCGGTGTCGAGCAGTACGTCGACGCCGGCGTTGGGCTGGGTCCGCGGGCCTATACCGTGACGACTCGAAGCAGCGCGGCCGCGAGCGAGCCCAGCGCCTGCGCGGTGATCGTCGCGGGCGGAACCCCGTTTCTCCGCGGCGACGCGACGCACGACGGGGGCGTCAACATCGCCGATGCCATCTTCGTCCTCAGCTATCTGTTCAGCTCCGGACCGACCCCCGTCTGCCCGGATGCCGCCGACGTCGACGACAACGGTGCGATCAACATCGGCGACGCCATCTACTTGCTGACGTTCTTGTTCAATAGCGGCCTGCAACCACCGCAACCGTTCCCGCTGCCGGGCGGCGACCCGACGCTCGATGCCATGTCGTGTCCGTAAACCCCAAGGAACCGTCGGAGCCCGCGGCAACGGCGTCTCGTCGCCAACACCGGAGGAATTGCGTGACCGTGAGCATCTTGGCGACGAGCCCGCCCCGCGGGCTCCGCGGCTTCATCGACGGAGCCGCATGCTTCTTCGAGGGGCTGCGCTTCTTGGTGAAGAATCCACGCTATCTGCCCGTGGTCATCGTTCCGTTCTTGCTGACCATCGGTGTCTTCTTCATAACGTTCTGGTTGGCGCTTTACGGTTTCGCCAGCTGGAAGGACTGGTTCTTCGAGGACAAGACTGCCTGGTACTGGACTTGGACCGGCGCCGAGTACCTCCTTTGGCTGCTCTTCTTCGTGATCTACGCGGCAGTGTGCTTCTTCGGGTTCCTGGTCGTGGGCAGCCTCATTACCTCGCCGTTCAGCGAGTACCTGTCGCAGCAGGTGGAACTCGCGTACCCACCCCCTGACGCGCCACCCGGAGGCGGAGCTCGGTTCCTACTGGCGGACGTCCTGCGCGGGCTCAAGCACGAGGTGTTGCGTTTGGCGCTGTACGCGGGCGTTTGGCTCGCGTGCCTGCCGTTGCTCCTCGTGCCATTGCTCGGCCAGGCCGCGTTCGCGGCAGCCATGATCTACTTGAACGTGCGGTACCTTGCCTGGGACGGCCTCGACTACTGCATGTCCCGGCGACGCATGCGCTTTCGCGACAAGCTCGCACTGCTACGAGGTTCACGAGCCCGCACCACTGGCTACGGGGCACTATCGTTCATGCTGCTCGCGATCCCATTCACGACGCTGTTCGTGCTCCCGCTCAATGCCGTCGGTGGGTCGATTCTGTTCTGTCGTATCCGCCGTGAAGGCGGCAGCTCGCCAGCACCTCGAGCTTTGTGATCGGGGCCCTTCTCACTCGGGCTCGTCCGACCGCCTTGATCCACAGGCGAAAGTTCGATCGGCGCGCGACGCACAGAGAATGCGGCCGAGGCGACGCACGCTCGACGCGTTTCTGTCGCTACCGCCCGCGCGGCAGTGAAGCGGCGCTGAACCCATCGTGCGTCCACCACGAGGCAACGGGACGGGGGTTTACCCGACCTGCGTGGGAGTCCTGCTTTTTTTTCTTTACCGATCCCGGGCGCAGCGTCTAGCCTAACCTCGACGTCGTTCTCGGCGTGTGGCTGCGTGGGTGTGCGGGTGATTTCAACCCTTTCTTCGAGTGGGCAAGCATGAGACAACCAAGGGAAAACCGCGCCGTTCGCGGCGTGGGTTGGGCCATTTGGGTTGCCGCGGTGTTGCTCGGCGTCGGCTTCGGGCCATTGGCCTCGCCGGCGTTCGCGCAGAACCCGGGGCTCATCACGGGGCGTCACTACTATGCGGTGGAGAATCAGACGACGGGGGCCATCGATCAGCGCGGGCTCACCGGTAGCTTGGGAGTTGCGTTCAGCAACCTGATCCTGCGCCCGAACACCAACTACCGCATGTGGGTGTTGAACGCGGAGTCGTTCGAGATCGCGCGCTACGACTTCGCGACCGGGCGACCGGGCACGCGCATCGAGCTTCCGGAGCTGGCACTTCGACCCCACAACCCCATCGATAGCGACGGCGACGAGCTGAGCGACGTGGGCGAACTCATCGTCGGCACCGACGTTGCGAACCCGGACACGGATGGCGACGGCATCCGCGACGGCGCCGAAGTGCGTCAGGGCGCGGACCCGACCGATGGCCAGCCGGTGCAGACCGGGATCTTGGCGTCGGTGGGCATGCCGGGACCTGCAGTCGACGTGAGCGTGCTCGACGACTTGTTGGTGGTCGCCCACGAGAACGGGCTGACCGCGATGACGGTGTTCACGGGGCTGAACCCGGCCATCGTCGCGACCGTGTCGACGCCGGGCGTGGTGACGCGCGTGGCGAGCTCGGGGCGCACGGTGGCCGCTGCGGCCGGCTCCACCGGGCTACTGATCCTCGACTTCTCGTCGCCACCGATCGCGACGGTCACGCACGTGGTCCCGCCCGCCGGCTTCCCCGCGACGGCGCTCGGTTTCGGGAGCGTGCTGTGCGTGGCCAGTGCCGCGAACTTCGCATACGTCGGTCTCTCGAACGGCCTCGTGGCGGCGGTCGACCTGGTGAGCGGCTTCGTGCTGAGTAGCACGGACCTGGGCGCGGTCGTGAACGATCTCGGGATCGAAGGTGACGTGCTGTATGCGGTCACCACCAACCAGCTCCGCGCGATTCCGCTGGATCCGACGAACCTAGTGCCCGCGGGCGCCGTGACCTCGACGGTGACCGGCTCGTTCAGTCGCATCTTCGTCGGTGGCGGGGTGGCGTATGGGGTGCACAACCGGGGATTCAATGCCTTTGGCCTCGTGAACCCGACCGCGCCGACCCTGCTGCGCGCGACCTCGACCGCCCAGCTCGGCTGGCGCGACCTCGCCGTCGACGGCGCCGCGATTGGAATTGGCGCGGTGGGCGCGACCTTCGGGAGCGAGAACCTTTCCCTGTACGATGTAGCGGACATGGCAACGGCCGCGGCGAACCTCTCCGATCGTTTCCTGACGACGCTGATGACCCCAGGGAGTACTCGCGCCGTGGAGATCGCGAACGGCGTCGCCTACGTGGCCGACCACGCGAGCGGGCTGCAGGTCGTCAACTACCTGGCGGCGGACAACCTCGGGGTGCCACCCACGGTCGCGCTCGCCGGCAACTTCGATCTGATGACCGCCGAGGAAGGTAAGCGCGTCCGCGTGAGTGCTGTCGTCACGGACGATATCGCTGTGCGCAGCGTCGAGTTCTTCATCGACGGAGAGTCGATGGACGACCCGACCTTCCCGTTCGAGCACTACTTCGTGACGCCGCTGTTGACCGAGCAACCGAGTTTCACGCTGCGCGCGCGCGCCTTCGACACCGGCGGCAACTTCACTTTCACTGACGAGGTGACGGTAACCCTCACGCCGGATGTGTCGCTGCCGGTGGTGGTGAACACGCTGCCGAACGGCGGAGTCGTCGGCGGCGTGGCGTCGGTGGTCGCGCTGATCAGCGAGCCGCTCGACCCGTCCACGGTCAACTCGGGGACCTTCACGATCCTGGCGGCCGGGCCCGACAACCTGCTCGGCACCGGGGATGAGAGCCCCGTGTTGGCCAGCTCGGTCGAGTTCCGCGGCGACATCCTCGGGGCAGTCATGAACTTCAGCCCGGCGCTCGGCCCCGGCGTCTACCGGGCACGCTTGGATGAGGCGGTCAAGGACTTGAGCGGCAACGCGCTCACGGCCGAGAAGAGCTGGGTGTTCGTAGTGTATCCCGACACCGACGTCGACATGAACGGAGTGCCGGACGGGCTCGAGGACTTCGATGGTGACGGACTCGTCAACGCCTACGAGATCCTGCTCGGACTCGACCCCAACGTCGCCGATTTCAACCCGGCGGCGGACAGCGATGCCGACGGCGTACTCGACTTGATCGAGATCGCGCTCGGCACCAACCCCACCTTGCTCGACACCGACGGCGACGGCTTCAGCGACTTCGACGAGAGTGGCCTGGGCTCGAGTGGGCTCGACCCGCAGCAGGTGCCGATCTTCAACTCCTTCGCACTCTATTCGCTCGCGAACGACGGCAACGTGAATGTCGCGTTCTCGCTGCCGACCGTCCACAACCAAGGTGCGATCTTCGTGGCGACCCAGGTTCCTTCGGTGCGTAACGACGCCGCACCCGAAGCCATCGCTGGCGAGACGGTTCCCAAAGTGGTCAGCGTCGAGAACCAGGGGAACCCATGAAGCTCATGAACCCACTCTCATCTTCTGCGCTGAGCGCTGTCGCGGCCAAGGCCCAGCGCTCGTCGCATCGCGGCTCCGAGAACACCCCACACGAACAACCGCTGCACCCCCCGACTCACGGGAAGGACCCTGTCATGTCGAACGTACGCTGCGCACCTCGCGGCCTGGCTGCTCTCGGCCTTTGCCTGTTACTCAGCGCGAACGCGGCGGCGTTCGACAGCGGCTCGGATGGAAGTGACGGCGCGCTCACGTTTGCGCCCGGTGCGGGGACCATCATCTTCGATCCGGTAGCCCTCGGGCTCGATACGGATGGGGACAACGTCTACCACTTCACGACCATCGACATTCCGACGGGGACGACCGTGCGCTTGTCGTCGATCCAGCTCGGAGAGGGTCGGCCGGTGGTCTGGCTGGCCACGGGGAATGTGACCGTAGAGGGAACGGTCGATCTGGACGGCGAGGCCGGCCACGACTACACGGCGGGTACACCACTTCCCTCGACTCCAGGAGCGGGCGGATTCGCGGGCGGGCGCGGGGAGACGGACATGACCGCCGCTCAGCGCGGCAACGGCCCCGGCGGCGGTAGTGCAAATGGAACAGGGGCCGGTGGCGGGGGCGGCAACCGCACGGTCGGAGGGACCTTCGTCGGCACTCCAGCGGGCTCACCGGGCGGATCGGCCTATGGCAACCGGTTCTTACTCCCGTTGATCGGCGGTTCCGGGGGGGGTGGGGGGTCACAGAACGGAACCCAGAACGGCGCGGGAGGAGGCGCCGGCGGCGGGGCGATCCTCATCGCGAGTTCGACCTCGATCGTGATCAACGGAACGGTGAGTGCCCGCGGCGGGAGCGGCGGAGCCTTCAACAACGCTGCCAACGGGCAACGAGCCGGGGGCGGCGCCGGAGGAGCCATTCGACTCGTTGCCGACAGCGTAACCGGAACGGGAAGTGCGGTGGTCTCGCGAGGCACCGGAAGCGCGAACCTCTCCACGAACGCCGGTTCGCACGGATGGGTGCGGGTCGAAGCCAACGACGCGTCGTTCTTCGACACGGCGACCGTGACCGCCGGCTCTGGCGAGTACGGCCACCCCGGCGTGGTGTTCCTCCCTGCCAACGCACCGCAGGTGCGCGTGACCACGATCGACTCGGTGTCGGTGCCCGCGCAGACGACCGGTAGCTTCGTGAACCCCGACGTCACGCTCAACGTCTCGACGCAGGTCGCAGTCAACCTCGAGGCGAACAACGTCCCGGTCGGCACGACGGTCAACCTGACGCTGCGGTCCGAGGACGGTACCACGGTCACGGTCACCTCTACGCCGCTGGCGGGCACGCTCGCGACCAGCACAGCGACGGCGGGGCCGGTGACCTTTCCGCATGGCTTCACCAGGATCTCGGTGTACGTGAGCTTCACGCCGTAGCGCGCGTGTTTCGCAACCTCGGGAGGGATCCTCGAACGGTGACCGGCGAAGGAGTGACGGGTAGGAAAACGATGCGTGATCGGTCGATAGCGAACGTCCTGCGGTCTTTGTGTGTGTGGCTCTCGTTCGCGGTTGGCGTGGGAAGCCCGGCGTTGGCGCAAGACTCCTCGTTCATTCGGGGCGACTGCAACGCCGACGGCACGTACAACATCGCCGATCCGATTTCGATGCTCGGCATCCTGTTCTCGGGAGCTCCAGCGCCGCTGTGTAACGACGCCTGCGACTGCAACGACGACGGATCGCTCGACATCGGCGATGCGATCTGCATGTTGAGCGGACTGTTCGGAAGTCCGGCGGTGCCCCCCGCCGCGCCGCACCCGAACTGCGGCCCCGACCCCACTGCCGACGCCCTGGGCTGTGCGTCGTTCGAGATCTGCGGCATGCCGCCGGTCGCTCTCTTCGTCGCCGATCCCACGAATGGTACCGCCCCGCTCGAGGTGTTCTTCGATGCCTCCGACTCGTTCGATCCGGACGGAACGATCGTGTCCTACGCGTGGGACTTCGGAGACGGACAGACCGGCAGCGGCATCTTCCCGACCCACACCTACAGCTCGCTCGGTAACTTCACCGTCACGTTGACGGTCACCGACGAGAGCAGCGACACCGACACGGCGACGACGATGATTACCACCGACGCCGTCGGACCGCCGGTGATGCTCGAGTCCACCAGTCCCACCAACGGCGAGGACGGAGTGGCCGTCACCCGCGAGACCATCATCCGCTTCGACTCTCAGGTACAGGCCACGACCCTGACCAACGCCTCGATCTACGCACAGTTCTCGGGCGTGAACCTGCCGACTACGGTGCACGTGCCGCCCGGCGCCTTGGTGAGCCAGGTCACCTTGTTCTACGCCATGCCGCTTCCCGGCAGCTCGGTGATCACGGTCTTCGTCGATGGCGACCTCGTGCTCGACGCGCTGGGCCGCGCCGTGGACGCGGACGAGGACGGTGTCGAGGGCGGCCTCGGCAGCTTTCAGTTCTCGACCCTCAGCCTCACGCTCCTGTCCGGCACCGCCGTGTGTGGGCGTGTGTTCGCGTCCGAGTTCGATGACATGGTCGGGGGGCAGCCGGTCAACGTACCCCTCGCGGGCGTCACCATCACCATCGACGGCATCGACCCGGGCACCGTGTCGGCGGTCACCGATGAACTCGGCAGCTATCGGCTCGAACCCGTGCCGCCGGGAACCTTCTTCGTCCACGTCGATGGCCGCACGGTCGCCAGCGCGCTGATCGGCGGGGTGCGCACCCCCACTGTGTTCCCCGCGGGTCCGTACTATCCGTTCGTCGGCAAGCCTTTCACGTCGGTTGCCAACCAGGAAACGCAACTGCCCGACATCTTCCTCCCCTTGGTGGACGCCGGCACGTTGGTCACCGTCAGCGACACCGACGACACCGTCATCTGCTTCCCACCGGACGTGGTCGCCCTGTTCCCCGAACTCGACGGGGTTTGCATCACCGTGCCCGCGGGTTCCCTGTACGCCGACGACGGCACCCCCGGCGGCATGGTCGGGATCTCACCCGTGAACCCCGACCGTCTCCCCGGGCCCTTGCCACCCGGGCTCGAGTTCGCGCTCGTCATCACCGTGCAAACGAACGGCCCGACGAACTTCAACGTCCCGGCGCCGATCTGCTTCCCCAACCTCCCCGACCCCGTCACCGGGCTCACCCTCCAACCGGGCGACGAGAGCGCCCTGTGGAGCTTCAACCACGACACCGGGCAGTGGGAAGTCGCCGGCCCCATGACCGTCACCGCCGACGGCACCCAAATCTGCACCAACCCCGGCGTCGGCATTCTGGCGCCCGGTTGGCACGCGGTGAACCCGGGCGTGCCGGTGAACGGCGGCGACCTCACCGATCCGGATGCGCCCGACCGGGAGGTGCCTGACGCGTTTGGCCAGGAGCCGATCAGCGACGATGGGGACGCGGCCGCCGCGTGCAAGCAGGGACGCAAGGTGTACCTGCACAACGGAGAAGAGAACCTCGAACGCGTCGATCTCTTTATCCCCGGGCGCGGCGAGATCGACTTCGTCATGCGTCGCCGGTACCGCAGTCGGTTCGAATTCGCCGGTCCCATCGGTTACGGGTGGGACTTCGACTACAACGACACGATCCAGACCCTACCCAATGGCAACCTCAAGCGCTGTAACGGACGAGGGCGCGTCGTCACATGGGAGAAAATCACCGCCGACACCTACCAATCCCCTACCGGCCACTTCCGCACTGTACGCCGGACTCCCGCTCAAGTTATCGAGATGCGGTCCCCCAACGGTTTCCGTCGCCTCTACCGCCCCGACGGCCGGCTCGCGGCGCACATTGATCGTTTCGGGAACCGCATGGTGTTCGAGTACGACGCCTTCGGCGACCTCGAGCTCGTGGTCGATCCTTACGGCCGCGAGATCCGGTTCGAGTTTGCGTTTCAGCCGGGCGGATTCAGGCGGCTCTCGAAGATTCGCGACTTCCTCGGTCGTGAAGTGCACTACACCTACGACAACCGCGGCGACCTGGTCGAAGTTCGCACACCGGTGGTGACCGGAACGCCGACCAACAATGACTTCCCGGACGGACGCACCGAGCGCTACACTTACTCATTCGGGTTTCTGGTACCTCAGCTCAACCACAACATCCTCTCCGCCACTTTCGCCAACGAGGTCGCCAACGGCGGACCTCCAGCGATTACTTGGGAGTACGGCAACAACTTCGCCGATCAGGCTTCCTTCGACCGTGTCATTCGCGAACACCTCGGAGGTGGACTCACGAACTCCTCTGGAGTTCCCGCCGGCGGAACCATGGAGTTCGAGTACGAGCACTTGAATGTCGGGGCACCCCCTGGGCAGCCCGACCTGCCACGTGGCAAGGTGCTGGTGACCGAGCGCAACGGCAACCAGTACGAGTACTTCGTGAACGAGTTCGACCATCACATCATCACCCGCCGCCTCACCCGCGGCCTCCGGGTCGGCGAACCCGCATTCTTCGAGACCCGCATGTACTACGACAGCGACGGTCAGCTCACGCGCACCGTCCACCCGGAGGGTAATGAAGAACGGTTCGTTTACGACACCGCCGGCAACCGCGGCGCCCAGAAGAACCTGATCGAGACCCGCAAGATCGCCGACGTCGATCGAGGTGGTGGTGAAGACTTGGTCACGCGCATGACCTATGAACCGCTCTTCAATCAACTACGGACCAAGGTCGATCCACGCGGGAACGCAACGAACTTCGTGCCGCCGATCGGGAGCGCGTCCGCTGCGCGCTACACGACGCGCTACTTCTTCGACTACCAAGAAGGTTCGACCACCAGCATCCTAAATCTCGCTACTGAACTCGGAGTCGAACTCGACCCGGACGGCCCGGGCCCGATGACCGCGCTATCGGTCGCCGCGGACCTCAGCCTGGGCATGGACCTCAACTCCGACGCCATCACCAACCAGAGGCAGGGTAGCGTCGTACGCGTCGAGCACCCGAGCGTTACGCGTCTCGAGATCAACGGCTCGACGTCTAACCAGGCCATCATCACCGAATCGCAGTGGAACAAGTACGGGCAGCCCACAAGGATCATCGACCCCGAGGGGAACGTCCAGGTCGAGGAACGCTTCCCGCTCAATCGACCGGCCGGAGTCCGAACCTACTCGAGCCTGCTCGTACCGCTCAACTCCCAGGACCAGGCGGGATACCTGCAGACACGGATCACCGACGCCGAGACCTCCAACCGCCGGACGACGGCCGTTCCTCCCGCTCAGCTGGAGACCCGCTACAGTTACGACGAGGTTGGCAACCAGCTCACGGTTCGGAATCCGCGTGGCGTAGTTTCCACGACCGTCTACAACGCCTTGAACGAACCAGTGGTCATCACCCGCGGAAGCAGTGTTTCGGCAGCGGTCAGCTCCGGTGAGCTCATCACCGGTGAGCCGGCCCGCGCCTACCTGACCCGCCACTTCTACGACGCGAACGGCAACGTCGTTCGTACCGAAGTGGAGAACCGCGACTCCAACACCGCTGGCGTCGGCGCGTTCATCGAGCACGAGTTCGAGTACGACTTGCTCAACAACCGCGTCGAAGAACGCGTCGAGGTCGACTCTTCGACCACCTTGACGACGCAGTTTCGCTACGACGAGAACGAGAACCGCACTTTGGTGATCCGGCCGGAAGGCAACCGGTTAGGCACCACCTACGACGAGCGCGATTTGGTGTTCACCCAGACGCGCGGCGTCGGCACGGCGCTCGCGGCGACAACGCGCCACGACTACGACGGCAACGCCAACCTCGTGCGCGTCGTCGACGCCCAAGACAACGATGGGAACGGCTCCGGAGAGTCGTCACTGTGCGTCTACGACGGCTTCGATCGCAAGATCACGGACATCGACAACCTGGGCAACGAAGATCGCTACACCTACGACGTCGCCTCGAACATCGTTCGCCGTTCCCGCTTCGGTCACCCGGCCGGGAACCCCGGGGGCGCATTGGTTCGCCTGACCGAGAATTTTTCCGACGTCGACGAGCTCAATCGGACGTTCCAGATCGATGCCGACCTCTTCCTGGCCGCGGGCTTCACGACCCTCGACCCCGTGATTCTTGCGGACGGAAACAGCGACGGATTGGTGAGTACCCGAACCATCTGGGATGCATTGTCCCGTCAAGAGGCGGTCATCGACGACGACCTCGAGGTCACCGAAATGGTCTACGACGGCGCCAGTCGAGTCGTCGAAGCCATCGACGCCGCGGGCAACCGCACTCTCACCACCTACGACGCCAACTCGAACGCGGTGCAAGTGACCCGAATCGAGGTGTCTCCCGATGGCCTCGTGGCAGATGAGGTTTTTGAAACCTACAACGTCTTCGATCAGTACGATCGCCTGGTACGGTCCACGGATAACGCGGGCCAAACGACTCGCTTCGAGTACGATAGCCGAGACAACCTCGTTCGCCAGAACGACGCGCAAGGGGACTCGGTCCCGGACGCAATGGGTTTGTTCCCGGGCCTCATCAACGACCCCGGAAACCGGTGCGTCCTTCACTACGACGGCCTCGACCGCGTCGTGCGCAAGGACTGCGAGCTCCGGATCGGCGGCTCCGGTTCGGGGGCCATCGACACGAGCAACCCGAACAACCCGGACGGCCTCGTCACCGTTCGGTTCATGTACGACGGGAATTCCAGGCTCGTGGGTCGTGAGGACGACAACGGCAACGTCACCACCTTCGAGTACGATGCCTTGGACCGGCAGACGCTTGCCACCAACGACGATGGAACGGAAACGTCCTTCGCATACGACCGGGACGACAACTTGGTCCAGGTCATCGACCCCAATGGCTCGGTCGTCACCACGACGTACGACGCCAACGACCGACCCCTGCAGGTCGCGGTCATCCGCGGACCCGGCGTCGGTGGAACCACCCTCGAAACCTACCAGTACGACGGTGTCAATCGCATCACCCGCACGACCGACAACAACGGCGGCTCGCCACAGGAGTGCGAATTCGTCTATGACTCGCTGACCAGAGTTGTAGAAGAGCGACAAAACGGCGCGGCCGTCTCTAGGGTCTACGCCGGAGATGGCGACGTCCTGACGATTCGCTACCCCGGACCGCGGGAGATCACGCTAACCTATGACGCGATCGACCGACCGACTCTCCTCGCAGATGGCGGCGGAACGATCGCGGCATACTCCTGGATCGGTCCGGACACCCGCGCGCTGCTCCGGGTCTCCGGTAACGGTGCGGTCGAGACGTACCTGAACGCCGCCGGCGACGTCGACGTCGGGTACGACGCGGTCCAGCGTGTGGTTTCCCATCGCACTACGCTCCCGGGAGGAGCTACCGCCGTAGACCGCGCCTATTCGTACAACCGCGCCAACCTGCGAACCTCGGAAGTGCGCAACGACGACTTCGGTCTCACGGACAGCGTTCTGTACGACAGCACCTACCGAGTGACCGCGGCCAGCTACGACCAGAACGGTTCGGTCGGTGCAGTTCCGCGAGATCTCCTCAGCCGCCTCTATCAGCTCGATGGCGTTGGGAACCGTCGTCTGTTGACCGAGCAGACGACGTCCACTGGGACCTCGATGGAGCTCTACTCGGTCAACTCCATGAACGAGTACACGGCGATCGGAGGTTCGCCCCAGGACCACGACGACAACGGCAACCGAACGAGCGATGGCTCCCGCGAGTACGTGTACGACTACAAGGACCGCTTGGTTCGCGTCACCGAAGTTGGAGGGGATCTCCTCGCCGAGTATCGGTACTTCTCGAACAACCTGCGTGCCGAGAAGAGAACCTACGGCGCTGTCGTTCCCAACCAACTCGATCGGGCCACTGCGTTCTACTACTTGGCCGGATGCGTGGTCGAAGAGCGAGACGCACTGACCGACCAAGTCTCGTCGACCTATGTCTGGGACCCGCGCTACCAAGACTGCTTGATCGAGGAGCAGCGCACCGCGGCTCACCCACAAGGCGCCGCCCAGTACTACGTTCACCAGAACGTGCGCTTCGACGTAGTTGCTGTGACGGACGCAGCAGGTGGGTTGGTCGAGTCGTTCGTGTACGATGAGTTCGGCGCCCCGTCCGGTCCGAGTGCGACGGCCCTAGCCTATCGCTTCCAGGGAGGGCGCTACGACCCCGAGACCGGCTTCTACTACCTCCGCAGGCGCTACTACGATTCCGAGGTTGGACGATTCATCCAACGCGACCCCGTGTGGGACGAAGGCAACGTCGGCAACCAGTACACCTTCGTAGGCAACTCGCCGTTGTCGCGCTTCGACCCCGAAGGTTTGAACCAGAACGGTAGACGACTCAGCGACGAGCGACGACGCGGGATCGAAGAGCAAATCCAGATCCAGCGAGATCTGATCGCCAAACAAAAAGAGATCATGAGCGGCTTCGACAAGTTCTTCGGAACCGGTCCTGGCTGGGACATCATGTACGGCGCCGCGATCGAGATCAAACGCCTCCAAGGCCTCCTCGACAACCGCGATTACGTCGGCGAGCTACGTCAAACTCTGAACAACGCGCTCAACAGCCCCACCGGCATCGCCGGACGGCTCATCGCCGATCCCTACACCACGGTGGTCCTCGGCCAGAGCGCCATGAGCTTCGAGCATGTGTCGGCCGAGGAACGAATACTCACGGCGGGACTGGCCCTGGGAGGCGTGGCCCTGTCTTCGCTTCGACATGTCGACGACGTCGGAGACCTGGGCCGCATGCGTAGGATCGGGCAGGCGGACAATGTACCGGATGTACCCAAGACTCCGCACAAGAACTCGCTCGACTACGTTGGGGAGACGCATGTCTATCGAGTCAAGGGACCCGACGGGACCACCTACAAAATCGGGGAGAGCGCTCAAGGAGTGCGTGTAAGGGATGGAGCATCGATTCGGGCGGAGCAGCAAGCACGCAGGCTCACACGAGAGACCGGCGACGTCTACACGACCGAGATCCGGAAGGTGTTTCCTGACAAGGCCTCAGCTCGACAATACGAGACGCGACTGATCGAGAGGTTCCGAAGGATGTTTGGCTTGGACACGCTGCCCGGGAACAAGACGAACCGATGACCGCGGCGCCAGGGAAGCCTCCCCACGACCGAAAGCTCGGGTTGACCGGAACGGCACTCACTCTGGCTCGCAACCCCAAGGGAGACGTGGCGGCGCTCACAGCGGTGCGCGATGAGCTGGAAGCGCACCTAGTGGCCGCTGACTTCTTCGACGGTGCCCCGTTTTCGTGGATCACGATTTCAATTCGATTCGGGCTCAAGGACGAGGAGGAGCCGCACTTCCAGCCGATCAACAAGAAGTACGGAGACTTGCCGCTCTCGATCGAGATTGCTTCTGCAGCCATAGCGAACGCTAGTTTTGATGCGTTGAAGTCTCAGTTCCGGCTGGCAGCATTGAGGGCTCTCCTGGCAGCGGCCAGTCGGTACTCCAGGCCTGACGAAGTGCTCAAAGTCCTGTTCGCGGCCGCCTCGACGGACCCACTGTTGCCGCATTGAGGAGCAGCAGGAGCCGACCGCCCGATAGCCCCCGGAGGTTGTCCTTCGGCACTCAGGGCTTCCGCTGCTGCCCGCCGTTTGCGCCCTGTCGGTCGCACGCAAGCACAAAGGGAGGGCCGACGCTTTCTTCTTGGTTCGGCGCCAAGGGTCGGGGCTCCCCCATATGATGGGAATCACGGACAGCCGGTGAAACCCGGATCAAGAGAGCGCGGGGCCGCACGCCTCTCCGCCGGTTGGATACGAGGCAACCGGCGGAGACGCACCGAGCAGTACGTGCAACGCCCACGTCGCATATCCCGCTCCGGGGTAGTAGTGGGGAGTCTCGTCAGCTAGTTGGCCGCCCCCCCACCTGACGCAATCGCGTCAGCGCAGTTCGATCGAGCCCGCCTGCTTGCCTTGGCCCGTGACCTCGAGCTCGACCCAGAGCCGGCTCTCCGGGGGCAGCGGATTGGGGATCTCTGCGTGTTGATGCCAGTGATTGGGCGGCACCTCGAGGTCGGCACGTGCTTTCACCGAACCTTGGGCCGTGGCGTTACCAACCCAGAAGCGAACCGCGACGACTTTCGGGTCGACGGGTGTGACCCAGAAGTCCCCGATCAGTTCCCCGCCGGGGGTCAGTGCTCCCGAGTCGCGCGCCGCCCGCACGCGGAAGCCGGCGATCTCGATCTCCCCCAACTCGATCGGCGCGCCCTCGTGAGCCCCATGATCGTCGTTCGAAGCCGGCGCGCCGGTGTCCGACGTCGACGGCGAGGGAACATCGGGGCTGCAGGCAGCCAGGGTGACCAGTAGCACGGCACCCGAGATCGTCGCACACCACTGCTTCATGACTTCACTCCCTCTTCGTTTCCAGGGCCCGTCAGGCCCGCAAGCCCTTTCGGAGCCGACGATGCCAACCCAGACCCGTACGCGGCCCCGAACAGGAGCGCATACCCGGCCGGCACTACGATGAGATTCAAGAACGTCGAGCTGATCAATCCACCGAGCACGACGATTGCGAGCGGCGCCAGCAGCTCACTGCCGGGCTCGCCCGCGGCCAACGCGAGCGGCGCCAGGCCGAGCGCCGCGCACAAAGCGGTCATCAGAATCGGCGACAAGCGCTCGAGTGAACCGCGCACGATGGCTTCTTCTAGGCTCCGACCCTCGTGGTCTCGGAGGTAGGCATAGTGATTCACCAGAAGCACCCCGTTGCGGACCGCGATGCCGAACAAGGTGATGAACCCGACCAAACTCGCGATCGAAATGACGGGTGGAACGTAACGTGCCCCGCCCAGGCCGAACAGGGCTAGCGTTCCGATCACCAAGTCCGGCGACTCCGTGACGTAGATCGCTGCGATCCCTCCAATAATGGCGAGCGGGAGGTTCAGCAGCACCAGCAGGGAGGCGCGTAAGGAACCCGTCGATAGCTGCAACAGGAGTAGCATCACGACCAGGACCCCGGTGCCCAGTAGTCCGATGGTGCGCGTTGCCGACTGTTGGGCTTCGAACTGACCGCCGTAGACGACTGAAAAGCCGGCCCCTTGCACGATCGGGTCGACGCGACCGCGCACCGCTTGCACGAGGTCCCCGAGATTGTAGCCCTCAGCAACATTGCACGACACGACTGCCTTGCGCCGTGCCCCCTCCCGCGCGATCAGACTGGAAGTCAACTCGGGTTCCACCTCGGCAACGTCCGAGAGCCGCACGAGCGCGCCGTCCATCCCGCGGAGCACGACCCGCCGAACGTCTTCGATGCTCTCGCGCTCATCGGCAGCCAAGCGCACGACCACGTCGAGCTGCCGTGGTCCTTGATTCACTCGCGCGACGACCTCGCCGGCAAACGCCCGTTGCACTTGCTCCGCAGCGAGAGCGGGCGTCAAACCAGCGGCGGCCAAGTCTTGCGCGCGATACCGAATTGGCAATGACTCGACCATGACCTCGCGATGGGCTGCGACGTCTCGGGCGCCGGGCGTGGCCTTCAGCTCAACCTCTACGCGACGCGCAATCTGGCGCAACCCGTGAAGGTCGTCGCCGAAAACATTGATGGCAATCGCTGCGGGCGTTCCCGAGAGAATGTGAGACAGACGATGCTCAATGGGCTGACCCACCATCGTCGTCACTCCCGGAACGTCCTCGAGAATGGCGTCTATCGAGCGTCGCACCGCCTCCTTGCTGTACCCCGGCTCCACGGTGACTTCGATCTCTGAACTGCTGACCGGCTCTGCGTGTTCATCGCGTTCAGCTCTCCCCGTGCGACGTGTCACGCTGCGAACGCCGGCGGTCGCGATCAATCGAGACTCGACACCAAACGCCAACCGGTCGCTCTCGACGAGCGACGTGCCGGGAGGTGCGAGCAAGAAGACGGTGAACGTTCCTTCGTTGAACTCCGGTAGGAACGACGAACCGAACGTCGCGCCGAGGCACAGCGCCAGACCCGTAACCGCGGCGGCTCCGCCCAGAATCAACTTGCGCCGCGCGAGCGCGCGCACGAGGGTCGGGCGATACCGGCGTTTGAGCCAACCGACGAGGAACCCTGCGCCTTCACCGGAGTGAGCGCTCGTCGCCTCTGAATTCACGTGCGAACGCCCCCCGAGAAGCAACTTGCACAGTGCCGGGGTCACCGTCAACGCGACCACGAGCGACGTAAGCACCGATACGATGTAGGTCATCGCGAGTGGTGCGAAGAAGCGGCCTTCCAAGCCTTCGAGAAAGAGCAGGGGGACGAACACGATCACGATGATCAGGGTCGCGAGCACCATAGCCGGCCGAATCTCGTTCGAGGCCTCGAGTATGACCGCTAGCGGCGGTCGTCTCTCCGAGGTCGTCCGCTGCGCGTTCTCCTGCAAACGTCGAAACACGTTCTCGACGTCGATGATGGCATCGTCAACCAGCACACCGACAGCCACTGCGAGCCCACCGAGGGTCATGACGTTGACACTGAGACCGAGCGCGTGAAGCGCGAGCAGCGCGGCGGCGAGTGAGATCGGCAGCGCGAGCAGAGTGATCACCGTGGTCCGAACGTTGAGCAAGAACAAGAGCAAGACGACGGCGACGATGATGGTCGCGTCGCGCAGTACGGCGATTACGTTGTTCACCGAACGCTCGATGAAGTCGGCTTGGCGAAACACTGCGCGGTTGAGCTTCATGCCGGCGGGCAAACGCGCTTCCGCGGCCACCACCGCGGCGTCCACGGCTCGGGTCAGGGCCAAGGTGTTGGCGCCCGGTGACTTCTGGACCGAGAGGACCACGGCTGGGCGCCCCGAATCGGCTGCGGTGCCCCTCCGCGGCGCCCCTCCCAGCTGCACGTCCGCGATGTTCCCGACCTCGACTGAACCACCGTCGTGGGCGTCGAGGACCGTTGCCCGAATGTCACCGACAGACTGAATCTGGCTCGACTGTCGCAGGGCCAGCTCACGCCCCTGCACACTGGCGAGGTAGCCCGCGCTCGCCGTGCTGTGAGCGGCACGTGCGCCGTTCGCTACGTCGGCGAGTGTGAGGCCGTAAAGCAGGAGCTCATCTTGGCGCACGTGCACTTGATACTCAGGAAGCTCGCCGCCGATGGGGATCACCTGAGCGACTCCGGGGACAGCGAGCAGGCGATTGCGGAGCTCGTACTCGGCGTGAGCGCGAAGCTCGAGGCCAGTATGCGACCCATCCGGGGACGAGAGGGCGAGCAACATGATCTCGCCAGTGATCGAAGTGATGGGCGTGAGCTCGACGTGGGTGGCGGGGGGCAGCGCCTCGCGTACCGTGGCCAGGCGCTCCGCAACGAGCTGTCGCGCGCGGTAGATATCGGTTCCCCAGTCGAACTCGATCCAAACGAGCGCGAGTCCCAGAGAGCTGGCGCTACGGACGCGGCGCACGCCGGGAAGACCGTTGACCGTGGTCTCGATCGGAAAGGTTACGTACTGCTCGACCTCCTCTGCCGCGAGGCCACCGGCTTCACCGATGATGACGACGGTCGGTGCGTTCAGCTCTGGGAACACGTCGATCGGCATGCGCGGCAACTGCCAGGCAGTCACGGCCAACAACAAGCCGGCACCCACGAGGACGAGAGCGCTGTGATGCAGGGAGAACGAGATCAGCCTAGCGAGCATGGGTCTCCTTGGAGGATCAGTGATCGCCAGTATGAACGGTACCGTCGGCGTGAACGTGTACGCCCTGGGCTGGTTTGTCGGCGGTCGCGAGCAGCAAGAGCGCTGCTCCATCGAGCACGACCTCGTCGCCCTCGGCGAGCCCGCTGTGAACCACGACCCAGCGCCCGTCGTCTTCACCCAAGTCGGCACGCATGCGGATGGCGAGGTCGGGCTGCGACGGGTGTCGTCGGAACAGCACCCGTTCGAGACCGTCCTGCTGCACGGCGGCCAGCGGCACCGCGAGTTCAGTGGCGGCGCTGGCACTCGCCGTGACTTCGAGGTATGCGGCGACACCGGGCCGCGCCCACGGAGCGGACGCAGCGAAGGAGGCCAGCAGTTCGATCGTTCGGTGCTGCGGATCGGCATCCAGACCGATCTGCAGCGTTGCCGGGATGGGCGCGCTCAGGCCGATACCATGGCCTTGCGCGGACACGACTGTTGCTGGCAAGCCCGTCGCCAGCACGCCGAGGTCGCTCTGCAAGGCGACTGCGCGGAAGCGCAAGGCCGTCGGGTCCACGACCGTGGTTACGAGTTCCCCCTCCTCGACCCAGGCGCCGTCGGTCACGGCGTTGCGCTCTACGACTCCGTGCAGGGCGGCGCGCACGGTGATGGAACGAAGCACCTGCCAGCGAGGGGGTGCCTCGGGCGAGGCGCCGACCGGAGCAACGAGGTCCGCCTCTTCGAGTCCTGTGAGTGCCGCTGCGGCCGTCAACTGCAGAGTGAGCCGCGCCTGAGCGCTCTGGAGTTCGCTCGACAGTTCGAGATGGCGCAGGTTGATCTCGGCGTCCTTCTCGAGCACTTCGCCGAAGGACGAGCGTGCTCCCGTGAGCTGCGCCTGAGCCTCGGCGAGGTCGGCGGCCCTACCCGCACCACTTGCTTGCAGCTCTTGCAGCTGTTCGACGCGGCGGGACCAGAGATCGACCATGTCGCGCAGGCCTTGCTCGTGCAGTTCGTGAGCCTCAATGAGGGCCGGGAGTGCTGCGACGCGGGCGCCGGCGAGTTGGATCGCCGACTGGGTCTCGGCGAGTTCCCGCTGCAGATCACGCCAGCCGGGCGCGTTGAGTTCGTAGAGCGGCGCGCCGACGTCCACAGCCTGGTACTGGTGGGCGAGCAACGTCACGCGACCCGCCAGGGCGGAGCGATGCTCGCGGCGCGCGTTCGGTTGCAGCTCGAACCGACCGGGGACGCGCAGCGTGTCGACCACCGCGCGCCGCTCGACCCTCGCGAAGGTAAGCCCGAGGTTGGTTCGCACGCTGCCCGGAATCGCGACCCCACCGGGCGGCAAGCTGGACTCCGCGCGCTTCGAAGGGTCCTCGCTCGTGGAGCCGCGCACGTCACCGGGATGCGTCGGATGCGCATCACAGCCGAGAAGCGTCAACGCGCACAGGGTCGCAACAACCCACGACACCGCCAGCGCTCGTCGTCGAGGCAACGTCGTGCATGCCAGCCGGAGTCGCCGAGGTCGCGTCGCCCGATCGACCCGCTCGAAGTTCGAGGGCCAGCTACGAATCTCGTTCATTCTCGGAGCCTTCCTGAGGCGAGGGGTGGGGCGAGTCCTGGCTCGCCGGGGCGAGCTTCGGCGGTGCGGCAGGCGTTGCGCTCGGAAGCTCCGGGTCGCCTGACGTTGCCCGCCCGATCGGCGACGGCACAAGGGTTGCCGAATACGACGTGCCCGGCGTCGCCGGGGAGTCCAAGAGCTCTTGCAAGCGACTCGCGGCCAGGCTTTCCGCGACACTCGCTTCGAGCCAACGCACGCGAACCTCGTGTGCGCGGACCACACTCTCCAAGGTCAGGAGGGTGTCCAGTTCGCCGAGCTCCGTGCGTCGTCGCACGTCGTCGAGTTGGGCTTCGGCGAGCGGGAGCAAGGCCTGCTCGATCTGCAGACGTGACGCTTGGGCCGCGGCGTGTTGCGCTCGAGCGCGGTGGACTTCACCGAGGAGTCGCTCATGCTCCGCCTCGAACGCGACCCGTGCAGCGGCTCGGCGCGCACGGGCCACCGCGATCGCGGGTGCATTGCGGTTCCACAGCGGGATCGGCAGGCTGAAACCAAGGCCGAAGCCGTCAACCCCTTCCTCGCGCTCGAACGCAGGCCCCAACTCCAGATCGGGGTACTGGCGCCGGATCTCGAGTCGGAGCTCTTGTTCGCTCGCCTCATACGCAGCGCGCTCGGCGGCGAGCACCGGGCTGTGGTCCCAAAGCCAGGTGAAGGGGTCCGCGGGCAGTATCGGTGCCGCGAGCGCAACGGTGGGCGCGAGCTCGAGCGTGCACTCCGGCCGCAGTCCAAGGAGCGCGAGCGCCGTCTGCCTCTTCTCCTCAGCACGGCCACGGACCAGCAACAAGTCACTCGTGCGGGTCGCACGCTCCAGCTGGAACAACCGCGCTTCCAGCCGACTGATCGAACCCGCTTGCTCGAGACGCTCGACGATGCGAAGGATCTCGCCGATCCGCATCAAGAGTTCCTCGAGCAGCTGGGCTTGGCGGTCCGCTGCCGACCACTCGACCCACGTCGATCGCAGCTGGGCGCGAGTCGTCGCTGCGAGGACGGCGAACCGAAACGTCTCGGTCCGGGCGCGGGCCTCGGCTCCATCCCGCTGCACCCCCAACCTCCCATTGATCGGGAGTCGAAGGCCAAGCGTCCCCCCCATGGACCAACGGTCGTCGACGTGCTCGACGAGCCGCAAGACGTCGCCGCTCAGGACGGGGTCGTCCCATTGGCCTGCCCCTTCTGCCTCGACTGCGGAGATCGAAGTGTACGCGGCGGCGCTGCGCAGAGCCGGATTGAACCAGAGTGCCAACGCCTCGCCGGTAGCCAAGTCGATACCGCCCGGAGCCGGAGCAGACGAGAGTGCTGGCGGCGAAATGTTGCGGGCGAGTTCCCGCAGATCCTCCTCGTTCGAACGCCTGCGCCACTCCGCTTCGTGCTGGGGCGCGTCGAGCGGCTCGGGCTGATACAGCTGGCAGCCCGCCGCGCAGAAGAGTAGGCAGAAGAGTAGAGCGGCAAGACCTAGGGTCGACCGGGGTGGGGTCGACCGGGGAGTTATCCCAAAAGACATGGCGCACTCTTCCGTGATCACCGGTGACTCGACGCCCCGATTCGCTCCGCTCCGCCACCTCGTGGAGCCGCTCGCGAGAGCCTCGTGGTGGGGTCGTCGAGGACGAGACTGTCTCGCACCGCACACTTCGTGGACGCTGCCCTATGAAATCAACGACTGCCGCGTAGCCAACGCACGTTCGCGAAGTGCGCCGCTCGCGCGACTCGAGCGGCTCGAAACTCGCGAGAGCGTAGCGGCAAGGAGGGTGCGCCCGCGCAGGAGTGGCTGCCTACTGACTCACCAACTTCGCTCCGGATCGGCTGACTCTGAAAGCCCGAGAACGCAGGCAGGGCCTTCAGACCCGCAGCAAGCGCATTCGCAAGCAACTCGAGTTCGCGCTTGGCGCTGCTTGGCGCGCGAAGGGGCTTTCGAAAGCCCCCTCCCGAGAAAGCAGAGCCGAAGGGCGAGCGTTTCCGGGTGAAGCAAGCGCGGCGCGCGCTTGATTGGGGCCTAGATGCGAAGCACCGGGCTACTCGCGCGGAACCCGTCAACGGGTGCACGCGGTACTGGGGCAGTGCAGCGAAGAAGCGCCTTGGGCGCGAGGGGAGGATCGAAAGTCGTTGGCAAATCGGCGAGGTATCGGTTGGCGAGCTTCGAGATCGACGCCGGGCGCGCGTCGAGCGGGTCGAAGCGAAGATCGAAACACGGTCCGTGGTCATGACCGTGATGCTCCTCGTCGCCACACTCGCTGGCGTGGGCCTCGCGGCAGGCGGGAAGCGTGGACTGGTGATCGGAGTGGGAATGATCGCTCGAGCAACTCACTGCAATGGCGAGCCCGCCATCATGGTCGCCGCCAATGCACAGCACCGTGCCGGGCGGGCCCAGCGCAGCCAACAGGTAGCCGAGCAACGCAACCACGGATAGCGCATGCCCGAAACCCAAAGGTTGTCTCCTGCCTGATCAGGAACGGACACTCGACCACGGCCGACCCTAGGATCCGCCTTCCCGGCATCCTGCACTATCGGCGCGGTGTCGGCAAGACTTGTGCGCACGTCCGAACCGGCCCATCGATCGTGCCCCCACGAACCAACGCGGTGATCGGCATTCGCGTGGAGGCGGACCGCCTCGGGTGTCCTCGGTCCTCCTCCACGGGTGGAGAGGCGTGCGGTGGAGGATCGACGATGGAGCGCCACACGGGTACGCTCGCGTCAAAACACGCCGCGGACAGGGTCGGCCGGTATTGGGTTGGGCCGCCGCTGGCACCGGGTGGCAGGAGGGGCAGTGATTCGAGCGGTCTCGGTCAAGGGTCTCGATGATGCGGCAGTGGCGGCTGCAGCGCGGCGGCTTCAGCGCATCGACCCCAAGCTCGCGCCATGGATTCGTCGCGTCGGGCCAATCCAATTGCGGAGACGTTCGTCGCACTTCGCGAGTCTATGTGGCTCGATCATTGCGCAGCAGCTTTCGACCAAGGCGGCCACGACGATTCGTTCGCGTGTCTTCTCCGGATGTGCCAGTCCGACACGCCCGAGACCCAGCGAGATCTTAGCCCTCTCTCCCACCCAGTTGCGCGCTGCAGGGCTTTCGCGGCAGAAGGCCGAGTACGTTCACTGCGTGGCTGAGGCGTTCGCGTCGGGATCCTTGCGTCGAGTCTCGTTCGCCGGCATGAGCGACGAGGACATCATCGAGCGTCTCGTTCAGATCAAGGGAGTCGGGCGTTGGACTGCTGAAATGTTTCTCTTGTTCTCGCTGCGTCGACCCGACGTGTTCTCGGCCGGTGACGGCGCGCTCCGGGCAGCGCTCCAGCGCGTCGAAGGCTGCGAGCTGAGCCCCAAGGAGTGCGTCGAGATTGCCGAACGTTGGCGCCCCCATCGCACGACGGCTTCGCTCTACCTTTGGCAGATTCTCGCGCTGCCGCGTGATCCCCTATAGCCGGAGACTTGGGGATCCGCCAAGACACACATGCGAGCCGCTCCTGGCCGTACGGTTCCCCCGAGGTCGGTGATTCCGCCGCCCATGCCCCTTGGAGCCGCTCCCAGCCCGCCGAGAGCTCCTCGGCGGCGCGCCCGTGCCCTCGAGACCTCGCTCACGAACGGGTCCGACAACATGCCGTTCCGGGTTCCCCTCCGGGTCTCGGAATAGTATCGTGCCTCGCAGACTACAACCTGGGAAGGAAACCCATGAGCCAATCGACCGTGACGCTGGAAACCAGCGAGGGAACACTGAGGATCACTTTGTTCGACGATCTCGTTCCGCGCACCACGCAGAACTTCAGGGATCTGATCGCCAAGGGCTTCTACGACGGACTCGTGTTTCACCGCGTGATCAAGAACTTCATGATCCAGGGCGGCTGCCCCCAAGGAACCGGAACCGGTGGACCGGGCTACAAGTTCGAGGATGAGTTCCATCCTGAGCTGCGCCACGACCGCCCAGGACTCCTTTCCATGGCCAATTCGGGACCGAACACCAACGGCAGCCAGTTCTTCATCACCACAGTCGCTACGCCGTGGCTCGACGATCGCCACAGTGTCTTCGGTGAAGTCTCCGAAGGCATGGATGTCGTACGCAAGATCGAGGGCACGCAAACGGGCCGTAACGACCGGCCCCAGAAGGACATGAAGATCATCAAGGCGACCCTGGACTAACCATTCGGAGAACCTCCATCGGTCGCCTTGCGCTACGAGCTGCCGCCTCAGCGAGAGGCTTTCGAGACGTCCGTGGAAAAAGACAACCTTTAGCCCCGGGCGCATTGCCCATCGAGCCTTCCATGATAGCCAAGGACGATCCCAGGCACGGTTCCCGCGCGAGCTACGACTGGCACGCCGCCTGGCGTGACGGCCGAATCGGCTTCCATCGCGATCGCGTCGGCGCAGAACTCCTGGAGGAGCGCTGGCTGCCGGCCGAACCGCAGCGGATCCTGGTGCCCCTGTGCGGCAAATCCCTGGACCTGCTATGGCTCGTGGAGCGCGGACACGAGGTGGTTGGCGTCGAGCTGGTCGAACAGGCCGTGCAGGAGTTCCATCGCGAGAACCAACGACCGTTCCAGGTCCGGGAACGCCCCCCGTTCCGCGCGTACGAGAGCGAACGGCTCACTATTCTCGTCGGCGACTTCTTCGCACTCGATGAAAGTCATGCTGGCCCCTTCGATGCAGTCTATGACCGAGCTGCCTTGATCGCGCTGGGCCCGGAGACGCGACCCGCTTATGCCGAGAGAGTGTGGGCCACCCTGCGCGCGGGCGGGCGCATGCTACTCTCGACCTGCACGTACGACGAGTCACGAATGGCTGGGCCGCCCTTCAGCGTGGACGATGACGAGGTTCGCGCACTCTATCGGCGGGCGGCAGAGCTCGAGCGGACACAGCACCGGGACGCCATCGACGATCGTCCGGACTTTCGGGCGCGCGGCCTAGAGCACCTGTGGGTGAGTCGCTACCGGGCTCGCAAGGAGTGAAGCACCATGGAGAGTCCTTCGAACACGAGCCCCAGGTTCGGCGACGCATTGGTCCATCGTTTCATGGACGACGAGCACAGCGTGTTGCTCGCACACGCGGACTTCAGCCTGCTGTTCGACGCGTACCTCGCCCACGCAACCCGCTGGGACCACGAGCCCGACCCGCTGACGGCGACCATGATGCGTCAAGGCTTGGCGGCTGCGGCCTTGTATCTATCGTGTCGGCCGCGCGATGAAGTGGTCGGTTGGACGATCAGCATCCAGAACCCGCCGGTGAACCTGTTCCTGACCGGCGACGCCGGCGAGAACGCCGTCGCGGGCCGCAGTTTCGTCGAGGGTGTCCAGGCGGCCGAGAGCAATCGTCTGTTCGTCCAGTCCAGTCGTCCAGGGATGGGTGTGCATCAGTCGATGCTCGAAGTCGTTGGACTCGACATCCTCGGCATCTTCGATCAGTACTACGAGCGTTCGGTGCAGTCACCAGCCCGCTTCTTCGACTATGACAACGGTGAGTTCGCGATGGTTCTTGGTCTTCCGGGAGCGGACAGCGACTGGATGGCGCAGTTGGATCGCGTGGCGCTCCGGTCGCACCTCCAAGGGAGGGTCCGGCCCCTCGACCAGCAGACGTTCCGATTTCGCTGTGGCTGTCGACCCGAGCGGATGCGCGAGGTACTTCGCGCGGCGTATGCCGGGGACGCCCAAACTCTCTTCCAGGAGGACCACACGGTCGAGGTGGAGTGTCCGCGCTGTGGGCACCGCTGGGATGTGACGCGGGCACAGTTCGAGATGGGCGACTGAGGAGTCGCCCAAGAATAACTTCACCCTCTTGCTCGTCGCTTCGGGCCATCTTCGACCGATCCGAAAACCTCGAAATCCTCACCGGAACTAAGGCTACGCCTCCGGTTCCGAGCTTTCCGGATCGGCCGAATCTGACCCAAATCGACGGCAAGATGTCGAAGTTATTCTTGGGCGACTCCTGAGTCCCGATCGAGCGCATGGACGCGAGTTCGTGAGTATCGCCACATTGGTGTGCGTGGGGAGCGTCGGCCACGGCGCCTCGGCCCCAGGCGACTCACTCCCGGCGCAGGGCAGCGATCGGATCGAGGTTTGCCGCGCGGCGGGCGGGGAAGATGCCGGACAGGATGCCGACCGCCATCGAGATGGAGAGCGACAGCACCACCGAACTCGGGGTCACGATGGCTTTCCAGCCGGTGAAGCTCGTCAGGGCGTAGACCAGGCCGAGGCCCATGGCCACCCCAAGGATGCCGCCGAGCGAAGCGATCGTCGTGGTCTCCGTGAGGAACTGTGCCATGACGTGGCGCTTCTTCGCTCCGAGCGCGCGGCGCACGCCGATCTCTTGGGTACGCTCGGTGACGGTGGCGAGCATGATGTTCGCGATGCCGATGCCGCCGACGAGCAGCGAGATCGACGCAATCGCGACCAGCGCAATGTTGAATACTTGCTGGGTCTTGCGGCGCTGCGCCAGGACCTCCAACGGCACGACCACCTCGTAGTCCTTCTCCTTGCGGTCCTTCTGCAGCACGGCGTCGAGCATCCGGGCGGTTACGAGCACGTCGTCGAGTTCCTCGACCGATACGATCAACTGACTCAGCTCGACATCGGTGATCTCGCGAAACCCGGTCCCCCGGCGCACCGTCAGGGTTCCCTGACGCTTCAACACCGTGTCATAAGGGACGTAGATCTCGGTCGCTTTCGCATCGATCGACAGCGCCTTGCGCGCGTATCCCAGGAACTCCACATCCTCGAGCACCCCGACCACGCGGTACGCCTCATCGTCGACTTGCAGCAGAATTCCGACGGGGTCCTCGTAGATGCCAAGCGACTGGAGTAGCCCGGCTCGGATCACACAGACCCGCGCGAGGTCATCGGCGTCGACCGCGGTGATGCCCCGGCCCCGGGCCGCCGCGAGTTCGAGCAAGTCCATCTGTCGCGGCTGAATGGCAAACACCGTCGCCTCGACGCGCCGACTCCCCCACCACACCGTCTTCCGACTGTAGTGCACCGGCAGGATCTCTTTCACTCCGGTGACGGTTTCGCGAATCCGCCGGTAGTCTTTGAAGGTCAGACCATGACGGCTCACGAAGTTCCCTTGATCGGCCCCCTTGCTCGCCTCGGGCGGCTTCACGGAATTCACGATGATGTTCTGGATTCCCAGCCGTCCGATCTCCTCGAGCAGTTCGTGCTCGGCCCCGGCGCCGAGCGACAGCATCGCGATCACCGAACCCACTCCGAAGACGACCCCAAGGGTCGTCAGGAAGGTCCGCAGCGGGTAGCCACGTAGGTTCCGCAAACCCAAGCGCACCATCTCGAGAAACTTCAGCATGAGCTACGCTGCTCCTCGACAATGAGACCATCGCGAATGTGGATCTGCCGGTGCGCGCGCGCTGCAACCTCGGGATCGTGCGTAATGACCATCACGGTCCGCCCCTCCCGATTGAGCGCTTCGATCAGGGCCAAGACCTCCTCGCCAGTCGCGGTGTCCAGGTTCCCTGTGGGTTCGTCCGCCAACAGCAGTACCGGGTCGTTGACGAGCGCGCGCGCGATGGCTACACGCTGGCGTTCGCCGCCCGATAGCTGGGCGGGACGGTGGTGGAGTCGATGCCCGAGCCCCACCGCGGCGAGCAGATCGCGACAGTGCTCGCGGCGACGGCGTGCGAGGCCCTTGCCGTACAGGAGGGGAACCTCGACGTTTTCGAGGACGTCGAGCTGCGGGATCAGCTGAAAGCTCTGGAACACGAACCCGAGGCGCTCGTTTCGAATCGTCGACAGACGGTCGTCCGACAGGCGCGAAACGTCTTCCCCTTCGAGGCGATACTCACCGTTCGTCGCGCGGTCGAGACAACCCAGCAGGTTCAGCAGCGTAGACTTTCCCGAGCCCGACGATCCCATGATGGAGACGAACTCGCCTCGATCGATCTCGAGATCAATGCCCTTCAGGACGTGGAGGCGCGCGTCTCCATCACCGTAGTACTTGTGGACCTCGCGCAACGAGATCACGACGTCGCGGCTATCGGTGCCGGCTGCACTCATGGTTTCGGCGCGGCTCCACCCGCTCCTGGAGTAGCCGCGCCCGCGGCTGCATCATTCGCCGCGCCCGCGACTCGATCGGCCTCGGGCTCATAGAGAAGCACGCGATCGCCCTCGGCCAACCCCTGCTTGACTTCGACGTAGGCTTCGTTGGAACTCCCGAGTTCTACCGTGACTTTCTCCGACTGCCCTCCGCGCTGCACGTAGCAGAAGAAAACTCCCTCCCGGGCATGGACGGCCTGCACCGGCACGAACAGCACGCCCTCGACGCAACCGATCTGGACCTCGACCGAGGCCGAAGTGCCCGGCTTGAGGTTGGCGTTCTCTTGGTTCAACGAGACTTCCACCCGGAACTTCTTGATGTCGCCGCCCCAGCGTTGACCAGCATTGGCCACTGACGCGATCTTCAAGACCGACCCTTCGTACACCGTGCCCTTCTGGGTGTCCGAAGTGATGTGCGCCGTCATGCCGACCGCGAGTTTGTCGATCTCCGCTTCGTGAACCTCGATCGCCACCGCCAACTGCGATGGGTCGGGCAGCGTGATCAAGACCAAGTTGGACCACACGTCGGCTCCGACCTTCACTTCCTCCGCCATCCACTCGCGATCGGGATCGCCGTACACGACGGTTCCCGGCTGCGGCGCCTTGAGGGTCATCTTCTCGAGCGACGTGCGCAGCAACGCAAGCCGATCCCGGGATGACTTGAGTGACACGGCCTTGTTTCCGGCTTGCGCCCGCTTCGAGTCGACGTAAGCTTCAGCCTGCTTCCGGGCGCGCTCGACGTTGCGCTGAGCCTCGGTGACTGCCGACCGCTTCTGCTTGAGATCGAGCGGCTGTTGGTAGTTCTCGTACAGACGCAGGGCTAGACGCGCACTCTCGAGTTCCGTGCGCGCGGTCTCGAGAGCGATGCGCTCCTGTTCGTACTGATCCTCGGTGACGAAGCCCTTCTCCTTCAACTCGGGCATGGCATCGAACTTGTACTCCGCACGCTTGACATCCGACTCGGCCTTCTCGATGCGAATCCGATGCGTTCGTAGCTCCTGCGGAATGTCGCCTTCCTCGAGCTTCTGGAGCGTCACCTGCGCCACCTCGAGCGCCAGTTCGGCTTTCTCAATGTCGGTCTTGTTTTGCTCCTCTTGGATCACCAAGTCGGTGTCTGCCGCCTTCGATTCGGACTCGAGCTGAATGACACGGCCTTCGAGTTCTTCTACCTGCCGCGTGATCTCGGTGCGGTCGAGCTCGACCAAGACCTGGCCGGCCTCGACCGTCGACCCCTCCTCGATGATCCACTCGATCTTCGCGTTACCCCGGATCTCGGGGCGAATCTCGGTCGACTTGCGGGTCTTGAGCGTGCCGCGCTCGGTCAAGGTGATGACGAGGTTGCCCCGTTTGACCTCGAAGCTCCCTTTGTCGTCACCGCCGTTCCCGGCGCCCTCCGCCGACTTGCCCCAGTACCAGTAGCCCCCGCCGCCGAGCGCCGCGAGCACCGTCAACCCCACAACCCAACGCATCATCGAATGACTCTTCCTTCCGGGTCGACGAAGAGGACTCCCAGCTGGCGCAGGAGGTTCAGCCGCGTCACCTCGTAGGCGACGATACGGTCGAGCAGGCTGTTCTCGGCCTGGGTGAGCGAGTCCTGAGCCTCGACGATCTCGCGGTTCGTGGCCAGCCCCGCGCGGTTCTCGAGACGGGCCTTCTCGAGGCTGCGTTGGAAAGACTCAATGTTTCGCCGCTCGATCGCGACTTGTTCCGTCTGACGTTCCAACTGCCGGAGCGCATCGCGCACCTCGAGAATCACGCGGTCTTCGGCCTCGCGCAGACTACGCTGGCTCTGTTCGAGATTGATCAACGCGGCACGGAGCGCGTTGCGCTCGCGCAAACGGTCCAGTGGAATCTCCAAGGTGAGCCCTACCGCGGTTCGCTCCGAGTCCACGAACACATCGCGAAAGGTCCGCTCGGCAGCGGAACCGGCCGTGTAGCTCGCCGTGAGGTCGAGATCGGGCAGAATCGCGTTCTTGGCGATACGAACCGCCCGCTCCGCGTCCGCGACCCGATCGCGCGTCGTCCGTAGGTCGAGGCGGTTGTGCAATGCCGCTCGAATCGCTGTCTGCAGATCGAGATCCATTTCGATGGGCTGCGGAAACTCCTCGTCCGAGAGTTCGAAGTCGACATCGGTGGGGAGCCCGAGGTCGATCTTGAAACGATCGAGTGCGAGGGCCAGGGCCTGCTCGGCGTCGAGTAGCGCGGTCTGCGCGGACAAAAGGGACTGCTCGGCGCGGAAGACGTCGAGCTGGGTTCCACGTCCGAGTCGATAGAGAGCCTTGGCCTGCTCCTCGGCGAAGCGCTGACTATCGATGTTCTTGCGGGTGTTCTCGAGCTGCTGCCGTTGGCTGAGGAGCGCGTAGTACTGTTCGATGATGTCGATGGCAAAGCGCTGCCGGAACTCCTCGAACTCGCGCGCATCGTAGAGGAGATTCCGTTCGCTCGCGGTGAGCGGCTCGAACGCGATGTCACGCCAAGCACCGCGTAGGAGCGGCTGCGACACCGAGACGGTGCCGGTGAGCGAGCTGGACTGATCGCCGCCGCCAATCTGCGTGAGGCTACCACTGCCGGAAACCGTCAGCGTACCGCCCGTCGGCAGAAGCTGCCTGGCGCTGAGCGACAACGTGGTGGCGTCGGAGTACTCCACGCTCGAGCCGTCGGCAGCGGCGTAAGCGATATCGCCGCCGAAGACCGGCTGGAGGAAGTCGCGCCGAGTAACGCCAAGGGCGAGCGCTGCGAGAAAGAGACCTTCTCTCTGGGACAGGTAGCCCCGATTGAAGCGGGTGGCGATCCGGGTGGCGGCTTCGAGGTCGAGCACCTTGGGCACGTCGACCGGCGGCGCCACGAGTTCGCGCGGAGCTGCCGAACCTCTCGGGTCGACGAGATCGCTCGCTCGAAACTGGTCCACGGTGTCGGACTTTTCACGCTGGATCTCGAGACCTCGACGGTCGGCGCGGGATTCCAGCCAACTCGTGCAACCGACGAGCGGCAGGACGACGAGTCCGAAGAGCGCCGCCACCCGCAGCGATGGGGGAGTTGAGCGATAGAGTCCCCTGCGCGAGTCGCACATGATGGATCTTCCTGGGACGACCGTCGCGGCTGCCGACGAGAACGGGGTCGCCGTTCCGTGGGTGGTCCGGGCCGCTCGCGAGTTCAAGTTTCGACTGCGGGTCGACGGCCGGACTCTAACGCCTCACCACCGCTCTCGCCACCAGGTTTCGCGGCAGGAATCACCGTGGACCGAGCCGCGAGAGGCCGCCGGCGGGACAAGCCGGTGTTCGAGATGGGCCCAGCGGAGTTCGGAGTTCGGGTTCTCCTGGGCGCGGGTTTGTGGCAAGTTCTGGCCAACCGCAAGAAAAGGAGACGGGTCGTGGTCTACCTCGGCAAGGAAACGCGCTTCACTTGGCTCGGGCATTCGGCCTTCTTGATCGAGACCCCCAGCGGCCAACGGGTCCTGATCGACCCGTGGCTCGAGGGCAACCCCAAGTGCCCAACTCAGTTCAAGGACCCCGGAAAAGTCGATTCGATCCTCGTGACCCACGGCCACGGCGATCACCTCGGCGATACCGTGGCACTGGCCCTACGACACGGGTGCCAGGTGGTCTGCAACTTCGAGATCGGAGAGTGGCTCGCATCCAAGGGGGTCCGCAACGTCATTGCGATGAACAAAGGCGGGACGGTGGAGGTCGGCTCGCTCCTGGTGACGATGACCAACGCGTTCCATTCGTCGAGCATCGCCGACGGCGGCCAGCTCATCTACGGTGGCGAACCCGCCGGCTACGTGTGCGAGACCGAGAACGAATTCCGCTTCTACCACGCGGGCGACACCTGCGTGTTCGGCGACATGAAACTCATCGGCGAACTGCACCAACCCCACCTCGCCATGCTCCCGATCGGCGACCGGTTCACGATGGGGCCGAGAGAAGCGGCCAAGGCAGCCCACTTGCTCAACGTCAAGCTCGTGGTGCCCATGCACTACGGTACGTTCGACTTGATCCCGGGCACCCCGGCCGCGCTACGGAAAGCCCTCGGCGCCTTGCCCATCGAAGTAGCGGCGCTGGAGCCGGGACAGGTTCTCGAGTAGTCCCGTGCGGACCGAAGGACGAGCTTGCTCCGACACGCTGCGGCTACTCACCGAAGAACGAGTCATCGAGCAGCCAAACGTCGCGCGCCGCGTCACGAACCAGGCGAATCTCATCCTCGAGGCCGTCGGGCAACCGACGTTGGATGACACACTCGTCGCCGAAGACCACCGGCTCTTGCGTGCGCTTCGCATGGGTGAGGCGCACGAACTCCTCGGGGCTCCGGGCGACGATCGCCTCCGTGAGGCGCGCCATCGCGTCGCGCGCCGGCAACGCTTGCAGGTCCGCTAGTTGGAGGTCGAGTGCCGCCGCGAGTTCCGACGCGTCCATGGTCTGGAGGGCGGACTGGAACCGCTCCTGGGCAGGCGCGGAGGTGAGGTCGTAGATCGCGGCGAAATCGCGCGCCGCGAAGGCGGCGGTGAAGCTGTCGAACGTGGCAAGCGGCGTGCGCCCGGGGGCGAACTGGCTCGACCCAGACTCTCCCGGCCCGGCACGTCGCCCCATACCGCTGCAGCCTGGGACGATCGCGACACCGATCAGCGCCAGCGCAACGAAGACGGCGAATGCCGGACGCACGGTGGCGCGCACGAGAGTCGACTTCACGCTGACCTCCCTGATTCGAGTAGGGGTTGAACCGTGGCGACTTCGGCCAGAGGACGACGACTCGCGAGCACGCGCCACGGCGCTCGCCCGGCAGGAGCGGCGTCATCACGGCGCGCGAGGATAGCGTTTGTCTGGCCATTGTCACGCAGGAAGTCGTCACGCCAGACTGGCGGTCGAACGGTGAGCCCTGCGCGGGCCGGGGGACTCGCCGCGACGTGCGCAGCCGCTGCGGAGGGCTCGCCGACGACTGCAGTCAAGCGCAGAGTGAGATCGATCCGCGGTTTCGCCGCCCAACGAGCACGTCTTCGCCGGTGGGTGAAGTGCTTCGCCGCGTACTGCGAGCCCGAGGGGCGTTTCGAAGGCGCCCGTCCTCGAGAACCTCGATCCCGAAGCCAGCGGAGCGCGCGGTGACGTCCGGCCTAGGCCACGCTCGGAGCGTGCGCCGCGCCCGCCGGAGTGCGGCGATCGCCAAAGGCATCGACCTGGATCGCGTCTAGGCACGCAGCCAGCGCGGCTTCGAGTTGCTGCAACTCTTCCGCGGTGATGACCCCGGCGTCGCAGCCCCGTTGCGCGAGCGTCGACCGCGGGCGCTTCTCGAGACTCCCTGCCTTCACCGCGTCGGTCAGCTTCTTGCGAGTCTCGCGAGCCGCGCGCGCGCGCGGGGCCGTGGCGTTGAGCATTCCCAGCCCGACCTCGTCCGCCGGCGGCACGTAGATATCGCCGGTCAAGCGGTCGAGAAGTTCCGCGTCCTGGAGCACACCGCGCGCGACTCGCGCTCCCAGCGCGTCGCTCGGTCGCTTGCACCGCGCACCGAGCGGGAAACACACCCGGCGCAGGGCCCAAGCCACCGGGCGTACTGGGAAGTTCTCGAGCACTCCGAGAAGCGCCTGTTGAATCTCGAACAGCGCGTGCTCGCACGCCCAGCGCATCATGGGTGCTTCGGCTCGTGGCTGCCCCGCATCGTGGAACCGCTTGATCGTGGCCGTGCACAGGTACATCCAGCCCAGGGCGTCTGCGAAACGACCGCTGATCTTCTCCTTGCGCTTGAGGGCTCCACCGAGGATGCCCATGGCCGCATCCGAAAGCGTCACGAAGGCAGCACTGAACTGGCCGAGCCGCGCGAGGTACGCGGTTCCCAGCCCGGCATCGGCGACCCGGCACGGGCGCCCCCCCGTGAGCCCGAGAACGAGCGAGCGCACCACGTTGGTGGCGACGAAGCCGACGTGACCGAAGAAGGCGCGGTCGAAGGTCGCGAGGTCCTTGCGTGCGATCGCCTCCATCTGCGCATGCACGAAGGGATGACAGCGAATCGCGCCCTGGCCATAGATGATCAACGAGCGCGTCAGGATGTTCGCGCCTTCGACCGTGATCCCCACGGGTACGGATTGATAGGCGCTGGCCAGAACGTTGCGAGGTCCGCGACAGATGGCGGCACCGGCTTGAACATCCATGGCGTCGTTCACTACGACTCGCATGAGTTCGGTGAGGTAGTGCTTGACGATCGCCGAGACGACCGCTGGCTTCTCCCCCGCGTCGACCGAAGCCGCCGTCACGCGGCGCGCCGCGTCCATCAAGTAGGTGAACGCGCCGATACGCGCGATTCGTTCCTCGACGCCTTCGAAAGCGCCGATGGCGACCCCGAACTGTTCGCGGATGTTGCCGTAGGTACCAACGAGTCGCGTGCTGAGCTGCGCCGCGCCGACAGAGAGCGAGGGCAGCGAGATTCCGCGGCCGGCGGCCAGACATTGCATCAACATCAGCCAGCCCTTGCCGGCCATCGCACGGCCACCGATGATCGCGTCGAGGGGAACGAACACGTCGTGTCCGCGTGTCGGGCCGTTGAGAAATGGAATGCGCAGCGGGTCGTGCCGCTGGCCGATCTCGACCCCGGGAAGATCCGGCGAGATGAGAGCGCAGGTGATACCGAGGTCGACCTCTCCTCCGAGCAGGCCGTCGGGGTCGCTGAGCTGAAACGCGAGTCCCAACACCGTCGCCACCGGAGCCAAGGTGATGTAGCGCTTGTCCCAGTTGAGGCGGATCCCGAACACCTCTTCGCCATCGAACTCGCCCCGGCAAACCACGCCTGAGCTCGAGATGGATGACGCGTCACTGCCAGCGGCCGGCTCGGTGAGTGCGAAACACGGGATGATCTCGCCGCGCGCGAGGCGGCCGAGATAGTAGTCCTTTTGCTCGTTCGTGCCGTAATGAAGCAAGAGCTCGGCGGGTCCGAGCGAGTTCGGTACCATGACGCTCACGGCGGCGGCGACGCTGCGACTGGAGAGCTTCGTCACGACCGCAGCGTGGGCGGCACCCGAGAAGCCCAGCCCACCATACTCCTTCGGGATGATCATGCCGAAGAACCGGTGCTCCTTGATGAAGCTCCACGCTGACTCGGGGAGGTCATGCTGCTCTTGGACCTGCCAGTCATCGAGCATGGCGCAAAGTTCCGTGACCGGGCCGTCGAGAAACGCCTGCTCCTCGGGCGACAGCGGCTTCACTTGGAAGTCGAGGATCTTCCGCCAATTCGGGTTGCCCGAGAACAGCTCCCCGTCCCACCACACACTGCCCGCCTCGAGCGCGACGCGCTCGGTCTCGCTCATCTGGGGCAGTGCGCCCGCGAGCACCTTCATCACGCGCCGCGAGATCAGCGTTCGCCGAACCGATCGGACTCCGAACACGACGAGCGCGCCGAGAAACACGCAGGCCAGGAGACCGAAGAACCACTTCCCCACCGTGACATCCTCGCGGGTCACCCCGAGCCTCCACCCGAGGACCGTGAGCGCGACCAGGGAGGGGATGATCCAGGCAAGACGCGGTCGGCCGAGGAAAAGGAACAAGACAACCAGGCCCAACAGCACGAGACAGGTGGTCAACAGCATGGCACTTCCCGGATCGAACAGAGGAACCCGAAACTACGCTCCATACGATGAGGTTAACACGCGCCGGCGCACGGAGCACGGGCGGTGCCGGGTGCCGCGCTCCCGCGGGCCTCGGCGGGGCCCGGTTGCGCCCGGACGCGGCCGCTTGCGCGCGGGTCTGTCGGACTTGGAGCCCGTGGGCCCGAGAGCCCTCGTCAAGGCCCCTGGCTGCCGACCGGTCGTCTGGTTTCGCGCCGTGAGGCCCGGCTACGACGAGGAAGCCGTCGCCATCCGCCCAAGATCGGGGCAAGTTTCTCGGAAGCGGCGCCGCACCCTTCTTGCCAATCGAGCAGAGTGCGAATCGAACAGGAGGTGTGAGCGGCGGCCGACCCGAGCGCGGCTCGCGGAGCACGCTCGCGGCGGGTCGGTCGCTCCGGCGGAACCCTTGGTTACTGGCGACGGCCGCGTTACGCTGACACCGCGGATCGGGCGCCGACAAGCCCTGAGCCCAAGGCCCACAAGCCCCAGGGAGACGCCCGCAGACCCGAACTCCAAGAGACCGAGAACCCCACGGACCTACAGAAGCGGATCAGCGTCGCTACGGGAGGACCCTTGGAATCAGCTGTCAACGACAAGCTCGCCATCGCAGCGACGGATGTCGAGCGCGCCGCCGAGCGCCTGCGCGGGGTCGCCCATCGAACCCCAGTCCTGACTTCGCGCAAGATCGACCACGCCGTGGGCGCCCAGGTGTACTTCAAGTGCGAGAACTTCCAGCGCGCAGGGGCGTTCAAGTTTCGCGGAGCGTACAACTTCCTGTCGCAGCTCACGCCCGAACAGCGGCGTGCGGGAGTGGTCGCGTTCTCCTCTGGCAATCACGCCCAAGGAGTCGCACTCGCGGCACAACTCCTCGACGTACCCGCGGCCATTGTCATGCCCGAGGACGCGCCGCGCACCAAGCTGGCGGCAACCCGCGAGTATGGGGCCGAGATCGTTCTCCACGATCGACACACTCAGAGCCGCAGCGCCATCGCCGAGCGGCTCACCCGAGAACGCGGCGCCACGCTCGTGCCGCCGTTCGATCATCCTTGGATCATGGCGGGCCAGGGAACCGCCGCCCTCGAGTTGCTGGACGAAGTGCCCGAACTCGACGTGCTCGTCGTGCCGCTGGGCGGCGGAGGGTTGTTGAGCGGCTGCGCGACCATCGCGCGGGCGCGGCGCCCATCCTTGCGCGTTTACGGGGTCGAGACCGAACTGGGTAACGACTGGTGGCTATCGTTCGCCTCCGGCAAGCGGGTCGAGATCCCTTCACCGAACACGATCGCCGACGGCATGCGCACCACCCAACCGGGCGCGCTCACGTTCCCGGTCGTGCGCCGCCACGTGACGGACGTACTCCTCGTTTCGGACGAACAAGTGATCACCGCGTTGCGCCGCCTGCTCTTTGGGTTGAAGATACTCGTGGAACCGACCGGCGCCGTGGCCGCCGCTGCCGTGTTCGGCGGCAAGATGCCGGTTGCGGGCGAGCGCGTCGGGGTCGTGATCTCGGGCGGCAACGTCGACCCGGAGGTACTCACCGAGTGCCTGAGCGTCGCCGGTTCCCCGGGGGGCTAGCGGTGACGCCAGGCGTATCGGAACCGTCGCAGGCGGGCAGAATGGAGTGCGGTATGTCGATGCGGGATGGGCCACCAAGACTCGAGATCCAGGAGTACGCAGGCACGCGTGTGGGCTCGGCCGGCGGCGCTTGCGCGCGCGCGGCGAGGGGCTCTGCGAGACTCGGGATGCGGTCATTGCGCGGGTCGCGCCGCCCCGGCCTGGGCGTCTGGACGCTCTCGACCGCAATCGGCGCAGCACTCCTCACGACGACGCTGTGGGCTCAGCCAAGCCCCGCCGAGTTCGTTCGCGGCGATGTCGATCAGTCGGGACTGATCAACATTGCCGACGCCATCGCCGTGCTCTCCTATCTCATCGGGTCGACGCCCCTCGACTGTCATGACGCGGCCGATACCAACGACGACGGCGCGGTGAGCATCGCCGACTCGATCTTCTTGCTCGGCTTTCTCTTCGCCGGCACTTCGGCGCCACCCCCGCCAACCGCGTGCGGACCGGATCCCACCTCGGACGGCGTCGTCTGTGCTCTGTTTGGGTTGTGCCCGTAGAAGGAGTCCGGCGCATGCACCACGTCACGACCCGCGCGACCCGCGCGGCGAGAGTCGCCCGAAACGCCCTGCTGTGCCTGCTTGCGGCGTTGCCCGCCGTTGCCAACGCGCAAAGCCCGGACTACTGGTTGCGAGCAGCCGATACGGCCGGCGTCCAAGGCGAGGTCGTGGCCGTGGAGATCTCGTTGGAGGTCAGCGGTCAAGATGTGCAGGGCTGGTCGTTCGGGTTGTGCCACGACGCCGCTGACCTGCAGGTCGCCGGCATCCAGATCGGACCCGATATCGCCACCATCAACAACGGCGGGCCGCCGTTCTTCTCGTTCGTCGAGATCCTTGCCGACGGAGTCAGGGTCATGCAGATTCTCGACTTCGCGGTGAGCAACGTACTGCACCCGGACTTCGCCCCATACCAGATCCTGGTCGTTTCGTACGAACTCTTGGCGCCCAATCAGAGCACGACCACCGTGGGCTTCTGCAACACACTCGGAAACCCCGCGACCTCGGTCGAAGTCGTCGTTCGAGGGCAAGCGGTGCTCCCGACCACCATGCCCAGTACGATCGACATTGGTGGCGGTGCCGTGGAGAACTTCGTCCGCGGGGATTGCAACGACAGCGGGAGCGCAAGCCTCCCGGACGCCGTCTTCTTGCTGGGTTTCTTGTTCCCGATCGACCTCGACGGCGACGGCTCACCCGATCCGAGCCTGCTCCCCTGTCGCCGCGCGTGTGACGCGAACGACGACGGGTCGCTGAGCATCCCGGACGTCATCGCTCTGCTTGCGTCGTTGTTCGGGGCCCCACCCGTTCCGCTGAGTCCACCGACGAACTGCGGACCCGACCCAACCCCGGACGCGCTGACGTGTGACCAAGCGAATTGCCCGTAGCCCCAGTTTCGTTCCTCGGTGAAGACCACTTCACCGGCAGGCGCTCGCCTTCGGCTCGTGGAGCCCAGCGCGAACCAGCGCTCTCCGGATTGCCCATGATTGCAGCGCGGCGGATGCGGACAGGCTGTCCGCGCTCCCAGGGCGCGCCGGAGCGGTCGATAGGGCATGGGCTCCTGATATGCGTAACGATGGTGGCTCCACCCCCCTGCATGGCGTGGCCGGTCCGCGTCCACGATCCGGTTGCTTCTCTTCATCGCCGTCCTGCGCACGAACGCCGCGCATACCCAAAGCCCACGTCCTCTCGCAACGCCCCGGAGCGCCAGGGATAGGGGAGCGCGGGCGCCGATCGCGTGGGTTGGGTCCGGATCGCGCCGCTGCCCGGTTCCGGAGCGAACCCGACCCCGTGCGCGGTCGGCTCCGAGGCGTCCTTGGCCGGGCCTCCGAGGGGCTAGTGACCAGAGCGATGGGAGGGAGAACCCGGCATCCTGACGCGACGTGGCTCACGAGTTCGCAACGACGCTTGACCAGAACCGATGGCGCGCCATGATGGGTCGCATGGGCTGATCTCACTCGACGACATTCCCACCGGGCGAAGGAGCATGTCATGGTTCGCGGTCTCGTGTTTCTCTCGGTAGCACTCACTGCCGTTCTCGTCGGCTCACGCGCTGGAGCGGAGCTGATCGTCGTGTCGATCGACCCGACGCGCAACACGCTCCAAGCTCCAGTCAACACGACGATCTCGGTGACCTTCAACCAACCGGTCATGGTACCCACCGTGACGAACGCCAACTTCTGGGCCTTCGGCCGTTGGAGCGGCGCGGTGTCCGGCAGTTTCAGCTTCACCAATTCGAATCAAACCGTGGTCCTCACCCCAACCGAGCCCTTCTCGGCGGGCGAAACGGTCATGGTCATTCTCTCCCACAACTTGCGGGCAGCCGACGGAACCTTCTTGCGGAGCCAGGGCTATTCGTATCAGTTCTGGACGGCCTCGCAGCCATCGAGCCTGCTGTTCCAGAACGTCGACACGCTGACCTGTCGTACGACGCCTTCGCAGGGGACGCGCGCCTACGGCGGGATCGGATCGGACCTGGACAACGACGGCTTCCTGGACCTGTCGATCATCAACGAGGACACCGCGGACGTGCGGGTCTTCATGAACCTCGCCGACGGCACCGGGCTGTACTCGTCGTTCCTGCAGCCCACGACCCCAATCGGCTTCCAGGGTAGCCCGAACGAGTCCGCCGACTTCAACCGGGACGGCAACGTCGACCTCTGTGTTTCCAACGGCGCAACCTCCACGGTGTCGGTCCTCCTCGGCAACGGCAACGGCACGTTCTCGCCGCAGCAGTCGATCCCGGTAGGCGGCGCCCCGCGGGGTATCGTCGTCATCGACGTCGACGGCGATGGAGACATGGACATCGTGAACGCGAACTCGAGCTCGTCGAACATGTCCGTCATGCTGAACAACGGCTCCGGAGTCTTCGGCTCGCCCACCTTCTACGAGAGCGGCCTGAACGGAGAGTGGCCAGCATCGGCGGCCGACCTCAACGAGGACGGAATCATGGATATCGTCATCGGCTCGGTCTCGGCCGATCAGATCGGCGTGAACCTCGGGAACGGCAACGGAACGTTCACGGCCCTGCCGGTGATCCAGAACGCCGGCGCTTCTTGGATGATTGCGCTCGGCGACCTGAACGGCGATGGCCACATCGACGTGACCTCCGCCAACAGCAGCAACTCGAACGGCGGGGTGCTGTTCGGAGACGGTACCGGCGCGCTCACCATTCCGCAGTTCTACAGCCTGGACCCGTTCGTCATTGCCACGGACGTAGGCGATGTCGACGGGGACGGCGACCTCGACTGGGTGTCGTCGAGTTTCAGCGGCGACTGGCGGCTCCTCACGAACGACGGTGCCGGCAACTTCACCGTCAACCAGGAGTTCCCATCGCCGCAGGCGGCTTCGTGTGCCCTGCTTCTCGACATCGACAATGACGGCGACCTCGACCTGGCGCTGATCGACGAACTCGCGGACGTCGTCGTTCTCTACCGCCAGGGCGTCGGAGTCCCCGGTCCGCCGAACGACCAATGCATGAACGCGATCGCGGTCACTTCCGGCGTCCCGGTGTCCGGCAGCACGACCACGGCGACCAACGACGGGTCCGCGAGCTGCGCCGACTCGGCCACCTCGGCGGACCTCTGGTACAGCTACACGCCCGGGTCGACGGGGAACGTGACGATCAGCACGTGTAACGATGCGGACTACGACACCGCGATCGCGGTGTTCGACAGTTGCTTCGGGAACGAGGTCGGCTGCCTCGACGACACGCCGGGGTGTGCGCTCGCCACGACCGAACTGAACGTGACCCTGACCGGGGGCGTGACCTACCTGATTCGGATCGCCGGTTGGAACGGCGACACCGGGGACTTCACGTTGACGGTGACCGGAACCGATCTCTCGATCGTCCGCGGAAACTGCAACCAGGACACCGGCGTCGACATCGCCGATGCCATCGCCCTGTTGGGGCTCTTGTTCTCCGGCGCCGGGCCGACGACCTGTGCAGACGCCTGCGACATCAACGACGACGGCTCGCTCGATATCAGCGACCCGATTGCGCTACTGGCGTTCTTGTTCCAAGGGAGCTTCGTGCCGGCGCCTCACCCCGCCTGCGGCACCGATCCGACGGGTGACTCCCTGAGCTGCACGGCCTTCGCGGCTTGCCCGTAAATGACGGCGACCCCCCGCCGCGTCGAACCGAACCGCTCGACGCGGCGGGGGGACTCGCAGTGGTCCGATACCCCGGCGACGCCCCATGTCGCCGCGGGTTCCGCGAGCGGTTCGGAACCCACGGCGCCACCGACCGTGAACGCGACGTCTAACAGTCGGCGGCGGGAGCGCGGGAACCGTTGGCATGCTTTGCCAGCTCGGTGGTGCGAAAGGAGCGCGGACATGCGCAGTAGAACCGGACAGTTCCTCGTTGTGTTGGCGCTCGCGGTGGTCGGCCAGGCGATGAGCGCGTGGATGGCCACGACCGCCTACGGGGCCTCTCACCTCTGGGTCATCCACGAGGTGTTCTCGACGGCGGATGGAACAGTGCAGTTCATCGAGCTCCAGGAGTGCTGCGGCGCAGACGCGGAGACCGATCTCGAAGGGCTTTGGATCCACGCCGTGGCCCACGTCAGCTACTTCTTCTTCCCGGCGGACCTGCCGACCGGCACCGCGAATCGTTCCCTGTTGCTGGCGACTCCCGGATTCGCGGCGCTACCGGGCGCTCCGGTTCCCGACTACATCATTGAAGACAACTTCTTCGACACCGTTTCGGACGTGCTGAGCTACTACTTCTTCCCGACCGCCGAGTTTCAGTTCGGCGGCGGCCAGCTGCCGCTCGACGGAATCCACTCCCTCGCAAGAGACGGCACGGTCTCCGTAAACTCGCCGACCAACTTCGCGGGCGCTACCGGTTCGATCGTCGTCGGGTGCGAGTTCGTGCGCGGCAACGTCAATCTCGACGGCAGCGTCGACGTCGCGGATGCCGTGTACCTCCTCGCCGCTCTCTTCTCGGGGGGCCCGTCCCCCGTCCCAACTGTCGCGGGGGACGTGAATGCAGACTCGGCGACCAACGTGGCCGACGTCGTCTACTTGCTGGGGCACCTGTTTGCGGGAGGTTTGGCCCCGCCCGCACCGTACCCGGATCCCGGCTGCTGAAGCAACGTGGGGCGGGGGTCGGCGCGGGAGTCCTCCAAGCCGAGCCCACGCTCGATCGACCATCGCGTCCCAATCCCACGGGTCTGCGTACGCAGACCCGTGGACACTCCGAACAGGGGAACCCGCCCGTCACGCGCCCGCACTCCCCGCTCCGCGGGCGGAACGGACGGCGTGCGCCGCTCGACCGAGGTGCTCGCCCTGGGGTAGAATCGGCCGCGCCGTCATCGACCATGGCTGCCGTGGCTGGGATGAGACCAATCGTGTGATGCGCAACGCTCGAACGAGGAGGAGTGCATGTTCGTCATCCCAGTCCTTGCCGGAAGTGTGTTGAAGTTCCGGCGTAGTCCACTGCTTTCAGTTCTCTTGATGGGGCTGTTTGCGCCCGGGGTCGTGGTTGGGCAGCAGGAAGAGCCTGAATTGGTTCAAGCTGAACTCCCTTTCCCGCCTCCTCTCGCAACGCTGCGATCGGCCTTGGCTGAGCTGGCCGCCTACGAAGCCATGGAGGGGTTCTCTCGCTGGAATGGCGACGACGATCCTGCGCTGGCGTTCTTGAAGTGGGGCGGCACCACTTCCCTCCCGCATGACCTCAGCCGGCTCGAACAGCTGCTGGAAGGAGACGAGCACAAGTGGCGATCGGTCGAGCGAGCGGTGACCGGTGAACTCCTCAATCTCGTCGGGGCCGAGCTGAGCGAAAGCGCCGACACTCAGATCTATGCGCGTGATGGGGATCGCACTCTTCGCAAAGCGGTGACTCTGTTAGCAGCGCGGCTGACCTACCTGGCATCTCGAGGACCTCGTACGGACGAAGAGTCGAGGCGTGCCTGGGAAGGGCTGGCGGCTTCCGTCGAGACAATGAGACCGGGTTGCGCCGTGGAGCAGCTGATTCACGGTCTGTTCGTCATCCAATCGATCAACGCGGGTCGCATGTTGGCGAAGCACGGGGGCCGTACGGCGCGAGCGAGGCTGCGGGCCTCGCTTCCCTTGTTAGCACCATTGGAGTCTGCGGTCGCGGGTGAGGATCGCTTCATCCGTCGGCAAGCGACGCTGGCTCGCTACGAGGCGGACAAGGACCATCTGACCTCTTGGTTCAGGGCCGATCGCGTCGGAGAGCGGGAGATTCTCGAGAGTCACCGCGCGCCCTTCGACGAGGCGGCGACTCGACTCCTGCTGGACGAGCTGCATCAGTCGATACACTCGATCATCTCGCAGCCTTTCCCCTGGCAAGAGATTCCACAGCCCGCGGCAGTGCTGCAACTTTGGTCTCTATGGCCCGAGAGCTCTGGGGAGGGTGGTGTGGCTCCGAGTGAAGCGGAGCTGGCGCTGATCCGCGATCGGGTTCATGCTCTTACCAACCCGGCCGGTGTGTTGATGGTGGAGGCGTGCATTTCCATGTACCAGATTGTCCTCGACCGCTACAAGGAAATGGTGTTGCGAGAACGCCTCTTCCTCGTTGAGCTCGCGCTCCTCGACCATCGAGAGGAACACGGGCGCCTTCCTCCTACCTTGGAACCTCTCGCACTCTCCACGGAGTTCATCACGGATCCACTCACCGGCAAGCCCATCGCCTACGACCCGGCGCGTGCGAGATTGTCCACGGCGGATCCCGAGCGGGCAGGCAACTTCGGTATCACCGTGGGCGAGGTTCGTTTGGAGCCCTACGAGCCCTGACTTGTCTCGATGGACTGACGGATCGACGTGGGTCTGGCCGGACGTTGGGGCTCGACTCCGACCGAGACACATCCAACCGATCCCTTTGGGGAAAGCCAATTGCAGCCCGAAGACGGTAGCCGCAGCAACGCCAGCGCGGGCTCTGTGCCTCACTCACGGCCTTGCGGGCGAGTCCTGGCGACTGGACGATGCGGGCTTCGCGCAACCTCACTCGGCATACGGCCAAGGGACGCGTACCGTCCTTCGTGGGGTCGTCCCCGAACCGTGGCGATCCGCGTGCGCGACACTCAGGAGTCGCCCAAGAATGACTTCGACATCTTGCCGTCGATTTGGGTTAGATTCGGCCGATCCGGAAAGCTCGGAACCGGAGGCGTAGCCTTAGTTCCGGTGAGGATTTCGAGGTTTTCGGATCGGTCGAAGATGGCCCGAAGCGACGAGCAAGAGGGTGAAGTTATTCTTGGGCGACTCCTCAGGCTCCCAGTAGGATCTGTCTCATGGACGAAGCACGAAGGCGGCAAATCGAGATCTGGAAGGCCTGGACGCCCGAGCAGCGACTCGCCGCTGCGGGCCGTCTCACGCAGCTACTCCTCGACCTACGTGACGCCCGGTTGCGTCGGGATCACCCTGGGGCCACAGACGAGGATCTCCGACAGCTACGCCTTGCAGAGGCGCTCCGGGCCGACGCGCGCATCTCATCACACGTCGAGCCCTCGCGGTGAACTCCGTCGAAGAGTCCCGGGCACCCCTGCCCCCGGCCGTGCGCCAAGAGTAGCCGTGTGAATCGGACTCGACACTCCGAGTTGCTCCTGCGTCTGCTGCGAAGGGCCCTGGCAACACGGTGAATGAAGGCCGGTTGGAGCCCGCGAAGACGTCGATCAGTGCCCCAGGAATCCCTTCAGGCGACGGAGGGCACGGAAGTAGCGGCTGCTCGCGGCGGACGGATCAATGTCGAGGACGCGTGCCGCCTCTTGGTTCGACAGTTCCTCGAAGTGGCGCAGTACGAGGATCTCGCGGTCCAGCGGCTCCATCCCGTTCAAGGCTTCTTGGAGCTCGAGCTGGGCTTCCGCTCGCATCAGCTGTTGGCTCGCGGTCGTGTGGCGCCCGAGCAGCATCGCTGCAATGGAGTAGGAGTCCGTCTGCGGCATGGGGCCCTGGTGGATGGCGACCTCGAGCTTCGCGTCCCTCTTCGCCGTCTGCAGGTGACGACGATGAAGGTCGATCAGACACTCACCCGTGACCAGGCGAAGCCACAGGAAGAAAGGTAAGCCGTCTCGCTCATTGTAGGAGTCGAGCTTGCGCGCTAGGTTCAGGTAGGCATCCTGCATCACGTCCGATGCATCCACCCGGCCTTGGAGGCGACGATCCAGACGCGCCTCGATCATGCGACGAAGGCGTGGGCGGTGGCGTTCGAAAAGTTCCGCGAGCGCGTTCTCGTCGCCGCGGCGGGCTCGAGCGACCACGGGATCGAGTTCCCCTTCGAGGGATGTCGTTCGCTCGTCCACCGAAAGATCCCTTCCCGGTTCTCGGTTTGCGCGACCCAGGCGAATGATACTGCCGAGGAGCAGCAAAGAAACCGCCCAGGGAGGATGTTACCCTCCCCAGGCGGTCGAGTGCGCGACGACTCGGCCTCCCGCTGCGAGGGTCACGGGCAGTTCGTGTAGTTCACGCAGTCCAGTGCGTCCGAGGTCGGATCCACGCCGCAAGCGCTACTCCCCGGCGGGGGCAGGGGGCTGGGGCCCGACGGTCCTGGGAAGAGTTCGGCCAGAGCCGCCACCGCGTCCGCGATGTTGAGCTGGCCGTCGTCGTTCGAGTCGCACGCGTCGTTGCACTGAATCGCTGGGGGGCCGCCCTGGGGCGGGAACAGGGTAGAGAGCGCGAACACCGCATCGGCGATGTTGAAGGCGCCATCCGCATTGCAGTCGCCGCGTCGGAACCCGGGATCGGTGGTGACGCTGGTGATCTCGAGCTGGCCGGCGCCCGCCACGCCGGCGCCGAACCCGCCGACCTGGATGCGGTACGTCTGGCCGGTCGCGGCCATGAAGTCGACGCGGCTGGTGAAGTTCGAGCAGCCGGCCTCGTCGTCCTGGCAGGCCACCGGCGTGTCGACCCCCGGATCGGGGGGACAGGGTACGGAAGCGTCCCACACCGCGAGGCGGGTGTCGATGACGCCGATGTCGCAGGTCGTCACGGTGACCATGGAGTTCGCGCTGGCCGTGTAGACGAACCAGACGTCGTTGTGCAAGATCGGATCGACGCCCGCCCACTGGGAGCAGGTCATGGGATCGATTCCCAGGCCGTCGGTGGTGGCGAAGGTCGTGTCGAAGTCGGTCACTCCATCCGCGATGGGCGCCGCGTTGGCGCAGCCGTCGTTCGAGGGGGTCAGATTGCACGTGATGATCAAGGTGCCCGAACCGGTCGCTCCGTTGAAGCCAGCGACCTGCACGAGATAGGTCGTGCCGGCCGTCACCGGGAAGTGCACTTCCGACTGGAGCCCGCACGAATCGTCGTTGCAAGCGATCTGACCGCTCGCGGGGCAGGCTGTGCTCGAGTAGACCGCGAGGCGGGTGTCGAAGGCGCTGCCGCAGGTCGAGGCCAAGGCGACGCCGTTACAGTCCGCCGTGTACGCGTACCAGATGTCGATCGGCGCCGTGCCGCCGCCACAGCTCGGAGTCGGACCATCCGCGTTGGCGAAGGTGGTGTCGAACGGAGTCGCGACCCCGCTCGCGATCACCTCTGCGTCGATGCAGTCATCGTTCGCAGGACCACTCGGGATGACGCCGACGAACGACGTCGCGTCGTCCAGATTGATCCAGCCGACGTTCTCGCCCCAGGCGTAGCCGCGGAACCGGCTCGCCACGGCGTCGAACCGGGCGCGGTTTGCGCCGAGCGACGAGGTATCGAAGTTCACCCAGCCGATGTTCTCGCCCCAACCGAAGCCGTCGAGGGTGCCGTCCGGGGCGATGTTGACGCCGAAGTCGGTTCCGTTCACGTTCGCATAGCTGGTGCCGGCGCCGGGGGTGCCGTCGCCGAGGTTCAGCCAGCCTGCGTTCTCACACCATACGAAGCCGCCGAGAAAGGTGGCTTCGACGCGGACGCCGTCCAGTCCGCCGTTGGCCTCTTGCCAGTTGGTCCAGCCTACGTTTTCGCCCCACGCGAACGAGTTCGCGGGTTCGATGTTGGACTGCGCGCTCACCCCTGCTCCAGCGAAGACCGCGGGCAGGAGAACGAGCAAGCCAAGAGTGGCTCGTTGCATGGTTCCTCCTTGGAGTTGTTGCTGGTCGCTTCGTTAGATGCCGCGGTTGTTCACGACAGTGCAATTGGCAGTCGTGTTGGCGCCGTTGTTGCGTACCACGTTGCCGACCAGACAGCCGTCGTTTCCGGCGCTGACCCCTTGAACGTTGTTCGACGCGATGACGTTGTTGGCAACCACGCAGGCCAGGCCAGTCTGAACGCCGATCCCGGTGTTGCCGACGGCGAGGCAGCCTTCGACGACAGAATCGTTGTCCACCCGAATCCCACCGGTCCCAGCCACACCGTTGCCGTTCTGAATCACGAGGCAGTTCTGGACCCGGTTGACACCGGCGATGACGCGGATGCCATACCCCCCGTTGCTCCGCACCGTCAGGTCCTCGACCGTCCCGAGGCCTCCGTTGAGGAAGACGCCGGCACCGGCCCAGTTGCGAATGATCCCGTTCTTGATGTGAACTTGGTCCGCGAACGTGGAGACCGAGATGCCGTCCAGGGACCCGGCAACGCCGACCAGCGAGTAACCGTTGAGATCGATGGTCACGTTGCTCGTCCCGATCTCGATACCGCTCAATCCACTAGCCCCGGTGACGTTCCCAGAGAGATAGTACGATCCGGGTTGCGTGATCCGGTGCACGGAGTTCGCGTCGCCCGCCAGGGTCTTGATGTCGATCGTGGGACCGAATCTTCCGGTCGACACCACCGCGCCGGTGGGAGGAGTCAGAGGGCCTGCGGTCACCGCGAGGCTCAGTCCGAGGACCAGCAGGACAGCGCAAGGAAGAAACAGAATCGGACGCATGGAACTGCCTTTCTGTAGGTTGAGATGACGCTCGAACTCCGAAGGGGAGCGAGGGCCGCGTTTCGACGTGTTGCGAATCCGAGTCGAGAGTACGGGGCTCGCCGCACGCTCAGAGGCCGCGATTGTTCGCGACGGTGCAGTTGACGGTCGTGTTGGCCCCGTTACCACGGGCCGCGTTGCCGGTGAGGCAGCTCTCCACACCCGCGTTCACGCCCTGGGTGTGCACGGCAATCACATTATCCGCGATGACACATCCGAACCCGGTTTGGAGCCCGGTGCCGGCATTGCCGTTGAGGGCGCAGTTCATGATGAGCGCATCGTTGTCGACGTCGATTCCACCGGTCCCCGCGACGGACTGGCCGTTCTGGGACACGACGCAGTCCTTGACGATGGCGCCGATGGACACTACTTGGATGGCGTAAGATCCGTTGGAGCGCAGGGTCAGGCCCTCGACGGTCGCGAGCCCGCCGTTCACGAAGACCCCGCGCCCGCCCCAGTTGCGGATGACCCCGCTCCGAATGCGGACTTGGTCGGTGACCCCAGAGGATGTAATGCCGTCGAGCGATCCCGCAACGCCGATGAGCTGGAACCCATTCAGGTCGATGGTCACGTTGCTCGTCGCGATTTCGATCGCGCTCGTTCCGCTCACCCCGGTGATGTTGGCCGACAGGTAGTAGGAACCCGGCTGGGTGATCCGGTGCAGGGAGTTCGCATCGCCGGCCAACGTGTTGATGTCGATGCGCGGCCCGAACCGGCCGGTCGACGTGATCGGACCCGTCGGGGGAGTGAGCGGCCCGGCGATGACCGCGATGCTCGAGGCCAAGACCAAGACCACCGCGCAGGACAGGAACAGAGTCGGTTTCATGGAGGCACCTTTCGTCGAAACGCGCCCGAACGAGGGCGCGAGAACTTGGAACGAAGCCAAGGGCGAAGAACACGGATGGGTCGCTGCGCCGGGCGTGAGCACCTCCTCTCGGCGCTGGTGGAGTCGGCCCACAATGGAAGACCCGCCGGAGCACGGCACGGGTCACCGGGGATCTGGGAGAATCCGCGGAAATCGCCGGGCGGTAGTGATTTGCGAAGCACCGGAGTGCGAGGGTTGAGCGGGTGGCGAGCCCCGTCTTAGGAGTCGCCCAAGAATCACTTCACCCTCTTGCTCGTCGCTTCGGGCCATCTTCGACCGATCCGAAAACCTCGAAATCCTCACCGGAACTAAGGCTACGCCTCCGGTTCCGAGCTTTCCGGATCGGCCGAATCTGACCCAAATCGACGGCAAGATGTCGAAGTTGTTCTTGAGCGACTCCTTAGGAGTCGCCCAAGGGGACTTTCGAGAGTTTGATTTGGGACTCGCTGCCGAGACGCCAGTCGTTCCATGGGTGGACGAACTCGCTGGGTCGGGTTAGGGTGCGCTCATGGCCTCAGGACGCTCGCGTAGTCCCGGAAACTCCCGCGCCAGCCAAGGCCGCCGAGCCGCGCCGTGGGCCAACTGGTCCGACGAGGATCTGCTCGACTTGCGGCTCTGCGACCTCGACTTGAGAATCGAGGGCACGCCGGTAGCCCCGCGCATCGAGCGGGTCTATTGGGAGCTCGAGCAGCGACAGATCAACCTCAAGCCCCATGTTTGGTTTGCGACCGAGTGGTTCGCCCCCGACGGCGTGCCGGGCTTCGGAGTTCCGTTCTACTTGGCGCATCCGCGGCTCATGGCGTTGGAGAAAAGCAAGATGCTCGAGGTCGAGGGTGGAACCGAGGCCTGGTGCCTGCGGATCCTTCGACACGAGGCCGGCCATGCCATCTCCAACGGTTATCGCCTCCACTACCGCAAGAGCTGGCGGGACACCTTTGGTCGCTACTCCCTACCCTACCCCGACGTCTATCGGCCGCGCCCGAAGAGCCGCAACTACGTGCTGCATCTCGATTGGTGGTACGCGCAGGCTCACCCGGCTGAGGACTTCGCCGAGACCTTCGCCGTCTGGTTGAAACCGGGCTCGCGGTGGCGTAGTGAGTACAAGGGCTGGCCGGCCCTCCGCAAGCTCGAGTACGTCGACCGCACCATGGCCGAGATCGCCGGGAAGGCGCCAGCGGTGCGCTCTCGCGAGCAGTCCAACTCGCTGCGCGCCGAGCGCATGACCCTACGAGAGCATTACCAACGGCGCCAAGAACAGTACGGCGACGACGTCGGTGATCTGTATGACCGCGACCTACGGCGCCTATTCTCGGCCGAGCCTCGCTTCTCGAGCCAGCAAACCGCGGCCCAGTTCCTGTGGCGCAGCAAGCGGCGCCTCCGAACTGCCGTTTCCGAGTGGACGCGATCGCATCCCTATACGGTCGACCGCGTGATTCGTGACATGGCCGACCGCTGCAAGGTGCTCGAGCTACGACTCACGCGCTCGCCGGATGAAACGCTGACGGACGCGCTGCTCATGGTCGCCATGCAGACCATGTACTTGGTGCGCGGGGGTCAAAGGGTGGTGGCGCTATGAGAAAACTCCGCGTACACGTCCTGATGCACGAGGACTTCGTCCCGCCCGCGAACCTGGGCGGCTACGAAGCGACGCAGATCTCCACCTGGAAGACCGAGTTCGACGTGTTGACAGGGCTGGGCAACCTGGGGCACGACGCGCGCCCCCTTGGCGTCCAGAACGACCTCGGAGTGATCCGCTCGGCGCTGTCCGAGTTCCGTCCGCATGTCGTGTTCAATCTGCTCGAAGAGTTCCACGGCGTTTCGCTGTATGACCAACACGTGATCAGCTACCTCGAGCTCCTCCGGCAGCCCTACACCGGCTGCAATCCACGCGGCCTAATGCTGAGCCACGACAAGGCGCTGAGCAAGAAGCTGCTGATGTACCACCGCATCCCGGTGCCCCGTTTCCAGGTGTTCCAGCAAGGCCGCAAAATCCAACGGGTGAAGCGCCTGGAGTTTCCGGTGCTCGTCAAGTCCATGACCGAGCACGCCTCGATGGGCATCGCCCAAGCGTCGGTGGTGAACAGCGACGACAAGCTCGCCGAGCGCGTCCGCTTCATCCACGAGCAGATCGGCACCGACGCGATCGCCGAGCAGTACATCGACGGGCGTGAGATGTACGTTTGCGTCCTCGGCAACCAGCGACTCCAGACCTTGCCGCTCATGGAGCTCGAGTTCGGCAACATGCCTGATAGCTCCCACCGCATCGCGACCGAGAAGCTGAAGCGTGATGTCGAGTACCAGAAGAAGCTCGGAGTGAAACTGTCCCACCCCTCGGATGTGCCAGCAGAGCTCGAGCGCCAAATGGTCAGCCTCAGCAAACGCGTCTATCGAACCCTGGGGTTGAGCGGCTACGCGCGTATGGACTTCCGCGTCTCGCCCGAGGGGCGCCCGTTCTTGCTCGAGGCCAACGCCAACGCCGACGTGGCCTACGGCGAGGAGCTCGCGGAGGCGGCTGAACTCGTCGGCGTGAGTTACGAGGCCCTCCTCCAACGAATCCTCAGCCTTGGATTGAGCTACCGCCCGCTGTGGCGGGGCTGATCGGCCCCCGCGCTACCCCCGCCCCAGGGCCTCCCCCCAGATTTTTACTGAAAAAAAACGAACGGTGCTTGCTCCGAGCCCATCTCGGAGGTGACATGAGGCTACCCGCACACTCTCTCTCAGAGAGGAGGTGCCCCATGGGAACGCTCTTCATCGGGCGCTCTCGGCCGTCGTCGGCCTCCCTCCCCGACGAACGGCGCGCGTCTCTTCCATCGCCGCCCTCCCTTTGGTTCCGGCTCGGCCGGCGCCGGAGTTGGCTCGGGATTCCTTGGTGCCTTGGCTTCGTTGCGGCGACGGAGTGGGCTCTCGCTCAACCCGGGTTCACGGAAGAAGCCCAGAGCCGAGGCGTCTCCTTCGTCACCGTGAACAACCCAGTCCATGGCGGCTACGGCTACGGAATGGCAACGAACGACCTAGACGGAGATGGCGACCCCGATCTCGTGCTGACCGGTCGTTTCGATGGCGTCGTCGGGATCTACGAGAACACGGGGCTCGGGCATTTCGTGGATCGAACGGCAGGGGCCGGCCTGCCCAACTCATCGTCGGTGAGCGGGGTCAGCGCCGCGGACTTCGACGGCGATGGGGACACGGACCTCTACTTCTCCTCGTGGCCTGGATCCAACCGTCTGCTGCGGAACGACGCTCCGTTCGTCTTCAGTGACGTCACGGTTGCCTTTGGAGTCGGCGACGGCGGCGCTGCTGCGGGCAGCTGCTGGGGCGACTTCGACGGTGACGGCTGGCTCGACCTGTACGTCACGAACTATACGGGCTTCGCGGGAACGACCGAGCCGAATCGCTTGTACCGAAATCTCGGAGGTACGGGGTTCCTCGAAGTCGGGGCGGCCCACGGCGTCGACGACACGAACCAGAGCTTCCAGGCCGTGTTCGTGGACATCGACCTGGACGGGGATCTGGATTTGTACCTTGCCAATGACAACCGCTCTGGGCTGGCAGCACCGACCGTGAACCGACTGTGGCGCAACGACCACGGGCAGTTCGTCGAGATTTCGGCGGGCTCCGGTACCGACGTCGCCATCGATGCCATGGGAATCGCGGTCGGCGACGTCGACGGCAACGGTTTCCCAGACTTCTACTGCTCGAACTCGCCGCCGGGGAACTGCTTGCTCATGAACCAAGGATCCAACCTGTTCGTGAACAGCGCCGCGGCCGCTGGCGTGCAAGCTTTCCGACTGGGTTGGGGAACCCAATTCCTGGACTACGACCAGAATGGCCTACTCGACATCTTTCTCATGAACTACGGTTCGGGTAACCAGCTGTTTCGACAAACCCCTGGTTTCGCTTTCGTCGACGAGGCTCCGTCTCTGGGACTCATCGACCTCGGGCTCGGCTACTGCTGCGCAACGGCGGACTTGGACGGCGATGGCGACCTCGACTTGGTCGCACAGTCCGCGCTCCAGCCCATCCGGATCTACATCAACCCCTCCGCCGGCCAACCCGGGGCCCACTGGCTGAAGGTGTCCCTGCGCGGCAGCCCGCCGAACGGAAACGCAGTCGGCGCCCGCGCCTCCGTGCTCACGCCAACCGCGACCCAGTCCCGCTCGGTGCAGGCCGGTGTCGGTTTCAAGAGTTCGAACGCCTTCGACCTTCACTTCGGCCTCGGGGTCCACGCCACCGCCCTCCAAGTCGTGGTCGAATGGCCCAGCGGTCGTCGGAGTTTCCTCACGAACGTCGGCGCGAACCAAACGATCACCCTCGACGAACAGAGCGACGCCTTCGACGACTGCAACGGCAACCTCGTCCCGGACCCCGACGAGATCGCCGCCGATCCCGCCGCAGATGCCAACGGAGATGGCCTACTCGACGCGTGCCAGGAGATGTTCGTGCGGGGAGACGGCAACGTCGACGGCGGCGTGAACCTCGCTGACGTGATCTTCCACCTCAACTACTTCGTCGGGGCGCAGGTCTCGGAATGCCTCGATGCGCAGGACGCCAACGATGACGGGGTGGTCGACCTGAGCGATGCGGTCTACCTCTTGGCAATGCTGTTCACGGGCGGCCCGGCGCCACTAGCGCCGTTCCCCACTTGCGGGGTCGACCAAGCGGGGCAGACTAGCGGTGACCTGGGTTGTACGAACTCAGGCCCCTGCCAGTAGCCGCACAACACGTACCCGACGTGCAGGCGTCGGAGGAACGGCAGGCCCGGCGACCATCGCCCACGGCCGTCGCACACAGCGACGGCCGCTGGGCGGCGGCGCGCCGGGCCTCACGCCCCCTCACTCGAAGCAGGCGTCACTCGGTACTGCCGGCGCGCACGGCAAGAAGTCGATGGGGCCCACGTCGAGCCCACACTGCGGGTAGGGCTGCGGAATGATCGGCCCGCCGCTGAACAACCAGTTGAGCACGAAGATGGGATCGGCAATGTCGATGCGAGAATCGTTGTTGCCGTCGGCAGCGTCCAGGCAGTTCGGACTGGGCCCGTTCGTGAACAAGTAGTTCAGCATGAAGATGGGATCGCCGATGTCGACCGCGTTGTCACTGTTGGCGTTGCCGCGCACGAACTCGAACTCCCCCGTCAACAGCTGCGGGTGGTGGTCGACGAAGCTCGCGTCGACGACGGTCGCTCGATGGAGCACCGAGCCCACGACCAACTCCGGGGCGTACTCGAGGGGCGGGAAGACGAAGTTGTCTTCGAGGTGCATGAACAGCGTCCCTACGTTCTGAAACACCCCCGGCGCCGCCACCGCGATGTTGCCGGCATCGGTGGTCGACCAGATCGAGATCACTAGAACGCCAGCTTGGTCGAGTAGGCGGTTGGTCCCGGCCGACAAGACCGGCGCCGACGGCGAGCCCGTGAGCGGATCGAACGGGCGCAGCGCGACGTCATCGTACTGGAGAATGATCGTCACGCCCTTGATCGCCACCGGGGTCTCGATGTTGATCGGGAACGCCACCCTTCGGTTGGTGGGTCCGACGGGCGGCAGCAACGTCAAGTCGCCGATCGACACGCGGAAAGCAGAGTCTTCGCTCTCGAATCCGCCCGTGCTCGTGGTCGGGTCATCCCCGCAGCCCGCAAACGGTGCGGGGATCGAACCGCCACCGACGATCGCGTTGCGGATCTTCAAGTAGTCGGCAATGGTGATGTACTCGTTGTCGTTCGCGTCGGCGACATCGAGATTGACGAAGTCGTAGCAGTCCAGGGGTCCCGGAGCGGCGTCGAACAGGTAATCCAGCACTTGATCGCCATCGCCGATGCCGAACACGGAGTCGCCGTCGAAGTCGGCGCGTTCGAAGTTGGTGATGGTGATCGTCCCTGGATCCTGGAGCGGAACGAGCGCCAAGCCCCCCACGACCACCACGGTCATGGTCGGCGGCATCCCGACGGTGTCGCAGAGTTCAACGGTAGCCGTGGTCCCGCCGGGGCCGTTCAGGTCGTAGTCGACGTGGAGAATGTCGTAGTTCGTACCGACGCCGAGCGTGTTGACGACATCGGTGTCAATGACCACTCCCATCTGCACACCATCGGCGAGGACTGTCACCGAAATGAAGTCCGGGGCGAAACCACCGTTCACCGTACTCGTCGTCACGCCGGCGTTCGCCGACGCTGGCGTGAGCTCCGGCATAGCGTGACACACGCCGAGCGACCAACCCTGGATCGGACTCGCGTTCACGTCCAACCGCACTTCGACCGACCGAGTCGAGCCCGCCGGGCCGTTCGCGTCGGTGACGAAGAAACGGTGGTCCTGGGCGAGGACGCCGTCGACGGAACAGAACAAGAGGAGCACGAGGAGCCATTTGGAGCACATACTGCCACCTGACCTTCTCGAACCGAGGGGAGCGACCGAGACCGCGCTCGATCACCAAACCCCATGCCTACGAAAGCCAACATCCGGACACCTGCCAGCCGAGAGTCCAAGCCGGTCGCGCTCGACCGCGACGCACGAACCACACATGGCCTCCGGGTCACCACGGAGACACGGTGCGCCCCAGGAACGGCGAGAACTCAACGACTACGCACACGGATCGCTGCGCCCATCAGCGATGACCTGGAGTCTACCGCGCCGCCGCTCGGCGAACAACCAAGCGTGAAAGCCGTCGCTCTGCCTGCGGATCACGTCCGTCAAGAACCGCGAAAGACTGCGACAAGGCGGCGAGCCCGGAGTGCTGAGTAGCACGACGTCGGTCCCAGTCCACCCGACCCTGCAGACGCGGGCCAATCAAACAATCAGCAGAACTCGTAGACCTTGCCGGGCTGGCAGATGTGGATTCGCTCGTCGCCGAGCGCGTGCAGCTCGGCGATCACTTCGTCGCGGCAGAACGACTTGATGTGAACCGCGTAGACGGGCACCGATGTCGGCAACTTTGCGAGTTCCCGCGCGAAACGACTCGGGGTCAGATGGCGAGTCTCATCGGCAAGCCAACCGAGTGACTCCGGAAAGGAACACTCGAGAAACACCGCGCACAGCCGACCGACCTCGGTGGCGCGCCGCCAAATCTCATCGGTGGGGCCGGTGTCGCCGGCGAACACCACGGCGGCGTCGCCTCTGGCCACGATGAAGCCATGCGTCGGCACGACGTGGTTCACCTCGACCGGTGTGATCATCAGCCCGCCAACCGCCAGGGGCTTCCCGGCCTCGATCTCCCGCACCTCGAGAAATGGGGGGCATGACTTCGAGAGTGTGATGAAGTCAGGCCAGAGTCGGTTGTTGAAGACATCGTTGCGCAAGCACTCGATGACGGCGCGGCTTCCGTGGACGCGCACGCAGTCCGGAGTTGGCGAGTAGGTGTTCTCGAGGAAAACCGGGAGCGACGCCATGTGGTCGATGTGGGAGTGTGAAATGAAGACGTCCTGAATCCGACGTTGCTCTTCGATCGACCCGGCGAACCCGATGGCTCCGGCGTCGATGGCAACCCGCTCGTCGATGAGAAACGACGTCAGGAACTGTTGGGCCGGATCGGCGGTCGACGAGGGCAACAGCTGAACCCTCATGTTGCGCACCCAGGTAGACAGGTTGGGCAGCCAGGCAGGGTGCGCCCCCCTCGAACCGGACGAAACCGACGAGCGCCATCGGAGCGCTGCGAGTGTACGAAGTCCGACAAGGCGGACCTACGAAACCAAGCGTTCTTCGACCCGCGACAACCGCTCGGCAAGAATCCTGCACATGTTGTGAATCACGCGATATGCGGTCAGGTTCTGCTCTTCGATGAGCTGATCGAAGAGAGCGCTCGGGAACTTCTTGAGCCGCCCAGGTGCCACGCACACCACGCTGGCGCTGCGGGGCTCGCGACGCACGAGCGCCATCTCGCCGAAGTACGAGAGTTCTTCGAGTCGAGCGAGCACCGTCTTCTTGTTGTTCGCCCCGCGCTTCACAACCTCGAAAGCGCCCGCGCCGATCACGAAGAAGCCGTCCGCGCGATCGCCTTGACTGACAATGACCTGGCCGCTCTCGGCCACGACGTCCTCGGCGATGCGGAGGAGTTCCATGATCTCGCGGTGATGCAGCCCTTCGAAGAGCGGAACCGTGTTGAACCTCTCGATCGCGACCTGCTCGGACGACATGCCCAACTCCATTCGATCGTTTGGTGGGGAACGGCCTGGTGCGCAACCGCCGAGGCACGAACCGCTCGGCCTCACCACGACACCCGACGGCACGGCCGATCTCGGACGCAACGGACCCCGGATTCTAGCCACACGCCGCGGGGGCTGCCACTGCGAGACCGCGCTTCCGGGCGGGGCCGACCGCAATCGGCCGCGAGCCAGGAAGTTCCTGCCTGTCGAGACAAAACTGGCAGAGGGGTCGAGCCTTCTTCGGCGCCACGGGGTACCATAAGGGCTTCGTGCACTCCCCACCCTTCCTCAGTGCCTGCGGCCGACGAGTTCGATCGCCCAGGGAAGGGGTTCGTCTCGTCCCCGAGGTCGTGGATCTCCCCGCACCGGGTGTTCGGCTCTCCGACACCTTTGTGGGCACTCCGCCGAGTCGCGGGGGGTTGGTCGCGGCAACGCGGTGCGGGAAAGGGTCGGGCTTTCAGCCGGGGACACGGCTCGACGAGTGGCTCGTGGGGCCCGCAACCACCTTCCGGCCAAGACTTTGCCCGAGCGGGTCGAGTGTGGAGCGGCGGTTGCTGTGCGCCGTGGACCCAAGCCCGTGTCGGGCCGGTCCGACGCGCAGCGCTGCGGAATGCCCGGCGAGTTCGCCGAAGGAAGTCGCAAGACCGAGGCCCCCGTTGGCCACAGAGAATCCGAGGTTTCTCGAATGCTCCATTCCCTCCGTCTGGCCCTAACAATGGCTCTGGCACTGGGCGCGGGCCTACACGCCCCGCTTGCACTCGCGATCGACGTACCGACCGGCTTCGAGGACACCGAGGTGTTCTCGTCACTCGCCGAGCCCAGCGCACTCGAGTTTGCGCCAGACGGCCGGATGTTCATCGCCGAGCGGATCCAGGGGCGGTTACGGGTCGCGACGCAGGACCCCACGTCCGGGTCGTGGACGCTCGAGCCCACCCCGTTCTACACGTTCGACATCCCCGCGGATGCGAGTGGCAACCCGATTCGCTACGCCTCGTCCGGCCTCATGGACTTCGCTTTCGACCCCAACTTCGCGACCAACGGCTACGTCTACGTGTACTACATGAAGAATCAGCCGCGGCAGAATCGACTCGTCCGCATCACCGCGAGCACCACCAACCCCAACGTCGCCGTGGCCAACAGTGAGTTGTTGCTGATGGAACTGCCCGCCAACTCGACCAACGCGAGCGGCAGTCACGTCGGCGGTGCGGTGGAGTTCGGAGCGGACGGCAAGCTGTACGTCTCGACGGGCGATGGTTTCACCGGCGGCAATCCGGTACAGAGCCTGTCGACGTTCACCGGCAAGGTCTTGCGCCTGTCGGCCGATGGCAGCATACCGACGGACAACCCGTTCTACTCGCAAGCCAGCGGGAACTACCGCGCGATCTACGCCTTGGGCTTTCGTAACCCCTTCTCGATGTCGCGCCACCCCGTGTCAGGGACCCTCTATGTCAATGACGTTCGCGGCCCGAGCAAGGCTGATCTGTTCCAGCTGACTCCGGGGTTGAACGCGGGCTACCCAACGCCATCGAGCATTGGCAACGCGACGAACGAATGGGCGGACGCCGGCGGGCAGAACGGCTACGTGGTGGCGGGCGGCGATTGGTGCCCGGCTTCCGCCGCCTTTCCACCGACCTATCACGGCCGTTACTTCCTTGCTTTCTGGGGCAGCAACACCGCGCCCTCGGGCAAGATCCAAACCCTGCAGTCCGAGACCAATACGTCGCTGGCGCCTTTTGCCGACAACGTATTCGAAACCACCACCTCCTGCGGCGGGAGCCTGACCATCAAGCCCGCGTTCGTGACTTTCGGTCCGGACGGAAGGCTCTACTACATTCTCACCAACTACGAGACGCCCTGCGGTGCGCTCCGCTGCGTGCGGTGGCTGAGCGCCGTGCAACTGAACGCCCCCACGATCGCGCCCCCAGCGGGTTGGTATGCTGGCTCGATCCAAGTGACGCTTACGCTCTCCGGCCCCAGCGGCCAGATCCGCTACACGTTGGACGGTTCGGACCCGACCCCCGCGTCAACCCTGTACAGCGGCCCGTTCATGGTGTCTCAAGACACTCTGCTCAAGACGCGCGCCTTCGAGGCCGGGAGCGGCCTCGCGGGACCGATCGCCAGCGCCCAGTACACCATCGGCGCCCTGCGCGCACCCGACTCGGTCGCGAACCCGGCCAGCGGCCTGTCGTACCGCTACTTCGAAGGAACCTGGTCGGCACTCCCGGACTTGGCGGCTTTGAGTCCAATCGCCACCGGCACCGCAAGCGGCTTCGACCTGGGCGTTCGCCAACGCAACGATGAGTTCGGCTTGTCGTTCACGGGCTACGTCATGGTGCCGACTGCCGGCGCGTACACCTTCCAGTTGATCTCCGACGACGGCAGCCGGCTCTGGATCGGGAGCACTCTCGTGGTGGAGAACGACCACGTCGGCGGCTTCGCGACCGCATCCGGTTCCATCGGCCTAGCGGCGGGTCTGCACAGCGTCACCGTCGCCTACTTCGACCAGTTCGGGAGCGAGGGCTTGGGGGTCGCTTATGGAGGTCCTGGCTTCGCGCTGACTCCAATCCCTGCGAGTGCCCTCTTCCGCGCCGCCAACCAACCTCCCACCGCGGACGCCGGCCCGGATCAAATGGTGCTGATCAACCGCCTCGTCGAACTCGATGGCAGCCTGTCGAGCGACCCCGAGACGAACACGCAGTCCCTTGCCTGGAGCTGGCAGCAGCTGTCCGGGCCAACGGTGACCCTGCAGCAAACCTCCGACCTGGTGGCGCGCTTCACACCGACGGTCGCTGGAACCTACGCGTTCGAACTCGAAGTGGGCGACGGTGAGTTCACGGACACGGACACCGTAGTCGTGCAAGTGATCGCACCCCCGGCCGGTCTGATTCGCCACTGGCGTCTCGATGAGGGAACCGGGAGCGCGGCGATCGACGCCGTTTCCGGCCAAACGGGAACCTTGGTCGGCCCCTCGTGGAGCGGCGATGGTCGTCTGGGCGGCGCACTGGACTTCGATGGCACGAACGACCGCGTCGACCTCGGACCGATCGCGCCCGTCGGCGGCACTGGGCTCAGTCTCGCGTGTTGGTTCCGGGCCGACGACTTCGGCCAGGCCGATGGCCGACTCATCTCGCGCGCGACGGGCACCGCCGAGGCCGACCACTACTTCATGCTCAGTACGATGAACGGCACTGGCCTGCGCTTTCGGCTGCGCGCTGGCGGTTCCACGACGACGCTGACGAGTCCGGACGGAGTGATCGCAGCCGGCGCCTGGCACCACGTCGTCGCAACCTACGACGGCGCTCAGATGCGCCTGTACCGCGACGCCGTACTCGTTGCGACCACCGCCAAGACCGGCGTCGTCGATATGGATGCGGGCGTACTCGTCGCGCTCGGGAACCAGCCGCAAGGTGCGGGGTCACGCCCCTTCGACGGGTTGATCGACGAAGTGCGGATCTACGATCGCGCGCTGGCGCTCCCAGAGGTGGCAGCGCTCGCGGGCTGCCTGGGGACGGGCGCCGACTGTAACGGCAACGATATCGACGACGACTGCGAACTTGCGGACGGCACGGCCGCGGATTGCGACCAGAACGGCACTCTCGACGGTTGCGACCTCGCCGCCGACCCGAGTCTCGACTGTAACACCAACGGCATGCTCGACACTTGCGAGCTCGCCGCCGGCACCGGCGCGGATTGCAACCAGAACGGCATCCTCGACGCGTGTGACCTCGCTGCCGACTCGAGTCTCGACTGTAACACCAACGGCATGCTCGACACTTGCGAGCTCGCCGCCGGCACCGGCGCGGATTGCAACCAGAACGGCATCCTCGACGCGTGCGACCTCGCTGCCGACTCGAGTCTCGACTGTAACACCAACGGCATGCTCGACACTTGCGAACTCGCCGCCGGCACCGGCGCGGACTGCAACCAGAACGGCATCCTCGACGCGTGTGACCTCGCTGCCGACTCGAGTCTCGACTGCAACACCAACGGCATGCTCGACACTTGCGAGCTCGCCGCCGGCACCGCCGCGGACTGCAACCAAAACGGCATCCTCGACGCGTGCGACCTCGACGTAGGGAACGGAGACGACTGTGACGCCAACGGCGTGCTCGATGCCTGCGACTTGGCCGGCGACCCGACGCGCGACCAAGATGGCAACGGCGTCCTCGACGTGTGCCAGGCAACACCCTTCTTGCGCGGCGACGTGCAAGCCGACGGCACCGTCAACCTCGCCGACTACGTGACGCTGCTCTCGTTCCTATTCTCGGTCGCTGGTGGCCCGATCCCCTGCGCCAACGCCGCCGACACCGACGGCAGCGGGGTTCTCAACCTCGTCGACGTGATCTACATGGGCTACTACCTCTTCGCCGGCGGAAGCCCTCCGGCGGCACCATTCCCCGACTGCGGCGTCGCCCCGGCTAGCCTTCCCGACCTGGGGTGCGGCTCGTATCTCACTTGCCCATGACGAACCCATGGACCTGCAGGCGTTGTTGACCAAGTACCGCAAGGGGCGCGACGGATTCGACGGGATCTGTTTGGAGGTCACACGCCTGTTCCTCGCAGGTCGGCTGATCCCGGCCGCCGCGCAGGACGAGGAAAGCAGCCTCGAGGCGCGACTCGCGGCACTGTCGCCGCAGGACGTCGAGATCGCCCTCGGCGATCGCCGCGGCACGCTGCTCATGAGCCGGGACGAATACGCGGCGGTACTGGTCGATGTCACTGCGTTCCTGAAGGAGTGGCAGGGGCAGTGACCGCGTCGCGTCCGCCCCACCCCACTCGAACTCCGTAGCGCCACCGGACCGAGAGCGGCCTCGCCCGACGAGGAGGCCTCGACGCCGGCCGATCCGAGTCGCCCATCGGGCCCAGAGCACCAACGAAGTGGGCTCGGCGCTCCATCGAACCGCAATCCCAGACGGGTTAACCGGGACGCGCTCCCCGGGTGCGGGTTCGAGCCTCGGCTCAGATTCTTGAATTTTTTTGGGGGCGCGCCGTCGAACCGACTGCGCTAGCATTCTGCTGGGCTTGCCCGAACTCAACAGATTGCAGAATCGCTTCGCGCATCCGCGCGTCGCAGCTTCGTCACCCGAGGGCGCGAGGGAGCGGTTCGGCTCCGGGAGTTGCCCGGAGTAGAACCCCGTCGGCGCTTCCCGCGCTCCACCTCGAAAGGAGTAGATGACCATGAACGGACGGCGTGACTCTTCAGCCCAGCAGTATCTGCGGATTGAGATTCGGGGGGGGCGAGCTTGGTTGACGGCCTGGATCCTAGCACTCGCCATGGCGTCACCGGCAGCGGCGCAGCTCGAGTTCGTCCGCGGCGACACCAACGGCGACGAGCAGATCGGCCTCAACGACGTTCTCATCATCCTGTCCTACTTTGCCGGGGGCCCAGCGCCCACCAGTGGCTGCAGCGGCGACCCACTCGTGGTTCCGGAAGCCGCGGACGTAAATGACAACGAGTACCTGACCATCGCCGATGCACTTCGACTCGCAGATGTACTGTTCGTGAACCCCACGGAGCCGATCGCGCCCCCGAACGTCTGCGGCCCCGACCCAACGAGTGGGCAAAACGGCTTCGATGTCGTCGACCCCGCGTATCAGGTCTTCCTCGGTGAGCCCATTGTCACACCGCCGACTGGCGTCAACCGCATCGTCGAGTACCCCGTGTACCTCGGCGCACCCGCGTCCGTTCACGGGCTCGACTTGTACTTCGCCGTGAGCAACACCCTAGCTTTGTCGAACCCGACCTTCGACGGGCCCGACAACGTCGCGCTCGAACAGGTGGTCTTCAATGTCGTGATCCTCACCCTCGCGGATCCGCTGACCGGCCTCGTGGTGTCGCCAGGAACTCGCTTCCTGGGCTATCTGCAGTTCGATCTCGCCGACGGCTTCGAACCACCGAGCATCGATTGGGTTCCTGAGTTCATCTCTGGCTTCCCTCGGCGTGGAACCTTGGTCGACTCTAGCTCCGACGATCACCATCCGAGCTTCCTCTCGATCACCACACCAATCTTCTTTCGAGGTGACGTGGCTGGGGGCGTGGACGGCGGCGATGGAGTCGTTGACCCCACAGATCTCGCCTTCCTTCATAGCTTCCTGTCGTTCCAGGCGGTTCCGGTGCCGACAAGCGTGTGCGGCCCACTGCGCGTACTGGACGGCCTCGACGTGAATGACAACGAGTTCATCACGATTGCCGACGCGCTGCTCCTCGAGGCCACCCTCGGTGGTACCGCCAGCATTCCAGCACCGAGTGGCGACTGTGGTCCGGATCCCAGCGAGTCCCCCATGGGGTTCAATCAGCGCGATCCAGCCTATCGGATCACGGCCACCGATCTCGACATCGTGATCAACTCACCGGCGGACATTCGTGCCCTCATCGACTTCACGGTCACCGCGCCGCTACCCGTGCGCGCCATCGAGTTCGCCCTCAGCGTGCCTCCCGGGGTCAACCCACTGGCGCCGGCGCTCGTGCTCCACCCCAGCATTCCGCCAGGGGTCACGGTCGAGACCAACTTCGTCAACCAGAGGTTGTTTCTGTCGATCTTCTCGTCCACGCCGTTGCTCCCAGCTGGAACCGACCTCCCCCTTGGCGAACTGCGGTTCGCACTTCCTACTCCCGTCCTGCCCAACCCCATCCAGCTACTGGCGACCTTCGAGGAATCAGTCCGCGCCCGTCGAACCACCATCGTCGACGATCAATTCCAGGACCACCACCCGGTCCTCGGGGCCGGAACCGTTGAGTTCATTCGCGGCGACACGAACAACCAGGCGGGTGTCAACAGTCCGCTCGACATCGGCGATGCGATCACGATCTTCAACTACTTGTTCCCGCCGGAAGCCCCCGTGCTACCCGTCACATGCCTCGATGCCGTGGACGTGAACAACGACGGAGCGCTCGATATCGGTGACGCGATCACGTTACTCGGCTACCTATTCGGTCAGATCCCAACGCTCCCCAGCCCCTTCCTCCTCTGCGGCCTCGACACGGACATCGACCTGCTCGACTGCGACTCAGCAACGCTTTGCCCGTAGGCTGCGCATTCTCCCTTTGTCCGCCTTGCTCGTTCCCGAGCCGGCTCCATGACGCGAGCCGGCTCGGACCTTCTCCCCGTTGGTTTGGGAAGGGGTCCACTCGGACGAAGCGTCCTCCAAATCGCGGCAGCGCTCGACGAGTATTGGCTTCCGCCAAACGATTGTCATATGCTGCCGGGCTCGCAATCGGAGGCCCCACACCGAAGAAGACGACATGCCCGGCCGATCGATCGACACCCAACGCAACCACGCCCCAGACCTCGACAAGGCGCATGCCTCGTGGGCTTCGGGCCTGGCCCTCGCGACCCTCGCGGTGGCCTGCCTGGCGGCAGCCGCGTGCGCCGGCGCGCCTCGCGAACGGACGTTCGTCGCGCCGATCGTCACGCTGACCGAGTCGCAGTTCCGCGGGTCGATCCTCGCCGCGTCCGGCGTGCGGACGCCCCTCGCGCCGGAGCACGAGGTGCTCGGCGTGGTGCGAGCACGCTGGATCGCGCACGCGGGACCTCCGCCAGCCTACGGTCCCATGGAGCCGGGCGCGCGGCTGATCGACGATCACACGGGCGCCGCGCACTTCGCCACCGCGCCCCGACTCGCCGCCGGCGCCAGTTGGTCCGACAGCACGAACCTCGCGGCTCCCACTGACGACTCCCAGGTGCTGGGCATCGCCGAAGCCATGCTCGTCGCCGACGCTACGACCGTACTGGCGATCGAACTCCCTCCGTCGCCCGCCGTCGTTCATCCCGGAGAGTCGCGTTGGGATCGCGCGGAGATCTTCTTGTGCGGGCCAGCGACGTCGGCCGTAGCGCCGGCCGACGAGTTCGAACTGTCCTTGCGCCTCGTCGGTCAGGCCGTGGGTACGGTGAGTGGCGCGGCTGCCGACGGTGTGTTCGACGATACGCCGACGGCTCCCGAGTCGGTCGACGAACTCGTCGTGTTTCCCGCGACCGTGGGTCGTGCCTCCGGACGCGTCATCCTGCCCGGCCGGCCCCGGGACGCCGCTTCGACGAACACCGCCGGCGCACCGCGCAACCGACTCTACGTCGTCTGCGAACTCGAGTTCTCTGCAGTCGAGGCCCAACCCGAGGATCTCGCCCCGGCGCTGGCCGCGAGCAAGTCAGCAACGACGACGCCGTTCGTGCGCGCACCGGCCGTCACTCCGGCGACGGAGTTCCCGATCCTCATCGAGGCCCTCCGCACGCGGACCAACCCACGCGCCGCGCTCCTGCGGCTTGCCATGCGACTCGACTCAACGCTCACCCGCGACCTGGCCCTCGCCGCCGACGACGCACAGCTCGACGGGATGTGCACGACGGTGCTGGCAGCCGTGGACGCGGTGATCCCCGATTCGCTGGCGACGCCCGCGGCCGCGCCCGAGCGCCTGGCCGCGGTCGTTGCCCGAAACGTCGAGGGCGCTCTGTACACCGACCTCGCGCGCGAGGTCGAGCGAGACGCGCTCCCCATCGAGTTCGAAAGTGTGCTGATCCGACACGCGGGTCAAGCAGCACGACAACCCGGAAGCCTGCGGGAAGTCGTGCAGAACGCGGCGACGACGGAAGACCTGCGCAACGGACTGGTCGCGGAGAACTTGCTGTTCCTCGAAGACAACACCCCGGCAGCACGAGTGCGCGCACACTCGTGGCTGGCCGCGCGCGGCCAGGCCCTCGCGGGTTTCGATCCGCTCGCACCCGCTGCGGAGCGGCGGGCCGCGATCCAAAGAGCCCTTGCCTCAACCGCCACGGAGCCCCAATGAACTCGCCCGCCACCGCCACGCCCGAGGGCGAGCCACCGCTAGCTCCGCCGACCCCAGCAGGACCACCGGGGCCGAAGAGTCGCCCGCGGCGGTGGCGGCGCCGTTTGTTCCGGGCGTTCTGGATTGGGCTCGGAGTCGCGATCATCTTGCGCATCGCTTTGTCGCTGGTGTTGCCGACGATCCTGGCGCGAGCGTTCGCGCCGTACCGGATTGACGCGCACTACGAGAGCCTGCATTTGTCGGTGCTGACGGGCGACCTCGAGGTCTGGCACCTGCGGCTCCTCGACCAGCCCGCGAACGCCGGTGACGAACCGCTCGAGCTGGCCCACGCCGAATACGTTCGCGCCGACCTCTCGGTGTGGCAGCTCCTGCGTGGACGTCTCGTGCTGCCGATCGTCGAGGCCGACGGTGCTGACCTGCGCGTCGGCAGGGACGCCGACGGCGGCCTGCGCTGGGTCGATCGTTTCCTGGCTGCCCCCGAGTCCGTCCCGACGATGGTCCCGTCCGACGCCCCCGGCGCGAGCGACCCCAGCGACCCGGTGACGGCGACGACGCCGCGGTCCTTCGCGCCGCCGATGGAGATCCATGCGCTCCGTCTGCAGCACCTGCACGTCACCGTCGAGGACGAAGCGGTCTCGCCGCCGCTGCGCACCCGCGTCGACCTGAACGTACGCGTATCCGACCTGGGGTCGAGCCAACGGCCAGCGCGGGTGGAGATCGTGCTTGCCGGGGCCAACGTCTTGGATCGACTCATCATCGAGCTGCGAGCGCAAACGGAGAACGATCGCGTCGCGGCACGAGTCATCGCCACTCTGGAAGGACTTCGCCCGCAACCCCTCGCGGGTTACCTCGAGCAAGCAGGTCTGCGGCCGCTGGTGGAGCGCTGGTCGGGCACCGTGACCGCCGATCTCGAGCTGTCCCGCGCCAGCGCCGACAGTCGCGACATCGAGGCGGTGCTGATTGCGCGCCAAGCGTCCTTCGCCGCGGACGACGCCGAGGCACTCGGTTGCGACCGATTCGAGGTCCGCGCGGTGTTCGGAGCGGGCGGCGTCGAGTTGCGCCAGCTCACCGTCGAAGGCGCCCGTCTTCACGCCGCAGGGGGCGATGCCATCCGCTTCGCCGGCCTGCGCGCCGAGTTGGGCGCAGCCGGTGTGCCGAGCGCCGCGATCAGCGCGTACCTCGATCGAGCGACCGTGACTCCGAGCGCCGCGGGCACACCCGGAACCTGGGACATCGCGCTCGCGGCCCGCGCGCCGGACGTCGTCGCGGGCCTGAGCGCCACGGGCAGTTTCCGGACGCGAGAGTCTGCGCTCGACCTCGACCTCCAGTTGGCGGCCGATGGCATCGAGCCCACCGCGCTCCGCGGTCAGCTCGCGGCGCTCGGTCTCGAGTCACGCTTCGCGGGCGGCCGCTTCGCTTGCGGGTTGCGTGCCCGCGGTGAACGCGACGTGGACGGTCGGTGGCGCGCTTCGGCCGCCATCGAAAACCTGACCCTCGCGAGCGCAGACGAATGGGCCGGACTTGCAGCGAGCCGGATCCAGGGTGCCCGTTACGACAACGAGCGGCGGCGCCTGATCATCGAGTCGATCGAGATCGAGCAACCGCGGGCGCGCGTGTTGCGCGACGCCGAAGGTCGGCTGAACCTGTTCGGGCTGAGGCTGGTGCCTCCAGTTGCAGGCCGCTCGACTGCCGACGACATGAAAGCGACGGACACCTCGACGAAGAGTGCGCAACCCGCCGCGCGCGCGCCGGGCACCGAGGCGGCTGGTGACGAGGCGACCGCGGCCGACGTGGTCTCCAGGCCGGGATTGGACCCGTCGGGAGGAGGGGCCGCGACTCGAGCGACGCCGGCTACCGCTCCCCTCCGCATCGAACTCGAGCGGATCCGTTGGAGTGGCACCCAGCTCTCGTTCGAGGATCACGCCGCCCCCGGGGCCGAGGCCGGTGAGCCGGTGCGCGTAGAGATCTCGGACGCGGGCGTCGAAGTTTCGCACCTGGTCCTGGGTGGGGCGGCGGATGACGCCAACGCGACCGCCGACGAGAACCGGACGGCGTCCGTGAACGCCTGGTTGCAAGCGCCGCGGCTGATCGAGAGTGCGCGACTCGAAGGCACGCTCGTGACCACGCCTTCGAGTTTTCATGGCTCGACGCGATCCGTCACGACCGGCGTCACCGCGGCGGCGCTGCAGCCTTACCTCGAAGCCGCTGGCCTGACTCCGGTCCTCGAAGCCGGAGCCCTTCGCTTCTCTGCCGAGGCATCCGTAGCGAACGCCGCGTGGGGCCTTCGAGCCCATCTGAGCATCTCGGATCTCGAGTTCCGGGACGAGGTCACGGACGCGGCGCCGCTGGTGGCGTGGCGCACCCTCGAACTCGGCCCGGTGGTGGTGTCGCCGAACGGCATCGCGATCGAAACCGCAGCCCTGCGCTCGCCGCGAGTGCGACTGCAGACCCTGGCTGACGGCCGCCAGGAACTCCTCGGTGTGCGCACGCGGACTCGACCGACGGCAGCCGCCGAAACCGCGCCGGGATCGGTGCCGGCCAGCGACCCCACGCCAAGCCCGACCACGCCGGCGCCGACCGAGGAATCCGAGATCGCGGGTGATCCGAGCCCGGCGGTCACCGTCACCGTCGGCAACGTGGCGCTCGCGGACCTGCAGGTCGAGTGGCTCCACCCAGCGCGCGCCGCCCCACTCGAATCGACGATCGAGTTCGAGCTGCGGGATCTGGTGCTCGGTCGGCCGGCACCGGCGGCGACCCTGAGCGCGAGTCTCTCGGTCACCGACGTGCTGCAGAGTTGTGTCATCTCCGGACGAGTGAGCCCGGGACCGTTGCCCGCCGAGCCGCTGGACCTCAACCTCGTCATCGGTGCCGACGGGCTGCGGGGTTCCGAGTTGCGACCGCTGCTCCCGCCCGGCATCGATGTAGAGCTGACATCGGGTCGCTTCAATGCCGGCGTTCACGCGCGCATCGAACCGCATGAGCTGGGAGGTGAGCGCGTCACGCTCGCCATCACCGACGTCGTGCTCGGAGAGTCCGGCGCGCCACCGGGCTTCGCTTTGGGACTGGCCGAGGTGCGTGTCGAGCGACTCGACTTGGCCGCCGGAGTCGTGCAGGTCGATGCGATCCGCGCGGCGGAGTTCGAACTCGAAGTCGAAGCCGGAGAGACCGGAGAAGTCCGCGTCGCAGGGCTGCGAATCGCGCCGGTCGACGCCACCGCCGGGACGCCGACCGAGTCGGCGGCTGGGGCAGACGCACCGGTAGCGCCTGCGGACACCGGGGTCGCGCCGGCGACGCTGCCCACGACGCCAACGCGGCGTGCGGAACGAACCTCGCTCCCGCGCGTCGAACTCGGAACCTTGGACCTCGGCGTGCGTCGGGTCGCGGTGCGCTTCGCGGACGCCACGGAGACGCTCGAGCTTCGCGATCTGCGCCTCTCGAACCCCACGCCGTGGGTGCTCCTCGATCCCACCGACTCAGAGGGGTTGGCTCCCCTGCAGCTGTCGCTCACGGCGAGCGTGCGGGACCTGGTCGATCGCATGGCCGTGGAGTTCCACGTCGCGCCCTTCGCGCGCGAGCCCATGCTGCAAACGACCATCGACGTCACCGGGATTCACGGCGCCGCGCTGACGCGGATCTCCCCCACGCTCGCGACGAAGCTGCGAACCGATACGCTGCAGGCAGGCAACTTCCACGCGGAGTTCGAGGCGATCCTCGCGCTGCGTCGCCGAACCCCGACCGAGTTCGACTTCGGGCAACCCTTCGGCGTCACCCTTCGGTTGAGCCGAGCCGAGTTCCGAGACGGCGACGGTCCGATCCTCGCGGGGGTTGGCGAACTCGCCGTCGACGATCTGCGCTTCGACCCAACGACCGGCGGCGTGAAGATCCGATCGCTCCAGGTGCAAGGACTGGCGAGCCAAGCGGTCCTGACGAAGGAAGGGTTGGAGGCGCTGGGAGTGGTGATCCGGCTGCCCGCCGCGAACGAGCCCGCCGACGAAACTCCCGACGGCGTGCCCGTCGGCGAGCCCGCGCCACCAGCCCCCGACGTAACGATGACGGCCGCCACCGACGAACCGTCGGCTGGAAACGCGGCGCCGCCCAGGAGTTCTCCCGAGCTCACGATCGACCAGATCGAGATCGTCGGCCTCGACTTCCGGATCGAAGATCGAACCACGGACCTGCCCATGGTGATCCCGCTCGACGATCTCGAGATCCTTGCGCGAGGACTCCAGGTCGGCGGCGCCGGCACCGCCAACAAGCCACTGCGCTTCAGTGTGAGCGTCCAAGCCGGCAAAGTCCCGCTTCCGGGGCAACCCGATTCGACCCCGGTGCCAGTGTTCGATGAGTTCCGCGTCACCGGCAGCCTCGAGCTCGGGCCTGAACTCCGCGGGACCGTGAAGGCTCGCCTCGAGGCGCTGCAGCTCGCCACGTTCCGCGGACCGGCCGCGGCCGCGGCAGTCGATCTCGCGGACGGGGTGCTCGACACTTCGGTACAGATCAACCTCGGCGCGGCGGGAGTGCTCGGGGTCGACAGCGACTTCGTGTTCACGGACCTGGACCTATCGGAAGCGCCCGGCGGCCCGATCCAGCGTTTCCTCCAGCTGCCGACCCCGCTCGACGCCGTGCTCTTCCTGCTGCGAGACTCGACGGGGGCGATCACGGTGCCGCTCGCGTTTCGCATCGAGGAGGGCGGAGTGTCCGGGGCCCAGATCACCAAGGTGGCCGTGACTACCTTGGCGGTGTTGATCGGCAATGCGATCGCGGCCTCGCCGTTTCGCGTCGTCGGCACCGCTGGGGATCTGGTGGGCCTGGGCGCCGAAGAGGAGCCGAGCCTGGATGCAGAGGAGACCGAAATCGAGTTCGCCGCCGGTGCGACTCGCGTTCCGGAAGAAGCACGCGCGCAGCTCGACGCACTCGTCGATCGCATGATCGCGGACCCTCGAATGCTGGTGCAGCTCGATCACGAGACCGGGCGCGGTGACGAATGGGTGGCCGATCTTCGCAGCAACCCGCCGCCCGAGCCGTGCCTGGAGCTGGCTGCCGGCCTGCAGCGACGGATCGCCGTGCTTCGCGAGCAACGAGGGCGCTTGGCAGATCGAGCGTCCGAGGCTACGTTCGTGCGGTCAGCCTCGATGGCCGCGGTCGCCGTGACCGAGCTACGCGCCACCGAGCAAGAACTCGGAGCGGCGGAGCGCTCGCTCGATCAATTGCTGGAGCTTGCGTTGGGGGGTGCCGAGCACCGAGCGCGAAGGCGGGCGCGCGAGGGCTGCCTCGCGCTCGCGCGCGCGCGGCTCGCCGAGGTCGCGGAGTACCTCCTCGCCCGCGGTGTCCCCAAGGATCAAGTGCGGGTGAAGGCGGCACGCTATCGGGCAGCGGAGCGCGACGGCGGCGCCTGGATCGGCATGACCGTGGAACGCGGCAAGTCTTGACCATTGCCCGACAGCGGAAGTTCCGTTGGCCGAGTGAACTACGCCAGGATTCCTGAGTCGCAGGAGTGGGGCTCGTGAAGGCGAGGCTCGTGACCGCCCGACTGATCTTCCGTACCGTCTTGCTCCTGGTGGTGCTCCCGGTGGTGGGGACCGTGGGATTCATGGCGATCGAGGGCTGGGGCTTCCTCGACTCCCTCTATATGGCGGTCATCACCCTGACTACGGTCGGGTTCCAGGAAGTGCATCCCCTCAGTGCGGGTGGACGCGTCTTCGTAATGCTGTTCCTCGTGGTCGGCGTCGGGATGTTCTTGTTCGGTGTGGTCCAGGTCGGCGAGACGTTGCTGCGCATGCAACTCTCGGAGGTGCTGGGAACCAGAAAGAGGCAGTCGGTGATTCGCGCGCTGAGCGGGCACATCATCGTTTGTGGTTGCGGTCGGATGGGACACGCGTTGTGCGAGCAACTCAGCCGGCAACGGACCGCCTTCGTCGTGATCGACCGCGACCGCGCCACGCTCGAACGCGGGGGTGCGCCGACCGATCCGTGGCCGGTCATCGTGGGCGACGCGACGGATGACCGCATCCTCGAAGAAGCAGGAATCGCGCGCGCGCTCGGGCTCGCAGCCGTGCTTTCGAGCGACGCCGACAACCTCTACGTGACGATCTCGGCCCGACTGCTGAATCCCACGTTGCAGATCCTGGTCCGGGCGACGGAGGAGCGCAACATAGCGAAGCTCAAGCGAGCCGGCGCGAATCGGGTGATCAGCCTGTACGAGGCCGGCGCACACAAGATCGCGCGCTTGCTGGCGAACCCCAACTTGGACGACTTCGTGGAGGTGTTCGGCAGCCGCAACACCGAGGTCGACCTCGCGCAGTTCACTGTGGCCGAGAGTGCTCCCTACTGCGGCAAGGCACTTTCGGAAGCCGGCTTTCGCGACGCTGAAGTGCTGATCGTCGGCGTGCTCAAGGCGGCCGGCGGGCTCCTGATGCCGCCACCCAGCGCAACGGTGATCGCGGCCGGCGACCGACTGTTCGCCGTCGGAAAGTCAGCGGCGCTGACGCGGTTCACGTCGACGCGGATCTGAGTCGGACCACCCGGGCGTCCGGGAGACCGACGCGGGGAGCCGGCGTAGAACGGGCAGCGCCGGTGGAAGCCGAATCACGACGAGGAGGAACGTGCATCTCTTGGCGCGGCGCGCAGTCGTGTTGACCAGCGGAGGCCTGGACTCGGCTACGGTGCTCGCCATAGCGCGCGCCGAGGGCTACGAAGTCACGGCGTTGACGTTTCGCTATGGCCAGACCCACTCCATCGAGGTGGAGCGGGCAAGAGTGGTCGCCCGACAGCAACACGTTGCCGAGCACCTCGTGCTCGACCTGCCGCTGGGCGTCGTCGGTGGGTCGGCCTTGCTCGGCGACGGGGAGATCCCCGACGAACCAGCGGGCGTTGCCGGCAGCGGGACGATTCCGACGACCTATGTACCCGCGAGGAACCTGATCTTCCTGGCCCTCGCCGTAGCCGTCGGCGAAGCGCGGTCCGCGCGCGACTTGTTCCTCGGCGTAAACGCGGTCGACTTCAGCGGCTACCCCGATTGCCGCCCCGAGTTCATCGAGTCGTTCGCCCGTACCGCGAACCTCGGAACCCGCGACGGCGCCACCCACGACGAACCGTGGTTCCGGGTTCACATGCCGCTGGTCGACCTGCGAAAGTCGGAGATCATCCTCCGCGGCAGCAAGCTCGGCGTGGACTACTCGACCACGGTGTCCTGCTACCGTGCCGATGCTCTCGGCCGGGCCTGCGGTCGTTGCGACTCGTGCGGGATCCGGCGGCGCGGGTTCGCGGAGGCCGGCCTGGCCGACCCCACCGCGTATCAATCGTCTCCGGGCTAGGCCACGTCTCTGGCCACGGAGCCCATGGTTCCCGTAGAATCCGGCGCGCTGCAGGCAGACAGCCGGCGCACCCGCGGCACCCCGACGAGTTTCCTCGCGACGCTCGAAGTCACGGTGGGCGGCCTCGCGGCGAGCACCGGCGCTCGTGAACGCCGGCCGCCGGCGTCGGTCTGCGCGCTGCGCGTCGGTTCGGTCGTGAGGGGTAGCGTCATCAAGGAACTCGTAGGGTGAACTCGGTCGACGCGGCGTAGCGACCGCGGGCGTCGCGACGGATCGGCCTCCGCTGGAGCGGAGCGATCCCAGAGGGGTGCATGGCATGGGGATGCGGGTCTTGGTCACCGGCGGAGCTGGCTTCATCGGTAGCCACGTTTCGCAGGCGCTGTTGGAGCGCGGCGACGATGTCGTTTGCCTCGACAGCTTGGACGACTACTACGCACCGAGCCTCAAGCGGCGCAACCTCGTGCTGGTGCGCGAAGTCGCCGAACGGAAGCGCCGCCAGTACACGTTTGTCGAAGGTGACATTCGCGACACGGAACTCCTGGCCGCGCTCGGCCGGCGAGAGGGGTTCGGCGCCATCGTCCACCTCGCGGCCCGCGCCGGAGTCAGGCCGTCGATCGAGCAGGCGCCGCTGTACGCCGACGTCAACGTCACCGGAACCGTGCGCCTCCTCGAGCTCGCACGTGCCTTCGGCGTGCGCAACTTCGTGTTCGCGTCGTCCTCGTCGGTCTACGGCGAGCGCACGAACGTCCCGTTTCGCGAGAGCGATCCGGTGGACCATCCCGTTTCGCCCTATGCTGCGACCAAGAAGGCCGGAGAGCTACTCTGTAGCACCTATCAACAACTGTTCGACCTCGACACGACCTGCCTCCGTTTCTTCACCGTCTACGGCCCGCGCCAGCGTCCGGAAATGGCAATCGCGCACTTCACCCGCTTGCTCGCCTCCGGCAAGACCGTGCCGCTCTTTGCCGGCGGCAGTGGACGCCGTGATTTCACGTTCATCGACGACATCGTCGACGGCGTGCTGCGGGCCCTGGACCGCAACGAAGGCTACAGCATCTACAACCTCGGCAATCACCGCATGGTGACCACGAAAGAACTCGTGGAGACGATCGCACACGCGCTGGGAGTCGAGCCCTCGGTCGAGCTCCTCGCGAACCAACCGGGAGATGTCAGCACCACCTGCGCCAGCCTGGAGCACTCCCAGAAGGGGCTGGGCTACGAGCCGAGGATCGAGCTCTCGGAAGGGATCGCCAAGTACGTGGAGTGGTATCGCACCGAGAAGGTCGGTCGCTCGTGATCGGCTCGCGGCTCGAGTCATCCACCTGGCTGAAGATCCCCATCGATCTCGGATTGAGCTACCTCGTGCTGCTCGCGGCGTACGCGCTCGGTGAGGCCGGGTTCCCCATCGACCTCAGCCACGGACCGCCCGACTTCGGGGTCTACGTCCAGGCGCTGCCCGTTGTGCTCGCCCTTTACTTGCTGCTCGCGGCGTTCTTCCGCCTCTACCGGCCGCGTCGCGTGGGCTCGTTCGGACCGCTGCTGCTCGATCTACTCAAGGTCGACTCGCAGGTAGCGCTCGTCACCATGGCGCTGACGTTCTACTACCGGGAGTTCTCGTTCTCACGCTTGATCGTGACTTACTTCTTCGCTCTGCACCCCATTGTCCTCTTCGTGCATCACTTGCTCTGGATGAAGTGGATGGCACACCTCGCAGCCCGTGGCATCGGCACCCGGCGCACGCTGATCGTGGGCAGCGGCAGCTTGGGACGTAGTGTTGCCGAACAGATCGGATCCCACCCGTGGCTGGGCCTCAACGTGGTCGGTTACGTGTCCCTCGAACACGAGCCACCGGGAGGGGCACCGCACATCGGGTCGCTACCCGAGCTACCGACACTCGTGGATCGACACGCCATCCAAGAAGTCGTGGTCGCGGTACCTTTCAAGGCCATGCACGCGCTCTCGGAGGCGGATGAGCTACTCGCCCGCTCGAGTGTCGGATTGCATTGGGTTCCGGATCTCGAGTCCCTCTCGACGCTTCGCCGTGAGGTCACCGTGGTCGAGGACATGCACCTCTTCAACCTGCGCGCAACGCCGCTGCGTGGTTTCTCACGCTTCGTCAAACGGACGGTGGACATCCTGCTGTCGATCGTCTTGCTCGCCATCACGCTCCCATTCATGGTGGTCATCGCGATCGTGATTCGCCTGGTCGATGGTCGCGCTCCGGTGCTCTTTCGCCAGGACCGCGTCGGCCTCGACGGGAGGGTGTTCAAGCTGATCAAGTTCCGCACCATGGTGCCCGACGCGGAGCTCGAGTGCGGGCCGGTGTTTGCCTCTGAAGAGGACACCCGTTGCACTCGAGTGGGTCGGTTTCTTCGGCGCACATCGCTCGACGAGCTACCGCAACTGTGGAACATTCTGATCGGCCAAATGTCGCTCGTCGGGCCACGCCCCGAACGCCCTCACTTCATCCAGGAGTTTCGCCGGACGATTCCGCGTTACATGCTGCGCCACCGCATGCGGGCCGGCCTCACCGGTTGGGCGCAAGTGAACGGGTGGCGCGGCAACACCTCCCTCCCGAACCGCGTTCAGTTCGACCTGTACTACCTGAAGCACTGGACGCTCGGGTTCGACCTGAAGATTCTGTTCCTGACCTTGGTTCGAGGCTGGGGGAAGCGCTGGAACGCGCACTGACGACCCGTAGCGGCACGGGCGGTGCCGGCTTCCGCTCGCGGCGTCGGCCCCGGGCGCGAGCCCACTTTCCCCGACGGGTGCCCGGTTGTCGATTCGAGCAATAGAGAAGGTGGAGTCCGCGGTGAGTACCAATGCCATCTCGATGGTCGCCCTCGGACCGGATGAAGCCGACGAGCGCGAAGAGTGGCTGGCCGCTCTCGGCAGCGTCATCGATCGATCGGCGTTCTGTCTGGGGTCCGAGGTCGAAGAGTTCGAGCGCGAAGTCAAGGAACTGCTCGGGGTGCACGCTGCGCTCGGGGTCGCGAACGGCAGCGACGCCTTGAGGATTGCGCTGCAGGCCTTGGCGATCGGCCCCGGGGACGAGGTGATCGTCCCCGCGTATTCGTTCTTTGCCTCGGCATCGTCGATCGCGCACCTCGGTGCGCGGCCGCGCTTCGTCGACGTCTCGCGAGACACACTGACCCTCGATCCGGAGGCACTCACGGCGGCCGCGAACGACCTGACCAAGGCGGTCATGCCGGTGCACCTCTATGGCCAGGCAGCCGCGCTGGACGCGATCGGCCCCTGGTGTGCGCAGCGGCGCATCACGATCGTCGAGGATGCCGCGCAGGCCTTCGGCGTACGTCACCGCGGCATCGCGCTGGGCGGAGTTGGCGCCGCGGGGACGTTCTCGTTCTATCCGACCAAGAACCTCGGCGCTCCCGGTGACGCCGGCATGGTCATCACGCGCGAGCCCGAGGTCGCGGAACGAGTGCGCATGTTGCGAGCTCACGGTGACCGCGGCGGCTACCGCCACGAGGCGCTGGGCTGGAACGCGCGCTTGGACGGATTCCAGGCGGCCATTCTCCGAATACGCCTCAGACGGCTGCCGCACATCCAGGAGCTGCGCAGCCGCAACGCGCGGCTCTACCTGGAAGGCCTGGCCGCCAAGTCACTCCTCGACGACGTGCGCCCGCTGGGCCGGACCCCAGGATCCGAACACGGTTGGCATCAGTTCATCGTCTTCGTGGAGGAGCGGCCGCACGTGCAGGCGGTACTGCGAGAACGGGGAATCGCCAGCGGCGTGTACTATCCTTCGACTCTGCCTTCACAACCCGCGTTCGCGAGTCTCGGTCACCGAACCGGCGAGTTCCCTGTAGCCGAGTACGCCAGCCGCTGCGCACTCGCGCTGCCGATCCATCACCGTGTCACACCGACCGATGTCGAACGTGTCGTCGAAGCGCTCGCGTACGCGGTCCGCGGGGCGTCGTGATTCAAGCACGAGCACCAGCCGCTCACCCGAAACTCGCCCTCGTGCACGATTGGCTGACGGGCATGCGCGGCGGTGAGCGCTGCCTCGAAGTGTTCGCTGCGCTCCTTCCGGACGCACCGATTCTCACGCTCCTGCACGAGCCCGGCTCGGTCAGCCAGACCATCGAGCGCCACCGGATCGTGACCTCGCCGCTGTCGCGCTGGCGGTTTCTCCGCAAGCGCTATCGCCGCCTACTGCCGCTGTTTCCGTGGGCGGTGCGGCAGCTTCCGGGGACCGACTATGACCTGCTCATTTCACTTTCGCATTGTGCGGCCAAGGCCGTGCGCCGCCGCGAAGGGACGCGCCACATCTGCTACTGCTTCACACCGGCGCGCTACTTGTGGGATCACACGGAGACCTACCTCGACCGTTCGCGGAGTTCGGCGACCGTGCGCTTCGCCGCCCGCCGGTTCCTGCCAAACCTACGGCGCTGGGATCAGCGAACCGCGGCGTCGGTCGACCGCTTCATTGCCGTGTCGCGCTACGTTGCAGACCGAATCCAGCGCATCTACGGTCGCGAGGCCGAAGTCATCTACCCGCCGGTCGATACCCAGCGGTTTCGCATCGCGGCCCCGCAGGACGTCGGCAGCCACTACCTCATGGTCACCGCCCTCGCTCCCTACAAAGGGGTGGATCTCGCGATCGAAGCCTTCAAGCGCTCGGGACGCTCGTTGCGCATCATCGGCTCGGGTGAGGACGAACCTCGGCTACGACAGCTGGCTCCGGCCAATGTCGAGTTCCGCGGCTGGCGCAGCGACGTCGAAGTAGCGCGCGAACTCGCTCAATGCCGCGCATTCGTGCTCCCGTGCGAGGAGGACTTCGGTATCACGCCGCTCGAGGCCATGGCCGCCGGCCGGCCAGTGATCGCCTTGAACCGGGGTGGCGCCTGCGAGACGGTCATCGCACCCGGCCACGAGACCCAGTCCGCGACTGGCATCTTCTTCGATGAGCCCAGCCCCGAGGCACTGGTTGACGCGATCACGAGAATGGAGAGCGAACACCAAGACTTCGACGCCGCCGAACTGCGACGACACGCAGAGACCTTCGACATCTCGGTCTTCGTAGCCCGCATCCGAGCCGTGCTCGAATCCGAAGGCGTCGAGCTCCCCAGAACGGCGTTGGCCACGCGCTCCCACTGACATCCGGCTCCGCGCGGGCCGCTCGGGGTTGGAACGGGCTCCGCGGAAGGGTCGGCCACGGAAACGCGGATTGCTCCACACAGGTCCGGAACTCATCGCGGGATTGACTGAGAATGGGGAGGTAGGTCTCGCGGTCGAAGCCTCCAAGCCTCCAAGCGCTCGGTCTGCTCTTGCGTATCATCGGTTCGGGTGGAGACGAACCCGACGACGAAAGCTGGCTCCCACCAATGTCGAGTTCCGTAGCGGGCTCAGCGACGTCGAGGTAGCGCGCGAAATCGCCCATTGTCGCGCGTTCGTCGCTCCGATATCTCATGGCCGAGCCTCTCCCCGCCACGAACGATGCAGAGGTCTCACACATCGTCGATCTCGCGCGGGCGAGGCGCATGATCGGGGTCGCGGTCTCCTGGTTGGTTAGTTGGTTAAAATGAGTTAGCGCGGCACCGGAGCGAGGACTTCCCAGTCAGCGGTCGCGGAGACCCCCCGCACCCAAGGAGCTTCCAAGACGCGTGCCACCGCGGGCGAAGGACAAGGCCTTCCCGGGTGCGCCACGGTGTACTCGTAGACAATGCGCGTGCTGCCCGCCAAGACGTAGAGTAGGTACCAACGAACGCGACCGTTCTCCGGCACGAGATCGGTCGGTCGGAGCCCCGTCGCGATCGATGGGACCGTATCTTCGATCACGACACCGCCAAGTGGAGTCTCGGTCTCCAGCACCAACACGACCCGGATGCGATCTCCGACTTGGATGGGATCGTCCTCGTCGTCGATGAGTGAAGTTCCGACTCTTCGGCCGTCGCCGTCGACGACGACTCTCTCGAACGAACGGTGGAGCGAAAGGCCCTCGTGGATTGCTGGAAGGTCGCGGCGGATCGGCGCATAGCTCACTCGTGCGCTCCACATGAACGAGCCCAGCCCACGGTTCCGAATCGACACCGTATGCTGTCCGGCAGTGAACTGATCGGGTCGGCCGACCGCGAAGACTCGCGCAAGTGAGTCCCCTGGCTGCCAAGAGTACGATACGGACGGCGAACCGTCGAAGCTCACTTCGACCTCGCCCGAGGCGCACTCCCAGAGTTGGTTCCGCAGCCGTAGGAGGGCCGAAGCGATGGGCACGCGACTCCATGCTGTGTCGGCGGTCAACGTAGCGGTGGCAACAAAATCGTCCCAGGTGACGAGACCCCGGCTTCCGAGCGAATCGTCGATCGCGGTTACCTCGAGGATTCGAGACAAGGCGTGGGTCGGGGAGTCGGTCTGCGCAGCAGCCTCTTCGAGGCGCTGCCGGGTGTCGAGCGCCGCGCGGAGGGAGGAAAGGACCTGGCCGAGACGAGCGCCGTCCGCACCGAAGTGCTCAGCGATCGACAACGCAGCAAGAGCGCGCGCGGAAGGCGGCAGCAGCTCTCCCAAGCCGGCGAGCCCATCCACGAGCGCGCCTACATCGTCGCGCGAGACTCCTTCGTACTCGATCAGGCGCGCCGCCCGAGCGAGGGCGAACACAGTTCGCGCTCCGTTCTCGATCTCCTGGGGACCATAGTCCGCAGCGTCTACCAGAAGGCGAAGTTGCGCTACGTCGTCGGCCAGCCACTTCGTGGCTCGCTCGATCGAAGAGGAGGCGATCGGGGCACCGGCTTCGCGTGCGACCGCTGCGGCTTCCACGATGCGGGTCGTGACTTCTCGATCCCCCGGATCTCCCGGAAACCAACCCCAAGACCCATCGGGATTCTGGGACCGGAGGAGTCGCTCGTTGGTGATTCGGACGAGGCGCCCGAAGGTCTCATCCTGGGAAGCTCTCTCGTGACCGTCGGCGGGGTATAGGCGTCGAGCCACCGCGGAACAGGCGAGCTTCGCTATAGCCTCCTCTGCACTCTCGCTCTCGAGTTCCGTGCCCCGAAGGAAGCTCGCCAGCAGCGCGCTCCGACTCGATGGAGCGACTGAGCACAAGAGACGGACCGACTCGGGAGCGACCCCAGCCGGGAGAGCGAAGGTCCAGACCGGGATCTCTCCAGAAGCGTCGGGGCGCGCGACCCCGAGGGCACCGATCGACAGGGTCGCGGTGGGAGCCTGAGTTTCGACGGTGCGCTTCTCGGTGATTCGCTCGGTTCCGCGAACCGCCGTGAGGACGACCTCAGAGCGACCGACGGCGCTCGCACGCACCGGGACCCAAAGCTCGATCCCGCCATCTGCTTTTGCGCGCGCCTCGATCGAGAAGGACGTCGGCGATCGCTCCGAGAAGCGTCCCCCTACGATCGAGTCGCCGGTTGGCTCGAGAGCGCCGCCCGAGACGGTGAGAGTCGCGTCGGTCCCAACCGAGACTCCAGCGACCTGGGCTACGCGGATTCCCAGCGCGAACTCATCCCCTTGCCGAAGCACCGAGGGAGCGATAAGGGTCGCGACGAGCGGGTCCGGCGGAAGGTCGAGCCGTGTCTCGAGCACTTCGCCGATCGAGGTGACTCCGCGAGCGATGGCGATCCAGCCCGACACAGACTTCGGGAGCTCGGCTCGAACCGTAGCGTTGCCGCGAGCGTCGGTTTGAAGACGAGGCTCCCAGAATCCCCCGTTGGGTAGATCCCGATGGAGGTGACGAAGGTGGGTTGGCTCCGGAACGCGAGCGCCGAACAGGTCGAGTCGCGGCTTCTCATACGAATACCACTCTGGCTCGACGCGAGACCAGCGACCGGTCGGCCACTGCTCGCGCCAGGCCCGATTCACCGTCGCCAATCGACTCTGCAATGCGGGGCTACGCCGTTGGATATCATGGTCCAGCGCCTGAAGACCGAGGAAGCCGAGCGGTCCACCAGGTTCACGGAATGCCGAGACTCCGGAGACGTAGCCCGTGAATCCGATGCCGTGGTCGCCCGCATGGAACCTCCAGCTCGAACCACCGACCCATGGCCACGAGTTCGCGTGCCGTAGTCGTCGGCGCGGATCCCTCAGGAGCAGCTGCCTGAGGGGGGGCGAGAGTTCCGAGTCCAGGTCGAGTAAGGACCGGTCGAAGACGCGAAGCGAGAACACGCCGGATACGGGTTCGCCCCGATGGTTCGACACGCTCAGCGTGATCTCCACGAGTCCATCGGCGTCGGGTTCCCGCGCCTCGAGACGTCCACGAAGCAATCGCTGGGTTGGCTCCACGAGGATCTCGGTCGAGATCGACGACGGTGATGACCCACCGCACGTCGCGGTGATGATCGAGTTCGGGGAGTCCGCCGCGGTCGCTCGAAACGTCGTCTTGCCGAGGTGCTCCGTCGTCGTCACGACCCGCGTCTCGAGAGTCTGCCCAGCCGCCGAACGAAGAACCAAGACTGTGGCTGCAGCTTCGGAGGTTTCGATGAACACGTCAACCGGGTCATCGACCCCGTAGCTCCGCGCGTCGGTCACAATGGACAGTGCGTCAGGTGTATGCGCCGAAGAGGGATCACGCAGAAAGACAAGACGTTCGCTTCGCACGATACTTCCGTCGAGCGTCCGCAGAGCGACCTCGTATTCCCCGGGCTCGAGCTGAGTGATCTCTCGATCGATTCCGGGCGGTGCGACGCGAATCCGTTCCCGGGAAACCACGACCTCACGTTCCTGGTCGTTGAAGGCATCGAACTGAACGGGTTCGAGATGCTCCCTCCGGGAGACCTCGAGAGTACCCTCCCAGGCGACTTGGTTCGGACTCCGCGGGTGGACGCGAACGTGGATGGACTCGCCTGGCCCGCACGCACGACGCTCGATCTCGAGCGCGACTTCGGGGGTGGAGTCCATGGCCGGAAGATAGACCTCGGCCCGCCCCGAACGGAGGGCAGGAGTTGTCACGTTTGCCCGGACTCGGCAACCGATGATGAAGGCCCATCTGGGCCAAGCGGGAATCGTGAACTCGAAGCGGCCTTCGGGGTCGAGGTTCCCTTCGTGCTTCTCTGGACTTCCGAACGTCGCTCGGGCTCCGGGCGGCCCGGTGATCCACCAGGGGCGACCTTCAAAATCTGTGTGAAGGGGCTCGTCAGGAAAGTGCCAATCGAGAGTGACCTGGACGGAAGCTCCCGCGACAGGTTTGCCGAAGCGATCGCGCGCGCTCACCGTCACCTTCGATGGCTCGCCGGGAACTACGTTGGGGTGTTCCAAGTCGACCACGACGTCCAAGGATTGCTCGGTCGTCACGACAAATGCGCTCGAGGCAGCGCCAACGCGATCGAAGGCAACGTCGACCGTGCAGACGCCCGCCGGGCAGTCCAGAGGGAGATCGAAGTTCGCGGTCGCGGCTCCACGATCGTCGAAAGCGAGTTCGCCCGAGAACAACGATCGGCTTCCTGACGAGATCCGCACCCATGCGGGCGTGCGGTGAGGCTCGAGCCGTGCTTCCTCTCCGTACCGAAAGGAATGCACCAAGAACCCTACCCGATCTCCCGGTTCGTACAGCGGTCGACTCGACTCGAACAGCGTGACGGCCTGAGAAGGCTGCGCGATTGGCTCGAGTACGTCGGTGTACTCGCAGATCGCACTCTCACCCCCGGCAGTCGCAAAGGCCCGCGCCCATAGGCGCGTCTTGGGTGATCGCGCTTGGATCTCGTGGGGAAGCGTCCAGCTCGCCAAGCCTTGAAGATTGGTGCGGGATTGCCCGCCGCGCTCGAGCTTCGTGGGTTCACGATCGTCGAAGCCACCTAACGCTACTTCATCGCTGGATCCGTTGCTGACCGCGAAACACACCTCGGCATCCGCAACTGGCGCCCCCGTGCCGGAGTCGAAGACCCAAGCTAGAAGATCGGGATACGTCCCGAACAGGTGCAACTCGAGGTTGCTCACCAGGAAGTACTCGTGCTGCTCGTATGCCCCGCTCCGCAGAATCAACAAGTAGAGACCCGCAGACAGGGGTGGCACGATGACCTCGGCACACTCTGCGGCATGCCGAACACGTTCTTCGACGGAGACCGGCCCGCCGGCAACTCGGGGCCACGAATCGGACCGTTCGCTCCAGTCGTTTCGTGACCAGTCGTCACGGAAATCGCCCGACTGCGCGCGCACCTCCCACTCCCACTCAGTGACGTTGCGGACCACGAACCAGAGTCGAATCGGCTCATCCGGGCGGATGCAAGACTGCCTGAAGGGGCGGATGGAGGGCTCCTCGATGTCGCTCAGGAGCGTTTCGGTGAAGCCGTTCGAAGCCAAAGGGCTGGGCGGGTCGAGCCGAACGAGCTCGCGCAGAGCTTCGGCGGCACCACTCAGGTCAGCCCGGCGGGTACCGTGCGTCTCTGCGAGCAGGAGAAGGGCATCGCCCGCCAAGGCGTGATCCGGGAAGCGACGGACCAGATCGGCGAGGTCGGCGACCGCGTCCCGGATGCATGCGGCCCTACGTTCGATGTGGGAATGGTGGGCTGCGAGCACCGGATCGACATCGGCCAGTACCAACCAGTCTTCGACCCCAGGGATCGGCTCGCCCGGCGGAAACGCTGCGGTCGCTGCGAGCCGAATCGATGCCCGCAGGTACAGAGCGCGGCCGATGACATCCTCGTTCGACGAACCAGACGCCACAACTTCCTCGAGGAGCGCGAGGGCTCGCCCCAAGCGCTCGCCATCGTCTGGGAGGGCAGGCCCCCCGGGGTCCCCCAGCCGTGGGAGATGCGCGGCGTGTCCCCAGCTGGCGGTCGCGAGGCACCGTGCCTCCGCGAGCATAGTCTCGATCCACTCGGCTCGGCTCTCACTACCTCCTTCTGCGAACAGTGCGCGAGCGGCCGCAAGACGCGGGGCACGCCACTCCGGAGGATCGAAATCGAACGCTCTGGCTGTGACGAACAGCCATCGAGCATTCCAGGGGAACGTCAGGTCGGGTACGTGGTCGAGCCGGCTTCGGAGTCGTTCCGGCGACCTTTCGTAGCACTCGGCCCACCGCACCCACACGCGGTCGCGGTCGGCGAGGTCTTTGTCGAGCAACCACTCGTAGAAGTGTCCAGCGTTCCAGTAGTCCCGCTCCGCGAAGAACGCATCCGCTTTCGCAAGGGTCTCGACTAGGTCTGCGGCAAGAGCCGAGGCGCGCGCTCCGCTTGCGATGAACACTAAGGTCAGGACCACACGGACCACCCGGTGCAGGAAAGCTCGCTCGTAGCGGGACGACGGGTCACCCAGACGAGGCATCCGAACTCCTCTTCGAAGCGACGGCGCGGTACGGCCGCGTGCCGTGACTGGCACGAACAGAGAGCGCGCCCGACGCCGATGGAGGGAGTCCGGTCGCAGCGCGATCGGGTGGCGTCGGGCGTTCATGAACTCCGAGTGTAGCCGAGGAAGACTCTCCGTGGGGTGGCATTCTGGCGAGGTGCTGCCACGGACTCTTCCTGCGCGAGCCCCCCCCGGCGCCCCGGGTCGATTCTACGGCACGTGGAGGAGGCGCCGGTGTCGCTGCTTTGGGTGCAGGAATTGTGAAGCGAAACCTCGGTGTCACGACGCGAGCGTGGTGGATTGCGAGGCACGCAAAAGCGGATCTCGAGAATGACGCTCCGTCGGACTCGAGGCGCTTCGAAGTCTCGTACGACCAGACGGCAAAATCCAAGCTCGCTGGGTAGCCGTCCACTCGCTCGTGGCTTCACTTCGGGCTCCCTTCCGGTCGTGTACGAGTACGTGTACGTGCGTTCGTACTCGTACTCGTACTCGGCCCGTACTCCCTAAGTGTACCGGCCCTCGCCGAACGACGGTTTGCCGGCAGACCAGGGTGGAATCTCCGGGGCTGGGGCAGAAACAGGTGCCGTTCGTATGGCTCGTTCTCGTCCTGGGTGCGGGGCCAATGAGCAATGCGTCGGCACAAAACCCGAACTACATTCTCAGCGTGAGCGACGCCACGAGCGGCGTCGACGGCACCGCGACCGTCCACGCGATCTTCGATAACCTCGGAGGCTTCGTGGAGGCCTGGTCGTTCGGTCTCTGCCACGACGAGGCAATGCTCACCCCCACCGCCATGAGCGGTGGAGCAGACCTGGCGACGGTGAACAACGGCAGCGGTGCGGCGTTTCTGTCGATGCAGATCTGCGACGGTGGAGTCCGAACGCACGTCGTGATCGACTTCCTGGTGCAGAACACGCTACCGCCCGGAGCCGGATTCGATCTACTCGCGGTCACCTATGCGGCGATCGGCCCGATGGGGGCCACGACTCCGGTGACTCCCTGCGCGACCGTTGGCATGCCACCGACGGAGACGCTGTTCGTCGTCGACGCAAGCGGTCACATCCCGGTCCAGGACCCCGGCGTCGTCACCATTAGCGTAGTCGACACCACACCGCCCGTGCCGCAAACCAACTGCACGAACTCATCGGGCAATCCGAACCCGCCGCCGACTCCGAGCCCGTCGGACTTCGTGTTCGAGGCGCCAGATGGGTCGGTCTTCTTCGATATGGCGACCGGCGTCGGGTCCTTCGCGTACGCGCCCCGGTTCAGCGAAGACCTCAGTCCGGGCGCAACGGCCTCCGCGGTTCAGGGTTTGTCGCTCTCGCTCATGAACGACCCGAACTGGCTCACGGTCGCAACCGTCGATCCGACCTCCTTCACCACGGGTTTGAACGGTGGAGCTGGCCCTGACTTCCTCGCCATCGCCCTCTACCCGAACGGCTTCAACTTGGGGATGGTCGTAGACCTGTTGGCGGTCGGGCTGACGGAGTTCGGCACGACGAAGGAACTCGTCGTCGCACAGTACGACAGCAACGCGGCGAACCTGGCTGGCGCGAGCGCGCCGGTCGACACCGATTTGAGCTGGCTGCCTCTGGGCACGCCACCGGTCAACAACGTAGTCGTCGTCGGTGGGGCTACCTACGCGCCCGATTTGGTGACAGGCACGATCACGCTGATTCCCGCCTCGTCCGCATCGAGCCCGTTCTCCCGCGGTGACGCCAACCAGGACGGCCAAAAGGACGTGGGCGACCCCATCTACATGCTCGGATTCCTGTTCGGTGGATCAGGCGAGGACCCGGAGTGTCAGTCGGCCTGCGATTGCAATGCCGACGAGTTGATCGATATCGCCGACCCGATCTACATGATGACGTACCTGTTCGCGGGCGGCCCACCGCCGTCGGCTCCCCATCCGTCTTGCGGGCTGGGCGCGTCGACGCCGCTGTCGTGCGTTTCCTATCCCTGTCCGTGACCGGGAAGCACGGCGGGTTGCTCGATCGTGGCAGCCCGCCGTGTGCTCTCGTTGCGCGCTGGGTCGGGCGGGACCGACGCCGGAGAGTTGCGTCGAGGGGTCAGAGGAAACTCAGGCTGGCTCGAGTCGGATGGCGAGCGGCCGGGATCAGCTCGCCGGAGTTCTTCGGCAACCGCGGCTCGACGGTGACCTCGAGTGTGAATCCCGGTGCGCGGTACTGCAGCAGCCCCGGATAGGTGCGCGTCAGGGGAGTCTTTCCGGCGAGCGTCGTCGGGCTTCCTCGGGCGCCCGAGAGGTCGACTCCGAACACCGTGACGGCACCGGCAAAGACCTTCCTCGTGAGTGGCCAGGTGTGGGTGCGTTCGAGGATCACCGTGAACTGCGAGACGAGCTTTCCATGGCCCTCGACAAGGTAGAGGCCGAGGGAGTCGTAGAAGTGAAGGGTACCGTTGTCGCGCCCGGAAGGGAGCGGGGCTTGGACGCGTTCTGGGGTTCCCAACGCATCGCGCCAGACGTCGAGGCGTACCCGCTTCGTGATGGTCGTGGAGTCATCGAGCACCATACCTTCCTCGGTGAACGCGATACTCGCTCCAGCTGGTGTGGCCTTTCGCTTCATCGACGCTGCCTCTCCTGGCGGGTACGGACATGCTTGGCCCCGTCCCGACTCTCGTTCCCGAATGGCGTCGGTGGCACATTCCTCAACGGATCCACCCATACGCCTCCGGATCCGAACCCTTCCCATCGAACCGATCTGAGCCCAGCTCCCCCGGCCATCGCGGCCAGCGTTCCCTGACAAGACACTAGCAATGCCCTAACGGTGGCCTGACTGCAACTCATCCTGGCCGAGACGCCCCCTGCTACCGGACGGGTCCGGGCTCTGGCGCCAGAGAAAGCACCTCACCGGCCGCCGAGATTCGGCGCGAAGTTCAACCGCCGCAGAGTCCGCGAAGCGCGCACCTCGAGGACCCCGACGAACCCACCTGGACGGGGGCGATCGTCCACCCACTTTGCCTTCCGGCGTTGAGATTGTGTCGGCAGCGCGCGAAACGATACACTCCGCCCGCCAAAACGCGCGCCCGCGGGCCTCGGCAACCCCGAACCCCCGGAGCAACAGGCGAGTTCTGGGGCCCGATCTCGGCGCCCACGCGGGCGTCAAGTCAGCTCGGGCCAGGTCGGTTCGCGAACGTGCTTGCCCAGCACGCCTCACTTCAGAGCGGAGACCTCGTGCCAGAGAAAGCACGCTTCGAGCCGGCGCCGAGTCGAGGACTCCTGGGGTTGGCCGCATTCACCTCGGCCTATATGGGGGTTGCGTCGTTCGCCGCTTGGCATACCGGCAATCAGGAGTTCCTGTTCTATATCGGGGTGATGGTGGTTCTCATCGGCGCGGTCTTGCTGGTACGCCACCGGGCAGGGTTCAGTCGCGGACTCCTGTGGGCACTGGCGATCTGGGGGTTGGCCCACATGGCCGGCGGTTTAATGCCCGTGCCCGGCGATTGGCCGATTGCCGGCGACATCCGCGTCCTCTACAGCTGGTGGCTGATTCCGAACTACTTGAAGTACGATCACGTCGTGCACGCCTATGGCTTCGGGGTGACGACCTGGGCCTGCTGGCAAGGGCTCCAGCGCGCAACCGGAGTTTCCCGTCCAACCCTGGGTTTGTTGGTCCTCTGTGCTGCCGGTGGCATGGGCTTCGGGGCCGCAAACGAGATCGTCGAGTTTCTGGCGACGTTGCTCGTACCGTCCACCAACGTGGGCGGCTACGAGAACACCGGCTGGGATCTCGTCGCGAACTTCATCGGCTCGGGCATAGCAGGCTTCTTGATCGGGTGGCGCTCCAAGGCCTGACGATGTCAGACGCCACCGGCTCTACGAACGTTCGGCTTGGCGGCGTGCCTCCCACACTTTGGCCTGCTCCACGAAGTTGTAGTAGGCGAGAAGACTCGCGATCAGAAACCCGGGCATGCCGTCCCGAAACCCAGCACACTTGATGTAACGGTTCCAGAACACCGAGAGGCTCGCGCGCATCCATGCGAGCCTCTGCGGGGGCAAGGGTGGACGATTGCGGAGCCCGCCACGTCCATGCTCGATGAGCAGCGGTGCGTCCTGCGAAGTGTAGCGGTTCATCTTCACCACGAAATCATGGATCAGTGGGTTGGCGAAGTGAACGGCGAAGTGCGCGAGTGCTTCCGTCGGCCCGTCCACTTCGAGGGTGGAGTGGGCCCGCGTTTCGGGGTAGCGCGCACGCTCGGCGCGGTACAGGCGTAGGTGCTGAGTACGCCAGCCGCCGTGCTCGAGCCACCGACCGAACACGTAGTGGCGGTACGGTACCCGATAGGCCACGAAAGCGTCGGCGACGCCGCGCCCGGCCACGCTCGGGTGGCTGCCATCGAGCACGCTGCGGATCTCCTCGGCGAGCGGCGAGGGCACCCGTTCGTCGAGGTCGAGGTCCAATACCCAGCCGGCTCCGACCGCGAGGCGGGCCTGATTCTTGGCCGCGTGGATCAGACCTGGCGCTCCCGTCAGCACTTCGGCGCCCCCCGACTCGAGGAGAGTGCGGGTGTCGTCCCGCGAACCGGTGTCGACCACGACGACGCGATCCACCCAGCGCAAGTGGTCGAGCCACTCCACGACCTGCCCCCCTTCATTGGAGGCGGCGGCAATGACCGTGAGCTTCTGTTTCATGTCCGATTCATGTCTGAGTCACGGGTGTCTTCGGGTCCTCCGGCCATCGCGACGTGCCTGGCACGACCCAAGGCCTACTTTCGGGGCCACTCCTGGGGCGGCATTCTACTTCTGAGCTGTTCGGGTTCGACCGGATCGCGTAGATTCGGGCGGCTCGGCGCGCACCCGGACCGCACCCGGACCGCTGGGGCGGCGTCGGTACCCGGCTGGCCCCGTCGAACGCGAGCGCCTCGTCTGCGGGCTCGGTCGAGCCCCCTTTGCAGCCAGAATCTCGGAGTCGACCTTGCGCATCTGCTACGTTTGCGGGGCCCGCCCCAACTTCATGAAAATCGCGGCGATCGTGCGGGCCGGGGATCGTCATCCCCAGTTCTCTCGGCTCCTCGTCCACACCGGGCAGCACTACGACGAACGCATGTGCCGAGTCCTCTTCGACGACCTCCAGCTCCCGCGCCCGGACGTCGACCTCGGGGTGGGCAGCGGAAGTCACGGCGTCCAGACCGCGGAGATCTTGAAGGGGATGGAGTCCGTTCTCGGGGACTACCGCCCCGATCTCGTGTTGGTCGTCGGCGACACGAACTCCACGGTGTCGGCGGCGCTGGCGGCCGTCAAGCTGCAACTGCCCGTGGCGCACGTAGAAGCAGGCTTGCGAAGCTTCGACCGCGACATGCCGGAAGAAATCAATCGCGTCATCACGGACGCGATCAGCGATCTCCTCTTGGTCAGTGAGCCGAGCGGGATGGAGAACCTCCGTCGCGAAGGCGTTCCCGACGAGTGTTGCCACTTCGTGGGCAACGTCATGATCGATACCCTGCTCGCGCACCGGGAGCGCGCCGAGCGCTCGGGGATCTTGGACACTCTGGGGGTCACGGAGAATCAGTATGCAGTGCTGACTCTGCATCGACCGGCCAACGTCGACGATCCCGTGATCCTCGAGCAGTTGCTCGGCGCTCTCGGACGGGTCGGCGAAGCGTGCCCGGTGGTGTTCCCGGTTCACCCTCGGACCCGCAAGCAACTCGGGACGCATGGACTGCTCGCGGATCTCCTGCGCCGACCACAGCTCCATCTTTGCGAGCCCCTCGGGTACCTCGACTTCGTGAAGCTCATGTCGCGCGCGCGTGTGATCCTCACGGATTCCGGCGGCATCCAGGAGGAAGCGACGATTCTCGAACGGCCATGCCTGACCCTGAGGCCGAACACCGAGCGACCGGCAACGGTGACGAGCGGATACAACCGCGTGATCGGCTGCGACCCGGAGGCGGTGAGCGCCGCTTTCGAACAAGCGCTCACGCAACCGCGGATCGAAGGCCGAACGCCGGAGCGCTGGGACGGCCGCGCAGGCGACCGCATCTTCGACCTCCTCCGCGGGATGGCCGCGACCGGGGTCCCGCGCCGCCACCGCTAACGGCGCTCGTCCACGGCGCCGCCGCCGGCACGGAGGGCTTCCGATCGCCCTCCGGCGACCCGCCGCGGCTCACGCGGCGCGGGTTGGGCAAGCGCCCGACGCTCGGTCGAAGCCGCCACGGAGTCCACACTTAGGACTCGCCCAAGAATAACTTCACCCTCTTGCTCGTCGCTTCGGGCCATCTTCGACCGATCCGAAAACCTCGAAATCCTCGCCGCGAGTGGGCCTTTCGGCGACCCCATCCTACCCTTGGATGGACGCTCGAGAGGGGGCAGCCACCGTGGGAACGAGTCCGAAGCCACCGCCTCCCGGCGGTGCGCGCGTGTGGCCGTGGATCGTCGCGGCGACGGCACTCTGCCTCATCGTTGGGCTCGCGGCGGTCACCCTCTGGGCGCTCGGGGCCCGCGAACTCCAACGTCAGGAACTCGAACTCCAGGACCATGCCCAGTGGGCGCGCACCGCCATCGAGCTGCGCATCGAGGGGCACCGGCGTTTCCTGCAGTCCCTCGCCGATGGTGTCGATTCGGGAGCCCTGTCGCCCGCGGCCCTGTCGGAGAAGGTGATCCGCTACGTCGAGAACGCGCCCGAGATCGTGAACGTAGGCTGCGTCGACGAGACCTTGCGCCTGCGCTACTTTGCCTTCGGTGACGCGACTCGACGCATCCTTCACTCCCGACTGCATCAAGAGGGCGCCGAACAGAGAGCGCGCGCAGCTCTCGCGTCACGGCAACCTGTCTACGGTGCACCGTTTCGAACCCGCTGGGACGACACCCTGTTCGAACTCTGGGTTCCCTTCTCCCGCGACGGGTTGCTCCTGACCATCATCTCCTGCGAAGACCTGCTCGGCGAAGGGATCCCCTGGAGCCTTCGTGAGAACTACCGTTTCAGTTGGGTCGACTCGCGCGGTGAGTACATTGCCGGCAAGGTCGACCCCAAGCGCCCACGGGCCGCGGTCGCGCACACCGTACTCTTGCCAACCGCCGGGCTCGACTGCGGTCTGCGCCTGTTCCGCGAGGTGCGCACGCCGGTCACCGACCCCATGATCCTGTTGCTGCTCTTCGCGGGCGCCATTGCCGTCGTGATGTCGCTGGCGCTCATTCGCCTGACGAAGCACTCGCGCGACGGCCTCGAGCGGCGCACGCGGCTCGAACACGAGGTCGATCAGCTACGCTCGGTCATTGAACAGAGCCCCGAGGGAGTCATCGTCGCCGATCCGGAAGGTCGTTTCCTGTACTTCAACGCTGCCGCCCACGAACTCCTGGGAGTGGGACCGGCCGAGGTGCCTTTGGTCGAGTGGTCCGCTCATTTCGGGTTCCATCGTCCGAACCAGAAAGAACTGTACCCGTCCGCGGAACTCCCCATGGCCCGAGCCATCCACGGACAACGGGTCCGTGAGGTCGAACTGCACGTCCGCAATGCCCGTCATCCCGACGGCCTACCGATTCGTGCCAGCTCGAGTCCAGTACTGAACGCGAACAACGACCTGATCGCCGGGGTTGCTCTGCTCCGTGACAGCACCGACGAGAAAGTCATCAAGGACGAGCTGATCGAGGCTTGGAACCAAGCCGTGGAGTCCAGCCAAGCCAAGAGCGTGTTTCTCTCGTACATGAGTCACGAGATTCGCAGCCCCATGAACGCCATGCTCACCGAGATCGAGTCGTTGACGAACCTGGGTTCGCTCGGCGAGTCGCACGCCCAAAGCACTCGCACCGTGCGGCAGAACTGCGTACAGCTGATCTCGATGCTCGACGACGTCCTGGCGCTGTCGATGCTCGAGTCGGGAATCACCAAAGTGCTACCCGCCCCGTCGATTCCGCGGGAACTCCTCGACGAAGCCGTGCTCCGTGCGCGCGACGCGGCCTCCCGACTGGGCGTCACCATCGCCATCGACTACCGCGAGGGCGTACCCGCGACGATCGACACCGACCCCGCCCGGTTGCTCCAAGTTCTGACCAACCTGCTGGACTTGGCGCTGCAGGCTGCGGGGGCGCACCAGCATGTGCAGCTCGTGATCCATGCGCTCGGTTCGGGTGCCGCCAACGATTCGTACCTGAGCATCACGTTCGTCGGTGTGGATCCGGGACTCTCGCAAGAGGAGCTCGCGGGCATCTACGAATCGTATGCCCGCGCCGACGCCGCGACCATGCTGCAGTTCGGGGCCGCCGGATTACGGCTGGGGATCTGCAAGCGGCTGGCGCAGATGCTCGGTGGCGACATCTCGCTGCGCCGGGACGAGGCCCAGGTGTCCCTCGTGCTACGCATTGCCACGGGTGGATTCATTCGGGGTGAAGCGGAGGAGCCTTCCCGCCACCGACCCGAGGATCCGCGCACCCAGATCCTCGAAGAACCCAGCCACGAGTCCGAGCCGAACTCGGCGGTCACCATCGCGAGCTGATCGCGGCGACGGCGTCGCGCGTCGAGTTATCGGAACGAGCACTCCCACCATCGATCCGGTACCACGCGACCATCGGTGCTTGGATCGATGTCGGCCCCAGCCCAAAGATCCCGCCGAGCCGCATCCGAAGTTCTTGGAGAAGATCGTTCCGGGCCCGCGGGTGGCTCGAGCCCCGTCGTCAGGTGAGGAGTCACGAGTGAACATACGCGGGCGCGCCGCGCTGCTCCTGGCGTTGGGCACACCGCTCGCGGCCTTCGGCGAGCCCGTACCCGGATCCGGAACCGCGTTCTTCTACGGCGCCCCCCTGCCGGCCGCGGCCCTGGCCTTCTACGAACGGGTCGTCGTCGAGCCCGACGCGACGAGTCCCGAGGAAGTGGCAGCCCTCCGCCGCGGCGGCACCGAGGTTCTGGCCTACCTGAGCCTTGGCGAGATCGCACGCACAAGCAGCAGGTACCCGCGGGTCGAACGGGAGTGGATCCTCGGCAACAACCCCGACTGGGACAGCGACATCTTGGACTTGAGCCATGCGGGCTGGCGAGCGCTCGCCGTCGAGCAGGCCCAGTCCCTTCATGCGCGCGGCTTCGACGGCCTGTTCCTCGATACGCTCGACAGCTATCCACGGGTCTCCGAGGGTGCGGCGCGCGAGCAGCAGCGCCTCGCCCTTGCGTCCCTGATCTCAGCCCTCCACGAGTCGTGCCCCGGCAAGGTGCTCTTACTCAACCGCGGCTTCGACGTACTCCCCGAGGTCGCGGAGTACGTCGCGGGTGTCGTCGTCGAGTCGCTGTTTCAGACCTCGAACTCCGCGGGCACCCGCTTTACTGCGGTGCCCGAAAGCGATCGAACCTGGCTGCTCGACCGCATGCGCGCCGTCCAGGATCGGTACTCGCTACCGATCACCGTCATCGACTACGTCGCGCCGAACGATCCTGACTTGGCACGAGCTACTGCCCGTCGCATTCGCGAGCAGGGCTTCGTTCCGTGGGTAGCGACTCCCGCGCTCGACGCGATGGGAGTCGGCAACGTCGAGGTGGTGCCACGACGAGTGCTAGCGCTCTACTCCAGCCGCAGCGGCTCGCTCGCCGCGGCCGACGCGCATACCGGCCTCGCGCCGTGCCTGGAGTACGCAGGGTTCGCCGTAGACTACCTGGATGTGAACGGCTCTCTCCCTACCTACTCGCTGCGGGGCCGCTATGCCGGAGTCGTAACGTGGCTGCAGGCCAACGACGTCGCCGACAGCGCGCGCTACTCGGCGTGGATCCGCCGGCACTTGGATGACGGACTACGCTTCGCGATTTTCGGTCACCCTGGCTTCGTACTCGACTCGAGCCTCCTGACCTACCTGGGGCTCGAGGCGGCTACCGAGTCGCTACCCAAACCCGTTCACCTGGTGCTCGATCGAGCCATCGCGGGATTCGAAGCCGACCCGCTGCCGCGCTCGCGTGGGTTGACTCCGATTCGCCTGCAATCGGGAGATGCCATCGTGTCCGTAGTCGGCGCGGACGGCCAACGCGTGGACGGCGTCTTCGTGGCGCCCTGGGGAGGGATGGCGCTCGTGCCGTTCTTGCTCCACACGCAGCTCGACGAGTCACGCCGCTGGATCATCGATCCATTTCGTTTCTTGGCCAACGCCCTCCGGCTCCCACCCATCCCGGCACCTGACACGACGACTGAGAACGGTTCGCGCCTCTTCTTCGCCCACATCGACGGCGACGGGGCTCCGAGCCGAGCCGAGTGGGCGAATGGTCCGTACGCCGCCGAGGTGATTCAGTCCGAAGTCCTCGAGGTTTATCGAGTCCCCACCGCGGTGTCGTTCGTCGAAGGGGAGATCGGAGCCAGCGGCATCTATCCAGAGACGAGCGCCGCACTCGAAACGGTAGCCCGCCGGATCTTCGCACTGCCCCACGTCGAGCTAGCAACCCACACGTACAGCCATCCGTTCGACTGGGAATCCGCGGTCGCGGAACCCCAGAACGCCGCCTATCGCCTGCCGATCCGCGGCTACGAGTTGTGCCTGGACCGCGAGATCGTAGGGTCGGCGTCCTACTTGGAGCGTTTCGCTCCGCCCGGCAAACGCGTCGGGATCGTACTGTGGTCGGGGGACGCGCTCCCCACCGTGGGGGCACTCGCCACCGCCGAGAGGGCCGATCTGATCAACATGAACGGCGGCACCACTCGCATTTGCCGGAGTCACCCTTCTCTGCTGAACGTATCGCCGCTGCTGCGACCGGTTGGTGACTACCTGCAGGTGTACGCACCCATCACGAACGAGAACGTCTTCACCAACCTGTGGCAGGGACCCTTCTATGGCTTTCGCAGCGTCATCGAGTCCTTCGAGATGACGGATCGTCCACGACGTTTGAAGCCGATCGACATCTACTACCACTTCTACTCCGGAAGCAAGCAGAGCAGCTTGCTCGCGCTGCGCGAAGTCTACGACTGGGCTCTGGCTCGAGAGACGCTGCCCGTGTTCCCAAGTGAGTTCATCCGCTTGGCGCTCGACTTCGACCGAGTGACTCTGGCGCGCGACCTCGATGACCACTGGTGGATCCGCGGACTCGGTGACCTCCGAACCCTGCGCGTCCCAGAATCCGCAGGCTTCCCGGACGTCAACACGTGCCCACTCGTGGTCGGTGTGCGAGAGCACGAGGACGCACGCTACATCAGCTTCGCACCTCCCACTCCGGGAACGTGCGTTCGGCTCGCGCTCGTTCCGAATCCGGTGCCGGCGCCGATGATCGAACGCACGAACGCGCGAGTACGAGCGTGGGCGCGCGAAGGTTGTGGCTTCCGCCTTCGATTGTACGGCCACGTCCACACCGAGCTCCGCATCGTCGGGGTCGAGACCGGCAGTCAACTGTTCTGGGATGGGACACCCTTCTCAGCGGAGTGTGAGGGAGACACGTGGACGGTGTACCTCCCGGAAGGAGACTCCGGTGAAGTCGTACTCCGCGCTCCCTGAGCGAGAGCGCCTGCTGCACCCAGCCGCTTTCGCTCTCCTGTCCGCAATCCTCGGTGCGGGGGTACTCCTCATCTTCCCCGGTCGGCGGCTCGCCCACACCCTCGCCGACCCGGAACAGCAAGACTCCGCGTCCGTTGCCTATGTCGACCAGGCGCTGCAAGCGTGGCCCGAGGACGCCGAACTGCGCATTCGCGTCGCCGAGCGTTGGGTCCGCGCGGGCGAACTGGAGCGCGCCCGGGTCGCGATCTCCCCGCTCATCGACACCGCTGGAAGCGACGGGGCTCGCGCGCGCTTCCTCAGCATCGCGATCGAACGTGAGGCTCTGCTCGCCATACCCCCTTCGCAGCGTGCCGCGGAGGCGGTCGCGTCACTCATGGAGAAGCTCGAAGCCATGGCCGACGTGAGCCGCGACGTTACCCACATCGAGTGGCTCGCGCGCACGGCACTGCTCTTCGGGGAACCGGTTAGAGCTGCGCGACTATTCGAGCACCTTGCCAGCCGCGACCTCGCGCGCCGGGTTCGTTGGCTGCGACAAGCCGCCCAGTGGTTCGTGGCCGGCGGTGATTCCATGCGCGCGGCCGGGATCTACGCAACCATTGCCTACGAGACCTTGAGCGAGGAAGAGTTCTGCAGCGCCGCCCTGGACTCGGTCGCGGCACTACGTGCCGCGAACCGCGAAGGGCTTGGACTCGAACGTCTGCTCGAGTTCCTCGAGTGGCACCCCAACAACGTGAAGTTGCTCGACCGCGCAGTGGCGCTCGCGCGTAGCCAAGATCGCCCCGACCTGGCTCGCGACCTCGGTCGTCGCCTCGCGGAGAGACGAAGCGTCCCACGAGACGTGCTCGAGCGCCAGATCGACGCCGAGCTGGCGCTCGGTGACATGCCCGCGGCCCTGCCACTCGCCGCGCGCGTGGTCGCTGAATACCCGGCCGACGCCAACGCTCGCGCCCGCCTGGCGCAGTTCTTGACTTGGAGCGGACGACTCCCCGAGGCCATGCCGCATTGGGTCGAGGCAGCACGTGGCGACGCCAATCCTGCGTACCTCACCAATGCTCTGGCGACCGCGCGCACCTTGGGCGACTCCACCACCATCGTCGAGCTCTGGCGATTGCAGCGCACGCGCGCGCCGATGACCGCGGCCGGCGTGATCGAACTGGCGGCGGCATACGAAGCGATCGGGGAGCCCGCCGCGGCCGAACGTGAACTTCGCGAGTACATCGCCAACGCACCCGAGCAACTCGAGCCGTCCCTGATGCTCGCGCGGATCCAACATGGCCAGGGCGACTTGGCAGGCGCACTCGCTACGCAACGCCAGATCCTCGCGCATCACCAGCTGACGCCGGAGCGGATACTCGCCGCCGCCCGCACCCTGTCGACGCTCGGCGACGATGCCGCCGCTCTCGACCTGCTCGAGTCACACCGCGGCATCGCGCAGCGCGGCGACGTCGAGTTCTGGCGCGCACTGGGGCGCCTTGCCTGGGAAGCCGAGAACGACAAAGAGGCGCTCGCAGCGTACCGGAGTCTCTGGCGAGGCAGTACCCGAACGGAGCCGGACGCTGAGCGACTGATCGCTCTCTTGCTGGCAGCGCGCCACGACGAAGAAGCGCTGGAGGTCGCCGAGGAGGCCTGGAGAGAGTTCGACCGAATGGAGTTCGCCGTCGTCGCGCTCGAGGCGGCCGTCAGGAGCGAGCAGTGGGGAGCTGCGGCGCGGCTCGCCGACGAGGCGAAGGCCCAGCATCCCGAGTTGCTGGAAGACAAGCGTTACTGGGTCGTCGAGGCAACACGGTACGCCGCGGCCGCCGATGTTCCGAACGCCGCGGAGGCCTATCACCGAGCACTCGCCATCGACCCGCACGACGCAGTCGTCCTCGCAGGCGCGCTTTGGTACTTCATCGATGCCAACCAACTCGAATTGCTCGCGCGCTTGCTCGAGCGCAATGAGCCCGGGGAGGTTCCCCAACGCGAGCTTTGGGGCGCCTACAACGCCGGCCTGCGCCGCCTCGGAAGACCGTCCGAGACTCTCGAACGTTACGATCGCTTCGCCCGCGCGCATGCCGGCGATGTCTTGTGGGGCCTCGAGTACGCGGCGGCACTCGTCGAGGCGCAGCGCGAGGATACCTCTTGGCGTGTCCGCAGAGAGCTGCTCCCGCAGGCCTGGCAAGCCGGGCATGCACTACTGGCTCGCAGCCACTGGACCCCCGAGGAGGCTCGCGTGGTGGTGGGAGCGACCCGCTTGGTGCGCGAGCTTCTCGGCGACGAAGCAGCGCGCCCGTGGGTGGAGGCGGTCGAGACGCGCGCCGCGGACGACGACTTCTTGCGCGAGTTCGTGGTCGAGCAATACCTTGCCCAGGACGACGACGATCGCGCCCACGCCATCGTGCAGCCGGGCGAGCGCGGTGAACCGCCACTCGAGCGCGCGGTACCGCGTTGGGAACGACTCTCGCTCGCGCTGCGCACGGAGAACCTACCCGAGGTCGCGGCGAACCTCGGCGCGCGGGGGGAGTCGGTGTCGGACTTGGGGCGGGTCGACGAAATCGAAGGCCTGCGACGCCTCGGTCGGGATGACGAGGCCTGGTCTCTGTCGCTGTCGCGGCTGTGGGAGCGCACCGGCGAGGTGGATACCGACAACCGATCGCTCCTCGGGCTCGCGACCCGCTTGGGTGCGCGGCATCCGCAGGCGACCCGCGCTCGCCTCGGGGTCGAGACCCTGGGCAACTTGGAGTGGACGCGCTCGGAACTCGCAACGACGTTCGGCACGAACACCCGGCAGTTCGAGCTGCAGGTCGTTGAAGCTCGAGTCACGACCCGCTCGCGCACGGTGGCCATCTCGGGGCGCAGTCGTCAGCCCCAGCTCGTCGCCAACCTCGATCTCACCACGGATACGGCGCGGCACCTGCTTGGGGTCGGGGTCACCGATGACGGCGTGAACACGCTGCCGTCGGCCCACTATGACCTTCGACTGGGGCTCGGCGGGGCGGCGAGCGGACAAGTCGCCGTGGCCCTGAACCAGCTCACGCAGGAGAGCGACGCGTTGCGACTCGCGGGCGCTGTCGATCGCGTGCGGGCACGAGTGGCGTTCGAGCTGACGCCGCGCGAGTACGCCAGTGCGGGTGTCGGCTGGAGTGAGTTCTACGACCGAGAGCGCGCGTCGGTCGCGCGTGGGCTCGGCCTCGAATTCGAGCTCGGACACCGGCTGCATGCCGGCAGCCGCCAGTTCGCGGTGCGCGCATTCGGCGCGGCCGCTTTCCACCAGACTCCGCGGAGCCTGCCTGAGTCGTTCGCCGAGATTCTCGGAACCACCGCGGACCCGAGTGCGATCGTTCCGCGCGAGTTCGCGGTGTTCGGTGTCGGGCTCTCCACACAGCACGGTCAACCGGCGGAGTGGGCCCCGACGACCGGCGGAATCCGCTATCACGCTGATGTCTACGCCGGCTGGCTCTTGCCAGCGGGGCAACTGACCTTCGCGGCCCGGGCCAGCGTTGGCGTCGAGGTGCTCGGACGCGACGAGTTGAGCCTGGCTGTCCACTACGGTGACAGTCAAGGCGGCTTCGAGAACCAGGATTCCTCCGGGGTCTCTGTGCAGTACTCGTACCGCTTCGGCCGATGAAACAGGGGGTCGCCTCGCGAGGGTTGCAGCGGACCGGGTCGGTCCCGCCCCCGTTGGGTTCGCATCGTGAAGGTCGGTCGGATCGCAGACCGATCGGCCTCCCCGGCGAACACCGGGGTGCAACGACGCTGCGCCCATGACGCTGCAACCGGTGACGCCGCACCCGGGCGGACCGTGCCCGATCACCCAGCCCGAGCCGAGGTCGAACAGTACCAAATGTCCCGAGAACGCCCGCGCTACCCGTGGTTTCGCCAGCTCAGCGCCCTCGTCGGGACCTTGCTCCTGACGACCGCATGCTCGGTGCTGGATGTGCACCGATCACAGGGTCGACTCGACCCCGACGGTGGCTGGGTGATCTTGCCGTGGGAGAACCGCGCCGAGGCGCCGCGCGCTGGCGAACGATTGGAGCCGGTCTTGAAGACGCTGCTCCTCGGTCGCGGCGTACTCGACGTCGCGAGTACACCGCCTGCCGCCGAGTCGGCCACCGGGCTCCCGAATCTCGACCCAGGCGAGGCCACGCGCCAGGCACGCGACTGGGCTGCGACCCAAGGCTTCAAGTATGCGGTCCAGGGAAGCATCACCGAGTGGCGGTACAAGGCCGGCCTCGACGGCGAGCCTGCGGTCGGGCTCACCGTCACGGTCGTGGAGCTGGCCTCCGGACGAACCGTGTGGTCGGCGAGTGGGGCCCGGGCCGGCTGGGGTCGCGAGAGTCTCAGCGGAGCGGCTCAGAAACTGCTCCGCAGACTCCTCGCGAGTCTCGACTTCGAGGAAACATGAGCGCGGGGAGCGGCGAACGGCGTGGGAACGCGCCCTTGCGGATCGGCTTGGTGCACGCGAGTCTCGAGTCTGCGCTCGCCACGTTGCTGGTGCCGATCGTGGGGACACTGGCGTGGCCCGAGGATCCGCTGCTCCTCACCGCCGGATTTCCGTACTTGATCTTCTCGCCCCTGCTTCCGGCCCTACGCTACGGCTTCGCATTCGGCTTTGGTAGTGCGCTCGCGCTCACGCTCGCGCTCGCCATGGCGTGGTGGCTCCAGATCCTGCCAGTCCCGCAGTTTCCGACCGAGACCGTGTTCGGGATGCTCACGACGTGCATGATCGCCGGTGAGTTCACCAACCTGTGGCGACGCCGAGCGGACCGCGCCTGGGCCGCGGCGGAGTACTGCCAGACCCGATTGAACGCGTTCACGCCACGCTACTACACGCTGAAAGCGTCGCACGACCGCCTCGAACAAAAACTCGCGGGTAGCACCCAGAGCCTGCGCACGGCGCTACAGACCGTGCGTGATCGCTTCCCGCCGCAGCGAAGTCGACCCCCGCTCGACGTCGTCGGCTCGGAGATCCTGAGCATCTTCGCGAACTTCTGTGCCGTCCAAGTCGGGTGCGTGTTCGCCGTTCGGGACAACGCCGAAGTCATCTGGCCGCCGTGCGCGACGTTGGGTTCCGGCGTACAGATACCCGCGACTCATGCTTTCGTGAGTGAAGCGTTGCGAACCAATCAAACCGTCAGTGCGCACTTCCGCACGGATCAGAAGAGCGACCTCCGCGAACGAGATCAGGATGTGCTCGCCGTCGTCCCGATCGCCGATGCCTTCCACAACGTCTGGGCCCTGGTGGTCGTGCAAGAACTGCCCTTCATGAGCTTTCACCAGGACAACCTCGTGCTGATGGCGGTGATCGGTGGTGCGATCGGTGACGAGCTCACGTCCAGCCTGGAGCAGACCGGCAGTGAAGACGCGGGCGAGCAGGAGTTCCGCCTGCACCTTCGGCGCTGCTTGGACGATCGTCGTGACCATGGGCTGGCCGTCTCGGTCGTCACCTTTCTCTTGAATCCCGAGTTCGCGTCGTCGCGGGTGCTCGACCAGATCACGGCACAGACGAGGAGCCTCGATCTCTACTGGATCAGCGCGAACCGAGAAGGCGACACCCTGCTCGCGCTCCTGCTTCCGCTCACCGACGAGTTGGGCGCAGCCGGCTTCCTCCAGCGCATCGAGGGTCACTTCCGTAGCCGGCTCGGCAAGAGCCTGGCGGAAGCTGGGGTCCAAGCCCAGTCCATGACTCTGGGCCGCCAAGACACGGTAGACGACGTCGTGACTCAAATCCAAGGACTGCGAATCACCGATGAAGCTCCGATTCTCGCTCCCGCTGTGCCTGCTGCTTGAGGGCCTCAGCGCGGCGGTCGTCCTGGTGCCGCTGCCGGTCTGGGCACGCCTCCTGTTGCTCACGATCGGGCACGGGCTGGCGTCGTTCGCGATCTGCCCCGCCCTCCACAAACGGCTCCCGGAACGATTGCAGGAGCCCGCTTGGTGGGCGCGGGCCTGGATCTTTGTCACGTGTTTGTTCCTGCCCGTCTTCGGCGCGCTCGGTCTGCTCACGACCTTGTTCGTACTCTCCAAGCTCCCCGCGATCGATCGCCGGCAACCTTGGCGCTTGGTGGAGTCGCCGTCGCTCTCGATCCGCAAGCGTCCACACAACGCCGAGCTGCCCTACGGGGACGGAGGTCTCCTCGGCGTGGTTCGCTACGCATCGGATCCACAGCGCCGCATGGACGCGATCCTGTCCACGCAGCAGCTCCCGGCGCGGGAATCGGTGCCCATCCTCCACACCGCACTCAAGGACGGTGTCGACGAGGTGCGACTCCTCGCGTACTCGATGCTCGATCGTATGGAACTGAGGATCAATGGCCGCATCACCGAGATGCGGGAGGCCCTCGAAGGCGCCTCCCCGGAACTGGCCGCCCAACTCCACCACAAGCTCGGCGAGCAATACTGGGAACTGGCCGACTCCGGACTCGCCCAGGGCGACGTGCGCCGGCACATGGTCGCTACCGCCCAGAAGCACGGCGACGAGAGCCTCGCACTCGAGTCTCACAACGCTCAGGCGCACCTGCTCCTCGGCCGCGTCCGACTCGAGCAGAGTGACCTCGACGAGGCTCAGAGGCACTTGGAGATCGCGATCGTCCAGGGAATGGCGCCGTCGGAGGTCGCGGCACTCATGGCGGACATCGCGTTTCGACGACGAGACTTCCGGGCCACCCGAGCGGCGCTGCGCAAGGCCGACCCGCTCAGCTTGCGCACGCGTCCTCTGAGCCAGGTATCGAGCCTATGGCAGTGAACGGCGGCCACCCATGTTCGGACTGAACTTCCTTCGCGCACGGCCCCCGGAGCCGGCCCCGACCGCGCATCGCTCGACGGGAGTCGAAGCCGACGTCGCCTTGCTGCTCGAGGGAACTTATCCCTACGTGCGCGGTGGCGTGTCTTCGTGGGTTCACACCCTGATCACCGGCTTGCCGCAAGTGAAGTTCAGCATCATCTTTCTCGGGGGTAGTCCGGATCACTACGAGGAGATCAAGTACGTCCTGCCCGAGAACGTCGTCCACCTCGAGGTGCATTTCCTCATCGACAAGCGACCGCTCGAGACCGCCACCCCAGGGGCTGACGCACGCTGCCAGCACCACTTCGAGAACCTCCGAAAGATCCACGATCAGCTGCGCGAAGGCCTTCCGCTCCCCGAAGAGTCGCTGCGCCAGATCGCAGCCTCACTGACGGCAGCGGATGGTATCGACCGCGAAACCTTCCTCTCGAGTTTCACGACCTGGGAGTACATCTGCAACAGCTACCTCAAGTACTCGACCGAGCCTTCCTTCGTCGACTACTTCTGGACCATCCGGACGATTCACGAACCCCTTTTCACCCTGGCGCGCATCGCCAAGCATGCCCCGGTTGCGAAGATCTACCACTCCATCTCGACCGGATACGCGGGGTTCCTCGGGGCCTTGATCAGCCGCCAGCAGCAGCGGCCATTCATCCTGAGTGAGCATGGCATCTACACCAAGGAACGAAAGATCGATCTGGCTCAGGCCGAGTGGATCCACGAGTCCAAGAATCGCTTCGACGCGACCCTGCACACCAACGTCAGCTACATTCGCTCACTTTGGATCCGCTTCTTCGCCAGCATTGGGCGCATGACCTATTCGGCCGCCGACCCCATCACTTCGTTGTACGAAGGAAACCGTCAGAAGCAAATCGAGGACGGTGCGGACGCCCAGCGCTGTCGCATCATCCCCAACGGGATCGACCTCGCTCGCTTCGCCAAGCTGCGCGAGAAGCGCCCGCAAGACGTGCCGCCGGTCGTGGGACTCCTGGGGCGCGTCGTTCCCATCAAAGACATCAAAACGTTCATCCGCTCGATGCGCACGGTCTGCTCGCGCCTGCCGGAGGCCGAGGGTTGGATCATCGGCCCGGAAGACGAGGACGAGAGCTACGCGCGCGAGTGCCACGACTTGGTCGCGAGCCTGGGGCTCGAAGAGCGCGTGAAGTTCCTCGGCTTCCAGAAGCCGGACGACATTCTTCCCCAGCTCGGATTGCTGGTGCTCACGTCCATCAGTGAGGCCTTGCCCCTAGTGGTCTTGGAGGCCTATGCGAGTGGCCTGCCGTGCGTCACCACCGATGTCGGATCCTGCCGGGAGCTGATCGAGGGCAACACCGAACCCGACCGATCCCTCGGTCACTCGGGCGCCGTGGTCCCCATCGCCGACCCCCAGGCCACCGCCGAGAGGATCGTCGAGCTGCTGGGGGATCCCGCGCGCTGGCACGCGGCGCAGCAGGCTGGCATCCAACGGGTCGAGCGGTACTACACCCTCGAGATGATGCTCGACACCTACCTAGACCTCTACCGCGTCCACGTCGAGGTGGACTGAATGAAGCCGCTTCATTACGCCACGAGTCGCTCCGCCGCGACGATCCCCAGAAAGCGGGTACCCTTGTGGCCGGCATAGGCTTCGAGCTACGCAAACTGCTCCGCAAGGACACGTACTGGGGCATGCTGCAGGCCTACGGCTACGCCGGCCTGATCAGCTCGGGCCCCTGGCTGCTCTCGATCCTGGGCGTAAGCTTCGTCGGGGTGATCTGCCTCAGCACTCAGGGCAGCGACGGTATGGCGGAGTACTGGAGCTCGGTCACTTACGTGATCGCGTGCTCCCTGATCCTCACCGGCCCGCTACAGCTTCTGTTCACTCGCTTCGTTGCGGATCGACACTACGAACGCAAGGATGGGCTGATCATCCCCAACCTCATGGGGGCCTTGATCATCACCACCACGGTCTCGGGCGTGCTCGGGGCGATCGCCGTCTTCACACTCTTCGAAGAGCCCCTCGCGTACCGCCTGCTCTTACTTGGGTCGTTCGTCGTCTGCTCGAACATCTGGCTGGTGGTGATCTTCTTGACCGGCCTCAAGACCTATCGGTCGATTCTGGCGATCTTCCTGGTCGGGTACTCGATCGTGGTGGCGGTCTCGTACGGCCTCCGAGGACACGGACTGGAAGGCCTCATGGCGGGCTTCCTGCTGGGTCACACCGTACTGTTCTGTGCGCTCCTCGGCTTGGTCATTCGCCTCCACCCAGCGACTCACTTCGTGGGCTTCGAGTTCCTCCGCCGCAAGTACTCGTTCTACAGCCTGGCCGGCACCGGTTTGTTCTACAACCTGGGCATGTGGGGCGACAAGCTCGTCTTCTGGTTCGCGGAGCGCACTTCGGTGGAGATCGTTGGGCCGCTGCGGGGGTCTCCCCTCTACGACTTTCCGGTGTTCCTGGCGTACCTGTCGATGATCCCGGGGATGGCCGTGTTCTTGTTCCGGATCGAGACGGACTTCGCGGAGTGCTACGACCAATTCTACGAGGCGGTCCGTGAGGGAGGAACCTTGCAGGAGATCGAGCGCTTGCGAAACGGGATGGTCATCGCCCTGCGCCAGGCGATCTTCGACATCTTCAAGGTCCAGGGCTGGGTGGTCGCGGCGCTCGTCCTCTTCGCTCAGCCCATGCTCGAACAGCTCGGGCTGTCGCCGGCACTCGGCCAGATCTTCGCGGTGAATGTCCTGGGGGTTGGCGGCCTGGTGCTACTCCTGGCACTGCTCAACGTGTTCTTCTACCTCGACGAGCGCCGTCTCGCGCTGGGCCTCGCCGCGGGCTTCGCGTTGGGGAACGTCGTTCTCAGCGCCGTCAGCATTGAGCTGGGTCCTTCGTTCTACGGTTTCGGCTTCGTGGCGGCGGTGGCGTTGACCGCGCTCGCGGGTACGCTCCTCCTGGCGCGGCAGCTGAGCGTGCTCGAGTACGAGACCTTCATGCTTCGTCACTGAGGCGCCAACCGTCCGCGGCCGAGCGACCGGAAGACTCGAACAAGACGAGTCCCTTTCGAGCCCCGCCCAAAGAACAGGGCCCGAAGCCAGCGCTGGCGCGCTTGCTTCGGGCCCATTCGAACGAATCCCAGTGCGCGAAGGCTCGGTGGACTCGCCGCTCCTACTTCAGGAGCTTGCGGGCACCCACGGGCACTTCGACGCGCGCAAGCTGGTCGAAGTCCTTCAGCTCGTACTGGAACGTGAAGATCAGGCGATCACCCTCTTTGTTTTCGCCGCCCTTGCGGACGCTGGTGATCATCTTCATTTCGATGCGGGTGGGGAGCGAGGTGTTGTGGTCGACCGTGACGTCGTAGACGACGCGGGTGGTTTGCTTGTCCGCACGGGACAAGAATTCCGGGATGTTTCAACCCCCCGACATGCAGCCCGAGTTCTCGACCGTCGTGAAACGCTCGATCGAGTGCTTGGGGCTGAGTTCGACGCGCAGCACCGTCGGCAACTCCGCGTTGGCGTCGCGCTTCACGACGCCCGTGCGGCCCACGGGCTCCGCTTGCTCTTCGTCCGACTCCTCCTCGTCGCTCGGCTCGACCGCCTGCGGCTGGTCCGCCCGCCAGTAGACCTTCTCGGCGCCCTGCATGGCCGTCGCGAGAATGTCGGTCGGATAGCCGAAGAGACGATCGACGCGCGCGCCCTCGGCGGTCGCGAGAATGCTCTGCCAAATCCCGCCGTTGTTCACGGCCCCTTTGTTGAAGCCCGAGCGGAACGCCTGCATCTTCGGCAAGTGCATGATGGTGCCGAACACCGACGCTTCGTACTGCTCGTTCACGACGGTCTGGTTCAGATCGTCGCTCTTGGCACCGGCCACGCCCCCGACAACCGCGCACGTCGACGAATAACTCTTGGTCTTCGCCAACTTCTTCGCGACGTTGAGGATCGTCTTCCGCGGGGAAGGCGGCCCGGCCTCCTCCTGCGCCGAGACACCGCCCACGAGCAGGGCGCAAGCGCCCAAGCCCAGGACGAGCCTCGTGCTCGCACGCCACAAGTTCCACTGCATCGACACACGCTCCTTTCGCACCGCGACGACTGGAGGTCTCGCTGCGGCGCCAATGCGGTTTCTCCGAACACCTCGACCATCGGCCCCGTCCCACCCATGGACTGGACCGGCCTACCAGGCTACTTTCGGTAGAATTCCGTTGCGAGCACTAACTTCCGTGGATTTCCGTGATTCCGGGAGCTGGACAGTTTTACACGCGAAACACGCAACTCGCTTCCTCAGAACGCTCTGCTGCGCACGCCCGGCGCCGGTTCGCGACGTCAGGAACCCGCCGTTCGGAAGCGGTACCCCAGGAATCGATAGATCAGCTTCGCGGCCACGAACTGTGGGTGGTGGAGCCCGCCGATCGGGGCGAGTTCGTTGAAGTCGACCCCTACGACACGGCGTTCGCGGCACAAGCGCCGGAGCGCGCGGGTCGCCTGCTGCCACGTGAGACCGCCGGGCTCGGGGGTGCCGGTGGCGGGCATGAGGGCCGGGTCGAGCGCGTCGAAGTCGAACGTCACGTAGACCTCGGGGCCACAGGCGTCGATCACGCGGTCGAGCCACGCCTCGGGACTCTCGGCGTGGACTTCGTGGGCGTAGACGGTCGTCAGCTGCGCATCGTGATCGCAGAGTCGCCGCTCTTCACGCTCCTGGCTGCGAATGCCGACCGCGACCACACGCGGGCTGCGCTCGCGGATGCGAGCGATCGCGCACGCGTGATTCCACGCAGTACCGTGGTACTCCGGGCGCAGATCACTGTGGGCGTCGAACTGCACCACGGTCAAGTTCGGAAAGCGGTCCGCGTGCGCCCACGCGGCGCCGACGATGCTGGTGTGCTCGCCACCGATCGTCACCACGAACTTGCCGCGATCGAGCAGGGCTGCTGTCCGTTCGGCAAGCAACTGTGCCACCGCCGCGCCCGTGAGGTCGACGACCGGCAGCGGCGCGAGCGTGGCGATGCCGCGCGCCGCCTGCCAGGGCTCGCAACCGAGTTCCGCGTCGAACAGTTCGACCTCACGGCTCGCGTCGAGGATCGCCGCCGGCCCGACCGAAGACCCGACCCCAAAGGTGGAGGTGGCCTCGAAGGGAACCTGCTGCACGATCACGCCGGCACGCGCAGGATCGCTGTGCTCGGCGGGGAGACCCAAGAAGTTCTGGGTTGGGGGTAGCCCTTCGAGGGACCAGTCGCCGTGACTCATGCGTAGCGCGCTTCCTTCCGATTCGGCGAGTATGGACCCGCACCCCAAGACCCGCGAGAAACCACGACCTCCCCGAGCGGGGTGACCCTCGACACGCGCAGCGCCCGCGCTGCGTCATCGATCGCGGTCGAGTTCCTCGAAGACCGCTTTCATCAGCAGCGGCCAGACGACCGTGGCGTCGGCGTACACTTCGGCGTAGCGTCCACCCTCTGCCGGGGGAACGAACTTACCCCAACTCACGCCTTCACTGTAGGTGCAACCCGAGAGACCGCCCCAATGCACCGGCTCGGGGCAAATGCGAATGCCATAGCGAAAGCGCGGCTCGGGCAACCGAATCCCGAGCCGATGGGCCGTGATGTCGTAGTACGGAGCTACCTGCTGAGCCCAATTGCGCGGGACCCCACCGCCGATCGTGAAGATCCCGAGACGCGTAGCCCGACCGATCAGCCGCGCGTACTCCTGCAGGTCGAGAAACGGGTTGTACGGGGGTACCGCGCGAAACGTATCGTCGACTTCGGCCGCGAGGTCACGGTCGAGCCCGCCGGCTCCTTGCAGCGCGCGACGCAACGCCCAGGTCGAGAAGTCCAAGCCCATTTCGCTGTCGGTAAACGCCGGCACGAAGACGGGAACCCCGCGGCGCCAAGCGCTGCGCAGAATCCCGGGTCCCTGATCCAGTTGGTCGAGTTTCTCGCCGACCGCCCGGCAGAAACGCGCCGAGGACCACACCCCGCCTTCCGGCTGGTGCTGATCCAAGACCTGCGCAACCAGTTCGGCTACGTCGTTGAGATTCGACTCCATTTCGAGCGTATCGTAGATCCGGTTGTAGCCCTTCTCGAACAGCTCGGTGTCGTCGCTGTCGGGACCCGTCGCATAGTGGGTGAGTCCGATGCTCTCGGTGAGACCATGGGCCATGAGCGCACCGGTCGCCACGACCGCCTGTACGAGGCCGCGATCGATCATGTCACAAATGATGCGCCCCTGCTTGGCGACGGTCATGGCCCCGGACAGGGTCAGCACGACCGTGCACCCTGGGTCGCGGGCCATGTCCAAGCAGATCTCGAGCGCCTCGCCCAACTGGCGACCGCTGAAAGCGGTCGCGTGCATGGCACGCACCAGACCGGCAAAACTGCTGACTTCGCCGAGGTCGAGGCTGCGCAAGGGGCGCAGACCATCCGCCCGGCCGTCGTGAAGCTCTCGGGACACGTTTCCCCTTCTCCCGTTGCGGATCGCACTCAACCGCTGCACCCCAGATGGGGCGAGGAGCCAAGTTCGCAGCGCCCCGGCACACCGTCAAGGGCAAACGAACCCGCGCCTCGGGGTTGGCGAATCCCCCGACCGTTGGGCTACAATCGCGCGGGTTCGATCCGCGGAGTGGCACGACCCGAGAGCGGCCGACGCAACCGCTAAGGAGTCGTCCGGTCCCACGAGCACGCATTTCGCACCCGATCAGTCAATAGGGATGGAGTCGACATGGACTGCCCGCGCTGCCACCTCCCGCTGCGCAAGACGGACTACGTTGGCGTGGAGGCCGAGATCTGTGAACAATGCTGGGGATTCTGGCTCGACCGAGGAGAACTCGAGCAGATCCTCGCGGCCGACAAGATGCAGTTCGATGAGAAGGAGCGGGCAACGGTGCTGTCGGTCAGGACGGCTTCGCTAACCGGTCCGCGCGAACCCGTCCGCTGCCCCAAGTGCAGTCGGATGATGGCCCGACTGCACTACGACGCGAGCGTTCACATCGTGCTGGATGAATGTCCCGCCCACGGCATTTGGCTGGATACCGGCGAGATCAAGAAGGTGCAGGCGGTAGCGGCGAAATCCGCGGACATCCACCGAATGCTGATTCGCAAGCTCGGGCTCGGCTGACTTCACGCTCGCCGCTCGGTGAGATGACTTCAGCGCGAGCGGCCCGTATGGACACGACTCATGGCAAAGAATCGCCTCGAAAGGCTGCTCGGTAGACCATGCTCCACCTTCGCATCGTGATGACTCTCGGAATGACGCTCTCGACTCTCCTCTTGTTCGTAGTCAGTGTCACGGGTTGTGGCAGCGCCGAGCGTCGGAACCCCGGGGTTGCGCCCAGCGCCAATCTCGGACAGCAGGAGCAAGTCCAACGACTCGCTCGGTACCTCACCGGGACCTTCTCGAACGAAGATCAGGCGACCGAGGACGACGAGTACCTGTCGGTCAACTTGGTCGTGCAACCCATTTGGCGCGAGCGGACCGACGGCCCGTGGCTCTACGTGGAGCAGAGCGTAGCGGGCTCGGTAGAGCCCTATCGGCAGCGCATCTACCGGATCTCCCCCAACACGGATGGTTCCCTGCGCAGCGATGTGTTCGAGCTTCCTGACCCGGCAGCGTTCGCCGGCGCCTGGGACCACGTCGAGTCATTCGGAGCGCTGACGCCAGAGGTCCTGGCTTTGAAGGAAGGCTGTGGGGTCGCATTGTCGTTCGATCCACGCGCGGACTTGTTCAGTGGTGCGACGACGGGAACGAACTGCGCGAGCGTCTTGCGGGGTGCGTCCTATGCGACTTCATTGGTCGAGATCACCCAAGACGAGGTCCGGAGCTGGGACCGAGGTTTCGACGTTCAGGGTCAACAGGTCTGGGGGCCGAAGAAAGGTGCGTACATCTATCGCCGGGTGATGCCGGAGACGGAGCGCACAGCAGAGTGATCGTCCGGGGTCGCGGGAATCACCCGCCCGAAACACCCGCCCGAGAGTAATCCCCGTGCCCCGCCCCCCGCGGGATGTGCTGGGGTCGGATGTTCTAAAGTCAGGGAGAACGGGTCTCCGGAAGAACCTTCCGAGTCGCGGCCACGAAGGCAGCGACTACCACATCCGCTTCGCTCGCCATTCGCGGAGGTAAGGCCTGGTCGCCAGCGCTACACAGGCCCAGTAGCTGCCCGTGGACTTCACGATCACCCAACAGACATGGGAACTTCGACAGGTAGTCGCGCGAGAACGCGAGGGTTGAAACATCGTGCGAAGCACGCAACCGGTCGACTCGCATCTGAAGAATCGCCTTCAACGCAGTCTCCAATAGCCACGGGTGATTCACGTGATTCACGGACTGCGCCAACCGCTCGGCAGTTCCCAACACCTCCAGATTAGTTTCAGCCAGGGAAGCCTGCCTTACGGCTTGCCAAGCCAGCCTGCCCTTGTCGGTCACAAACACGTCCGGACCTACTTCGATGAGGTTCCTCTCCGCCAGAAGCTCGCAAACAACCCCGTCGAGTCCCTCCACAAAGCCGTTATCGGGTCCGTAGGCCTCTCTCATCCTCGATGCGACAATGGCGGCTTCCTTCCAACGTTCACAACGAAGCATCGTGAAGTACAAGTGGCGGTTGCGAAAGTCCTCCAGATCTGCCCCGGGGCAACACCACTGAACGAAGGCCTCGGCGCTAGCGGCTCCAAAGTACCGGCAGACCAGGTCGCCCAGGTCGACCGCTACGTCGCGCAATTCAGTACAGGCCACTTGTAGCCTGACTGCACGCGCCACAAACCACCCTCTCGTCAACGCGTCTCGTTCGACCGCCGCAAGCGCAGCATTAGCAACCACCCGCTCGCACTCAGACATCGCAGGCTCAAGGAAACCCAGCAGGCGAAGCGTACACCGACTCGACACGCACTTGGACAGTTCCGCCAGAAGGTTCGTCCGGTACCAAGACCATACCTCTGGCTGCAACTCCGCTCGGTGTTCCGAAAGCAGTCTGTATGCGTCGAGGAACCGCCTCTGTGCGAACAGCCCTTCGAGAATCTGGCCACGGATCCCTTGTTTCTCTTCGACGGAGAAGGATCCGAAGATCAGCTCCCGCGCCCAGCCGACTTCGCCGGCTTCGCCGGCTTCCACGAAGCCCTCTGCGACCCGCGCGGTGGCGCCCCACGAGCCGCCCGCGCACTCTAGAGCCAGCAGCGCCTCTCTCCGAAGACCATACTCGGCTGCCACCTCGCTGTATGCCGCGGCCGTCGATCGAACAGCTCCGTACGCCTGAAGCGCTCTCACTGCTCGCAGTCCTTGTGCTCGGTAGCCACTTCGCCTTAGCACCCTGCAGTACTCGCACATGGCGTAAACCCAGAAGTCGCGCTCAAGTCCCATCGAGTCAGCAGTCAAAGACCCCAGGACGTCGTCGACTCTGGTCGGGTCGGCGCCCAGGTGTTTCAGCAAGGAGGCGCCCAGCTGCTCTCGAAGCCACGGATCCTCGATCCTCCTCAACTCACGCGCGGCCACCTCCAGACCCTCAGACGGAGCCACCGCCAGCAGCACGATCAAGGCAAGGGGGACCATCATTTCCACCTCAGTGATCATTCGGGTCAGTTCTCGCCACAACAACTTTCCGCCCGACCTCCACACCCAGTGCCGGGTTCGTGCGAGGAAAACGATTCCCCTGAGACACCCGCCCGAGAGTAATCCCCGTGCCCCGCCCCCCACCCTTCGAGCGACCGTGTCCGGTTCTTCGTCCTGGTTCGGTCGCTCGACAACGAAGAGCCGAATGCCGGCTACTCCGCGAGTTTGATGGCTCAATCACGGTGAAACTCCGCAGTTGCGGC
>JBFWWP010000016.1:0-47109 GCA_050246115.1 Planctomycetota bacterium
GGTTGCTCAAGACCTGGAAGGCGTGGACCCTGACCGAGTAGCGATCCGCCGCGACGGCGAGCAGATACAAGATGAGCTGGTTCACTTCCCGGCTGGGCCGAAGTCGATGCTGACGTTTCAAGACGCGTCGCGTCACCATGACCGTACCGCTGGGCGGAAGCAGACGTGGGGGTGTCGCCATGCGAACTCCTCTCACGGAGGATGTTCGCAATCCGCCAGCCGGGCTGTTATCAGCGACTCGAAACGCCGCAACTGCGGAGTTTCACCGTGATTGAGCCATCAAACTCGCGGAGTAGCCGGCATTCGGGTCTTCGTTGTCGAGCGACCGAACCAGGACGAAGAACCGGACACGGTCGCTCGAAGGGTGGGGGGGCGGGGCAACGGGGATTACTCTCGGGCGGGTGTCTCGACGGCGGCAGCAGACGTGGGGGTGTCGCCATGCGAACTCCTCTCTCGGAGGATGTTCGCAATCCGCCAGCCGGGCGGTCATCAGCGACCTCGAAACGCCGCAACTGCGGAGTTCCACCGCGATTGAACCCCGACGTCGAGGAATCGTCGGCCCTGGGCCTTCGTCGTCGAACGACCGAATAAGGACGAAGCACCGGAGGCGGTTGCTCGAGTGGTGGGGGGCGGGGCACGGGGATTACTCTCGGGCGGGAACTCGACTTCGATTACCGTAACTCGGCGCGGGTGCGCCCGCCCTCGGTCACTTCGACCTCGATGGCGCGGTCGGTGTCTCCGCCCGGCGTTAGTCGATACCGGCCGACGGGCAGGGGCTCGGCCGCGTGCGAGCCGGTCAGCCGCACGGAGCGCTGTAGGTCGTGCAGCGCGGTGCTACCCAAGGGATCGATTCGAATGAGCTCGCTTCCCCTCCCGATGATCAGGAGGTTGCCACCCGGTCGAAGGAGCGCAGCCTCGTATCCTTGGATTCTGTCGGGCGACAGCTCGATCACCACGGGCGCGCTTGAAGACGTACTCGCCCGGACATATCGACTGTTCACCGGGATGAGATAGTGGCCGTTCCCGAGACGGGGGATCGAACAGCGTGAACCGTCGGCGTCCAGCCCCTGCAGGCGAATGACCCAACCCCGCTGGGCTTCCGGCTGATCGACCGCGATCTCGACTTCGCGTGCTTCGATCAACTGGTACTCGGCGACGGTGTCGCCCGACACCAGTATGGGCTGATCCGGACCGTAGAGATTGGGGCACGGGTCGATGTCCCAACGGTACTCGCCCTCGATGAGATCGTCGATCACGATGCGACCGCGTTGGTCGGTCACGAACTTCACCTGCGTGGAGCCTCTCAGCGAGCCGGCGACCTGCGGCCGGGGTCGACCGTCGGGTCCGACAATCGTGGCCCGCAGTGTCGCCGTCCGAAAGTCGACGAGCAGGGGCTCGTGCGCCACGACTTCATAGGTTGCGCTCAGGTGGCGAGACCGGTCGTCGGGAGACGGCAGGTACACGATCGTCTGCTCGCCGAGCTGGGAGAGCGTCAGGGTGAACGACCCGTCCTCGGCCACGTCGGCCTGCGCCCGACCGCAGTGGATGACACCGCCCGTCAACCTTTGTCCATCGAGCCTGACGATGCCCTGGATCGACAACTCGTCGGGAACCGTGAACGACACTTGGCAAGACTCGCCCACAAGGGTGACGTCGAGTGAGCCGAGGTCGCGGTCGCCATGCCTGAACCGCAGGTTGTACGAGCCGGCGGGAAGCCCGGTGATCTGGGCTCGTCCGCCCTCCGTAAGCGGAGCCGCGAGCTTGCCGGCGAAGGTGCCCATGAGGAGCGCCGTCGGCGCCCCGCGGGTCGTGCAGCGGTAGTCGACGCGAATGCCATCGAGCGGTCGTCCGCTCGCGTCGACGACCTCCACGAAGAGACCGCCTGTGCTCGGGAGCTCGACCTCGAGGACACCGCTCACGATCTTCTCCGCCGTGACCTCCACGAACGCGCTGGCGCGACCCGGGGCTGATACCTCGATGGTGAGGCCGGGCTGGAGCAGTGCCTCGGTGCAGCCGCTCTCGTCCGTGACCAACTGGTCTAGCACGATGCCGGTCGATGCCAGCGATTTCCGGACCTCGACCGACGCGGAAGGAACGCGACCTCCGTCCGCGTCGACGACCTGGATGACGTGCGGTGATGCCGCGGCCAGGCGCACGGGGACTCGGACGTCGCGATCCCCAACGACGAACCGGCAACAGACCATCGGAAAGCCCGAGGTCATGACGAGCAATTCGTAGACGCCGGGAGCGGCGCCGCTGATCACGGGATCTCGAAGGGTCACTTCTCGCTTCGCCGTCCCACCGTTGGGAAGCCCGAGCGAGCAGTGAAGGACATCCGGTGCCTCGGCCCCGGCGATCTCTACGGCGAGGTACACGTCGTGGGTTCGATCGATGACGATTGGGTCGACGAGCTGATCGATGGAAGGCACCTCGATCGTGGGACGGCGAAGATCGTTCTCGAACCCCACTTTCAGTGTGAGCACGCCCTCCGGCACGCCCACGAGATCGAAGACGCCGTTGGCGTTCGTCGTCGCGGAAGTCACCTCTTCCAAGAATCGTGAGCCGGCAAGCGCGCGAGACACGTACGCAACGACAACGACACCGGAGGCGGGCTCCCCGTCGGGGTAGACGACGGTGCCGACCCCAGCGAGACCGTCCTCGGCCACGTCGGACTTCGAACTGGCACCGTCGCCTGAAGCCGCCTCGGACAGGAAGTTCGCTTCGCCCCGCGCAGCGGCCGTCGAGACGCCTGGTCCAGGAGACGGCACCTCCTCGGCGATCGACCCCGGCAGCGTCGGACTCCGCGACCCCGAGTCCCGAGGTGAACTCCCCTCGATCCGGGCAACTTCCTCCCCCATCTCCTTCGATGAAGAATCACTCGCTTCGTGAACGATGAGCCAGGCACACGCGACAAGGATCGCCACGACCACCGCAGCCTTCTTGATTCCCAAGGCGACACCTCCGGTCGAGAGTTTTGCGGAAGCTCCGGCAACGGACACGCTCGCTGATCCGCACACCAGAGGAACGAACACTTGGAGCCAGATCTGGCGGCTTCCGAACTCACGGTCGAGGTCGGTGCGGAGCCTGTCCAATCCCCGACGCAGCCGGCTCTTCACTGTGTCGACGGAGATCCCGTGAGCCTGGGCGATCTCGGATGGCGTCAGGTCATCGTAGAAGCGATGCAGAACCGTGCTCAGGTACGGCTCGTCCAGCGCGAATACCGCCTCGACGACCCGCCTGCGCAGCTCTTCGCGCTGCAGGGTCTCCGCCGGCGTGAAGGGGCGGGAAGGGACGGGACCTCTGGCCTCGTTCTTGGCCCGACGTGCCTCGGCTCGCCGCCGGTTGCTGGCGAGGTTTCGGGCCACGCGAGTAACCCACGCCGGCCAGCTGCGAATCGAGGTCGGAGGGCGCTCGAGCCGCGCAACCCACACCTCCTGCCGCAGATCGTCGGCCGATGCATCGTCGTCGACGAGATGACCCACGAGGTGCTCGAGGAAGTCGCTGTGTTGAAGGAGGCCCTCGATCTCCATCGGTCTTCGTGCTCCTGCCGTTCTCGCCTACTGCATGGTCCAACAGGATGTCACCGCGGGCGACCCGGAGAGTGCAAGGAATCGCACGAAAACTGCGGGCGAGGGCGTCGACCGGCTGCTGGGGCTGTGAATTCGAAGGCTGGTTGAAGGTCGGCGGTGCTGTCCGGGACCTCGCACGAACCTCGCCGGCGATCTCCAGAGCCCAGATCGGGCGGCAGAACCGGAGGGTTGGCTCCGCGAGGCGTCCCCGGCATGGACGGTCAGTCCCCGTCTGGACCGACTTCCGACCATGGCGTCGGCGCGGAACGAACTTCCGGAGATCGCGTGGCGTCACTACAATCGCGGGTGTTCCCTCGCGGCACATTCGGAGGACTGCGCCGGACCGGATCCGTACGGGCCTCGATTCCGTGCCGGCCGTGCGGGCATCGCAGAAGAGGATCGAGATGCGGCGACACGCTTTGGGGTGGAGAGTTCTGAGTGTCGTGGTCCTGGCGTGGAGCACGGGCATCGCGACGACCGGCTTCGCCCAGGAGATCGGCACCGACCCGTTCCGTCGCGGCGACATCAACGGCGACCAGGTTCTCGACATCTCGGACCCGATCTACCTGCTGGGGAGTCTCTTCGCGGCGGGCCCCGCCCTCCCCTGCCTGGATGCGGCGGACGCGAACGATGACGGGGCCGTCAACGTCGCCGATGTGACCTATATGCTCGGCTATATGTTCAGCGTCTCGATCTCGACGCTGCCTCCACCGTTTCCCGGCCCGAGCACCGACCCCACTCTCGATAGGATCGTTTGTGGTTGCGCGACGGCGGCACAGATCGAGGCTCTGGCGCAGTCCATTCCCATCCCACCGGCCTGCGTGCCGTCCTTCACCGTCAGTCTCGGCATCACGAATGCCACGATCTGCACAGGGTCGCCTCCTGTCTGTTCGGGAAGCAACGGGTGCACTGCCAACGTCAGCGTGTCGACCGCGACCTACAACGCCAGCAACCAACAGCTGACCGTGACCGGAACCATCAGCGCTCCGAGCGTGCCCGTCAACGCGGGGATCTTCGGAAGCTGTAACGGCGCCTTCTCGTCCAACTTCACCGTCGTGATCACGACGACCTCCGTCGTGCTCCAGCCGGCTGCCCGCCGCATCACTTCTTACAATGCCAACGCGACGCTGACCAATCCCCAGATCAGTGGCTGCGGCTTGCTCGGCAGCGCGCTGAACCTGGCGGTCGGGTTGTTCGCGAGCCAGATCGAGCAGGAGATCGAGACCGAGGTGGAGGCGGCGGCGAACTCGCTGCTCGACAATCTCGTCGTCTGCACGCCGTGATCGATCAGGGCCATAGGCGAATGGGCTGCGCCCTGCGTTCGGGGTTGACCCAGTCCAGTCTCGGAACGCCGAGAAGAGGCGCGACGGCGTCTCGAACCGCCCCGCGATGTCCCATCACGGCAGGGGTTCGCCGGGCCGAACTGCGCGCAAGTAATGGTCCACGGGAACACAGGGGATTCCGTCGATCTCGAGCCGGTCGACTCCGCGGTACAGGAACCGGAGCTGAGCCTCCGGGTAGTCTTCTCGGAAAGCACGAAGTCCTCGAAGATCGGCTCGCTGGACGGAGCGGCCGTGCTTCACTTCGAGTGCCCACAACCCCAGGGGCCCATAGACCACGAAGTCGACTTCGACCTCCGACTTCGTTCGCCAAAAGTGGAGACTGTGGTCGGAACCGGAGTAGTCGTTCCATGCGCGAAGGTGCTGCGCGACAAGCCCCTCGAGAGCGGCGCCTCCGATCTCCGAAACGCTGTCGAGGGGGCCGCGGCGACGCATGACATCGTATACCCCAGTATCGAACCAGTAGAACTTCGGATGAGCGGTTAGATGCCGCTTCGCTCGCCGCGCAAACACAGGAACGCGGAAAGCGATCAGCAAGTCTTCCAGGATCTCCACATAACTTCGCACGGTCTTGCCCGAGACCTGACATTCGCGAGCGATCTGCGAGTAGCTGAGAACCTGACCATGAGACAGGGTGATGTCTTCGAGGAATCGCGCGAAGGTCTCGACGTTTCGCACCAACCCCTCCGTCATGACTTCCTCTCGCACGTAGAGAGACACGTAGGACTTGAGGACATCGCGTCCCGCATCGCTCGCGAGAACTAGGGGGAGCAACCCGTCGGAGAGGGCTCGATCGAGATCGAAGGAAGACCCGAGTTCGGCGGCCGTGAACGGATGCATCGACCGAAGGAGCGCTCGGCCGGCAAGGAGGTTCACGCCGGTGCGTTTCAGTTTCCGAGAGCTCGAACCCGTCAGAATGAACCGCGGACCGGACTTCGATTCGATGCTGCGGTGGATCACATCGAGCAGCGCGGGTGCCTTCTGAACCTCATCGATCACGAGGTCGGTGATGTGGGGCGAGCCGGCGATCACCTCGGCAAGACGTTCCGGACGGGCCGCATAGACACGCTGGTTCTCGGGATCGAGCAGATCGATCGTGAGTGCGTCGCTGAAGTGCCGACGCAGCCAGGTGGACTTCCCGCTTCCCCGAGGGCCGAACAGGAAGAAATGCCCCTTCGGGGCCTGGAAACATCGACTTACTGGTTCCATTTTTTCTTCCCTTTCGGGAGTAGAACTCCCAAAACGTAACGTCCCCCGCCCACGGCGTCAACGGCTCACTCGGCCCCTTGCACCAAACGCCCTTCACCGGACTGCTGGCAAACTCAGGAGGAGAGCGGAGGGTTTTCCACGGTCGCGCTGGGCGCGTTCATCGGGCTTGGCGACCCATGTGGCATGCTCGCAACCGTGCGTCACTCCTCCGGATCGTGCTTCAGCTCCACGGTTCCGCCGGTCACGTTGCGCAGGTCCAGCGAGTAGTCCCAGTTGCGAGAGCTGTCGTCGGGGGTGAAACGAACCTGGATCAGGTCGGCCGGCAGGCCGTGGTAGGTCTGGGTCGGGTGCCTCGTGATGCCGGTGGGGATGCCGACGAGCCGGGCGAGCGGGCTCCTGCTGATGGTGATGGTCGGGGTTTCCATGGTCAGCTCCTCGTCCTGATAGGAGCGCAGAGAGGTGCTATTCCGATCGAGGAAGGCGACCGTGCCCGGTACGGGAGCGCCCTGGGCGTCGACGATGTTCAGCGTGCCGTCCGGGTCCACGACGTGCCCCGCAACCGCCACCTGGGGCGGGGAGGGTGGACCGCTGGGAGCTGAGCGTTTCCCGCGGCGGCACGGTCTCCGGTCAGCTGGTCGACCTCACCGGGACTCCGATCGCCGGCGGCGAGGTGTTCGGCTGGTGCATGACAGCCTCGGAGGTGGCCTCGGGGCCACCGCCCTTCACGGGCGATCACCAGATCCCCCCTCCCCAGCGCCGGACCGTTCACGAGCCCCACCCTCCCAAGCAAACGCCGGGTAGAACGCGACGGCGCGTTTCAGGAACCCAGAGTCCCCGGGATCAACAGTGCCCCCGAAGTTACCACGAAGCGCGCGACTGGATCCAGGACAGCGGTCTCGTTGCCCATGGTCAGCACCTGACGCTGGGCATTCAGTCCGTCTGATGCGAGCATAGACCCGTGGGCGTCGTGCCCGCATATCGGTCACTGCCGAAAGGTCCCGAGATGACCCCCGAGCAGCAGCGCGAGGTCTGGGAGATGCTCGACAAGGGCCAGCTGGTCGAGGTGGCTCGCCAGGGGCCGGAGCCGATCTTCGCCACCGTCAGCGGGGCTCACCTGTACGGGTTCGCATCGCCAGACAGCGACGTCGATCTGCGGGGCGCGTTCATGCTACCCGCGAGCGCGATGCTCGGGCTCCACCCGCCCAGCGAGACCATCACCATCGAGGGCAAGACCACCATCGACCTAGACTGGGTGGCGCACGACATCCGCAAGTTCGCGCGGCTCATGACGAACCACAACGGCTACGTCCTCGAGCAGCTCTTCTCTCCGCTCGTGGTGCTCTCGACGCCCGCTCACGAGGAGCTGATCCAGCTCGGCAGAGGCTGCGTCACCAAGCCCACCGTGAGGCACTACCAGGGCTTTGCCCGGGGCCGCCGCAAGCGGCTCGCCGAGCCCGACCCGACGGTCAAGCACCTGCTCTACGCCTACCGCGTGCTGCTCACGGGCATTCACCTCATGCGGACCGGCGAGGTCATCGCCAACATCCAAGGGCTCAACGAGCGCTTCCGGTTCGCTGAGATCGACGAGCTGGTCGCCCGCAAGCGGGCCGGCGCGGAGAAGATGGCGCTCGATGCGCGAGACATGGATGAACACGGCGGCCTCCTCGATCGACTGGAGGTGAAGCTCCAAGAGGCTCACGACGCAAGCCAGCTTCCCGACGAACCGACCTCGGCGGCTGCGCTGCAAGACCTCGTGGTCCGCCTTCGTCTCGACGGTACAAGATCGGAGGGCGCCTGATGTTCCCGCTGGAGCAGCACGTCATCTTCCTCACCCTTGCTGGCAGCCAGGCCCATGGCACGGCGCGAGATGGCTCCGACGTCGATCTGCGCGGTGTTTGCATTGCCCCGCTCTCGGTGAGGTTGTCGCTGTTCCGCGCCTTCGAGCAGTACGAGGGTGAGCTACCCGAGCCGCTGGCCGAGACGGTCGTCCCTCGCATTGAGGGCCACCCGACCGCATCGCGCGCCCTCGACATCAAGACCGAGTGCGTCGTCTTCGATGTCGCGAAGTTCGTGGGACTGTGCGCGGCGGCGAACCCCAATGCCCTGGAGATCTTGTTTGCCGACGAGCGGGACTGGGTCTTCGAGACGCCGGCGTGGCGACGACTGCACAACGAGCGGCAGCGGTTCCTCACCAAAAAGGTGCAGCAGACCTTCCATGGCTACGCGATGGCGCAGCTCAAGAAGATCAAGACGCACCGCTCGTGGCTCTTGAACCCGCCCACGACGAAGCCGTCCCGTGAGGACTTCGGCCTTCCTGTCGCGGGCGGCACCCTCAGCCGGGACGACCAGAACCGCATCGAGCAGAGCATCGCCGACAAGATCCGCAGCTACGGCATCGACAACATCGACATGCCGAAGCCAACGCGCATCGCCGTGCAGGAGCGACTCGACGCTTTCTACAGGGACGTACTTTCTGCTTCCGAAGAAGACGTGGAAGCGCGCATGCGAGCCGTCGCAACTCACGGGCTCCAGCTACCGCGCGATGTCGTTTCCGCCCTGAACGCCGAGAGAAAGTACCGGGCGACGATGAAGCACTGGGATTCGTACCAGACCTGGAAGACCCACCGGAACCCGGCCCGCGCCGAGCTCGAGCGCCAGCACGGCTACGACACCAAGCACGCCATGCACTTGATTCGCCTCATGCGCATGGGCCTCGAGGTGCTCGAGTCCGGCGACCTCCGCGTGCGGCGCGATGACGCCGACGAGCTGTCGGCGATCCGTGACGGGGCGATGTCGTTCGACTCGCTGCTGGCACAGGCAGACTCGCTGCGCTCTCGAATGGAAATCGCAGCGCAAACCTCATCGCTCCCTGCCGACATCGATACCGACAGCGTTGAGGCCCTGGTCGGAAGCATGATTGCCGGCGGACCTGGTGCCCACGGAGCCGTGCGTGGGGCGTGAGATTCCTGGATTGGCGTGACTTCCTACTCACGGGTGTCCCCCGCCTCTCCGTGTAGCTCCCGTCCGCTGACCGAGGTCGAGCGAGAGACGGCCCAGTCGCAGTAGCCGCTGGCGCGGTTGATTCGTGAATCCCGCAGTGACCACCTGATGGACCGTGCACTCTCCCTCGGGTACGCTCCGTCAACTGGGGTGGGTTTGACTCGGCTCCTCCGAGCCTTGCTTCGCCCCGACTCGAATAGGGGGTTGGCCGATGCCATCGACCGTGGTTGCGTTCGTGACTCAGAGCCGCTTCGACCGCCTTCTGAGCCTGCTGACCTTCGCCGCAACGTGCCTGCTCGTGCTCGACGTGCAAGGCCAGGGACCCGCTGGGAAAGGGCCCGACCTCGAGCGCGAGCGCGACAGTCAGTATCGTTCCTTGCAGGAGCTGATCAAACGCAACGGACCCGATGTGGCGTCGGTCCAAGCCGCACGGGTACAGCTCTCGCAGACTCTCATCCAGATGCGGGATTACAAGGCCGCGCTGACTTTCCTGGTTCCAGCAGAAACCGCGCTCCTCGACCTGGTCACTGCGCGGGGGGGAGACTTGGTCGACGCTCGCCTCCGAATCGCAACGTGTTGGGCGGCCCTGGGAGACCGCGCCAAAGCACTGCGGGCGTATCGGACGGTCGTGGACGAGTACACGGCGGCGGTCATGCCGGGTCGTGACGACTACCTGCAGTGGCTGCGCAATACGGTGGCCGCCGCCTTGCACGGCCTGCAGGACTTTGCCCAAGCCAGAGACCTCTACCAGAAGGCCTACACAGCCCAGAAGGAATCGCTCGGAGAGGCCGACGCGAGCACCCTCAACAGCCTCATGGGACTCTCAGCCTGTTTGGTCGAGCTGAAGCAGTACGCGGAAGCCCGGCCTCTCCTCGAGCAAGCGGTCGCAGGCCTCGAGAAGCACCATCCCGAAGACAGTAGCAGGATCATACTCGCCAAGAACAATCTGGCCTGTGTCTACCTCGGCGTCGGAGATTTCGCAGCAGCCCGAGAGCTCCTCGAGGCGCTACTGGCCGCGATTCCTGCTGGATCGTCGGACGCGTGGCTTCCCCGAAACAACTTGGTAGACGCGCTAGCGGGTCTCGAGGAGTGGGCTCTCGCCATCGACCAGCTCGATCGAATCATCGAGGCCATGAGCAAGCTGACGCCGGCGAAGGCCTACCGCGAGCGACTCAATGCCCTGCGAAAGCAGCGGACGGATTACCGCAAGAAACTCGAAGCCAAGGGCGGCAGCACGAACGCTAATCTCGGTAGACCCCTACACCGCCGCCCTGCGTCCGCCGGGCTTCGCTGCCCCCGCTGCGAGAGGGACGAGAGGGATGGCTGCAACGTTAGCCGCTTCGCCTTGATCAAGCCCCAGGGAAAGGACTGAACCCATGCCCTTGAACACTCGCCGCCGCCGCTCGTGGTTGCACGCTGAGTCATTCTTCCTGTTGGCATGGATCCTCACCCTGCCCCTGGGGACGATCCAGGCGCAGACCACACACCAAGTCCCGTCCGACTTCCCAACGCTTCAAGCCGCCATCGATGTTGCACAAGCCGGGGACACCGTTCTGGTCGCACCGGGCACCTACCTCGAGAACATCTCCTTCGTAGGCAAGGCGATCACGGTGCGAAGCTCTTCCGGTCCAGAACAAACGACCATCGACGGCTCCGCGCAGACCGCCGGACCGAACTTCCGCAGCGTGGTCCGATTCTTGAACGGCGAGGGCGCAGACAGCGTTCTGGAAGGATTCACGCTGACAGGGGGTACCGGGTCGCTGGTTCCCGACCCGTTGGGCAACATGGGGCAGCCGCACGGAGGAGCCGTGGTAGGAACCGGTGCTTCACCCACGCTGCGCGACTGCCGGATCATTGCCAACGCCGTCACCGGCGGCCTCGGCAACGGCGCCTACTTCGCGGACGTGCAAGGCACCCTCCGGATGCAGGATGTCGTGCTGCAGTCCAACGGTGCCGGCACCAACATTGGAGCGCTCTTCGTGATAGGGGTCGGCGCTACCGAGCTGGTGAACTGCTCATTCCTCGACAATGTCTCCGCCGCAGATGCGGCGGGCGCCGTGCTGGCCACGGCAACCGTTCACCTCACGGACTGCACGTTTCGCGGAAACGTCTCGTTGAACCCAGGGTCCGGAACGGGCCTCTTTCTGGGCAACCTCTACTTCGGGTTCATTCCGCCCGGTGTTGTGAGCGCAATCATCGAGCGCTGCCTCTTCGCGGAGAACTTGGGCTCCATTGGATCCGCTGTCGTAGCGTTCTCTGCGAGCGCCGAGTTTCTGGATTGCGAGTTCAGGGACAACACCGGGACCGCGGTGGCCCTGGATTTTGCGAGCGTTCTCTTCGATCGTTGCTTGTTCTCCGGCAACTCCTCGCCCCTCACTTCTTGCATCGTGAATTCCATCAACGTGAACGACGTGAGCTTGAACCACTGCACTTTCGCCGACAACACCGGGAGTCGAGTGGTCTTCGCCCAGAACCAGACAACGTTGGACTGCACCAACTCCGTGCTCTGGGGCAACTCTACCCAGACATCGATCTCGAACGCGGACGGGGTCGTGGACGTCACCTACTCGAACATTGCCGGCGGGTGGCCTGGGACCGGCAACATCGACCTGGATCCCCTGTTCGTGGATCCAGCGGGCGGTGACTTCCGACTGACAGCCGCTTCGCCTTGCATCGACGCCGGCGATCCAAGAAGCGCGTTCGATGCCGACGGATCGATCACGGACATGGGCGCATTCCCGTACACCGCATCCTTGTTTCGCCGCGGCGATGCCAACGGGGACGGTACCCGGGACATCGGTGACGGGATCTGGCTGCTTCTGCAACTGTTCCACAATGGGCCGGAATCGCCCTGTTCGGACGCAGCCGATGCGAACGACGACGGTCAGGTCGACGTCGCGGACCCACTGTTCGTGTTTCAGCACGTGCTGCTGAACGGCCCGGCGTTCCCGGCCCCGAGTTCGGCCTGCGGAGACGATGGCACCGCCGATCCTCTGGATTGCCTGGAGTCGACTGGCGGCTGCTGAGACAGACCTTCGGTGGCTGTTCCGGGATGCGGCGGCGCAAGGCGTACAGGCCTTTGACCAGACGCTTCCGGGATGGGGTACACACGTCGCTGGCGCACCGCCGGGACATCCTGCCAACCGGGGTCGATCCCAGACCTGACGCGGACGATCCCGGTGAACCAGGTCGTGAGGATTCGAGTCGAGATCGACACCGACCCGCCCCCGGTCTCCGAGACGGAGGCGCGTAGCCTGCTGCAGCCGATCCCTTCTTCGTGGGAATGCCGCTGCGGACCCCGTGATGGGGTTGGGCGTCCACTGCAAGGTCCAGTTGCGGCGAGACTCATGGATTCGGTGGGACAAGCGTGGACTCTTTGCATCCACGGGACAGTCAAGGAGCTAGCGGCTGAGAGGTTCGAGGGAAGCGGGCAGTCCAATCAGAAGCATCCAATGAAGTGGTGATGCGATTCGCATGGCGCTGTTGCTCCCAGGCTGTGAGTGCCGATCGAAGCTTCTTCAAGGCGGCGGGATGCGGCGATCGGTGGTTGATCCGCCAGAGCAACGGGACGCGTGAAGCTCGAACGGCCGGGAAGGCCTCCTCTGGGCCTTACGCGTCAACTTCGGAATTGCATGGTGCTCCAACTCGATCAACAACACCCGTCGCAGGGGCTCGGGCGATCGGGCCGGCGTCGGTAGTCCACTGGCCGGCCGCTGCGGTCGCGCTCGACCGCGCAGCAGTCTTCGAGCTGCGCCCGCAATCGCTGCCGTGCGCGCTGGACGCGCGACTTCAGCCCCGACATCGACATGCCGAGCTCACGGGCGATCTCAGCCTGAGACTCGCCGAGCATGTCGACACGTTGCAGCACGATCCGGTCTTCGCGGTCGAGCCGTTCCAGCATCGGCTCCATGCAACGCGCGAGGTCCGCTGCCGTCGACGGATCTTCCGCAAGCTCGCTCGGGGCCGACTCCGCGAGGTCGACCGTCTCCGGCCTCGTGGCGCGGCGCGTTTCTCCATCCCCGCGTCATGCACTACGCGCTCACGTACCGCGTTCCAAGAGGGTCGATCCGTCGAGTTCGTAGCTCTCGCCGGTGAGCTGGTTGGCGTAACGGACGACGCCGATCCCTGGGGCGAGGTAGTACTCCTCCTGCCACGCGGTGCGGTTCTCGGTCTCGCCCAGTGGCGTGCGGTAGGTGCGCACGCGCAAGCAGTTCTCGAACGGGAGTCCCGCGGCCGTCGTGGTTTCGCCGATGGCCACGACTTCAGCGGTCAGCGTGCCGTAGCGATCCCGTTTCACTTGGCGGGGGAGCGGATCTTGCTCGGGCGTTCGCAGCCCGATAGGGAGGAAGTCTGACGTGTCCTGCGCCGGGCGCCGCCGGCGAAGCTCTTTGTTCTGCGCCAGTTTGAGCCACTCTTGGACCTCCGGAGAGCTGTCGCTCAGTAGCTCCACGTCGTAGTTGTCGCCATCCTGGGCTACGACGCGGTGCCGAAACGAACGCGCCGAGGGAGTGCGGTAACGCCACTCTTCGTCGACCCGTAGCGGAGCGAAATCGGCGTAGGCAGCGACGAGTTTCGCGAAGGTCTTCGATTCCTTCAGGTCGAGCGGCGCGGCGGAGCGACTGCCGGTATAGCGGCACAGGAGCTCATAGGCCCGCCGATAGGCAGCTTCGTCGTTCGGACCGCGAGCATAGAGCAGGAACGCGAGCCGGCGCACGGACTCCCAATCGTCCGGATCCACCGCCAGCAGTTTCTCGCGCAGAGTCCTTTCTTCCGACTCCACGATGTCGGCGACTTCGAGGCGGCGCCGGTAGCAGGTCACGAGCGCCTCCTGGATCTCGGGCTGGTCGTACTCCGCGAGCGCTGCTTCGAGGAACTGCTGTGCACGCGACAACTGACCCGCGCGCAGCAGGCTCGTGCCCGCGAACTTCAGAGCGGGGTCTGACCCTGACCACGCCTTGACCGCCTCCAGGCCGGCGGTGGCGAAGGCTTCGCCAGCCTTGGCGAAGTCCTCGTTCTTGTAGTGACACAGTCCTTCGAGCACTTTGTCCTGCGGGCGCGATAGCTCGATGGTACTGAGGACGGCGATCGCCGGACGCGGACTGTTGCTCTCGTAGTGCGCTTGCGCTTGCTCGCGGACCGCTCGCGATGCCTCCTCGACGAGGCCCGCTGCGCGACACAGTGCGGCGGCCTCACCGAACTTCAGCGCGGCGTTCTCCAGCTTCGACGCGGCGCGCGCCGCAATGGCGTCCTCCATGAGTTGATGGAAACGCTGCAGGTCTTGCTCTTTCGAGATGGTGTTGCGGAGGGCTTCGAGTTCTTGGGTGAGCATCACCTGGTCGAGGGTGTGAACGGCGCGGTCGAGTTCGGCGACGGCGGCTTCCTTTCCGGCCTGCGACAGTTTGTCGAGGACCGCACCCCGCACGTTCGCAAACTTCTCATGCTCGGCGATCAGCCCGAGCTTCTCTTGGCACTCTTGGATATAGGTTTGATGGTTGGACACGAACTCGCGGTCACTGAAGTTCAAGGCGCGTGTGAGATTCTTCTTGGCTTCGGTCCAGAAGCGGTTGGCGATTTGCAGTCGCGCACGGCGCACCAGCGCCTCGACGTACAGCTCTTGCACGTCGCGTCGCGTCGCGCGGTAGCGTTCCAGTTGACGCGAGTCCGGGGCTGGCTTCGCCTCGAGAAGTTCGAGGCCTTGCGCGAGGGCGTCGAGATAACCGTCCTTGCCCTGCTCGTAGACCAGGCGGGAGGCCTGCTCGATGCGGTCCTCGAGGTCGCGTTCGCGTCGCACCCATTCGTCGTAGCGTTCGAAGTACGCCGTGAGCTGACTCCGGAGTTGGGTCCACGCCGTCCAGTTCGGGTTCGGAACGCTACCACACAAGAGGTACTGCCGTAGATCCTCGATCAGGGACTGTGCGACCTGCCGCTCCTCGGGGCTCAGTCCGTCGAGTTGTGCTGGCGTCGGGTACTGTCGGACTCGCGCGAAGACGTCGCGATAGAGCTCGTGGAAGTCGAACGCCCCGTGCTGGCGATCGAGCGTGATCGCGTCGCGGAGGTGCTCGTAAGCAGTGGGGGTGAGGCGCCGCCCGCCGCGAACTTCGATCTCGAGTAACGCTTGGCAGAACGGCAAGAGCGGATCCCCTTGGTCCTGCTGTTGGGCAACCTGGTCGACGAGCTCGCGCGCCGTGCGCTTGGCCGACGTGCTGTCGTTGAGAAGGCCGATGCGGAGCCACGAGTACGCCAAGCCGATCGTCGCCACGGTGTCGTTGCGCAGGGCGCGCGCTGCAGAGAACGGCCCCAGGGCGGCTTCGAAGTGGGCCCGAGCTAGTTCGCGTCGCTGATCCCGTTCTCGCTGGCTGAGCGGACTGTCCTTCTCGAGCATGGGGTCGGCCCGCCGGCCGAGTTCACAGAAGGCCTCGGCCTGGCCGAGGCTCTTGGTGATGGCCTGGGCCGTGGACAACTCGTACTGCTGCGCACCCACCTGCTGATCGACGAGTTCGAACTGTTGACGCGCGGCCTCGGCATTCCCCTGCTTCAGATGGCACTCGCCGAGCCGAACCTCGATGAGAGGCCGCTCTCCACGTTCCTCGTCTTTGCGGAGCTTGGCCACGACGGTTTCGTAGCCGGCAAGCGCGTCTTCGTAGTTGCCCGCGTCGAACAGAGCGTGGCTCTGCTGGATCGAGTGCTGGAAGTCGTGGTCCACCGAAGCGCAGCCGACGGGAGCGACGATGGCGATGATCCAGGCGAAGGCAGCGAAGCGGGAGAAGCAGTGAGGCATCGGGTCGGCTCCAATCTCTGCTCGGTGGACGGGTTCCAGGGGACGCGGAACGGACCTAAGGAGTCGCCCAAGAATAACTTCACCCTCTTGCTCGTCGCTTCGGGCCATCTTCGACCGATCCGAAAACCTCGAAATCCTAACCGGAACTAAGGCTACGCCTCCGGTTCCGAGCTTTCCGGATCGGCCGAATCTGACCCAAATCGACGGCAAGATGTCAAAGTTATTCTTGGGCGACTCCTAACGTCGGGAGAACACGAACGTGGCTTCGATGTCCTCGCTGGGGGCTCGCGTCTCCCCCGTGTCCGGCGGGATGCGGGTCAGCTCGACGACCAGGAGGCCCTGCTTCGGATCGATGTCCGCGAGCGAGCGGCCGGCCGGCGGAGCGAAGAACAATACTCCCGGCACCGACTTGGTCTCGCCGCTCTCGAGGATCCGCGGTTCGATCTGCTTGCTCCGGAAGTCGGCTTCCATGTCTTCGTTTGCCCCGGCCACCTGCGCTGACGCCACGAATCCGGGGAAGATCGCGAAGAGGTACCAGATTGCCGACCGCCACTGCGAGAAGCGCGCGGCCTCCGCGGCCTGTTGGGGAGTGACCTGAACGAATTCACCCACGCCCGGCACTCGGAACGAGAACTTCCGGACCTCGAAGTCGTCAGCCGAGCGGTTCTGGACGTAGACCAAGATCGGCAGAATGCCGAACTCTCGCAGGTCGCGCCCGAAGGTGTGCTCGACATCGACCGCCTCGGCGGGGATCTCGGCGGCCAGGAAGAACTGCTTCTGCTGTTCGCGGTTCGGGAACTCACTGGCGGATCTCGGCGCGAGCGGGGCGCCGTCGTACGACGCGCAGCCAACGACCAGCGCGAGTAGCACGGGGAGGAACGGGATTGGGGAGCGAACGGCTCTCGGCACGGGCATCTCGAGCTCCTTCTCGGCTGCGATCGCGAAACCTGGCCCGACGGGCCCACAGGGGAATCGACCAGCGGGCACCCAGCGCGAGAGACGTCCTCGCTGGTTTCGTCCAACTCCTGGCGGAACGTGGGGTTCGGACGAACTCGGGGGTGCCGCGCCGACCCCGACGACGATCCTAGGAGAACGCTCCGAGGAGGACAAGAGGCGGGGTGCTGTCTTGGGAGCAGAAGCCAGCACGGGACGCGCTGGCCCCAGAATCACGAGCGCGTGCGTCAAAAAACAAGAACCGGGAAGCCCCCTTGTGGAGCTTCCCGGTTCGACGAGGGCGGCGGGCGCCAAGCAAAGGCTGCCGGTCAGGCCGGCAGCCAACGGACCTTGGCCTAGCAGCCCATGTAGTTGTCGCAGGTCAGCGCGTCCGGCGTCGGATCCACGCCGCACGCGCCAATCGGTGCTGGCAACGGGCTCGCGGGGACTCCGAACAGCGCATCCAGGACGCGAACAGCGTCGGCGATGTTGAGCTGTCCGTCGTCGTTCGCGTCGCAGGCGGACTGGCACCCCAGCGTCGGAGCCGGGCCCACCGGGAACAGGAAGCTCAGCAAGAACACCGCGTCGGCAATGTTGGTCGTGCCGTCGACGTTGCAATCGCCACGCCGGAAAGCACCGCCGGCCATTGGCTGCAGGCTGACCACGCCGCTGTTGAAGCTCGGGTGGATCGCATCGACGCCGACCACGACCACGTTCTCGACCGACTGGCCGAGGGTGAAGTCGACGAAGTCGAGAGTCGTCAGCGCGCCGACCGCGTTGCCCGCGAGCGTTGCGGGGTTGGTATCGTACGACACCACGCCCAGCTCCTGCAGCGCACTGGCGCTCAGAACGGCCATGCCCATGAAGTCGAACACGACCCCCAAGGTCACCCCGTTGGTGGCAACCGAGGCCTGGTGGAAGGACGGCCCAGCGCCGCCATTCATCGCGAGGATCGGGGCCCCCAGATCGAAGGCCGTGGGGTTCAGGACCGACGAGTCGTTGCCCAGGGCCACCGAGAAGCCAGCCACTTCATTCGGGAAGTTCGGGCTCCCTGCGTTCTCGATGAGCATCACCGAGACGTCGAAGTTGCCGATACCGCTCGCTTGGTTGTAGCTGGTCGTCACGTTCTCCGCGAAGACGTCGAAATCGAGGCTTGGCGTCGGCAGCACGGTCACGTTGCAGAGCGCGGCCGCGGCACTGCTCGCGCCGACCCGGCCAATCACCGCGTAGGTGTGAGCGCCAGCGGCTACGCCGGTATCGGTGAAAGACGTGCTCGTGCCAGGGAGCGTCGTAATCGTGAAACCGTCGCGACGAATGTCGATCGACGTGTAGGTCGTGCCGTTGACCCAAGACAAGGCCGTGCTCGTGACGCTGCCGTTACAGATCAAGCCCGCGACCGGGGGGACCACGACGGTCACTCCGCAGGTCGCTTGGACCGACTGTCCAGCGAGGGTGACCCCGGAAACGCCGTAGCTGTACGAGCCGGGCGCGAGGCCAGGATCGGTGAAGCTGGTTGCACCACCGCCGAGGGTAGCGATCACCACGCCTCCGCGAGTGATTTCGATCGCGGTGTAGGGCTCGCCGTTGGTCCAATTGAGGTTGGCGTTGAAGCCCGAAACGTTGCAGCTCAAGTTGGCAGGCGGCGCGACGAACGTCCCACTCGGACCCATGACGGTCACGGTCCGGAAGTTCGGCGCCGGGAAGGCGGTGCCGTTCTGCGGGTCAGACGTCAAGTACAGGTCGAAGCTGGCGACCACAGCGGCTGGCGCGGCGTTGGCCGTGAACCAGAAGCTGTAGGCGCTGCCCCAGCGGATGAAGTTGTGGAGCTCGACGTTGCCGCCGACCGGCACCATGTCCCAAGTGATCGAGCCCGCGGCCTGCGTGACGTTCCAATCGGTGCCGTTGATCGTGTCACCGCTGTGATACTCCGCGTCGCGGAAACCGATGTCGCTCAGCGTCACTCCAGTCGGGAGCGGAACCTCGAACGAGCTGACCCCGCGGGTCGAGTTCAAGTTGTAGATCGAGTAGTTGTAGGTCCAGGTGCCGTTCCCGTTGTCGACGACGTTGTAGCCGGTGATCAGTCGTCCCTGCGGGTTCTCACCCGTGAACACGTCCTGCAAGGTTGCGCCGTTGTTGCCCCAAACGGTGATCGCGGGCAGCTGGCGAACCGTGCCGCCGCTGTAGCTCAAGTTGCGGTTGCCGGTGGCCCCGAAAGTGCACAGCCGGTACGACGTGCTGTTGTGGCCATTGCCGTTCAACGCGTCGTCCGCCGTGACGTACTGCCCTTCGACGACATAGATGCCGCCGGTGTTCAGATCCGCGGAGGTGATGCGCAACCGGCGCGAGGTGACGTCCGCGATGGACGGCTGCAGCGTGACCGGCGTGTAGTAACCACGGTGGGCCGCTCGTACTTCCGATCGTGCGCTCAAGGCGCCGAAACCTTGGCTGCCGTTCAGTCCGGCGCTGTAGGGGTCGGAGCAGCCGACGCCGAGGGCCGCGCCATTCGGGTTCGGGGCGCAGTTGCACGACGGCGTTCCGTCGTTCTCACAAGTGTTGCCCTGGAGTGCCGTGAAACCCTGCTTCAGCCAGCTGTTGCCGATCTGCTCGAAGCGGCCGTTGAGGATGCGGTAAGCAACTTGTCCGATCACCGGGTGCTGGTTGCCACCGCTGATCCACAAGAGCGGCGTGGTGCCGATGTTGCACGAGGTCGTTCCGATCGAGTACGCGAACACGCCCCCGGCGGAACCATAGTTGTTGGGTGAGGTCAACTCGCCCACGACCACGTCGGGGCCGGTGCCCCCGATTCCGTTGCCAGGGTTGCATTGCGCGGCGACCGGCGTGGTACACAGGAATGCCAGTCCGAGCCAAACCAAACACTGTTTCATTCTCTTCGATCCTTTCCCAAACCCAAAGGCACCCCAGGCTCACCCCATCTGCCTGCGGCCCAACCCAATGAGCCCGCGCCAAGCCGAGCGCGGGCCCCAAGCCTCTTCGAGAGCCTCGAGAATCACCGATTGTGAAAACGAGCATTCATGAAGTAACCGGATACGAAAGCAAGATCGCAAGTGTTTGCGGAGTTTCGCGGCACGGTTTTGGTCGATTCCAGACGCGAGATCATACCGTTCGCAAGACCCGAATCCAGTTCCCTTTCTGACAATTGTGGCGTCCTTACATGGTCTCGGTCACGGACAGGGCGGGTAGCGCGCGCAATCCAAGGTGGCGAGGACGCTGCCCGGGTCGAGGCCACACACGACGAGCGGCGCGGGCAGGGGAATCGCCGGGGATCCGAACAGGGATCCGAGCAATCGAATGGGATCGCCGATGTCCACCAACTCGTCGTCATTGCCGTCGCAGGCGTCGGCGCAAAGGAGCGCGACCGGTGCGCCCGCCGGGAACAGTGCCGCCAAGAGGTAGATCGGATCGCCGATATCCACGTGGCCGTCGCCGTTGCAGTCGCCCCGGCGGAAGCCACCGATTGCGGGGCGTAATGAAACGATCGCGTCGTTCACGGCGGGGGTAACCGGCGTGCCTTGCAACCCGATCAGGACGACGTTGGTCACCGATCCCGGACCGGGTTCCTCGTCGCGGAAGGAGACCACGGTTGTCGCGCCGGCGCTCGGATCCGCGAGGTGGGCCGGTAGCGTCTCGTACCGCACTCGCACCACCTCGACCTCCGAAGTCGCGGTCAGGAACTCGGACGGCGACACCGAGAAGCTCATGGCGAGGGAGACCTCGCCGGGCGCGAGGGACGGCATGACGAACGCCGGTCCGCTCCCCGAGTTGAGTGCTTGCAGTAACGGGCCCAGGGTCAATGCGGTCGGGTTCAGCAAGGTGGGGTCGTTCGCGAGCGCCAGCGAGAGACCCGAGGTGGCGTGCGGATAGCCCGCGTTGCCGTCGTCCTCGCGCACGACGACGGGCAAGTCGAAGGTACCCAACCCGGTGGGTCCGTAGTAGTCGGCCACGACGGCGGCTGCCGACAGCTCGAAGCGGGGCACACCGGGTTGCGGCACTTGTATCGTGCAGCTCGTCGCGCTCGAGTAGCTCGAGCCGATGACGCCGATCGCCGCGTAGCGGTGCAGTCCCGCGGTGACCGTCGAGTCGAGATAGGTCGACGCCTGGCCGCTGAGGAGCGCGAGCGGTTGGTCGTCGCGCAGCAATCGAACTTGATCGTACAGGTTCTCTGCCGACCACTGGATCACGATACCGTCGATCGAGTTGGCGCACAGCAGCCCATGGACCTGGGGCACGACGACGGTCCCAGGCCCGCGAATCGAGAAGGTCTGCGTTTGGTTGGCGTCGAACGGAGAGTTCTTGAAGTAGCCGATCGTCGCGTCGATGGTCACCGGCGACGTCGCGGCGCGGAACCAGAAGTTGTAGGTCGTGCCCCAGCGCAGCGCGTTCGCGTTCGGGTTCTGCGATTCGGTCTCGGTGGACCACATCGCGACCCCGCTGCTCCATTCCTGGTTCCAGTCGGTACCGCTCGTCAAGTCGCCGCTGTGATAATCGACGTCGTGGAAGCCGAGCCCGTCGAGGAGTGCTGTCGGCGCAACGGGTATCGAGAACGAAGCCACGGCACGGCTGGAGTTCTGATTGTACACCGCATACTCGTAGCGGAACGTGCCCGTTCCTTCGTCAATGACGTTGCAGCCGACAATCAGCCTGCCGGGGTAGGGCAGCTCACCCGTGAACAAGTCGACCAACTCGACCGCCGGGTCGAGTTCGCGCCACGCTTCGATCGCAGCACGCTGTCGCTGCGTGGGGCCGGCGAAGAGCATCGGGTAGGTCACCGGATTCGCGCCAAACGAGACACGGCGAAACGAAGTGTTGTTGTAGGCGTTGCCGGCGTTCGCGTCGTCCGGGGTTAGGTACTGCGCCTCGAGGAAGTACTGCGCGCCGACGTTCGCAGTCGGATCGATGTCGGACCCGTGGACCCGCAAGCGGCGCCCGGTCAGATCGGTCACCGGCGGCTGTAGCGCGGGAGGGTACACGAACGTGCCGCTGTGGGGAGCCGTGACCTCGAGCCGCGAACTCAGTGCTGCGGGCGACTGGGCACCGTTCAAGTCCGCGGAGTACGGGTCCGAGCAGCCGATCCCCAAGCGCGTTCCCGTTCCGCTCGAGATGCAGCCGCAGCCGCAAGCATCCTGCTGCAGCGCTGTGAATCCCTGTTTCAGCCAGCTCTGGCCGATTTGCTCGAAGCGCCCGTCGCGAAAGCGGTACAGGTTCTGTCCGATCACCGGATGACGCTCGTCGAAGGCGATCCAGTTCAGTTCCTCGGTGCCAATGTTGCAGGAGATCGTGCCGGCGGAGTACGCGTAGTAGCCGTTGGCCGACCCATAGCTGTTCACTGGGCCATAGACTTCGCCGACGATCACGTCAGGCCCCGGGCCCCCGGCCGCACTGCCGTCCGCGGGAACGCATTGAGCGGCTCCGGTCGCTGGCCCGCAGACCATGACCAAAAGCAGCCCAAGCCAGGCGATGAGCCGGTGTCGTCGAGCGCGGCGCTCGCTCGTGTAGTGGCGCCGGCTGTCGTTCGCGCGGGTCGCGGCCCTGACCTCGGTCGTCACTCAGACTCCCCCCGCATTCGCTCTCGAAACCTCGGCACAAGTGCACCGAGGGCGTCCGGCCAAATCTGCCGACCGGCGACGTCCTCGACCCGCTTCGACCATCACCTCCGAGCCCGGCGAGGCCGCAACGACTTCACCCCAGAACGCTCGCCCTCGGCTTGTACTGCGCCAAGCGCGAAATGGATTTGCCCGTGAGTGCGATGGCCCGTGAGTGCGACGGACTCGGCCCTAGCGAATGTTCTCAGCAGAAACAGACCGCGCAAGTTGAGGTTTCGCACTTTTTCTGAGGACCTGTCCTGCCGACGATGCGGGTGCTCGATCGGAGTCGTTTCCATTCTTGCGAACGAGTTCTGTCGGATGTTCTAACAAGTGTCCGGCCGCGAACGGCTTGCGATGCGACTGGACGACGAGTTCGCTCCTTGGCCGAAGGTGGCTACTCGCACCCTGCAATCGCGGCGAATCTTCCGCCGACCGCACCCCTGGGCGCGCTCGGCGACAGCCCGGCACAGGAGTCACACCCATGTCGACGTGCAACCGTATTCGGCGTCCATCGGCACTCGGTTTCATGGGGGTGCTGGTCGTTTTCCTCGCGGCATGCCACCCGGCCGCACCGACCCCAACGCCAACGCAGACGCCAGCCGCAACGCCCTCGTTGCCGGCGGAGTTCCTGGGACGCTGGTACTACGTTGGGTCGAGCGGTGGCCTGGCCGGCACCGGCGCAGGGGATCGCGTTGCCGGCTTCATCGTGATTGGCCGCGACAACACGTTGGACCAGCATGGCGACGACGGTGCGCGGGTCAGCTCGACGACTTTCACCGTGAGCCGAGGCCAGACGATCTTCTCCACCGAAGCGCTGTGGCTCATTCATCTCGCGCACGGCGAGGTCGAGGTCATCACCGTTGGAGACGACGGTGCGACGTTGTCTCTCAGCCCGGATCACTACGACGCGATCTCCCGCAACTATGCGCGGGTTCGCTGACCGCTCAGGGCAGGCATCGAGCCACACGCCGAGCTTCGTCGCTTCGACGGCGCAGCCTCTCGAGGGCGCTGAAATCTGCGCTCCAAGACTCCCACTCGCGAGGCATTTCGGACTAAACTCCCGGCATGGAGACCGAGGGCACCGATCAGCGAGCGCAGCCTGAGCGACCCGCCGACCCACCGCTTCCGAGCGGTGGGACGCCGAGTCCGACCGGCGGCGCCGAACTCGCCTCCGACGAAGCTTCGGCCACCGGGTATCCGCTGCACTTCAGTCGCCCATCCCCGGTCGACTACCCGCGCTCGGTCGTGGACGTCGAACCGGTGGGCGGGAAGATCCGGGTGTTCGCGGAAGACTTCGAGGTGACGGAGATCCCGCTCTACCCGTTCTGCGGTCGAGGGGAGCATTGCTACGTCACCGTCGTCAAGACCAACCGCACGACGCTCGAAGTCGCGGAGTACTTCGCACGCTCGCTCGGGCTGAAGTCGATCGACGTCGGTTTCGCTGGGTTCAAGGATCGCCGTGCCGTGGCGCGCCAGACCTTCTCGTTGATGGGCGTGCACAAAGACCGAGTGTGGCCGCTCGAAACGTCGTGGCTGCACATTGCGGACGTCACCTACCACCAGAACAAGCTGCGCACGGGGCACCTGCGAGGCAATCGGTTTCGCATTCGCATTCGTGGGGTGCAAGCCGACGCGCTGGCTCGCGCCCGTGCCATTCTCGCCCGACTCCATGAGGTCGGGGTGCCGAACTTCTACGGGCCACAGCGGTTTGGTCGCTTCGGCGACAACTACGAAGTCGGCTGCGCGATGCTCCACCGGAACCCGCAGGCCGTCGCCGATCACTTGCTCGCGCCGCGTCCCGGTGCCGAGACCGAGACCTTTCGTGCACGGTACCACGATGGCGACTATGAGGGGGCGCTCGCGGAGTTGCCGCCGGGGCGTCCTGCCGAGGCCGGGATCTTGCATGGGCTGCGCCGCCGAGAGGGGAGCTTTCGGGTTGCCGTGCGCCGGATACCGCGCGAACTCAAGCGCATGTTCTACTCGGCCTACCAGTCGTTTCTCTTCAATTGGTGCCTCCGCGAGCGTCTCGAGTGGGCCGCCGATGCGCACGGCACGATCTGGCCGGGCGATCTTGCCTTCTTGCACGCGAAGGGGGCCTGTTTCGGGGTGGGGGACGGCGGCGATGACCTCGACGACGCCAGGCGGCGTGCGCGCGCCGGTGAACTCAGTCCTTCCGGCCCCATCTTCGGCCGCAAGATGATCGTGCCCCGTGGACGCGAGGGCGATCTCGAGCAGGCCGTGCTCGCCGCCGAGAAGCTACGACCCGGCTCGTTCTTGTCCCACGTGAAGGGGATTCATCTCGACGGCTCCCGGCGTCCGTATCGAGTGCCCCTCGACGAAGTCGAGGTGGTCGAGGAGCGAGAGGGCGAAGAGACCCACCTCGTGGTCTCGTTCGCCCTTCCCCCGGGGTCGTATGCCACCATCCCGTTGCGCGAGATCATGGGGGTCGCGACCGACGAAGAACCCTTGCCAACCGCCGGCGACGACGCGACGGCCTGAGTCGTGCCGCCGGTGCCCGCTACTGACCGTCCAACGTTGCGTTCGGGGTGTGAATGCCGATCGACTCGACGCGGTAGCGCGCGTTTCCGGTGGGGAGTTCGACCTCGAACTCATCGCCCGCGGCTCGATCCATGAGCGCCAGTCCCAACGGCGACTGGTAGGAAACGACGCCATGCTCGGGATCACCATCCCACGGGCCCAGCAGCGAGTAAACCTCGGGTTCGCCCGTGCCGAGGTTGGTCAGCTCCGCACGCGAGCCCAGCGACACGTGGTCGGTCGCCGCCTCGTTCACGTTGATCGGCACGACCCGGTCGAGTTGCTTCTGGAGTTCCATGATGCGGCGGTTGCAGTTCTCGCGCTCCTCGATCGCCGACGTGAACTCGTAGTTCTCGCTGAGGTCTCCCATCGCCGCCGCGTCGCCAATCATCTTGAAGATCTCGGGCAGCTTCTCGTTGCGCAGGTACTCGAGCTCTTTGCGCTTGCGGATCACGGCCTCCGGCGTGGCGTAGACCACCGAGTCGTCGATCGCCGCGGTAGCCTTGCGTTGGGAGCTGAGTAGCTCCGGTTGTCGGCGCAGGATCGCGGCGAGCATGTGCTTGCGGATGGTGTCCGAGAAGCCGCGGCACATTTCTACTTGGTGATAGATCTCGCGCAGCATGCGGGACGTTGCGTGGGCCGTCGCTCGGTGCATGAGCGTGTACGGGCGGTTGCTGACGCGTTGCCGGAACCGCCGCAGGATGAGATCGAGTTCGACCGAGGGCTGATGCTGCGCTCGCGCTGCCACGTCGTCGAGGAGCAAGACCGAGCGCAAGAAGAAGTCGGGAGCCGACATGCCCTTCAGGCTCGGAATGAGGTCGAACTCGCCGCGGCTGATGAGTTGCGTGATCCAGAGGAAGAAGAGCGGCGCCCGTTTGGGAAGGCTGTTCACCTCGCGCGCAAGCGCGTCCACTTCATGCACCCGCACCTCGTCGGGCAGGAGCGACAGCAGATACTCCCGCGGCGTGTCGTCCGAGCCCAGGAGCAGCTCGATGTGGAGCTTGTCCCAACCCTCGCCGCCCTGCTCGCGCAGCAGGTCGATGATTTCCTTCTGGTCTTCGAACCGAGAGAGACCGTTGATCAGGTCTCCCGGGTGCCCGGACTCCTCGAGGAGTGCCGAGACCGAAGGAAGCTCTTCCGCCTGGAATCCATGTCGGTGCAAGAAGAGCAGTGCTTCGAGCAGGAGTGGTGGTTCGCCATCGCGGTGCTTCAGGCCCTCGTTGAGGCGCACGAAGAACGGGTGCAGCTTGGGGTGCTCCTCGGGCGGGAAGTCGCCCGTCGCCTCCCGCAGCAGCTTCAGCCGCGCCTTCATGTCGGTGCCCTTGAGCCGCAACGCGAGTTCATCGATCGGGTCGGTCTTGCCTTCGCGGATGAAGTACTCGGCGGCCTTGTCTCCCGCCACGCCAACTTCGGGATCCAGCTTGAGCAGGTTCTTGCACCGGGTCCACCACTTCGCCCAGTCCTTGGTGGGTACCGCGGCCGCGGTCAACGCGTCGCGAATCCGCGAAGTGGGTACCGGGCGATCCGAGTTCCGAAGCATGGTCTTGACCAGTGAAACCGGGTTTTCTTCAGCGATCTGCCGCAGTCGGGCCGGATCCCGCCAAGCCAAGACTCGATGGTCGTTCGGTTCCAGGATCTGGCAGATGTCGGGGATCGCGGACACGCTGACCCGATGGCCTGCTTTGCCTTCGAAGTCGATGATCGCCGTGGCCTCGAGCTGCCGGACTTCCTTGATTTCACCAACTCCCCAACCTGACCGGTGGAAGACGAAGCTGCCCGGCGTGAAGAGGATCATGTTCTTGAACTGTTGGATCGCTGTCGTCGGCTCGGTCGAGCGTTTGACGTTCGCGGCCCGGAGGTAGACCTCGTAGCCGGCACGAGTGGAATACTTGGCCTCGTAGACAGCGAGAAGGTTCTTACGGTGTTCGCGGTCCTTGGGCTGACAGGCGCACAACATCTCGTAGAGGCGCTCTTGCTGATCGAGCGGCATCTGCGCTGCCTGCGGTGTCAGCAGCGACAGCATGGTTCCGGCGCGTTCCCCCTCTTGAGCGTCGAGGGTCATGCGAGCTGCGGAGATGTACTCCGAGAGGTTGCACCGATTGCCTTCGATGGCATCGAGCCAAGCCTCTTCGTAGTCTTCCCACCGACGTTCCTGAAGGGCAGACTTCAAGCGATTGACGAGATCCGACATCTAACTGTACTCCTTGGGGCTCAGCTCCTCGCCGGCGACGAAAACCGTGCGCGGCAGGTCATTGGCGAACTCGTAGGCGATCTGAGAAGGCTCGGCGGCCTCCCAGATGACGAAATCTGCAGCAGCGCCGGGGGCCAGTGATCCGACCGTGGCGGCGAGGCCCAGTGCTCGGGCACCGTTCTCGGTGGCGGCGCGAAATGCCTCGATCGGGGTCAGGCCGAGCTGCAAGCAGGAGAGGCCGAGGATGAACTGCATGCTCTCGATGGTGCAGGAACCGGGGTTGCGATCCGTGGCAATGGCGACCGGAAGTCCGGCGTCAAGGAACTTGCGCGCTGGGGCGTAGCGCGGTTTGCGAAGGAAGAAGGTCGTGCCCGGGAGGATCGTTGCGACCACACCGCCGGCCTGCAGCGCGTGGATGCCCGCGTCGTCGGTCATCATGAGATGGTCCGCGCTGATGCAGCCCACGTCGCCGGCGACCCGCGAACCTCCGGAGGCGGCGAGTTCGTCGGCGTGGATCTTTGGTCGCAAGCCATGGCGCTTGCCGGCCGTGAGAATGCGCGTGGACTCCTCTGGAGTGAAGACGCGGTCCTCGCAGAACACGTCGCAGAACTCGGCGAGGCCTTCCTCCGCCACACGTGGAATCATCGTGTCGCAGACCTGGTCGACGTAGGCCTGGCGGTCGCCACGCAACTCGTCGGGGACCTCGTGAGCGCCCATGAAAGTGGCGACGACCCGCAAGGGAGTCGCCGAGCGCAGGCGACGGATCACCCGTAACATTCGCAGCTCGGTCTCGAGGTCCAGCCCGTAGCCGCTCTTGATCTCTACCGTGGTCGTTCCATGGCGTGCCATCCGCAGCAGCCTCGGAAGCGCTAGCGCGAATAGCTCATCCTCGCTGGCTGCGCGCGTGTGGCGCACCGACGCCCGAATGCCGCCGCCGCGTGCCGCAATCTCCTCGTACGCGACGCCTTGGCAGCGCAGCATGTACTCGTCCGCTCGGTTGCCGCCGAACACGAGGTGGGTGTGGGAGTCCACGAAGCCCGGGCTCACGAGCTTGCCCGTGGCGTCGATGCGTCGACGAGCCGTGTAGCGCCCGGCGAGTTCTTCGCGGGTGCCCACAGCGCGGATCCGGCCGTCGGCCACCGCGAAGGTGGCGTTTCGCAGGACCTCCTCCCCTTCCCCCGACCGGTTGGGGAAGAGGAGGCAAGCGCAGTTCTCGACCAGAAGTTCTACCTTCTCGATCAAGGGCGGCCCCCCTGCATTGGAATCCACAGCCGATGCTTGCGCGCATGGGCCAGCGCGCGTTCGTAGCCGGCGTCGACGTGCCGGAAGACGCCCATTCCGGGGTCGTTGTCCAGTGTTCGCGCAAGACGTTCGGCCGCGTCCCTGGAGCCGTCGGCCACGATCACTTGCCCGGCGTGGATCGAGTTGCCGATGCCCACCCCGCCGCCATGGTGGATCGAGACCCACGTGGCGCCGCTCGCGGTCGCCGTGAGCGCGTTCAGGAGGGGCCAGTCCGCGATCGCGTCCGAGCCGTCGAGCATCGCTTCGGTCTCGCGGTTCGGAGACGCGACCGATCCGCAGTCGAGGTGGTCGCGACCGATCACGATCGGCGCCGAGATCTCACCGCTCGCGACCAGCTCGTTGAGCCGGAGCCCGAGCCGGGCGCGCTCACCGTAGCCCAGCCAACAGATGCGGGCCGGCAGTCCTTGAAAGGCGACTTGCCGCTGCGCCATCTCGATCCAGCGGCACAGCGCGGAGTCGTCGGGGAACATCTCGAGCACGGCTCGATCGGTGCGGTAGATGTCCTGGGGATCGCCGGACAACGCTACCCATCGAAACGGTCCCTTGCCTTCGCAGAACAGCGGACGAACGTAGGCCGGCACGAAGCCGGGATAGTCGAACGCGTTCGCGATGCCGGCGGTCTTGGCCTGGCCCCGCAGGTTGTTGCCGTAGTCGAAAGCCACGGCCCCAGCGGCCTGCAGGTCGAGGATGGCTTGGCAGTGAGTCGCCATCGACACCATGGAGCGGGCGATGTAGTCGTCGGGGTCGCGCTCACGGAGCGCGTACGCCGCCGCGAGCGGCAGCCCGTGAGGAACATAACCTCGCAGAGCGTCGTGCGCGCTCGTCTGGTCCGTCACCATGTCCGGCACGACTCTGCGCCGCACCAGCTCGGGCAGGATCTCGGCGGCGTTCCCGAGGACCCCGATCGATACCGCGGTCCCCGCACGACACGCCTCCCGCACGCGGGCTAGCGCGGCGTCCAAGTCGTCGTAGTGCTCGTCGAGATAGCGGGTCGCGAGGCGCTTCTCGATGCGCGCCGGATCGACTTCGACGTTCAGGCTGACCGCGCCAGCCATCTTCGCGGCAAGGGGTTGCGCGCCTCCCATGCCACCGAGCCCGGCCGTGAGGATCCAACGCCCGGTGAGGTCGCCAGCGAAGTGCTGCCGACCGGCCTCCACGAAGGTCTCGTAGGTGCCTTGAAGGATTCCCTGGGTGCCGATGTAGATCCAAGAACCCGCCGTCATCTGGCCATACATGATGAGGCCCAGCGCCTCGAGGCGGCGGAACTCGTTGTCGTTCGCCCACGCCGGCACCAAGTTCGAATTGGCGATCAGCACCCGTGGCGCAGCGCGGTGGGTGCGAATCACGCCGACGGGCTTGCCGCTTTGGACCAAGAGTGTCTCTTCGTCGGTCAGCGAGCGGAGGGTAGCGAGAATGGCCTCGAAGCATTCCCAGTTGCGCGCGGCCTTGCCGGAACCGCCGTACACCACGAGCCGGTCTGGATCCTCGGCGACCTCGGGGTCGAGGTTGTTCTGGATCATTCGGTAGGGAGCTTCGGTGAGCCAAGACTTGCAGGTGAGTCGAGTACCCCGCGGGGAACGGATGGACTGCCGGTCGGTCGTCATGGTCTCCTCAGCCCGCGCATCGCGCGCCCCGAAACGGGCGCGCTACGCATTGTTGGAGCGGAGAAAAGGCGGGAATTGGACCAGAAACGGACGGCGTAAGCAACCCCCGAGCAGGGGGCACCGACGAGTTTCGGTCGGCGCAACGCCGGCGCCGAACGGGGGCGAGTCGGACGTTGGCAGCGCGGTCCGTCCGTCCGTGAAACGGGGTCGATCGGGACCGCACCCGGAGGTCGTTGCTGGCGCGTTAAGCCCGACGACTCAGCGGCAGTTCGGGAAAACGTGGCAGTCCAAGAGGCCCTCGGGGTCGGTTCCGCACTCGGGGAACGGATGGGGCAGTGCAGCCCCGATGCCGAAGAGGTGGCGCAAGAGGAGTGCCACGTCGAGCAGGTTGACTTTTTGATCGCCGTTTGCGTCTCCCGCTGCCAAGCACTCGGGGGCCGGGCCCTGCGCGCTCAGGTAGGCCAACAGCACGAGCGCGTCCGTGGGCGTGATGCCCTCGACACCGTCGACGTCCCCGCGGACGAAACGCGTCGGAGGATCGAGGCACACGATCCGGTACACCGAGCTGCGACTCGAGAACCATAGGGTGCCGTCGGGGGCGACCCGCACGCTGTAGAGCGGGCCGTCCTGTCCCTCGTGGAAGATCGACAGGTTGTGGCGCGTCCCGCGCGTTGCCACTCGAATGATCCGCCCCGTGTTGTACTCGGTGACGAACACGTTCGCGCGGTAGTCGGACGGGAAGTTGTCGCCTTGGTAGAAGGCGAGGCCCACCGGAGCCGTGGTCGGGGTCCAGAAGACGAGCGGCATCGTGAATCGGGATCGTCCCTCGACCTCGCGCTCGCCCCCGTCGCCGGTGAACACGGGCCACCCGTAGTCGCGGCCGGCAAGGATCCGGTTGAGTTCGTCGTCCTCCGAGGGGCCGTTGTCGGCGGCAAAGATCTCGACCGGGATCTTCCCGGGCACGAAATCGAAGCCGAAGCTGTTACGGCATCCCAGACAGTACGCGGTCTCACCCGGCCAGGGGTTGTCGTTGGGAACCGTGCCGTCGGCGTTCAACCGGTGGATCTTGCCGGGCCACGACCCCTCCTTGCGGGCCTGTTCGGGATCCCCGAGGTCGCCAATGGTCACGTAGAGCTTACCGTCCGGTCCGAAGTGAATCGTACCGCCGTTGTGAATCGAGCTCGCAGGGATGTCGTCTCGGAGGACCAACTCCTCGACTGCACGGCCGTTCACGACTCGAAAGCGGGCCAGGCGCTGCGTCGTCGGCGTGCGCGTGAAGAGCACGTAGAGCCACGAGTTTCGCGCGAAGTTCGGATCCAAGGCGAGCCCCAAGAGACCGCGCTCACCGGAGCTGCTCACCGTGACCTCGAGCACGGGCTCGGCCTGCAGTCGTCCATCGACGATCACTCGCACCGCGCCGCGTGTACGCTCTGCCACGTACACCCGTCCGTCCGGTGCGAAGGCGAGCGCGATCGGTTGGTCGAGCCCCATGGCAATCGTCTCGATCGCGAACCCGGGGGGGACGGCGTCGCTGGTCCGCGGGCCGAGAGTCGCCCATGCGACCAACAGCATCGAAATCCGTCCGAAACGGAGGAACGGGTGCATGCGAATCTCCAGCCTTCCTCGAGCGCTAGTCCGGACGATTCCGGAGCCGTCGACGGAGAACGAGCAAGAACCAAGAACGTAGATGGTCGCTCGAGGCGAGCCCTGCTGCGCGGGTCGCGCGACGCCAAAGTGGACCCGCGAATCGTAGTCGACCCACGGCGGCAAACAAAGCTCCCATCATTCTCGGTCGAACGGACTCCGATCCTGAGGGACCTGCCGTCCGTGTCCAAGTCCGGGCGCGCACGTTGACAAATCGAGCCGAAGTTTCGGGATAGGACCGACCGACTCGCGCGCGCGTCACTGACCTCTCGGGGAATGAAGTACCCGGGCGACCCCCGAACTCGTGAACCGCTGCGGCGTCCGGGCCGACGATGACGGTGTGGCCCGGTCAAACCGGGGGGCGGCAGCCTGGCCGCCGGTGGGGCGCGCCGGCTGGGCCGGGGAGTTCGAGGGGAGTTTCGGGGGAGGTGACCGCTTGCGCGAAGGGGAGTTGGCACCGGTTCCGGCTCTGACTGCGGCGCGAGCCGCAGGGCGCGAGCCCCACTCGGCGCGTCCGAGCGAGCCGGCCGCTCGCGTTGGGGTGACCGCGACCGTCGAGCGGCTGCTCGGCAACTCGGGCGCCGCGGGGTTTCGCTATCAGGTTACGGTGCTCGGCCACGCGTACGAGGTCGAGTCGCCGCGGCTGCTCGCGACGGGCTCCGTGCTGCGGGTTGCTCGCCCGGTCGGAACCGACAGCGTCCTCGAGATTCTGGCTGGCCCACTCGCGCCTGCGGACCCTGGCGCGCATCCCCGGAGTTCGACGCTCGGGCAGCACGTCGCGGGTTCGAGCGCACCCGACGTCGCCGTCGACAGCGCTCCGAGTACTGCGCCGCCGGCAGGTGCCACGCGGGCGGTCGCCAACGATCCCGATCTGACGCACGAGGCGGTCACGCGCGCGCTGTTTCGTACCTTCGGACGGTCCGGCGTGCACGAGCTACCGATCGCCGTGCGCGACATCGCGGAGACGATCGTGGCCGAGCGTCTTCCGGTGGCGCCGGCCGCGCACGCCGCCCATCGCCTCATCTCCCGCGACTTGCCGCTCACGGTGTCGCTGTTGCGCGGGGGTGCGAGCGTGGAGGCCCAGACCACCGCGCTCGACTACCCGCTCGCGCTACGCCAACTCGTCGAGGCCGCGGCCGCCTTCGGGTTCGGACCGACCACGGGCGTGTCGTCCCGGAGCGGCGACGCGCGCACCTCTCCAGGGACAGCGGCTGCCGGGCCAGAAGCCCAGCAGTCGTCGCCGGTGTTGGCCCCGGTGACGAGCGAGCCCGTCACCTCGGCGGACGCGGCGCGTCGGGCGGAGGTTCTCGCCGTCGGGCGCGCGTTCGCGGACGCAGGGCTCGTCACGGAGTTCCTCACACCCCAACGCGCGCAGCGACTCGCCGTCGGCATCATCGAGGCGGTCTTGCGCCAAGATCCGGTGCTCGCGGCCCTGCGCAGTGCCATCGCCGATGTCACGGCGGCACACGCCCGAGGAGGGTCGTTGGAACTCGCCCCGCGCCTCGGCGAGTTCATGACGTCTTCGCCGCGACCGTTCCTGCTCGCCGAGGGCCTGCGAGGACCCGCGCTCAGCCATGCCGCGGACGCGCTACGCGAGCTGGAGCTGCAGCGCTTGCGCGAGCATCGCATCCTACAGGAGTTGCTTCCGCTGGCGCGCGAGGTGCGGCAGCGAGCCGAAGCCTTTGCATACCTTCAGCTCGTCGAGGCGACCGCGCCCGACGCCGATCCGCCGAGGTGGTTTTCCGGTTGGGTGCAACCGCACGCGGGGGGCGCGGGCACGCTCCCGTTTCGTCTGCGGGTGCGAGATCAGCGGCGCCGAGACGGTCCTCGGAGTGAGTCGATCGGCTTTCTCGTCGAGGTGGCGTCGCCGACGCTCGGACCGTTGAAGGGGATCGGCGACCTCGACCGGCATGGCGACGCGCCAGGCGCGCTCCGGTTGCGGGTCGAGCTGCGCACGGAGTCGAGCGAAGCCCGCGAGCGAATCCAGACCCGGCTACCCGATCTGGCCGAGCGACTGACCGGGATCGGGCTCGACCCCGAGCTACGCGTCTCGCGGGTTCAGTCCCGGCGGAGTAGCGAAGAAGTCGACGCGGACGGGGCGGTGACTGCACCGTCGCCACTTCTCGGTGACCTACTGCACGGCGACTCCCTGGCGCCGGGCTTGGACGTGAAGGGCTGAAGCGATGAACCGACAACTGGCTGTGGCACTCGGCTACCAACCCGAGTCCGATGCCGCGCCGAGGGTGCTGGCGGCGGGGCGGGGTGCCGTGGCCCAGCGCATCCAGATCGAAGCGCAGCGTCACGGAGTGCCGTTGAGAACGGAGCCGGAACTCGCCGAGTTCTTGGCACAAGTGCCGGTGAGCGATGAGATCCCGGAGGAACTCTACCCCGCCGTGGCCGAGATCCTCGCGTTCCTGCTGCACCTGGACCGCGAGGCACTCGGCCGCGGTCCCCCGGAGGGCCGGGATCGCCGCGATCCCGTGCGCTGATCGGACCAGCCTTCGCGCTGGCGCTGGGTCACCGGACCTGCCGCCCCTCGATGTAGACTCGTTCGACGTGCGACTCCTGTGCGCGATGAATCAGGATCGACAGCAGTTCTCGCGGTGTGCGCGTTGCGCGTCCGTTCCCTCGCAGGATCTCGGTGGGATCGAGCACCACGAAGTCGGCGCACTTCCCGGGTGCGAAGTTGCCGATCCGATCCTGCCAGCCGAGACTGGCAGCTCCGCCCATCGTGGCCAGATAGAATAGTAGCGCGGGATCCACCTGCTCCGTCTGCATGTAGTTCCCCATCTTCATGGCCGCAAACAGCGAGAACGATGTGCCCGCGCCCACGTCCGAACCGAGGGCGACGGTGACGCCAGCAGCGCGCGCCCTCTGGAGTGGGAACCGCCCGCTGTGGAGGAAGAAGTTGGAGTCGGGGCAGTAGACGGCGGCAGCGCTCGCGGCGGCGATGCGGCGGAGCTCTTCGTCCGACAGGTGAATGCAATGGGCTAGCAGGCACCGAGGTCGAACGAGGCCGGCGTGCTCGTAGACGCTCGTGTAGTCGGGCGCATGCGGGAACTGACGTGCAATGACCGCAAGTTCGCCTTTGTTCTCCGAGAGGTGCGTCTGCACCGGAACGTCATGCCGCGCGGCGAGGCGACCCGCGCCGGCGAGCAACTCGTCGCTGCAAGAGACGCCGAAGCGCGGTGTCACCGCGACCTCGAGGCGTCCGCCGGCGCGTCCGTGCCAGGTGTGAATCAGTCGCTCGGTATCCGCCAAGGCCGAACTCGCCTCCTCGAGGAGCGGCGCCGGCGCCTCTCGGTCCATCAGCACCTTGCCGATGATCGCGCGCACGCCCGCCTTCTCCGCCTCCTCGAAGGCGATCGTGGTCGCTTCCGTGTGCCGGGACGAGAACGCCGCGCACGCGGTGGTGCCGTTGCGAAGCAGCTGCGCGAACGTGCGGCGCGCTCGATCACGAGCGATCGCCGGGTCTTCGTTCGCCATCTCTTCGGCGAAGACGTGGTCGTGGAGCCAGTCGATCAGGCTCGCCGACTCGATACCGATGATGTCGACCTGCGGGATGTGAAGGTGGGCGTCGACGAAACCCGGGATGATCAGTCGACCCGAGAGGTCGGTGACGTGAACGCCCCGTAGCTCGGTCGGTGTGAACGCTTCGGCCGCGCGAGCGGCCAGTACGCGTCCGTTGGCAGCAACGAGCAGGATACCGGGATCGAAGTACTCGATGTGGTCCGGGCCCAGCGAGTGGAGGATCGAGGCTCGATAGGCGCTGGACATGCTCACGACTCCGACTCCGAAGACCTCACGCACCCCGACAACCGGTTTCTCCAGAACCAAGTCTCGAATCCCGTGCACACTGGTTCGATCTGCGCTTCCCCCGCGTCGCCCGTGCGCGGTGGCCCAGGCCCGGCGCTGATCGAGCCGAGGCAAGCCAGGGCGCGCAGTTCCCGGGCCTTCGGGGCCGGACCCGCCCGGACCGATGACCGCCGTTGCGGCCGGTCGCGGCGGGGCGACGCGCGGGAACTGATCTGCCCTGAGCCAGCATTTCCTGGTAGCTTCGGGCTCGGTTACCTTCGGGCCATGGGAACCGATGGCCTGCGAAACGGCAAGAAGGGGCACCGATGAAGATCACGGTAGCGCGCGCCCTCGGAACTTGTTTCGGCGTACAAGACGCCATTGATGCCGCGATGGACGAGGCGTTTCGCGACAACCTCACGATCATCGGGCAGTTGGTTCACAACCCCCAGGTGGTGGCGGATCTCTTGGCCAACGGTGTCCGCATCGTGGACGGCCCGGAGGCGCAGATCGCTACGCAGAACGTCATGATCACCGCCCACGGGGCGCCTGCTTCGCTCAAGGAGCGACTCCGGGAACGCGGCCACACCGTGTTCGATGCTTCGTGTCCGCTCGTGCTCAAGGTGCACGTCAAGGTTGCGCAGTTGGTGCGCGACGGCTACTTCCCTGTGGTCATTGGGCAGCGCAACCACGTGGAGGTTCGCGGGATCGTCGGGGACTTGGTCGAGTACGACGTGATCGCTGGCGTCGAGGAGATCGACCGCTTGGCGCCGCACCCGAAGATCGGCATCGTTTGTCAGACGACGCAGCAGGTCGAGGTGGCGCGCAGCATCGCGGACACCATTCGCGAGCGCTATCCGGACAAGACCGTGCACTTCGTCGACACCGTCTGCAAGCCCACGAAGGATCGCCAGGAGGCCGTACGGGAGTTGGCCGACGAGGTCGATGTCATGATCGTCGTCGGCGGTTACAACTCGTCGAACACCAAGAAGCTCAAGAAAGTCTGCGACGATCGCGGCCTCGCAGCCTATCACATCGAGCGACCGGAGCAGATCGACCCCGCCTGGTTCGCCGGCAAAAAGCACGTGGGCATCACCGCCGGAACGTCGACCCCACATACGGTCATCGAGACCGTGCGCCGCTACATCGAGCAACTCGATGGAGCCAATCGGGGAGTCGCTCCGGTGAACTGACTTTGCGGCGGACGCGGAGTCTGAGGGCTGCTTCGTTCGCCCCGACGTGCACTCTCTGGAAAGGGCACGCACTTGCCGGAACCCGCTGCGTCACCAACTTCCGGTCCGACCCAGACTTCGCGTCGGGCGCGCCGGTTTTCCGGACCGGTGGTCGTACTGGCGGTGCTCCTGGCCATGCTTCTCGCGCTGATTGGCGCAGGGGTGAGCCGCTACCACGGGGACGATCCTCCGGTCGACGATTCGGACCTGCAGCCTCCGCCGGCCGCCCCGACTCTCGCGGGCAGCGAGTTCGTTACGGCGCTGCTTGCCGCTGACGCGTTGTGCGTCGAACCGGATGATGGGTTCCGCCCGGACTTCTCCCCCGAGGCCGAAGAGCCGGTCGACTGGGAGGCACTCCGTGCCGCACTCGAGGCCAATCGGGACTACTTCGCGAAGCTCGACGAGTGTCTCTTGCTCGAGGATGTGTCCCTGACGATTCCCACAACCCTGGACACCCCAGTTGCGGAGGGGGCGCCCCTCGTCAGGGTAGCGCGTTGGATGGAGCGACGAGTGCAGTGGCTGCTGCACGTGGGTGAGACTCGAGCGGCAGTCGCGCGAGCCCTCGAGTGGCACGCCCTGGCCCTACGGCTCGAACAGGAAGCGCCCCCCAGCCTCCTGCTGTACTTGGTCACTGATATGACGGCTCGACAAGCTTCTAGGCACTTGGCGGAGGTGAGTTTCGCCGAGACATCCACGAGGAGTCCTTGAATCGGCTCGCGGACGCCTTGGCTCGGGTGCCGGATTCCCTCGCTCGCTACGACCTCGCCCTACGATACGAGTTCAAACTTCTTTCGAGCCAGATCGTGGAGTACGCCCGAGAGGCTGCGGATGGGATCCCAATGGAAGGTTGGGCCAAACGCATCCTGGCCTTCAAGCCGAATCGGACGCGGCGCCAGCTGGCAGACGTCCTTCGGGCAGTGTTGGCGGCCGCCGCGGTTCGGGACCGGGATCGGTTGAGCGAACTCCAGGATGGGTGGTCGTCTGCGCGGTCCACATTCGATCTCGTGGTCAGCGGCAACGGACTGGGTGAGTCCGTTGTCGGCCTGCTACTGCCCTCGCTCGTCTTCTCGTTCGACAGGGCCGAGCGGCACGCGCGCGAACGTACGCTCCACCGCGTCGCAGTTGCGCTCCGTCGCTACGAGGTTGCCCAAGGTCGCCTTCCCGAAGTACTCGCCGTGTTGGCCCCCGAGTATCTACCAATCGATGCGTTGCTGTTTCCCGACGGCCAATCGATCGAGTACGACCTCGCCGCCCGCTGGATTGGAGCGGGCCCAGTGCCCGAGCAACTCGAGCCGCCCACGTCCCAGCGGATCCTCATTGGGGACTCCGAGTAGCGGCCGTTGATCGACCGCAGCGGAAGGTCGAGCGCAGTGGAGAAGTCGGCCTCCGACCTTTCGGTGTCGCGGCCACCCGGTTCCGCCTGGTCCGGCAAGGCGAAAGGGCGAGGCCCGGCGGCGTGTGCGGCCACCGGGCCTCGGTTCGAGAGAGGTGTGTCCGACGCGGCGAACCGTCAGTTGCAGGCCGGGCCGAGGCACTCGGTCAGGCTATCGGCCGTGGGGTCGACCCCACAGGCGCTGCCCGGTGCCGGCGGTGGTGGACCTGCCGAGAACAGGTAGGACAACTCGAAGATCGGGTCACCGATGTTGATCTGTCCGTCGTCGTTCGCGTCGCACGCATCCGGGCATCCCGGATCGGTGCCGCCCGAGAACAGATAGGACAACGCGTAGATCGTGTCGCCGATGTTGAGCTGGCCGTCTTGGTTGCAGTCCCCTCGACGGAAGGTGGGCTCGGGCAGGGTGAGTGCCGGCGCCGAGCGCACGACTCCCGAATGGAGCGCTTCGAGGACGCCGTCACCGTCGTCGTCGACCGAGACGATGACGTCGAAGAAGCTGAACGGTTCGTGTCCCGTGGCGCTGACCGGGAGACTGAGGGTGGTGCTCTCGCCCTCGGCGAGGTCGAGGCTGGCGATCACGGGTTCGCCGGGCGGGAGTCCGTCGAGGCTGATGACCCGGCGCTTGCGACCCATGGTCATGGCGTCCACCCGCAGCGATGTGCTGATGGGGCCCGGGCCCGGGTTGGTGACGACGATGGGAACGTCGCTGATCGTGCCGACGCCGACCATGATCACGTCGATGGGGACTCCAATGATGATCCGCCGGCCGACCGAGATCGAACCATCGCAACAGAGCTTGTGACCGGTGTCCTGGTTCTCGAAGCAGACCGTGTAGCACGAGATTCCAGGACCGGTGGGCGCGGTCAGCGTGACGGGCACCGTGACGCAACCGCCGGCTGGCACCACCACCGTGGCCGGGTGCGCGATCGAGACCGGGCCCGGGAGCGAGCACGTGCTCGTCGGCATGGCACTCACGGTATAGGTCTGCGGGATCGGCCCATCGTTACAGATCTGGGTGTTGACCGTGACCACACCGTTGCTCGCGACCGGTTGGTCCCACGGCACGTGGCAGTACTCCTTGCACTTGCCGTAGGATCCGGCTGCGAACAGGTCGCGCACTTCGCCGGCGAGCAAGACGCGGTCGAAGATCTCGACCTCGTCGATGTCCCCTTCGAAGAAGGTGCCGGCAACGGCCATCGTGCTGGCCCCGATGCGGAGCGGTGCGGTGTTGGTCAGGCTGCCGAAGGCGGTACCTTGATAGGTATCCGGGTCGACCCGCATGCCGTCGACGTAGAGTCTCACGCCGTTCGGGGCGTGGTCGCGGTCGTAGGTGACGGCGACGTGGTGCCACTGACCGTCGTTGATGAACGCCCCTCCGCTGCTCGGCACCCATAGCCCGCGGGTCGACGAGTCCTGCACGACGAAGCCCAAGTAGCCGGCGCTGTCCACGAACAGGGCGTACCCAGGAGAGGCGCCGCCCGCCGCGAACTTGGAGACGATCGGGTGCGCGCCGGCGATGTTGTCGTCGAGGCGGACCCACGCGTCGATGCTGAGGTCACCGGCGAGGAAACCGACCGGTGCACCGAAGTCGAGCTGCGGCTCGTCGGGGACGATGACCTCACTGGCCACGCCATCGAAGTGAAGCGCATTCGCGACCTTGCCTGGGACGAAGTCCGGTAGCGTCACCAAGCCGTCGGCGTCCGAGGCAATGTCTGGAGTGACCTGGGTGAACGTCCCCGGATCTTCGTCGAGAGGCCACCAGCCGACCATGCCGAACGGCGGCGGGGTGCAGCAGCACTCGCCGTAATCTGCGGTCACTTGGCCGACCAGGTTGAGACCGGTGACGACACCGTGCGTGTTCTGCACCGTCACGCGGAGGCAGTTCTCGCCAGGGTGAAACAGCGTCTGGTCGGTTTCGACCACACTATCGGGCGGGAGCAGGAAGGCGCTTCCCAAAGTGCTCGCGATCAGATTGCCGTTCAAGTACACGTCGGCGCGGTCGTCGGCGAGGAGGTCGAGACTCAACACGGCGTTCTGGAAGCCTTCACGCAGACAGAAGCAGAACTCGTAGTCGAAGAAGCCGTTCGCGGTGTTGATCGAGTGGTAGATCCACTTGCTGCCGGTCGCGCCGGGACCGACCAACGGACCGCCCCACGCCGCATGCGCCGGGCGAACCTCGGCGGGTGCTGGCTCTGGCGTCGCGCCGAACGGCAGCACCACGGCGTTGTTGGCCGGGTCGCGATCCCCGACCACCATCCACTCGTCGTCGGGGTTCCCATCGGCGATGAGGCCGGAGTTCGCGTCCCAGCCGGTGTTGAGCAAGACCACGAGGTCGGTCGGTGGACAGCCCGACCCCCCTGGAATCGTGACGCAGCACTCCGCTGAGGAGCACTGAAGGGGTGGGGTTGCGGGGTCGTGCACGAGTTCACCCACGACGACGTAGCAGACGGTCGCGCCCGCGGGCACGCCGGTGTGGAGGTACGACGTCGCCCCACCTACCAGGCTGGCGACCGGGACTCCGTCGCAGTACACGGTGATGGAGTCGTAGAGCTGACCGTTGGTCCAAGAGATCAGGATCGAGCCGGCGAGCGGACCGAGTTCGCACGTGACGTCGAAGGGTGGCGCGCACCCCGCGCAGCACTCGGCGGCGGCGCATTCGATGCCGACTCCGGTGGCGTCGACGACGACCCCCGCGATGATGCAGCAGGTGGTCTGCCCCGAGGCCGCGAGATGCGAGTAGGTCGTTGCGGTGCCGGGTAGCGTGGCCACCAAGACCCCGCCGCAGTAGACGTGAATCTGATCGTAGACTCCGGGGTTGAGCCAGTTGAGCGTGATCGTGCCGGTGTCGTCCTGGATGCAACTGACGCTCGTCGGCGCGTCGCACCCGTAGCAGCACTCGAGCGAGAAGCACTCGGTCAGGAGCCCGGTAGCGTCGGGCACGAGTCCCGACACCTGACAGCAGTTGTAGCCGGCGGCCTGGGGCAGAGGGAAGCTCGTTGCGTTGCCGGCGAGGCTTGCGATCAGCACGCCGTTGCAAGTGATGTTGATCTGGGAGTAGGCCATCGGGTTGCTCCAGGTGAGCAGAATCCCGCCGGCGGCGTCGAGCGTGCACTCGAGGTTCGTCGGCGCTTGGCAGCCTGTGCAGCAATCCGTGGACGGACACATCGTCGGCGGTGTGCCAGCGGGGCCGTTGATCACGCCGACGACCTGACAACAGGTCGGGATCGGCGGGGTCGGCAGCGGCGCCGTATGGCTCGTGGCGGTGCCGGTGAGGATCGCCACGGTGACGCCGTTACAGATGACGTGGATCTCATCGTAGATCTGTGGGTTCGTCCAGTTGAGGAACAGCGCCGCGGCAGCTGGGTCTTCCGTACACGTGAGGTTCTGAGGAGGCATGCAGGGGCCGACGCAGCACTCCTGCGACGGGCATAGGGTTGGCGGAATCGCGGGATCGATGATGATCACACCCACTACCTGACAGCAGGTCAGGGTGGGTGGGTTGGGGATCGGCAAGGCGTGGCTGGTCGCGTTGCCGACGAGGACGGCCACCGTGACGCCGTTACACACGACGTGGATCTCGTCGTAGCTCTGCGGGTTCGTCCAGTTGAGCAGGATTGCCGCCAACACTGGATCCTGCACACAGGTCACGTTCTGCGGCGGTTGACACGGTCCGGTGCAGCACAACTCGGATGGGCAGAACACAGGCGGTGCTCCGGCGATCTGCAGCACGCCGACGACCTGGCAACAGGCGTTGGGTGGGAGCCCGATCGGCGTGTAGCTGGTCGCGTTCCCGGGAAGAATCGCAATCGTCACCCCGTCGCACACCACATGGATCTCATCGAATGGACCTGGCAGCGTCCAAGTCAACAGCAGGGTGCCGTCGGCATCGACCTCACAGAGCACGTCCCGGGGCGGCAAGCAGCCGCAGTCGTCGGTGTAGACCTCGACATCGCCCTGCCCGGCCTTCAGCTGCCCGGGGAAGTCGACGAGGTAGCTGGTGCTGGTCGCGGTTGGGATGGTGTTTCCGCCCACGGGGATGCGCTGCAGTCCGTAGGTGCCACTGAGGAGCACGTCGCCCGAGGCCCAAACGTTGCTCGCACAATCGGGATCGACGCCGCCGGCTGCGTTGTGGGGAGGCGAGCCCGCCGAACCGACGTAGTAGTTCTGCGGGCTGGCCACCCAACTCGGTCCGCTCAGCACGAACTCGAGCACCCGCGCCGTGTGTCCCACGTCGATCATGCCGAAGTCGGCGATGAAGGTCCGTTCCGCGGCGAGCAGGGCGCCGCCGGCGGTGAACGAAATGTCCGTGACCGGGTTCGAGAACTGGGCGGCCGGCAAGTACGGCAACACGATCTCGAGCTGCGGCGCACCGAGGAAGTCCCCAGTGCCGTCGAGTGCGATCGACCAGATCGTGTTGTTGGGGAGAAGCGGCGCTGGTCCGGCGCCGACGGGCCACGCGGTGCCCGGCCGACCGGAGTCGCGGAGCCACACGCTGAAGTAGACGCGCTGGTTGAACACCTCCACCGCGTACGGACGCTCACCGAGCGGCGCGTGCAGGTTGGGAACCGCCACCGTCGGCGCGAACGGGTCGAACGTGCTGAGGATGATCCCCGCGGCGTCGAGCCGGTAGATCCTCCCGTCCTCGAGGTTGGCGACGAAGAACTGCGCGTTCGCCCGATCGTAGGCGAGGTTGCCGAGGCCGGCACGTCCGTTCGGGATCTGGTTGGTGCCGATCCCGCCCGGGCCGGTAACGGTCAAGCTGGAGATGGTGCCCGTGTTTCCGTCCAAGCGATAGACCCCTCCCGGGCCCCCGGGGCCATAGGCACCGGCAAAGCTCGAGAAGTCACCGTAGGCAGTCGTCGCGGCGACGTAAATGTTCGGTTGCGGTTGATCGTCGAGGGCGAGGCCGAACACCTGACCCAGGTTCAGCGTGACCCATTCGTCTGGGCCCGCTCCGATATTCGAGAACATCGGGGCCGGCCAGTTGGTGCCGACCGTCGGAATCGGGTTGCCGGCGAGTGGAGGGATGCGGACGTCGACCAACGTGGTTACCGGGCCGCCGAGCCGCAGGCCCTGGGCCGGAGCCGACGGGTTGTTGAACCCCCCGAAGTGGGTCGTCACGAGGTCGCCGTTCTCGATCGGCAGCTGAGCCGGGGTCTGGCCCGGAGCCGCGAGGGGCAAGAGCAGGCTGCCGAGCGCAACGACGGGGATCAGCCACCGGACGGACGCGGGTCTTGGTCTTCGGAACATGAGTGAGGCCTCCTGACACTGGGTACGAGGGAGGACCCGGGATCCCACCGCGGAACCGCCGGGACGCGAGGGACTCGTGTCGGAAACGGCCCGAGACAGAGCCCTCGGTAGCAGCGCGCCGCCGGCGGAGTTCGAGCGCAGCCAAACCTGCCGGAACTCGAGCGCGGGGTTTTCCGGGGCGCGAGCCGGACCTGCAGGCTGGCCAGTCGCGACCTCGGTCGACGCTCAAGTTCGGGTGCACCGGGCGACGATCTACTGAGGGTTGCTTCACCCATGCCGAGGGAACTCATGGACATACTCGTCGTTGACGATGATCCGACGCTGCTGCGCCTCCTGTCCGACAAGATCACGCGCAGCGGTCACGCCGTTCACACCGCCGCCGATGGCCAGGCCGCGCTCGAAATGCTCCAGAAGGAGGGTGCGCCGGAGCTCGCCATCGTCGACTGGACGATGCCGCGGCTCGACGGCTTGGCCCTGTGCCAGAAGCTTCGCGGAATCGAGTCGACTCGCTACACCTACGTCATCTTGCTCACGGGCAAGGCCACCAAGCAGGACATCGCGGCGGGTCTGCTCGCTGGTGCCGATGACTACCTGGTCAAGCCGCACGATCCGGTCGAGCTCGAAGCTCGCATCAAGGTCGGGGAACGTACGCTGGCCGTTCACCGCGAACTCCTCCGGCGAGTGAGCGAGTGCGAAGACCTGCTGCGAAGACACGATCTCTTGGGGCAGATCGTCCAGCGCCACGCGCTCGGCGGCGCCACCGAGCAGGGCCCCGCCGCGAGCGGAGAAGGGCCGGGTTGGAGCGAGCCCGTAGCTGCCGTTGCGGCGCTGAGTCGCATCTCCTCGACGTTCAGCGGGGTGATGGCATCCCTAGGCCTTTCCGAAGTGCCGCCCCCGTCGGGCTCGATGCCGAACCCGTCGGATCTGGGATTCGTTGCGTGGATGCCCATCGTTCTCGAGCGTCTCGGCGTGTGGCTCGATCTGGACCTACGCACCGATCGCGAGTCCGCGAAGACCCTGTTCCAAACCCTCGTCGGGACCGAACCCTCGAGCGACTCCGAGTTGCTCGATGGCTTGGCGGAGACCCTGAACATGGCCCAGGGCCCGCTCCGCACATCGCTCCAGGATGCGGATCTCGGGCTCCTGGTCCCGTCGACGCCGCAAACCAGCTTGGGCGAGGTGCTCGCGCCGTTTCCGACCTCGACGCGACACCAGCGCTTCCGGATCTGCCTGTCCGGGATCACGCTGCTTCTCACGGTTTGGGAGCATGACTCGCCGGTCAGCGAGAAGGGCTTGGGTGAACTCAAGCCAAAGGATGTGCTGGCCCGCGACATCACCTCGCCGCTCGATGCGAAGCAGGTGCTGCTCACCACCAACAAGGTCCTGAACGAGCGCTTCATCGCGAAGCTCGCCACGCTCTTGGGCAAGGCCAGCAGCAAAGCCCGAATCACCGTGGTGACCCCTTCGCCGATCGGGGTCTTGTTCCTCAAGGAGTAGCCTCCATGGGCCGCTCCGGTCGTGCGTTCCGGCCGCGCGCATCGGTCGTGCGCATCGGCCACGTCGTCGCGACTGCCGCGACGCGCCCTCCGCGCGGACCTTCAGCCCCTTGTTTCCGTGATGACCGTACGCGGCTGAGGTAGCATGGCTCCCTCGGTGCACGGCGGGCGCTGCGCGAACCCGACTCCGCGCCGTCGGTTGGCCATCGCGACGGACTTCGACCCACGGAGGATCATGACGCACGAGCGAGCAGCCGACCGCATTCCGTACCGCCAGTGGGGCGTCGACCTCGAGCAGCAGGCGGTCCAGCAAATGGAGAACGCCTGCCGCCTGCCGGTGGCCGTGCGCGCCGCGCTGATGCCGGATGCCCATCTGGGTTACGGTCTGCCCATCGGCGGCGTCCTGGCGACTCGCAACGCCGTGATTCCTTACGCGGTCGGTGTCGACATCGCGTGTCGCGTCAAGATGACGGTGCTCGATCTGCCGATCGCCGCATTGACCGACGAGACCCATCGCCTGCGCGCCGCGATCGACCGCGAGACCCGCTTCGGAGTGGGCGCCACCTTCAAGCAACGGCGCGAGCACGAGGTCATGGACCGCGACTGGCGGGTGTCGCCGATCACGGCCCACAACAAGGATCGTGCCTGGTCACAGCTGGGGACGAGCGGGAGCGGCAACCACTTCGTGGAGTTTGGGGAACTGTCGTGCGGCGACCCACGGCTCGGACTTCCGCCGGGAAGCTACCTCGCGCTCCTCAGCCACAGCGGCAGCCGCGGCACGGGCGCAGCGGTGGCCGACCACTACTCGAAGCTGGCCATGCGACAACGCAGCCACTTGCCCAGTGAGTTGCGACAGCTTGCATGGCTCGACCTCGCGAGCCACGAAGGTCAAGAGTACTGGCAGGCGATGGAACTGATGGGGAACTATGCCGCCGCCAACCACGCCTGCATTCACCACCATGTTGCCGCGAACCTTGGGGCGCGGGTGCTCCTCGACTTGGAGAACCACCACAACTTTGCCTGGCGCGAGCGACATGCGGGGGAGGATCTGATCGTACACCGAAAAGGCGCGACTCCGGCCGGCGCCGGGGTGCTCGGCATTATTCCCGGATCCATGGCGACACCGACCTACGTCGTCCAGGGCAAGGGGAACGCCGACTCCCTGGCTTCCGCGTCGCATGGTGCGGGCCGGGTCATGAGCCGTACTGCGGCCAAAAAGAAGTTCACCTGGTCCGAGGCGAACGAGCTCCTGCGGCGGCGAGGGGTTACTTTGATGTCCGCCGGGCTCGACGAGGTGCCGATGGTCTACAAGGACATCGACTTGGTGATGCGCGAGCAAACCGACTTGGTGGAACCGCTCGCCCGTTTTCTCCCGCGATTGGTCAAGATGGCGCCGGCGGGGGAGCGACCCGAGGACTGAGCCGAGCGGACCCCCGGTGAACCGGGCTCACCCCGGACCCATGGGGGTCGAGGGTGAGCCCCGGAAGGCGCTCAGTCGCGCGACGAGAACAAGCGCAGGATGTACCAGAACAGGAGGGCCACCGACGCGAACAGCTCGAGGGCTGCCGCCACGGCCTTGTCCTCGGGGTAGTGGTGGATGATGTTCGACGTGTTGTAGAGGATCGAGGCGCCGGCGACGGCGACCATGGCGACGGAGAACAACACTCCGAGCTGGAAGCCGAAGATCAAGGCGGCCCCAATGGCCACCAGTGAGCACACCCCAGCCCACATCAAGACGCTGCGCAGGAAGGAGAAGTCCTTGCGCGTCACGAAGGCGACCGCGGTCAGCGCGAAGAAGGCGACCAGGGTGACGCCTGCGGCGCTCGTGAGCAATGACGGATCGCGATAGCTGACGACGAGCAGGATGGGCGCGAACAGGATGGCTTCCAGGAGGACGTAGCCGTAAAGGGCCGCAAGCTGCAGGGGCAGGGATCGAGCGCGGTGGGCGAGTCCGGTAGCCATCCAGCCGGCGACCATGAAGCCCATCAAGAACAAGTACCAACGGCCCGCGGCGAGTGCCGTGATCCGTTCGACGACTCCCGTTTGGAACAGGGCGATCTCGATCCCCACGAACGCGACGATCGCCAGTAAGACGTGGATGTAGGTGCGCGTTACGAAGGACGCCCGCTCGATCGAGTCGAGCGCGCGAATGCGATGTTCCTCGACCTCGAAGTCGTACGTCGTCGGGTTGTTCATCGACTCTCTTTCGATCTCTGGAGACCAGGAAGTCCGACC
>JBFWWP010000016.1:47209-135262 GCA_050246115.1 Planctomycetota bacterium
GCGTTACGAAGGACGCCCGCTCGATCGAGTCGAGCGCGCGAATGCGATGTTCCTCGACCTCGAAGTCGTACGTCGTCGGGTTGTTCATCGACTCTCTTTCGATCTCTGGAGACCAGGAAGTCCGACCGCAAGCACGGTACCCGCGGAACCAACCGCCGGGACGGGATCCGGCCCACTCACCTCGATACTTCGATCACCTCGTTAAACAATGCCTGACGAGCCCGTCCGCGACAAGGCCAGCCCGTCCGCGACAAGGCCAGCCCGTCCGCGACAAGGGAGGGGCGGACGGTCTCGACTGGGCCCGGAAGGGCAGCTTGGCGCCCCGGACTCGCGTTGGCGACCCCTCGAGGCCCGGTCGAACGAAGGCGCGCCCGCGACTCAGGCCCGCTGGACGACCCTTCTCGGCCGTCGAGTCGCCGCTGGCCACCGTCTCAGGTCCTTGCAGGAAAAGTGGTTGCGTGACTCGTAAGAGGCTCCGCCAGTCCCCGCGCCGCGGCGAACCCGGCGCAATTCCAGAAGCCGTGTCCTAGAATGTCCAGAATCCGGATCCAAGAGCTACGGGGCCGCTCGAACGGCGCGGACTGGTTCGGGCTTCGAGCCCATGGATTCGGCAAGGCGGCGAGGAGGATGAACGTGGCGGATGAGGAAGGTCCGGCGGCCGACGGCTCGGTCTCGGACGAACTCTTGCGGCAGTTCGCCGCGGGCGATCCGGCGGCGCTCGGGAGGTTGGTCGAACGCGAGACACCATGGCTCCTCAAGCGGCTCCAACGGAAGCTCCCGGCCCGACTGCGGCAACGGCTCGGGGCGAGTGACGTCGTCCAAGCGACGGCCCTCGATCTACTCGCCGTTCGGGACCGGTTCGAGAACCGCGGCGTGCGGGCGTTCCGTCGAATGCTCGCCGTCATTGCCGACCAGAATCTAGCGCGCGTCATCGAGCGCGAGTTCACGCAGAAGCGTAATGCTGGGTGCGAGGTCGCGGCCGGGGCCGGGGGGTCGTGTTCGGAGCCGATGCTCGAGCGCGTCGCGGGTCATGGCCCTTCGCCGTCCGAGAATTTGATGCGTTTGGAACGGTCCGAGTTGTTGTCGGAGTGCTTCCGCTTCTTGAGTGAACCGTACCGAGACATGATCAAGCGGATCGACTTCGAAGAGCAATCCTATGAAGACGTCGCGCGTACGCTGGCGATCACCGTGGAAGCGGCGCGGAAGCGGCACTCGCGCGGGCTCGAGCAACTGCGGCGGCTGCTCGACCGAGCGGAACGCTCGGTGGGTCGGCACGCGGGCGATCACCGCAGCGGCTCGAGCCAAGAGTCATCGTGATGGGAGTCAAACCGGAAATGTTACGCTCGTTTGTCGTCGTCATCGTCGTAGCGCTCGGGGCGTGCACGTTCGCTCCGCTCGCGAGTGCGCAACCGTTCTGTAACGGCGCCAGCGCGCCCTTCGTCAAGAACATGGCGCCGTATCAGGGAACCGAGCCGCGAGGCATGGCCTACGTGGAGTCGATCGATCGGCTGCTGGTCCCGGATCGCTTCGGCCCGGCGCGCTACTACAACCGTGACTTGATGCCGATGGGGATGATCCCCATTCCGGGGGCGCCGGGACGGGAGATCAGCGGCGTCACCTGGGAAGAGACCACGGATCGTCTGATCTGGGTCGACATCGGCAACATGCAGATTCACCACACCGACGTCATGGGGAACCTGGTCACCTCGTTCGTACTGACGGACACGGGGACTGGCGACTGGGGAGACATCGCCGTCGAGAAGAACTGGCCGTTCCCGCCGAGTTATCCGCCGAAGGCGTATCTGGCGCGCGGCTCGGAGGTTTTCGAACTCGACGCGGAGGGGAACTTCTCCGGCGCCTCGTTCACCAGCCCGGGTGGAGCCGGAACCGCGACCGTCGGCGTCGATTCACGCGATGACAATCGCGACATCCAGATCCCCGTGCAGGGGGGTGGCATGGCCTGCATCAGCAAAGTGACGACCTCCGGTGGGCCCACGGGGGGCGACAAGATCAGTGTCGCGACCCTGGGGCCGCCGGTCCGTGGGATCGAGTTCGTGCTCTTCGGCTCGGACGGCGGTAAGTCGCACTACATGATCATGGGCGGAAGCAACATGCTGGTCGAAGTCGCCGCGACCGATCGCTACACCGCCTTCATTCGCGGGGACACCAATGCCGATGGCGCGGCGGATCTAGCGGATGCAGTCACGCTCCTGGGGCGGCTCTTCGGGACTTTGAACCCAATCCACCCATGCGCGGATGCCGCCGACGCAAATGACGACGGCGCCATCGACATCGCCGACGCGGTAGCCCTGCTCGGAGGCCTTTTCGGGAGTCTGCCGCTGCCGCCGCTCCCGTTCCCCAACTGCGGCGACGACACGACGCTCGACGGCTTGGATTGTTCGAACCACGTCTTCTGTCCGTGACGTCGACGGGAGCGAGCGGCATCCGCACTGGACTCGGCACTACGATTCAGGGGCAGACCGGGACGAACGAGTTGCAGGTCAAGACGTCGAACGTAGGGTCCGGCCCGCACGCCGGGAACGGTGGCGGGGGTACGGGCGGAGGGCCGGGGGGCGGGAACAAACAGCTGAGCATGGCGATCGCGTCACCGATGTTGATCGTCCCGTCGTCGTTCTTGTCACAGGCGTCCTCGCATTGCAGCACCACGATCGGGCATGCTGGGTTGGGGAACAAGAGGCAGAGCAGGTAGATGACGTCCGCGATGTCGAACACGCCGCTGACGTTGCAATCGGCTCGGACGAACTCCTGGGCAGACGCCACGACGCCGTTGACCGTTGTCGGCTGCACCGCTTGACACGGCCCTCCGGCGGCCAACGACACTACCCGCGCGTCGAACCCGTCGACGGTGCAAAGATCGATGGAGAACGAGGCCGTCGTGAGCGCAGTCACGTCGAGCGACGCGACGGGGTAGCTTCCCGCTGGCAATGAGCACGCGCTGCCGCTCGCGAGGAGCGCGAGCGCGGTGGTGCTGGTGAAGCTCGAGGCGAGACTGAGGGCCGCGCAAGGTGCGGGCGGACTCAGCGTCAGGTTCGTGATCGTCGCATCGGTGGGGTTGACGCAGATTCGAAACGCGACGGCGTAGAGTCCGTCGGCCGCAGCGACGTCGAGGATGATCGGCACCGTAGCGGTGCCGAAGGCTCCCACAGTCGTACTGCCCACCCGAAGCGTGAAGTTGCCACTCGGAGTGGGCGGCAGCGCGGAACAGTGCGTGTAGGCGACGCACGAGAGGACTCCGGTGGTTGGGTCGGGCCCGCATGCGACCGGACCTGGAGCGGGGGTGGGGATCCCGAAACCAAGGTAGTTCAGCAGAGCAACCGTGTCGCCGACGTTGGCGGCCTCGTCGTCGTCGGCATCCCAGGAGTTCGTGCACCCGCTGGGCGGTGAGCCTCCCATCAGCAAGAACGAAAGCAAGCACACCACATCCTCGGGGCCGACGACGCCGTCGTCGTTGACGTCGCCGCGGCGAAACACCTGGGCCTCTGCAACGCCGGGCGCGAAGCCGGCAACGAGTGCTACCCACACCAAGACGCCGAACCAAGAAGCGAAGCGACGTGGAAGGACCATCGGACCACCTCCTCGACCTCCTCCCGCCTGCTCGGTCGCCGTGCGGTGGGAAGCCGTTCCTCGGGGTTGGGGCCGCACGTCGTGTGCGGGTACCCGAGCGCCGGGCCGAACCCCTCGCGCTCGTTCCTTCTTTGCGCCTGGCGCCCTCGCGCGGACATCCGGTTTCGTTTCAGTCTCTGAGGAACTTCGCGGGACCGAGCTGAATGGATGGCGGGCAAGCTTCGGGTGAGCAGCGGGCTCGGCCGGCGCCGATCCGTCGCGTCGCATTGGCCAAGCCGGTGCCGGGTGTGGTCGGCAAGGCGAAGGACGCGAACTCGCCGCGAGAACATCGTCACCGATGTGTTCGGAACGGACCGCATGCTCACCCCCCGCCCTTCGAGGGAGAAGCCCGTAGGGAATCGACGCACGACAACGCACGAAACCAGCGCAGGTCATCGTTTACCACTCGTGCCGCGAGTGCCGCTCCGCCTTCGTCCAGGCCGAAGAGCGCCCGGTGCGGGTGAAGCCCGATCGCATCGTGGCCCTGTCTGCGTACGCAGACACCGTGGACATTTCGATCGAGCAGGTGGTCGCGATCGAGCCTCTCCTCGACGGCCTCCGCGATGTACCCAACTCCGCTGCGTTGGCGCGTAGGGTACTCCTCCGCGACAGGGCACGTTGACACGAACCCCGGCTGTGTCGTGCACCCTCCAGGAAACTGTGGTCCGAACGTGCCCGGCATCGCCAATGAAGAGGAGCCTCGGACGGGCTAGGAACGTTCGTTCTGGCGCAGTTCGGCCTTTCCGTTCCGTCGAGACCGCCACCGACATGAAGCCTCCGTAAACGTCGTGATGGTTTCCTCGGGCGAGACTCCGCTTTTCCTGTTTGGACGGTTAGGCTGGAGCAGTGGGCTCGACTTCACGGCGCGCCGTTCTCAGAGCGTTACGATCCTCGCTGCCGGGACCGCAAGGCTCCAGGTCTCGTGGACTGGCCATGGGGCATGGGGGAGCGCGCTTGTCGCTGGGGACGAAGGAAGGACACCTGTCATGCATCGACGGCTGTTGTTGGCTTTCGCATTGATCATGGGCCTTTCGCACGAACTTGCAGCTCAAGGCTTGTCGGTTCCGATCACCAGTACGGTACAGACCGCTGCGAACCAGGTGATTGGCACGATCGACGTCACGTCGATCGGCGCGTTCATCCAGGGGGAGTTCGAACTCGCGCCGGGGTTCGAGTTTCTCGACGACTGGTACGACTTCCGATGGATCAACGTCGAAACGGGATACTTGCTCAACGGCAATCCCGTCGACGCGGACGGGGATGGCAACCCCGACGACCCGGTTGTGGGCGAACTCCCCGCCATAGATCCGCAGATCGGACAAGCGGTACCGGGGGCACTCCCCGCGAACCAGGCCGACGACCGACCGTTCTATTTCAACGAGCAGAACTGGAGTCAGAATCAACCGCCAGGCATCCACGTCGAGCGCGATCGATCGACCTTCATCGACCAACGCTTCGATCAACCGGGCCCAGGCAACACCAGCGTGATCCAGTTCGAAACGTACTTGGTCGCGGTCAACGTGACCGACCCCACGGGTCTGACTGCGAATCAGATCTGCGTCTTGGCCGGATTCTCTTGGAGCTACTCCAGTGCTACCAACTCCGTGACGTTAGGTGGGAATCTCGCGGCCAACCCGGGGCGGATCGACACCGCGCTCGGGAACGCGAACCCCGCGTATCCGAATCCTGCTGGGGCGGGGGCTTGGGATGCTGTCGAGGGCTGTGAACTGAACGCGTGCCCGCTGTTCCCCGTCTACCTGAACTTCCAGGGGATCCCGAATACCCCGGTGGGAACCATCGAGGTGACTACCGCTGGGGCCGGCCTCGAGGCAGGCTTTCAGTTCGCACCGGACTACGAGTCGCTCGATGATTGGTACGACTTCCGGTGGGTCAACATCGTCGTGGCCTACTTCGTGAACGGTGCCCCGGTGGATGCGGACGGAGACGGCAATCCCGACGATCCGGTCGTGGGGGAACTTCCGGCGGTGGACCCTCAGGTCGGCCAGAACGTGCCAGGGGCGCTCCCGGCCGGCTTGGGAGACAACCTCCCCTTCTACTTCAACGACGCCAACTGGAACGCCAACCAGCCGGCGGGGATCCACGTCGAGCGAAGCGGATCCACCTTCGTCGATGCGCGCTTCGACGACCCCGGCCCCGGGAACGTGAGCGTCATTCTTTTCGAGACCTATCTGGTTGCGCGCAATCTGACCGACGCCACGGGGTGGCCCGCCCATTAGTTCTGCGTAGTGAGCGGTTTCTCATGGGCCTATTCCAGCGCGGCTAACTCTGCGATCTTCCTCAATGCCATTCAACCCAATGCGGCACTCGTGAACACAGCCCTCGGCAACGCCAATCCGGCGTTCCCCGCTCTCCCGGGCGGGGCCTGGAGTGCGCTTCAGGGTTGTACGTTCAACGGCTGCGTCGTTGTGCCGATCGCTGGCGTGGTGCAGGGAGTGCCAGGCACGCCGATCGGCGAGATCACTGCGACCTCGGCCGGCGCTGGAATCCAAGGGGAGTTCGTTCTCGATCCCGTCCGCCGGTTTCTCGACGACTGGTACGACTTCCGTTGGATCAACGTCGTCACCTCATACCTGGTGAACGGCGCTCCCGTCGACGCGGACATGGACGGCAACCCGGACGACCCCGTAGTGGGTGAGCTCCCGGCGATTGACCCACAGGTGGGTCAGAACGTTCCCGGTGCGCTCCCCGGCGGTGTGGGCGATGGGCAGCCATTTTACTTCAACACTTTGAACTGGGTTCTCAACATCCCGCCGGGGATCCACAACGAGGGAGTCGGATCGACCTTCGTAGACGCCCGCTTCGACAATCCCGGGCCGGGAAACACCAGCATCCTTCAGTTCGAAACCTACTTGGTTGCCCAGAATCTAACAGACCCCGCTGGCTGGCCCCCGAACCAGTTCTGCGTGCTGGGTGGTTTCTCGTGGCGGTACCAAAGTGCGACGAACTCTGTGCTCTTGGGAGGGCCGCTCGCTGCGAATGCGGCGCTGATCAACGCAGCCCTCGCGAACGCGAACCCGCCGTTTGCCGGAGGACCCTGGGCCGCCATCGCGGCGTGCGCCTTCAACGCCTGCACTCCCATCGGCCCAGACCTCTCGGAGTCGCAGTTCCGACGTGGCGACAGCAACGGCGACAGCGTCGTCGACCTGTCCGACGTGATTGAGATCATCGATCAGCTGTTCCCGTCGAGTCCACCCTCTCCGCCTAAGTGCGCCGACGCGTACGACGCGAACGACGATGGCGCGATCAACCTGGCCGATGCGCTGTCGCTTCTGAGCTATCTGTTCGCGGGTGGGGCAGCCCCACCGGAACCGTTTCGCAGTTGGGAGGGGGATCCCACCTCGGACACCCTCGGTTGCAAGTCGGAGATTCAGGTGCCACCGATCATCGACGCCGTCGTCTACTTGACCAACGACTTCACCTGGCGCCTGGTCGGGCAGACCCGCGTGGTAGCTGGGGGCACGCTGGTGATCGAACCAGGCACCACCATTGTGGGCGACTCCGCGACCAGCGCTCATCTCATCGTGGAGCGTGACGGCACCTTGATCGCAGAAGGTTTGCCCACGGCGCCGATCGTGTTCACCAGCCAGAACCCCGTTGGGCTTCGCGCGCCGGGAGATTGGGGGGGAGTCGTGATCCTGGGGCGGGCTGTCAACAACACGGTGACCGGCGAGAATCTCACCGAAGGGGTCATTCCTCCTGCGATCTGGGGAGATCTCCCCGCTCAGCAGGATCCGACGTATGGATTTGGTAGCCTGCGCTATGTGCGGATCGAATGGTGCGGCAGCGTCCTGAGCCCAAACGTCGGGCTCCCGGCCCTCGGGTTGTACGCGACTGGCAGCAGCAGTGTTGTCGAGAGCGTACAACTCAAGTCGTCCGCAGGTGATGGCCTGGAGGTCTTCGGAGGTGCCACCAATGTTCGGCGACTCCTGTGCTCGGGTGTCCTCGATGACGCCCTCGACTTCTCCTTCGGTTATCGGGGCAAGCTGCAGTTCGTGGTGGCTCACTCTTTCGAGCCGGGCGACCGCGCCTTCGAGGTCGACAACCACGAGTTCGATTTCGGCCTCAGCCCCGCGACTCGATTCCTCGCCAGTAACCTCACGTTGCTCTCGCCATTGAACAACGACACCGCAATCCAGCTTCGGCGAGGCGGTGGAGGCGGAGTGTTCAACAGCCTCGTCCAGGGCTGGGACGACGCCGGTCTAGACATCGACGACTTCGCATCGACCCAGAACCACGTTCCGGGTGTCGAGACCTTCGTGCAGACCACGACCTTCTCGATGAACTTCGAGGACTGCGAGCTGGGCGACGTGGAGACCCCGTCGGCGGGCTTCCTCTACTCGAGTTGCGAGATCCTCTCCGATATCGGGAACCTCTTGGGACTCACCGACCCGTTGCTGCAAGACTCAACGACCCTCGGTGGACTTCCGGGCGACCCCATCCTCATCACTCAGCGTCCCAACTACCGCCCAACTCCAGCCGCAGAGGGCGGAGCCACCCCGACGGCGATCGATCCTCCCGGTGTCGATCCCTTCTTCGAAGTCGCACCCTACCGCGGCGCAGTTCCTCCCGCATCCGCGGGCCCGGACTGGACGGACGCGCCCTGGGTGAGCTTCTGGTTGAACTGACTCCTCTGACGTGAATCTAGGCCTGAAGCAAGCGCGGCATGCGTTTGTTTCAGGCCTAGTGATCGAGCCGGCCCGCGTCTTCACGGTCGTCACGCAGGTCGACGACGAGGTGATGCCCGTCGACGCGCAGGTCGAGACCGTGGCGCGCGAGGGCTGCGGCGAGCAGAGGGCCGATCGGAGCGACGTGCGGCGTGGCTTCGCTGCGATCGATGGCGGTTCGGACGGCGGGGGAGTCGGCGGTGGCGATCCGGCCGTGCGTGAACTCGGCAAGCCAGTCGATCAGAGCCCGAAGGGGTGTCTTCGCGATGATCGACACCTCGGTCTGCGGCAGCCACGACGAGAACTCGGGCTCGGACTTGTCCACGACGGCCGGTTCCAGATCGACGTGAAGTGTCCCCGTTGCGAGCGGCAGTTGGAGGTCGCGTAGGCGCTTGGTCGTGCAGCCGGGCGCGCCGACGGCGAGCTCGTAGCGGCCGGGCGGTGTGTGCAGCACGATCGGCTTCGCACCCGAAAATCCCATCGAAGCGACGCGAACGTGACCCGTGGTGGTCCAAAGCGTCACGGTTCTGAAGTCGGGCGTCGACCCATTCACGCGGGCTTCGATCTGCAGGTCGGCGACCTCCGTGTCCAGTTGGAGCGAAACGGTGAGGTCGTCCTGCTCGCCCAGCGTCACGTTCTCGAAGTGGACGGCCCACGGTGTCCACGGACTCGTGTTCGCGAACACCACGAGCAAGTAGCGTCCCGGCAGGAGGTGTCGCAGTTCGAACCGGCCGGCCGGGTCCACGCAGGTCTCTTGCCAGTTCTCGACGCTCGCGGGGAGTGGATCCAAGTACGCCGCCCGAACGAGTTCGCCGTGCGGGTCCTGGATCTGGCCCCGAATGCTGAGTTCGCGCGGAAGCGTCAGGGTCGCGAAGTTGTCCTCGCCAGCGATCACGGCAATCTCGGCTCGGCACACGGGCAGAGCTGCAGGGTGGACGGACACCGTGTACGTGCCCGGCGCGAGGGAGTCGAACTCGACGCGTCCGTGCGCGTCCTCATGCGCATATCGAACGAAGCGATCGAGCTGCTCGAGTCGCACCTCGGTGCCGTCTCGTAGGACATCGGGATGGTTCAATCGAACCTGAAGGCGGGCCCCGCTCTCGAGCCGAACGAACACAGGAGTTCCCGTCGAGGCGCCAACGAACGTGTCCTGAAGGCCCGCCGCCGCGACCCGAATCAGGTAACGACCTGGGGAGAGCCGGGGCAGGTCGAATACCCCGGATTCGTCCGTCGTTGCGACCCGGTCTCTCGGGTCGATCGCTCGGGCTGGCTCCTGAGCGAGTATCTCGACCTTGGCGCCGACGACCAAACCCCCGCCGAGGCGGGTCACCGTTCCCGACAGGCTGACCGTCTCTTCCAGGCGCACGTCGACTCGCGGGGACTCGGTTTGCTGCGTGTCGATCGGCGGGGTCACCTCGCGCAGATAGCTTTCGTGTAGCACTTCGATGCGGAGAGCCGGTGGGTTGGAGTCGATGTTCTCGAAGCTGCGCTCGGCGGAGATTCCCGGAGCCGCACCCGAGGTTGTCGCGTCGGGCCCGGTGCTGCGCCGTCGCACGATCGCACCGGTGGCGGGAGGAACCGGGGACGTCTCGGCCGGGGTCGAGGAGCGGATGCGTCGACCACTCGACACTCGCGCAGAGTCATCGTCTCGCGACCGGGCTCGGCTCGCGAAGGCGTAGTCTCCGCGCTCGTCGGTACGAGTGGCATCGATCGAGCTGCCGGTTGCATTGAGCAGTCGGACCTCGGCTCCGGCGACTCGATTCCCGCGAGTGTCGGTCACTCGGCCATGGATTCCGATCGGCGTGGGTGGAGTTTCGGCCGCCCGAGGGGGCGCTGTGGCCGGGGGCGGCGGCGCGGTCTCTGCCGCTCGCGAGAGCGCCTGCTCGCGAGGCGCGACCGGGGAACTGACCCCAGCGGTGTCCCGATCTGCGGTCACCCATGCCGATGTGGGGGCAACGGGATCGGTGACACGCTCTCGCCAGTGCGTGAGCGCAACGATGCCGAGCACGGCGACGCCAGCCACCCCGAGCGATACCCGAATCGCACGGTGCAGCCGGGGCGCACTGTGCCGTCGAATCGCACGGTGCAGCCGGGGCGCGCTCGTCGTTCCGGGGGCGAGCACACTCGGGTCAGGCGCAACGCTACCCCAATCCGCGAGGCAGCGCGCGAGCAACCGAGGGGCAAGGGTGGCGGGCACTGGGATCGGTGCGAGCGAGGTCAGCAGTGGCTCGATCGCGGGCAGCACTCCAAGAGCCGTGCCGCCGCCGAGGGCTTCGCGCAATCGTGCCTTCGCCGTCGAGATGCGCTTCGCGACCGTTCCATCGGGGCAGTCCAGTGCCAGGCCGATCTCGCGGTACTTGAGTCCTTCGTCGTAGTGGAGAAGCAGCGGTACCCGAAGCGTTTCGGGTAGCTCGTGGATGGCTCTCGACAGGGCTTCGGTGTCCACGTTCTTCGCCTCCTGCGTGGGACGAGCCGCGGCCTGCAGCGCCTCTCGGAGGCGTCGGTTCGCGGCGCCGCGAATGTGGTTCTTCGCGGCGTTCAAGGTTACTCGCACGAGCCACGCCGGGAGGCACGCCGTTCGAGATGCCTCGCGCGCCGACAGCATCACGCGAAGGAACACCTCTTGGGTGACGTCTTCCGCATCCGCCTGGTTGCGCACCATGCGAAATGCGACCCGATAGACGAGTCCGTGGTGCTCACGGATCGCTTCCTCGACGAAGGAACGATCACCCACGGTGGTGGCGGACGCTCGGGGCATCGGTGTCCTCGGCTCACTCGGCCAGGCGGGTACTTGCGGGTCCACCTACGAACGTGTGCGTACTGAGACGTTGGAGTAATGGACGTTGGGACCATGGACGCTCGATACCGGGCGTGGGGCCCGCGCGACGGCGAGCCCCACGCGCGCTTTCGCGGCTACTGTCCCGGCGACCGACGACGAATGACCGCCCCCGCGGGCGGACCCGCGGCCTCGATTTCCTTGCCGGTCTCGATCATACGAGTCGCGCGGTCGATTTGCTCGGCTGCCTTCTCGAGGGCCAGGAGCACCGCGGGGACGAGGTTCTCGGACGGCGCCCCGGCCTTCACGCGCTCGAGGCCGGCGGTGAGTTCGGCCACGCGATCGCCGATGTCCAACGTGGTGAGCGGATAGAGCTCAGCTTCGGTGAGTGCGCCGAGCACGGAATCGATGCGGCCGATGAGTTTCTCGTTCGCGCTCTTGCTCGAGCGGACCTTGAGGAGCGCGTAGACCACCTCGACGTTCGAACCCGCGGCGGCCCGCTCGACGAGTTGGGTGCGCGCGGTCGTCCACTCGTTGTCCTCTCCCAACTGGAAGACGAGCGGGAACGCGCTCGCGCCGCCCTCACCGAGAATGACCGTTCCACCGGGCGCCGTCTGCTTCGGCAAACCGATCACCGCCTCTTGGCCGTGGCTCTGTCCAGCCATACACCAAAGTCCGGCGCCACCCACTACGACTGCTGCGGTCGCGATCCAACGGTACATGCGTGCTCTCCTTCGTCCAGCCGGTCGATCCCCTCCATCGAAGATCGAACCGGTCAACGGCTCCTCGGACGCGGGTCTTGATCCACGCCGAAGACACCGTGCACGGCGAGTTTCTTCCCAGACGCTCTCACGTTCCGCCGAAGTCGAGAATCGGGGAAGCCTTGCGCATGCTTCCGAGCTCCCGGACGGGGACTGGCCGACAAGCTGCGCGGCCGACGCCGCAGTCGGACCGCACGGTAGTGGGGTCGGTCGTTCCAGGAGCAGTCGAGCCGGCACCCGCGGCGCGGCGGGGCCGGCGTCCGTCAGCGGCGTTGCAGCGGGCAAGCTGGCCGGACCCCGAGGCGGTTGACGACGGCGCCCGGGGTGTCGCTCGATCGGTGCGCGGTGCGGGCGTTGATCGGCGGGCTGTAGAAGCTACCGCCCCGATTCACGCGCGCCTTCTGTTCGTCCGCGGGCACCATGCGCTCGCCGTTGCCGGGCGCCGTCGGGAAGGTGAACGGGGCGTACCAGTCCGCGCACCACTCCCAGACGTTGCCGAGGACTTCGTGGAGACCGAAGGGATTCGGGGGATAGGAGCCAACCGGCGCGTGCGCGATGTAGCCGTCGCGAACTTCGGTGTGGTCGACGATCAGGCGCCCTTCGGCTTGCGCTTCGGCCCACTCTCGGTCACGCAGGTTGGCGCAGTCGCGCAGCTCATCCTCGAGATCTCCCGGCCACGCGAGGGTCGTCGTGTTCGCGCGGGCGGCGTACTCCCACTGCGCCTCGGTAGGGAGCTCGAGCGCCAGCCTTCGCAGGGCCCGCACCGCGTCGGTGTGACTGATTTGCTCGACCGGGTTGACCAGAGTGTGCTCGCGGCCCGCGCTACGGGCATGACGCTCGGGCGAGAACTGACTCGGGTTCGAACCCATGATTCGCAGCCACTGTCCTTGCGTCATCTCGTACTTCGAAAGGAAGAAGGGGTCGAGCGCGACTGCATGGGGCGGCTGCTCATCCGGTCGCGCCGCCGGATCCGATGGATGCCCGCCACCGGACTCGGTCGCGCCCTCGCGCTGGGCACCCATGATGAATGCTCCGCCGGCTGGCGCTGGTACCAAGACCAGTACCAGCCCGGTCTCGGCGGTCATCCGCCAGCGGCTCGGGCTGCGAACGTCGGTCGCGGGTTCGGGTTCCAGTCCGCTTTGCACGTGCCAGAACTCCCACAGTCCGGACTGTGGATCCTTACTCAGGGGCAGCAGGCCGAGCTGCGGCTCGAGTCGCAGTCCTTGGTAAATCGGAGTAACAGCGATGTCGTGGATCGCAGCGCTCCAGCGCTCCGCGGCTGCCGGTCCCGTGATGGTTCGTGACTCAACTTCGCGCGCAAAGCGGAGGCGGGCCTCCATGGTCGGAATCGGTCCGCGATACGCATCGCGGTCGGCAAGCCCATCGAGGCCGGCGATGAGTTCCCCGAGCACCTCACGCTCCCAAGCCAGACCCTCGCTCGCGTCGACGCCCGTCGCCAAGTCGCTGGCGGTGTGCGCGGCACGATCGGGGGCGATTCGCTGCCAGCGTTGGCGGTGGAGGGGGCCGCGCGCGATGAGGTCGTTCGCGCGCGCCAGCCAACGCTCGAACTCCGCAGCGCGGTCCGGGGTGGGGGGCCAGAGCGCTTCGTTCTCAGCGACCAGTGCGCGCACTACGCGCACGTCGGCGAGTCGACGGATCTCAGCCGCAGTCACGTGCTCATAGACGCCGAAGGCGATTGCCGAGGCGCTGATCACCAACGCCAAGAGCAACAGCGTGGCCGCCGTGGCGCGGTTCCGCCGCACCCACTTCTGAAGCTCCGCCCAGGCCCCGGTGCGGTGCGCTTGCACGACGCGCATCTCCAGGAACGCGCGCAGGTCCGCAGCCATGTCGACCATGGTGCAGTAGCGAGCGTCGGGGGGGCGCGCCATGGCGCGCTCGCAGATCGACAGCAGTTCCGGCGGCGTGTCGGGCGCCAAGCTCTCGAGGCGCGGCGGAGGGCCGGCGCGCACGCGGGCGACCACCGCCGCCGCGGTGACTTCCTCGCCGGGTTGGGTGTAGGGCGGCCGTCGTGCGAACAGCGTGTAGAGCACCGCTCCCATGGCGTACACATCGGTGCGGGCATCCAGCCGCTCCAACTCGCCCGCGGCTTGCTCCGGCGACATGAAGGCGGGCGTGCCGAGCACGGTCCCGTCGCGGGTTCGTTGGAAGTCGCTGGCCGCGTCCGGTGGCACCTCGATCGGGGGGTCGGGCGTCACGGCTTCGACGCCGACACCGTTCATTCGCGCCAGCCCCCAGTCCATCACGTAGGTTTCGCCGAAGGCGCCGACCATGATGTTCGCTGGCTTGAGATCGCGGTGCACGACCCCGCGGGAATGCGCGTAGCTCACGGCCTCGCACGCTCGTTGGATCACGCCGAGGGCCCGCGTGCGACTCCACTCTGGGTCCGCAGTCCAGACCTTCTCGAACACCGCTTGCAGATCGCTGCCGCGCACGAGTGGCATCGTGAAGTAGAGCCGGCCATCTTCGCGCACGCCCAGTTCGTGGATGGGTACGACGCCGGGATGCTCGAGACGGCTCGTCACCTCGGCCTCGTCGATGAAACGCTGCATCCACCGGGCCCGGACACCGGCCTCTTCCGCGGTCCGAATCGACTTCATGGCTAGGGTGCGACGGAGGTTTCGGTCCCACACCTCGATGATCGCTCCCATCCCACCGTGAGCGATCTCGCGTTGCTCGACGTACCGCGTGCCCGGCACCACTTGCCCCCGGAGTTCTTCCAAGCGCGCCGACACGTCGTTCGCCGCCGGCTCGTCCTCGCGCACCCAGGTGGCGTAGTGCCGCGCCAGCAGGCCCTCCCAGAACGCCTTCGGAAGTGGGGCGCCGTCACCATCGAGCGCGCGTTCGAGCTCGGGGTGCTGACGACAGAAGTCGCGGAAGTCGACGGATACTTCCCGCGCCTGGCGCAGGTATGCCGATAGGGCCGCCTCCGCCGCCGACAGTTCCGCGTCGCGGGTTTCGCGGGGGTCATCCTCGTCGGGCTCGGTCCTCGGACTCACGGGCTTCGATCTCCCTGCGGGATGTTACTGAACGAATGCTTCAAACTGTTCTGTGCGGCTGATTTGGGCCTGAATGACGGAATTCGCGCGAGCGCCTTGGGGCAAGGTCCCAGTGTACGCCCTGGAGTTGCCCACCGCACCGCGGGAGGCCTCCCAAAAAAAGTCCCGTCACAGCCGCAGATTCGCTCGTAACATCTCCCAACTGCCGGTCGCATTGGGACGATCGCATGGTGACAAGGGGTGGGAACTCGGGCTTGTTCTCGCGGCGGCGCCGCGCCGGAACCGCGACCGACGAACAACAACTCCACGAGTCGAGAGGATCGAGCCGGATGAAGAAGTGTCTCATCGCGTTCTTGGGGGCGGCCCTGTTGGGGGCCGGCGGAAGTTTGCCACAAGCGCGGGCTGGGATTACCCCGCTCACCACGGTGCGGGTGGCTTCCGGTTTGAACCTGCCGATCTTCGTGACCTCGCCGCGCGACGACTACACGCGCTTGTTCATCGTGGAGCAACGCGGCGTGATCCGGATCCTGAACTTGGCGACCGGCCAGCTCAATGCGACGTTCTTTCTCAACATCGACTCGGAGGTAGTCAACATCTCCGGGAGTGACGAGCGCGGGTTGCTGGGACTTGCATTCGACCCGAACTTCGCCACGAATGGCTTCTTCTACGTGAGCTTCATCGACAATTCGAGCTTCACGGTGATTCGTCGCTACACCGTTTCGGCGGGCAATCCCGACGTCGCGAACGCTGCCTCCGGCACCAACCTGCTGCGGTTCGCGCAGCCCTTTGCCAACCACAACGGCGGCATGATCGCGTTCGGGCCCGATGGGTACCTCTACATGGGCTTTGGCGACGGCGGCAGCGCCGATGATCCGGGCAACCGAGCTCAGAACACGGGGCTCCTCTTCGGGAAAATGTTGCGGGTCGGCGTAGGCGGCGGGGATGACTATCCGGCCGACGCGACGAAGAACTTCGAGATCCCCGTGGACAACCCATTCGTGGGTGCGGGTAACCCGCTCGACGAGATCTGGGCGCTCGGCCTGCGCAACCCTTGGCGCTGGAGCTTCGATCGCGCAACCGGCGATCTTTGGATCGGCGACGTTGGCCAAGGCATCTGGGAAGAGGTCGACTTTCAGCCCGCGGCGAGCGTTGGCGGTGAGAACTACGGTTGGCGTTGCATGGAGGGCAACAGCTGCACGGGGTTGAGCGGTTGCACGTGCAATGCGGCGGCGCTCACGCAGCCGATCCTGGTCTACAATCACTCGGCAGGCCGGTGCTCGATCACCGGTGGTTACGTTTATCGCGGGGCCGCGATGCCAGACATGCATGGGCTCTACTTCTACGGCGACTGGTGTAGCGGCAACGTTTGGACCATCACCCAGGCGAACGTCACGCCGGTACAGCGGCTTCCGGGCGAGTTGAGCCCGACGGGCGGTGGCGTGCTCACGAACGTCGCGAGCTTTGGCGAGGACGCCTTCGGCGAGATCTACATCGTGGATCGCGGCGGTACGACGACGGGAGAGATCTACAAGATCGTTCCCGCCAACTTCCAGAGCCTGGATTGCAACGGCAATTTCGTCCAGGACGATCTCGAAGTGTCATTCGGGTTGGCCGACGATTGCAACGGGAATCTCGTGCCCGACGGGTGTGACATCGTTACCGGCGGAGAGTCGGATTGTAACGGCAACGGCGTGCTCGACAGTTGCGACCTCATTGCCGGCACCGCACCCGACTGCAACACCAACACCATTCCCGACGAGTGCGACATTGCCGCTGGCGCACCCGATGCGAACCAGAACGGCATTCCGGACGAGTGCGACATCCCGCTGTTCATCCGCTTGGACTGCAACCTCGACAACGCGCTCGACGTGAGCGATCCGATCGCCATCTTGAACTTCTTGTTCGATCCGCAGTCTCCGGGCGTTGGGTGTGAGGACGCGTGCGACGTGAATGACGATGGCATGCTGGACATCGCCGATGGGGTGAGCGGTTTGGGTTACCTCTTCGGTGGCGCGGCGGCGCCACCACCCCCGTTCCCGAGCTGTGGCGCCGACCCGACCTCGGATGCGGTGAGTTGCGCCACCCTCGGAATCTGCCCCTAGTCCCAAGTCCTAGCCCCAAGGCAAGCGCGTACCGCGCAGGTGTCGGCGTTTGCGACGTAAGCCGCGAAGTCTCGCTCGGGCGTTGCGCTCGAGCGAGACTTCGAACGCATTGGGGTTACCCCCAAAGACGCACCACGACGCACCACGAACTCCGTTCCGCGGCGGGCGCCAGCCCGTTACGACGATCGTGGCGCTACCTCATAGAGTCGACCCCGCACGCAGGTATGGGTCACGCGTCCGGGCAGTTCGACCCCTTCGAACGGTGACCAGCCTGCGCGGGACTGCACGTCGGCCGCGCGGACGAGCCAGGGCCGTCGAGTGTCCAGGGCCACGAAAGACGCGACGTTGCCCACCTCGAGCGAGCCCAACTGCCCGTCGATGAACGGCGCGAACAGTCGGGCCGGAGCCGTCGAGCACCGTTCGACGAGCGCTTTCCAAGGAACTCCTTCGGCTGCGAGCCACGTGACGAATCCGCCGTAGGTGTCGAGGTGGGGAACGCCCGAGATGCCACGCTGGTTTTCCGCGAGCGAATGGGGGGCATGATCGGTGGCCAGGATCTCGATCTCACCGCTCGCGAAAGCCGCGAACAGCGCTTGGCGATCCGAGGGCTGCCGCAGCGGCGGGTTCATCTGCAGCCACGCTCCGTGTTCGAACTCCACCCGGTTCACCTGGTCGAAGAAGAGGTGATGGGGCGTGACTTCGGTCGACAACGGCACTCCGCGCTTCCGAGCCCGGCGAATCTCTTCGAGTCCGGCCTCGCTCGACAGATGGGCGATGTGGGCGTGGATCTCGAAGCGTTCCGCGAGTTCGGCGATCTGCCGAATCGCCACGGCTTCCGCCTCGGCTGGGCGTCGCGCCTCGTGCGTGGCCGCTGCGCGGTGGGCTTCGAGGATTTCCTGCGCCTCGGCGTGGAACGCGATCCAGTGCCCGCGATAGCCTCCCATGGGGTCGGCGGGAGAGCCGCGGCCCACGAAGTTGAGGTTGCCGACGCTTGGGCCGTAATAGCATTTGTAGGGCAGGTCCCGGCCGAACGGGGCCGTTCCCGGTCCGACGCCTCCGTAGAGGACGACATCGACGAGCGCCCGGGAGCGTGCACGGAGACGCTTCGCTTCGTAGCTCGTTCGATCGATCGGCGGTTTCGGGTTGTTGGGCATGTCGCCCACCAACACGACGCCGCCGTGGAGCGCGGCGCGCGAGGCGGTCTCGAAGTCTTCCTTGTACGTCTCGCTCTCGGAAGGATCGTCGCGGCAATGGACGTGCAGGTCGAGAAAGCCGGGTAGCAACCGTACCCCGACCGGCAGCACCAAGTCCGGGGGGGCCGCACTCCACTCGCCGAGCTCGGTGATCGTGCCGGCTTCGCTGTCGACGCGGATCCGCGTGCGTCCGTCGAGAGTGTCGCCTTCGACGACCCACGACCGCGGCAGGGGAACGGTGTACGGCGGCGTCGGCTGCACCACGGAGACCTCCATCGTCGTCGGTGTGGCATGGGAGTTGCCCGCGGCACCCCCGCGAGCCAAACACGGACGGCGCCAAACACGGACGGTGCCAAACACGGATGGTGTCTGACGGGGATTGGGAGAGGGGACGATAACTCGTCAGGAGCGCCGCATCCAGCAGGCTCGGATCGGCCTGCGTTGACCGAGCCATCGCGCCTGTGGTAGCGTCGCAGTTCTCCGCGGGATCGTCGGGGCGACTCGACGATTTCCGCACTCGACGGATTCGGCCACTTCCTTGGTCGAATTCACCTCAATGACGCCCCGGTTTCACCCGGTGAGTCGCTTCGCGCGAGAGGGAGCGAGCCACCGACGACTGGCGGCAGCGTGGCCGACTTGCGGCTGCACGCACGCCCCGATTCCTCGGAAAGGACGAACTCTGTGACCCACCGAACCGGCTTCCGATTGACCCGTTGCGCGAGCGCTGCCGCCCTGGCGCTGGCGCTCTCGTGGGCCCCGGCCCATGCGGCCGAGGCACACCTCGACGCGGGCACCATCTTCGCTTGGACGATCGACGACGTCAAAGCGTTCGATCAGGGCATGAGGGCTTCCGACTACGGAGCGTTTGCAGCCGATCCCGCCGTTCAGCAGATCTGGCAACGGGTCAAGGCCGGAGTCTCTGCATTGATTGCGCACTCGGTTCGCCAGGCCTCGGAGGATGGAGCGGTGGACGCGGAGTCGAAGGCCGTGTTCGACAACGTCTCCCAATTGATCGCCGACTACTGGGATGCCCTCCGCAACAACTCGACCGGGAGCTTCGGTTTCTCCGTCGGCATTCGCAACGATGCCGAGGGGCAGATCCAACCGCAGTTCATCTGCCACCACCAGGGCGATGATCGGTTCGTCGAACTCCACCAGCGGCTCATGGGAATCGTTGGCAAGCTGGATCCCTCGCTGACCCCGACGACCTTCTCGCTCCGCGGCGTCGAGTTCCGTGGAATTCAGTTTCCGCCGATCCCGGCGTTGCCGGGGGTGGTCGCGCCTGATGGTTTCTTCTGGGGACGGAGTGGGAACGACTACTACCTGGGAATCAGTCGCGCTGGGCTCGACGAGTACGTGGGCGCCGCGGCCGGAGCCGAGGTCGCGAACCCGCGGCTCGCGTCCTCTCCGTTCTATCAGCGTGCCGTCGCCGACTGCGGGCGTGGGCAGGTGCGCACCCTGCTCCATTTCGATCCGTTGTGGCAGTTGTTCGATCGCTATGGCGCGATGGTCCCCGATCGCGACACGATCCAGACCTTCATGGATGTGCTCGCGCTGCGCCAGTTCCATGGCTACTACGGCACCATGACCGTAGGCGCGCGCGCGATCGAGCAGGCCGGTCTGATCGGGGTCGACAAGAAGGTAGGCCTTTGGAGCCTGATGCCCGACACCAATGAGCCGGTCGTGATGCCGCCGCATCTGAATCGCTCGGCGTTGATGGCGCTTGCGACTCGCTTCCACTTCGAGCGGATCCTGCCCTTGGGCGAGAACGCCGCACGGGCGCTCGGTGGGGACGAAGCGGTGGCGACCATGAACCAGTTTCTCGACGAGGGGAAGGTCGAAGCGGGAGTCGACATTCGCGGCCTGCTCGCCGGGCTCGAGGGCAGCATGTTCTGCGCGCAACCGAGTGGCAACGTGTCGGGCGTGGGTCTCGAAGGCCTCGTGACCCAGGCCTCGACCATGGGGCTCAAACTGCGCGACCCTGCCCTCTTTCGCAGCACTCTCGAGAAGATCGTGAGCCTGGAGCCCAGTCTCTGGCGTACGCAGGTGATGGCGGGCCAGACCATGCATGTGTTCGGCCCACCGGTGAACGAGGGCGACGAGCAGTTCGGGCCGGAGGTTCCCCGCTTCGGCATCGGGGTCGACGGCGATTGGCTGCTCTTCGGGATGCCGCTCGAGTCGCTCGAAACCGTGCTCGCGACGCGGCAAACGGAGGGGGAGGCCTCGCGGATCAGTTCCGACCCTCGCTTCACTTCCGCCCTCGCCATGGTGGGCGGTTCCGGCGTCATGGGGTCGTACTCGGACGCGGGCGCGCTGCTTGCCAACACGTTCGACTCGCTTCGGCCGATGATGAGCTTCCTGCCGCTGATGTTGGGTGGCCTGGGCGACGACCCCGAGGTCCAGAAGCTGGTCGACCCGCGCAACATCCCGGACGCCGAACTGGTGAAGCGTTACTTCGGGGTCAGCGTCGCCGTGATGCAATCGGTCGATCACGGTTGGCGACTCCGTGGCGTCACGCCACGCGTTTCGCCACTCCCGACGGCCGAGACCAAGCCCCCTGAGAAGTTCTAGAACGCCCGAGCGGCGAAGCCGGCGTTCTGACTCGTGAGCGACCCGTTCCTCAATGCCGCTATGGTGTTGGGGAACGGGTTTCTCTACGATTGCCCCGCCCGTCGCGGGTTGCGGTTCGCGGTCCGCCGGGGTGGCCGTCGGCTGGGCCTTGGTTCGGCCTTGCTCGGTCGCCTTCGCGGCGGCCCACGGACGGGATCGCGCGACGGTTTCGAGTTGGCAGCACTCGAGGGGACCGAGTTCCAAGACTTCCGAGCACGCGAAGGAGCGCACTTTGAACATCAACGACATCATGGCCGGACGCCGTGGGCTCGTGCTCGGGGTCGCAAACGAGCGCAGCATCGCGTGGGGGATCTCGACGAGCCTCGCCGGTTCTGGAGCTACCCTGGGTTTTACGTACCAGGGCGACAAGCTGAAGGGACGCGTGGAGCCGCTGGCCAAGCAGATTGGCTGCGAAGTGCTCCTGCCTTGCGATGTCACGGACGATGCGCAAGTGCGCGAGTTGTTCGCCCACGTGGCCGATCGTTGGGGCAAGCTCGACTTCCTCGTGCACTCTTTGGCTTTCGCGCCCAAGGAGGAACTCGAGGGAGAGTACCTGCGAACCTCGCGTAGTGGCTTTCTCATGGCACACGACATCAGCGCTTACTCGTTGACGCGTGTGTGCCAAGAAGCCGCACCGCTGATGCGGGACGGCGGCGCAGTGGTGACCCTGAGTTACCTCGGGGGGGAGCGTGTCGTCCCGGGCTACAACGTGATGGGGGTCGCGAAGGCGAGTCTCGAGATGAGTGTCCGCTACCTTGCCAACGACCTCGGCGCGCGCGGGATTCGCGTGAACGCGATCTCCGCTGGCCCAGTGAACACCCTTGCGGCGCGCGGCGTGAAGGGCTTCACCACCATGATGGACACCGTGGCCGAGCGCGCCCCGTTGCGGCGTAACGTCACCCTCGGCGAGATCGGCGCCACCGCGACTTTCCTGCTGTCGCCGCTCTCCGGCGGGATCACGGGCGAGACGATCCACGTGGATGCTGGCTTCCACGTTCTCGGCATGTGAGACCTGCTTGGCCTGGCACCCGGGTCCTTGGCACGGCCTCGGTTGCGGATAGGATCCGCGCATGAAGATCGCGCTCTGCCAGGTCAACCCAACGGTCGCCGACTTCGCGGGCAACGCGCAACGCGTGGCCAGTGCATTTCGGCAGGCGGCAGACCGTGGGGCAGACGTGGTCGTCTTCCCGGAGATGGTGCTCCCGGGTTACCCACCGCTCGATCTGCTCGATCGCGCGGACTTCGTCGAGGCCGCGGAAGCGACGCTCGCACAACTCGCTCCGCGGCTGGCGGGGCCGCCCGCTCTCATCGGAACCCTGCGCGCGAATCCCAGGCCGCAGGGCCGCAAGATCCTGAATACCGCGGTGTGGGTCATCGACGGGCGGATCCATGGCTACTACGACAAGATCCTGCTGCCCACCTATGACGTGTTCGACGAGGATCGCTACTTCGAGCCCGGCTCGGTGGCGACGCCATTCGAGGTCGCGGGGCGGCGCGTCGGTGTCGTGATCTGCGAGGATCTGTGGAACCTCGAGGATCTGACGTTTCGCAAACCCTACGTTCGCGATCCCGCGGACGAACTCGTGCGGCAAGGGGCCGAGGTCCTGATCTGCCCTTCGGCGTCGCCGTTTCACCGCGGCAAGACGCGACAGCGCGAGCGCTTGGTCCTGAATCAGGCCCGCCGCCTCGGGGTGCCGGTGTTGTTGGCGAACATGGTCGGGGGCAACACCGAGCTGATCTTCGACGGCAACAGCCTTGCCGCGGGTGCGGGGGGTAAGCTCGTGCGCGGCCATGCGTTTGCCGAGGACGTGGTGCTCGTCGAGGTCGACGAACTCGCTGGATCGGCCGCCCCCGCGGACGAGCCCGGGGCCCCGGACCTCGACGCCCGCGAGATCTCCGCGGCGTTGGTGCTCGGGGTGCGGGACTACTTCCGCAAGTGTGGCTTCGAGCGGGCGGTGATCGGGCTCTCCGGCGGGATCGATTCGGCGGTGACCGCCGTCATTGCCTGCGAGGCGCTGGGTGCGGAGCGCGTGCGCGGGATGGCCATGCCGAGCCAGTACTCGTCGCCTGGGAGCCTGACCGACGCTCGGCAGTTGGCCGCGAACCTCGGCATGCGACTCGATACGATCCCGATCGAGCCGGTCTTCGAGGTCTATCTCCGCCAGTTGCGGCCGGTCTTCGGGGATCGGCCGGCGGACGTCGCCGAGGAGAATCTCCAAGCGCGGATTCGCGGGGCGCTGCTGATGGCGGTTTCCAACAAGTTCGGCGAGGTCCTGCTCACGACCGGGAACAAGTCGGAACTCGCGGTTGGCTACTGCACGATCTACGGGGACATGGCGGGCGGACTCGCCGTGATCGGCGACCTGCCGAAGACCGACGTGTACCGCGTCGCGCGTTTGCCGGAGTTCCGACCGCGCATCCCGGTGAGCACCCTGGAGAAGGCGCCCTCCGCTGAACTCCGTCCGGGTCAGCTCGACCAGGACTCGTTGCCCCCCTACGAAGTCCTGGACCCGATCCTCGAGGCCTACGTCGAGCGGTCGATGTCCCGCGACGACATCGTCCGGGCGGGCTTCGACGCCACGTGGGTCGAGCGCATCCTACGCATGGTGGAACTCAACGAGTACAAGCGACGCCAGGCCGCCCCCACGCTGCGGGTAACGCCCCGCGCCTTCGGAATGGGTCGCCGGCTACCGATCGCGCGTCGGATCTGACTGCAACCCGGGGCCGGTCCGTGGATTGGCTTGCGACCCACGCCCGGGCACCTTAAAACCCTGAGTCTGAATGCCTTCTGGCGGACCCGCCTGATGCTGCGACCGGGGCTGTCGGTCCCGGGACGCGACCGTTTTCTGTACCAACCGGATTGGCGAACCGGAGCGGGCTGCTGGCGTCTCCTCGCGAAGTCGGAGACCATTGTTCCTCCGGCCCGAGTCTCCCCCGAAGCTTTCGTGGGTCGAGCGTGGCCGTTGGCGTCAGGTAGCACTGAAGATGCAGAACCGTCGAGGACGAAACTAGGGGGGAGCCCAAGCCCCTTCGGGTCGGAGTTCCGACCGGAAGGGAGGCGCCACGGAATCGGGGTCGGCACCCGCGCCGGACCGACTCACGAGCGGCTCCGGATCATTCGGAGTGACATTAGGCAAGGTAGGGAAGGTTCAAGATGAGCGAAGTCGCAGTCCTCGAGATTGGCGGACGCCGGTACGAGCTGCCCGTGATCGAGGGGACGGAGGGCGAGCGCGCTATCGACATCGCCGGCCTGCGCCAGAAGACCGGGTTGGTGACGCTGGATCCCGCCTATGTGAACACGGCCTCGACCAAGAGTTCGATCACCTTCATCGATGGCGAGCGCGGCATCCTTCGCTACCGGGGCTACCCGATCGAGCAGCTTGCCGAGCACTCCACCTTCGTCGAAACCTGCTTCTTGCTCTTGTACTCGCGGCTGCCGGCAACCGAGGCGGAACTCATGGCGTTCCGTCGGAAGCTGTCGATCCACTCGATGATCCACGAGGACTTGAAGCACTTCTACGACGGCTTCCCGTCGACGAGTCACCCGATGGCGATCCTGTCGGCATTGGTGTCCTCGTTGTCGACCTTCTACCCGGACGCCGTCGACCCTCAGAACGACCTCGACGTCGATCTCACGGTCGTCAGGCTGCTGTCGAAAGTGCGCACGCTCGCTGCCTACGCCTACAAGAAGTCCATCGGCCAGCCGTTCATGCATCCCAAGAACTCCCTCCGCTACTGCGGGAACTTCCTGCACATGATGTTTGCGGTGCCGGCGGAAGAGTACTTCGTGGACGAGGAAGTCGAGCGCGCCCTGAACTTGTTGCTGATCCTGCATGCCGACCATGAGCAGAACTGCAGCACGTCGACCGTCAGGCTCGTCGGCAGCGCGCAAACCAATTTGTACGCGTCCATCTCCGCGGGAATCAGCGCCCTCTGGGGGAAGCTGCATGGCGGCGCCAACCAGGCAGTCATTCAACAGCTCCAGCAGATCCACGAGTCCGGTGAGAAGGTCAAAGCGCTCATCCAGCGTGCCAAGGACAAGGACTCGGGCTTCCGTCTGATGGGCTTCGGGCATCGCGTCTACAAGAACTTCGACCCGCGTGCGAAGATCATCAAGTCGGCGTGCCACAAGCTGCTGCAGCACCTCGGGTTCCACGACCCGCTGCTGAACATTGCCCTCGAGCTCGAAGAAGCGGCGCTCCAAGATTCGTACTTCGTCGAGCGCAAGTTGTACCCGAACGTCGACTTCTACTCCGGCCTGATGTACCGCGCGATGGGGATTCCCGTGAACATGTTCACGGTCATGTTCGCGCTCGGCCGCATGCCGGGGTGGCTCGCGCATTGGCTCGAGCAGCAGCAAGACGAGAGCACGCGGATCGGGCGTCCGCGCCAGATCTACACGGGTGAGACCGCGCGCGATTACGTTTCGATCGCGCAGCGCGAGAGCAGCCTGCAAGCCTGATGCGACCCGAGGGGCCGCTGGTCGTGCGTGACGCGGGTGCCGACGACCTGTCGCCGTTGCACCTCCTCAACCAGGACAATCGGCCTCACGTCGGCGATGTCGACCGCACGCGCTTCGACTGGTTCGCCGAGCACGCGTGTTGTTTTCGGGTGGCCTGGATCGGTGCCGAGCGGGTCGGATTCATGATCGCGCTCGATCCGGCCGCGGACTACGGGAGCGAGAACTTCCGTTGGTTCCGCGATCGCTACGACCACTTCGTCTACGTGGATCGGCTGGCCGTGTCCGAGGCCGCGCGTCGGCGTGGCGTCGGACGCGCGCTGTATCGGGATCTCGCGGAGTTCGCGGCCGAGCGCGCTCCGTTCGTTACCTGCGAAGTGAACCTGCGTCCGCCCAACCCGACGTCGCTCGCCTTCCACCACACGCTGGGGTTTCGTGAGGTCGGGCAGCAAGAGACCGAAGGGGGGCGCTACCGCGTGTCGCTGCTGCTCGTCCCGCCCGCGGAACTCGACGCCCGTTGATGGCCGGAACGCGCTCGGTTGCGGCCGAACCCACGCACCTCGTAGCTCCCGGGCTTAGGAGTCGCCCAAGAATAGCTTCGACATCTTGCCGTCGATTTGGGTCAGATTCGGCCGATCCGGAAAGCTCGAAACCGGAGGCGTAGCCTTAGTTCCGGTGAGGATTTCGAGGTTTTCGGATCGGTCGAAGATGGCCCGAAGCGACGAGCAAGAGGGTGAAGTTATTGTTGGGCGACTCCTTAGTCCTTCTCGATGAGGAAGGCGTCACGCAGGTTACTGCCGTTGCGGGTCGACGCTGCGTCGATCATGCTCTTCTCGATGACCTTGGCCGTGCGACGATCCAGCACGAGCCGAATTCGGTCGTAGCGCAGGCGCTGGCCCGTGAAGGTCAGGGTGTCGGCACCGCCGGTTTCGTAAGGGCTGAGCGAGGCCAGGGAGCCGAAGATGAAGCGCGCCAACCGGATGACCCAGACTTCGTCCTGGATCGACTTCGGTTCGTCCACCGGAGCGATGGCCTTGGCCGTGCCGACCGCAATGCTCGCGAGCGAACCCCACTGAAAGACGACCGTCGGTAGGATGAACTGGAGATCCGACCCGCGATGCAGCGCACCCCGGAAGTCGAGGATCTCCTCACTCGGCGTGTAGCGAATCCCATCGGGTGCCCCCAAGGTCGCGAGCACCTCGGCACGCGTGGCAACCCCCACTTCGATTCGGTCGTAGTCGGCGCGAGCGAGTGGTGCGCCGTCTTCGATCAGCACCATGTGATAGCGGCAGCCGACGGTCAGGAGCAAGCTCGCGGCGAGCCCCCAGACCCAGCGGCGTCTACCAGGGCATGCCATAGCTCGATTCCCTCGCCTGCAGTCGCGACCCCACGTGCTCGACCACGCCTTGGTCGTCGAAGAACACCGCAATCGAGTCGTACTTGGTGTCCGATCGGTGAGTCGAGAACAGAATCAAGAACATCGCCGTCTGGCGCGATCGGGAGCGCTTGTACAGGAAGGCTCGTTCGAACAGTGGGTCGTGTTCGCGATTGGAGTGGACGACTTCGTCCGGAGGGCCGAGGAGACGGGTTACGTCTGCACGGGTGGACTGCCCCGGAATGAGCTGCGCGTAGGGAGTGTCTTCGAGGCCCGATCCTTGCGTGGTTTGACTCAAGACACAACCCGACCCGCTCGCGAGCCCGACCCACAACGCGCCGGCACAGAGGCCGCGAATCACTAGTCTCACGGTTCCAACTTCCGTTTCCGTGCCGCGGTCAGCGGGTCTCGGGGAGGTAGATGCAGCGAGAGTTTTCCTCTACGAGCCCTGGACCCACGCGGCAGTTCCGTCGGCAAAGTGTTCTTTCTTCCAGATGGGCACGACTTGCTTGAAGGTGTCGATGGCGTAACGAAGGGCGTCGAATCCTTCGCGGCGGTGGGGGAGCGCGAGTGCGATCAGGATGCTCGTCTCCCCGACCTCCAGTCGACCCAGGCGATGCACGATGGCTACGTTTCTTATCGGCCAGCGAGAGACCAGCTCGGAGGCGATTTGAGCCATCTTCGCCTGGGCCATGGGCGCGTAGGCGCTGTACTCGAGGTGCCGCACGGCGCGGCCGTGGTGTTCGTTGCGGACGTTGCCGAGGAAGGAGAGTACGGCGCCACAGTCCGGAGCGGCCACGAGCGACAGGTACGCAGGGATGTCGATCTCCCGGTCGATCAGCTCGATCGTGTCCACATCAACCCCCGCTCACGGGCGGAATCAGCGCCACCTCGGCCCCCGGGGCGATCGGCGAGGTCGGGTCCCGGAACTCGCGTTCGACGGCGACCCGCACCTCCGAAAGGCCTTTGGCCAGGGTCGGGTATTGCTCGCGGATCGCGTCCAACAGGTCGCCGACGGAGGCTCCCGACGCGAGTTCGACCCCGAGGCTCGGGGCCCCTGCGAGTTCTCGCATCGACGCGAACAAGAGGACGTCTACTCGCACGTCGTCAGGCCTTTCCTCGCGGGGTTGCTTCGGGTTCGGCCTTGGGCGGCCTCTGTTCGGAGTGCGAGAGCGCCAGCGCCCAGCGCCCGAACTCGACAGTGGGGAATCTCGGCGGTCGTGCGGCCGGGTGCAAGGTCAGAAACTGGGGTGAAGTGGATGCGGCTTGGCCGCGGCCGCGAGGCGGGCTTCGCGCAAGCCCCCGCGGAGTTGGCCCTACAGCGAGCGCGGTACGCGCTTGACATAGGGCTAGAGACCGCGCTCCCGGAGCCAGATCTCCCACTCCAGGACTTCGGCCGTTCGGAGGTCACGCGGCGCGCTGCGCCAGAAGTCCGGGCGCGTGATGGTGCGCTTGCTGGCGATTCGAGCCAACGCGCGCGCCGCTGCCACCCGGAGTTCGGGGAGTTCGGACTCGAGGAGCTGGACGAGCGGCCGCGCAAAGGGGTCGGGCTCGGTCGTCGGGCGAACGGCCTGCGCGATGGCGAGCTGCTCCGAGGGCTCACCGAACTCGAGCTCTTGCGCCACGAGGCTGTGGCGCGCCGCCATTTCCACTGGGCCGAGCTCTTGGGCCACCTCGGGTCGCGCGAGGAACTCGGTGAGGAGTTCCAAGGCCACCACGCGGGCGGCGGTCCCTCGCGGCGCACGGAGCCCGGGCTCGAGCTTCGTCAGGAATCTCCCGGCAGTCACCCGCGGCAATTCCAGCCACGCACGCAGCGCCCACTCGCACGACTCCGCGCGGTCGGTGATGCGCTCGATCTCGACCTCGGGGCTGCGGCCGAGCCACCGCAAGAACCCCGGGAGGCGACGGACGAAGGTCGGCGGGTCCAACTGCACGACTTCGGCGACTCGCTGTTCGATGCTTCCCTGGGTGAGCGACAAGAGGTAGTACGTGAACGCCCAGGAGATCGAGTAGTGGTAGACCTTGTCGTCGGCACGGTGAAAGTGAAACCAGTTACCACGAACCAGCCGCAACAAGTCCTGACCCAGGCGCTCGGGTCCCGACTCGAGTAGCCGTTGATGGGCCTGCTGGTGTAGCCACGAGTGGTAGAGCGGGACGATGAGTGCGTCGTCGTCACCGAAGAACGAGGTCTCGAGCGCGCACGCGAGACCCTCGTTCAGCCAGTACATTGAGCCCGATCGCGGAAACGCGTTCAAAAGGAAGTGATGCGCGAGTTCGTGTAGGATCACGCGCTGGGCTTGACCGATTCCTCGGGGCTCGGCGGAGTAGTCGCGCGGCGACAGATGAATCAGCTGGAACCATGGGAAGTAGTAGCCTTCTTGGCGTACTTCCGACGTGAAGATGTGGCGTCGGGCGAGATCGTCTTCCGAGTAGATGACACGAGGAGCCGGGACGCGGTCTTGTCGCTCCGGGAAGAGCTTGCGGAACCCCGTGAGACCTCGGTCGAGGAACTCCCCCGTGCTCTGCAGTTGCTCGACGTCGTCGTTGCCGTACAGGGAGTAGCGATCGGTGCGGATGCTGTGCTCGTAGAACGACGAGCAGCCGGCGGTGGCCGCTAGCAGGAGTAACGCGAAGCCGAATCTCATCGCCGACCGACGAGCGCCGAAGAATCTTCGGGATCGTGTACCAAGGTGCGTACGTGCTTCAAACGGGGGAGAGGGCTGCTGTCGTCACGCCGATACTGCACCGACGCCAGCAATGCCGGCCCGCGGTGGAACGAGTAGTAGATCTCGTACACGGGGCAGTCGGGGTGCAGGGGATTGCTCGGTTCGTAGCCTACGGCACGCAGGCTCGCGTCGGTCCAGCCCAGGTATTGGACGGGCTCCAACGGCTGTTCGAGCTCTACCTGGTAGCAGATCACGTCCTTTTCCGGCGCGGTGGAGATGATCGTCTGCGGTCTCGGGGGAACCGGGGCCAGCGAACAGCCGGCGAGCACGAGGGCCACGAGGCTCCCCGCGAACGACGCCGAATTCCGGCGGCGAGCGGGTCGCCGCAATGTCGCGAGGCAGGCCGGGGTTTCCGACAGCGCCGGGGCAGATCGGGGCTCGCGCGACATGATCGTCCCTTCCTCGGAGCGGCCGGGGGTCGTCGCAACCCTGAGACGACGCCGCGGCACCGTAGGCGGTCGCGATCATACCACCAGCGCTCGGGCGGTGCAGGCTTGAACTGCGCGACAGGTTTCCGTAGGTAGCTACTTGGCAGCGAACCTACGAGAAATCCCGGGGGGCGAGCGAATCATGCGGCAGACCAACGAAAACGCAGCACCTCCGCCCGCGGGGTTACCGACTTGGTTGACCCGTCGCGTGGCCGCGCTCGTCGCGGGGCCGCTGCTGGGTCTCGTCGGATGGGGCCTGGCGGCTACGCTGGCCCCGGACTTGCCTCCGGCGGCGGCCCGGGTCGTCGGTTTGACTTGCTGGATCGCGGCCTGGTGGGTCGCGGAGCCGATTCCCATTCCTGCCACCTCGCTCATGCCCATCGTGCTGTTCCCGCTCTTCCAGATCGAGAGCGCCCGCAAAGTGGCGACGGTGTATGCGAATCACCTGATCATCTTGCTGCTCGCGGGTTTCCTGATCGCGCGTTCCCTCGAGATCTGGGGACTGCACCGCCGGTTGGCGTTGACCGTCGTCTCGTGGGTGGGCGAGAGCCCACGTCAGTTGGTCTTCGGATTCACCGTCGCAGCAGCGTTTCTTTCGATGTGGATTTCGAACACGGCGACGACTCTGATGCTCATCCCGATCGCCTTGTCCGTCGTCGCACGCGTGGGGGCTTCGCTCACGGCGGCGCAGTCGGCTTCGTTCCAGTGTTGCATCCTCTTGGGGGTCGCCTACGGTGCGAACGTGGGCGGCACTGGCACGTTGATCGGAACCCCGCCCAATCTGATGTTCGCCGAGTATCAGCCGCAGATCGACTTCCTGCGCTGGCTGGCTTTTGGCGTGCCGGTCGTCGTGATCTTTGTGCCGCTGATAGCGTGGCTGCTGACCCGCGTGTTGGTGCCGCTTCCGGGTGGACGAAGCGCGAGCGAGCGCGCGGTCGTCGTGCACGAACTTCGCGCCCTCGGCCCGCTTCGCGGCCCCGAGTTGCGCGTCGCCGTGATCTTCGCGATCACCGCTGCGCTGTGGATCTTCAAAGGGAACTCGACCGTTCCGGGATGGTGCTGGGGATTGAGTGATCGATTCTGGGATGCGCTCGGAGCCCCCGGTTCCATCGGGGTACCGATCGCGCAGCTCGAGAGCTACTTCCCCGACGCCTTCGTCGGCGTCTTGATGGCCTTGGTGCTCTTCGTTACGCCGGCCGGAGAAGCGGCGCGACGGCCACTCCTGGTATGGTCGGATGCGGAAGCAATGCCTTGGGGAATGCTCCTACTCTTTGGCGGCGGGTTCGCCATTGCCGGAGCCTTCGAGTCGAGCGGGCTTTCTCGTTGGCTCGGCGGGGTCATGAGCGGGTGGCTCGACCTGCCGTACCCACTGCTCCTCGTGAGCATCACGACGGTGGTGGTGTTCTTGACGGAGTTCACCTCCAACACGGCCTCCACGGCGATCCTCATGCCGATCCTCGACGGGGCGGCCTCGGCGGCCAACATCGCGTCGATTCGTCTCATGTTGCCGGCCGTGATCGCCGTGTCCTTCGCATTCATGCTGCCGGTCGCAACCGCTCCGAACGCGATCGTCTTCGCGACCGGCAAGGTCCCCATTGGGCGCATGGTTGCCGCCGGCTTCTGGCTGAACTGGGTCGGGGTCGGCGTCGTGTTCGTGGTGATCTTGTACATTGCGCCCTGGTTCGGGATTCTGTGATGCACCGATACGATTACTCGCTCCCGCCGGAGCTGATCGCCCAGACGCCGGCGGCAACCCGCGACGCTTCGCGAGCCTTGTTCATGACCCGCGGGAGTCATGACCTCGAGTTCGGAGTGTTCGGCCAGCTCGTCGAGCATCTCCGCGGTAACGAGTGCCTCGTCGTCAACGACACCCGCGTGATCCCCGCTCGCCTGCGGGCGCGGCGCGCAACGGGGGGGGCCATCGAGGTGTTCTTGCTGCGCGACGACGGCGCCGGTTCGTGGCGCGCCTGGCTTTCGCCCGCGCGCCGCGTGCGGCCGGGCGAGGTCTTGCTCGTGGGGACCGAGCGCATTCGTGTTCAGGAGCGACAAGGCTCCTTCTGGAGGATCGAGCTGCCGGATGACGACCTTCCCCGGCGGTTTGGTGAGGTTCCGCTGCCGCCGTACATCCGGCGTGAAGTCGGCGACGGGAGCGATCTCGACCACGATGTCGAGCGCTACCAAACCTTGTTTGCGGCGACGCCCGGCGCGGTGGCTGCGCCCACGGCGGGACTTCACTTCTCGGAGCGACTCTGTGAGCAGATCCGAGAGCGTGGTGTGCCCATCGTCCCCGTGACCCTGCATGTTGGGCCTGGCACCTTCAAACCGGTCACTGCCGAGCGCATCGAGGAGCACCGCGTCGACCCCGAGCTGTTTCGAGTCAGCAGCGAGTCGCGGGCCGCGCTTGCCCGGGCTCGTCGCGAAGGTCGCCGCATCGTCGCGGTGGGCACCACGAGCCTGCGCGTGCTCGAGACCCTGTCGTCGCTGGAGGAAGGCGCCGACCTCGAGGGGGAGACCGCGCTCACCATCTTGCCCGGGCACGTATTCCGACACGTGGACGGACTCATCACCAACTTCCATCTACCTCGGTCGTCACTGCTCGTGCTGGTGTGCACGTTCCACGGGCTCGAGCAAACTCGTGCGGCCTATGGGCAAGCGATCGCCGAGCGTTGTCGCTTCTACTCGTACGGCGACGCGATGGTGATCTTGCCGAGGGGCGACTGACCTCGATGCGCTGCTGGTACTGCGAGCATGCCTTCGACCTCACCGCCGTGACTCGGTTGGGAATGATGAAGGGGCGCCCGCAAGAACGAGGCGGCCCCTTCCGTACGTACCGCTGTCCGACCTGCCAGCGGGAGAGTCGGATCGAAGTCACGCGGGGTGGACGTTGGTTTGCATCGCCCGCCAAGGACATCGGGATCGCGGACTTCTTGTTCGGTTGGATCGAGCCGCTCACTCCCGACGACATGCTGCGTATGGTCGACTGGCACCATCGCTTCGCGGACCGACGTCGGCACTTCTTCGAGCGCGATGGGGATCACCGCTATTCACGCCGCGGGTTGGTCGACTGGCTGCGGCGCCTTTGGGTTTCCAAGTCGCGGCGAGTGGCGGCCGATGCGACGCCGGCCAACGGACCACCGCAGGAAGGTGCAGCTCACGATGCGGCAGCGGGCGCCGAACCGCCGTGGCCGAGGACCGCGCCGGCGCACCCGTATCGCGTTCTCGGGCTCGACCACGGGGCGTCCGAAGGGGAGATTCGAGCGGCCTTCCGGCGGCTGGCGCGGCGCTACCACCCGGACAAGCTGCGCGACTCGGACGCGAAGACGTTGGAGTTGGCTTCGCGTCGGCTCGCCGAGCTGGTGCGCGCGTACGACTCCCTGGCCAAACGCGATGAGGGTCGCCGGAAGCCCGGTGAGTCGTCCTGAGACCGGGGAGCGCCACGGTCTGGGGCAAGTCCGCGGGCGAGCGGCCCGGCGGACCGCGTCATGCGTACACGTCGAGCTGGCTGCCGATGTGCTCCTCGAAGCGACGCGCGAGTTCGATCCGCGACTCGGAAGGGACGCTGCGGATCGTTTCCGCGGTTTCGCGGTCAATGATCTGGCTCTGGAAGCGCACCCTCAGCTCGGGGTAGATCGAGTACGTGAAGCCGCGCCTCGGCTGAGTTTCGACCTCGACCTCGACTTCGGTCTCCGCGGACGCTCGCGGCTCCCGTTCCTCGACACGCTCGGCCCGTTGGGTGCCCGCAGGTTCATTCGGCTCTGGGTCGCCGAGGCCGATCGTCGACCGGTCCGGGGGCGACGTTGCCGTGCGGGTTCCGTTCTGGGCGCGTCGTTGGCCGGCCGTCCGTTCGGTCGGGTCGAGGCGGCGGGTCGCGAGTTCGACCGGTCGCTGATGACCGGCCGCGTGATGCGCCGGTCGGTCACGGTCCGCCGTGTCGCGCAGCACGGCTGCGGACGGAATCGGGGGGACGGGCGCAACCGGTCCGAGGGAGGCGAGTGGTTCCATCCGAGGACTCCCGCTTCTGCGTGGGGAAGAGGCACTGAAGAATAGCATCGCGTCGCGCAACTCGGCGAATCGGAACCGCGCGTGGCCTGCCACACTTCTGCCCAAGCAGCTTTGGCAAAACGACTTCCGCTGATCATACGGGCGCGGTCGCGGGCCGCTGATGGGAGAGTGGCGGTGCGCCACCGCCGTTTCCCGCTCGAGGAATGGGGAGGCGCGGCGGTGCGGGCAGTCCGCGGGCGACGGTCGGGCTGAGACTCCCGACGCTACAACTCGAAGTCGTCGTCTTCGAGGTTCGATATCGGGGCGCGGTCGGCGCGCGAGTTCTCGCGGGGCCGGCGCGAGGCGTCGCCGCTCGACCCGGATTCCTCGTCTCGACTGCGCGTCGAGTGGGTCGGCTTGTCGTCGGCATCTGCCGGAGGGGCGAACTGTCCGCCGGTCAGCAGGACCCTCTCGTTCAAGCGGTGGTAGTAGTCGCACGCCCGAATCAACTCGAGGGCCGTCGTCTCGGGGAACGACGCGACCTCGACCCGCACTCCCCGCGAGTGCAAGTAGTGCGTGAGCGACACGAAGTCCCCGTCTCCGGTGACGAGGATCACGACGTCGACCTTGTCCGCCAAGGCCACTGCGTCCAGCGACATGCCGAGGTCCCAGTCGCCCTTCTGCGAGCCGTCGGAGCGCTCGATCAACACCTTCTTACGCACTTCGTAGCCATTGCGGCGCAGGACCTCGACGAACTTGTCCTGCTCCATTCCCGGGCGCTCCACGATGTAGGCAATGGCGCGTGCGAGCATCCGCCGGCGACTGAGGAAGCTCAAGAGCTTCGAGAACTCGAGCTTCGAGTTGTGAAGGTTCCGCGCGGCGTAGTACATGTTCTGCACGTCGATCAGTACGGCCACCCGCTGGTGAGTCAGGACGTCGAAGCCGTCGCTGTGGCCATGCGTTGGCGGGTACCCCGGAAGTGTGTCCCGCGCCGCTCCCGAGCCGCGGTTCTGCATCTGTTCGACGGTCTCGAGGCTGCGCCGAATCTCTGCTTGGTGGCGCTTGCGCATGGTCTCGACCTGCGCCTCGAGGTCGGCAATCCGCCGTTGGAGTTGCTCCACGGTCGATAGGTCCACGCTGGGGTCGGCAGGGTTTCCGCCGCCGATACCGGAGCCTGGCGAATAGAAGAGCATCGAATCCTCCGTCGAAGCGGCGTTACCGAGGTGAAGGTGCCAGCGAGGGGGCGCGCGGCTTCCGAATCCATCGCCGACGGGCCCGTCGCAGGGCGGCCCGTCGCAGAGTGGCAAAGCGGGGTCGAAGGCGACCGCCGCCGGGGCATGATACCGGCACTCGGTCGCGGCGGGAATCCAAGGACGGAAACTCGTCTCCAAGGGGTTTTCGCAAAGCCCCCTCGCGATCGCGGCTTCGCCGCGATCGCCTCACCCACAAACGCTCGCCTTCGGCTTTGTGGCGCCCGGCGCGAGCCGGAGTGGTTCGTGAATGCGCGTGATTTGGGACTCAGTCTGTCAGTAGCCCCGCGCAGGGCCAGTGGAACCGGGGCCCGTGACGATCGCGACGCTCGCGCTCGCACCGATCCGGCTGGCGCCGCTCCGGAGCATGAGAAGCGCATCGTCCGTGGTTCGGACGCCGCCGGACGCCTTGACCCCCATCGCCGCTCCGACTTCCCGGCGCATGAGTCGCACGTCGTCGGCCGTAGCGCCTCCCGACGAAAAGCCGGTCGAGGTCTTCACGAAGGAGGCACCGGCCTCCTTCGCCAAACGGCAGGCGATGACTTTCTGGGGCTCATCCAGGAGGCAGGTCTCGAGGATCACCTTGGTGACGATCCGCGGACCAGCGGCCTCGACCACCTCGAGAATGTCGTGCGCGACGTACCCGTGCCGGCCTGCCTTCAGCATGCCGATCGCAAGCACCATGTCGATCTCGGTCGCTCCCTCTTCGATCGCGCGCCGAGTCTCGTAGGCCTTGACATCGCTCAGGGTCGCTCCGAGCGGGAAGCCGACCACCGCGCACACCTTCACGCCCGAGTTTCCGACTACTTGGGAAGCGAGACGCACGTGACTCGAGTTCACGCACACCGACTTGAAGCGGTACTGGACCGCCTCGTGACAGAGTTGTTCGACGTCCGCCGGCGTGGCGTCGGGCTTGAGCAGCGTGTGGTCGATGAAGTCGGCGAGGCTACCCAAGGCGGACGAGACTTCGGGCTCCACGGGTCCGTGCCCCAGGGGCAGCGTCCCGACGCGATCGGGCGCCTCACGCAGGAGGTCGACGGGTGGGCAACGCACGCAGCGGAATTGAGTGTCGTTCAGCGGATCGGTCAGCCAGCGCGGTACTTCGCCCACGGACTTCGCCGCCGACGCGCCCAGCTCACCGACGACGCGGTCGGTGATCGCGTCGACCAACCGGGCCAGGTCTCGCTCATTCATGGCGGGTGCTTTCTAGCGGGTGAGGGGGCAGCTTGGGCAACTCCAATGCGTCGACGATGCCGACGATCACCGCTTGGATCGGAAGTTCTTCGTCGCCGAACAGGAGTCGCGCCGACGAGCCCTCTTTGTTGACGAGCACGCGGTCCCCAGGCCCGGACTCCACTCGGTCCACCGCCAGGAAGGTGGGGCCGATCGGCCGACCGCTCGCATCTTCCTCGCGCACCACGAGGATCTTCTTGCCGTCGAGGCGCAGGTTCTTGCGTGTGGCGAAGAGGCTGCCGGTCACCGTTGCAATGATCACAGGGTCTCCGATTCCGACACGATCAACTTCGATCCTCGACGCCCTCGACGATGCCGACGATCGCCGCGTCGACCGGCGCCTCCTTACAGTTGGGCATGGCCAGCACTGCCTCGCGAGCCGTAACGTAGAACACGCGCTCGCCCGGCCCGGCGCCGACGGTGTCGACGGCGATCAGCAGGCGGTCGAAGGGTTCCCCGGCGGCACTCTCCGGGCGTAGGATCTGCAAGGTCCGCCCCGCGAGTGCCGGGTGCTTACGGGTGGCCCAGACCGTGCCCACGACCGTGGCGAAGTTCATGGCGTTGCCCCTCGTTGCAGCGCTTCGCCGCGGTTGCCGGGAGCTGCCGTGCCCTCGATGAGAGCGACTCGGCGCGCGTGGCGTCCGTCCCCGAACGGCGTAGCCAAGAACGTGTCGACGATCGCCACCGCCAGGGCGCGTCCGATCAGTCCAGCCCCGAGGGTCAGCACCTGCGCATGGTTGTGCTCGCGTGCGTTACGCGCTTCGAACTCGTTGTGACACGCGGCGGCACGCACGCCGGGCACCTTGTTCGCGGCCATCGCCGAGCCGATCCCGGCGCCGTCCACCACGATGCCCGCCGCCACCGAACCGGCCCGCACGTGCTCCGCGACCGCGCGCGCAAACACCGGATAGTCGCAGGCGTCCGTCGAATGGGTGCCACAGTCGACGACCTCGAAGCCGCGCTCGACGAGATGCGTCTTGAGTGCTTCCTTGAGCGCAAACCCGCCGTGATCGGCGCCCACGGCAATCGCGTCGCGAGCGCCGGCGGACCGGGTCGGGGCAACGTCGGTGGCGGAGACTCCGATGTCCCGGATGGCCGTGGGGGCGCGCGGCGGCGCGCGGTTGAGTTCCCGCTCGTAGGTCTCGCGGGCGAGTGGCGTGAAGCGAGTCTCCGGCGGGAACGTCGACGAGCGGCCGGCGCGGATCCACTCCGCGACGTCGCTCTCGGTCACGATGCTCGGGCCGCGCACGGGCGGAGTGAGCGGAGCCGGCGCCGCCGCGCGGGGCGGCGCAGACGACATGGGCGCAGACGACATGGGCGCCGACGAGGCGACGGGAGGCTTGGCCGGCGCTTGCGACGGGGCCAGGGCGCGGAGTTCGTCCTCGAGCGCGCGCTGGACTCGTCGGCGGATCTCTTCGCGGTCGATCGTCATCGGCGTCAGCGAATCCACTCGAGGTTGTCGACGATCGCCATGATCACGGCATCTACGGGACGATCGCGGGTCTTGTCGGTTTGGCGGGCCGACGAGCCCTGAGCCACCAGCACGAACTCCCCGACCCCGGCTCCCAACGTGTCGATGGCGACCACATGCGCTCCGGTCGGCTTGCCATCCAACTCATGGCGTTCGACGATGAGAAGCGGCAACCCCTCGATCCGAGGATCCTTGCGCGTTGCCCAGATCGACCCGACGATGCGTCCGTAGATCATGCGGTGTCTTGCTCCTCGCGGGTGCCGCGGCCCCCGCCTCTGCTCCGGAGCGCTGCACGCTGTACTCGGGTGGCGCTCGGTGTCGGTTGACGCCGGGTGGGCGAAGCGAGTCGTGTCGTCGACTTGCCCTCCTTGGCGGTGGGCGACAGATTGCGCGGATCTCACGGTGAATGCAAGCGCACGGTCGCGCGTGCGCGCCCGGCGGTTCGTGCCCCAGGGTCAGCCACGTCGATACCGTGGGTTTCGGCGAAGCCGGTCGCCCCCCGGTCGGGCGCGTTTCGCGGCGCCACGCCCCCGCTTCTGACGGGTGCTCGCCCGCCCAGCCTGGACACCGTCAGTCCAGGTTCGCGCTCAGCCCCAGGCGGCGCAGTTGTTTCGCACCCTCGCGCAGGCTCAGCCCCGACAGGCGATCCCGGTGATCGGTCAAGAACTGGGCGACGGCGGCAGGGGCATGGTACGAGTATTCGCGGAGTGCCCAACCGATGGCCTTGCGAATGAAGAAGTCCGTATCGCTGGCCCGCGCTCGGCAGTACCGGAACAGTCGCGCCGCGTCCGTTTCCTGCTTGTGCCGGATCTGCGCGATGACGGCGCTGCGTCTGAGCCACAGGTCTTCGTGTTCGACCCAGCCATCGAGAACTTTCGCAACGACCCGCCGCTCCGCCAAGAACGCGGCTCCGACGAGGTGGATCGCTACCGGGTCGACGACATCCCACCAAGCGCCGCTCCGAATCATGTGTTCGTAGAGATCGAGCAGGTCGACGCCAATGAGCCGCTTGTGGGCCATGGCGTAGTCGATCGCCAGGTAGCGTTCCTCCCGATGCGGGAGGTTCCAGAGGGCCGTGACGACGCGCCGGTAGTCGTCGCAGGACCTCGCCGGATGACGCCGCTTCAGCTCGCGCAGGATGGGCACGCGGTCCGGCTTCTGAACGCCCCAGAATGGGCTGGTGGTCTTCATGTAGGCTGCCATCGCGACGGCCTTGTGGGGGTCGCGGCGCAACTCGAGCTCGTGCTGAACGAACGCGACGGCGGCGGCCTCGATCGCGGGCTCGGTCACTCTGCGCGGCAACGATCGACCAGTTCGCGCAGGTTCGGGGACATGGCCGGGAAGAACAAGGGCAGCGACATCTCGAGAGTCAGGGTTTGATCTCGCTCTAGACTGTTCTCGGCCTTGTTCAAGTTGATCAAGTGCGGTTCTTCGTACCGTCCGTGGAACTCGTCGAACGCGAGGGTTGCCACGAGTTGCCGGTGCTTCTTGTCCAAGGCTAGGCTCGGCACCACTCCCTCGAACGACGCTCGCGGACCGCGGAACACGGCGCGCTGCCGATCGGGCTTCAGCGGTGAGATGAAGGGGACGAGTTGCCCGTTCTTCACCGTGTGTTGCTTGCCCACGCGGACGCGAGTGACTTCGAGGCCGGCCGACTCGCGCAGCGGCTTCCACGCCACGTTCGCCCCACCCGCGCGCAGGACGAACGCGTCCCCGAGGTCGGCAACGACCATATGGACCGGTTGCAGGGCTTCGGAATCTGCCTCCTCCACCCCGGTGTGAAGGAGTTCCAAGCGGAACAACGCCTTGTCGCCGAGGAGCCGCTGGGTCTTCTTGTCGGCCTTCAGCTCGGAGACGATGTCGTCGGTGGGGCGTTGCGACGCCCAACCGGCCTGGAGCCGCTCGAGCACCCAGCGTTCCCACGCGCTCGGGTACACCGTCAGGCGAAGGCCGAGGTGCGCCCGGCTGGACTCGACCACCGCCGCCCGCTCGAGAGCGCCGACGTACTCGCTCGCCGCCTGGGCCAACGCTGGTTCCGCCGGCTTTGCCTCGGGATCTTCGCTCTCTTGGGCGTGGCCGACGCTCGCGCACGTCGCAATCAGTGCGCCGATCAAGCCGACCAAGAAGGCGCCAACGAATCGGTAGCCGCGCACAGCTCTCCCTTTCCTGCCCGCCCGAGCAGCCTGCGTTGCTTCAGGCCCACACGGGCTACCCATCCCGAGTTTCGAGACTCGAACCGACCCGGGGTCGAATCGACCTCGGCCCGCGTGTCAGGCCCGGACCCAGCTGCCTTCGCGACCCCTCGGGCACGCGCGCGGTTGCCGGGTCGGCCGTCTCGTTCGCTCCGATTGTATGCGGCCCGACGCAGCGAAACAGCGTGAATCCGCGGACCGGCCCGTCGCGGCGGACGGGTCGATCCGCGGTGGGGGACGAGCCGCGTGGCCGTGTAACCGGCCAATTCCGCAAGGGCTTGGGGCGTGGGAGCGACTCCGGTCTTTGCCGGAACCGGCAGCCCGGCCCATACTTCCACAGCGCTTTCTCGAGATGCTTCCGCGCTCGTGCCCACTCGACGTTCCAGGAGACCGGCCACCCATGAGTTTCTACGGCGACCTGAAGAGTATCCACCTTGCGGATCTACTCCAGAACTTCGAGGCACACGGTCTGACCGGGACGTTGAGCCTGAGTGGATCGAAGGGCGCCGCGCACGTTTACCTGCAGCGCGGACGGATCTCGATGCTCGCCGCCGACAACCGTCCACTCCTCATGACGACCCTCGAACGACAAGGCATCCTGCCGACCGCCGTCATGCGCCAGGCGCGAGCGAAGCGCCGGGGAACGGGCAAGTCGCTCGGCGAGATGTTGGTACAGAACCGCATCGTCGCCGAGGATGAACTTCGCGCTTCGGCGCTGACGATCCTGACGGAAGACCTCTGTGACCTGGTCGCCACCGCCGACGGTGAGTTCAAATTCAAGGAGGGGAAGCCGCCGTCACGAATCTTCGATCCGGAGGAGCGGCGATTCGATTTCGCCCTTCCCGTGGGACCGTTGCTTCTCGAGGCCGCCCGGCGCTCGGACGAGTGGGATCGGATCCGCAAGGAAGTGCCCTCCGACGCGGTCTATTTCGTGCGCTGTCATGGCGTCGACCCGCCGACCGAACTCGAGGGCGAGCCGCTCGCGGTCGGGCTGCTCGAGGCCGCGGACGGTACCCGCAACGCCCGGGAACTGGTCGAGGTGTTTCCGCGCCAGCGTTTCGCGGCGTACCAGGTCCTTGCGCACTTGGTGCGAGCGCGCTGTTTGCGTTCGATCGAGGTCGAGGATCTCATCGAGTTGGCCAATCGTTTCGCGAGCGAGGATCCGCAGCGCGCTTCCGAGTTGGTCCGCAGTGGCTTGGAGGCGAACCCGCACCATCGCAAGCTGCTTACGCTACAGGCCGCCTTGTCCGAGCAGCTCGGCGATCCGGGGGCGGCGGCCGCGGCGCTCAAGCTTCTCGCTCACCTCAGCCGGGATGGCGACGACTCCGCGTCGGGACGATCCGCGCTCGATCAAGCCAAGCGGCTCACCCCGCAAGACCCGTCGGTCTGGGAGCGCAGCATGGCCTTGGCCCTGACCGAGGGCCGACGGGTCGATGCCGTCGCGGATGGGCTCGAACTGGTGCGCCTCTATCGCGAGCCGGGGCTGCACTCCAAGGCGCGGGAAGTGCTCGACCGCCTGCGCGCGGATGCACCCGACGACACCGACTTGTGTCGCGAGCACGCGCGGACGCTGGTCGACTGCGGCGAAGCGCGAGAGGCCGTGCGGTCTCTGCACCGGGTGGCCAAAGTTCTCGTCGGTCGCGAAGAGTACCGCGGCGCGCGATCGTGCTACGAGGAGATCCTCGGCATCGCGCCCGCCGATGAGGAGGCGAGACGCTCGATCGAGCTGATCGAGTCGGAGGCGTTCGTGATCCGCAAGGTCCGGCGCCGTCAGTTCGTTCGCCGCGTAGCCGCGGGCACGGTGATCGCGGCCTGCGGTATCCTCACCGTGCTGGAGGTGCGGGCGCGCGCGGACTACGCGCACGCCGAGATGCAGATCAGCGAGCGTCTCTTGATCGAGAAGCAGCGCTACCGCGAGGCCGTCTACGAGTACCTCGAAGTCGTGCAGAGAAATCCCCTCAGCGCTACGAGTCTGCTCGACGTTCCTCGTCGCGTGCGCGACCTCGAGTCGAAGGCCGATCGACACGACCGCGAGACCACCAGCCGTCGCCCCCCGACCCCGGGCGGGTAGCGCCGACCCGAAGCGTCCCGACCGTCCCGTCGCGAACCCGAGAACTCCATCGACAACGCCAAGAACGTTGCCCCGGCGTCCCGCTGGCCGCGACATCGTCGGCACCGCCGAGGCGGCCGACAGAATCTTCTTGCGCCAACCGGACCCGGCGTCAGACTGACTGTCGCACCAACTCGAGGCACGGGGTGGACTCTCGCCCAGTCTGGGTCGCAGCGCGTTCGGCGCGCGCACGCCTGCCTTCGGGTCTTCGCTCGCGGCTCGCGGCTCAACGACTCGTCAACGCGCTTGATTCAGGGCTCGTCTTGCACCGGTTCCAAGTCGAATTCGTTTGTTCTCGAGGGGCTTCTCGACGAAGCTCGGTCGCCTGTGGAAGCAATGCGGGTGGGTGGGTTTCAAGTTCCCGCCCTAGGAAGGGTTCGACCATGCGAGTTGTGTGGCTTGCACCGTTCGTTTCACTAGGTCTTCTCGGAGCGGTCTCCGCCCAGAACCCCAACTTCGTGTTCAACGTTTCGGATGGGGAGGGCGCGACCGGATCCCCGGTCCAGGTTCAGGTGTCTATCGACGTCACGGGACCTGCGGGGCTGCGGGCGTTCGTGGTGCCGGTTTGCCACGACCCCGCGTTCGCCAGCCTGCTCACCGTCGAGATCGGGGCCTCGATCGAGTCGATCGAGCCCGTGGTGTTTGCGTCGATCCAGCAGCAGATGGGACCGGCGTACGGCTTCTCGGTGTCGGTCATAACCGACCATCCGCCCGGAACTCCGAACGCACTCCCCGTTGGAGGCGGGTACCAAGTCGCGGTCGCTACCTACATGCTGCTCGCCCCGGGTACCTCACCTTTGAACCTCTGCGCGGGTACCCTACCCGCGCCGGGCGGCTTCTACGACCCCTGGGTCTTGGACGAACTCGGTTCCGAGAGCACGCCGCAGACCTTCGGCGGAAGTCTCACGGCCACCCCGAGCTCGCCGCTGTTCGTTCGCGGCGATGCCAACGGGGATAGCCACGTGGACCTCGGCGACGCCATTTTCGTTCTCACCTACCTGTTCTTGTCTGGGCCGGCCTCGTGCCTCGTTGCCCTCGACGCGAACGACTCGGGGAGCGTCAACGTGGCGGACGCCACGACTTTGCTCGGCTACCTATTCACGAGTGGGACGGTCCCGCCGGCGCCGTTCCCGAACTGCGGCCTCGCTCCGGGATCCGCGTTGACTTGTTCCGCACAGCCGATCTGTCCTTAGGAGTCGCCCACGAATGACTTCGACATCTTGCCGTCGATTTGGGTCAGGTGCGGCCGCTCCGGAAAGCTCGGAACCGGAGGCGTAGCCTTGGTTCCGGTGAGGATTTCGAGGTTTTCGGATCGGTCGAAGATGGCCCGAAGCGACGAGCAAGAGGGTGAAGTTATTCTTGGGCGACTCCTAAGTCCGCGAGTTCACGGCGTGGGGTGAGGGTAGAGTAGCCTTCGGCGGCCCGGACGACGACTCTGGGACGTTGCACGGTCGTTGGCAAACCGGCTCCGCTTGGTCGCAGTCGAGCGACCGCGGATGTCTCTGCGCGTCCTTGGTTCGGCGCGACAAGGCGGTGCCGGTACAGTATGCTACCGGACCCTCCCACCCTCGTAGGGTAGGGAGCGCACCGGAGGAGTCTCATGCCGATCGACCGTTTCGACCGCGAGATCAACTACCTGCGCATCTCCGTGATCGACCGTTGCAATCTACGCTGCACCTATTGCATGCCGCTCGAGGGCCTGCAGTTTGCCCCGAAGCCGGAACTTCTCACGCCGGACGAGATCGGGCGCTTGGTCCAGGCGGCAGTAGCAGCGGGGTTCAAGAAGTTTCGCCTCACCGGGGGCGAACCGACCCTCCGCGCCGACCTCGCCGAGATCGTGCGCCGCATTCGGGCGGTCCCAGGGGTCGATGAACTCGCCATGACCACCAATGGGATCTTGCTCCCGCAAATGGCGTTCACGCTGGCAGAGGCCGGCCTCACGCGCGTCAACATCCACATCGATACACTGAACGATCTCCGGGCGCGCCAGATCATGCGCTTCACCGATCTCGCGAAAGTGTGGGCTGGGATCGAGGCCGCGGAAGCCGCCGGGCTGACTCCCCTCAAGCTCAACACCGTAGTCGTCAAGGGCGTGAACGATTCGGAAGATGTGCTCGCACTAGCGGCCCGCACGCTCGAGCATCCGTGGCACGTGCGCTTCATCGAACTCATGCCGTTAGGGGGCGGCGAGAGCGCCCGGTTCGCGAAGGAGAACTTCGTCTCGAACCAGATCGTGATGCACCGCCTCGAGCGGGCGTTCGGTGCGCTCGAGCCGTTGCCGAGCCAGAACCCGTCCGACGAGTCGCGGAACTACCGAATCCCGGGAGCGCCGGGGGTCCTTGGCTTCATCAGTCCGGTGAGTGAACCGTTCTGCGGTACCTGTAACCGCATGCGCATCACCGCGACCGGCAAGTTCCACCTGTGCCTGCTCCACGATCAAGAGATCGACGTGCGTGAGGTGTTGCGAAGCGGCGGAGAGGAAGCCTTGCGCGAATTGCTGGTGTTCGCTGTCGGTCAGAAGCCGTCAGGGCATGATCTCGCACAGGGTATCTCGACCGAGATTCGGTCCATGTACCATCTTGGGGGCTGATCCGACTTCGTGGTCCGCTCCGTAGCTACGGCGACCTACTCGGCAGCCCTCCACGCCGCTGACGGTGTTGCTCCGCTGACTGTGTTGCTCCGCTTCGCTGCACTTCCTTCGAGCTGGCGGAGGCTGCGTCCCGTGGCCACGCCCACCGAACGACTCAGGAGTCGCCCAAGAATAACTTCGACATCTTGCCGTCGATTTGGGTCAGATTCGGCCGATCCGGAAAGCTCGGAACCGGAGGCGTAGCCTTAGTTCCGGTGAGGATTTCGAGGTTTTCGGATCGGTCGAAGATGGCCCGAAGCGACGAGCAAGAGGGTGAAGTTATTCTTGGGCGACTCCTCAGTCGCGGCGCGTCAACACCGACAAGACCGGCCGGGACAGCGCGCACGTCGTCCAAGGACTGCTCCACTCGGCGACACGCCACGACCGGTCGGCCCACACGTGGTCGTGTTCCCACAAGGGGAGCGGCATCGGGAAACTCGCCCTCGGTCCGGCACCTGCGCTTTCGTAGGCATTCTGGAGGTGAGCGCGCACGCGATCGAAGCCCGCGGCCTGGCGCGGCACGCGGAATCCGCCCGTGAGCACCGCGGGACGCTTGCACTCCGCGAGCGCCTGCTCGATCACGCGAAAGGCGGCGTCGTGCGACTGCAGTACGTTCATTGCGAGGTCGGCCACCACCAGATCGAACTCGGCGTCCGTCGTCTCGATGCGGCACGTGGCAACGAACGACTCCGAGCCTTCGACGCGCTGCACTCGCGCGCCGGAGATCGAGCCGCGAACCAGCAGTGCGACGCGCTGATCCTCGCCCAAGGGCGCGAGCGTGTGTTCGGGTAGTTTATGACCCCACAGGACGGCATCGGTTGCGAGTGTCCCCGGCTGCAGGATCACTGCCACGTCAGGCGTTCGCTCCGCGACGGCCGTTGCAAGACGTTCGGTACCCAGACGCCCGGCGCCTACGTCCCAGACCAGGATGCGCACTGCCGCGGTTTCCTTGGCGTGGGCGCCGACCTCCCGTGGTTGCCAGGCGCCCCAGCCCAGCCAAGCCCCGAGCATCACCGCGAGCGTCCACTGGACCTTCGCCAGGCGCCGCTTGCCGATCTTCCACCACGCAAATCCGAGCGCGGCGCAGACCAGTGAAGCGAGTGGGAGCGGGACGCTGTAGTAGATGGCGGAGGCGCCAACGAAACGGTCGCGCACGGTCAGGCTGAGAGCGACCGCGACCGCGGAGACGATGAAGAACCCGTGGAGCAGCAAGTTGCGAGCGTGGCCTCGCCAAGTCGCAGTTTCGCTCGGTCGCTTCGGTGACTGTGACATGGCAAACTCCGAACCTCGAATGGGGTGCCGTGACCGCAACGCGCCCATCGTTATCGGCGCGGAGACCGAGAGTTCGTGAGCCTGGTGCAGGGAGTGGCGGCGCTGTCGCGAGCTGAGCGCGAGAGTCGGGGCCGATAACCAGAGATCAGCGGGAGTCGACTCACCGCGTGACTCGGGCGGCATGGGGAGCGTGTAGCGCAGGCGGGTGGCCCAGCGTCCGTTGGCATCCGGGAAACGGCGTCGAGGTCTGCGGAGGATTTCGGACGAGAACTTTGCGCTTCAAAGTTTGTAGGCAGAAACCAAGACCCCTCGGACCGAGTGGACGACGTTGGAACGCTGGGACCCCCCTGCGGCGAAAAACATCTGCGACTCTGCGGCACGCGATCTCGTGGGGTCGAACCCGTTCGAGCCTGCTACTTCTCGTGATCGCGCACGGCCTGGATGAGTGCCTCCATGTGGCTGAGGTAGCGTTCGAGCGCGCTGCGCCCAGACACCGTCAGCTTGAACTCCGTCTTGGGTGTTCGGCCCTCGAAGGACTTCTTGCACTCCACGTAGCCAGCGTCCTCGAGCTTGCGGGCATGGACGCTCAGGTTGCCATCGGTGGCCTCGACGAGCGTTCTCAAGTCGCGGAAGCTCAGGGAGTCGGCGACCGCCAGCGAACTCAGGATCGCTAGGCGCAGCCGCTCGTGGATCACACGATCCAACGGTGGTGCTACCCGCGGATCCGTGGCCTTGACCTTCGTCGCACGGGACTTGCGAGCCGCACTCTCTTTAGCCACCGTGCCTCCTCGCGAGCACGAGGCCAAAGAGCACGTGCAGACCACCGAAGCCGACCGCCAGAAACCAGTTGCCGACCTCGATCGGGACGAACGCTGCGATCGATCCGAGTACCATGAAGCTGAGCCCCATCACCGGGACCAAAGGAATCGAGAAGGCCCCCCCCGTGATGACACCGACGCCGTAGAGGAGCAGCCATGCGCCCGGGAGCAGCTCAGGGTTGCCGGCACGCCACAAGGCTGCGGTGAAGCACGCCGCCGCGGCGAGCGGTGGGACGAGTCCCATCGCGAAGCGCTTGCCGGCCCCGCCGAAGATGGGCTGCCTGACTCGTCTGGCCTTCGCGACCAGACACACCGTTCCCAACGCCACTCCGACGAAGCCGATCCCGAGCCACGTTTCGAACCAGGCCCACACGCTGCTCTGCCGAGCCGCCACGAACGCACCCGTGGTGGCTACACATCCCATCGCCACGGAGCCCCAGCCTGGGACCGCCGTGAAAGACGCCGACCGCTCCATGGCTCGTCGGATGAACAACAGGTTGTCCGCCGCATGCGCGTGGAGCGAGATGGGCTCGGCGGCCTCGACTTGGGTGCGTGCTGGGACCGTCATGGCCTCGGAGTGTAGTGTCACCGCGCCGGGTGTCAAGTACTTGGCTCTGCAAAGCGAGCGGGGTTGGCGTCGCGGGAAATCTTGCCGGCGCCTCCTGGGTTCTCTCGGCGGGTCGGATGTGCTCTGCTGGGCGCATGGCTCTCATCCTTGCGCTCGACCAAGGCGGTCATGCGAGTCGCGCCCTCCTCTTCGACGCCGCTGGGCAAGAGCGGGCTCGTGCGGTGCGCGAGGTCGCGGTGCATCGTGAAGGCGATGACCGCGTGGAGCAAGACGCCGAAGAACTCGTGAGTTCGCTCGAGTCCGCAGCACGCGAAGTGCTTCGAAGTCCCGCGGTCGTTACCGGTGCCGGCCTTGCCACGCAGCGCTCGAGTATCGTGTGTTGGGATGCAACGACCGGTGAGGCGCTCGGGCCGGTGCTCAGCTGGCAGGATCGCCGCGCCGCGGAGTGGATGCGTACGCTCGCGCCGCCTGCGTCGACCATCCGTGAACGCACCGGCCTGTTTCCGTCGGCTCACTATGGAGCGAGCAAGCTGCGGTGGTGTCTCGATCACTGGCCGCGCGTCGGGGCTGCGGCGCGCTCGGGACGACTTGCTTGGGGCCCTTTGGCCGCCTTTCTCGCCTTTCGACTCACGGAGCGCACCGTTGGCGTCCCCGCGTGCGTGGACCCGGCGAACGCGTCGCGCACCTTGCTCTGGAACCTCCACACGCGCGATTGGGACGACGAACTCCTCGCTCGCTTCGGACTGGAGCGGGCCGGCCTTCCCCGCTGCGTACCGACGACTCACGACCACGGCCCGCTCCGGGTCGCCCCGGCGACGCGCTTGCGGGTTCTCACGGGGGATCAGTCGGCGGCCCTCTACGCCTTCGGCGACCCGAGTCCCGAGAATCTGTACGTCAACCTCGGCACTGGAGCCTTCGCGCAGCGACCCTCGACCCCGGGCCTGACGCTGCCCGAGCGCCTCCCCGCGAGCGTCGTGCTCGAGGACCCGCGCGGAGTCGTGCAAGTCAGTGAGGGCGTCGTGAACGGAGCCGGTTCCGCGCTGGCCTGGCTCGCGAGCGAGTCGGGGACTGCGCTCGAGTCTTCACTCGCGCGGTGGCTCGAAGACGAAACGGACCCGGCGCTCTTCCTCAACGGAATCGCCGGCTTGGGCTCGCCGTACTGGGTGCCCGACTACCCGAGCCGATTCGTGGGCTCTGTCACTCTGGCGGCACGGACCGTGGGGCTCATCGAGAGCATTCTCTTTCTGCTGCGCGTGAACCTCGAAGAAATGAACGCTCGGATGCCGCCGCCGCGGAGAATCCTGTGCACCGGCGGGTTTGCCGGACTCGACGCGCTGTGCCAGCGCTTTGCCAACCTCGTCGGCATTCCTGTCGAGCGACCCGAGCAGGGCGAGGCCACGGCGCGCGGCGTGGCCTGGCTCACAACGGCTCGCACGGCGCCCTGGCCGAGCGAGCGCACCGACCGTTTCGATCCACGCACGGACTCCCGCCTCGAACAGCGCTACAGCGAGTGGCGCAAGTTGCTCGAGGCTTCGCTCCGGTCGTGACGCACCGCACTCCGCTTGACGACGAGACCTGCTTGGGTGTCTCGTGCGATCGATGCGAGACGGCACGGGGGTGAACGGGGGAGGGTTGACCAACGAAACGGATTCCGAGCTGCCGGGTGAGCCGCGTACGCGGAAGGACGGACTCGCGGCTGCGAGAGTGGCGTGGTGGGCGCTCACCGAATCGGAAGTGCTTCGGCGTTTGGAGGTTGATGCCGCCCGCGGACTCGCCTCGGGTGAAGTCTTGCGGCGGCGCGCGCACCACGGCGAGAACCAGCTGCGGGCGCAAGGAGCACGGAGCGCACTGCGCATCCTCGTAGCGCAGCTCCAGAGCGTCGTGATGGTGCTCTTGGCACTCGCGGCCGCCGTGTCCTTGGTTTTTGGGGATTGGGTCGAAGCCGCGGCGATGGGTTGCGTGCTCGTGATCAACGCACTTCTCGGCTTCGTCGCCGAGCTGCGGGCCGAGCGTTCGATGGAATCGCTGCGCGCCCTGACTCAGGTGTCTGCCCGGGTGCGTCGGCAGGGTGAGCCAGTCGTCATCGCTGCCGCCGAGTTGGTACCGGGAGACATCGTCGTCATCGAGGCGGGCGATTTGGTCAGTGCGGACCTGCGGATCTTGGCGTCGTCACGACTGCAGGCGTCCGAGGCGGCGCTCACCGGAGAGTCCTTGCCGGTCGCGAAGTCGGTCGCGCCGGTCGCGGAGATTGCGCCGCTCGCGGACCGGACCTCCATGCTCTTTGGCGGTACCTCGATCACGCGCGGTTCCGGTGAGGCCGTGGTCGTCGCGACCGGCATGACATCGGAGCTGGGGCGTATCGCGCGGCTCGTGGACGAGGCCGAGGAAGAAGTCACTCCGCTCGAGAAAGGGCTCGAAGATCTTGGGCGCCGTCTCATCGGTCTCACCCTGGCCGTGGCCGCCGTGCCGGTGGCGCTCGGGTTGCTGCGCGGGCGCAGCCCGCTGCTCATGGTCGAGACCGGGATCGCCCTGGCGGTGGCAGCGATCCCGGAAGGGCTACCGATCGTCGCCACGCTGGCGCTGGCACGGGGCATGTGGCGGATGGCACGCCGCCAAGCCATCGTCAATCGACTTGCGGCAGTCGAGACCCTCGGGGCGATCAACACGATCCTCACCGACAAGACCGGTACGCTGACCGAGAACCGACTTGCGGTCTCGCGGCTCGTTTGCCCCGGAGATGAAGCGGGCGCAACGGTCGAGATCGACGCCTCCGCGGTGGTGGGTGTTGGTGCTGATGCTCGTGCGCCTCGCGATGGGGCTCACCGCCCGCGAGCGGAGGAGGCGCGGACTGACCGCTCCGCGACGGCCGGAGTGACGACCATCTGCCGGGTCGCCGTTCTGTGCAACAACGCGGACTGGGGCGCGGCCGCGGGCGCGCGGGCCGGGGATCCCCTCGAGGTCGCTTTGCTCGAGTGGGCGGTACGCTTGGGGTGTGACCCGCGAGCGCTACGAGCGTCGCTGCCGGAGTTCCGCGAGGATGCGTTCGACGCGAGAACGCGGCGGATGGCGACGCTTCACCGAGACGGCGCGGCGACGTACGTGGCGGTGAAGGGAGCGGCCGAGGCCGTCGTCGCGGTGAGCACTCGGGTGCGCGCTCCCGCCGGAGACATCGAGCTGACCGTCGAGGCCAAGGCCAAGTGGTTGGCGCACGCGGATCGTCTCGCCGGTGAGGGCCTTCGCGTGCTCGCCGTTGCCGACCGTTGCGGCGACCGTTCGGATGACGCGGGTGCCCCGGTCTACCGCGACTTGGTCCTCGCGGGGTTGATCGCCTTCCTCGATCCGCCACGGGCGGACGTGAAGTCGGCGCTCGCCGCATGCCATCGCGCTGGCATTCGCGTGGTCATGGCCACCGGCGATCATGCCGCCACGGCGCGCACGATCGGCGCGCACCTCGGACTGGTGGCGGCGGACTCACGCGTGTTCGAAGGCGAGAGCTTGGCGCGGCTGGGAGCTCCCGACCCGCAGCTCGAAGCCGCGATTCTGCAGTGTTCCGTGTTCGCGCGCGTCGAGCCCGAGCAGAAGCTGCGGCTCATCGAGTTTCATCAACGCCATGGGGGAGTCGTGGCCATGACCGGCGACGGCGTCAACGACGCGCCGGCGTTGCGGAAGGCAGACGTCGGTATCGCGATGGGGCAGCGTGGTACGCAAGTCGCTTGTGAGGCGGCCGACGTGATCCTCCGTGACGACTCGTTCGCGACCATCGTCGCCGCGGTGCGCCAGGGTCGGGTGATCTTCGCGAACATCCGAAAGTTCGTATGCTACTTGCTCGCCTGCAATCTGAGCGAAGTCTTCGTCGTCACGATTGCCTCGGCTCTGGCGGTGCCCCTGCCGATTCTGCCGTTGCAGGTACTCTTCCTGAACCTTGTGACCGATGTGTTCCCAGCGCTCGCCCTGGCGTTCGGGGAAGGCGCACCGGGAGTGATGGAGCGAGGACCGCGTCCAGCGGGCGAGCCGATCCTCACCGGGAGGCACTGGCGGGGGATCCTCGTTCACGCGGCCATCATGACCGCCTGCGTCCTCGCGGCGTTGGTCGTATCTCAACGCCTCTTGCGCTTCGACGACACCCAGGCGGTAACGGTGTCGTTCCTTACCCTCGCGATCGCACAGCTGGGTCACGTCGTGAACGTTCGCGGTACGAGTTCGTCCCTTTGGCGCAATGACGTGACGCAGAATCCGTGGGTGTGGGGCGCCATCCTGCTCTGTCTCGCGATCATCCTGCTCGGGGTGTGGACACCGCTACTCGCGCGCCTGCTGAACCTCCAACCCGTCGGACTTGCCGGCTGGAGTGTGGTGGTTGGATTCGGGTTGGTGCCCGCGGCGCTGGGGGTGGCCAGCGGGCGGCGACCCTGGTTCGCGCTGTGACCCGGCGCTCTCGGTTGCAGGCAATCGGCAACGCGGCTCACGGACAAGTCGGAGTGGCGCACCCGAGGCCGGTTGGATTCGGGGCGTCGGCGGCGGTGCCGCAACTCCCGTAGGGCGCCGGAAGCGGTGCGGGCGGCAGCCCGAACCGTGAGCCGAGGATCGCCACCACGTCCGCGAGGTTGACGCCACCGTCGTTGTTGCCATCGGCCGCTTCGAGGCAGTGCAAGGCGTTGGGGACGCCCACCGGGAACAAGTTACCGAGCAAGTAGACGGCGTCGGCGATGTTGATCGCGCCGTCGCCATTGACGTCGCCACGCCGGAACATCGGCAGACCCACGACCCCCTCGAAGAAGTCCAAGTAGGCGGCGATGAGTTGGACCGGGTCACCGCCAAAGCCGCCCAGCTCAAAGCTGCACGAGATCATGCGCCCGCCATCGACGTGTTCGGCGAGCACTCCTGTGATGTAAGCGGGTTCACCGCTCAGAGTGTCGTCGACGTTCGACCAGCACGCGCCCGCGCTGACGCCGACGTCGGGAGGGAGGTTCCCGGTCGTGTCCGTGCCCGTCAGCACCAAGCGATCCGTGAGGTCGTTGAGGAGGGTGTCTTGGGAGTAGGAAATGCTCCCAAAGCTGGAGAAGTCGCCGAACGTTAGCCCAGAATCGACGCCTTGCATGGTCGTGAACGAGTCGTCGCCGTCTGCGATGTTGTTGAAGAGATCGGGCTCGATGCCGTCGCGGTCGTCGAGCAAGCTGTCGACGTGGTTCGTTCCCCAGTGATCGGCGCCTTCGATGTAGATGTTGGTGCCCGCCGCTGCGAGTGCGGCCAGCGTGTCGCCCTCGGCCGCCGAGAGCCGGTAGCCGTTGGGGAACGTCCCCAAGGATACCCAGATCGTGTCGGCGGCGGCGGCGAGAGCTGCGAAGCAAGGGAACTGATCGAAGTCCGGGATCGAGAGTACTGACACGGGCTGCCCGAGCGAGATCAGCGCCGAAGTGAGCGCCCCGCCGCCGTCGATCAAGCCCATGGCTCCGAAGCTGTCGAGTCCCTCGAGCGCGAGTACGAGGTTCGAGGCCGGACTCGCGACGTTGGGGATGAAGAGCGAGCACTGCGTGGCCGTGAACGATCCACTCGCGCAGTAGCCGCGGACATCGAACGTCTGCAGTCCAGGCGGTGGGTTGCTGATCACGAGTGAGCTGCCGGTGATCCCGGGGAAAGACTGGCCGGAACTCACCGTCACATCGTAGGACACGTGTTGGCCACCGGTCCAACTCAACGATACTTCGTTCGCGACGCAATCGTAGATACAGTTGAGCCCGCCGACTTGGGGGCAGTCTTCGACGATGGTCAGCGTACCGACGCCGGCCACGAGGTTGGCGGTGAGCACGCGCACGAGGTAGGTCGTCCCCTGGGTGGCCGGATACGACAGCGAACAATCAATGCTGCAGTCGAGCAGAGTACCCGGCGCCCCCGAGCAAGCGATGTCGGAATGGAGCTCGAGGCGAGTGGCGAAGGGCGCGGCACAGGTGCTGAAAGTGTAGAGAGCGGTGTCGGGGGCCGAGAACGAGAACCAGACGTCGCTCGTCGGGTTGTACAGGCTCGTACAGTTCGACAGGGTCACGGCGTCGAGCGCTGCGATGGAGTTGTCGAGGACATGGGTGCCGATGGCGACCGGGGTGGCGTTGGCGCATTGGTCATTGGCGACGCCGCCAATGGCAACGGCGCAGCGCGACTCCGCAGACGTGCCGGAGGTGCTGGATACGCCTCGCAAGCCGAACTGCACCACCCCCGTGAATCCCGCTGGGAGGGAGAACGTGTAGGTCGTTTGGGTTTGCGGGATCGTGGCCGCCAGCACGTTGTTGAGTCGCACCTCGACACCCAGGTCGTAGTTGCTCCCCGCGGGCACGGCGTACGAGACCGTCACTTGCCCGGTAACCGTGGCGTCGCACGTGACGTTCTCGGGGACGCAGGTGATGTAGTCGAGAGTGAAGTTGCCGCTTTGAGGGGTCGGCGAGAATCCCCCCACGCGGATCAGGTAGCCCTGACCACCGACGACCGGAAAGTCGAAGATGTCGGGCTGGCCGAGCAGTGCGGAGAAGCACACGAGTTCGTTGGCCGTCGGACAACCAGTGCCGCCGGTTGGGTCGTCGTACAGCGCGTAGTGACCGTCGACGTTGCTCGCGAACTCCATGCAACCGTCGACCGGAGCCGTGAAGGCGTACCACAAGTCGCGGCGCACGTTGCACCCGAGACCGTTGACGTCGTCGGCAGCCGCGAGATTGTCCCAGCTCACTGGGACCAGGGTGGGAGCCTGGATGGGCAAAGCGGCGCCGCCGGCGCAGTCGTCATTCGGAGCTGGGAGGATGATCGCGAGGGTCAGGGTGGTGGTGACGGGCGGGAACGAATTGAAGGTCGCGACGCGCAGGAGGTACTCCTCGCCCGCGAGCACGGGGATCAGTCCGAAGTCCGAGGACTGACAGGCGACGAGATCGGCGTCCGTGGGGCAGCCGGCGCTGTGTTGATAGATTCCGAACACGACGAACTCACCGAACTCGAGATGAAGCAACCCGCTGCTGGGGATCGTGAAACGATACCACGTGTCGGGAGTGCTGGAGCAACGCAGTCCGGTGGTGTCGGGTGACGAGCCGAGAGTCGTCACCGTGCTCATGGACGGAACAGCCAGCAATGCGGCGTTCGCGCAATCATCGTTCGCGACGGTCGGGATGAAGTCGAGGTTCAGGGTCCCTGCGGTGGGGCCGGGCTGACTCTGGCCGACGCGGACGATGTAGTCCTGACCGCCGACGACGGTAGTCCAGCTCTCGTTCACGTTCCAACACGGGCCTGCCTCATCGAAATTCGTGGGGCAACTGCCTGCGCCTCCCGGCAGCCGATAGAGCTGGTGCCCCAGCGAGGCGCCCCCGGTGATCGTTGTGTGAATCTGGCCCGACCCCGGCGCCGTGAACCCAAACCAGATGTCGTCGTTGAGATGACACGCGAGGCCCGACACATCGGGGGTGGCGCCGGTCGTGTCGAACGGCGTACCGCTGGGGATCGCGACCGGTTGCGCGCTCGTACAGTCGTCGTGGATCGGGGGCGCGAAGGACTGAGAGACAGCGAGGAGCGCGGCCGGGAACGCGTCCCCGAACGGATACCCGATGCGAATGAGGTAGCTGACTCCCGCGGCCGCGTTGAACGAGGCGCTGCTTGCGCCCTGACACCAAACTTCGTCGCTGTCGCTCGGGCACTGACCGAGGCCCGGCGAAGCATACACGACGACGTTCACGCCGAACGCGGTCGACTGGTTGTTGGGGTTGGCGAGGACGGAGATCAGTCCACTTGCAGTCGGAGTCACCTCGTACCAAAGGTCGCGGCTGATCGGGCAGCTGAGCGGGGGTTGCGTCGGCGTTGCGCCTTCGGCGTCGTACGCGACCACGTCCGGCAGGTTCAAGACCTGCGGGTTCGTGCAATCGTCGTTGGCGGGGGGTGGGAGTAGGTCGAGCGTCAGCACTCCGCTCGTGGCGCCCCCTTGCCACCGAGAGATGCGAATCAGGTAGGTCTCGCCTGCGAGCGCCGACGTATACGACTCGTTCTGATTGAGATCGTCGCAGAACAGCAGCTCGGAGTCGGTAGGGCACGTGGCCCCGGCGGGCAGGACATACACGGCGTGCTGGTTGGGGTTGAAGTTGTGCCGCACTTCCAGCAACCCGTTGGCTGGGGCCACGACACTGTACCACAGGTCCTCACCCATGTTGGGGCAGAGGTTCAGCCCCGCGGACGGCGTGGCGCCAGCCGTGTTGAAGGGCACGCTGGACGGGAGGTTGACTACGAGGATGGGGCTCGAGCAAGCATCGTTCGCCGGTTGCGCGCCGGCGGGACTACCCGTCGAAACCGCCAACAGGACCACCGCTGCGAACACGACTCTCGGGATGTTCACGATGGGTTCTCCCTCTCTGTCGGTGATGAGACGGGCTGCTGCGAGCACTGCGCGAGTGTAGCGAACATGCCGTGCACGGGGAACATCGGCCAGTCCCAGGAGCCTGAACGGCCGGCGGGCGTCGAGTGAGGGTAAGCAGGATCGGCGTCGCTGTGCCCGTGGAGTCGCCAACCCGAGTGGCAAAGAAAAAGTGGCGGGGGGGCCGAGGTCGAGTTCGACCCCGTCCCCCCCGCGCCGGAGCTCGTTCTGGGCGTGCCGGTGGCCCTTAGACCATAGTCAGACTACGGGCACATGCCGGCGAAGTCGACGTTGACCCCCGCGCCTGCTGCAAAGCAGGAGTTGCTGTAGGTCGAGCCGTCGCACCCGCACACTGGGTCGAAGATCAGCGGGCAAATGAACGGCATGGCCATGCACGTGCCGACGCCATTACAGTCGCCGACCGCTTTCGCGCAGTACTCGCCGGCCGCGCAATCCGCGTTGAGCGTACAGCCCGCCACTAGGCACGGGCCGGCGAAGTCGACGTTGACGCCGGAGGCCGCGGCCACGCAGGAGTTGTCGTAGGTGTTGCCGTCACAGCCGCAGACCGGGTCGAAGATCAGCGGACAGATGAAAGGCATGACCATACACGTGCCAATGCCGTTGCAGTCGCCGACCGCCTTCGCGCAGTACTCACCCCCGAGGCACTCGCTGTTGAGCGTGCAGCCCGCAACGGGGCACGCGCCGGCGAAGTCGACGTTGACGCCGGCAGCCGCGGCCAGACAGGAGTTGTCGTAGGTGTTGCCGTCACAGCCGCAGACTGGGTCGAAGACCAGCGGGCAGAGGAGCGGCATTTCCATGCATTCGCCGCTGCCGTTGCAGTCGCCGACGGCTTTGGCGCAGTACTCGCCGGTCGGGCAATCGGCGTTGAGCGTGCACGACGTCGTCCCGTCCGGGCAGCCGCTGAGAGGGCCGACGCAGTCCAGCGAGTCGACCGTTGGATCCGCGCCGCAGCCCGGGAACGGTGGGTCGAACGTGGTTCCCATACCACCGAACAACACATCCAGGACATACACCGCGTCGGCGATGTTGACGCTGCCGTCGTCGTTACCGTCCATGGCGTCCAGGCAAGCGGAGGTGTCGCCGCTGAACAAGTAGTTCAGGATGTTCACCGCATCCGCGATGTTGACCGAGCCGTCCCCGTTGGCGTCCCCGCGCACGAAGGTCCATTCCGCGTGTAGCGGTCCCACCGAACAACACAAAAACGCAAGCAGCCCGAGAGTTCGGAGTGCCTTCACGTCCCACCACCCTTTCCAAGTCGTGGTTTCCCGACGACCAGTCCCAAGTTCCAGAGTTCCGGTTGCCTTCGGAACGGAGTCAGGCGACTCCGCTCCGAGCGGACGCCCGAGCGCAACACGAGAAACTCCAAGGCCTGCATTCTAGCCCTGGCAACGCGGGCTGCCGCTAGTTTTCTCGACGGTAACCGGAGCTGGGACGCCGTCTGCCGTTGCCGCAGGCGCGGAGGTGCCAAGAGCCGGGCGCACTCTACGCGGCGAGCCTCGGGGGAAACCCTTGGCGTAACCTCCGGCCTGTCCGCCAGCTCCGTCACCAGCGCGCACGTTCCTTCGCGGGCGAGCGGTGCCCGACCGAGACCGACGGGTTTCGATGTCTCTCAGGGGGCTTATTCGCAAAGCCTCCTCGTGGCTGCGCCACAGCGGCATCCACTTCACCCACGAACGCTGCGCCTTCGGCGGAGCGCCAAGCGCGAACCAGAGTTGCTTGGGCGTGCGCTTGATTTGAAACTAGAACTTGCTCCAGAGCAGTTGGTTGGTGACCTCGTGGTGGAACATGATCTCACTACGCTTTACCAGGGTTCCGAGTTCGAGCGGGCACCGATCCGCGGCGCGCTGTTTGAGTTCGACGTACTTCTTGAGGTTCTCCTCGCCGAGCAAGTCGGTTGCAAAGCGGCTGGCCTTCATCGCGCGGATCGCGTCGTGGATGTTGCCGGGCAAGAACCGGGTTCGTGGCCGCTTGCCTTCCGCATCCGATGGATCGGGCTCGGGCCCGCGAAGGCCCACTTCGAGCAGCGTGAGGAACACGAGATACGGGTTCACGTCGGGCGCAATCGAACGGAACTCGATCCGGGACGATCTTTCGTTGGCGAGCGGAATGCGAATCATCGCGGCGCGATTGGTCGCCGACGCCTTGATCTGGTTTGGCGCCTCGAAGTTGGGGTCGAGGCGTCGATAAGCATTCACGCTGGCATTGAGAATCAAGCAGATGTCCGTCGCGTTGTGGAGGCAGCGGTCGATGAAACCCACGGCCAGGGACGACAGCCGATCGGGCCCCTGCGCGTCGAAGAACAGGTTCTTACCCCCGCGGCTGAGCGAGATGTTGCAGTGCATCCCGTTGCCGTTCACGCCGGCCACCGGTTTGGGCAAGAACGACGCAGTCAGACCCATGTTGCGCGCGATCTGGCGGCAGCTCAGTTTGTACAACTGAATCTGGTCGGCAATGATCATGGCCTCGGAGAACGAGAAGTTGAGCTCGAACTGAGAAGGCGCGACCTCGGGGTGGTCCTTTTCGTTGGCAAAGCCCATCGCCCGCTGCGCTTCGGCTGCCCGGTCGATGAACTGACGGAGTGGGTCCTGTGGCAAGGAGTGGTAGTAGCCCCCCGACGAAATGAACTCGAACTCCGCGGTCTGGTGGTACTTTCGTTCGGCATCGACGCCCTGGAACAAGAATCCCTCGACCTCGGGCGCCACGTGTACGACGGTACCGTCCTGCGCGTACATGGCATCGGTCACGAGACGCAGGCGCGAACGGAAGTCGGCCGCATAAGGTCTGCCGTCCTGACCCTGGACCTCGCCGAAGACCACGACCTTGCCGGGTCCGAAGACGTCACTGGGAAGCCAGTAGAAGGCCGACCAATCCACGCTGATCTTCAGGTCGGACTCGCCGATCTCGGAGAAGCCGCGGATGGAAGAGCCGTCGAAGGTCAGGTTGTCCGTGTGTTGCAGCAGGAACTTCTTGTCGTAGTCCAGCATGTGGAAGCGGCCCTCGAGATCCGAGAAGCACACCGTCACGGCCTTGATGCGCTTCTCGTCGGCTAGGTAGCGGCGGCGCGCCTCTTCGATCCGGGCGGGATCGGCGTGTTCGATTCGCTGCTGCTTGGCGGCCAGATTGAGTTCCTCGAGTTCGTCGTACGGGATCTCCAGAAAATGACGGAGCGGATCCGTGGCCATGGCAGCCTTTCTTTCCTCTCGCTAGGGGCGTCCCCGACGGGTTGCCCGCACCTGCGGGCGTGGCGCGGAGGATATCCTAGGCCTTATCTTCGTCAAGAATAACTTAAAAGCTTGAGCCTTTACTATAAAGTCGTCAGCTTCAAGTTTATTGGTCGCGGTTGGAGTCTCTGACTCCGTCAGGGCCGATTCAGTGGGCTCGGCCCCCCGCCGGAGCGCGACGGCGAGCGGGCGCCTGGAGCGGGCGTAGCTTCGAGCGGAAGCCGCAACGACCGGGTGTCGGCGCGCCGGCTCGCCGCGGGGAGTGATGCCGCCACGAGCTGGATAGCCTTGGCCGCGGTGCTGCGGTAGCCCGTCAGCTTCCCGCCGGCGACCGTCACGAGCCGCGGCGCTTCGGGTCGATCCAGGTGAAACAGCGTCTCCCGCGGACGTTGGTTGATCCCCTGGCGACCTCTCGGCAACACACGCAAGCCCGCGAAGCGAGCGATCTCGGGGGCGTCGAAGTTCGGGAAGCAATGTCGAAGCGCCCGAAGGAGGTACTCGACCTCGCTGTCCGTGGGCTCGACCTCACCGGGGTCGCCGTCGTAGGGACGCTCGGTGGTCCCGACCAACGTGTTCCCCTCCCAGGGCATGAGGAGGACCGGTCGGTGGTCGTCAGGCGCCTCGGTGTAGTACACACCTCGCTCGAGCCCTCCCTCCAAGAGTACGTGAGAGCCGGCGACGAAGTCGACCGTCAGAGCGGGCGGCTCGGGTTGGATGCACGCGAGAACCTGCGATACCCACGGACCTGCGGCGTTGAATACGACGCGGGCGGAGGTCGCGACGATCGCATCGTCGTGGCGGTACTGGATCCGATAGCCATCCGGTTCCCGCTCGGCACGGACCAGCGCGGCCGGACACCGTAGCTCTGCCCCTAGCTCTAGCGCAGACCGCATCACCGCGCGGGTCAAGGCCGCGTCGTTTGTCTGTCCGTCCCAGTACTCGAACACGCACTCGAGATCCGTGGTGCGCAACCCATCCAGCCCCGCCCACTCCAGGCGCGATAGCTTCCGGAAACGATTGGCTTCGCGAAGGCCGCCGAGAAGGGAGTACAACGTCAGGCCCGATCGCACCCACCAGGGGCGCCGGCGGCTCGTGCGGTAGATCGGGACGTAGAACGGAACCAGTTTGACCAGGCCCGGTGCGTTGGCGAGGAGATAGCGCCGCTCCCGCAGGGACTCGGCGACGAGCGAGAGCTGCCCGGTCTCGAGATACCGCAGTCCGCCGTGGACCAGCTTCGACGAGCGGCTCGAGGTGCCATGGGCCAGGTGTTGCATCTCGAGGACCAACGTGCGGTAGCCGGCAGCCGCCGCGGCCTGCGCGACCCCGGCACCTTGGATCCCTCCCCCGACCACGAGGGCGTCGTACTGCATGGTCCCCAAGTTCCTCCTTGCCAACTTCCGACGCGAGCGACTCATCCGGCCCTCCGTTCTTCGGAATCGGCGGGCCGAACCCTGAGCCCGCGATCGCCACGACGGTTCGAGTGGCCGTCCTACTCGCCCTCCGGGCTCGCCGGCCCCGAAGACTCCCGCAACCCGCTGCATTTGTCGCCGCCGCCGGTAGCATGAGGTCGCCCGCGAGGGAGGGGACGGTGCTTGCGCGAACTGGACCCCGTAGCACTTCGAAACCAAGGTAACACCCGGTTCAGGTCGATGATGCCTGGGAATGGGATTGCATGCTTCGAGGACCGGTTGGATGGGTGCTCGGACTTGGCCTGCTCGCGTTGGGCGGGTGTTGGCTATCCGGCTTGTTGGCTTCCGAGGAGACTCGCGTACGGCGAGTGCTTCGGGCGTTCGCGGCGAGCTTCAATGAGCAGCGCCCCGGTGCCATGATCGTCGGCTTGTCGGAGGACTTCGAGGATCACAATCACGGTCTCGATCGCCAGTCGGTCAAGCTCGTCTTCCTGCGGGTGTTCAACGACCCGAGTTTGCGGGATCCGCAGACTCGTGCCTTTCGGTATCGCGCCGAGTTCGTCGACGCGGGAGCGACCATCCGCTGCGACGACCCCGAGCCAGGCACCGCCCAGGCGTCGTTCGCTCTACGCGTGCACCGGGTCGATGCGGCAGCCGGGAGTCCGCCCGAGTGGGAAGCGCACTTCGAGGCGGTGCTCCGCAAGGATCAGGGCGACTGGAAAGTACACCAGAGCCGCTATCGGACGACGTCGGGAAGCATGCCCTTCTGAGCCGGGATCCCGTTGATGTGTGGGCTCGCCAAGGAGGCGGGCCGCTCGCACCCTTCGCAGAGAGGAAGTCACGCATGAAGCTGTTGGGCTCGAGAGGGTGCTTCGGCCTGCTCGCGATCGCATGGTTCACCACGCTCGGGTGTTCGTCGCTGTCGGCGCAAGCCGGGGACGCGGGCGGACGGAGAGCCACATCGCGGGAGACCTTGTCGACCTTGGGTGTGATCGGTGCGAGTCAGACGGCCGGCTTCGGCGCCGGGGTATCGATGGGGAAGGTCCTCCAGGCCGGGCTCAACTTCCCCACGCGTCTGGTCGAGACCGCGAGTGTGATGTTCTTCATGAAGCCGCTCGCGGTAGGCGAGGAGCAGATTCAGTTCCTCCGCCGCCAGCGACCGACCGCCATCATCGGCCTCGACTACCTCTTCTGGTTTGGCTACGGGGACAAGGACTTCGACACTCGCAAGGCGCATTTGCAGCAGGCCTTCACCTGGCTGGAAAGCCTGCCCGGTCCCAAGTTCATCGGTGACATCCCCGACATGCGCGGGGCCGCCGAGTACATGCTGCCCACTCGTTTCGTGCCGCCGGTCGAGCAGATCGACCAACTCAACGAGATGATCGTGCAGTGGGCCAAGGTACGCCCCGACGTGACTTTGATTCCGCTGTCGCGCCTCGTGCGCTCGATGCGGAGCGGCCAGCCCGCCGAGATCGGTGGGCGTGAGTACGCCGCCGATCCCAAGAAGGTGTTGGGCAGCGATCGACTCCACGCGACTCTCGATGGGCAGCTGCTGTTGGGGGTTGCCTGCCTCGCCGCGTTTCGCGAGCGGCTTCCGGGGTTGCTCGATGCGGACGTGATGACCGACTTGACCCAACTCGGCGAGGCCGTGGAGCGGCGTCGGCTCGGACTGCCAGCGCCAGAGGACGCAAAGCCGCAGCCGGTGCCGCCCACCGAAGAGTCGGGCAAGGAAGAGTCCGCCGGCCCGAAGCGGTCGCGTCGGTGAGCGACACCGCGAACCTCGCTGGGCTGCGCGCAGTCGGCGGTGCTCGTCGCCGCCTGCCGGTCGCCGGCATCGCTCGCTGGGCAGTCGTCGGCGTCAACGGCGTCAACGGCGGCGACGGCGTAGGGTGAGCGCACACCACGACGGAGCCGAGGGGCGGCCGGCGCCGTGGATCGTCCGGCTCGAGCGCGGCTCCGCGTGCTCTGTGAGTGCGGTCGGCGGCAAGGCCGTTGGCGTGTTCGCGGTCATCGATCACGGGCTACTCACGGCCAACGGCGCGTGCGTCACGACCGCTGCCTATCGGCACCATGTTGCCGCGTGTGGCCTGCAAGCGGCCATCGATCGCCTCATTCGTCCGACAGCGGCCCCGACCGACCGGGAGTCGATTTCCGAACGGCTGCGTGAGCTGCGCCATGCCTTCTGCGAACTACCGCTCGCGCCCCGGCTGCTCTCCGATCTCGCGGGGGCGCTGCCTCGGTTCTCGGCCGAACGCTGGGCGGTGCGATCCTCTGCGACCTGCGAAGACCTCGAGGACACTACCTTCGCCGGCCTTCACGACACGTACTTGAACGTCGTCGGGTGGGAGGCCCTGGCGACCGCAGTGCGCAGCTGCTGGGCGTCGCTCTGGTCCGAGCGCGCGTTTCACTACCGTCACGAGATGGGCTTCGACCACGCGGAGTGCGCCATGGCCGTCCTGGTCCAGGAACTCGTCCCGGCCGAGTGTTCCGGGGTCGCATTCACGCAGGATCCGACGAACACGAACTCCGAGCACATTGTGATCGAGGCCTCCTGGGGCCTCGGGGAGGGATTGGTTTCGGGTCGCGTGAACCCGGACCGCTTCGTGTTGGCGCGTGGCGACCTCGCACTCCGCTCGACCTCGTTGGGGGAGAAGCACTTGCAGGTGTCGATCTCGCCGACCGGGGGCACCGTCGCGACCGTCGTGCCCAGCGAGTTGGCACGGCTTCCTTCGGCGTCCGCGGCGACGCTCACCGAGGTCGCTACCGCCGCGCTCGACCTCGAGCGGGTGCTCGGGGGCGCGGTCGATGTGGAGTGGGCATTCGCCGATGGCAGGGTCTACGTCCTGCAGGTACGTCGGGTGAGTGGACTCTCGTCGTCGAACGCTGCCGGTGTTGCTCCCGGGCCCAAGTGGGTGTGGAGCAACTTGAATGCTGGCGAGGTGCTGCCCGACGTCGTGACGCCGCTGACGTGGTCGCTCGTCGAGCGGGTCGGCGTGATCATCGGGAGTCTGTTGCGCCGGGTCGGCATTGACGTCGGCGAGTCTCCGCTGGTGGGCTTGGTCGGGGGACGCGCGTACTTCTGCTTGAGCACGCTGGCCGCGGTACTGCGGCGCGCGCCGTTCGGTCGCAACGTGGACCTGCGGCGCGCGCTCGGCGGGTTCGCCGCGCCAGGCGAACTCGGTGACCCTCTCGCGATTCCGCGGGCGGAGTTGCCGGCGGTCCGCGCGGGTTGGTTGCGGGTGCTTTGCTCAGCCCCGCGAGCGCTGGTCTGGTTCGTGCGCCACTCACCGGCCCGCGGGGCGGTCTACCTGGAGCGCTTGCGTCGAGCGCGGCTCGAGCGGGAAGTCGACGCGTCGCGCGCGTCGTCGAACACCGATCGGCTCGCCACCGTGACCCAGATCGTCGCGGGGTTGCTGGGAAGTGACGCGCTGTTGGCCTACCCCGCGGTCGGGGCGAGCTACTTCGACGTGTTGGATCAGTTGGCGCAGCGCTGGCTCGGGGACGCGCCTGGCCGTAGCGCGAACGCGCTCCTCGTCGGGCAAGGAAGCGTCTCCTCGGCAGAGGCCGGGCACGAGCTGTGGCAACTTGCCGCGGAGGCGTATCGGACCCCGGAGGTGGCGGCGGTGATCGGCGAGGCGACGTCGTTCGACCTCGCGGTCGAGCGTTTGGGGCAGTGGGAGACCGGCCGCCGGTTCTTGGCGCGGTGGGGCGCTTTCGACGCCGAACACGGGCACCACGCTCGGGGTGAACTCGAACTCCGCAACCCGAGGTGGAGCGAGCGCCACGACGACGTGCTCGCGACGTTGCGGAGCTATCTCGCCGTGATTCCCGAGCGGGATCCGGTGGCCGAGTGGCGCACACGCGGGGAACGAGCGCGCGAGCACGAAAGCGAGTGTCTGCGTCAGCTTCGCGGTCGCTGGCGACGGGCGGTGTTCCGGTTCGTTCTCCGTCGGGCACGCGCCGGCCTCGCCGTGCGCGAGAATGTGAAGAGCGAGGCCGTGCGCCACCTCGCTCTCGTTCGTCGCTTGCTGTTGGCCATCGGCCAGTCGTGTTGCGCGAGCGGCGCGTTCTCCGATCCCGACGACATCTTTTTCCTGACGTTGGCGGAACTCCCGACCTTGGTTCGCGACCCGCAGGACGCAGCGCTTCGCAAGGCGATCCGCCGGCGACGACGAGAGTACCACCGCAACGAGTCGCTTCGTCCTCCGCCGGTTGTCATTGGAGACTGGCTTCGAGACCCACAGCCGCCGGGGCCGTTGGCATCGACCCCAATCGACGCGTCCTCGTCGGCGGGGAGTGGGGAGACCTTGCGGGGCGTGGCGGTGAGCCCCGGCGTCGCGACCGGGCGCGCGCGTGTCATCGAGCATGCGTCGACGACGGAGCGGCTCGAGCCCGGAGAGATCCTGGTTGCGCCTTTCACAGATCCCGGTTGGACTCCCTACTTCATTCCCGCCGCCGGCATCGTGATGGACCTCGGGGGGCTCTTGAGCCACGGCAGCATCGTGGCCCGTGAGTACGGCATCCCCGCGGTCGTCAACGTCGGGGTCGGCACCCGTCGAATTCGCACTGGCGACTGGGTTCGAGTCGACGGAGAGCGCGGCGAGGTCCAGATCTTGGAGAGCGCTCCAGGCCCGGGGCCACCTTGACTCCGACCACGGCGGGCGAGGCGCCGGAGTTCGTCCCGGATCAGCACCCTCCGTGATGAGGCGCGGTCGTTGAGGTGCGCCAGCGCCGGAGGAGGGGCTCCAGCGACAGGCCTTGAACGAAGATGGAGAACACGACCACGCCGTAGGTGGCGACGAGCAAGATGTCGATCACCCGCGTGCCCTCGCCCGGTCCGCTGTACTGCGGGAACTGCTCCCGGAGGGACAGGGCGAGTGCGATGGAGATGCCCCCGCGCAACCCGCCCCAAGTGAGAATCTTCCAAGCGTGGGCCGTGAACGGACGAAACTGCCGCAGTACCCGCAGCGGGATACCGACGGCGAGACCGCGCGCTACGAGCGTCACGGGAATGGCCACCAACGTCACGAGTAACGCGTCGCCGCGGAGGGACAGTACCACGGCTTCCAATCCGATGAGCAAGAACAGCACGGCGTTGAGCACTTCGTCGATGAGCTCCCAGAAGGTATCGAGATGCTCGCGAGTCTTGGCGGACATGCCGAAGGCGCGTCCGTGGTTGCCGATCAGCAGTCCGGCGAGCACGATGGCAATGGGACCCGACACGTGGAGGGTGTGAGCCAGGGAGTATCCGCCGAACACCAACGCCAGGGACAGGAGGACTTCTACCGCATAGTTGTCGATCGAGCGAATGAGGAGGTAGGCAAGCCCGCCGAGTACGAGCCCGAGCGCCGCCCCCAGCACGGCTTCTACGAAGAATAGTCGCGCGATCCCCGTCCAGTCGACTGCGAACTCAGCGCCGCTCGTCTGCGACAGCACCCACTGTTGACAGCTGCCCGCGACCGCCAAGAAGACCACCACCCCGACCCCGTCGTTGAACAGGGACTCGCCGGTGATCTTGGTCTCGATGGACTTGGGGGCGCCGACACTCTTCAGGATTCCGAGCACGGAGATGGGATCCGTCGGGGAGATCAACGCGCCGAAGAGCAGACAGAACGGCAGCGGGATGTCGACCGACAACGCGCGGCAGGCGCCCCAGAGTAGTCCACCGACGAGGAAGGTCGAGATCAGCGTTCCCGCGGTGGCCAGCGTCGTCACGACCAAGCGTTGCTGGGACAGGTCGCTGAGGTTGACGTGGAGCGCCCCCGCGAACAACAAGAACCCCAGCATGCCGTGCATGAGCGTCTCGTCGAAGTCGATCGACTCGACCAAGCGGGCCGCGGTCTCGATCGCTGGCGGGTAGACCAGCCCGATCAGCATGAGTGCGAACGAGTGGGCCAGGGCCAGGGTCATGAGCCCGATCGTCGTCGGGAGCCGCAACCACCGGGCGTTCACGTACGCAAACAGCGCCGCCAAGGAGACCAGAATGGCCGCGATCTCGAAGAACCCCATGTCGCTCTCTCTTCAGCGGGAAAGCCCGCGCTGTTCCAATGCGTAAACGAGTACCGAACGAGTGCTCTGTGCCAACGCCCGAAGGCAAGCGTTGCGGGCTACGATGCGCGACGGGACCGCGGTTCCTTGGGTCCGACTCACTCGCCTCCGAGTTCCAGGAATGGGTCGATCTGCTCGAGCGCGGCAGTTTCAGCGCGTGGCAACCGCTCCGGCAGATGGACAATCTGCTGCGAGCGGGCACTCGTCGCACTTCGGCTTGCGGGCGCTGCAGATCTCGCGGCCCAGCCAAATCACCGCGTGACTGAAGAAGGTCCAGCCTTTGCGCGGGAGCACTTGCATCAAGTCGTGCTCGATCTTGACGGCGTCCTTCGAGTTCTTGCCCGACCAGCTGAGGTCCAGGCGTCCGGCAATGCGTCCCACGTGGGTGTCGACGACGACGCCCTCGTTCTTGCCGAACCACGTTCCGAGAACGACGTTCGCGGTCTTGCGAGCAACCCCGGGGAGGGTCGTGAGCTCCGCGATCGTCTGCGGGACCTCGCCCGCGAACTGTTCCACGAGCATCCGGGAGCACGCGATGATGTTCTTCGCCTTCTGGCGGAAGAAGCCCGTGGAACGGACGATCTCCTCGACTTCGCTTGCATCGGCGCGAGCCAGCTCGGCGGCAGTGGGGTAGTGGGCGAAGAGGACGGGGGTTACCTTGTTGACGTTCACGTCCGTCGATTGCGCCGAGAGGATCGTGGCGATCACGAGTTCGAAGGCGTTGCGGTGGTGGAGCGCACAGTCGGCGTCGCCGTAGCGCTTGCGGAGCTTTCGCAGGATCGAGGCCGCGCGCGTTTTGCGCTGGGTCAACGCCTCGGTCCCGTTGCCAGCCCGAGCGAGCGGGGGGGCAGATTTCGAGGCGGCTGTGGACCGGCGGGGGCGACGAGCCGGTGTTCCCTGGGGTGTGGCGCCGCGCTGGATCATGGTCGGTTCCTCTCGGAGATGGTTCGCGCCCGGGAAGGTGCCTGAGTTCGGCGTCGGGCGCAACAGGCTGGTTGCGAGGTAGAGCCTGTGTCCGCGCTGCGCTATCCTCCTCTGCGCTATACTCCCCGGGGGCAGTCGGGGGCAGTCGGGGGCAAGGGGGGCGCTTGGATGACGCCGCCCCGCGGCGGGGCCAGGGGCGAGGTGACGGAGGGCTAGGGTGTTTCGCTTCGGGCAATCACGGTGGATCGTCGGGTGCATCTGCGTCTTCGCGGCCACGGCCGTGAGCGCCGGCGAGCCGTACCTCAGCTCGGTGCACCCGAACGTGCAACAAGAGCTCCGTGTCTGCGACGAACGGATCGCTGCCGGGCGGATCGACGAAGCGGTCCGCGGCTTTCAGCGGTTGCTGGAGGGCGCCGTCGCCACGCGCGCCCTGATGGGGTCGTCGCAGGCTGATGTGCCTGGCGTCTGCCGAGTGTTCCGACCGGCGGCGGAGCTACTGGTCGAGTACGCGCGGACCCGCCCCGTCGAGTTCCGTGAAGCCTATGAGCAGACGTTCGGAGCCTCCGCTCGGAGTTTGGTGCAGCGCGCTCGCGCGCACCGCGATCCCGAGTCACTGTTCGCTCTCGCCGTGCGGTACCCGGCGACGTCGTCTGCCGTGCCCGCGGCGTTGGCGGCGGGTGACCTGTGGCTCGAGCACGGAGACTTCATGCGCGCGCGTGCCGCGTGGCGCAGCCTTCCCTGGGCAACGCTCGGCGGCGAGCGCGCGGAGTTTGCTCGCCGCGCGTTGCTCGGCGCTCGCTGTGCTGGCGACACTCGGGACTACGCGCTGTGGCGCGAGCGCTTCGCAGCAGTCGTTCGCGATGCCGCCGAGCGACGGGACGAAGAGGCACTCGTCGACGAATCCCTGCTCTGGGGCTACCCGACCGCCGCGAGCGCTGTTGGGGTCGAGCCCGGCGCGATCGATCCGGCGACAGCTACCGTGGGGCTCATCTGGACGACACGCTCGATGATCGTGCCGGAGCGAGTGTCCAAGCGCCGCGGCGAGCGCGTCGATCGCACGCTCGAACCGTGCGTAGACGGCGCTCGAGTGCTCTTCACGACGTTCGACAACCTGCACGCAGTCGACCTCGAGAGCGGTGACGAACTCTGGGCCACCGACCTGCCGGTGGACGCGTCGTACTGCGAGTACGATGCCGACGTTCGTCTTCGGCCGCGGGTAGCGGGTGACTTGGTGATCGCTCCGTATGTTGCTTGGGTCAGCCCCAAGGAAGGCGACGGTTGGGGCGCAGGCGTCGTGAGGATGCCGATTCCGCGCCGAGCGCTGCGCGTGTTTCGGACCGCTTCGAATGGCGCCAACTCCTTGCTCTGGGATACGAGCGCCGTGTCCGCCGACCCGTTGGTCAACGAGCTGAGCTTCGGCACCGAGCCGGTCGTGAGCGAGGACACGCTTTACGTCGCCGGGTGGCGCGCCGCGGGCTACGTCGAGGTCCACCTCGTGGCCTTCGACTTGTCAACGGGCCGACTTCGTTGGCGCACGCTGATCGGCAGCGGACAAGTCGATCTCACGCGCTTCGGGGAGTTCGCCTCGGAGCCCATTCTGGGTGGCCTGGCTCGCGACAACGGTCGTCTGTACGTCTCGACTCAGCTCGGACTGTGTGCCGCGGTTCATGCGCACGATGGGAGTCTCGAGTGGGTGACGTGCTACGAACCGGTTCGTCCGGCGCTGGGGATGGAACAACGTCGTCGCCTGCGCTTTCCGTACCAGCGAGCGAGTTGGTGGGAGCCTGGCTCGTGGGTGCGCTCGGGCGACCTCTTGCTCGTTGCTCCCCAAGACAGCGCCTATCTGCTGGCGTTCGAGCCGGAGACCGGGAAAGTGGCCCAGCGCCGGCGCGCAACGAGTTCGAAGAGCCATCTGCTGGGGGTCCAGGATGGCGTCCTCGTGGTGGCGGATCCGCACTGGGTGTGGTGTATCCCGGCGGATCGATTGGACTCGCAGGTCGCCGGGGCTCCGCTCGACCCGCCATCCACGGGCCGACCCGCCCTGGTTCGGGGCGGCATCGTCTATGCGGCCAGTGACGGGCTCTACCTGCGCCTGTACGACGCCGCGGAGTCCCAGCTGCTCATCGCATTCCCCGAGCCGCCCCGGGTCCGCGGGCGTGCGACTACGGGTTTCGATGGCTCAGTGACGCGAGTCGGCGACTCGATCCTCGTCACGAACGCCGTAGGCTGTGCTTGCTATCGACTACTCCCTCGCGAGTAGCGCGGGCTCGGCTTCGGCGGCTTTCGAGGAGGGGCTTTCGCAACGCCCCCCGTGGCGGTGGCCCAGCCGAAATCCCCTCACGCGAGTCTCCGCCTGAACGGCCCTAAGGAGTCGCCCAAGAATAACTGCACCCTCTTGCTCGTCGCTTCCGGCCATCTTCGACCGATCCGAGAACCCCGAGATCCTCACCGGAACCAAGGCTACGCCTCCGGTTCCGAGCTTTCCGGATCGTCCAAATCTGACCCAAATCGACGGCAAGATGTCGAAGTCATTCCTGGGCGACTCCTAAGTCGCCCGTTCGGCGCGACTTGTTGCCCGTGCTCGGAACGAACGCCCTGCGCGACCCGCCGAAGGCGAGCGAATGGGGGTAAAGCCATCGCCGCTTCGCCGCGGTCGCGAGCGGGCTTCGCAAGCCCGGTCGGTTGAGAATCTAGCCCCGAATCAATCGCGGCAGCGCTGGATTCAGGGCTAGAATCCCAGCTCTGGTCTACACGCATCCCCATCCACGGCCCTGAACAACGAGGATCCGAATGTCGACAACCCGCCGATTGCTATTGTGTGCTGCCTTGCTTGCGGGCGTGCCTGCCGGGGCTGCAGCCCAAACGCCCACCTTCACCAACGAGACGGGAACGCGGCTCACCTTCGGGGCGACCGACGGTTCCGAGCGCTCCTTCGCCGTCGCGGACTACGATCAGGACGGGGCTGACGATGTGTTGGTCGGACGACGTGTCGGCCTGAACAACAACACCGGCTCGCCGTTGGGCAACTTGCTGTTCATGAACCTTGGCGGCGTGCTGACCAACCAAGAGGCGGCACTTGCACCCGCGCTGGTAGCGCCCCGTCGCACGCGAGACGTGGTCACGGCTGACTTCAACGCCGACGGCTGGCCGGATGCCATGGTCGGCGATGGTCCGAGCGACGCCCCGCTGTTGCTGTTGAACCAGGGCGCGGTCGCGGGTGTTTGGCAAGGACTCGTGTCGCAGCCGCTGCTCTTGCCCGTCGGCTTCACCGTCGATTGCTGGAGCCTCGGCGTCGGCGATCTCACGAACGACGGGGACGCCTACCCCGATGTCTTCGTCGGGGTCCGCAATGGGAACGACCGCATGCTCGTCAATCTCGGCCCGGGTCCGGGTGGTTGGCTCGGGTTCGCGGACGAGTCGACGCGGCTGGGGACCAACGCCAACACCAACGCGGTTCGCTCGGTGACGATTCGCGACATGAACAACGACGGCGACCAAGACATCGTCCAGGGCGTGACCGGCACGGGCCTGTTGCGAATGCTGAAGAACGACGGCGCGGGTCAGTTCACCACGACGCCCCAGAACATCCTCCAGAACGCCACTTACAACCACGGGCTCGGGGACCTGAACGACGACGGGCTCCTGGACATCTTCTGCGTGAACAACGGGGTCGACTCCTACGTGCTCAACAACGGCCCGGCGGCGGCCGACGGCATCGGCTTGGGGAGCTTCACGAATGCGCCCAACCCGTCCGGTTTCGGCGCCGCCGTGCGAGTCGCCGACATCGACGGGAACGGTTCCGATGACTTCTTGGTGGCTGATCTGGATCAGGAGTTTCCGCAGGATTGCGCGCGTCGGCTCGCGTTCCTCTTCAACTCCGGGAGTGTGCCGTTCCTGTCGAACGGCTATCCGACGCCGCAGCCGTGGACCCCGAACGGCACTTCGGACGTAGCCGTCTTGGACATCGATGGCGACGGCGACCTGGATCTGGTGATCGGTCACTGCGCAGGCACGAGCGTCTTCATGCAGGATGGCTCCCCGAATCCGCCGGTCACTTTCATTCGCGGCGATAGCAACGGTGACGGCGCCGTGAACGTGGCGGATCCGGTCTATGCGCTCAACTATCTGTTCAACTCGGGACCGCAAACTTGCATCGATGCGATGGACGTGAACGACGACGGCACGGTCAACATTGCCGACGGCGTGGCGGTGCTCGCCTTCCTGTTCTCGGGTGGAGTGGAGCCGGAGTCTCCGCATCCTGCCTGCGGCCAGGATCCCACGACCGACGACCCAGGGCTGCCCACCCCCGGCGAACTGGGCTGCGACGCCTCGGCGGCTTGTCCGTAGCCGACGTCGGCGTTGCGGGGTTTGCGATTGGTTTGCTCGCGAGTGAACGAGCGTCCGAAAGTGTCGCACGCCAGAGCCAGCCCCGACGCGAGCGCCAAGCGCTCGCGTCGAGGCTGGAGGGGGGACTTCGGTCCGGCCTAGATGCCGGACTTGCGCGGGGTCACGGGCTGCGGCGCTGTGGTTGGGGTCACGGGCGTCGGCCTGTCGAGCACGACCGCGGCGGGACGTTGCGGGGGCGTGGGGCGCGCTGCCGGAGCGGCAACGAACTGGTCGTCTTCGGTCGAGCCATGGAGTGCGCTCGTGGCGGCCGTTCCCCCGGAGATCACCTTCAGGACGTCGTCGAAGTAGCCGGTCCCGACTTCTCGCTGGTGCTTCGCGGCGGTGTAGCCCGACGCTTCCATGCGAAACTCCTTCTCCTGGAGTTCCACGTAAGCCGCCATGCCGCGTCGCGAGTAGTCGCGGCTGAGCTCGAACATGGACTGGTTCAAGGCGTGGAAACCCGCCAAGGTCACGAACTGGAATTTGTACCCCATGGCGCCGAGCTCCTCCTGGAAGCGGGCGATGGTGGCGTCGTCCAGGTTCTTCCTCCAGTTGAACGACGGGGAGCAGTTGTAGGCCAGGAGCTTGCCCGGGAACTGGGCATGAATGGCCTCCGCGAACCGCCGCGCCTCGTCGAGGTTCGGCGTCGAGGTCTCGCACCAGATGAGGTCGGCATACGGGGCGTAGGCAAGGCCGCGAGCGATGGCGGCGTCGAGGCCGTCCCGTACGCGGAAGAAGCCCTCGACGGTACGCTCGCCCGTGAGGAAGGCGCGGTCGCGCTCGTCATGGTCACTGGTGAGGAGGTTGGCGGACATGGCATCGGTACGCGCGACGATGATCGTCGGCACGTTCATGACGTCGGCCGCCAAGCGGGCCGCGATGAGGGTCTGCACGAAGGTGCGCGTGGGAATCAGCACCTTCCCGCCGAGGTGGCCGCATTTCTTCTCGGACGAGAGTTGGTCCTCGAAGTGGACCGCCGCCGCACCGGCTTCGATCATGCCCTTCATGAGTTCGAAGGCGTTCAGTGGGCCGCCGAATCCGGCCTCCGCGTCGGCGACGATCGGCGCGAACCAGTCGATGCCGTTGCGCCCCTCCATGTGATGGATCTGATCGGCGCGCTGCAAGGTCTGATTCAAGCGCTTCACTAGCTGCGGGACGCTGTTGGCCGGGTAGAGACTTTGATCGGGGTACATGTTGCCAGAGAGGTTCGCGTCGGCGGCGACTTGCCAGCCGCTGACGTAGATGGCCTTCAAGCCGGCTTTGACCATTTGCATGGCTTGGTTGCCGGTGAGCGCACCCAGCGCGCGCACGAACGGCATGTCGTTCAACATGTACCACAGCTTGTCGGCGCCGCGTCGGGCCAACGTGTGCTCGATCTCGACGCTGCCGCGGAGGCGCAGCACGTCCTCCGGGCTGTATTCGCGCACGATTCCGCGCCAACGGGGGGCTTGGCTCCAGCTCTGGCTCATCGCGGGGATACGTGAATAGTCGACCACGGAGTCGTTCCTCTCGTTGGAGATCATGGGGTGTCGTTCGTTGGCATCCGTCGCGTCAGACCCGAGACGCGGTCCGGCCTACAGAAGCTCATACGCGGCCAAGGTGATGAACTCGGCGAACTCGCGGGCCGTGACCAGGTCGGCGACCAGGTCGGCCGCGAGCGTCAACGTCTGCGTGGCGGCGCCGAGCTCCGCTTGCGCGAGGGTCGCGACTTCCTCCGCGAGCAGTTCGCGCACCAACTCGCGCGTGATCACCCGCCGGTCGGAGAGCTTGGCGGAGTGCTGGATCCACTGCCAAACCTGGGCGCGGGAGATCTCCGCGGTTGCCGCGTCCTCCATGAGGTGGTGGATCGGCACGCAGCCGCTCCCCGACAGCCATGCAGCCAAGTACTGGACCGCCACGCGCAGGTTGTTGCGCAGTCCCACCTCGGTGATGGGGCCGCGTGGCATCATCAGCAGCGCGCGGACGTTCGGCGACTCGGGGCGGTGCTCGAGCTGGTGTGGCCCATCCATGACCGCGAACGCTTCTCGGGCCACCGGCACCAGCCCTGGGTGAGCGACCCACGTGCCGTCGTGCCCGTCGTGGACCTCGCGGTCTTTGTCGGCGCGCACTTTCGAGAGCGCCTCGGCATTGCGCTCGGGATCGTCCTTGATGGGGATCTGCGCGGCCATTCCGCCGATTGCATGGGCACCACGTCGGTGGCAAGTCTCGATGACCAAGCGCGAGTAGTTGCGCAGGAAGTGCGCAGCCATGGTGACCTCGGCACGGTCGGGTAACACGAAGCTCGAGTCGCGGCGGAACTTCTTGATGACGCTGAAAATGTAGTCCCAACGGCCACAGTTGAGCCCGGCGGCATGGTCGCGCAGCTCGAAGAGGATCTCGTCCATCTCGAAGGTCGCGGTGATGGTCTCGATCAGGACCGTGGCTTTGATCGTGCCTTGCGGAATTCCGAGCTGCGTTTGCGCGAACACGAAGACGTCGTTCCACAGCCGAGCCTCGAGATGGCTCTCGAGCTTGGGCAGGTAGAGATACGGTCCGGTACCCGCCGCGAGCAGGGCGTGAACGTTGTGGAAGAAGAAGAGGCCGAAGTCGAAGAGGGAAGCCGAGATTCGCGCGCCGTCGACGAGGACGTGCTTCTCGGTGAGGTGCCAGCCGCGAGGCCGGACGATCAAAGTTGCCGGCTTGGCAACCAGGCGGTAGACCTTGGCGCCGTCCGGTGAGTACTCGATCGTGCGCAGGATTGCATCGCGGAGATTGATTTGGCCGTGGATGAGGTTCGCCCACGTCGGTGACGTCGAGTCCTCGAAGTCGGCCATGTAGGTGTCGGCGGTCGAGTTCAAGGCGTTGATGACCATTTTGCGATCCACCGGGCCCGTGATTTCGACGATGCGCTGGCGCAGATCCTGAGGCACTGGCGCGATCGTCCAATCGCCGCTGCGGACTTCGGCGGTTTCGGCCAGGAATCGCGGCCGCTGGCCTGCGTCGAACTCCGCTTGGCGGTGCTCGCGCGCGGCGAGCAGCGCGCGGCGTTGCGAGCCGAAGCGGCGCTCGAGCTTGGCCAAGAACTCGAGCGCGGGTCGCGACAGAATCTCTCGGAAGCCCGGCTCCAAGGAACCCGTCACCGCAATACCACTCGTCTCGAGGAGTCCAGTCATGGCGTAGCTCTTTCCCGGTGCATACCAAGAAGCGGGTTTCACGCGACAGATGGCAAGTCCGGGGCCCAGGTATCCCACTCGTGCAGCCATGCGAGCGCGGCCGTAGCGCGATTCGACACGGCGCGTGCCCGACGGAAGTTCGAAACCGGAACGCTGGAGTCGGTCTCTTGGACAGCGGCAGCGAGTGGATGGTGGGCGGCGACGAGTTTGTCGGTGTGTTTAGCGGACAGCCCGCATCGGGAACGTGGCGCCGCCGACGGCCGGGAACGCCGCCACGTAGGCCGGCCGTGTAGCTCGTGGTCGGAGCGGAGTAGGAGGTTTCGACGGGTTGCTCGGGGAGGCGTCGCGCTCCGCAGCAGGTTCCGACGGCCTTGCAGCGGTCACGGGTCGATGGGTCGCCGGCAGCGACCTCGAACCGAAAGGATGACGCGGCGCGGGCCGGATCCTCCCGAGGCTCGAGAGGCTACGACCCAGCGTGGAGTCCAGGCCGAGCCAGTACGCGGGTTGTCCCGCCCGGAGCGGCCAGCGACGCAGATCGTGTACGCACCGCCACTGTACCTACGGATCGGACCACTAAGGACAGACTCCTGGCGCGGCACAGTCGATGGTCGCGCCCGCCGGCCCGCAGTCGGGATACGGTGATCCCGGGGGCGGCCCGCCACCGAAGAGGTGGGACAGCAAGTAGATGCCATCGGCGACGTCCAACTGCATGTCTCCGCACCAGCCGCGCCTCACGTCGACCGGGTGCTGCGATTCGGGCGGCGGCCGCGAATGGGTACTTGGTTCCCGCGCCTCACCCTGCGACGATGCCCGTTCCGGTGGTCGGGTCCGCCGGTGGTACCATGACCGCTTGTGCACCTGGGCCCCGAGGCGACCCGCGGACGAGTGAAGGGACACGACCGTGCGAGTGACCTGGGCTCTCATCTCGACTCTGTGCTCGATCGGCTGCGCGGGGACTGGGCCGACGGTTCACTCGGACGGGACGATTCCCGCGGCCTGTGCGGGCTGCGTGAGTCCGCCACCGCTCGAAGCGCTCGCCGCCGACGCCAGTCCCAAGGTTCGTCGGCTCCGGACCTTTCACGACCAGCGGGAAGACAAGCGCCACCCGTACCTCGGGATGGCCGCGACTCTCGAAGGCATCCGAGACCTCATCCCCAAGGCGAGTTCCGCGGTCGAGCGCCTCCGACTGGAGCACCTCCTGACCCATGCGCTTCTCTGCGAGGGGTCCGCGGAAGAAGGCGTCGGGGTTCTCGAGCGCTGGCGACTCGCGCTCCCCGATTTGGCGGTCTCGCCCGACACGGAGATGCGGTTTTGGTACGGGCTCGGGATGGCCCACTTCCGCCTTGCCGAGCGCCAGAACTGCGTGGCCGGGCACAACGAAGACAGCTGTCTGTTCCCGCTCGAGGGGGGAGGGGTACACACGCAGGGCGAAGAGGCGCTTGCTGCCGTGCGTGCGTTCGAGTTGGCACTCGAGCTCGACCCGCGCTTCGACGAGGCGCGCTGGTTGGCGAACGTGGCCCAGATGGCGCTCGGTGCGTATCCCGACCAGACGCCAGATCGTTACCGCCTGCCACCGACCCACGTCGAGTCGGAAACGGACCTGCCACGCTTCAAGGATCGGGCCGCTGCGCTCGGGGTGGCCCGACACGATCGCGCGGGGGGCGCGGTCCTGGAGGACATCGATGGCAACGGCCTCCTGGATGTGCTGACTTCGTCCTTCGATCCGGGACATCGACTGGCGCTCTACTTCCAACGTGCCCCTGAGGTCTTCGAGGATGGGTCCACTTCCCCCGGCCTCGAGGACCAACTCGGCGGAGTCGACCTCCTGTGCCGCGACTTCGACGACGACGGGCTTCTCGACATCCTGGTCCTTCGCGGGGGGCACCTCGGCGAGATCGGGCAGCTTCCCGATTCGCTCCTGCAGCAAGTGCAACCCGGGGTGTTTCGCGACGTCACAGCCGAAGCGGGGTTCGAGATCGACGCGCCCACGCGGACCGCTTCCGCCGCCGACATCGACCTCGATGGAGACCTCGACCTCTTCCTTGGGTACGAGACCATTCTTCGCGGCCCGAGCGGGGCACGATTCCCCCATCGCCTCTTGCGCAACGACGGAGGGATGCGCTTCACCGACATCACCGACGGATCGGGAATCGCTACCGCGCCGACCTGCGCTGGCGCGAGCTTCGGTGATATCGACGGGGACCGCTACCCCGACCTGTTCGTCTCGCACTCCAGCGCTCGCAATCGGCTCTACCACAACCGAGGTGACGGGACCTTCACCGACGTCACAGCGGACGCGGGTGTGGCCGAACCCCTGGAGAGCAGCGTCACTTGGTTCTTCGACTATGACAACGACGGGGACTTGGACCTCTTCGTGGCTCACTACGCGCAGTCCGACCGCGGGGCCGCGATTGCCCGCTACTACTTCGAGTCGGTCGTCCCCCGGAGCACGATGCGCCTCTACGACAACCGGGGCAACGGTCGGTTCGACGACGTCACGGCTGCGCGCGGCCTCGCTCGGGTCTGCTTTCCCATCGGGGGCAACTTCGGAGATCTGGACGGCAACGGGTTCCCCGATATCTACCTCGCGACCGGAGCCCCGGAGATGGATGCGCTATGGCCGAACGTCGCGCTCGTCAACCACGACGGACAGGCGTTCCGGGATGCGACCAAGGCCGCAGGGCTCGGTCACCTCCAGAAGGGCAATGGAGTGGCATTCGGCGATATCGACCGAGACGGCGACCAGGACGTTCTCGTGCAGGTCGGGGGTGTCCACCTGGACGACGGCTTCGCCAATGTACTGTTCGACAATCCAGGTCACGGCCACCACTGGCTCACGGTCGATCTCCGCGGGAGCGACTCCAACCGATTCGGCATCGGCAGCCGGATTCGACTTCGCGTCGAAGGTCCACAGGGGGAGCGGGATCTCTTCGCGTTCGTGGGTTCCACCAGCAGCCTGGGCGGGAACAGCCTGCAAGAGGAGTTCGCGCTCGGTGACGCGACTCGGATCATCGAGCTCGAGGTGTTCTGGCCGAAGACTGCGGCGACGCAGAGGTTCCCGGACGTTCCGCTCGACACCCGGGTTCGCGTGCGCGAGGACCGGGCGTCACTGGAAGTCGTCGACGGCAGCCGCTGACACCAGTAACCCGACACGCCCGTCTGCAGAGGCGTCGCCATGAGCCGCCCTTCTCGACGGCCGCAGCAGCGCGGGAGGTCCCCTGCGTGGGAGGTCCCCTGCGTGGGAGGTCCCATGAGTCGGAGGAGCAGTGCGGTGCTAACGTTCCGCGCCACGCGATCCGCTGCCGTTCGCATGGGCCCGCGGGTGCCGTGCAAACTTCGTGCGACCCGATCTCGGGGGCCGGAGTTACTCCGGGGCAGGATCATTGCCAGGGCAATGTGATTCGACCCGTGTCGGGCGCGGCGAAGAACTCCCGTTCATAGGTTTCTCCATTGTCGAGTCGAAGCTGCGCGGTGTAGCGCACGTCGCGCTGGAGTGGGAGATCCGAGCCAAGGGGCACCGCCATCCAGGGAGCGTCGGCTCCCTGAGAACGTCGCACCCAGACTCGGTCGTCTGCGAGCCGGGGCGTGACTTCCGGAGAGGCGAAGAAGGCGACGACCGCACCCTCTCGAAGAGAGACGTCCACCGTCGTGTCGCCGCCTCCAGGAAGAGCGCTCGTGGGGACTTCTCCCACGAGGACGTCGAACCAACCGCTTCGTACCTCGACGCGCACCGTGGCAACCGTTGCGCCCGGCGAGATGGTCAAGGTCTCCCCCGTACTCGATCCGAGCACCGACGACCGACCGTCACGGGTCCAAGCCGTCGCGGTGAGCATCCCGGGGGGACGCGGTTCTGGCCGAAGAGTGATCGAACGCGACTTGCTCACGAGGATCTGGCACTCTCCGGGGCCCTGGACGTGTGCGATCCCCGTGCGAATCGTGCCGTCGTCTCCTTGAATCGTGTACTCGTGGGGACCGGTGGTCTCGCACGAGATCGACGCGACGCCGCTCCGATCCGTCGTGAAGGAATGAGAGCGATCCCATTGCCGTTGCCATTGTCCCCGAGCGTTGGCGACCGGTGACCCGGCCTCGTCCACGAAGCGAAGTGTCGCTCGAAACGAGTCGAAGAGAAGCGCTTGCTCGCCGGGGTCCATGATGTCGAGCAAGGTGGCAGCGACGTTGACTCCGTGGGCAGCGTCTGGCTCGACGCGGTAGCGACCCGGCCCAGGGACCGTCAGCAAGAACTGTCCTACCGCATCCGTCTCAAAGGAGATCTCGCCGCCCGTGGGGGTTCGTGCCGTGAAGCTCATCCCTGGCAGCACGTCGTGCGTAGTGCGTGCGGTCCCGTGGATCACCCAGTGAGTCACCGCCTCCAAGGCGATGATCATCACTTGGCTTTCTCCGTCCGGTCGCACGGTGAGTGCGCGCAAGGAGCGCCTCCCGTCCGACGTCACGACTTCTACCTGGTACTCGCCGGGATCCAACCGCGTTCGTTCCACGGGGTCCTCGCCCGGAGACAGAAGCAGTGTAAGTTCGTCGCCAATGGCCCTCGAGGAGGGAGCTCGCGACGCCCTCGAGAAGACCGCGACCTCCACGCGGCTGGGCCACCGTAGTGGATCCCTATCCGGGCACTCCAATCGAAACTCGACCTCCACCGCCCCGGGCACGCGAATGTCGTACGCCGTGGCTGGGTTCGGCTCGACCATGACGAGGCCGCAGTTCACAGGATGGTCCTCGTCGCTCCGAAGCGCTCGAACCAAGTAGGTTCCGGGGCGGGGGAGGTCGATCTGGGTGTACCCCCGTTCGTCGGTGAGGCCGGTGCCTTTGCACTCTTGGGATCCGAAGACCTCGAGACGAACAGGATCCACAGGGCGGCCGAGTGCACCCGTTGCCCGAAACTTCGCGCGAACAGTCCGGTCGCCAGCCTCCCCCCGACGTATGAGGCGGAACACCAAGTCGCGAGTCCCCTGGCCGCTGCCATCGGCACCGCACGTTTGCGGCTCGCACGCCGCGTAGTCCGGGTGCGAGACCTCGACGATCCTCACCCCCCCATCGAGTCGATTGATGACACAAGTCCCCGAGTCGTTGGTGCGGCGCTGGTCGTCGCGCCACCAATCATTTTCAGCGCTCCAAGAAGAGAGAATGGAGACCGAAGCTTGGCTCACCGGCGCCCCGTCCCGATCCATGACGCGCACGCGGAGCGCTGGCACCGACTCGACCATGGAATCGCGGTCGAGAAGGTCTCCTTGGTTCGGGCCATCCCCTGCCGGTCCGCGAGGTGGCTCCCGAGTGGCAGGGTCTCTCAACACGAACTCGACCGATCCGCACTCGCCCTCGTCAACGGTCACGAACTGCATTTCACCGCCATCGGCGAAGACCCCGTAGGCTCCAGCAAGCAACCCCGACAAGCGGAAGCAGCCGCTGGGATCGGTCCGAACCTCATCTCCATCTTCGGAGCGCCTGTCCAAGTGGAGCGGATAAGGGGTGCCGTCTGCCAGGCTCCAAGCGCGGACCCTCACCGAAGCCCGCGGCACGCCGTTGGCTCCGCGCACCACACCCTCGATCGACGCCTCGGGTTTCAGCACGACAGTGCCCAGATCGCCGATCGCTCGCGCGCGCTCGCCCGTCAAGCTGATCGGCTCGGGTCGAAAGCCATCGGCCGAGATCAGGAGTAGCCGGGCATCTGCCTGCGGAACGAGACCCAGCGCAATGACCCCCCGCGGGTCCGCGATGCCGCGGAGCATCAGATGTGGAGTGCAGGTCTCGTACTCGCACAGGTCACTCAATCGTGCATGGGGAATCGGTTGCCCTTTTGGATCGGTGACGCGCACGCGAAGGTCACCGAAGCGTGGAAGCACTACGCGCAACGTGGTCAGCGACCGCCACACGAAGACCCGATCCGACCAATCTTCATGGCCACACTTGGTGACCGAGAGCCCAATGTCGGACTCGGCGTCGATCGAGAAGCCGGAGACGGTTGCGTGGCCGTCTCGATCGGTGGCCGCCACCGACTGCCAGTGCTCGTTTCGCCAGGTCGTGACGCACGCGAACTCGACCGGCGCGCCATCCTCATCCACGACCGTGACCTCGAAGCCGGCTCCGCGGGAGAGCGTCACCACGCCAAGATCGTAACCTCCCGTCCCTGGGGCCCACTCGATCGGGCAGGGTTTCGCACCGGCCGCCCACAGCGTTGCTCGGTTTGTGTTCGGAGACAATGGCGTCGAGCGGAAACCCAGACCGTCTCGGAGCAAAAGGACCTGCCGCGGTGGCCTGAAGAAGGGAGACTCCGATCTGGGCTCTGGCTTGCCCTCTAGGCTGAGCGAGAGCTGCGCGAGGTTGACCGGTGCGCCGTCCTCCCACTGGACTTGTGCGGTCAACCACCGAGCTCGTGAGAGTACGAGGTTCTCTGCGTCCGCCGGCTCTAGTTCCTCCGCGCCGAACCAGATGTACTCGGGATGGTAGACCTGCACGTGCCAGGGTGGTGGTCCCAGTCGATCGAGCCGGGCGAGACCATCGGTTCCCGTTGTCCCCGTGCGGAATGCGCGGGGCGGTAGATTGAGTAACTCCAGGCCGCGGCCGCTCTCCGCGCGCGCTCGCGCATCCGCCCTCGCCTCCTCTCCGTCGTCTGGCAAACCCACGAACACTCGAGCACCGGGAATCGGCCGCCCCTCGGCATCGCTTACCCGGGTGACGAGGACGCCATCGAGCGCGACCCATGCCGAGCCCTCACGAGTCTCCTCGGGAGCATCCTCACCCTCATCTCCCTCCTCCTCGTCCTCCTCGTCCTCCTCGTCCTCACCCCACCCGCCATGGGTTTGCACGCGGTAGCGAAAGGCGCCCGGAGGGTCCGTCAGGTAACCGGAGGTCACGAAGACCGATCCCGCGTCCGCCCCAAGCTCCATTCCTGGCCGCAGATCTTCGCAGCACTCGCCACTGGAAACGCCCTGATCGTAGTCCACGCACAGCCCGTGGTCATACGGTCCACCGGGAGCGAGAAGCGTGAAATCGCCGCGCGCATCGGTCACCGTGCTCGCGACCTCGCGTGTGGTCGTGGGGTAGGTCTGAGCGAGCAATCGGACGCGCATGCCCGCGATGGGTTCGAGTCGCTCGCCGCGCACGACTCGACCGTGGGCTTCGAGCCGTGGAAAGGGCGAGAGTCCGCTCGGGTCTGGCCCCTCGCTCGGCGTCGCGGAGCCGCGGGTTTCGCTTGCTTGGGGCGAGTCCGACTCGCCGTCTGAGCTCGGCCCACCCGAGCCGAGATCCGAGTCGCGCTCTTGCAAGACTTCATCGACGAGTGTCTCGCCGCGACCCGGCGCGTGAGTCACTCGGTGCACTCCGTACCACGCACTCCAAGCGGTGACCGCTGACGCCAGCGCGATGACCACAATGGCAACGAAAGCTGTTCGTAGCGTCATGAGATCGTGTCTCCGAACCGGGCCAGGACTGTGGAGAGATCGGACAACGAGCCGATTGTTGCACGTACCTGCGGTGGGCGAAAGCTCTCGTGTCTCCTTCTCAGTCGAGCAACCAAGTGCTTCTCTCTTCGAGAGTGTGGTAGCGCTCCCGCACAGTCCCCTGAGCTCACGTTCGGTCGCTCGCGGAGGCAACTCGTGCACGTCACGCGGGCGTCGTCGCAGCGACCGAACGTTGAGGTTCGGGGGCCTGCTGGCCCGAACAGTACTCGGCTGCGGCGCGTTACCCTGCGACAGCGTGGGAGGACGTAGCACAAGGGTTGGCGAGTTTGCGGAGATGCGGAGCGCGCGCGAACGAATGGAACGAGATTGCACCCACAATCAGGCACTCATGAACCACTTTGCGGAGTCGGATGTCGGATGTGCGGGATGTGTTGTTGATGGCGGCGCGTTGAGTCCGCATGAGAGGGGATTGCGCCAACGCAACTGCGACTACAGTCTTGCTCTAGAACGTACGGTAAGCGAGAATCCCTCTTAGGAGACCACTGCCAAGCGTCTCGGCGTACTCCTGCCCCCCGTGGGACGGTCTCGGAGGTTCAACCGGCGGGGTATGCCGTCTTTCTTCGGGTTCTTGTCCGTTGTCGAGAGTGTGGAAGTGCTCTAGCCGCGGTGTACGGCGATGAGGAGGGTGTGATGCGCACGTGGGTTTTGGTGGGTGTGTTCTCGGTCATGATGTCGGGGCTCTTGAGTGCCCAAATCGATGTCCGTTCCAACGGGCAAGACGGGGTGTTCGCACCCCAGCTGAGCGACGGAGTCCAGAACGGCAGCGAGTGGATCCTCACGATCGACCTGCGCAACGCCTACGAGGGCACCTGGAACGATCTGCTGTCTCCGGCAGAGATCGCATTGGGAAGTCCTGTCTACGGTCGCGGGATCTACGATCCGGCCCGATGGGCAGTGGTCTTTCACTACCAGTCGGTCAACATTCCGGCGGGAATGCGAGTAGTATTCACGAACCACCGTACGCGCGCGCCGGTCGTCTGGCTGGTGCAGGGAGACGTGACGATTGCGGGTGTCGTGGACCTCAATGGGAATAACTTCGACTGGGCCCCGACAAGGGAGTTTACTGAGGCTGGTCCTGGCGGGTTTCGCGGTGGAGCGAAGACAGTTGGAACGCTGATTAACACCGGTGGGCTTGGCCCTGGAGGTGGAGGAGTAATCCTCGGAGGCTCATTTGCCACTGGTCCTCGCGTTTATGGCAACCCTTCCTTGATTCCACTTGTTGGAGGATCTGGTGGTGGTGGTGGCCTAAGAAATGGAGCGTCGGGTGGCGGTGCAATCCTCATCGCCAGCAATCAGGTCCTGACTCTTGCTGGTGCGATTCGCTGCAATGGTGGAATCGGTGCTCATGAGCAAGGCTTTGGGGGCCAGACTGGCAGTGGAGCCGGCGGCGGAATTCGTCTGATTGCCGCGACACTGGCCGGTAGTGGCTCGACCTCTGCAGTAGGTGGCACCGGGTTCGTCCTCGGGGGCCTCGGCCGCATCCGTCTCGAGTACCTCACGCTTGGTGCTGGCAATATGAGCGTTCAGCCGAATCCCAGTGTTGTAGCCGCCGCTCCCGCACCACAACTTTGGCTCATTGGAGATGACGGTCTGGCCGCGACACCGCAAGCGCGCATCTTCTCGGTAGGGGGGGAGGTGACACCCACAGACCCGAGCGCACAGTTCGGGGCGCCCGGCGCCGATGTCGTGATTCCCGAGCCGCTTTCCGGGGAAACGACGGTGATCGTCGAGACACTCAATGTGGAAACGGTCCCTGAGACAGAGGTCCGGGTCGTCGCCAACTATGGCAACGGCGGCAACTTGGTGGACGTGCCAGCGACCTATGACCCCGGCATGGACGCTGGTCCCTTCCGCTACTGGGTGACCTCCATCCCTGTCGGGCACGGCTACGTGGCAATTCAGGCTCGAGTCTCCAGACCCTGACGAGGAGCGACAATGCCAACATGTGTTGGTCTTTCTCGTCAAGGAATGTGGGCGCTCCTGGCTGTTTTGGCGCTGTGCGCGGCAGCGCAGGAAGTCAGCGGACAAGTTCCCATTCAGCGCACCGTGACACGTGAGTACATGGTGTTTGTGGGCGGGGAATCCATTCCCCCCGACAAGAGCATCTCCTCGAAGGAGGTCACCGTCCACGTGGGTGGTGTGCTGGCACACCCCGAGGACGGAGCAACGGCCCGGGAGGTCGTGTTCTCGAGCGTGAGTCCCGCGCCACCGGACCCTGTCGACATCACGGTAACCGTTGCTCCCGATGAGTCCTTCGTAGAGGTCTCCTGGGCGGATTATGCGAACGCCGAGGTGGAGCAGGGAGACATCGCCTATTACGAGGTGTACGTCAACGGGACTCGGTTCACGGATGTGACGGGCATGACACCGGCGGCGGTTCTTTCTGTTGAGACCTTCAGTTTTGATTACGCACTCTCCATGCCCATGGACGTCTGGTTCGCTGTGGTGGCCGTCGACTACTTCGGTAATCGGGAAACCGTCGTCGAACCGCGCGGCTACTTTCCCATTCGCAGCCTGGCCAGTCGAGAGCTGCTCGTCTTTAGCGGAGGCTTGCCGCGCACACCGGAAGATGGGCTCACGACACGGGAGATTGTTGTATCCGCGGTGGACCCCGCACCACCCCCGTCGGTCGAACTCACTGTGATTCCAGCGCCGGATGAGAGCTTTGTCACCCTCAACTGGGACGGCTACCCGGAGCTGGCAACAGGAGATGTCAACTACTACGAAGTCTACGTCTCGACCGCTTACTTCTCTGATATCACGGGAATGACGCCCTATCTCATAGTCCCCCTTGGTACTCACAGCTATGACTTCACTGGACTGCTTCCGGGACAGGACTACTTTTTTGCGGTGGTCGCTGTCGACTATTTGGGCAACCGCAACGTCATGGTCGGGGTTAGTGGCTATTACCCCGTGGCGCGCAGTGTGGTCACCCGTGAGGTCTTCACCTTCGTGGGTGGCGTGACGCCTTCGCCGGAGCATGGGACCGCTTCGCGGGAGGTCGTCTTGGTGTCGGTAGACTCGGCTCCTCCAGACAAGATCATGGACCTTGTCACCAGCGACCCTGGCAACGGAGAATCGCTGCTGCTCGATTGGACCAGCTACGACGAAGAGCTCCAGGGGGACGTTGCGTTGTACCGGGTGTACGCATCCCTGACCTATTTCAATGACATTGCGGGGATGTCTCCCATTGCAACGGTGCCGCTCGGGACCCAGCAGACTCTTGTTGCTCCGTTCCCCGTGGCGACTCTAGCCTTCTTCGCGGTGGTTGCGGTCGACTACCTGGGCAACTTCGACCCTCAGGTCTCTGTGGCGTCTGGCTTCTTCGAGGGCCTACCCCCGCCGGAGCTTGAGTTTCAGCCTTCCAGCTTGGCAGTGCAGGCGCTCGAGGGCGAGGAGACGACCTTCGCGGCGTTCCTCGGCACGCCGGACGACATCCCTGCGCCCTACCAAATCAGCACGAATCAGTCATGGCTCGCGCCGGTAACCAGCACAGGGTTCGCGCCCGGCTTCGTCACTTTGACGGTAGACGCCACAGCTCTCACGGCGGGGTCATACTCAGCAAGCGTGCTCGCGAGCTCCCCGGGGTACCTCAGTGCCAATCTCGCGGTCGCTGTGACGGTGCAGGCTTCCGCTGGCGGCAGTACTTTCCTGGTCGCAAGCCCTGCGGCCGTGTTCTTCCAGGCGGAGCTTGATGGCTCCACCGTATCCGCCCCAGTCACTGTGTTTGCTGTGCCACCCGGGGCGATGGCGTCTTTCAGCACTAGTGATACGGCGAGCTGGCTCGAAGTGACGCCAGCGAACGCGACCACACCCGCAAGTTTGACGGTTACCGGTGACCCCACGGGGCTCTTGCCGGGTAGTCACACCGGCAACGTGCTCCTGGATGGAGGAGCTGGCGTGGTGGCGCCTAGCGTGTTTGTCCGGATGACCATTCCCTGCTACGCACTCGACGCGCTCAGTTGCCAACAGAATCCTGGAACCGGGGAGGTAACCATTGAGTGGACCCCTGAGGGTACTTTCCTCACTATCCTTGTCTACCGGAATGGCGCGCTCATTGCGACGTTGCCGGGGGACGCAGTCAGTGCCACTGACGTCCCGCCCGGCCCCGGTAGCTATGTGTACACCGTGAGCGGACGCTGCGGGCCGGGCTCTCAGACTTTCGTGCAGTGTACCGTGGAGGCGGATGTCTGCTCGCCGCCGCAGAATTTGGTGGGGTCCTTTGATTCCATGAGTGGACTGGCCCACTTGAGCTGGACCAATCCGCAGGCCTACACTGAGCTGCGCTTGCTGCGCGATGGGGCACTTGTCGCGGTCCTCGCGGGCAGTGATACTGCATACTCCGAAGTGCTGGCCCCCGGCCAGCATGCCTACGAACTTTTCGGGGTTTGTGACGGCATTCTCACGACGGGAGTGACCGCCTCGGTGTACGCATGTGGCGGAGTGTCGGGACTCAGTTGCATCGCCGACCCAGTCGCCGGGACCGTGGCGTTGGCTTGGTCCAACGGACTTTCCTACACTGACCACGAGGTGCGGCGCGATGGACAACTCATAGCCACGCTTCCAGGGAGTGAGACGACACTGGTTGATAGCATCGGCCTAGCAGTTGGCCAGTTCAGCTATGTGGTTTCTTCCACCTGTGCAGGAGGAGGCGCTGCGGAAAGCTCTTGCATTGTCGACTACTCTTCATGCCTGCCGCCGCTGGCGTTTCAGTGCACCGCAGTTCCGTCCTCGAGCACCGCACACTTGGAGTGGTCCGGCGGACGGGCGAACTACGCGGTGGGTATCGAGATTGCCCGGGACGGCGTGTTGGTCGCGACTCTTCCCGGCATGGCGACGTCGTACGATGAGATCGTTGCACCCGCGGCGTACGCATACGCAGTTACTTTTGTCTGCACTTCCGAGGTCTTTAGCACCTTGCTGTGCGACGTGGACCTCACCCAGGTGACATTCCGCCGAGGGGACCCCAATAGCGACGGGACCACAAATGTGGCCGACGCCGTATCCCTTTTGGCATACCTGTTTTCTGGAGGTCCCGCAGCCTCATGTGCGGACTCGGCGGATGTCAACAACGACGGGCAACTCAACATCGCCGACGCCGTGAGTGTGCTCGCCTATCTGTTCTCTGGGGGACCCGCTCCAGCCGCGCCCTTCGTGGCGTGCGGCACGGAGCCCGACGAGGACTCTCTGGATTGCGCCGAATACGTGCCATGCCAATGAGGCGGGCGGCAGAGAAAGCGAATCGGTGTCACGCGGCGACTGTAATGGAGACGGAAGCACGGACATCGCTGACCCGGTCGCACTTCTCGGCGTGCTCTTCTCTGGTGCCCCGAGCCCAGCATGTGACGATGCCTGTGATCATAGCGATGACGGCGCGCTCGACATTGCGGATCCCGTCTACCTGCTCGCCACCCTCTTTGGAGTGGCGGTCCGCCACCGCTCGCTCCGAGCCCAAGTTGCGCAGTAGACCCGACCCCTGACTTTCTCACCTGCGCGAGCTCCACCAGCTGCCCGTAGCTCTTTTGCTAGTGGTGGCCGCCAGAAATCCCGAAACTTATTGACCTCCCGGGTGTTGTGCATGCATGAGAATAGCCCCAGCGATCACACTCAGTGCAAGTACGCGTCGTGAACTGGAGAAGCTGGCAGCCGGGCGGCGTGTCTCTGTGCGCCTGGCGGAGCGCGCAGCGATCGTGCTGCACGCGGCCGATGGGCTCGACAATCAGCAGATAGCAGAGAGGCTGCGTATCACGCGGCAGAAGGCGGGACGTTGGC
>JBFWWP010000017.1:0-131037 GCA_050246115.1 Planctomycetota bacterium
AACCTCCAGGACCCGATCCATGGACTCGGTGCGTTGTTTCTGGGGACGGACGGTCCCACACCGGGCTGTCGAGTCGACATCACGGTGGACTCCCTTGACTGCGCCCAACATGCAGCGTGCCCTTGACACGATTGGAAGCTCGAAGCTGAAGAGTCACTGACCCAGAGTTACTAGCTACCCCCGGGGCTCGAGTCCATGCCGTACTTGCGGAGCTTGCGGCGCAGCGTCGGCCAGGCGATGCCCAGGATCTGCGCGGCCTCGCCCTTCTTGCCACCCGTGTACTCCATGACCTGGCGAATCGCGGCCTCTTCGACGGCGTCGAGTGATGGAGGTTCGGGTCCGGTCGCAGCGGCATCGAGGATGGATGCGAGCCCGATCCGGTTCACCGCGGTGGAACTCGGTCTCGTGCGCGCGCTGATGACGAGATCTCCCGGCTCCAGCGAGCTCCCGTGCGCGAGCACGGTGCCTCGCTCGATCACGTTGCGTAGCTCGCGCACATTGCCTGGCCAATCGTAGTCGCTCAAAGCGTCCTCGGCCTCCGGAGAGAAACGCAGCTCGACTCCGCGACGTTTCGCGGCGGCTCGCAGGAAGTTGTCGGCGAGCAGCGGGATGTCTTCGGGGCGGTCACGCAGCGGAGGGATTGCGACTTGGAATCGGTTGAGCCGGAAGAAGAGGTCCTCGCGAAACTGTCCCGATGAGACCCGATCGGAGAGATCCCGGTGGGTTGCGGAGACGACCAACAGCCGAACCGAGACCGGGGCGGCGCCGCCGATGCGATAGAACTCCCCCGACTCGAGTACCCGCAGGAGCTTCGATTGGAGCTCGAGGGGCATGTCGCCGATCTCATCGAGAAACAGAGTTCCTTCGTGAGCGAGTTCGAACATGCCGGCCTTGCGACCCGTCGCGCCCGTGAACGCCCCTTTCTCATGGCCGAAGAGCTCGCTCTCGAGCAGCGAGCTGGGGATCGCCGCACAGTTCACCGGGATCCACGGACCATTGGGGAAGGGTCCCTCGCGATGGGCCTGGCGCGCGAGGAGCTCTTTGCCGGTGCCGGTCTCTCCATGGATCAGGACTGGTCCACCGGAAGCGGCGAACCGTGCGAGCCGCTCGAGCGTCGACAGCAGTGCCGCACTGCGAGTGAGGAACTCGGTGTCGCGTGCGCGTTCACGCGTGTGGAGGACCCGTCGCGATTGCTGGAGTCGCTCGGCGCTCTCGAGAGCCATGCCCGCGACCTGGCCGAGGGTGGCCGCGTAGGCGAGGTCCTCCTCCGCGAACCGGCGATCGCTGCCGTTCTCCAAGTAAAGCACCGCATGGGTGCGCCCGCGGCCGGCGACCGGAACGGCAAGGACCGATCCCACCCGCCGGCCCACGAGACTCGCGCGTTCGCGCGTTCGCGGGTCGGCCTCGACGTCGCGGACCTGCACGGCGGTGCCGTCGTCGACGACGTGGCGCACCACGGAGCGGGAGACTTCGGGCGGCGCCCCCGCGCCGCCGTGGAGGGCTTCGGTCCAGAGCGGCTCGCGGGAGCGCGACGCTACCGGCACGATGCTAACGCGAGCGGCACCGAGAGCTGCGCTGGCCCTCTCGAGCAGGCCGCGAAGAATGGTCTCTCCGTCCTCGGCGTCTTGGGACCGTTCGACGAACTCGAGGAGTTGGTTCAGGCGATTGCGGTGCTGCGCGTCGCTGGCCAGGCGGCCGCCGAGGTCGATGGCATCGCGTGCGAGTGTGCTCTCGACCCAGAAGTCACGCTCGGGCCGCAGCACGGTGGTGGGGCGCTCGTTCGCGTTGCCGATCTCGAGGCGGATCTCGGTGGCACCGATCGTGAGCCGTTCTCCGCCGGTCACTCGCTGTCGCTCCGTACGCCGGCCGTCGACCATCGTTCCGTTCGACGATCCAAGATCGATCAGTTCGAGTTGGTCGCCACTGCGTTCGAGCGCCGCATGGTGCCGGGACGCCGACTCGTCCCAGAGGAGCATGCCGCAGTCGTCGCCGCGGCCGAGGAGGATGCGCTCCTGGTCGTTCAGGTGGAAGTGACGCGGTTGCCCGGCGTCCTTACCCTGGAGAATCGTCAGGCGAACGTGCATTGGACGTCCTTTCCAAGGACTCGAACGGGTCGGACTAGGAGTAGAGCCTCAACTTTCGCGGAAGCCAAGCCCGCGGTACCAGCCGTTCCTGCTGCGAGGAGCAACTGCCGTTCCGGTTTCCGGTCGGGATCGGCCGGCGGCGCCGACGGGTATCCACGCCACCTCGTGGCTCGACGGCGCGGGACCCGGCGGGCGCGTTGTGCCCCGGCCCTTTTCGGCCGCCGCGCCCGACGGTACCATTCGTCGTGCTGGGCGCCGGTTCCTTCCTTCCGCGCGCCTCGGCAACTGCGGCCGTGCGCGCGTAGCGCGTAGAGCGCGACAACCGCGCGAGTCAGCTGCACGACACCCCCAACCCGGAGGGCGCCATGAACGGATCCCGCTTCTCACCACTGCGATGGCTGACGATTCTCGGGATGGTGGGGATCGTCGCGACCGAGAGCGACGCGCAGTGGTCGACCGACCCTGCCAGCAACCTCGCGATCGCCGATCGCGTGTCGGAGCAAGTGCTCCCGAAGGTCGCGGCGACCGCGGACGGAGGCTGCTACGTCGGGTGGTTCGATCTCGCCGCCGGCAGCTATGACGTCTATCTCCAGCGCCTCGACCCCCAAGGCGGGGAGCTTTGGCCGCACAACGGAGTTCTCATCAGCGACCACCCCCAGAACAGCTTCCTGGTCGATTGGGACCTGATCGTCGATAGCCAGGATCACTGCGTGTTGGTGTTCGGGGACAACCGCAACGGGGGCGGTGATTTCGACATCTACGCCTATCGCGTGGCCCCGGATGGCAGCATGGTGTGGGGGCCCGACGGCGTGACGCTCTCCGATGACAACGGCTTCGAGGCGGCGCCGCGAGTGGCGGAACTCTCGACTGGAGACTTCGCCTTCTGTTGGTCGCGCGACACCAACGGCCGGATCATGGCGCAGGTGCTCGATCCCTTGGGCGTTCCGTACTACCCGGCGAACGGCACGCCCATCGGCGGCCAGGGGCCCGAAAGAGCTGGGTTCTGTGAGATCGCCGCGAGCGACAACGGAACTTTCATCGTGACCTGGGTGCGCGACACGACGAATTTCGCGAGCCCACGCCATGTCCATGCCCAGAAGTTCGACCTCGGCGGCGCGCCGCAGTGGGGCGCGGGCCCCGTGGTCGTGTACGACGCTGCCTCCGTCCCCATTGCCCACGCCCCACGCCTTCGCAGCGATGCTGCTGGCGGCGCCGTGATCGTGTGGCACGCCGCGCTGACGACGCTCTTCAACTGCTATGTGCAGCGCTTGGACGCGGGAGGGGTAGAGCTGTTTCCGCACAACGGCGTCGGAGTCTCGACCGATCTCACGCGAAATCACCTGGATCCGACGTTCGTGTACCAATCGAGCACCCAGGAGACCTTGGTGTTCTTCAACGAACGAAACTCGGCCCAGAGCCAGTGGGGTATCTACGGCCAGAAACTCGACGCCAGCGGGGCACGCCAGTGGACCAACACCGGACGCGAGCTGATTCCGGTGAACTCGATGTGGAAAGGGCCGCCGCGAGCGGTCCCGAGCGGCGCCGGCGCGATGGTCTTCGTCCTCTACGAACCGACCAGCACCCCGGGGCAGGAGCGAGTTCTCGGCATGCGCGTGGATGCCGACGGGCTGCCCAATTGGCCTGGCCAACCGCTGCTCGTGTCGTCCCTCCTCAGCGGCAAATCGCGCCTTCCCGTGGCGGTGACGCCCCAAGGCGCGGCGTTGGTCGTCTGGGAGGATGAGCGCGTCGACGCCGCGGATATCTATGGGCAGCGGGTCGGCGACGACGGCACTCTTGGCGGTGGACCGCCAGCGGGGCCCCCGTTCGTACGTGGCTACTGTAACCCGGACAGCAGCTTCAACATTGCCGACGCGATCGCCTTGCTCGCCTTTCTGTTTCCCGGTGTGGTGCCCGCAACCCTCGGTTGCCCCGATGCCTGCGACTGCAACGATGACGGCAGTCTGAACATCGCCGATGCGGTGTGCCTGTTGGGGGCGTTGTTCGGCCAGCCCGCGATGCTGCCGGGCGCACCGCATCCCAATTGTGGTCCCGATCCGACGGAACCCGACGCGCTCGATTGCGCTGCGTTCACCCAATGTCCATGATTCGCACTGGGCTGACGACGATCCAGGGCGGCACGCACATCGCGGCTTGCCCGGCAGTCCGGGACTCGACCAGCGAGGGTGATGAGGGTCGTTGCAAACGCTAGAGGGTATCGTCGAGCGAGTCGTGTACGAGAACGACGAAAGCGCCTGGAGCGTCGTCCGCGTGCAGGAGGCGGGCCAGGGACGGGTCGTCACCGTGGTGGGGAATCTCCTCGGGGTGCAACCTGGCGAGTCTCTCCGTTTGCACGGCGACTGGGGCAACGACCCCAGGTTTGGGCGCCAGTTTCGAGCGGATACCTACCTCAGCCTCAAGCCCGCTACCCTCGAAGGCATGGAGCGTTATCTCGGCTCCGGCCTCGTGGCCGGCATCGGCAAGACGATGGCCGCGCGCATCGTCGACCACTTCGGTCTCGACACGTTGGAGGTCATCGAGACGCAAGCGCAGCGGCTCACCGAGGTCGAGGGGATCGGCGGCGTGCGCGCGGCACGGATCCGGGATGCCTGGCAGGAGCAGCGCGGGATCAAGGAAGTCATGCTGTTCCTGCACTCCCAAGGAGTGACCCCGCGTCTGGCGGTCAAGATCTACAAGGCGTACGGGCAGGCGGCGGTCGCGCGCATTCGCGAGAATCCCTATCGGCTGGCGTTCGACATCTTCGGAGTCGGCTTCAAGAGTGCCGATCGCATTGGGGAGCGACTCGGGATCTCACGAACGTCGCCGCGGCGGCTCGAGGCTGGAGTTCATCACGCTCTGGTCGGCTTCGGCGATGCCGGGCATGCCTGCTGTCTGCGGGCCGAGTTGGTGGAGGCGGCCGCGAGCCTACTCGAGGTCGAGGCTGGCCTGGTCGACAAGGCCGTGACGAGCCTTGCAGACACCGGTTGGGTGACCCTCGAGACGTGGCCGGACCTCGGCGAGGTCGTGTTCCTCGCGACGCTCCAGCGGGCGGAGGTGAGCGTGGCGCAACGCCTTGGCGTCATCCTGGCGGAGCCGCCGCGCCAGGTCGAGATCCACGTCGATCGCGCGCTCGCTTGGTTCCAGGACCAGCAAGGCATGAGCCTGGCCCCCGAGCAGGCCCAAGCGATCCGGAGCGGGCTCGATGCGAAGGTGTTGGTGATCACCGGCGGGCCGGGCACGGGCAAGACGACCATCGTCAACGGTATCGTGCGGATCCTCGAGAAGAAGGGCATCAGCATGCTGCTCGCGGCGCCGACCGGGCGCGCCGCCAAGCGCTTGCAGGAGGCGACCGGGCGCGAGGCGGTCACGCTTCATCGGCTGCTCGATTACAGCCCCAAGATCCAGGGGTTTCAGCGCAATCGCGAGTCGCCGCTCAAGGCCGATCTCGTCATCCTGGACGAGATGTCCATGGTCGATATCGTGCTCATGCAGCAGTTCCTGCAGGCGTTCCCCGACACCGGCCGTCTGGTTGTCGTGGGGGACGTCGACCAGCTCCCATCCGTGGGCCCCGGCAACGTCCTGCGGGATCTGATTCGTTGCGACCAGATCGAGGTCGTGCGGCTGACCCACGTCTTCAGGCAGGGCGCCCGAAGCTGGATCGTGACCAACGCTCACCGCGTGAACCAGGGGGAGATGCCGGACCTCTCTGGGACCGCAGACCAGGGCGCCGACTTCTTCTTCGTCGAACGCAACGAGCCGGAGCACATCCTCGACACGCTCGGCGACATGATTCGCGAGCGCATCCCGAATCGCTTCGGCGTGAACGCCATCCAAGACATCCAGGTTCTCACCCCCATGCAGCGCGGCGATCTCGGCGTAGCCAATCTCAACGTGCAGTTGCAGCAGCTCCTCAATCCCGACGGCCGGGTCCTCGAGCGGGGGCAACGCCAGTTTCGCGTGCGCGATCGCGTCATGCAGACCCGGAACAACTACGATCTCGAGGTCTTCAATGGCGACATTGGAGTGATCGACGCCGTCGACACCGAGGCAGGCGAACTCGTCGTTCGCTACGACGCGCGCCTCGTTCGGTACGAGAGCTCGCAGCTCGACGAACTGGTCCTCGCTTATGCTTGTTCGATCCACAAGTCGCAGGGCAGCGAGTTTCCGGTGGTGATCGTGCCGATCCACACGCAGCACTACGTCATGCTCCACCGCAATCTGCTCTATACCGCCATGACGCGGGGGCGCCGCCTCGTGGTGCTCGTTGGGAGCAAGCGCGCGCTGCGGATCATGGTCGAGAACCACCAAGTCGTCGAACGCCGCACGCGGCTCGCCGAGCGTCTGCGCGGGGGCGTGCCGCGGTGACTCGCTCGAGGTTCCACGCGATGCGGCGCCAGTGCCAATACCTCGTCGCGCCAATCCGGTCGCAGCCAGGGGCGGGTCGAACTCCGTACGATCTTGGGCGGATCGGCCGCACCGCAAGCAGCATCGCGTCACTCCCCGATCCGCCGCCGCGGGCTTCGCCGCGGCGCCTGGCGTGGGGCCGTCTACTCGGCACGCCGTAGACGTCTCGGTCGTCACTCGCCAGCCAGAGCTTCGGCTGTGGACTGCTTCCCGAACGTGCACCCATCGCAAACGGTGATCTGCAAGCCCGAAGCGCGGATCTTGGCGATCACGGCCTCGTCCTCGGGGGGTAGCGCGGCACCCGAGCCTCGCAGCCGCAGAAGCGCCTTCGCGGCGTAGACTCGACCGACCGGGTTGGGGCCACGGAGGACATTGCCCAGCAGTGCCGTCTGCGCTCCGGCTTCGAGTTGGTCGGCCTCGCGGCGTCCTGGTGGCGGCGTGCCATCGTCGCCGCATCGCGTGCCGAACGCCAGATCGGCGCCGGCAGTGGTCAGTCGTTCGTACGCTTCGCCGTAGGGCGTGGGAACGGGAAGGTCTGCCAGCGAGCCGAGTTCGTGAGCGAGCCTCGCCCGCATGTGCGTCAGCATGACGGAGCTGTGGTACTCGTAGTGAAATGCGCCACCCATCAGGGTGGCGTACGGCTTCCAAACGGGTGTCAGCACGGAGCCGATAGGCCCCGCTTCGTCAGGCTCCATCGGCTGCCCGATGAGGAGCGACACGATTCGGTCGTCAAAGGTCACCAGGGTGATCCAGGTTGTCGTGTATCCGCCGTAACATGCGAGGTCATGGCGGTGCCCGCCATAGCCCAGGTCGTGCGTTTCGTGACGATCCGGGGCGAGCGTGGCGAGCCACTCGGTCGCCGTCCGGTCACCTGGAGGTAGTGCCGCGACGACGCGCCGGCTCACCGCGACATCGCGGGCGATCCAGTCGGCGTTGTCGATACTTCGCAGATCTGTAGCGCTGTCGCCGACGACGGCGGTGCAGGCGAGGCCCAGAGCGATCGCAAGCAGGTTCATCACGAAACTCCTTCACGGGTCGAGGGGTTGCCTCGCTCTCCCGACCGGGTTCTCGGTTCCGGGTTTCGCGTCGGCGGTCTTACTCGCGAAGGTCGGCGATGCTCCATGTCTTGTTGCTTTCTGCGCCGACCCGGGGACGATCCGCGGTGTCCGCGGGTATCCGGGTGGCGGGCACCCTGGAGCATAGCCACGCTGTTGCGAAAGGTCACTCGTGGTCGAGACTTTGTTGGCGACTCTGATCCTGTTTGCGGAACCCGGCTTTCCAGCCATCGACGTTCCGACCCCGCTGATCGAACTCCCCGGCGCTGCCATCGCCGTGAGTGTGGAAGAACTCACGGCGGCGCTCACGCCCGGGCGGGTCCTCGTGTGGCGTCATGGATCGACGTTTCCGGCGGACGCGTGGCCGGCCTTCGTTCGGTTCCTCGAGGCCGGCGGGTCGTTCGTGTTCCTCGGTGGGGAGCCGTTCACGCGACCGGTGACGGGCACCGCGGGCGCGCGCGTGGTAGCTCCTCGTACGGTTGCGCTGCTCGGGGAGCTGCGGCTGAATCAATGCTCGCGGCTGGCTCTCGGTACGGGTGGGGCGCTGCGTTACCGGGAAGTGCGCGGGCGCACGATTCCGGACTGCGCGCTCGACGATGCTGCGTGGGTGAGCGTGCTGCAGCCGAGGTTGAGCGACACCAAGGACTTCGCCCACGAGGATGGGGCGCCCGGGGCGCGCGACGGCGTCGTGCGGCCGCTGTCTTTCGTGCATCGTGCGGGCGACGATCCACGCTTTCCTGCGGCGGCGGCCAGTTTCGTGATCGATCGGTTGCGCGGCCGCTTTGCGGGCGGGCGCTGGGTGCTCCGACTCCTCTCGACCCCGCCGAGTCTGCCGGAGATCGAACTGCTCGTTGCGGAGGCTGCACGTCCCGTCGTCGAGGTGCGCGTCGATCCGACCTTCGGTTGCTTTCATGAAGGCGAGGCGCCCAGCGTGATCGTGCGCGTGGACCGGCCGGGTGTGGCGGCGACGAGCGAACTGCATGTCACGTTGCAGATCGAAGGGCCGCTCGGAACCGGGGTCCGTCGCTGGGACTCGACGCCCGTCGAACTCAGAGGCGGGGAGCATGCGTCGCTGCGGGTGCGTCTCGACATGCCGGCGCCGGAGCCTGGCCTCTACCGAGTCAGCGCTCGCGCACCCGACGAGGATCCGGTCACCACGGGCTTTTGGATCTTCGATCCTCAGCTCTTTGCGAGCGGCGACGACCTCTCCTGCGACGCTACGACGCTGCTGCGCAACGGGGTACCCGAGCCGGTCATGGGGACCACGGTGATGTCGCGCACCGTGCACCGCAAGTTCCTGTTCGAGCCGAACGCGGCGGTGTGGGACGAGACCTTCGCCGAACTCGCCGCACTCGGCATCAACCTCGTACGCACGGGCGTTTGGTCCGGGTACCGAAAGATCGCCCTCGATCCCGGTGTCATCGACGAGGGCTTCTTGCGCGCGCTCGAGGCGTACTATCTGACCGCGCGGCGGCATCGGATTCCCGTGCTGTTCACCTTCTTCTCGTTCGTGCCCGAAGCCTTCGGGGGCGAGAACCCCTACTTCGATCCGCGTGCGATCGAGGGACAGAAGGCCTATGTCGCGGCGGTGGCCACCCGTTTTCGGAGTGCCAAGGAGATGCTCTGGGACCTGATCAACGAGCCATCCTTCTCGTCGCCCGACAAGCTGTGGCTGTGCCGCCCGCACGGAGATCCGCACGAGGAGGCTGCGTTTCGGGCGTGGCTCGCCGAGCGCTACGCGGACGCCGGCGGTGGAGACTGGGAGACGACGGTGCGCGCGCGCTGGCGACTGCGTCCCGACGAAGCGATCGGTCTGCCGAAGGAAGATGACTTCTCGGACCGGCAGGTATTCGCGGAACACCGTCCCTACCGTGCGCGCGAGTATGTTCGGTTTGCCCAAGAGGCCTTTCGCGACTGGGCCGAGACCCTGGTCGCCGTGTTACGCACCGCAGACGCGGACGCCTTGGTCACCGTTGGTCAAGACGAAGGCGGGCTCCTCGATCGCCCGAGCCCGCTCCACCATGAGCGTGTCGTCGACTTCACGTCGATTCACACGTGGTGGTTCAATGACGCGCTCCTCTGGGATGGAGTCCTGGCGAAGGTCGAAGGCAAGCCGCTCCTCGCGAGCGAAACGGGGATCATGCAGCGGCAGGAGCTCTCGGGTGAGGCGATTCGATCCGACGACGACAACGCACGTCTGCTCGCACGCAAGATCGGTAATGCTTTCGCCGCGCGGGCCTTCGGCGTCGTGCAGTGGTGCTACGACGTGAACCCATACATGGCGTCGGACAACGAGGTCGCGATCGGTCTGCGCCGGGCCGACGGTAGCTACAAGCCCGAGCACGCCGTTGTCCGGCGCTTCGCCGCCTTCTTGCGCGAGCACGGTCGGCATCTGTCCGGTCTGCGCCCTCCCGAGGTGGTGCTTCTGCTGCCTTCCGCGGACCACTACTCGCCGCGCGGTTTGCAACTCGAGGGCACCCAGCGCGCGGTGAGCTTGTTGGCCGAGGAACTCGGGCACGGAGTGCGCGTGGTGGCCGAGGACTGCGTGCTCGACCAACTCGGAACTCCGCGGCTGATCGTGCTCCCCGCCTGCCGCGGGATTGCCGAGGAAGCCTGGGATCCGCTCGTGTCGGCGGTCGAGGCCGGGGCGGTGCTGCTTTGCTCGGGCTGGTTCGAGACCGACGACGCTGGGCTGCCCGCGCGAAGGCTGGGCGTTGCTCGGCGGCCTCTGGCCACGGTGGAGACCCACGAACTGGAAAGCGGGGAAGTCCTGCAGCTACGCTTCGAGCGGCGGGTGACCGAGTCGGCGTTCGCGGCGGCCGGAGAGCGCGGGCTCGCGGTTGTGCCCCGGGGCCAGGGAGTGATTCTGCACTCCCCAGTGCCGCTCGAGTGGGCGCCGGTGGGTGCATGGCAACGGCAAGCCTACGCGACCGCGATGCAGCGGGCCGGTGTGCGCGCGCGCCTTGCCGGAGGGGTCACAGGCGTGACGATCCAGACCTTGGAGTACGAGCACGCGACTCTCTTGGTGGCGATCAATGAGAGTTCGTGCGGGCGGGTCGTGCCACTACCCGGGTTCTTCGAGAGCACCGGGGAGCCGGCGGCATCGCTCCAAGTGCCAGCGGGTGAGGCTCGATGGGTGCTGTTCGACGCGGGTCGACGACAGCTGGGGCGATCGCATCCGGAGTAGTCCGGGCCAGGCTCGTTGGCGCAGTGGGCGACTCGACGCGCGACGGGGTGCTTCGTCGCGCCTCTGTCCCTTCGATGCGACTCGGCGTCGCGGTGGCCAGCACCGCGGAGCACGCGCCGATTCGTCCGAGTCGCTTGCGAGACGAGTTCTTGCGGCCGATGCGCTCGGGTGACTTCGCTCGCGAGCCCCAACGCGGGCCTCGTGAGCAGCGCCCCAAGTCGCTTCATTGAAAGTCGGCAGCATCAGGCCCAGAATGCCGCGACCGTTCTGCTACTCGCTCGTACCCCGAATCAGAAAGTCGACGATGCTTCGCTCCATCAGCTACCGCGGACTATCGAAACCGGGGTTCGCGTCGATCGGCGCCGCCCTGCTGTTCCTCGGTGCCAGTGGTCTTGTGTCCCCAAGCGACGCCCAGATGTTCCCGGTGCAGGTGCGCCCGACCTCGATCGTGCGGGGACCTGCCGAGTCGCCTGCTTCCATCCTCGACGTGCGGCTCGTGCGTGCGATTACTCGGGGAGCGATCGAGATACGCCACCACGACGGCGGGCAGATCCTGTTCGCCCTCGACCTCGGCGCCCAAGAGGCGGGCCACCGTTTCCTCGTCCCGGTGCCCTATCCACCGGCAGGAACCGAGGGCCGAGTCACGGTCTTGGTCGAAGAGCCCGGGTCCCTGAGGTTCGAGAGCTACTCTTACCCGCGTGCCAGTCTGGACTGGACGCTCCACTTCGTTCCGGGGTTTCACTACGACCCCGTGTGGTGGAACACGCAGGCGCACTACACCGAGACCGGCAGATATATGGACGCACACGTCGGGCCGGGCCACACGCTTCTCGAGGAGTACCTCGACATTTGCGACAGCGATGCCGACTACAAGGTTGCGATCCACCAGTTGCCGTACCTGAAGACCTTCTTCGAAGCCCGGTCGGCGGAGGTGGCACGGATCGAGGCTCTCGTTCGGGCTGGACGACTCGGGGTCGTGGGCGGCTCATACAACGAGTCTTCCACCACTCTGGTCTCGGCGGAGGCCACGGCACGCAACGCGATCTACGGTTGCTTGTTCCAGCGTGAGATCGTCGGCGGCCGGGGCTCGGTATTCTGGCAGTGCGACGTCTTCGGTCATGATCCGTCGTTTCCCTCACTCATGGCACGCAGCGGGCACACGGGTGGCGGTTTCGCGCGGGGCCCCTTCCATCAGTGGGGGGCACCGCGCGATCAGGTGAACTTCCCGAGTGAGTTCTGGTGGATGGCTCCGGACGGCGAGAAGATCCTGACCCACTACATGACCGGACACTACGGCTACGCCTACTCGCAGTTTGCACCCGGATCGAACCGAGCACCGGACGACGCCGAACGGTGCAACTTGATCATCGCGAGCATGTTCGAGGATCTGAAGCGCCCTGCCCTCACGCATCATGTTCTGTTGCCCATGCACATGGACTTCATTCGTCCGCTCGAGAATCTCGGCGAAGTCCTGCGCGAGTGGAATCGCACCTATCTCTCTCCGCGGGCGGTGATCGATACCTCCGAGGGCTTCTTTCGCGAGGTCGAAGCGGAGATCGCGGCCCGCGACATCAGCGTGCCGGTCATCACGCGGGACATGAATCCGATCTACACCGGTTGCCCGGTCTCGTTCGCGGACCTCAAGACGGCCAATCGTGCTGGCGAGGTGACCCTGCGCGAGGCCGAGATCTTCGCCACGATCGCCACCCTGGAAGGGGCTCGCTACCCATCTCTCGCCATCGATCGTGCGTGGCGGCAGCTGCTGTTCAACGCCCATCACGACGGAGTCACGGGTTCCATGTCCGACCAAGTCTACGTGGACCTCATGCTGGCGTACCGGGATGCGTTGGAGATCGCGCGGGCGGTACGGTCGCGGGCGCTGGCGTACTTGTCTAGCAAGGTGGATACGCGCGGGGCCACGAGCGACGGCCCGCTCGAACGCGAGGCCGCAGTCGCCACTCGTGTCTTCTGGAACTCCACCTCCGCGATGAGTCGCGCCGTGAGCGGTGGAATGCGCGCAGACGTCGCGGTGCTCGGCGGTGGTGTCCCCGCGGTCGGGTATCGGACGGTTCGCGGCGACGCGCGCGGCCGCGCCGCGTCGGTCGGCACGGTCCTCGAGAACGAACTTCTGCGGGTGACTCTCGACCCGGCGCGAGGCGGCACCTTGTCGAGCATCATCGACAAGCGGAGCGGCCGCGAACTGCTTCGTGGGGCTGGCAATGACCTCGTGGTGCACGAGGAGTACCCGGTGCTGCCGGGGCATGGTGAAGGACCTTGGCACCTCGCTCCGACCGGTGACAAGCGCGCCGGCAGCGAAGTGAGCGCGTCGATCGAACCCATCGCACTGGGCAACTCGGTCGAGCCCGGTGCTCTGCGGATCGTGGCGAGCTACCCGGAGTTTCGCAAAGAGCAAGTCGTGCGCCTGGTGCCGGGCGAAGCGCGCATCGACTTCGAGACCAAGATCGTCGACTGGAAGGGGCGCGACCAGCTGTTACGCGTTGAGTTCCCCTGCGACTTGCCGGGCGCGCGGCCGGTCTTCCAGACCGCGGCGAGTGTCATTGGGCGTCCGTTCGCGCGCGACGTGGATACGGCCAAGGACTCCTGGACCCTCGATCAGACGTGCTGGCAGTGGGTCGCCCTCGGAACGACGTGTGCTTTGGTGGTGGGGGAGCCCGAGCAGCCGGTCTATCGACGTGCGCTCGGCGTGGCCGAGATCGTGGTTGGCGAGGCGGCCGCGGCGAATACGAGAGAACTCGCAAATCGGCTAGCGGAGGCCCTGGTCCGTTGTGGCGTGACCAGCACGATCACCCGCGAGGGCGACCGTCGCTACGGGGATCTCCAGTTCGATTCGAACGCGCCGGACTTCCGGTTGCTTCTCGGGAGCGCCGCCGAGCACGCCTGGATTCGCAGATTGTGTGAGCAGACGCCACTCGATCCGTCTCGCGGCTCGTGCGTGGTCGCCCTCGATGGTGACTTGCCGCTGGTGCTGTTGCCCGCCACGGAAGCGCACGTGGCGGAACTCACAGAGGCGCTGGCCACCCACCACGAGGTCTACGTGCCGCGCGAGCGGGCATTCCTCGAGTCGACGGTCGTGGCCCCTCGCTATACGGTGGCTCTCATCAATCAGGGAGCCGTCAGCGCTCATGTCTCTGAGGATGGAACGCTGGGGCTGAATCTGCTGCGGAGCTGTACGAGCTGGCCCTCGGGGGTTTGGATCGACCCGCCGGCCCGCCGTCTGCCCGATGGCAACCCGTTTGGCACGATGCACGGTTCGCACGTCTATCGCTATAGCTTGGTCGTGCACCCCGGCGACTACCGCGCTGCCGATCTGAGCCGGGTCGCCCAGCAGGTGAATCACCCGCTCGTGGAACATGCCGAGCCGGTGCATGGCGGTTCGCTACCGGCGGCGATGAGTTTCGTCACGATCGATGATCCAGCCATTCGGCTGGCGGCGCTCAAGCCCATTGGCTTCCCGGAGGCGGTGTGGTCGGAGGCGAGCCCGCGGCGTCAAGACCGCATCGTGGCGCGGTTGTGGAACGGCGGCGGGCGCTGGGCTCAACCGACCGTGCGCATGCCGCGGCACACGATTGTGCGGGCTTGGCGGGCGAATCTCTTGGAACAGCGGGAGCGCGACCTGGAGGTCGTCGAAGGTGGGGTGCGGCTCTCCATGCCGCCCCACGCCTATGAAACGCTGGTGCTCGAGGTCACTTCTCAGGAAGTCGACCCGCAGGCTCCGTCGTTGGATCCCACCGACGGTGACGTGTCGTCGAGCGCCTACTGGCTCGAGGACTTGGCCGAGGGAGTTACCGGTAACGGAGTGGTAGGCATCCATCCGGCGGCGAGACGCATGACGCTCGAAGACGGCCGGGCCACGCTCGAGTTGAGCGTCCAGAACCACCGTCGCAACGCTCCGGCCACGATCGATCTGAGGCTCGAGACGGATCCGAACCTGGCGGTGAGCGTGGAGCCGCGCCGAGTCGTGATCGGACCGAACGCTCAGGCCACCGTGCAACTTCGTTGTGAAGCACCGACGGGGCGACCAAAGCCCGGCGAGGCGACGCTCATCACGATCATTGCCAATGGTGTGGGGGAGCGAGAAGTCACCGCCGCGGTGTGGGTCGTCGCGGACGGAAGTTCTCCGGCCGACGGCGGCGAAATCGAGATCCAGGTGCCGGTGCCGGCGGCGACGTCGGGATCCAAGATCACTGCGCTCTTGGTGAACCACACGGACGGTCCGATCACCGGGCTTGCGGAGTGGATGACTCCATTCGCTCTCTGGGAAGGGACTCCCGCGTGGCGGGAGCGAGTTTCGGTACCGCCGCGTGGCACGGCGACGGTGGCCTTGGCGCTCGACCAGGTCCATGCCTCCTATGCGCTGCTGCGCTTCACGTACGGGGGGCGCATCGCCTATGGCGAAACCGTGGCGGTACTCGACGATCGGCGCGACGTCGTGCTCGACTTCGGTCAGGATCGAGTCCGGCTCCGGCAGGGGGAATCAGCCAGGGTCAAGATCCGGGCGCGAGGGTTCGAAGGAGTGACGGTGGACACGCCACTGACGCTCGCCGCTCCCGCGGGTTGGACCGTCCTCGATCGCGGACGAGTCCTGGTCGGGTCGGGTCCACTTCACACGGTGGAGGCAGCGTTCGATGTCACGCCGGCCGGTACTGGGGTGCGCGGAACCCTCACCGCACGTGGGCCTCGGGAGTCCAGAGCGCGCGTGGCCTACACGGTGTCGCCCCAGCAAGCGGCGCGGCCGCGTTTCTCCGAAGTGTCGGTCGACGGCAAGCTCGACGAGTGGCACGTCAATGAGTTCACGGAGGCGCACGACGAACTCGGGAGAGTGCGCACGGCGGTTCGTTACGGAGCGGCGGGGTTGGCCCTGGCACTACGCGTCGAAGACGATCGTTTCGTGCAGACGCACACGAGCGCCCGGATCTGGGAGGGCGATTCGATCCAGTTCTCGTTGTCGGTCGCACCGGCCACTTCGGTCGGCTACGCGCATACCGACCTCGAGTTCGGTGCCGCACTGACTCCGATCGGTCCGCTGCTGTGGTGTTGGTACGGCGGTGAAGGCGGACAGACGGGGCGACTCGAGTCCGCGTCCGTCGCCGTCGTGCGTCAAGGAAGCGAAACGCTCTATGAGATCGCGCTGCCGCGTTCGGTGTTGCCCAAGCTCAGCTTGGAGCCCGGTGCCGTTCTTGGCTTCGGCTACATCGCCAATGACGATGACGGCGCTGGCTACCGGGGCGCCACCCAGTGGACTCCCGGGATGGTGGGGGGCAAGGACGCGTCCTTGTTCGGGGAGCTGACGCTCGTGGCGGAGTAGTGGCGGAGTACGGGCTCTCACTGTGCACTGCGGCGGTCGCGGACGGTGACGGGCGCGAGGACCCGAAGTCGCTGGCGTGCCGGGGTGCGGACCGTGCGAGGTTCGTTGACCTTTCCATCCGCGCGCCGGAACGGCACCATGGGTGCGACCCCGTCGAGGTGACCTACCCTTTGCGTGGGCGCCGCACCGACCGGCGGGGATGGTGCCCGACTTCGCGTTCTCGTGATTTCGGCCGAGTCGAGCAGACCGTTGAGAAGCGTGAGCCCTGAATGCAACCCCCGCGCTACCCCGAAGCCATCCGCGATCCGATCCACGGCTACGTGCGGCTCACCGAGTTCGAGCTCGCTGGCATCGATGCGCGCGAAGTGCAACGCTTGCGCAGCATCGCCCAACTCGGCATGACGGATCGGGTGTACCCCGGGGCGCGCCACAGCCGTTTCGAGCATGCTCTGGGCACCCTTGAAGTCGCTACGCGCATATTCGAAGACCTGCGGGGGCGTCTCGGGATCGACGGACTGCTGCCGCGGCTCGGCTTGCCGCCGCGAGCGGTGGACTATGAGCGGCTGCTGGCGTTGACGCGCTGGGTCGCGTTGCTCCACGACGTCGGGCATCCGCCGTTCTCGCACGTCACCGAGGGGCTGCTGCCGGGTGGTCGCTCGCATGAGCAGCTCACGGTCGACTTGGTTCGCGGCGGGCAAGTAGGCGGGGTGTTGCGGCGCTCGGATCCGACTCTGCTCGATGACGTGGTCCGGGTGCTCGAGGCCATGTCGTTCACTTCGGAGGACGCTGCGAGCGGGGGTGAGTGCTTGCCGCCACCGCTCGCCTTTGCGCGGGAGGTGATCGCGGGGGAGGTCGGTGCCGATCGCATGGACTACCTGCTCCGCGACTCGGCGGCCACCGGGGTGAGCTACGGGATCTTCGACCTAGACCGCATCCTCCACACCTTGGTACCGGTCGAGGCGGGCCGGGGGGGCTTGCGGCTCGGGGTCGAGCGCGGTGGCGTGTTGGCCGTCGAAGGGATGCTCTGGGGACGCATCTCGATGTTCCAACAGGTCTACTTCCATCGCACCCGGAGGATCTTCGACCATCACCTCGTGCAGTTCCTGCGCACGAACTTGCCCGGCGGTGTGTATCCGGCCGACGGCGCCGGCTTCACCGAGTGGAGCGACTGGCGGGTGTGGGAGCTGCTGCGTCGCGCCGAGTCGGATGCGGCGCAAGCCGGGCACGAGGACGCCGTGCGCATCCTGGCTCGGCGCCACCACCGCGCGCTGCCGCAGGAACTCGAAGGCCGTGACGAAGGCTCGGTCCGCGAATGGCTCGCCGCGTGGTCCGCGCGGGTCGTGGCCGAGGTCCCGGACGCCGATCCGATCGCTGACCTCGTGACGGCGCCGCGCGCGGTGACGGGCGAACTCCGGGTCGTCGGACCGGGAGGGAACGTTGAGCCGCTGCTGGACCGCAGCTCGTGGATCGTGCGCTTCGAGCCGCGCTCGATCGGCCGGTTGTACGTACGCCGAGACCTCGATCCTGCCTTGGTGCCGAACTATCCTTGACGGAACTCGCGCGCGACCGCGGCTTGCGCTTGCTTCGGGATAGGCTTAGGTTCTTCTCAGGGGCATTCGCAGCCCCGCGGAGAAATCCAAGAGAACAGGCAGGAACGGCATGAGCGACCTAGCGGATCGAGACTGTGTGCCCTGCCGCGGTGGCATTGCGCCCCTCGGGCTCGAGCGGGTGAGCGAACTCCTCGGGCAGCTCGACGGGTGGGAGGCCGAAGGGAATCACCACATCGGCAAGGACTACGTGTTTCCTGACTTTGCCACGGCGTTGTCGTTCGTGAATCGCGTGGGCGCAATTGCCGAGGATCAAGGGCACCACCCCGACATTTGGTTCACTTGGGGCAAAGCGCGGATCGAGATCCGAACCCACAAGATCGATGGGCTCACGGAAAGCGACTTCGTGCTGGCCGCGAAGATCGATCGGGCCTGCTGACGCGCCGAGCTCACGGGGGGCCGATAGCGGGTGACCGCGCTGGACACGCTGGCGGCCGTCCCGAGGTCGGCGGCCGGGAGCGGGGCGGTGAGTGCGCCCGATCCGGGGAACGCCGGTTCCGAGGGCGCCGGCGTGCGGTGCCAGCGCCGTGCACTGGCGCGTGCCCGCGATCCGCGCGCGACGTTCGACTCGCCGTCGGCAGGGGCTTGCTTCGAACTCGCCGGTCCCTATCATGGCTCGATCGTCCGGCGCAGGGGGGCCAGGGACTCGGAACCCTCGATCTCCCACGCGGCGGCGCCTGGTTCGCCCGACGGGACGACGGTTCTTCGGGCCTTCCTGGTTCCTGGCGGGGTCCACCCGTCACCATCGTCACTGTTCGACACCGTTATTGTTCGACACCGTTATTGTTCGACATCGGCATTGTTCGACATCGGCATCGTTCGCGATCGTCTTCGTTCGACGTCGTCAGGTTCGACAGGGAGTTGCGCGGGGGCGACCGGGTCGAGGTCATTCGCGGGGCAGGGCCCGACCGCCGTTCACGGGGTGGTCCGGCTGAGGCTGTCTCGGCCGCCGCCGTTCGACGGTCCCGTGTCGCGAGTCCGTTTCGGGTGGTCACGCGCCCGGACTTCTCTTTGGTTTGGGTCGGGAAGACACCCAACGACGACGTCGCTCCGTGGCTGATCGTCGGGTACCCACGCGTCTTGGTCTGTGCCACGTTCCCTGAGAAACACCACAGTTAGGGAGAGACCATGTCCGAAGTCGGAGGAGCCCGCGTCTCCTCGAAGGATCAGCTCTTCGGTCGACTCGCGCTGAAGAACAAGCTCGTCACCGAGGAACAGATCAAGGAGTGTCTCGGCCTCGTCGGCCAAGCCGGAAACGGAGCCGATCTCGGTAGCGTGTTGCTGAACAAGGGCTACATTGCCGAGAACCATGAGCGCGCCATCCGGAAGAAGGTGGAGGAGCGAGTCGCGCAGCCCCCAGAAGGCGAAGGGGAGGACGCGGACTCACCGATTCGGGTGCCGATCGCGCCGCCCGCAGGCGCCAAGTCCATCGCCGACGTGGCCAAGGTCGACTTCACTGCCTTGGCCGGCAAGCCCCTCGGGGAGTACCTGCGGCGGATGCGGGAATTCGGGGCCTCCGACTTCCACTTTCAGACCGACGCGCGTCCCTACGCGCGACTGCACGGACAGTTCGTCCACCTCAAGCACCCGGTGCTCACTGCGGACGACACCGAGCGGGCCATTCGCCAGCTGCTCACCGAGGAGGAGTGGAACTACCTGTCCGAGCACTTGGACTACGACTTCTGCTATGAGCGCGAGTCGCATGGGCGCTATCGCACCAACGTCTTCCGTCAGCGCAAGGGCCTCGACATCGTCTTTCGTCTGATCCCCGAGAAGGTGCCCACGCTCGAAGAACTCAACCTGCCCGACACCTTGGCCAAGTTCACGACCTATCGCCAAGGGATCGTGCTCATCACCGGGCCGGCGGGGTGCGGCAAGTCCTCGACCATGGCGGCGCTGGTCGACCTCGTCAACCGCGAGCGCTACGACCACATCATTACCGTCGAGGATCCGATCGAGTACGTGTTCGAACCGCAGAACTGCAACCTGGTGCAGCGCCACGTCGGGCGCCACACGCAGTCCTTTGCGAGCGCCCTGAAGTCCGCGCTCCGCGAAGACCCCGACGTGATCATGGTTGGAGAGATGCGAGACCTAGAGACGGTCTCCATGGCGATCACCGCCGCCGAGACGGGTCACTTGGTGCTGGCCACGCTCCACACCACCAACGCGATCCGTTCGATCGACCGGATCATCGATGCGTTCCCGCCGAAGGAGCAGGATCAGATTCGGGCCATGGTGTCGGAGTCCCTGCGCGGGGTCATTTCTCAGCAACTGATTCCTCGTGCCGACGGGCTGGGGCGTGTTCCCGCCCTCGAGATCATGTTCGCGACGCCGGCGGTGTCGAACTTGATCCGCGAGCAGAAGACGTTTCAGTTGCCGTCGGTGCTGCAGACAGGTCGTAAGCTCGGGATGGTGACCATGGACGACTCCATCCGGGTGCTGCTGCGTCGCGGGATCATCACGCGGGAGTCGGCCGTGTTCCACGCCGAGAACCCAGATACCTTCCGGAACTGAGGCCAGCATGAGCGCACCACAGATCAACCGCTATCTCGAGATGGTCAAGGAGTACAAGGGGTCCGACCTGCACTTGGCGTCGGGAATGACGCCCAAGATCCGCGTGCATGGCCACCTGCGCCCGCTGAAACAGCCCCCCATGACCAATGAGCAGACGGAGAACCTGCTGCTCCCGGTGTTGGATCAGCGGCGGATCGACATCTTCAAGGAGAAGCACGACCTAGACTGGGCGTATGCGCTGCCGGGGGTGGCTCGCTTCCGGGTGAACTACTTCCGTCAACAGCACGGAATGTCCGCCGTCTTCCGGATGATTCCTGAGGAGATCCTGCCGGTCGAGAAGCTGGGCGTTCCGCCGGTGGCCGAGAAGTTCTGCCAACTGAAGAGCGGACTGGTGCTGTGCACCGGGCCCACTGGCAGCGGCAAGTCGACCACGTTGGCGGCGTTGATCGACTTCATCAATCGCAACTACACGAAGCAGATCATCACGATCGAGGAACCCATCGAGTTCGTCCACGAGAACAAGCGCTCGGTGATCACCCAGCGCGAGGTGGGGGTGGACGCAGAGTCCTTCTCGACGGCGCTGCGGAGTGCGAGCCGGCAAGATCCAGACGTGATCCTGGTGGGAGAGCTGCGAGACCTCGAAACGATCGGCTTGGCCATCACGGCGGCGGAGATGGGAAACCTCGTCTTCGCTACGCTCCACACCAACAGCGCTGCGAAGACGATCGACCGGATCGTGGACGTGTTTCCCGAGGATCAGCAGAACCAGATTCGAACCATGCTGTCCGTGTCGCTGCGCGGCATCATCGCGCAACTGCTCATCCCGAAGAAGGATGGCAAAGGCCGAGTACCTGTCAACGAGATCCTGCTGTGGTCCCACTCTCTGGGGAACATCATTCGCGAGGGATCGATCAGCAAGATCGTTTCGCTGATCGAGTCCGGCCGCGGCCAAGGGATGCAGCTCATGGACGACTCGGTCATGGCACGGTTCAAAGAGGGGTCGATCTCGGCCGAGCACGCCTACCAGTGGGGCACCGACAAGTCTCGCTTCGCGTCGTTGCTCCGCAGCGCCGGGTAGCGCTGGCGAGTTTGCAGCCGACCCAGACAGTTCGGCCGGGCATGCAGCGGGGTGCGCCTCCCGCGGCGCGCATCCTGGTGCGACTCCCGTCATGGGTGGGGGACGCGGTGCTGGTGACCCCGGCCCTTCGCGCGTTGCGGGCCGCGTACCCGGGCGCGAGCATCGTCGCCCAGGGGCGCGGGCACCTTCGAGGGTTGCTCCACGACTCGGGTGTCTTCGACGAATTCCTCGCGCTCGAACGCGGCCCCCGAGCAGGACGCGCCAACGCGCGCGCGGCGCGGGCCACCCACGCCGACCTCGCTTTCGTGTTTCCGCACTCCTTCCGGAGCGCCTGGGAGATCTTTCGCGCCGGCATCCGCCGACGCTATGGCTACGCCCGCGAGGGGCGGTCGTTGCTGCTCACCGACAGTTTGCCCACCCACCGCACGGGGCGGCGCCGCTTTCCGGTACCGATGGTTCTTCAGTACCTGGAGTTGGTGGCGATGGTGGGAGCCGAGCCGGATAGGCTCGGCCCCCAACTCGGGATCTCGAGCGCGACTAGGGATCGTGCTCGCGCCGCGCTCGAGCGCTTGGGGGTGGCGGACTCCGACCGTCTCATCGGCCTCAATCCCGGGGCGTCGTTTGGCCCGTCGAAGATCTGGCCGGTGAGGTACGTTGCGGAACTGGCGGATCGGCTGCAGTCGGAGTGGGGGCGTCGCGTGCTCTTGCTCGGTGGTCCGGGGGAAGAAGCTCTTCTTCGCGATGTCGAAGCGCGGATGCGAACCGTACCGTTCAACACCGCCGACTCGCTGGTGCCGCTGGACGAACTCAAGGCCGTGCTCGAACGCTGCGACGCAGTCGTGACCACCGACGCCGGGCCGCGCCACATTGCGGTCGCGGTGGGCACCCCGACCGTCTGCCTCATGGGGCCGACGGATCCGCGCTACACTCACTCTCACCTGGGGCCCAGCGTCGTGTTGCGCCGCGATGTGCCGTGTGGGCCGTGCCATCTGAAGACTTGCCCGCTCGACCACCGCTGCCTCGAGAGCATTACGCCGATCGAGGTGCTCGAGGTCGTGCGCGCCCGCATGCGCGGACCGCGGTAGTCGACCGTCGTTCAGAACGGAGTCTCGGGCCGAACTCGCGGTTCGAGTCGAGCGGGGTGGGAAGCCGCTCTCTGAGGAGTCGCCGAAGAATAACTTCGCATCTTGCCGTCGATTTGGGTCGGATTCGGCCGATCCGGGAAGCTCGGAACCGGAGGCGTAGCCTTGGTTCCGGTGAGGATCTCGAGGTTTTCGGATCGGTCGAAGATGGCCCGAAGCGACGAGCAAGAGGGTGAAGTCATTCTTGGGCGACTCCTTAGGGAAGCGCCCGCCGAATCTCTCGGACCACGTCCTGGATGACCAGCGCGAGCGAAGAACGACTGTCGCTCAGGACCGCCGGTTTGCCTCGGTCGCCGGCGCTCGCGTAGCTACGTTCGAGGGGGATCGATCCGAGAATCGGTACGCCGTACTTGTCCGCGGCGGCTTTCACGCCCCCAGCCGGAAAGATCTCCGACACTTCGTTGCAGTGTGGGCACCGAAAGCCACTCATGTTCTCGACGATGCCCAGCACCGGCACTTCGACGCGCCGGAACATCTCGATGCCGCGCTGCACGTCCAGCAGCGCCACATCCTGCGGCGTGGTGACGATGATCCCGCTGCTGAGGGCGACGTTCTGGACGAGCGTGAGCTGTGCGTCGCCAGTGCCCGGCGGCATGTCGACGATCAAGTAGTCGAGTTCGCCCCAGGCAACTTGGCTGATGAATTGGCGCAAGAGACCCGTAACCATCGGGCCCCGCCAGATGACGGGCGAGTTCTCTTCGAGCAAGAAGCCGATCGACATCGTCGTGATGCCGTAGCGCTCCAGCGGAACGATCCGGTCTTGACGCTCTACGCGTGGGCGCTCGCCTTCGAGGCCGAGCATCTTCGGGATGGACGGGCCGTACACATCGGAGTCCAACAACCCGACCGCCTGGGTGCGCGCCAGCTCGGCCGCGATGTTGACGGCGATCGTCGACTTGCCGACTCCGCCTTTGCCGCTCGCGACCGCGATGATGTGGCGCACACCGGGGATGCCCTGCGCCCCGAATCCGGCCCCTGGCGCCCCAGACGGTGCTGCCGCGGGTCCAGGCTGTTGGGCCTTCTCCAGGAGGTTGACCGACACCACGCCGGGTATCTGGTTGATCTGGGACTGGAGCTTCGCCTTGAGCGGATCCAGCGAGGCACGCGCGTCGGGCGGGACGTTCAGGACCATGGTAACTTGGCCGTCGCGGGCGATGACGCGCTCGACCCACCCCGCCGACTCGACGCTCCCGAGCCCAGCCCCGATCGGGGTCGTCGACAGGATCCGTCGGATCTCGGTGAGGGCCAGCTCTTTGTCGAAAGACATGGGGTTTCTCCATCCGGGGAACTCTCGCCGGTGACTTCGAGACGCGGAGACGCGTGTGCGCGGCAAGACGAGCGGCAGATCATAGCGATCGGTGTCGCAGCACGGAAGGGCACGGAGCCGAGGGGCAGGAGTTCGGGGTTGTCAGGGCCTGGAACGAAACAGGCCGGGGGCCCCCGTTGGGTGCCCCCGGCCTGGTCGTAGTCGTTCGCCGCGGCAAGGAGTTGCCCGAGGAACGCGCTCGCTCCGGGTTTAGGGTTGCACGAAGTCCAGGAACGCGAAGTCGTTGGGGTTGGCCGAGGCGGCCGCGTTGTAGCCCGGGATCACTTGATTGATCAGGGGGAGATCGTCACCGAAGTGGCGGGTGAAGATCTCTCCGAAGACGGCCCGATAGTCGGTCCTCCGCCGAATGTAGCGGTTGTCGACGCTGAGCAGGTCGCCGTTCGCCCACGTGCTCGAATCGCAGTTGTACACGCCTCCGTTCACGCGTCCACCCGCCACGAGCATGACCCCGGCGTGGGCGTGGTCCGTGCCCAAGCTGCCGTTCTCGATCGACGTGCGGCCGAACTCGGACATCGTCACGATGATCACGTCGTCCCACTGCGACTGCAGGTCGCGCGACAGCGCTTGGATCCCGAGCGCGAGATCCCCGAGCAGGTTCGCATGCTGACCGTTGGCGCCGCCCTGATCGGAGTGCGTGTCCCAGCCACCGATGTTCACGCCGAGTACCCGCACCGGCGTGCGCTTGAGCAGCATGGCGACTTGTCGTAGGCGATCGCCGAACCCGCCGTTGGGATAGACCGCGCCGTTCTCCGGCGTGTACGTACCTTGTTGCAGCGCCGTCTGCACGATGTTGATCGATTCGACCAGCGTGAGCCCTGTGCCATAGACGAGGTCTCGATAAGGTTTGCCGGGGAAATCCTGGGGCCCGCCGTAGAGCCCGAGCATCCCCTTGCCGTCCCCACCCACTGGCGCCGACGGCAGCTGACCGAGGAACTTCTGGACCGCAGCGGTGTTGCCGCTGAACAGGAACTCGCTCGGGTTGGTGAACGCCGGGATTGCGATCGGCCCTTTGAGGGCGACCATCTGTGAGTCCGAGATGGCGGCGGCCACGAACGGGGAGTTTTCCGGATCCATCGTCGCGGCGATCTGGCGGTAGATCATGCCCTCGTCGAGGTCCTCGTTACCCGGCACGCCGTTCTCCCAGTACTGTTGACTGCTGAAGTGCGACTGCGATTGACCGGCGTAGCCGATGCGGTGCAGCACCGCCAAGTTCCCCGGGCCAGCGACGCCGTTCAGGCTGGTGCTGTTGTAGACCTCCATGAGTGGCGCCAGGGCCGGGTGCGCTTGCGCGAAGCCATTCCCGAGGTCGAGCGCGTTCCCTTGCGGGATGAACAAGGACGGACGATTCACGGTGCTGTACTGGTTGTCGCCGCGGGGAATGATCGTGTTCACGGCGTCGTTTCCGCCGCGCTGGAAGATGAAGATCAACTTTCGTGGCGAAGTCGTGGGGCCGGCGAGCAGCTTCCGCTTGAACAGGGCCGGGCTGAAGAAGTTCAGGCCCAGGCCCAGCGCCAGGACCCCCGATTGTTTCATCATGTCTCTGCGGTTGATCATGATCGGTGTCCTTCTACTGGAAGTGCCATTGGGGCATGCTGAGCAACAGGCCGACGAGGTTGCGTACACGCTGCGCGTAGTCAGTGGCTGCGGGATCGAGCGCCTGGGGTTGGCCGCTGTTGTTCGTCTCGACGAACTCCAGGAGCAGCGACTTGTTGGACAGGCTCAGGTTGCCCTGGAACATCAAGTCGTCGAACAGGTCGACGATTTCGGCGGCGGCGGTTGCGCCGTTGGCGGTCAGGAACGCCAGGGTCGACCAGTTGTAGTCGCTGTCCTCGTTGGCGGCCAGCCGTCGCGCGAAGTTGATGCGCTCGAGCATGGTGCCGCTATCGACCCAGTTGCCGCCGGCCTCGGGCCAACCGTCGGGCTCGTCGCGATCGAACAGGTGCATGCCCATGCGACTGTTGAGCGCCGGCAAGTCTTGGCCGCTTGCCGTCGCCCCCAGCACGCGCAGGCTGCTGTTGATGAATTCGACCGGGGTCTTGACCTTGGCCGAGAAGTACTGCGGGTTCCAGAACGCACCCTGCTGGGTCGTCGGGTCGAGAATCGCACGCATTACCGTCTCGATGTTGCCCGGCGGCGACGTCGAGTACCACGCAGCCAGCGCGTCCGCGAGTAGGCTGCGCAGTGCCAAAGGCGCACTCTGGTCGTCGAAGGTGCTCAGCGTGATCTCGTCCGAGACGAAGCGATTGATCAACTTGAGGGAAATGAACTCGGCCGTGGAGGGATGTGCGACCAACGTGTTGATCACGTCGATTGCGTCCAGCACGCCGTCGACTCCCAAGCGCCCGGCGGGGATGTTCGTCTCATAAGGTGTGTTCTCGAACACCACCTTGGCGCCGGTGTCGTGCTGGCTCGGATCGAAGCGGAAGGTCCAGACGCCGGACCGATCGCCGTAAAGTACGCTGCCGGGCGCGAGAGTCCGGTCGATGAGCCGGGGCAGCGCCGACAGGTCGTTGCTGGTGAGGGTGCGGTTGTGCACCTGGATCGCCAGCACGTTGGTGCCTGGGGTGAGGAGGAAGCGGTATGCATTCAGGGGCGCCACGAAGGTGTCGAGCGTGGCCTCGTGCGCCTCGCTGGTCGTGGTGGTCGACGGCGGAATCGGGCCGGCGTTCTTCATCGAGTCGCTACGGGCGATCTCGACGCCGTTCAAGTAGGCCACGAACCCGTCGTCGTAGGCCATTTCGAAGAGCAGGTTCTCAATGGCATTGAGATCGGGGATCGTGAAGTCGTAGCGCATGTAGAGCGACGCATAGTTGCCCTGCATGTCGAGGATCTCGGTGGCGTCGTCGCCGTCGCCAAAGCCAATGCCGGTGGGCCCGTTCAGCCACGTCGTCGTGTCGAAGCCCGGCAGGGTCCAGTCGAGCGTGGGGGCTCCGCCGACCCCTGGGCTCGGCTCGGTCGTACCCTTGAAGTACTTCCAGGTGTCGCCGATCTCGATGTGAGCGATGTCTGCGATCTGGAACGCATCGGTGATCGGAGGGTTGGTTGCGGAGTTCGGGAAACCCTGCGCCTGGAGTGGGCCGACCTTGCTGACCGTCCAGCCCGTGAAGCACTTCGCGAGCTGCACGATGTCGGTTTGGTCGTAGCCGTTGTCGACCCCCATGGCGAAGAGCTCGAGGATCTCGCGGGCGTAGTTCTCGTTGGGCTGCTGCGCGAGGTTCGAGACGTTGTCGAGGTAAATGAGCATGGACGGACTGGTCGCGCTGTAGAGCAAGAGGTCGCCGAAGTTGCCCAGGGCGTTCTCGCGGAAGAACTCGTACTCCTCCCACTCGACGTTGGCGGCTTCGAAACGCGCCTGAGACTCGTTCATCGCCGGGCCGCCGGTGGGATTCTCGAGTTCGCTCAGGTAGGCCGCGGTCTTGTCGTAGTCGGTCGTGAAGTGGTTCTCCCAGAACTCAGCGAGAACGTTCTGGAGCTGGCGACGGGCATAGACGCCACGCACATGGACCAGCTTCTGCAACGCGTCGAGATCGGGAACCACGGGCCGCGGGGGGAGCGGCAGCGCGGTGCGCTCCGAGAGGATCGGGATGAACGTGAAGTCGACGCTCGCCAGCGTGTTGTTGTGAACCTCGACCGCGATCACGTTGGTGCCAGCCTGGAAGGCTGACGTCGGGATGACGAAGTCCTCGGGGAAGCCGGAGCTGTGATTCTGCGGGGCCGGTGCATCGAATGCTGGGGGCACACCCGGCGTACCGCCCATGTTCCCGCGCGCGACCTCGACGCCATTGACGTAGGTTACCATGCCGTCGTCATAGTCGAGGCGCAGCACGATCTCGCTGAGCGCGGCCGGGTTGGCGATGAAGACTTCGCGGCGAAAGAAGAGCGACCAGTAGTTGCCCTGCATGTCGGTGATCTCGGTGCGGTCGTCGTCGTTGCCGTAGCCGATACCGGTTTGGCCTTGCAGCCAGGTCGAGTCATCGAACGACAGCTGAGTCCAATCCGCAGGCGGGGCGACTTGGCCCTTGAAGTAGCGCCAGAACTCGTCGTCGGCGAGCAGGATGGTCTCCGTGGTCAGCACTTGCTCGCTGATAATGGCGTCTTCGCGCGCCATCAGCGCCGAGTTGGAAGCTTCGTCGATCGAAGCCGGGTCGAGTTGCTGCTCGATGTAGGCGGTCAGGCCGGTCGCCTGGATCTGCCCGACCTCGGTAGCGGTGGGTCCGTAGGCCACGCGATTGAGAACGTGACCGATGCGCTGCATCAGTGGGTCGGTTGGGGTGGCACCGCAGTCATAGGTGTTGCAGCCCAGCGTGTCTCCCGTCGGATCCGGTCCGCAAAGGAGGGGACCCGGCGCGGGCGGAGCACTGCCGCTCGCGAACAAGTACTGCAGCAAGGAGACCGCGTCGGCGAGGTTGATCGCGCCGTTGTCGTCGACGTCCGCGGCGTCGGCGCAAGGCGACGCAGTGCCCGCGAGGAAGAGGTACCCGAGGAGCTGCACCGCGTCCGAGATGCTCAGGCCGCCGTCGGTGTCGAAGTCGCCGCGCCGGAACTCCGGTGGACCCGCCCACGCCAACGGGACTGCCAGGACGCAGAGGATCAGGGACCCCAGCAAGGGTCGCCAGCCTCGACCGAACGAACGTGAACGCATGATCCAACCTCCACGAATGCAGATCGCGGTACCTCGTCAGTCCAGGGACGACCTGGATCGGCCGGGAACGCGATGCCTGCGAGTAAGGAGTGAGCGAAATGCGGTTCGAGACCCCGTGAACCCGCCTCGTGCAAGCGGCAACCGATGACCCGTCGGCGAGGCGCGCCGCCTCGTCGACTTGCGGGGTTTGCAGCTCTTGTGAGTGGATTCCCTCGGCCCTCGAACTTCAGCCCTAGTTCACACTTGGCGCCAGCAAAGCAAGTGACGGGCCACGTCGGGCTCACCGCCTCCGACGCGGCTTGGCGAGTGCACGCTGCGCGCGGGAGAATGAGATCGGTGCGCTACTTGGGACAGATTACCGGCTCTCTGGCCTGGCGCTCGCGATGGAACTCGGAGAACGGGAGTCACGGTGCACCCCGTTCTGTTGTGCTGACTTTCCCGACACGCGACCCCGGGCAAACCGACAGCCTTCGAGGCCGGAGGCAACTCGGTACGCAACCGACTGGTGGCGTCGTCCACGCTTGAATGACCACCGATCAACCGGTTAGATGGGGGCACACGGGCGCCTCCAGGAGCGATCACGGATCAAGGTATCGGTGAACCCGCGGCCGCCCACCGTCCGGGCGACGCCAGGAGCTGAGCTCGCACGGAGTGCGCGAGTCGCGGTACTCAGAAAGTGAGCAGAAATGAAACGCCTTCACGACCGAGAAGAGCCTGAGCAGTGGGGTGCCGAAGTGCAGGTTCCGCAGTGCTGTTTGGCCGTGGGCCCAGGTCCCGAGCGTTTCCGGCGCACGAAGCTTCGAGTCTTCGGGCTCTGCCTGTTGGGCTGTGTCCTCGGCGTCGGCGGCCAAGCGACCTTTGCTGCGGATCAAACCATCGAACTCTTCAACTCGGCGTTCTTGCCGCAGAGCGTCACGATCGATCTCGGCGACACCGTGACCTGGGTCTGGGTCGCCGGGACCCACGTCGTGACGTCGGGACTTCCCAGTGGGATGCCGGGGACTCCCAATGAGCCGGGTCTGCTCTTCTCGCAAACCGTCGACGCGTCCAATCCGACCTTCAGCTACACCTTCTCGACCTACAGCCCCACCGGTTTTGCCTTCTTCGACGCCAACCACCCCGCTCAAATCGGGTTCATCGCGCTCTCCGTGACCGAGCAGACCTTCGTCGTCAGGGTCTTGGATAACGTCTTCGAACCCGATCTCGTCGAGATCTTCGCCGGAGATTCGGTTCGTTGGGAGCACGAGCCAATGGAGATGGCGCACACCGTCACCAGTGGCTTGTCGTCGGCGCCCGCAGACAACCCAGGAGCGGTCTTCAACGCGCTGTCGACCGACTCGCAGCCGGTGTTCGTTTTTCAGTTCCTGCAGGCGGGTGACCAACCGTATTTCTGCATCCCGCACGAACTGCTGGGAATGACTGGCCTCGTGAGCGTTCAGCGACGTTTCGTGCGCGGCGATGCCAACGAAGACGGCAGCGTCACCATTGCCGATCCGGTCGTCACTCTCGCCTACCTGTTCCAGGGGGCCGCGGCAACCTGCTTGGACGCTCACGATGTCAATGACGACGGATCCATCGACGTGGCCGACGCGGTCTCCTCCTTGGGCTATCTCTTCGCCGGCGGCCCAGAGCCCGACGATCCGTTCCCCGCGGACGGCGCGGATCGCACGGATGATTCGCTGCGTTGCTACTGAAGTAGTCCCAAATCAAGCGCGCACCGCGCTTGATTTGGGCCTAGAGTCTCTCCAAGGGGAACTCATTCGCTGGGCTCTGAAACGATGGTGGCTCCATCGCCCAGCATAGCGTGCCCAACCCGGCATAGCGTGCCCAACCCGGCGTCGACGATCCTACCCCGCCTCATCCCCTCTTCTTCCCTGCCCAACGCACCAACGCGACGCATACGTACGACCCCACGCCCTGCCGCACTCCCCGGCGCGCCCTGGGAGCGCGGACAGCCTGTCCGCATCTTGGCCACTCGCGCCGCGGAACCTCCCGGAGAGCGCCGACGCCCGCGCGAAGTCCTGCCGCGCTGCCCTCCCGGCCAAGTAGGGAAGGGCGCGACTCCGCTCATCCCCGGGGGCCGTGTCGTTGGCTTCGCGGGCTCATCCCGGCGGGGGTCAAGTCTCGCAGCGGGGCCGGCCGATCATCCTGGATGCAGCGCGCGCACGCCCTAGGACGATGAGGAGATTGCGCCATGGCGAGGCCCAGGATCACGCCGACGGGAGTCGAGCGGTTCTTCTCCGAGGACGAGATCATTGTCAGCAAGACCGACCGCAAGGGGCTGATCACCTACGCCAACGAGACGTTCATCCGGATGGCGGGCTTCTCCGAGGCCGAACTGCTCGGGCAACCGCATCACTTGATTCGCCACCCGGACATGCCGCGGTGTGTCTTCAAACTCCTGTGGGAGACGATTCAAGCCGGAGACGAGATCTTCGCGTACGTCGTGAATCTGTCGCGAAACGGGGACCATTACTGGGTCCTGGCGCACGTCACGCCAACTCTGGACGCGCGCGGTCAAATCGTCGGCTATCACTCGAATCGCCGGGTCCCCGAGCGCGCCGCCGTGGACGCCACGACGCAGCTCTACTCGGCCTTGTGTGCCGAAGAGCGGCGCCACTCCGACCCACGCGAGGCACAACAGGCGTCGTCCCAGCTCCTGAGCGCGACGCTCGCGGCCGGTGGCGTGGGGTATCCCGAGTTCGTATGGTCGCTGTGACGGGAACTGGGACAGAGCGGAGTACTGACATGCCGGTAGCAAGCGCCGTCGAGGACCTATCGCCCGCGGAAGCCATCGCGGAGTTGCTCGAGCTGCGGCAGCGGATCGCCACCTACGACCGTGCCATCGAGAAGGCGACAGCGGTATGTTCAGCGGCAGCCCATGGGGATATCGATCGCCGGGTGCTCGACATCGATGAACAGAGTTCTCTCGCCGGTTTCCTCCACAGCATCAACCAGTTGCTCGACCTCACGGAAGCCTACGTTCGCGAGGCTGGGGCGGCGCTGCGCCATGCGAGCGAAGGGAAGTTCTACCGCAAGGTGCTTCCACGGGGTCTCCACGGCGCGTTCGCGCGCAGCGCAGAGCTGATCAATCAGGCGACCTCCGTGATGGAGGGGAAGACCGCCGAACTGGCGCGCTCCCACCAGCAGCGACTGGAACTCGCCGCGAGCTTCGAGGAGTGCGTGAAAGGCGCGGTCGTACGCGTGGCAGAGGCGGCCACCAACTTGCGCGAGACCGCCGAGTCGCTCGCCGGAACCGCCGACGACACTCGCGACCGCGCACGTGCGGTCAGCGAGGCGTCCCAAGCGGCGTCACGCAGCGTCGTCGCGGTTGCTGCCGGCGCCGAGCAGATGACTGCCTGCTCGCGGGAAGTAACGCGCCAAACGAGTCAGGCTACGACGGCTGCCGAGCAGGCAGTGAGGGATGCGGACCACACGAGCACGACCGTGCGCGGTCTTTCGAGCGGGTCGAAACGGATCGAATCGGTGCTCGGCATTATCACGACGGTCGCCAGTCAGACGAGGTTGCTCGCTCTGAATGCGACCATCGAGGCCGCCCGCGCCGGCGAGTCCGGGAAAGGCTTCGCGGTCGTGGCGAGTGAGGTCAAGAATCTCGCGGCGCAGTCGGCCACGGCGGCGGACGACATCCGTGCCCACATCGGCAACATGCAGGTGTCGACGGGAGAGGCCGTCGATGCGATCGGCAGCATTCACGGGACGATTCGCAATCTGGATCAGAGTCTGTCGGCGATCGCGGGCACCGTGGATGAGCAGTTCCGAGCGGTCGAGGAAGTCAATCGCGGGATCCACCAGGCTGCGGAGAGCACCCAGCGCGTGAGCGAGCACATCGCCCACGTCGACCGTGCCGCATGTGGCACCAGCGTTGCCGCCGGCGCCACGCTGGACGCCGCGGGCTCGTTGGGTGAGCTGGCGGAACAGCTCCGCGATGGCGTCGAGCGTTTTCTGCACGCGATTCGAGCCGACTGAGTCGGAGCCGCGTGCGTCCGACCGTCAGTGCGTGAGCGACTCGGGGTGTTCTCGCGTGCTCGCCGCCGCCGCGTCGGCACCATGCTCTCCGCTCTGGAGAATCAGCTTGGCCACGAGCGCCGTCCAGCCGGTTTGATGGCAAGCACCCAAACCCGCGCCGGTGTCCCCGTCGAAGTACTCGTGGAACGGAATCAGGTTCTCCCACAGGCCCCCGCGGCGAAACTGCGAGACCCCCGCGGTAGCCGGGCGCTCGCCCCCTTCGTCCTGAAGCAGCAGACCCGCTAGTCGCCGGGAGAGGTCGGTGGCCACCGAGCCCAGGTCACGCATCTTCCCCGAGCCGGTTGGGTATTCGACGGTGAAGTCGTCCCCGAGGTAGTGGTGAAACTTCTGCAACGACTCAATGAGAAGGTAGTTGACCGGCATCCAGATCGGCCCACGCCAGTTCGAGTTGCCGCCGAATAGCTGGGTGTTGGATTCGGCAGGCTGGTAGTCGACTCGATACTCTTCACCGGCGACGTTGAGGACGTACGGGGCATGGGCGTGGACTCGCGACAGCGAACGGATCCCGTAAGGCGACAGGAACTCGTTCTCGTCGAGCATGACTTGCAGAATGCGGCGCAGCTTGTCGAGGGGTACCACCGACAGCAGTCGACGCTCGCCCCGGCCCGGCAGGGTCATCGAAGCCACGTTCTGGGTGAGGTCCTGGCGATGCTCCACGAACCATTGGAGCCGACGGGCGAAGTCCGGGAGCCGGGTCAGCACTTCCGGCTCGAGGGTTTCCACCGCGAACAGCGGAATCAAGCCCACCAACGAGCGGACTTTCAGGCGCAGCGATTGATCGGTCGACGGGTGGTGGAGCACGTCGTAGAAGAACCCGTCCTCCTCGTCCCACAAGGTGAGCCCGCGCTCGGCGCTCTCGTTCATGGCGCGTGCGATGTAGAGAAAGTGCTCCCAGAACTTGCTCGCCACGTCTTCGTACACGGGGTTCTCGTGCGCCAGCTCCAAAGCGATGGCCAGCATGTTGAGACAGTACATGGCCATCCAACTCGTGCCGTCGGATTGCTCGAGATGACCTCCCGTGGGCAGCGGGGCGCTGCGATCGAAGACGCCGATGTTGTCGAGTCCCAGGAACCCGCCTTGAAAGACATTGCGACCGTGGGCGTCCTTGCGGTTCACCCACCAGGTGAAGTTGAGCAGCAGCTTTTGAAACACTCTCTCCAAGAACGGGACGTCGCCGTGGCCCGTGCGACGCTTCTCGATCTTGTAGACCCGCCACGCCGCCCAGGCGTGGACGGGCGGGTTCACGTCGCCGAACGCCCACTCGTACGCCGGGATCTGCCCGTTGGGATGCATGTACCACTCGCGCAGGAACAGCACGAGTTGCTCTTTGGCGAACTCGACGTCAATGAGTGCGAGGGGAACGCAGTGAAAGGCAAGATCCCAAGCGGCATACCAGGGGTACTCCCACTTGTCCGGCATCGAGATCACGTCGGCGTTGTAGACGTGCGTCCACTCGTGATTGCGTCCAACCTTCCGCTGGCGCGGTGGCGGTGGTTGCGATGGGTCGCCCCGGAGCCAGTCGCGTACCACGAAATGGTAGTACTGCTTTGACCACAGCAGACCAGCGAAGGCTTGCCGAGCGACGCGCTGGGCGTCGGCCGACAAGTGTCGTGGAATGAGCGCACGGTAGAACTCGTCGGCTTCGCGGCGGCGGGTTTCGAAGGTCGACGCGAACTCCGCTCCGAAAGGGTCACCTCCGTCCGCTGCCGCCAGACGAGGCGCTTCGTCCGTGAGCAGCAGGCGCACGACCTTCGTCGCACCGGGTTCCACCTCGAGCCGATACCGCACCGCGGCCTTGGTGCCGGACCGCCGAGGGTTCACGGCGTCGCGTTTGTCGTTCACGACGTAGTGGTGGAAGGCGTCCTTCGTGTAAGGCGTCGATCCGGCCCGGCCGAACAGGCGCTCGTGGTTCGTCTCGTTCTCGGTGAAGAGGAGCTCTGGGGCGCCCTCTGCCAGGAGCCAGCGCTTGCCGTAATGCGGTTCGTCCAGCTCGATCGTCGCGCGGGTTCCGGTCATCGCGGCGAGGTGGGGTCGCTCGTTGCCTTCGGCCCACGACCAAGTGTTGCGAAACCAGATCGTCGGAAGCAGGTCGAGGGGGGCCCGTTCGGGCCCCTGATTGGTCACGGAGATCTCGATGAGGACTGACTCCGGGGTACGCTTGGCGTAGCGAACAGTCACCTCGAAGTACCGCTGCTCCGCAAAGACGCCGGTGTCGAGCAGTTCGTACTCCGGCTCGCCCCGTCCGCGCCGCCGGTTCTCGTCCACGAGATCGCCATAGGGGAACGGCGCGTGGGGGTACAGGTACACGTACTCCATGTAGGAGTGGGTCGGGGTGTTGTGAGTGTAGAAGTACTGCTCCTTGACGTCCTCGCCGTGATTCCCCTCGGGACCGCTGAGGCCGAACAGCCGCTCCTTCAGCATCACGTCCTGCGTGTTCCAAAGGGCGAGCGCGAAACACACGTACTGGTGGCGATCGCAAATACCGGCGAGGCCGTCCTCGCTCCAGCGGTAGGCGCGGGCCCGCGCGTGATCGTGGGGGAAGTAACCCCAAGCGTTCCCGTCGGCGCTGTAGTCCTCCCGGACCGTGCCCCACGCGCGCTCGCTCAGGTAGGGACCCCAGCGGCGCCAATGGGCCGTTCGTGCCCGCGCCTCGTCGAGCCGGACCTGTTCCGCGGTGACGGGGAAGTGCTCGGGGCGTTGGGGCATGGTGCGACCTTTCGTCTCGGGCCGTCGCGACGCCGCACTGTAGCGCCATCCGCCGATTCCGACAGCTGTTCGGGATATCGGTCGTTCGGCGTCCGAGCTGGGACGCCTTCGGAAAGTGGGCCTTCTGGCCCGCAGCGCCGGCCTCTTGGGGGCAACCCGATGGGGTCGACCTGGCATGCCGGGGCCGATCCGAGAGACTTCTCACCGACATTCTTGAAGAATCGCGGTGGGTCTCGGGAACATCGGAGCAGAACGGAGCGCTGACTTGGCCCTGCATCCCTCGGAACGAGACCCGGAGAGTCTGCTGACCAACACCGGCTGGATGCGGGCTTTGGCCCGCTCTCTGGTCGGCGACGACGCGTCCGCGGACGACGTGGTGCAGCAGGCTTGTCTAGCCCTGGTCCGCAACCCGCCGCGGGAGCGCCACGCCGCCGGCGCTTGGCTTCGCAGCGTGATCCGCCGGTTGGCCTATCGCCAGCACCGAGAGGACTCGCGTCGCCGCAATCGGGAACGGCGGGTCGCGCGCTCCGAGGCCGGGGGCGGCGGACCCTCGGAAGCCCTCGACCGAGCCGAGTTGCAGAAGACCATCGTCACCGAGGTGCTCGCGCTCGATGAGCCCTATCGAACGACGGTCGTGCTGCGGTTCTTCGAAGAGCTGTCGCCAGGCCAAGTCGCCGACCGCTTGGGAGTTCCCGAGAAGACCGTGCGGACTCGGCTCGCGCGCGCGCTCGAGCGTCTGCGGGGTCGCCTCGACGCCCAGGTCGCGGGCGGTCGCGCGGAGTGGAGCGTGCTGCTCCTGCCGTGGCTGGCACCGTCGATGATCGCTGTCATGGCCGCGCACGCGTCGGCGGCCACCGGGGCGCCAGTCAGCACCGCGGTCACGGGCAGCGGCGGGGCGTGGGTCGGTAGTGCCGCTGGAGTCCCAATCCTTGCTACGGGAGGAGTCATCATGTCCAAGATCGTGGTCGTGCTCGTAGGAGGGGCCTCTCTGGCTCTCGGACTTGGAGTCGGCCGATACACAGCGAGCGGTTTCGGGTCCAACCGAGAGCTCCATTCGCAAGCAACCGAGGGCGCTCAGGAGGCAACATTGCGTGCCGAACTCCACGCCCAGGTCGAGGCGGTCACGGGGGAACTGCGCGAGTCCGAGGCCGCGCGCGACAGCGCGCTGATGCGGGTGCGAGAACTCGAAGAACAAATGGCCGCACTACGCACTCAACTCGAGGCCGCGACGACCCTGGCCTCCCCAGAGGCCGAGGCGGCGGCGAAGAAGCTCGCCGTGGCGTTTGGCGAGTTCGCCGACATGGACGCATTCAAGAACGCCGATTGGGCGGACATGGCTGCGGCTGTCGAAGGGCTCAATGCGCTGCTCTTGGATCTGATCGAAGGGCAGAAGAACGGAGAGGGGCTCCCCGAAGGATTCGCTCAGAAGGTGCAGCGTGAAAATGCCCGGCTCTTGGCGTTCGCCGCCGCGGTCATCTCCAAGATCCCGACCCATGCCCCGATCAACGGTGAGTTCACGCACCCGCTCGCGACCGCGAACCTCATGGCTTCCATGCTCGATCGCGCTGACTTGTCGATCTCCGACGCTCAACGCGCGGCTTGGGCGCAAGCCGGCGAAAGCTACGAGCAAGAGTACGCCCGTCTGCAGGCCGGCTACGGTGAGGACAGTCTGGAGATGACGAAGTTGCTCGACGAACTCGAACTCAAGCGGGACTCCTTGCAGGATATGCACGGAGCGCTGACCGCCGAGCAATCGCAGTCGCTGCTACACCCGGAGCTGCAAGACCGATACCAGCTCGACGCCCTGTCTCCTTTCATCAGCTTGCTCTCGCTCACGCAACCGGTGGCGGTGGCCTCGCGCGACGAGGCCGTGAACGTCGTGCGCTCGCATGTCGCGCGCTCGTTGCAGATTCCTGAGACGGCTCTGGCCGGAGCTGCGCACGACTTCGATCGTTGGGCGGCGGAAGTGGCTCCGATTCTGACGCCGATCTCGGCCGCGGACCTCACGTACATGCACCTGAACGACGCTACGACCGCGGGTCGCGCCTATGAGCGTTTGCTACAGTCGTTGTCGCGCTCGCTCGCGCTCGACGACGCCGCTCGCGCGCGGATCCAGAATGAGCAGGGTTGGCTGGTCCCGCGGTTGGTCTCTCAACCCAGCGGTACTCCGCCGGCCCAAGACTGAACCGGGGAAAGGACAGGCCGTGGTGAGTCGCAAAGGGTTCGTCGTCGTTGCGTTGCTGCTGTGCCAGTCACCGTGGGTGGGTGCGGCCGACGCGTGGCGGGCACAGATCGACAGGCTCGTCACACCGCTGATCGAGGCGGACGTGGCCATGGGCGTGGTCGTCGGTATCGAGGACGATCGCTCGCTCCTCGTCGTCGGCTACGGACGCCTGTCGGCGGCGGACCCTCGTGTCCCCGACGGACGGACCCTCTTCGAGATCGGATCCATCTCGAAGGTGTTCACCGGAGCGCTCCTGGTGGATGCGGTTCAGCGCGGAGAGCTGAAGCTCGACCAGCCGCTCGCCGAGCTACTGCCGGCAGGGACGACGCTGGAGTCCAAGGGGCGGCCGGTATCGCTCGTCGATCTGACGACGCACTTCTCTGGATTGCCCTACATGCCGTCGAACTTCATGCCCGCCGACCCCACGGATCCGTTTGCCGACTACGACGGTCCGAAGCTGTTTGCGTTCTTGCAGGACTTCGCTCCGACGCGGGCCCCGGGAGAGACCTACGAGTACAGCAATCTTGCGCCGGGCCTGCTCGGGGAACTCGTGTCACGCGCTGCAGGCAGCTCTTACGAGCAACTCCTCGCGCAGCGGATTTGCGCGCCCTTACGGCTGGTCGATACTTCGACGCGCGTGCCCGAGCCCGGAGAACGCCAGGCCGCGCCGCACACGGCCGACAACGAGCGAACCGTCGGTTGGCGCTTCGCGGCTCTCGCGGGCTGCGGCGCCATTCACTCGACCGCGCTCGACCTCTTGCGCTTCGCCGCGGCCCAGGTGCACGGCGACACTACGCTGCACTCGAGCCTGCGCCAAATGCATACCGAGCGCCACCCGATCTTCCCCGGACGCTCCGTCGGCATCGCTTGGCACCTCGATCGTCGTGGAACTTCGACTCGCATTTGGCACAACGGCCAGACGGGTGGGTATCATGCGTTCCTCGGGGTCGAGCTCGATACGCGTCGCCGCGTCGTGCTGTTGTGCAATACCGCCGCCTTGTGTCTCGACGAAGTGGCCTTCCAGCTCTTCGACATTGCCGCCGGTCGAGAAGGAACGCCGATCGCGATCGAGCTGCCCGCAACCATCGATCCGGCAGTCCTCGAGCGCTATGTGGGGCGCTATGCGCTCGGGCTCGGCGTCGTGGTGACCGTCCGCCGCGATCAAGGGAGGCTGTTCGCCCAGTTGACCAACCAGAATGAGTTTCGGCTGTTTCCGCGTTCGGCGACCGAGTTCTTCTACCGCGTCGTGGAGGCGAGCATCACGTTCGAGGTCGACGGCGACACCGGCAAGGCGACACGGTTGATCTTGCACCAGAACGGGCGCGACCTGCCGGCGCCCCGACTCCCCGAGTAGGGGCTGGGGCGGCCGATCACGGGTGCTCGGCGCACCCAGCCGTGGCCCGTCGGATCTTCACCAGCAAGTCATCGAACCGGTTCCAGTGCGCTCCCCCGAACTCCCGTTGGAACTGGTTCCAACCCAGGTTCTCGGGTAGCCCGAGGTCAGGGATCGCGTCCACGAAAGACTCCATGCGTGAGCGCTCGATCGCGGATTCCTGTGGCTCGAGGACCATCAGGGCAAAGTGGATCCCGGCGATGTCATAGGCGAGGTCGACAAAAGAGAAACCTTGCGAAGCGCGCTCGGGGAAGGCGTCTTTGCAACGCGCGTCAGCCATCTCCTTGAGGCGACCCAGTCGTTCGGCGACGAGCGGGCCGGCGACCGCCGTGAGGCCGCACGAGACGAAGAAGTGCTGCATCGAGTCGCCGCGGCCGTGGACCGAGAAACGATCGGTGAGGTGGCGACGCCGGTCCTTCTCGTCGACGGTTGCGACGCCGTCGAATGCGGCCCGAGTGAGGCGCTGCGAGACGAGCAGTTCCCCGGTGTCGAACAGCGAAGCGAGTCCGATCAGGAACTCTCGTCGAGCGGCGGCGGCGACCGCGGGCGACGAACTGTCCTCGGCGATGGCGTCGAGGCGCGTACGGATGAACGCGGACAGAGTCGTGAGGAGTTGCTCGTTGGGGATCGGTTCGAGCACGGCGAGTGCGCGCAGGAACTCCGCGCGCGGAGTGGCCCGAGCTGGACTGGTCCACCCGATCCCAGCGCAGCAGGTGAGCGTGGCGACGACGGCGAAGCGCTGGACTCGCAGGACGACTCTCCTCGTTCGGATCTCAAGATCGGGTGCGTGCGCGCCGGGTGATGCCGGTTGCCAACACGAGGGCAACTGCCGCGGCTCCGGCAAGGGCGCCGATCCAAGTGATGAAGCGGTTGCGCGACGCACGCCGCTGCACGGAGTCGGCCAACGCCGACGCGTGGCGTTCCAGCTCCACCCGGTCCGCATTGGGGTTATCGGCGTGAGTCGCAATTTCTTGGATCACTTCGCGGAGCCCGGCGAGATCGTCCTGCAGATAGGCCAGCCGCCCGCGGTGGAGCGCGGTTTGGCTCGCGCTCGGGGGCGGCGACTGGGCGCGCCACTGCCCTAGGTTCCGAGCCAGTCCGTCGGTGTCGCGCGTCTCCCACGCGACGGCGCAGCTCAAGGCGAGGACCCGCTGCGGCTCAGCGTCACGGCACTCGGCGAGTTGGGCGAGGGCCTGCCGGGCCCGCACGAGGTCGCGGCGGGCGATTGCGGTCCGGGTCAAGGTCTCGAGGAGGTCCGCGTTCTGCGGGAGCAAGCCGAGTCCGCGTTTGCCGACTTCGATGGCTTCCTCGAGGCGACCCCGGTCGTACTCGATGCGCGCGGCGGTCGCGTAGTTCTCGGGACGCGCGGGCGCGAGGAACAGGGCGCGACCCACCGCTCGCTCGGCGTCTAGCCACCGTTTCAGGCGGCGGCACAGCTCCGCCAGCAAACGCTGAGTTTCGGCGTCGTCTGGATTCATGGTCGACGCGGTTCGCAGCGCTTTGTCCGCGGCCTCGAGGTTACCGCGTGCCATTTCGAGCGACGCGAGCAGGCGCAGCTGCCGCGACTCGGTGAGCAGACCTCGAGTTGCCGCGAGCGCCTGCTCGGCTGCTGACAGGTCGCCGCTCGCGACGAGGGCTCGGACGACCGCCTCTGCAGCGTCGGGGTCGGCGGGAGCCCGCGACCAAGCCTCTCGAGCCGCTTCGACCCGCTCGACGGCGGCGAGCGGAAGCGCGGCCCGTAGCAGACTCGGGAGCGGGTCATTGGGGTTCGCGTTCGCCCGCGCCGCGAGCTCGGCGAGCAGGGGATCGAACTCGCCGAGCGCGACCCGCAGTTGGTTCCGAAGTCCTTGCGCGTGGCGGTCCTGCGGCCAGCGAGCCAGGTGTTCGTCGACCACGACCAGGCCCTCGCGGGCCGTGCCGCGTACGATCCGGTCTTCCAACTCGCGTTCGTCCGCGAGTGCGGCGCGGCCTCCCAGGAGCGGGGCAAGCAGCAGGAGCAGAAAGCCGAGCGCCCACAGGTTGGCGCCGTTGCGGGGCAGGCCGCGGGGGCCCGAGTGGTCCGAGGCCCGGTTCAGGGGGGGCTCGGTCCGGCGTCTCGTATTGATCACGAACAGTCGACCTGACTCGAATCCGAACGAATCGGCGTCGACGCCCGGCTCCGGATCCAGAAATCGGATGCGCCATTCTCGAACGGACGATAGGATTCCGCGCAGGATCCACGAGGGGTCGAACCGGCGGGAGCCGAGGTTTCCATGGACTCCGCGAAGAGGCGGGGGCGCCTGGCTCCTGCCCTGTCGTGGGCAGATCGTCGCGGGCGCCCGCGACTCGAGCCAGAATCTCCGTTGCTGGACGCCCCGAGGAGGGACGGTCCGGATCGCCGTAAGTGACGTTTTCGGCGTGCGATACGGGATTCCGAGGGTGCCCGTCGATGAGCGTCTGAGAAAACCAGTAGGCGGATACGAGGAAGTTCTCTCTAATACGGGTGCTGGAGTCGGTGTCGACCCAGCTCGGAGAGGATGCGCATGCAGCGAGTGAGGTCCCTGAACGCAGAAGAAGTCTTGGGGGCGATCGAGAGCAACCAAGGGCTGTTACTCCTCCACTTTGGCTCGCCGCTTGCGAGCTCCTGCGAGCGCATTCGCAAGCAACTCGAGAGCATGGCTCCGTTGTTCGAGGGGCGGCTCGAGTTTGGCGAAGTCGAGGCGCTGCAGGATTTGGAGCTGAATCGACGCTACTCGATCGAAGAGATCCCGACGCTGGTACTGTTTCATCGTAACCAGGAAGTAGAGCGGCTCGAGGAGGAGTTGGCCATAGAAGGCCTGAGAGAGTTCCTGGAGGCAGCGATCTCATTTTACGGGAGCGCGGCCGGCACCGAACCAGTATGATGCGCGCTGAGTGGCACCGCGTTGAATAGCAGTAGGGCAAGGATGTGCGATAGCTCAATCGCCCGCGCGTTTCGGCGGTAAAGTCGAACCGCGTCGGCCGCGCGAGCCGGAGATCGAGCACGGAAGCAAATTTGACACAAGGACCGTAGTCGCTGGGGCCCCCGCGGGCCGCAGCGGCAACTCGCACCCCGGAAGCACACATCCGTGGTGCGAGCGAGAAAGCGAGAGTTTTTAGAACTCACCACACACACCCTCCCAACCCAATCCCACCTCAGAGCCCAATGGAGCGCTCCCGGTATCCCCTACCCGGAGCGCTCCAATTTTTGTCGGGATCGCCGTCCTGCTGGGGTCAGCGCACTTCGAGATCAGCCCGGTGTCGCGGGGGCGCCGGCGGCGGCCAGGTAGCGCGAGAGCCGGTGGAACTGCGCGTGCAAATCATGGGAGTGGTCGCCGAACGGGCTCTTGAAGAACACGCCGAGGTGGTGCATTGGGCCCGCTTCGCGGCGGGTGAGGGCCAGGCTCGCGAAACGAACCATGTCGAGCACGAGCGGAGCCGCGAGAATGGAGTCACAGCCCTGCCACGTGAACTGGAGCGACATCTTGAAGCCCAGGAAGCCCTGGAAGTGGATGAAGTCCCACGCCGTCTTCAGGTCCCCAAGGCTCGGCACGTAGTCGATGTTCACGCGCGTGTGCAATGGGTACCCGAGGTACTCGTGCAGGAGTTGGTCCTTGGACTGGACCTTCGTGTGCCGATTCTCTTCGCTCGCGAGCACTTGACCGTCTCGATCGCCGAGCATGTTGTAGCCCTGCCAGCTGAGAACCCGCAGGTTGCGGTACTTGAAGAGGGGGGCCAGCGCCGCCTTGACCAGCGTCTCTCCGGTTTTCCCGTCCGACCCCATGAACGGAACACCGGCGTTCGAGAGGGTCTCCGCCACCCCGGGAAGGAGCGCGCCCGGGGATGGTGTGAAGTTGATGAATGCGCAGCGCGCACGAGCCGCTGCCAACGCATAAAGCGAGCTCGCGATCAGGTGCCCCCGATCGTCTCGAGCGACGAGTCGGGTCATGCCTTCCTCGGAGCCATGGTCGGGGTGCGGCGGCACGGCGGGCTCGGTCGACGTCAAGTTGACGACGATGGCATGATCCAAGCCATGTCGAGTCTTGAACTCCTCGAGGTCGCGAGTCGTGCGCTCGACGGCGGCTGCTGCCGAGGCAGGCCGGAGCGCGTTCGGCGCGAGCGAGTCGATCGCTGCGCCGCTCGAGTACACGAATCCAGGCCGGAAGTCGTCTTCGATCGCGCGCAGCGGGGAACGGATGGCGTCGAGCAGCTCGGCGGAGATCGTGTTCGCGTCGCTGCGGGTCTGTTCGGCCGACTGTTCCACGGTGTCCGACCGAATGTCGTGCCCGCCGAAGACGAGATCGCTCCACGACGGGAGTGGTACGCCGTCACAGAGCGTGGTTTCGGTGAGGAGTCCGTGAGCGCCGCAGAGACCGCGCTCGAGCGCGAGGGCGCCAACGATCACGGTCGTCGCGACTCCACCCTTGCCCCCGAGGAGCCAGACCCCAACTCTCCGGCTCATTCCCGCTCGACTCCCCAGGTTCGTGTTGTGGGCCAGGTGAGGCCAAATGCGCTCACGCAGCATGTCCCGAGGCGCGCGCGCGCTCCTCGTTCGGGGTAACGGCCGGGTCCGGGGATGGAGGCTTTCGCGGCCCTCGCGATTCCAAAGGATCGAGACGTCCCGGGTTGGTCGATCATCAGTGACGTCAACCCCACAGGGGTGCGAACCTCAGGGGTGCCGAGAATCGCAAGGTGAACCGCCTGCCGCCGGGCGCCACCGAGGTTGCCGTCGAGCGCCACCGAAGTTGCCGCCGAGCGCCATCGAATGTTCCACGTCGACGACGCCGGTCGGAACCTTGGGTCTAGCGGACCTTGGCTCGGCGACGTGCTTCCTTGATCGCGCTCTTGCGCGCCTTCTTTCGAAGCAACTTCTCTTGCTCACGGTCGCGGCGGCGCTTGGCCTCGGAGGGCTTCTCGAAGTACTTACGCTTCTTGATCTCTTTGAGGATTCCCTCTTTGGCGACGGTTCGCTTGAATCGCTGGACGAGCTTTTCCGTCGTCTCGCCGTTGCGCGCTGTGATCCTGAGCACGTTGTCTCAACTACCTTTCTCGAGAACCGAATCGCCGACCGTCCCAAGGCGCCGTCGTCTGGTCACGGAGCCGAACCCGCTCAACCCTCGCCTCCTGAACCGGTGGCGAGCCAACAGGCGGAAGCCAGGGAGTCTAATCCGGAAGAGGGACTCTGGCAAGGGGGGGGCGGCTCAGCTCGGCGACTCCAATCGGTGCTGCTTTCTGGGAGGGGGCTTTCAAGATGCCCCCTCGCGCCTTGCTGGTGAATGCGCTTGATTGGGGCTCGGTCGCGCCCGATTCTCAGCGCACGCTGCCGCGGACTTCCGGACGGCTTTTTTGGAGGCGCCACGCGGTTACGTGCCACGCGGTTGACAGAGCACATCAGGTTCCGTATACTCCGAAAACTCATTTACTCAATTAGCTATAATGAGTTACGAAAGTTGGCTGGCCTCCCGGTCGCCCGGGCCCCGTCGGTGCCCGAGGATTCTTTCGCCGCCCGAGCGCAAGAGAGGGATCTGGTTCGATGCGAATGGAGATTGGGCTGAGCCAGGCCCAGGTTCAGAAGCAGATCCTCTCTCCCCAGATGATCCAATCCATGGAGATTCTGGTCCTCAACTCCCAGCAACTCGAGGAGCGGATCGAGGAGGCGCTCGAAGAGAACATTGCGCTCGAAGTCGAGGAACCAGACGGTCCGGACGGGGAGGGCGCGGAGACCGTAGCGGAAGCCCCCTCGACGGAAGTGGACCCCGGGGCCGCAGCCGCGACCGAAGCCGCGGAGATGGACCTCCTGGAGGACCGCTACGAGCACCTGGCGGAGTTTCAATCCGAGGAATACTACAACAGCCCCGGGGGCGGGTTGCCGGTGGGCGGTGACGGCGAGGAGGATCGTTTCGAGGCGCTGCAGAACGCCGCCGATCGACCCGAGTCTTTGCAGGATCACCTGCTCGAGCAAGTCCGGCTACGTTCGGAACTGACGGACCGCCAACGCTTTCTCTGCCACGAGATCATCCACAGCCTGGACGAGCGGGGCTGGCTACTCTACCCCCCATCGGAAATCCGCGACGCCCTCAACCGCGCCGAGGCCCCGGTTTCGGCCAACGGACACGGGCCGCTCGGGGCGGCGTGGCCACCCGCACTCTCCAGCAACGGAACCCGCCCGGCCGTCGCCGAGTTCGAGGACGAGGGCCCCCTGGACGGGCAACCGACCGAGGGGTTTGTCCTGGAGCTGCCCGTGACCGACGCTGACATCGAAGACGCCTGGAACGTGGTGCGCTCGCTCGAGCCGGCCGGCGTCGGCGCGCTGGATCTCCGGGACTGCCTCATCTTGCAACTCGAGCGCGATCCGCAGGAGTACCCGCTCGAGCGCGAACTGATCCAGCACCACCTGAGCGACATCGCGAAGAACCGGCTGCCGCAGATTGCCAAAGCGGTGTCGCGCACCATCGACGAGATCAAGGACGCGATCGAGATCATCTCGGCCCTCGATCCGAATCCCGGTCAGGGCTTCTCCCTCATGCCGACGGCCGTGGTTCGCCCCGATGTCTTCGTCGAGGAAGTCGACGGTGAGTTCAAGGTCGTCGTCGACAACCCGCACCTTCCGCGGCTGAAGATCTCGACTTACTATCGACAGCTTCTCGCCGACGCGCGCAAGGACCCGGAACTGAGGCGCTACATCAAGAAGAAGATCGACAACGCCGAGTGGTTGATGCATGCGATCTTTCAGCGTCGCTCGACTTTGCAACGCGTCGCCGAGGAAGTCGTCAAACACCAGCAAGACTTCTTTCGTCGGGGGATCCGTCACCTGCGACCCCTGAAGATGCAAGAGATTGCCGACAAGATCGGCGTGAACGTGTCGACGGTGAGTCGCGCGATTTCCGGTAAGTACTTCCAGGCGCCGGGTTGCATCCGAGACCTGAAGTTCCTGTTCACGGGGGGGACGACGAAGGACGATGGTTCAACGGAGTCACGGGGCAGTGTCATCGGCCGCATCAAGAAGCTCATCGAAGACGAAGACCGTCGGCGCCCGCTCTCGGACTCGAAGATCGTCACGCTCCTGGGGCGCGAGGGTATCCACATCTCCCGGCGGACCGTCACCAAGTACCGCGAAGCCGAGAGCATTCCATCCTCGCGGGAGCGTCGTTCCTACTAGGCCCGAAGCCCGCGCATGCCGCGCTTGCTTCGGGATCCTGCACAGGGGGTTTTCGCAACGTCCCCTGGTGGCTGCGGCAATGCCGCAACGACTTCGCCCACCCATGCACGCCCTGGGCAGTCTGAGTTCGTTGGCGACCACGGGAGAGTAAGGAGTCGCCCAAGAATGACTTCGACATCTTGCCGTCGATTTGGGTCAGATTCGGCCGATCCGGAAAGCTCGGAACCGGAGGCGTGGCCTTGGTTCCGGTGAGGATTTCGAGGTTTTCGGATCGGTCGAAGATGGCCCGAAGCGACGAGCAAGAGGGTGAAGTTATTCTTGGGCGAGTCCTAAGGGCCGTCATCCGGAAGGGTGTTTCGTCGTGATCGAGGTCCACGACTTGTGGAAGTCGTACGGTCGAGCCGCGGTGCTGCGGGGGATTTCGTTCTCGGTCCCGACCGGTACCATCACCGGCTTCTTGGGGCCCAACGGAGCGGGCAAGACCACGACGATGCGCACGCTGACCACGTTCTTCCCGGTCGAGCGGGGGCGCGTGCTCGTGGCTGGCCACGATGTGTCAGCAGAGCCCCGAGCCGTTTGTCGGAAGGTGGGCTACCTCCCGGAGTCATGGCCGATCTACCCGGAACTCCGCGTCGAAGAGTTCCTCCGCCACCGCGCGACCTTGCGGGGATTGCCCCCCAACACCCAGCGATCGAAGATCGACAGTGTGGTGCTGGAGTGTGGCTTGCAAGACGTGCGCCGCAAGCTCTTGGGGGCGCTGTCGCGCGGATATCGTCAACGTCTGGGGCTGGCCGACACACTTCTGCACGATCCAGAAGTGCTCATCCTGGACGAGCCGACCGCGGGTCTCGACCCGCGCCAGGTGGTCGAAGTGCGGAAACTCATCGAGTCGTTCCGCGGTCGACGGACCGTTCTCCTCTCGAGCCACGTGCTCGGGGAGGTCGAACTGATCTGCGACCGCGTGATCATCCTTCACGGCGGGGTCGTCAAGGCGCACGAGGACCGCGCCCGCTGGCAGGAACGCCTCGGTTCGAATCGGCTCCGCTTGGTGCTCGAGAGCGCGCCCGCGAACGCCGTCGAGCGGATTCGTCAGGAATCCGGGGTGCTCGAAGTGGTCGGTGCCGCTGGATCGTTCGACATTCGCTCGGATCGTGATGTGCGCGCCGCGCTCTCGCGCCTCGCTGCGCGCGAAGGCTGGACGCTGCTCGAGCTGACCCCGCTTCACGTCACGCTCGAGAACCTGTTCTTGGATCTGACTGCGGAGCCCGCCGACCGGAGAGCCTCATGAGGCGCCTCTTGGCTCTATACCGCAAGGAACTGCTCACCTACTTCGTATCGCCCGTGGCCTACATCATTTTGTTCGTGTTCCTGGGCGTCAACGGCATCACGTTCTACTACTATCTCGTCCTCGCGCGCGGCAACGTGGAACTCCTGCTGCTCAGCCAGTACGGTCTCATCCCCTTCTGGTTTCTGGTGCTTTTGGTCCCTCCACTCCTCACCATGCGCACCTTCGCCGAGGAGCGGCGAACCGGGACGTTCGAACTCCTGGTGACGTCCGGCGTCGGCGACGTGCCGTTGGTGCTCGCCAAGTTTCTGGGTGCGTGGACGTTCTATGCTTTTCTTTGGGCTACGGTGCTGCCGTTGATCGTGCTCCTGCATTGGGTCGGACGTGTCGACTGGGGCATCGTCGTCGCCATTCACGCGGGCATCTTGCTGCTCGGCGCTTTGCTCACGAGCGTGGGTGTCCTCGCGTCGACTCTGACGCGCAACCAGCTCGTGGCCGCAGCGGTCTCCATGATCGCCAACTTGACCCTGCTGTTCGCGAACTCATTTCGGGCCTTCTTCGAGGTCGGCCAGTTCGAACTGCAATACTTCAACTACGTCAGCCCGTTGTTTCACTTCACGCGGGACTTCTCGCGCGGCGTTTTCGATCTGCGCTACCTCGTGTTGTACGCTTCGGTCACGGTCTTCTTCCTGTTCCTAGCAACCAAGTCTTTGGAGCGACGCCGATGGTGGTAGCGCTCCCACGGGTGCCGGCCGCTCGGCGGCGTTGGGCCGTTGGCGCCAACGTCTTGGCGCAGATTCTCCTGGCAGCGTGGCTGCTGCTCGTGGTGAACGGTTGGGCGTTCAAGAACTCGTGGCGACTCGACCTGACGCGCGAACAGCGTCACTCGCTCGATCCAGCGACTCGCGAGTTCCTGCGAACTCTTCCCAAGGGGGTCGAGGTCGTGATTCCGTTCAGCAACCGGCGCTCGCCGGAGGCGTTGGTGGCACAGCGGGTGCTCGACCGCGCGATCCGCGTGTGTGAGGAGTTCCAGCTCATCAATCCTTCGTTTCACCTGGCGGAGACGGTCAACGTCCTGCGCGATCCGGTCGGCTGGACGAGTGTTCGAGAGCGGTACTCCATCGAGGCCGCGGACGCGGTCTACCTCTTCTGCGGCGAGCAGCGGGAAGTGTTGCTCCCGAGCAACATGGCTGTGTTTTCGGTGCCCGAAACGCCGGATCCGGACGTGGTTCCGCGGGTGGAGTCGGAGCACGTTGCGGAAGCCTTGGCAGCCGCACTGAAGCGAGTCATCGCTTCGGATCGGCCGCGAGTTTGGTTCGCGCAGGGAAGTGGTGAGATCCCGGTCGAACAGCCACGCGGCCAGTGGTCCGTGAACGCGCTGCGTCAGAGTCTCCTGGATCGTGGATACCGCGTGGAAGCGGTCGACCTACGGAGTACGCCCGAGATCGCGCAAGACGTGGACCTACTGGTTCTGGTGTGCGGCGGACCCGATGGATTCGAGCCGTATGCGGCGGACCGACGGGAGTCGATCGAGAACTTCGTCGAGCGAGGCGGTTCACTCCTCGTCTTCCTGCCGCTCAGGGGGGGCAGTGGACTCGAGGACCTGTTGCGCCGGCGTGGGCTGGATCCGGGCGACGCGTTCGTGACCATCGTGGGTCCGAGCCCGGGGCGCGCCCGTGGCCCGACGACGTTCATGATTACCGGCTTGGTCAACGAGAGCCACCCGGCGACCCGAGGCCTGCGCGTCGGCGAGTTCGATGCCGAGGTACACGGTTATCGGGCGATTCACCTCGATCCCCAAGCCGGCGCGCAGGCACTGCTCACTTCACCGGCCGGCAGTTGGCTCGAGCGTGATCCCCGTTCGCTGCGTCGGGACGAAGAGGATCCGGTTGGGCAGTTCCCACTCATCGCGGTCGGCGCCGACGTCGGGCATGCCGGGCGTGTGATCGTCGTCGGCGGCTGGAGCACGATTCTCGACCCCAATGGCACGGGCGGCAGTGGTCGGTTCGAAGGCGGCGCCCGCCGATTGATTCTCAGTACCGTCCACTGGTTGTTGCGGGATGAGCTGCAGGAGGTCGGCCAAGGGCGGCGGCTCGATGGCGACCGCGTGACGCTGACCGACGGCATGCTGCGGGCGTTTCGTTGGTGCGCTTGGCTGGTATTGCCCGCCTGCGCGGTCGTGGGCGGCTTGGTTGCCCTTGGGTTTCGGCGTCGGTGAGGTCAAGGTTGCGGCACCCACCCGAGGCGCGAGCTGGAGCGGCCAACGACCACGCTCACCTTTGGAGCGGAGAGCCGATGCGCTACCCAGCGACGGTGAGGAGTTCGACGCGGTGAGCCTGCGAACGACGGCGATTCTCTTCGTTCTTTGTGTGCTCGGCACCTGGGTGGTCGATCGCCTCGAGCGGGACCGCGGCTATTGGTTCCAGAAGGACGTCGATCAGCCCTTCTCGTTTCCGCTGGAGTCCGTGCAGCGCATCCGTATCGAGCGCCCGGAGGGTCCGTTGGTGCTCGTCCGGGAGGACGGACGCATGTGGCTCGACGAACCGCTTCGGTGTCCCGCCTCGTACGCGCGCGCCGAGCGCGTATCGACGGTGCTCCGAGAGCTTAGGGTGCGTAGCGAACTCGACGGCGAGCCACGAGCCTATGGGGTCGGGGATTCCGGCCTCGCGGTCGAGTTCCAAGTCGGGAACCGTCTGCACCGGATCGAGGTCGGCGAGCGACACCCTCAGTTTCCGTACGTGTACGCCACCCTCCGAATGAGCGCAAACTCCAACCCGCGGCTAGTCCTGATCGATGCTTCGATCGCGGAAGCGCTGCGCAACCTGCGCCTCGAGGAACTGCGCGACCGGACCATCTGCGACGTGAACTCGTTTCGCGCCGGGCGGGTCGTGATCGTCGACCATCGCTCGACGCCGCCGATGGCTACCGAGCTCGTTCGCGACGAGCGTGGCTGGTCCATGACTCGGCCCGCGCAGTGCGATGCCGATATCGGCGAGGTGCGACAGTTGGTCGAAGTGCTCAACTCATGGTCCATCGACGCCTTCGTCGCCGACGGCGTGGCTGCGGGGACGGTCCCCGAGCACGGGCTCGATCCGCCGCGCTGGGAGGTCACGGTCACGAGTCGGGACGCATCGACGGTCGCACCGATCTGGATCGGCGCCGATGGTCCGGCCGATGACGCCGGGCGGGCGCGTGTCTTCGTGGCGAAGGGGAAGTCGACGAGCGTTTTCCTGGCCTCGGCGGACGTGCTCGCGCTACTGGATCGTGCCCCCGACGTCTATCGCGACCCCTACCTGCTGCGCCTACCGGAGCCCGAGATTCGCGAGCTCGAGGTCGAGATCCCCGAGGGCATCGCCCGGCGTGCAGTGTCCCTGCGTATCGTCAAGGACGAGGCGACGGAGTGGCGGCTCACGGTCGACGGTGTCGCGGAGTACCCGGTCGATTCGTCGTGGTTCTCGGCGGTGACCGAGGAGGTGCGCGCAGCGGCGGCGGCGCAGTTCGTCGCGTTCGGCGAGGTCGAGCGCGCGAACCTCCAGAGGTATGGCTTCGATCGCCCGTTGCGTCTCCGCGTCGTGCCCGAGGTGGGCACCGCCGAGCAGATCCTCGTCGGCGCCGAGGTTCCCGGTCGCCCCAGCGAGCGCTATATCTTGAATCCACGCTGGACCACCTACTGCGTGACCGCGCCGATGCCGCTCGCGGACTTGCTACGCGAAGCGCCGTGGGCGTTTCGTTCGACGCGAGTGTTCGAAGTCGAGGCCGACCAACTGACCGAGTTTGCGCTCACCGATTCGGCCGGCCCGAGCCAGGTGTTCGTGCGTCCGCATCGCTCGTGGTTTCGCCAGGGTGAGGGAGAGACTCCGCTGCCGGCCGAGACCCTGGAGCGCGTCGTGAAGACGATCACGTCGCTGAACGCGGTGGCTTGGGTGCCCGAGGCCGAGCAACCGCCGGGGCCCGAGTCCTTCGGGATCCGGATCGAGATTCGCGCCGTGCGCGATGATCCTGGCTTCGTGCCGCGCACCTTCTACGTCAGCGCCGCACGCGGGACGCGCGAACGCTTGATACGCGATGGCGACAGCGGCTGGGTGTTCCTGGCCCGCTACGAGACGCGAAGCGTGGATCCCTTCGCGGCCTTGGTAGAGTTGCTGCGCGGTTCGTGAGCGGGCTGTCGGCGTGGCTTCGACGCGCCGCGGGGGCCGGGCGCCGGGACTCGGTATCCGAGTCCGGATCGAAGGAGAGGAGGGGTGGTGCACGGACTCACCTGCGATCGGTGCCAGGAGACCTTGTTGTTGGATTCGAACGTCCGCTACCTGGCGAGTATCGACGTGCGCGCGGCTTACGACCCCATGGAGATCAGCCCTGCCGATCTCGCGGCCGACCTGCAAGCCGAGATGTCACAGCTCCTCGAGCAACTGGAGGGACTCAGTCAGCCGGAACTCGAGAACCAAGTGCACTTTCACGCCGAGGTGGACCTCTGCCCGCGCTGTCAGCGCGCACTGATCGCCTTTCTGGCCGGGGGCGGTTGACCCCCTGTCGCCGAGGCAGAGCCGAAGGACGTGGGCCGGTAAGGAGTCGCCCAAGAATAACTTCGACATCTTGCCGTCGATTTGGGTCAGACTCGGCCGATCCGGAAAGCTCGGAACCGGAGGCGCAGCCTTAGTTCCGGTGAGGATTTCGAGGTCTTCGGATCGGTCGAAGATGGCCCGAAGCGACGAGCAAGAGGGTGAAGTCATTCTTGGGGGACTCCTAACCAAGGGCTGATGTTGGATCCCCCCCAGACCCGCGCCGCCCGCGCTTGCCGTGGCATCCGATCTCGCGGCCCCGTACTGCTCAAGGCCGGCCCCCGGACGACCCGATAAGGCGGGAAAGGAGTCGCTTCGCCGTGATCAGTGCTTCCTCCGCCGCGACCGTTGGACTCGGCCACTTGCCGACCTCTCGCATCGAGCGCCACGACTTCGGACCGGCGTCGGAAACGCCGACGGTCAGCGTGGTGGTGCCGACGCTCGATCGCCATCGTCGAGGTCTGCTCGATCGGTTGCTACTCGACCTTCGCAGTCAGACACTCGCGCGCTTCGAGGTCCTGCTCGTGATCGGCGACCGCCGACAGGGTCGCGCCATCAACCGTGGGGTCCGCGAGGCGCGCGCCGAGATCGTGGTGACCATGGACGATGACACGGAAGTCCGCACACCGCGGCTGCTCGAGAATCTGGTCGACACGCTGAACTCGGACCCGAGTCTCGGTCTCGTCGGCGCGAGCACGGTGGTTTCCGAAGGGGCGAGCTGGTTCCAGCGGGCGGCCTGCCACCAAGTGCCACGCCGTTTCTTTCCGATCGTCGATCGAGTGACCGACTCGGACATGGTGCAGCACCCGTGTCTTGCGTTGCGTCGCGAGACCTTTCTCGCGATCGGCGGCGAGGACGAGCAGTTGATTCGTGGACTCGATCCGCTGCTGCGGCACAAGGTACGGAGTGCCGGGCTCCGGGTCGTCATCGCACCGAACTCACCGATCAGTCATCCGCTTCCCGACCGCTTCGTCGACGTCTTGCGGATGTACTACCGCAACGGGCGCGGCAGTGCGTTCGCGCAGAAGCACTTCCCGGAGCGGATCTACAGCTTGAGCGACGGGTACTGCGGCAACCAGTTTCGAGAGCGGGTGCCGTTCTTGCGCCGGGTCGCGAGTTATCCGTGGCGGATCGCTCGTTCGATCTTGACCCTCCAATGGATTCGTCTCGGAACCGAGCTCGCGTATGGCACGGGCTTCCTGGTCGAATATTGGGGGCGGAGTCGCACCCCGACGGAGTGACGGCGACCGCACGAGCGCAGCCTCGGCTCGCCGGAACCAAGCCACAATCGGCGACTCGGGCCTGCGCTCCGTTTTTCGCCCTCTGCGCTTTGGCCCGCCACCGAGACCGCCCCCAGGACGCACCGTTCTTCCCCCCCTCGCGGCCCGACCGCTCCGCGCCTGTCAACGCTGCGATTCGCAAGCACGGGTACGAGCATCGGTCGCCGGCCCGGGGCCAGTCCGACTTCAGCGAACTCCGGAAGGCACGGTCTCGACGCAATTTCGCATTGGCCGTGTTACAGTCGACTCGCGGACCCGTCTTTCCTGACGCGGTGCGTCGCAGGGCGTCCGCGTGGGTCGGGCTCGATTTGGGCCTGCCGGATCTGTGCCTGCCGGATCTGTGCCTCGCCGGGGTCGGGGCCGCGTGGGGCGGGTCCCGAGTTACCGGCGCGGCGCTGCCCCGACCGGTGTGATTGGGGGAGTCATGCGACTGCGTATGCTCTTGGCCTTGTTGCTCCTCGCGATCGCGATTCCGATCGTCGTCGTGGAGTACACCTTCGAACCCGTGCCCCCCACCCCGACCGACGAAGTCACGAAACCGCGTCGCCTCGAGTCGCCGTCGATAGTGCCGACGGTCGAGTCCCCGCCACCGGTGCGCACGGCGACGGAACCCGAAGCGTCGCCGTCGCTCGACGCGCTTCCCGGTGCCGCGGATCACTCCGCTGCCAAAGCGGCGCTCGAGTTCTGCGGGACTCTGCGGTCCAGTGCTCGCCGGGAGCTGGGCGGGCACGAGCTCTCCCTGCGGGGTGTTTCCGGAGAGCGGCCGGTGTGGACGACCTCGCTTGGCGAGTTCGCCTTCAGCGCATCGCCGACCGAGTTGCCGCTGCGCCTGGTCCATGGGCAAGGCCAAACCCTGTTTCGCTTGGATGTGCCCCCCGGCCACCGGCGCGTCCTCGTGAACCCATCGTTGCTCGAGGTACTGCCCCCGAGCGGTCCTTCCGTTGACCTGATTCTGGCTCGCGCAGTTGTCTTCGAACGCGGAGTTGGGTCGGAGAGCTGCCGCGTCCGCGTGTTCGGGAGCACTCGCTTGCCCCCGGCGACCGATCTCGTGGTGCGCTTGCTCGGCGGCGGCGATCATATCGTGCAAGAGACGTTGTTCTCGTACGCCGGCGACGACGTGATTGGTGAGATCGAGTTTCCCTTCGGCCAACTCTACAGCGGCTGGTACAAGATTCAGCTCGCCTGGCGGGTCTACTCCGCAGCGCCCGAAGTGCTCGCGCGGTTTCGTGAGGGACTTCCCGATCCGCTTCCCGGTGAGCTCCCTCCGAAGATGCACTTGGCCGTGTACGTCGGAGATCCCGACTCAGAGCGAGTCCAGGAGGATGCGATCCGCGTCTTCTACGAGGCCGCACTGGCCGAGTGCAAGGCGAGCCGCGATCTCGTCCAGTGGGTCGCGGCGTCCGCTCGGGGTAAGCCTCCCCGGCTCAGCCTCAGCCGCGTGGAAGCGACCCGCAAGCACGCCTTGTTCGCTTCGGCCCGGCCCCTGGCTGCGCGCAATCTCGACCTCCGCAAATGGCGCCGCTTCGTGGACGTCGAGTTGCCGAATCTCTGGAAACCTTACCGCGACCCGGCGGCGGTCCCCTTTCCAGCCAAGTACCCGGATCGAAAGCAGTACTTGTTGCATGCCTACGTCCAACTCGCCAAGCTCGCCCACCTGGAGTCGCGATTGCTCTACCGCGCGCTCGGGAAAGCGCCTGACCCGAACGACTACGTCGACTTCGACTTCGGAGTCGAAACCGAGCACGCGTTGACCGAGCAGCGCCTCGCTGAGTTCCTGGACGCACTCGCCAAAGACATGCAGGGGCAGTAGCGCGAGTGGACGCTTCGATCCGCGGGTGAGCGCACCAGGCGGCACGTCGCTCGGAAGTCCGGGGAATCCGGGGGTCGGGTTTCGCGGAACGACGGTTTGCGGCACAATGCCCGACGACGCTGACACCAGGAGTTTCGTCACCGAGGTTCCAGGATCGAGGTCCGTTGGTCGCCGCGAAGGGTTCACTTCTCGACCCCGAGTTCTTGGCCCACATCGAGCGCTTGACGCTCGTGGCGCGTTCGACGCTGGTCGGGCAGACGCGCGGAGAACGACGCTCGCGTCGTCGGGGGTACTCCAATGAGTTCGCCGACTATCGCGACTATGTTCCGGGGGACGACCTCCGCTACTTGGATTGGAACATCTACGGACGCCTCGAGCGCCTCTTCGTGAAGTTGTTTCACGAGGAGGAGGATCTGACGGTCAGCATCGTGGTCGACGTCTCTCGGTCCATGGCGTACGGTCACCCGCAAAAGCTCCGCTACGCTCTTCAGGTCACGGCGTCGCTCGCCTACATCGCTCTGTCCGGGGACGATCGGGTCGGCGTCTACCCGTTCGCCGGTGAGTTGCGCGCACCGTTTCGCCCGGTGCGCGGACGTCGTAACGCCCCGCGGCTGTTTCGTTACCTCGAGGACTTGCTCGAGACGCCCGGGGAGGCGACGGATCTCGCCCGGTCGCTCTCGGGATTCGCCCACACCTCGCGTTCGCGCGGACTGATCGTGTTGATCTCGGACCTGCTCGACCCCGCGGGTTACGAGTCCGCGCTGCGCACCATCGCCGGCGGCCGCGCCGACAGCTTCTTGATCCACGTGCTGGCACCCGAGGAAGTGGATCCGCAGGTGCGTGGCGACCTCCGTCTGGTGGACTCGGAGGATGGTGCCACCTCCGAAATCTCAGTCGATCGACGCCTGCTCGAGAGCTATCGGGCCACGGTAGCGGCGTTCCGCGCCGGGGTGCAACAGGCGTGCAGCAAGCGGCGCATCGTGCCCTTGTTCGCCGTGACCTCCACCCCGTTCGAGCAACTCGTGCTCGGATACCTTCGGATGCGGGGGCTCCTCCAGTGAGGTTCCGCGACCCAAACCGTGGTGGGGGGATTCGGCGGGCTCCACCCGAAGCGCGTGCCAGGGACGCGGGGGTCGACCCATGACCTGGGCGAACCCTTCGGCGTTCTGGTTTCTGCTGCTGATCCCGATGGTGATCCTACTCTACTTCCTCAAGCTCCAGCGCGAGCGGGTCATCGTCTCGAGCACCCTCCTCTGGGCCCGTGCCCTCCAGGACCGTCGCGTCAACTCGCCCTTTCAGCGTTTGCGCAAGAGCCTGCTGCTGTTGCTGCAGATCCTCGTCATCTTGATCCTGGTCGGGGCGTTGGCCGAGCCCCGCTACGAGAGCCAGCTCTTCTACGGACGCACGCATCTCTTGCTCCTCGACACCTCGGCGAGCATGGGAACCGTCGAGAACGGTCGCACACGTCTCGAGCTCGCGCAGGATGCAGCGCGTGAGTACGTGCAAGCGATTCCCGATGGCGAGAGCGCGGTGCTCATTCGTTTCGCGGTTCGCGCGCGCGCGGTTACCCCTGTGACCCAAGAACTCGGTCTCGTGGAGGACGCGATCCGCGACCAGCGCGTCTCTGGGGCGGCGACCCGTCTCGACGAAGCCATGGAACTCGCGCTGTCGATCGCGCGCAACCTCCCGGACGCTCGTGCGGTCATCTTCTCCGACGGCGCGGTGCCGCCCTGGGGAACCGGCGAGGTGGCGCTTCCCATCGACTATCGCCCGGTCGGGACCCCGCAGCCGAATGCCGGGGTCGTGGCACTCTCGACGCGGCTGGACTTGAGTGGGTCCGGGCTGCCCCAAGTGTTCGTCGAGGTTCGCAACTTCGGTTCGGAAGCCGTGCACGGCTTCGTGTCGATCGTTCAGCAGGAGACGGTCATGCGTGCGGCGGAGGCGGACATCCCGCCGGGCGAACGCTGGAACCAATCGTTCGAGGCGCGCGGCGCCGGGCTCATCGAGGTGGTGTGGGAAGCCGATGACGCCGACTCTCTCGCAGCGGATGATCGAGCCTGGGTGAACGTGGAGCCGCAGCGGGAGCTTCGCGTTTGGCGCACCGGGGAGCCAAACTTCCTGCTGGACGCGGGGCTCGAGTCGATTCCCCTTCTCCGGCTGACGACGGTCCCCGTCGGCGAGATCGAGGCCGAACTCCGCCGCGGCAGTGCGCCTCCCGACGTGATCGTCTGGGAGCGTGCGGCACCGACTCAGCTCCCCGAGGTCGCGACCGGACACCTGTTCGTGGGTGCGATTCCGCCAGGCATCTGGCTCGAACCGCCGGTCGTACGTTCGTTGCCCCAGGTCGTTTCCTGGGATCGCACGCATCCGGTGAATCGCTTCCTGAACTACAACACGTTCCAGATCGCGGAGTCCTGGGTGCTGCCGCCGGCACCGAACACGACGGCCTTGGTCGAGATCGCCGGCGGCGCCCTCATCTCGAGCTTTCGCACGGCGACCAGTCGTGGGATCACGGTCGCCTTCGACTCGCTGCAGTCGACGTGGCACACCGATCTGGGCTACTCGCTGTTTCTCTACAACGCGCTCATGTTCCTCGCCGAGAGTGATCTTCAGCGCGAGGCGACGGTCCGCAGCGAGGAACTGCTGTCGGTTCGCGCGCCCGCGAGCACGACGCCGTTTCGCATCCGCGCGCCGGACGGCACCCGAGTGGAACGCAGCGGTGACGCCCAGGGCTGGCTACGCTACACCGAGACCGAAATCCTGGGACCGTACGAGGTCGCTTGGGAGGAGCGCGGTGAGGATGGCGCGGTCGTCGAGTCGTCGCGCGTGATTCCCGTCAACTTACTCGTGCCGCAGGAGTCCGACATCACGCCGCGCCCCAGCCTCGCGATCTCGGGCCGGGCGGTCGAAGGGGCACAGGTCCGGAGCACGACCCGAGTCGCCGATCTCTGGCCATGGTTGATCGCCCTGGCGCTACTCTGCCTGTTGGGGGAGTGGTACTACTTTCACCGCCGCTGACCCTGCGCTCGCGAGTCATGCGTCCACACCGGCTCCGAATCACTTGGGGCCCGGCGGTGGCCAGACCTTGCTCGCCGACCCGATCGGGATGGCGTACCCCATCGAGTCGGCCAGATCATCCTTCCCGGGGAGGGTCTGGGTGGCACTCGCTATGCCAATGACGCGCCCACGTTCGTCGACCACCGGCCCGCCGCTGTTGCCGGGGTAGATCGCTGCGTCCACCTGGAAGTAGTGGCGCACGTGACGACTCACGATGCCGGCGAAGGTCGAGGCACGGACGTCCCGGTCCTGAAGCGCGTGGCTCCCGAGCGGAAATCCGAACACATAGACTGGCGACCCGGGGGGTGGGAGCAGCGCGTTCACGTCGAAGTCGGCAACGAACGGCATGCCAGCGAACGGGGCGATACGAATCAGCGCCAGGTCTTCGTCGCCTTCCTCGGCGAGATGCACGACCTCCGCCGGCAGCCGTATGTCGGACTCGGTGAACACCACGTGCAGCTGTGCCAGCGTCGGCTCGAGCTCCCATTCGCGGACGCGAACGATCTCCTCGGGCCCGCGGAGGTGCACCACGTGGGCGTTGGTCAGGATGTCGCCAGCCGGCGAAATGCAGAAGCCGGAGCCGAACCCGCGCGTCAAGAAGGGGTGTCCTTCCGACTCCAGGGTCGGAATCGGTTCTCCGTCTTTGTCCTGGATGTGAAGTTCACGGCCCGAGTCGCGTTCTCGGAAGTGGAACTCGCACTCGAGGAACACGACTGCGCGACGAATCTCCACGAGTCGTTCCCGTCGCGCGAGGCTCTCGCGCTCGAGGTCGATGGGCTTGAACTTGTCGAGCCGCTCTCGAGTCTCGCGCAGCCGCGACTCGGTCTCCCGGAGTTGCTCGCGCAACTTCTGGAGCTCGTCCTGAGAAGCGGTGGCGCCGGCTGCGATCTTCAGGTCTAGTTCGGCTTCCTTGGCCGCGAGTTCACGCGCCAATCCTTGCGTCTCGCCCTCCAAGCGCTGTTTCTCTGCGTCCAGGCGACGGTGCTGTTCCTGTTGGCCTTCGTCCAACGTCTGCCGCAGGCGCGACAGTGCCGACGCGCTATCGCGCGATTGCTGGCGTAGCCGTTGCCACAGGAGGCCGAAACTAGCGCCGATCGCAAGCGCCCCCACGATGGCGATCGTCATGAGCAGCAGCAGATTGCGTCGGCTCCGGCGATGGATCTCCTCGTGCGCGCCTTCGACTTGCTCGAGCATGCCGATCGCCCGTTTCAGGCGTCGAATCGTCGTGGCCCCGACTTGCGACGAAGGCTGAGCCATGTCCGCATGCAGTGCGACCGTCTCCGACAGATCGCCCGGCAGCACGGCCACCATACAGGGGCCACGCAAGCCCAGCTGGATGACGTCACCCTTCACGAGACGGTGTCGTCGAACCGGGCGGTTGTTGACGAGGGTCCCATTCTTGGAACCGAGGTCCTCGAGGTAGAACTCGCCGAGCGGATCTTCGACGATGCGCGCGTGCTCGCCGGAGACGTTGGGGAACTGCGTAGTGCTGAACGCGATGGTCGCGGAGGCACTGCGCCCGAAGGTCAATCCGTCGGGTGGGATCTCGATCAGATCCGGTAGACCTGGCAGCTGCAGGGTCTTGAGTTGCAGCCGAGGGGGACGGTTCGCGGCGTCGCTCATGCTGCGCTCGCGCTCAACCGAACAGCCGGTTGTTGTCCGCACTCCACCGCGCGAGGATGTACACCGGCAGCAAGCGCCGGAACTCAGCGATCACACGCTCCAGGAACCCCGGATCGGTGACGAAGGGATCCTCACAGTCGAAGTCGCGCGACAGGTGCAACCAGTGCTGTCCAGGGGTGTAGAACTGACAGATCTCGGCGAGTTCCTGCGGCGACATGGTCTCGCACGGATGGACCTTGCGGTGCTCATCGATGCGCAGCCCGTACTCGGGCAAGGCGCGCAGCACTCGGGCCAACTCCTCGCGGTTCACGGTTTCCTTGAGACGACGCTTGAAGTTCTCGCCATCCCACCAAGCGTCCTTGTGGATGCGAAGTGCGACCTCCAGGCCATGCTGGTAGATCTCGAGGACCAGGAGCACGTGCACGAAATTCTGGTCGAGATCCTTGCCGAGTTCGACTCCCAGGATGCGCTTGATCTCCTTGCGCTCCTTGTCGCCGCGCGAGAGATAGACGCACTGAGAGCTGACCTTGTAGCCGTTGAACGTGTAGGGGTGGTGCAGGCTCGCCCGCGAGGTCAGCGACACTTCCTTCGACGAAAGCGCCGCGCAGGCAGCTTTGCCGATGGCGTCGAGGCGCCGACGCACGACCAACCGGGCGTCGTTGTACTCTTCGTTGCGCTGCAGCTCCGGACGATACAACGCAAAATCACGCTCCCGGAACCCACTGGCGTCGGCCGGGATGGAGTTGGAGTCGGTGGTAGCCATGCCGGCATGTTAGGCCTCCAGCGGGGGGCGCACAACGCTTCTCGACCACGCTTGTGCAAGGGGCTGGGCGACGCGGCCGGCGCGCAGCGGCGGGTTCATGGTGCAGGGCTCCAGAACCAGCGTGACCATGGCGACCGCATCGCCACCTCCGCGCCACTCGCGTGCTGGTGAGCGTTCTGAACGCATGGAGCGTTCAGTCCGTCCCCCCTGTCATCTTCACCTTCCGCCCATTCACCCCCGCGACGCATCCGTAGACCGACCGCCCATTCAACGCCCCGGCACGCCCTGGGAGCGCGGACAGCCTGTCCGCATCGCCCGCGCGCTTTAGCCCCCCGCACCGCCGCACCGCGGCCGCCACGCCACCTCCGCGCCACTCGCCTACGGGTGAGCGGTCTCGATGCATGGCACGTGCAGTCCCGTCTCCCTCTTCTCTTCACCTTCCGCCCATTCACCCCCGCGACGCATCCGCAGACCGACCGCCCATTCAACGCCCCGGCACGCCCTGGGAGCGCGGACAGCCTGTCCGCATCGCCCGCGCGCGGCCCTCGGCACCGCCACACCGCGGCCGCCACGCCACCTCCGCGCCACCTGCGCGCCGACGGATGAACGGTGACAGCTACGCGCCAACCTTGTCCTGAATGATGAACGGTGACAGCTACGCGCCAACCTTTTCCGGCGCGGCTGCTTGGGACTCCGAAGCCGCGCGTTGCGTCCTCGATGGCCCGGCCCTCGCGCGGGGCCACTCGAGCAAGAAGGCGTGGACGAGGATCCCGTGGCGAAAGGGCCTCGAGGATCATGGTGTACAGCGGAAGCTCGACGATCTCGGGTGTGGCCAGGAGGAGCATCAAGTCGTCGTTGGCCTTCTTGATGACCAAGTCAGTGGAACCCGCGGCTTCACGTGCCGGAGTCGTCGACGCCGGTTCGGCCGGCGCGAGCGAGGACGATTCAAGCTCGACCTCCCGTGCAACGAGTGGGGGAGATCTTCGCCAGGCACGGGCTGCTGTCCACATGCGGTCAGCGGTCCGCAAGGGAAGTCGACTTCGCCGGCACAAGTGGCGAAAGTGGGAGGGGATGGCGAGTCGCTGTCGTCGTCTTCCCGGTCGATCAGCCTGCTTGCGCGCGGAACGGGACTGTGATAAACGCACGACGAGCCGCTCTTCGGCAAACCCCCGTCCCCCCGTCGGGCGCATTCAATGGGATAGCTCGTGGGGGTGGTTGAGAGGCTCCAGAATATCACGTCATTCGAGTCGGCGGGGCAAGCGCCCCTACTCAACGGAGCACGTCTGTGAGCGACATTCCTTTTGCTCTCCATCTCGGCGGCGGGCTCTACATGGACAGCGCCGGCAACCTGCACCAGGAGCCGCCGCCGCAAACGCCCATCTACGAAGCGCCATTCCAACTTCCCGTCGATCCGAAGAAGATCAGAGACGTGCTCAAAGAAGTGAAGGAGGCGCTCAAGGACATCGACAAGAAACCCGATGTCGTCGCGAAGCTCACAGGCTTCCTCGGAGACGCGGCAGGTGCTGCGAGAGTTCTCGGCATCCTCGCTGTCGTGGCGAAGATCGCGGGCGTCGTCGCGCCGGTCTTGGCTGTGGTCGGGTTTGCAGCGGATGTCGCGAAGTTCTTCGGACTGCTGAAGGATGGGCCAAATGCGCTAGAGGAGTTGGTCAAGCAGCGCTTCGACGAGCTCGACAAGACCGTGAAGGCGATCGCCGATCTCATCCAAACGAAGGATCTGCGCGATGGCCGGATCGCACTCGAGAACTTCAGCTCAGACGTCCGCAATTATGTCAACGTGCTCCAGCACACGAACCCGACGCTCGCGCAGCTCGAGAACGATCGTACTACGCTGCTCGCCCAGCACACGACGCACGTCAAGGGAGTTGCGCTACTGCTTGACAAGCAGACTTGGATGACTCTCTTCGACCGAAAGAGCCACCAAAACGTCTGGGCTGGCATCACGCACTTCCTCCATACGCAGCCGCTCGCGGCGGGCGCGGCTCCTGTGCACATACCGCTGCCCCCGGACAGTTCGCTGCACTTCGATCACCGACTGATGGTACCGCTGGCTTCATGGGCGGCGGAGACTTACCTTCTGTGCATCCGCGGGATCGAGCCGGAGTACCGCAGCACAGGCCTCTTTCGCGACCACGTTCGGAACTTCGCAACAAAAATTGACGATCTCGCGCAAAGCATGCGCGAGCACGTGCTCGCGCGAACGGTTTACAAGGCTGAGCACTTCGCGTGGCCGGTGATGATCCCGCCGTACTACATCGAATGGGTGAAGAAGCAAGTCGACGGCGTGTTTGAAGTCGTCACCCAGACGCCCAAGATCTCGCCGCACTGCAACCTCTGGGCGGTCGGCGCGCTCGATCTGCGCTATCACGACGACGTTTTTTTTCGACCGTTCTTCGACGCACTGTGGAATGCCGAGTACCTTGGCTGGCCGCAGCCCACAAAGCGCGCCGGCATGGACGTGCGCTGGATTCCGCCCGCCACTCTGGAACCCGATCCGTTCGGGAACATGAAGATCACCAACCCGGAGGAGTGCGCGGCCGCGGCGAACGCGCAGGCGGAGAAGGACTTCGCCGATCTGGTCGCGATGAGTGGCTACACCGAGCTGCTGCAGCTCGCAACGCTCTTCCGGAATGAATTCACCGCGCCGGATCGGAGCCAGACGGTGTCCGGACACCCGGCCATGCTCTTCCGCGAGCCGCAGCCGCGAGTGACCGTGACGGTCTCGAGCGAGCCGATTGTGTTCACTGGGGTGATCACTTCGAGCGCCAGTCGCGAGCTGCAAAGGTGCAACGCGGTCCTCGCGATCCATACTCAGCCGATCAAGCGCGCGCGGCCGATGAGATACAGAATCGCACTCCGGACGTTGCACTCGATCCGCAACGGGAAGTACTGGCGCGAGCCTGCGTACAGAGACTTCCACTCGCCGGAATACGAGGCCGACCAGGCGAATCCCAGCTTCTTGAAGCTCGTGATCCGCGAGCAAGCGGGACTATCGCTGTCGAGGAAAGCGTTGCTCGATACGTGGACGTCGAGCCCCCGCGATCGCGGGATCCATCTCGAAGGCGACGTCCAGATGATGGCGCACACTTTTGATTGGTGGATCCCGGTCAGGCCGCCGTTCTCGCTTGCGGAGGATTTCGAAGTCATTGCCGCGGAATTGCGCGGCGCGGGCTGGCAGGGGGGAATGGTTGCGCCGAAGAAGAAGGTGCCGTTGAGTGCGTTTCCTCAGAACCTGCCTTCGGGACCCATGAAGCCACTTTCGAACGAAGACCTCGGCCTGGCAACGAACGTCGTGTCGGATGGGCTGATCCCGGAGGATTATCTTCAGCAAAGCGGGCAGACGTGGGAAGGTGAGCATCGCGAACCGAAGGAGGAGTCGATCAAGCTTCGCTATCAGGTCGATTGGGAGGCCGACCGCCTCTACGTGCGACTCTGGAACGATCTCGAGGACCGCAGTTACGTCGTTTACGTCGTGATCGAAGAGGAACTGCCGGTGAACGGCAAGATTCTGCACACGGCCTTCCCGGTGGCGATGAATGGCTCGCTGACTTACGTGCCACAGAAGTTTTTCGACGACGAGCGAGCGGCCTGGCAGAGCGCCGAGGCGATGGTGAAGTTCTTCAACAACAAGTACATCGAGGTCGCGCCGATCGGCCCGGCCGACCCGGTGCTCGCGGCGTGGCGGCCCGGAGACTTCGCCAGCCGGGAATCGATCGAGCGATTTCTGCGCCGGGCCGAGGAGCAAGAACCGGAGCGACTGCGTGAGGCGATGGCGGCGGTACGTCGCGAGTCCCATACCACGGCGAGTTGAGGGCGTCGGTTCGACGCCGTTGGAAGAGCTGGTTGGACCAGACGCGCCCAGTCGACCGGGACATGCCCGACTCTTGCCCGCAATTCTTCAGCGGAAGCGCCGCGGGAGAACGGTGACAGCTACGCGCCAACCTTGTCCGGCGCGGCTGCTTGGGACTCCGGAACCGCGCGTTGCGTCCTCGATGGCCCGGCCCTCGCGCGGGGCCACTCGGGCAAGAATGCGTGGACGAGGATCCCGTGGCGAAGGCCTCGAGGATCATGGTGTACAGGAGAAGCTCGACGATCTAGGGTGTGGCCAGGAGGAGCATCAAGTCGTCGTTGGCCTTCTTGATGACCAAGTCAGTGGAACCCGCGGCTTCACGTGCCGGAGCCGTTGACGCCGGTTCGGCCGGCGCGAGCGAGAACGACTCAAGCTCGACCTCCCGTGCAAGGAGTGGGGGAGATCTTCGCCAGGCACGGGCTGCTGTCCACATGCGGTCAGCGGTCCGCAAGGGAAGTCGACTTCGCCGGCACAAATGGCGAAAGTGGGAGGCGATGGCGAGTCGCTGTCACCGTCTCCCCCGCGCCTCCGGTCGAGCCAGACGCAGCGCTTGTCCTCCCCGTTCTTCGAGAGATGCTCGGCTCGACGGTTCGACCCAATGCGACTGCGGCTCGCGTCGTCCGACCGACGCATCCCCGCTAACTCGCGGGTCGAAGGCGCGGGTCGAAGGCGGGTTCCGACAGCCTCCCAGGCGTATGAAACAGAGCCCCCCCTCAAACTTTGAGCTTTGCGAAGTGGGATACCCGTTGTAGCCTACTGGCACGTGAGTCGTGGATCCCACGCGCTCACTTCGAGGGCTCCCAGGCGTTCGTCGAAAAACCCGTCTTTGCGGAGGTGAATCGATGCGTCCTCTCTCTCTCTCTCTCTCTCTCTCTCTCTCTCTGTGATCGTCGTTAGTCTCGCCGTCTCGACTCCCGTCTCTGCAGTCACGCTCTATGTTTGGATCGATCGCGACACGATCATCCCTGCTTTGTCGCCGCCGGCGCCAGGCGACTCATCGGCCCCATACAAAGAGATCCAGGACGCGATCGACGCAGCCAGCACCGGCGATGTCATCCGCGTGGCCGGCGGCTCCTACAACAACATCGAGATGACGAGCGCGGATCACCTCGACCTCGATGTCGAGATCGTCCATGACAACTCGTGGACCGCGACAGCGTGGGGGGTGCCAGCGAACGCAAAGGCCTATATCGAAGGGCACGCGACCGAGTGTTGCGCAGGCGTGTTCATCGAGGGCGGGCAGTCGAGCGACACCCGGATCCAAGGGTTCATCATTCGTGACTGGCGGCCACTCACGGTCGGCGGGGTCACGATTCACCCCGCCGGTGGTCTCAACGGCGATCACCAGCGTGGATCGAGCCCTCGCTTCGTGAACTGCGAGATCACCGGCAACGTCCAGAGTACCCTGGGGCCGTTCTACGGTGGCGCAGGAGTTCAGATCGGTTGGAACTGTGATCCGACGTTCGACGGTTGCACCATCAGCACCAACTCCTTCGAGAATGCGAACAACCGGGGAGTCGGTGCCGCTGTTTGGATCTACGCCGCGCTCGCTGACGACGAGGACTGCTCGAGCGCAATCGCCAACGAGTATCCGCAACCCGTCTTTACGGCTTGCACCTTTGTTGGCAATGACGCCACGCATGATCCAGCGGACGCGGGCGGCGCCATCGCCATTACTTGCGGAGGCGGGACGTTCGACAAGTGCACCTTTCTGAACAATCTGAGCAACGAGGACGGCGGGGCGATCTGGGGGCGAGGGGTCGAGAATGTGACCATCGTCAATTGCACGTTCACTGGGAATCAGAGCGTCTCCGGGGGCGGCGGCGCGGTCGCGCTCGGCGACTTGGCGGGCGAGGGTGGGCGTAGTCGCATCGAGCGTTGTTCGCTGGTGGGCAATGGGGCGGCCTACGGCGGGGCTCTGTTTGCGTGGGACTTCCCCGATGACAGCATTACCATTTGCCACAACACGTTCTCGTCGAATTCCGCGACGGGGAGCGCCGCGAACGTCGGGCGTGGATCTGCCGTCGTCCTCAGGGCCGAGGATCAAGACTCGGATTTCCTGTTCGTGAACAATCTGCTCTACGGGAATCTGGTCAGAGACCTCACGTCACCCAACGTGGACGACCGTCGTTGCGTGCTGTCGCTCGAGTCCGAGTCTTCGACGGGGCAGAGGTGCGTGGTCAACGGAGCGAACAACACCATCGCCAACAACTCGGATCGAGCTATCACGCTGAGGGCCGTCGGGTCGTCAGACAACGTCGACCTCATCCTCTACAATGAGATCCTGTACTTCAACGGTACCCAGGTCAACCCGTCGGTGCACGAGCATTCGACTGCGCCCCCGGCCAACATGACTTTCGACGTGCGCTACAGCGACAACGAGCAGGGCATCGTTGGCACCGGGAACATCAACCTGGACCCGAAGTTCAAGAGCAGCACGAACTTCAGGCTCCAGGCCGTTTCTCCCTGTATCGACTTCGGCTTGGACGCGGGCTGGACGGCAGCGCTCGCGATCGACCCCACCATCCTCAACGTGGATCTGAGTAGTAAGCCTCGATTCAATGGGACGATCGACATGGGTGCGTACGAACACCAGTAAGCGGAAGGAGGTGGCTATGAAACCGAAGCGGTTCGATCGGTCGGTCGCAGGCTTGGTTTTGGCAGCCGTGCTGCATCTGGGGACAAGTCTGGCCGACGGCCAGTGCTACCTGCCGGCTCCGGTGCCGCTGGATCTGGCTCCCGGGTTGGGGTTCGGTCGCGCAGTGGCCCTCGCGGGAGGGCGTTGTGTTGTCGGAGCCCCCCTTCGAGACGGCGGACCCGGATGTTTCCTTTCCGGGGGGGCATACGTATTCGAACTCGTCTCCGGGACGTGGATCCAGCAGGACCTCATGCCAGCTCCGACGCCACCGTGTCTCGCTTACCTCGGCGAATCCGTAGCCATCGAGGGCTCTGTGGTGGTGATCGGGTCGCCCGGTTGGCCGGCCTCGGCCACCTCTTCCGGCGCGGTCCTGGTGTACGAACTCGTGAGTGGTCAATGGAGCCTCACGGCGCAGTTGACGCCCTCGGACGCGCCCCCGTTCTCGTGCTTCGGTAATCGTGTGAAACTGAGTCAAGGGCGTCTGATCGTGGCCAGTGTTCACGACGGAGGCCTGCAGTCTTCGGGCGCCTTGTATGTGTTCGAGAAAGTTGGTGCGGTGTGGACGGAGCAGCAGAAGCTCGTCGCGAGCCAGCGCGCGGCGTTCGACTTCTTCGCTGCGGACGTGGCGATCGACGGTAGTGTGATGGTGATCGGCGCTCGTGGCGTGGAGCCTGCAGGTGCGCCCGCGAGCTGCGACAGCGGGGCCGCGTACGTTTTCGAGTACCTGGGGGGAAGCTGGGTCGAGGTACAGATGCTGGTGGCTTCGGATGCCAACTGCACCCACGAGGGGTCCGAGTTCGGAACGTCCGTGGCGATCTCGGGCACCGTGATCGCGGTCGGGGCACCGAGGGCGGACTTTGGTTGCCCGCCGGGCCCCAATGGCAGCGATTGCAATCGTGGTGTGGTCTACGTGTTTCGCAGATCGTCGGTCTGGCAGGAGGAGGCGATGCTCGTGCGGACCCCATCGAGCCTGGAGATGGGGTATCGGGTCGCGTTCGACGGTCCGAATCGGTTGGTTGCCGAAGGTCGACGGGATCTCATCAACTTCAGCTACTCGACGACGGAGGGCTGGAGTCAGGAATCGATCCTGGTTCCACCGGGTACGCAGGTCGGCGGAGGTTTGGGGTTTGACCTGGCCGTGTCCGACGGTTACGTGCTGGTTGGTGAACCGTTCACAAATGGCAACAACCAAGGCCAGGTCCACTACTACGCCAACACCCCACCTGGTGTAGGCTGCGAGAGTCCCTTCATCCGCGGCGATTGCAACACCGACGGAACCAAGAACATCGCAGATGCGGTGTTCGGGCTGACGTTCCTCTTTCCCATCGGCACGATCACGACCCTGAGCTGTGAGGATGCGTGTGACGCCAACGACGACGGGGCGATCAATATCGCCGACCCGGTCGCCCTGCTCGCCGAACTCTTCGGCGGCCCGAGCATCCCGCTCCCGCCGCCGACCGTCTGCGACGCAGATCCGACCCTGGATAGCACCTTCTGCGCGTCGAACGCGGCCTGCCCGTAGAACGGCTCGCCGGTGCTGAGTGGACCTTTCTGAACCATCTGAGCAACGAGGATGGAGGCACGGAGCGAGCAACAACATCGCCAACAACTCGGATCGAGCTATCACGCTGAGGGCCGTCGGGCCGTCGGGTCGTCAGACAACGTCGACCTCATCCTCTACAATGAGATCCTGTACTTCAACGGTACCCAGGTCAACCCGTCGGTGCACGAGCACTCGACTGCGCCCCCGGCCAACATGACTTTCGACGTGCGCTACAGCGACAACGAGCAGGGCATCGTTGGCACCGGGAACATCAACCTGGACCCGAAGTTCAAGAGCAGCACGAACTTCAGGCTGCAGGCCGTTTCTCCCTGTATCGACTTCGGCTTGGACGCGGGCTGGACGGCAGCGCTCGCGATCGACCCCACCATCCTCAACGTGGATCTGAGTAGTAAGCCTCGATTCAATGGGACGATCGACATGGGCGCGTACGAACACCAGTAAGCGGAAGGAGGTTGCTATGAAGCCGAAGCGGTTCGATCGGTCGGTCGCAGGCTTGGTTTTGGCAGCCGTGCTGCATCTGGGGGCAAGTCTGGCCGAGGGCCAGTGCTACCTGCCGGCTCCGGTGCCGCTGGATCTGGCTCCCGGGTTGGGGTTCGGTCGCGCAGTGGCCCTCGCGGCAGGGCGTTGTGTTGTCGGAGCCCCCCTTCGAGACGCGGACGCGGCAAGTTCTTGCTTCAACTCTGGCGGGGCGTACGTTTTTGAACTCGTCGCTGGGTCGTGGGTACAGCGGGAACTTGTCCCCCCTCTAGCGCCGCCGTGCTTCGCGAGCCTCGGCGAATCCGTAGCCATCGAGGGCGCTGTGGTGGCGATCGGGTCGCCCGGCTGGCCGGCCTCGGCCACCTCTTCCGGCGCTGTCCTGGTGTACGAACTCGTGAATGGTCAATGGAGCCTCACGGCGCAGTTGACGCCCTCGGACGCGCCGCCGTTCTCGTGCTTCGGTAATCGTGTGAAACTGAGTCAAGGGCGTCTGATCGTGGCCAGCGCTCACGACGGAGGCCTGCAGTCTTCGGGCGCCGTGTATGTGTTCGAGAAAGTTGGTGCGGCGTGGACGGAGCAGCAGAAGCTCGTCGCGAGTCAGCGCGCGGCGTTCGACTTCTTCGCCGCGGACGTGGCGATCGACGGTAGTGTGATGGTGATCGGCGCTCGTGGCGTGGAGCCTGCAGGTGCTCCCGCGAGCTGCGACAGCGGGGCCGCGTACGTTTTCGAGTACCTGGGGGGAAGCTGGGTCGAAGTACAGATGCTGGTGGCTTCGGACTTCAACTGCACCTACGAGCGCTCCGAGTTCGGAACGTCCGTGGCGATCTCGGGCACCGTGATCGCGGTCGGGGCACCGAGGGCGGACTTCGGTTGCCCGCCGGGCCCCAATGGCAGCGATTGCAATCGTGGTGTGGTCTACGTGTTTCGCAGATCGTCGGTCTGGCAGGAGGAGGCGATGCTCGTGCGGACCCCGTCGAGCCTGACGATGGGGTATCGGGTCGCGTTCGACGGTCCGAATCGGTTGGTTGCCGAAGGTCGATGGGATCTCATCAACTTCAGCTACTCGACGACGCAGGGCTGGAGTCAGGAATCGATCCTGGTTCCACCGGGTACGCAGGCCGGCGGAGGGTTGGGGGAGGACCTGGCCTTGTCCGGCGGTTACGTGCTGGTCGGTGAACCGTTCACAAATGGCAACAACCAAGGCCAGGTCCACTACTACGCCAACACACCGCCTGGTGTAGGCTGCGAGAGTCCCTTCATCCGCGGCGATTGCAACACCGACGGAACCAAGAACATCGCAGATGCGGTGTTCGGGCTGACGTTCCTCTTTCCCATCGGCACGATCACGACCCTGAGCTGTGAGGATGCGTGTGACGCCAACGACGACGGGGCGATCAATATCGCCGACCCGGTCGCCCTGCTCGCCGAACTCTTCGGCGGCCCGAGCATCCCGCTCCCGCCGCCGACCGTCTGCGACGCAGATCCGACCCTGGATAGCACCTTCTGCGCGTCGAACGCGGCCTGCCCGTAGAACGGCTCGCCGGTGCTGAGTGGACCTTTCTGAACCATCTGAGCAACGAGGAGGGCGGGGCGATCTGGGGGCGAGGGGTCGAGAATGTGACCATCGTCAATTGCACGTTCACTAGGAATCCGAGCGTCTCCGGGGGTGGCTGTGCGGTCGCGCTCGGCGACTTGGCGGGCGATGGTCGGCGTGTCGCATCGAGCGTTGTTCGCTGGTGGGCAATGGGGCTGCCTACGGCGGGGCTCTGTTTGGGGAGAACGGTGACAGCTACGCGCCAACGGCTTGCGGCGCGGCTGCTTGGGACTCCGAAACCGCGCGTTGTCGCCATTCTCGATGGCCCGGCCCTTGCGGGCCGGACCAAGCAAGACCGGACCCGGCAAGACCGGACCGGCGGGCCCTACTCTCGCGGCGGGCACGAGATCGACCCTGGGCGCTTGCACGTCGCGGCGAACGAGCCCCCTGTTCTCCGCGTATCGTGTCGTTTGCCGTGTAACCCCGGCTGACGGGAATCCGTGCCGTGGGTCAGGCAGGAACGCGAACCCTGGGCTTGGCTGCTGTGTGGGCCGCGCGGGCACCGGCGAGGTGCCGGTAGATGCGCTCGGTGGCTTGCACCATGCGGTCTCGAGAGAACATCTCTTCGATGAAGCAGCGGCCCGCGCGGCCCATGTTGCGGGCGCGATCGGGTTCGTCCAAGAGTTCCTCGAGCGCGCTCGCTAGGGCTTGGGGATCATCCGGCTGAACGAGTAGCCCCGTGGTTCCCGATTGCACGAGCCCGCGCAAGCCGCCGACTGCACTGGCGACCACTGGGACTTCGCAGGCGAGCGCTTCGGCCGCGATCATGCCGTGCGCTTCGGTGCGGCTGGGAATCGCGATCGCGTCGAATCCCGGCAGCAACCGCTCCACGGCACCGACGACGCCGAGAAAGGTGACGCGAGCGGCCAGTCCGCGCCGCCGGACGAGCGCCGCAAGCGGCTCGCGTTGCGGACCGTCTCCGGCAATGACCAGGTGTACGTCACGGCGCATGCGCGCGAGCGCTTCGATGGCGACATCGACTCCCTTTTCCTCGGTCAGACGGGCAACGACTCCCACGCAGGGAGTGCCGCTAGGCAGGTGGCTATCCAGTCGCCTTCGCGCCTCGACTCGATCCCAGGGGACGAAGCGGCGCGTGTCCGTGCCGTTGGGCACGGTGACGGATTGGCGCAGGCTCCACATGTCGAGCTGCACGCCGTCTTCGCGCTCGTGATCATTGGGCGCGATGACGACATCGGCGCATCGGGCCCCATACCGCGCGAGTCCGGCGAGCACCCTGCGTCGCAGGCCCTGAGCAGGGACGCCCGGGATCCTGGCTCCCGAGCCGAGGATGTGGCCGTGCGGTGAGAACACCACGCCCGGGACTCGCTCGCGCGCCGCCGCGACGCATCCCAGAAACCCCGCTTTGCTGGTGTGTGCGTGCACGATCTGTGGGCGCTCCTCGGCGATCAAACGGCGTAGCTCGCGAAACGCAAGATAGTCTTGGAGTGGCGCAACCTCGCGTACCAAGTGAGGCACCTTGACGACCGTGATTCCGAGGCTTCTCGCCTCGTCCCAAAGGGATCCTTCGCTGCCTTCCTGAGTTCCGGTCGCGAGGACGACGTCGAACTCGTCGGGGTCGAGCGAGGCCGCGAGATCCAAGACAATGCGTTGGGCACCGCCGCAGACCAAGCGGGTGATGACCTGGAGGACACGAATCCTGTCGGGCACGGGGAGCGCTCCTTCGCACGTTCTGCGGGCACACATCGGCCGGACAGCGGCCGCGCCTTCTCAAGTCATCGGAGACCCGAGGGCCCCGGCTTGAACGCGGGTTGCCTCGGTGCACCTTGACCGCTTTCGCGCGAGGCGGTCTATTCAGGCGTCCGACCCGTTGGGCGCCCGCGGACTGGCAGCTGGGGAGGCCGGATACGACCGTCCTGCGGTGCTCCAAGTCGAATCCAGGAAGCCTCTTGTGTGCTTGTCGGCGGGCTCGCGGCCGCGGCGCTGGCCGTGGGTTGTCGCCGCGCGTGGGGACTCCGAGTGGCCGGGCGGGCCGGCGCGCCCCGCTCGCCAGCTAGACCCGCGCAGGGGCCCCGCGGCGGGGTGGGAAGCAACCAGCCTGGGCCGGAACGTCCGCGGAGGGAGCAGCTTGAAGATCGATCTGCACACCCACATTCTGCCGCGCGATCTTCCCGATCTCAGCGCGCGCTACGGGCGGCCGGGCCTCATCCGGCTCGAGCATCATCGGCCGTGCTGTGCTCGCATGATGATCGGGGACCGAGTCTTTCGGGAGATCACCGACAACTCGTGGGATCCCGAACGGCGTCTCGAGGACTGCGACCGCGACGGCGTCGATGTTCAGGTGCTGTCGACGGTGCCCGTGCTCTTTGGCTACGACCTCCCACCCGACCAAGGACACGATCTCGCACGACTCCTCAACGACCCCATCGCCGACCTCGTGCGGTTGCATCCCCATCGTTTCGCGGGCTTCGGCACGCTACCGTTGCAAGATCCCGAAATGGCCTGTCGCGAGCTCGACCGCTGCGTCGATGAGCTTGGATTCCCGGGTTTCCAAATCGGCACGAACGTCAATGGCCGGAACCTGGATCACCCCGACCTGTTCCCGGTGCTCGCTCGAGCCGAGGAGCGTGGGGTCTGCGTGTTCGTGCACCCGTGGGCGATGTTCGGCGCGGATCGACTCCAGAGCTACTTCTTGGCGTGGTTGGTCGGCATGCCCGCCGAGACCTCGCTCGCGATTTGTTCGTTGATCTTCGGCGGGGTCCTGGACCGACTGCCCAAGCTACGGATCGGTTTTGCGCACGGCGGCGGCTCGTTTCCCGGGACCGTCGCGCGCGTAGAGAAGGGATACCACGCGCGTCCAGACCTGTGTCAGATCCATGGCGCGAAGAACCCCCAGTCGTACCTGGGGTCCTTTTACTTGGACACGCTGGTCCATGATCCTCGTGCGCTCCAGGTCCTTCTGGAACGAATCGGGGAGGAGAAGCTCGCGCTCGGCTCGGACTACCCCTATCCCCTCGGCGAGGACCACCCCGGGCGCATGATCGAATCCATGTCGGAGCTGAGCCCTGCCACGCGAGCGCGCTTGCTCGCGGGCACGGCCCTAGAGTTCTTGGGCTACGACGAGCAGCAGTTCAAGCGCGCAGGCGCGAAGGGCAGTTCATGAGCGATACGGTCAGCTACGCCGCCGACTTGGAGTGCGCCCGTGGCTTGGATGCGGCGGATGCACTCGCCCCCTATCGGGAGCGGTTTCACATTCCTCGACGCCCGGACGGTCAGCCGGTCATCTACTTCTGCGGGAACTCCCTCGGGCTTCAGCCGCGTGACGTAGAGCGAGCGTTGCTCGAGGAACTCGAGGATTGGCGCCAGCTTGCCGTGCACGCCCATTTCCAGGGACGCCACCCGTGGTACTCCTACCACGAGCTGTTCCGCGAGACCGGAGCGCGCTTGGTCGGTGCGCTCCCCGGTGAGGTCGTGATGATGAACAGCCTCACGACCAACCTTCACTTGCTGCTCGTCAGCTTCTATCGACCGACCGCCGAGCGCGCGAAGATCCTCATCGAAGACGCCGCGTTCCCGTCGGACATCTACGCCGTGAAGTCGCAGCTGCGGTTCCACGGTCGCGATCCCGAAACCGATCTCGTCGTCGCCAAGCCTCGAGTCGGTGAGAGTTGGGTCCGCACCGAGGACCTCGAGGAGTTACTCGCCGTGCACGGGGAGCGAATCGCGCTGGTCCTGCTCGGCGGCGTCAACTACTTCTCGGGGCAGCTGTTCGACCTCGCCCGGATCACCCGAGCGGCGCAGGCACGGGGCTGTGTCGTCGGCTTCGACCTCGCGCATGCCGCAGGCAACGCCGAACTCCGGCTCCACGACTGGAACGTCGATTTTGCCGTTTGGTGCAGCTACAAGTATCTCAACTCCGGCCCGGGCGCGGTCGCTGGCTGCTTCGTGCACGAACGCCACGGACGCGACCACGAGCTGCCTCGCTTCGCCGGTTGGTGGGGGAACGACCCGCAGCAGCGGTTCCAGATGCACTTGATGGCGGACTTCGAGCCCCAAGCCGGCGCCGACGGGTGGCAGCTCAGTAACCCACCGATTCTCGCACTCGCCCCACTGCGCGTCTCGCTCGACATCTTCGACCACGTCGGCATGGCCGCCCTCCGAGCGAAGTCTGTCCGCCTGACGGGTTACCTCGAGTACCTCCTGGATCGTCTTCCGGGTGGGCTCGAGATCCTGACCCCGCGCGCTCCGGGCGAACGGGGCTGCCAATTGTCGATCCGGGTCCCTGGGAACGGCCGTGCGACACTCGCCGAGTTGGAGCGTGCGGGAGTCGTATGCGACTTCCGAGCGCCGGATGTCATCCGGGTAGCGCCGGTACCCCTCTACAACTCCTTCGAGGATGTCTTTCGATTCGCCTCGTACCTCGGCGCGCACACCGGCGGCTGAGGAGGGCCCGGAACCAGGACCTGCTCCCCGCAGCGGTGCCTCCCGCCCGTCGCGCTCGTGTCGCACCTGCGGGGTTGCCGATTCGTGACGATCCCGTGGCGTGTTGCCCGGGCGATTCTCCCGCACTGCGCCGATCGCCGACTCGACGATGCCCCACCCCGGACGCGTTCGCGCCGCCTCCTCGCGCCCCGCGACGCGCGCTTTGGTCGGCCCCGATTTCGCATCGTAATCTCCCAGAGGCGACCTACTTCGGTCGTCAACGGTGGCAAACGTACGAGGGGATTCGGACGCCGGCCCTGGCTCCGACCGCGCTGGACCGACTTCCTCCGCGTCCCGTCCGTCACTTCTGGTCGAGAAGGTGTAGTGATGAACGCGCTCATGGACTCCCCACGATCCGAGTCGCGGCCCGCCGGCCGCAAGCTCGATGACGGTTTCTCCCTCATGGAAGTGGCTATGGCGGTTTCGCTGCTCTCGATCCTGACGATCTCCACCCTGTTGACTCTGGTGCCCGTGAGCCGCCAGACCCGCCTGAACCGGGAAGTCGAGGCCGCCACATCGGAGGTTCGGAACGTGTTGGAGCAGGTGCAGTCGACGCCGTATGCGGAGATCCTGACGGCGTACCCCGATGGCTCCACGATCGCTGTCGAGCGACTGGAGGACGGTCAGATGAGTATCGGCTACGAGGACCCGGCCGCCGATCCACTCGTGATGAACTTGGCGATTTCCTGGACCAGTCCGCAGGTCGGGGCCATGACACGCGCCTTCGTAACGGTGAAGACGAAGTGAGGAGCATCATGAAGCGGCAGGAAGGTTACACCCTCCTCGAGATGTCGATCGCAGTGGCCGTGACCTCGCTCATGATCGCGCTGGTACTCAGCGTCGGTGTGGAAACCGTCGGCTTCGCGAGTTATGCGGACGAGGACTTCTCGGTTCAGTTCGAGGCCAACCGGGCGTTCGATCGGACCACCGAGATCTTGCGCAAGGTGGGTCGCAATACGGTCTCCGGCGTCACCTACCCTGCGATCTCACCGGATGGTTCCGAGATCTCGTTCCGCGTGCTCCAGGACGCGGACGGGAACGGATACCCATTCGACGGCACGACCGGCGACCTCGAGTGGACGAGCGATGTCTTCACGATCCGGAGGGACGCCGCCGACGACACGCTGTACGTTTTCGACCAGTTCGGCAACCGCGTATGGACCCTGGGGCGCTACGTCGACGAAGTGCAGTTCGAGATGGTCGAACAGAACAACACTCTTGGAATCGACGAAGTCAGCGCCAGCATCTCGGCGAGTCACCTGGCCAACGACGGCAACGAGATTCGATACACGGCTTCCGGCAGCATTCACATGCGCAATTGAGAGAGGCGAATGACCATGTCGACTCGAATCGCAGGAGGACGAGAGCAGGGAGCGGTCTTGCTCCTTGCCATCATCTTCACCTTCGTCATAGGACTGCTCGTGGCAGGCACGGTTACTACCTCGGTGAGCGAGTCCCGGAGCAGCATGTTCAGCATGAACCACGCGGACGCCTTGGCCCGGGCCGAGGGCACGACCGAGGTGGCCCAGAAGCAGATGCTCGACGCTGTAGCGAACTTCTATAGTCCCTCGCTGTCAGGTTCGGTGACGCTCGCGGGGCAGAACTACACGTACGCCATCGCGCCGGCCGGCCCGAGCCTACAGGTCACCGATCTCGACGGCGTCACCCTGGTGATCCAGCCGTTCGAGATCACCGCGGAAGCGCAGATCGAGAACGCCAGCGCCCGCGTCCAGCGCATCGCCGATCTCACGCTCACGCCGATCTTCCAGTACATGATCTTCTACGACGACGATCTCGAGATTCTCCCCGGCCCAGCCATGACCCTCGGCGGGAGAGTGCACTCGAACGGCAGCATCTACATCGGCTCCGGGAACACTCTCACCGTCGACTCGAACTATCTGCGGGCGACTGGCGAGATCCTCCGGCAGCGGAAGAACGATGGCACTGCGACCGGCGGCACGATCGACATCAAGGTGTACGGGGACTCGTCCTTCGTGAACATGGCTTCCGGGATGGACTCGAGCAACGACGACTGGGTCAACTTGGCGCTCGACACGTGGGGCGGAACCGTTCAGAGCGGTGCGCACGGTGTGGCGGAAGTCGCGGCGCCGGCGATCGGCAGCATCAAAGCCTTCGACGACATGGGTGCTCCCGGCTACTACCACGACAGCGCAGACCTCGTGATCGTCGACGGGCAGGCCTTCGACACCAACGGCAATGCCATTGTGCTGCCGGTCGGAGTGGTGCAGGAGCGCACCATGTTCGACGGGCGCGAGAACAAGACGATCACCGTCACGGAGATCGATCTCGGTGCGCTGGCCTTGTCCGGGAACTTCCCGGCCAACGGCCTGATCTACTCCTACCGGACCGATGCCAGTAGCTCCCAGCCGAACGGAGTGCGACTGACGAACGGCGCCGAGCTCGCGGCTCCGTTGACGGTGGTCACCGAGGACCCGCTGTTCATTCACGGCGACTTCAACACCGTGAACAAGAAGGGCGCCGCGGTAATGGCCGATGCCGTGAATCTGCTGTCGAATGCGTGGGACGACTCGAAGGGGGCTGGGTCCTTGCCGACGGCAGCGAGCACGACCTTCAACGTCGCCATGGTTACCGGCAACGTCCCGACCCCGGACGGCGGCGGCTCGTACTCGGGCGGCTTCGAGAACCTGCCGCGTTTCCACGAGAACTGGTCTGGGCGGACCTGCTCGATCCGCGGGTCGTTCATCAAGATCTTCGATAGTGAAATCGCCACGTCCCCCTGGGCGTATGGCGGCCAAGTCTACACCGCGCCGGTGCGCGACTGGCAATACGATCCTGACCTCAACGACCTCGGCAATCTCCCGCCGTTCACGCCGAACGCGGTCTACTTCCGTCGGGTCCTGTGGAGCGACTTCGTCCCGGTGCCGTTCACAGCGGGTCCGGCGGCAGTCGTCGACGAGGACCCTCTCGGCGGGTAGGCCGGGCCACCAAGCCCGTGGGTCGGAAGGGGAGCGCGAGCTGGCCCCAGGTCCCAGGAAGTGCAAAAAGCAGAGTGTTCCGGCCACGGAAGGAGTTGCTTCCTTCCGTGGCCGCGTTCGTTGGAGAGCGCTGCCCGAAACGGGCTCGCTCGCTGCCCGGGCCTCAGAACGTCGCGCCGACGATGCTCGCAGCCCCCCGGAGCTCTGCGTGGCCGGCGTTCTGGCTGTGGTCCGGGGCAAACGGTCCGAGGGCTCGGTCGAAGTGAAGGAGCAGCAGCGTGCGCTCGTCGACCGGGTGCGTGCGCTCGGGCGTGAAGTCGACCGTGTAGCGCGCCGTGCTCGAGATCCGCACTTCGTCGATCCGCCCACAGAAGAACTCGTTGGGGTCGCCCCGCCGCGTCGGTTCCGCACCGATGAAAAGCGGCAGCGTGTTGATCGTCCGGTCTCCTTGCGCCGGTCTCTCGGCAACCACCCTGCCGTTCACGAAGAGCCGTACCCGGGTCGCATCGAAGACCCCGGCAACATGGGTCCATGCTCCTCCGGGAATGGGCTCTTGCGCGCGCGCCGTAACGTAGGCGCCGCCGAGGTGCACGCCGAAGGCCGGGCGGCCATCGGTCATGGCGAGGAAGTACTCGGAACTCTCACTCTTCGCGAGGATCGAGCGTTGCCCGTGGCTCTGGTCCGGCCAGATCCAAGCTTCGATCGCGAAGGCACCTTGGGGAGGTGAGCCAAACGGACTCGCGACGGCGGCGCAGGCCTGTTTGCCGTCGAGCGCGAGCCACGCGTCGGCGGGCGCGAAGTCGTCGGCGATGACCTCGGTCAATACTGCAGCCGGCCGAACGACTCGGGACGGGAGCTGGATGCGAGCGTGCTCGGCGAGGTATGTAACCTCTTCGACGAACTCTGGTAGTGATCCTCCCGAGTCCCGCGGTCCCTCGCCCGCGAAAACGACTTCGCGTCGCGCGCCGGGTTCCAAGTACGCGTGGTGATGGTCCGGCCGTACGCGCCAGCCATTGCCGCGCGTGTCTACGCTCCATGCGACCTCGATGGGCCTCGTCGACGGGTTGTGGACCTCGAGCACGCACAGGCCACGGGCGCCGTCGCGTTCGATTCGCAGGGGGGCGCCGGCTCGCGCGATCGGCGCCTCCAAGACTTTGGCCACGTCGCGCAGGTACTCTTCCGACAACGTCCGCGGGTCGACGACCGCACCGACGGGAATCGCGGCGATGGAGATTCCTTGCTCCCTCACAGTCACGATGTCGAAGTGCTGGAGGTAGCCGGCAGTGGGCGCCTCGTACTCTTTGCTGCCGCCGGTCGTGCCGAGGGTCACGTACTCGATCCCGTCACGCACCCCGCCGTGGCGCATCTGGTGGATGTGGCCGGCGAAGACCGCGGTTACGTTGCCGGCCTCCGCGAGCACGGCGTGGACCCGGTCCCAGTTGGTGCCCTTGTAGTAGTCCGAGATCCACCGCGGGTGGTGCAGGAACACGAAGACGTGGCGGCGATCTCGATTGGCCGTGAGCGCCGAGCGCAACCACGTGAGCTGTTCCTCGCTCATCTGGGTATGGCGGGCCTCCCGGAACCCCTTGGTGTTGGTGGCGCGGTCGCCTTCGTCGGAGTAGAGCACGATGAAAGCCGCAGACTTGTGGGCGAACCAGTACCAGAGCGGGCCGAAGTGCGTCTCGTAGTTGACCTCGTGTTCGCCGACCGGCTTGTCGTCGCCGCGCCAGTAGACGTCGTGGTTGCCCGCGACCGGAAACCACGGGCGCCGCAACCCCTCCAGGATGCGCTTGAAGTCCTGCATCTCGGTCAGCCACTGCGCGGTGTCGTTGTAGCCCGGGACCAGGTCACCGACGGTCATGATGAGATCGGGATCGAGAAGGTTGACGTCCTTTACGGCTTGTTCGAGGACCAGGAGTCCCTCCGGTGGTCCCGTGGTCCGGTCCCCGAACACGGCGAAGTGCCAGACGCCTTCCTCTTTCGGCAGCGGCAGCCGTTGGGCGCCGAGGGGGCGGTCGGTGTGGACATGCTGCGCACGGGCCGTGCTGTCGCCGATGATCACACCGACGCCCAAGGTAGCGAGCGCAAGCCAAGTGAGCCGATGGGACATCGCGGACTCCTCCCGAGAAACGATCCCCTGTGCGTCACGCGCACCGCAGCGCGGGCGCCCCGCGGCGCCTCGCACGAAGAGGCGCGCTCCGCGCCGCGAAGGGAAGCTGGCAAAGACGAAGATGCGAGCAAGAGTCGATCAAGCGTTCGGTTCGTCGGACGACTCGCGAGGGGACGTGACGTCAGGCCCGCATCTTCGGATCCAATGCGTCGCGGAGCCCGTCCCCGAACAGATTGAATCCCAGGAGCGTGATCATGATGGCTAGCCCGGGAAAGACCCCCATCCACGACATCTCGATCCAGTAGTCCTTCGAATCCACCAGCATGCGACCCCAAGTCGGAGCTGGCGGCGGGAGGCCGACTCCCAAGAACGAGAGCCCCGCCTCGGCCAGGATGTTCCCGGCAACCATGAGAGTGCTCACCACCACGATGGGGCCCATGCAATTGGGCAGGATGTGACGCACGAGGATGAACACTGGCGATTGGCCCAGGGCACGCGCGGCCAGCACGTACTCGGACTCCCGGAGGGTGATCACTTGCCCACGGACGATCCGCGCGATGCCGGGCCAACCGACGAGTCCAAGGGCCGCGAAGACCACCCCTTCCGTTTGGCGCTCGAAGGTGGCCAAGATCCCGATGGCGAGGAGCAAGCTCGGGAATGCGAAGAAAGTGTCGGTCACGCGCGAGAGGATCCAGTCGATGGTGCCGAGGAAGAAGCCGGAGAGGCTGCCGATCAGTACGCCGAGGATCACGGCTACCGAGGTGCCGATGGCGCCGACCCGCAGCGAGAATCCAGCCCCGTGGATCAGTCGCGATAGGACGTCGCGACCCGCCTCGTCCGTGCCGAGCCAATGGGCGGGGTGTGCACCGGGGGCTACACGGAAGGCGTCGGCAGCGCCTCGTTCGTGCGGGTCGTGGGGAGCCAGCCACTCCGGAAAGGTACCGACGATCACGACCACGAGCACGATCGACAGTCCGACGACTGCCAGTCGATTGCGCAGCAACCGGCGCACTGCGAGCCGGAGCGGAGACGATCCCTTGCCGCGAGCCATTAACCCCTCCCGAGGCGAATGCGTGGGTCGAGCACCGCATACAGCAGGTCGACCAGCAGGTTCACCAGCACGAAGACCAGTGCCATGAATAGAATACCCCCGGTGATCACGAAGCGGTCCCGCTGTTGGATCGCGGTGACGACCTCACGCCCCAGTCCTGGCAATGAGAACACCGACTCGGTCAAGACCGCGCCGACCAGCAAGTACGCGAACGAGTTGCCGATCACCGTGACGATCGGAATCGACGCGTTGCGGAGCGCATGGCGCACGACGACGGCCCAGCTCCCGAGCCCTTTGGAGCGGGCGGTTCGGATGAAGTCCTGCGTGAGCACGTCGAGCATGGCGGAGCGCGTGAGTCGAGCGATCGTGGCCGAGAAGACGAGTCCAAGGGTGAGTGACGGCAGAATGTACGATGGGAGCTGCGCGAAGAAGCCGTCACCCTGGATGCCGGTGAGAGCGCGCCCGCCGAACATGGACGCGAGCGTGGGGGCCACGAAAATGACCATCATGATTCCGAGCCAGAAAACCGGCATCGAGACGCCCACCACCGCGAACAGCATGGCCGCGTAGTCCAGCCATGTGCGACTCTTGACGGCAGAGATCACCCCGGCCACCACGCCGATCACCGACGCGATCAAGGTGCCGAAGACAGCCAGCCGAAACGTCACCGAGAAGGCCCCCAGGATGATGCTCCGCACCGGGGTGCCGGACTTGACGTCCGACTCGCCGAAATCGAGTAGCGCCGCATTCTTCAGATAGCGCACGTACTGCGTGAAGAACGGGTCGAGGTAGCCCCGCTCACGGTTGTACGCCTCGACCATCACCGGGTCGGCCTGTTGACCCAACCGGATGCGCCCAGGATCGCCCGGGATGTTCGCGTTCAGCGTGAACACCAGCAGCGTGACCAGCAGGATTACCGGGATGACTCCCAACAGCCGGCGAACCACATAGGTGAGCATCGGCTGACCTACGGTGATTCCGGTTCGATGGCGACTTCGTGCCAGGGGACGAACGCCAGACTCACATCGTCGTCCATGCCCGAGGGGTGCAGGTTCTTGACGTACGGCTTGCGTAGGATGACTTCCTTCTGGAAGGTCAAGAACAGCCACGGAACGTCCTGGAGCACCTGCTCTTCGGCCTGACGGAGGAAGCCCATGCGCAGCGCTGGGTCGGTCTCTGCGTACGACTGGTTGATCAGTTCGTCGACGACGGGGTTGTCGTAGAACGTCACGTTTCCGCGCGGCCCCTTGTTGCTCGAGTGAAAGAGCGAGAACAAGAAGGTCTCGGGGTCCGGGTAGTCGGCAACCCACCCGAGTCGAAAGAACGCCGGCTCACCGGCGTCGGTCGCTTTGATGAAGGCCGCCCAGTCGAGTTGCTTCAGTTCGATCGGGATTCCGACGCGGGCTAGATCCTGTTGGACGGTCTGCGCGATCAGGGCGTTGTCTCCCTGAGAATTCAACCACAGTTGCACCGGCGGAAGGCCGCGGCCCTCGGGATAGCCGGCCTCCGCCAGAAGTTCCCGAGCCTTGGCGACATCCTGCTTGAAGACAGGTCGGGAAGCGTCGTGCCCCAACGTTCCCGGGGGCAGAATGCCATTGGCAGGTGTGTACCGCCCTTCGAGCACATTGTTGCAGAGATGCTCGCGATCCACCGCGTAGTTGATCGCCAACCTCAGCTTGCGCGCGCGCTCGTCCTGGCGACCGGCATAGGGACTACCGTCCTTCTCGAGGTTGAACCCGTAGTACAGGACCGTGAGTTGCGGCCACTCCAGCACCTCTTCCGACCGGTTCGAGTTCTTCCACCTCTGGTACATGCCCGACGTGACGTCACAGAGATCCAAGTTGCCCGCCTCGTATTCCTTTTGGCGAGCGAGCGACTCTTGGATGACGCGGAGCGCCATTCCCGCGAGTTTCGGTTTGCCGAGGAAGTAGTCGTCGAAGCGTTCCAGGCGTAGGACATCGTTCTCGCGCCACTCGACGAGGCGAAACGGGCCGGTGCCGACGGGCTGGCGCGAGAACTTGTCGCCCTTGGCCTCGATCACCTCGCGCGGTACCACGGCTGCGTTGGTCATCGCCATGAGATAGAGGAAGGTCGAGTACGGCTTGTTGAGTGTGATGACTACTCGGTGCGGATGCGGGGTCTCGATTCCCGTGATCTCGGTGAACGTGCCTTGTAGCGATGACTGACGTGCGGCCTCAGCCCCGAAGATGGGCTCGATGACGTTGAAGCGCTTGGACACCGTGGTCGCCAGTCGCGACAGGGAGTACTTGACGTCCTGCGCCACCAACTCGCGCCCGTGGTGGAACTTGACCCCGCGACGGAGGGTGAAGGTGTAGACGCGCCCGTCTGGCGAGACCTCGGGCATGGTTTCGGCCAAGCTGGGAACCAACGCGAGTTGCTCGTCGTAGGCGACGAGCGTATTGAAGATGCGCGCGCCGATCCCGTGCGAAGTCGTGTCCGAGATCAAGATCGGGTCGAGGTCTGGCGGATTCGTCAGCAAGGGGAGACGGAGGTAGCCGTCCTGCGGGGGCTTCGAGACCGAGTTCCGTTCCGCGCGCGGGGCGGTCCCGGCGCTATTCCCCGGTCCCCCGGGAACCGGCGGCGACTGCGACCAGCAACCCACCAGGAGCAGCACGCTCGCGAGCCGTCCAACCCATCCCCTCGGTCCAAGGCACGTCCTCGGCATTGACCTTCCTCCTACCCGGGTTCGCCCACATGGTGCACGAGCACTGGGAGCAACGTGCCCACGCCGACGGACCGTCGGGGCTCGAGCCGTTCGATTCGACGCGGCACCGGTCGTTCGCCGCCCGGCCCTGCGGTCGGCTGCGCACCATACCGGACCCGGTTCGGGCGCCCAAGACGATTCCGGCGAGCGGCGCTGCGGATTCGGTCAGCGCGCAGTGACGGATCACCCGGAAACCGAGCCCGGACGATTCATGCGGCGTCGGTGGAGAAGGGGCAAGGAGGTTGCTCACGGTGTCGTTCGATTCGCCAATGGCGAATCGCGCTCCGCGGCGTCGAGTTCGATCCTCCACGGGGTGTTGCGCCCCGCCTCCAGTCGAACTCGACGCAACGGCTTGTCCTCGCCGCCCTTGCACAGTCTCGGGTCAGCGGACACGAAGCGCCCGGGCGGGGAACCGTGGTTGGAGGGATGGGTTGGGAAGCGGTGAGCGAAGTCCGTGCCTTCCCGCGCTCGGTTGCGGGCGGGGAAGGCACGGTGTTCCAGAAGTCTTCAGTCGGCGCGCTTGAACTTCTTCCAGTGCTCTTCGGGGAGGTCCAGCGCGATCTTCAGGGCGCCGTTCGACCCGGCGTACTGGGGTTCCTCCACGGTCTTGACGCGGCCGCCACCGTACTCTTTGAGCGCTTCTTCGATGGCCCGGGCCAGAGCGGTGATCTGGCTGCCGCCGCCGCCCAACAGGATGTGGTTTCGCATCTTGGCCTGGAACTCGGGATCGTAGGTGGCGATCAAGTCCTGGAGGGCGTCGACGGTCGGTGGCACCAAGGTGTAGCAGGCTTCGTAGATCAAGCTCGTCACGTCGAAGGTCTGGGGCTTGCCTTTCACCGGGAAGGTCGCAATCACCGGGTCCATGTTGCGACTCACCGATGCATGAGCCTCTTTGAGCTCCCGAATCATGTGGATCGAGTGCTGCGCTTCCGGGAACTTCTTGCGGATCAAGTTTGCCAAGGTGTCGTCGATGGAGTCGCCCGCAACGTGGTGGGTGCGTTGGTCGGCGGCTTTCGGCATGGTGCCGTGGACGCGGCACAAGTCGACCGTGCCCGCGCCGATGTCGATCACGAGGGTGTCGCGGAGGTAATCGAGCCCGTAGGCGACCGAGAAGGGTTCGGAGCACACGATCACGCTGTCGGCCAGGTGCGCCGCAGCCTCGATGATGGCAGCCTTGCTATCGACGCTGGCTTCCGCCGGGGCACCGATCACGCAGTAGATCGTGCGCCCGGAGGGGATCGCGGCCTTCGACATCACGTGCCCGAGCAAGTCGCGCACGGCCTTCTTCGCCGTCGCGGTATCCTTGATCACGCCGCGCTCGAGCGGACGATGGAGGTCGAGCGCCATGCGATTGGCCACGGCCTCCTCACCGAAGATCACGTCTCGTCCCCCCAGCGCTTTGCGAGCGACGTGGTCCTCAGGATAGCCGACGTACGACCACACCGTCTCCCGAACCCCCGTCGAGGTCGTGATGGACGTGCGACTCGTCCCGAGGTCGATTCCCACATAGACCGTCTCTTTGTCCGTCATGTCTTCGATTCCTCCCGTGAATCCTGCGGCCCCGGTGGTCCCTTGCGTCGTTGGCTTGCGAGTCTGCGACCCTCCGGGGCACGAGCGGGTGCTGGCGACTCTGCTGCGGCGGTTGCGCCGCCTCGAGGTTTGACGTGTTTGCGTAGTTCCAGGTTGTCTTCCACCAGTTCCAAGAGGAGCGCGAGCTTGTCGTTGCGGTCCGGATCACCATCGCTCAACCCGGGTTGATAGATGTTGACGCCGCGAGCGTCCGCGTCGGTCAGCGCTCCCCGCCGAGCTCGATCGCGCTGCTCGCGGGTCTCGTCCAAGGTCCGGGACAACCGCGACACTTTCGCTTCGAGCAGGGCGATCCGTTCGCTCTGGGCCTGCTCGGCTTGTTCGCGGATCTTCTCGCGTTCGCTGTCGAGTAGCCTCTCGACGACCTCGCGCATGGCTTTCTCGGTCGCAGCGTCGATCCCACCCCCGCGAATCGAGTGGTCGAACAAGCGCTGCAGCTTGGTGCTCAACGTCGCGAGACCCGCGTCGGACACGAGGAAGCGTTCCCGACTGATGACGGCGAGCCGCTCTTCCTCGAGCAATGCTTGGGCACTCTCGAGCTGCTTCTCGAGCGCTTTCGCCCGGGCTTGGAGGTCGGCCTGTTCGATCTTGAACGCCTCCAGGCGTTCGGCGAATCCCCGCTCCGTCTCCTGCAGGAGTCGGTGCTTCTCTTGTTCGGTGAGCGAACGGTCGATCGACTCGACGGCTTGATTCACCGCCTCCTGGATCAACTCCGTGATCATCGAGAGCCGCAGCACGCGCACGTTGTCGTAGCGTGCCGCAAGCTTCTTGGCTTGCACGTGCAGGGCGCGGCTTCGCAGCGTAGCTTCGACGTCCAGCTTGCCGTCGATCATCACGCGCGGGCTCGGTGCGTCCTCCACGCTCGGAGGACGAACCGTTGCTTCGGGTGGCATGTCGTTCACCTTCATTTGGGTCGCCTTCGCGAGCGTGGCCTCGAGGTCGCTCGCTTCCGCTTCGTCATAGAACCGCCACTGAATCCTCAGTCCGTCGGTACCCGAGGCGACCACCCGGGCGGGGAGGACCAGCGACTGTCCGGTCGGCAACTCGAGGACCACCTCGAGCAAGCGATCGGGTGCGACCCGAACGGGAGTGGCGAGCTGCGCCTCACTGCGGCTGATGCGGGTCACGTCGACCCGAATCAACCCGCCCTCGGCGAGTTCTACGACGCAGCGGCAGCGTACCTGGGAGGCCTCGAAGATGCGGTGAACCAAAAGATCGCCTACTTCTCCGGGCGGACGAGTCCAAGGCGCGCTGGGAAGTCGTTTCCCATCGGTCGGGGGGCGCCCCCGCCACAGGGGCTGACGACCGCAAGGCAGGCCGGCACCCACGAGGTTGCCGGCATGGCTCCGGGCGGGGCCCGCGAGCTGAGGGGCTCCGCGGGGCGCCCGGGGGTCGAAACTCGCCGCGCCGAGTGTATCGGCGAGGGGCTTCCCCGGCAACGCGAGCAACGTTAACGGTCCACCTTGCAACGGGTTGTCGGCGCTCGGCCCGGCACCCACCCGGGCGGCGGCGCGGGTCTTGGACACCGCCCGACCAGGGAAACACGCACGAACCCCCATCTCCGGGCAAAGAAATCCGCAGGGGCGCCGCCCACGGCGTCGGGGCTTGGGGCTTGTTCGGCTCACCGACGTCGTAGTAAGAGGCGGGCGCGGGGCGGGTGGTTCGCGGCCAATCGCCCCGACGCCGAACTGCGCGGACGAGCCGCGCCGTCACGCCGACCGGACCGTCGGCCCGCCCGAAGGAGAGGAGGCACGCCCCGTGCCGCTCGACTACAGCACCTACTTGCGCGTCGATCGACTGCTAGACCTGCAAGTGCCGCAATCAGCGCCCGCCGAGCACGACGAGATGCTCTTCATCGTCATTCACCAGACCTACGAGCTGTGGTTCAAACAGATCCTGCACGAGGTCGGCAAGATCAACCGCAACTTCGACGAGGGCGACGTGTTCGGCGCGATCCACACGTTCAAGCGCCTACGCACGATCATGAAGACCCTTGTCGGGCAGATCGACATTCTCGAGACCATGACGCCCGTGTCCTTCACGAGCTTCCGCGATCGCTTGGACACGGCGTCGGGCTTTCAGTCGGTTCAGTTCCGGCAGGCGGAGTTCGCGCTCGGCTACAAGCGTCCGGAGATGCTGAAGTACCAGCAACAGGATGCCCGGGCGGTCGCAACGCTTCGCCAAACGCTCGCCGAACCGAGTTTGGTCGATCACTTCTACACGTTCCTCGAGCGTCACGGCGTGCCCCTCCCGGCGGAGCTCCGGGGCCGGGGGCCGGAAGAACCCAACGTCGCGAGCCCGGCCCTGCAGCAGTCGATCTTGCGGCTCTATCGCGAGGAGCCACCCATGACGATTCTGTTCGAGTTGATGACGGACTTCGACGAGGGGCTCCAGGAGTGGCGCTACCGTCATTGCAAGCTCGTCGAACGCGCCATCGGCAATCGCCAGGGAACCGGCGGGTCCCTGGGGGTTGAATTCCTGAAGCGTTCGCTGTTCCAGCCGGTGTTCCCCGACTTGTGGGCGATTCGAGCCTCGCTGTGATCTACGACATCTCGCCGGCGATCACCGAGCACCTCCCGGTTTGGCCCGGCGACACGCCCCCGCGTCGAGAGGTCTTACTGGACCTCGAGCGGGGCGACTCCGTCACGCTGTCGACGCTGCATGCGACCGTACACCTGGGGGCGCACGCCGACGGCGCCAACCACTACGGTCGAGGGGCGCCTGGGGTCGAGGCACTCCGCATCGAGGACTACCTGGGGCCGTGCCAGTTGATTCGGGTCGCCGCGAGGCCCGGGACGCGTGTCGCGATCGAGGATCTGCCGGCATCGATCGAAACGCCGCGGGTATTGATCTGCACCCGCACCTTTCCCGATCCGAGCGGTGCTGCGGCCGGCTTTGCTCGCGACTTCGCCGCGCTCGAGCCCGCGCTCGTCGACCACCTCCATGCGCGCGGAGTACGCCTGATCGGGATCGATACTCCGAGCGTCGACCTGTTCGATTCCAAGGAGCTGCCGGCGCACCGCCGCTTCCTCGCGAACGGCATGGGAATCCTCGAAGGACTGGTCCTCGCGGAGGTCCCGGAAGGGGTCTACGAATTGATCGCGCTGCCGCTCAAGTTGGTCGGCTTCGACGCGAGTCCGGTGCGCGCGGTCCTGCGCGACCTCCCGTGAATCTGGGTTGGGGAGCGTCTTCGGTTGGGCTGCCCCGGAGACAATGCGCTGGGTTCCTGGTAGAAGTACGGATGGTGTCTGAGTACGGGCCGCCCCGCGGACTCTGAGCGACTTCCCCCTTCTGATGACCCTGAGTAGATGCATGGCGTTGGGTCGAAACCGCAAGAACCCCGATCGCCCCGAGCCGCCCCGTTGGACGCCCGACGACGGACCGGAGGCCCTCGCAACCGGTGTCGGTGCCGAAGGCCTGCTGGGCCCGGGTGATCCGAATTCGGATGCGGAGTCGGAGGCCGCCCGACAGCGAGACCGATCGCTGGTCGGCCGAGTGCTTGCCGGCGACAAGGCAGCCTTGGAACAGCTCATCGTACGACTCCAGTGCGTTCCTCGAATCGTGCGCGCGCTCAACGAACGGCGTGGTCGTCCTCTCGGCGAACACGAGATCGCCGACCTGAACCAGGACATTCTGATCCTGGTTTGGAGAAAGCTGAAAACCTTCGAGGGGCGGGCGACACTAGAGACGTGGACCTACCGGTTCTGCGCGCTCGAGGCCATGAACCGATTCCGACGTTTCCGGAAACGGCGTCGCTTGGAGAGTGCGGGACTAGACGGGGTGGCTGACCGAATGTCCGTACCGACGGTTCCGTCACCGGTGGACGCCGACGTCTTGTTCATCGGGTTGGACGAACTGGGTCCTCCGCAGTCCGTCGTCATCCGCATGAAGCACTTCGACGGGCGGACCTTTCGCGAGATTGCGGACCTGTTGGCGATTCCCGCGAACACGGCCAAGACCCACTACTACCGCGGGCTGGACTGGATGCGTCAACGCATTCGATCGCTGGGCGAGGATGGCTCGCAATGACGCGGCACGACGAGCAACACGAGCAGCGGCTCTTCGAGATCGTCACCGGCGACCTGGCACCCGACGCGCCGTTGGCGGCCGAGTTGCTCGCGTCGTGCAACGAGTGTCGGGTTCGTTTGGCTGCACTCCAGTCCGTGGTTACCGGGCTCGACGCGGCCGCGGCGGAGGAACGGTCGATTCTTCGCGAAGTGACGGCGGGCGAGGTCTCGCTTGCGGACCTTCATGCAGTGGGCACGGTGCTTCGCCAGGCGGCCAGCGGGGAATCACCGCACTCTCTCGAGCGAGCAGCCCGGCGTGATTCGGTTGGCTCGCGGATCCGGTCGGGCGGGGCCAAGCGGAGCGCGCGTCGACCGTGGCGGCGGTCGCTCGGCTTTGCCGCCATGCTCGTCCTGGCGGGCGCCTGGATCGCGATCAAGTTCGACCGGAAGCCCTCCGACGTCGAGCGAGACTTCCCGCTTGGGTTCAACGCCTTCGAGCTGTTGACTCCTCTGGGAGCCGTGGACCGTTACGGGACATTCGAGTGGCGCGGCCGGCTCCCGCCGCAGGGGTGGTTCGTCGTGACGGTTTCCGCTCGCGATGACATGCGCGACCTTGCGACCTCCGGCCCGATCACGGACACTTCGTGGACCCTTCCCGAGAGTGAGACGTTGGCGTGGCCCGACCAAATCCACTGGAGCTTGACCGTGTACGACTCTTCGGGCACTCCGCGCGTGAGCCTCTTCGACGGCGCGGAACGGACTCCTCGCTGAACTCGCCCCGCGGTCGACTCGCGCTCGCGGTGTTCCTGCCGATTTTTGCGCTGACCGGAGCGCCGCGGGTGCCATTGTCGGCCGCGCCCGATCCTCCAATCATGCCCGGTGCAGTCGCCGACACAGCGGGGCAAGCGACTGCCGCGCCGACCTCGCGGGAGCTGTACCAGAGTGTCCTCGAGCTGATCGACCGGCGCGACTCGGAGGCAGTCCGGCGACACGTGGAGGCCGCTCGTCTCCAAACCCACGACTATTTCCCTTGGATCACCTACAAGGGCGCCGAGCACCTCAGGACCGTGGCTGCAGACGCGGTCGAGGAGGCGCATTGGGCGGAGATCGCCTTCGCTGCGACCGAGCATATGAACAAGGTCAGCACGCGCGGCCGCGCCCTCTATTACTACTTGCCCCATCTGCTCGCGGGTGACCAAGCGGAGCGGGCGGAGGAGCTGGTCGCCGAGGTCGTCGCCAAGCTGCCCGCCGACGATCTGCATCCTGCGCTCCTCTTGTCGAGTCTCGCGCGTCACGCCTTCTCGGGGCGGCGTTGGGACCAAGCGGCGCAGTGGCTCGAGTCCGCGTCCGCCCGGGCCAACCAGCCGCTTCATTGGGTTGAGATCGAGGGACTCCGCGGGCAGCTGGCACTAGCCCACGGCCGAATCGAGATCGCGGCCGCCGCGTTCACGCGCGAGCATGAACTCGTCGATCGAGTCGAGTCCATCCGGGTTCAGAGCCGCGTCGATTCTACCCTTCACCGAGCCGACTTGAGGTTGGCCACCGGTCAGACGGCATTGCTCGAGCGACTCATCGGCGAAGCGCTGATCGACCCCGAGCTGGCGGCTGCGGATCCAGGTCTGCGGGCGGCCCTGCAACTGAGGCTCGCCATCGGCCGCATGGCGGATGAACGGCTGGGAATCATCAGCGGGCAGAGTGCGGCGGATCTCCTGCGCGAGGTCGTGGCAGACCCGGCGGCTCGCGATGACGATCGAGTCGCGGCGCACCTGCGAATGGCTCACATTGCGCTCCATCACGAGCGGTGGGACGAAGCCGAGCAAGCGCTGGACCAGGTGCCCGGGCAGCTGTCCACGGCCCATGAGATCTATCGCGTCGCCTTGACTGCGCGCGCGGAGCGCCGCCGAGGCGGCTCGGGTTCTCGCGCGGCCGAACTCCGCGAGGCGTGGCAGCGACTGATCATCGAGCCCGGGCGTCGCGGGACGAGTCACGGGGGTAGCGGCGTGCTCCACTTCGAGCGCGTGCGCCTGCTGTTGTCGGAACTCATCGAGGCGGAGCTGTTACGGAGCACGGACGCCGACGCGGTTTGGCGAGCGATCGAGCATGTCGAGCAGGCCCGCTCGCTCACGCGCCTCCACACGGAGCTCGCCGCATCGGCACCCACGATCGACCGCCTGCGCAACGACCTATTGACCGGCGGCGAGACGGTGGCCGTGTTCGTGCCTGCACCGGACGAGTCGCATCTCTTCCTCATCGATGCCGTGGACATCAGTCATTATCGCCTTCCGCCGCGCGACGCCATCGAGCGTGCGCGGATCGCGCTGCACGAACGCATGCAGGACTTCGTGGTGGGTGGCCAACCCAGCGCGGGTCGGCGCGCGCTACTCGCAGCGCGTGCGCGTGCTTTGGCAAGCCTGTTGTTTCCGGCAGCGGCCGAGGCGCGGTTGCGCGGAGCTTCGGCCGTGACGATCGTGGGGATCGACCTCATCGGCGCGGTTCCTTGGTCCGCGCTTACCTTCTCGGACGGAGTTGCGCTCGGCGATGTCTGTCCGATCGCGGCATGGCCCTCGATCGCGGTGGCCTTGGCGTTGTCCGACGCCCGGAGCGCCCGAGCTGCCAGCGCCGAGCAGCGCGATCGGGTGGTGCTGTTGGCCGGGGTGGAGCTCAGTCCGGCGCAGCGCTCGGAGTATCCCGAGGCGCGGCCGTTCGAACTCACGGAGCCGGATGCTCAGCGATGGGTTGCGCACTACCGTCGCTCGACGCTGCTATTGGGTCGGCAGGCGACGATGCCCGGTCTACGCGATTCCCTCGGGCCCGACGTTGCGGTCACGCAGCTGCTCGTCCATGGAGTACGCGACGCCCGCAGTGGGGGCGACCTGAGTCTGCTGTTGTACGAGGCCGACGGTGTGACCGCGACACCGGCGACGGCCTTCGACGCCCTGACCGCCCCACCCGTTGCGTTCGTGACTGCTTGTGGAGCGGGGCTCGGCCCAATGCGACTCGGGGATCCTGGCGCTACCGATATCACCGGCCCGCTCCTGCGAGCGGGAGCGGAGGTGGTGGTCGTCCCCCTGTGCGACATCTCGTATCAGGCGACGAAGGCCTTCTCCGAGGTGTTTCACCGCAGCCTGGCGCAAGGCCGCACGGTCGCCCAGTCCCTGCAGCACGCGAGGCGAGAACTCGAACGCGGAAGAACCTGGGTCGATCCCACGCATCACTCGGCGTTCTTGGCCGTGGGCCTGGCGCACGCTCCGTTGTTCGCCTCCGGGAGCCCTCCCGACGACGACGCCGCTGGGGGCAACCGAACCGCCCGCACGTGGGGGGGGCTTGGCGCCGCGCTCGCCGCGTTTCTCGGCCTCGCCTTGGTCGTGCGTGGACTCCGCCGCAGTCGCAAGCCCTGACCCTCTAACTTACAGTCCGGGTCTTGGCTAACTTACAGTCCGGGTCTTGGCTCCCGGACTCTGTTCGCGCATGGCGACAAGCACCGGGTGAGTCGCTTTGGTTCTCCCCGGTCTGCCGCCTCACGGACTCTGTGAAGTGCTCAGGAAGTCCGGCTTCTCGTCGTCGGGTAGGTCGGGGATCGGCTTCGTTTCGATGACCGTGCCCGTGGACGAGAGTTCGCCCTCGAAGCCCGGTGGGAGTACTTCGTTCGGCGCGGTTCCGTACCAAAGGACGGTGGCGACTTGGGAGAGAATGTAATCCAACGGCCCGCCGCTTCCCTGGTGTACCTGATCTTGCGATGTGAACAGGAGTACCCGCGCTGGACCCGACTCGACGACGACCGTTTCGCTGCCGACGGTGACCGCCTCTACGTAGCGCACGACGATGGCATAGATCGCGGGAAACTCCTCGGTGGTCTCGACGAGCGGAACCGTCCAGCTCGGATACGGACTCGGCGGCGAGCCACCGCCACCCGGATTCGGGAACGACGTGGGATTGCCGGGAACTTGCGTTGGCGGTGTCGGCGGGGGAGGGGTCGGTGCAGACGCGTCGGGCGTGAACGGAAGGAGCAGCGAGGCATAGGCTTCGCTGTCGGTGGCCGCCGAGATCGCGTGCTTGCGGAACAGACTGACCTGCAAGTGAGTGGCGTTTGCGGGCACGCTGGTGCCGTTCGCTAGGTGGATCAGCAAGTACGATGGCGACAACGGATCATCTTGGTCGAACACCACACCCACGTTGGGAGCTTGGTTGATCTCCTCGATCGCCCCAGAGCGGATGGATCTCAGTCGGCTGCCGCCGTTCGCGCCCCAGAGAAGGTCGGTGTCGCCGTCCCGATCGAGATCGACGAACAGTGGGATTCCCGTAGCCCCATCTCCAGTAACTCCCGGAATCAACTGAGCGAAGTCGGGGTCGTTCGGGTCGTAGCTGACTCCGTCATGGAGCAGGATCAACAGGTCGCCGGCGCTCCCTCGGCGAAGCGCCAGGTCCGCGGCGCCGTCCCCATCGATGTCGCCCGCCGCGATGGCGGACGTCGCGGGGATCCCCATCGGTACGGTGTGCAGCACGAAACCATCCCAAACCAGCAAGGCCTCGTTGGTCCCGGCCATGTCGAGTGCGATCCAAGCCAGGCCGTCGGGCCCGGACTTGCGGATCGCGGTCAGGGCACCGTGAGGATGGTAGCCCCGCACCTTGAGGATGAACGCCCCACTCGAATCATAGAGGCACATGCCAGCCGCTGAAGTTCGGACGGCAATCTCGTCGAGGCCGTCGTCGTCGAGGTCCACGAGCGCCAACTCGATGGCGCCCGTGAGAACCGGGAACACGAGCTCGGTGCCGGCGGGGTCCGACTCGACGTCGTGAAGAACGATGACGTCTCCCGCGGCCGACACGCCGGCCAGATCCGTGGACCCGGTGCCATCGAAGTCTCCGACTTGCAAGGAGTGCGCACCGATCCACGCACCGGAGCCCAGGCTCGTCGAAGCCACCGTTCCATCGGGCCGATAGGTCCAGCTTTCGAGACCCGTCGCGGTAGCCACGATCAGACAGTCGACACTGCCCGTCTCCGGTGTGTAGGCAACCACGTCGGTGACCGGGCTCGTGATGCTCCAAGAGTTCGCGAAGACGTCGGCGCCATAGAGGAGCCCGGCGGCCGACCCGTTGTGAACCACGACGTCGAGCAGCGCGTCGTCGGTGAGCTGGCCCGGGACCAGCCGGTCGGGCACGCCGCCGACCGACGTGACCGGTACCTCACTGAAGTACCCGGGGAAAATCAGGTCGATCGCTGGCGGTGAGGGCACGTAGGGGATGGCCCCCGGGTGTTGCTGCCATGCGCAGATCCAACCGGAGCCGGTGATGACGACGAGAGTTGCGAGCAGCGTGCCGCGCCGGCTCAGCCTGGTCAGCATGGACTTGACTCCTTCACCGTGCGCCCGTCGCTTCGCTCGCGCCGGACGTGAATCGGGTGACTCGATCTACCAATCGTTCGTTCCGCACCGCACGTCGGACTGGACCTGCAGCTTCCCTGGGTTGCGGCGGCAACGCCGCTCGCGGTTTCGAAATTCTGCTCGAAATCAGAGAGTCGCGCCGCGCGGACTCGCGATGGGATTCGCGCTGCCCTTCGTGCGTCGACGATCCTAGCCCCAAAGCAAGCGCGTGGCGCGCTTGTTTCGGGGCCAGATCTTCCTTCCCAGGGGCTTTCGCAGGCCTCGCGCGCGGGCGGTCGGGCCGGTACCCGCCCTACGGGAAGGGCCGCGCGGGCCTGAGGCCAACGTAGGTGTGCCGGGTGTTCGGGGAGAACGAATAGCGGTTGGCCGACTGGAGGTGGAAGGCGAAGAGGAACCACCCTCCGCCGCGGATGGCTCGCGCAGTTCCGACCGCGGGACCCACGGGATCCGTTTCCGGATCGGGGCCGTAGAGTTCCAGCCAGTCGTGGCACCACTCCCAGACGTTGCCTGCCTGGCCCAGTGTGCCATGGGGTCCCGGGTACTGATCGAAGGGCGAGGCGTTCACGGGCGAGGTGTAGACCCAGCCGTCGCTCGACCCGCAGTCGTAGCCCCAGCACCCATTCGCACGATACACGGATCCCACCGCGGGCGAATCCTCCCCCCAGGGATACGAGCGCCCCTCGACGCCTCGCGCTGCGAACTCCCATTGCGCCTCGGTCGGCAGCACGAGGCCCGCCCAGTCGAGGTACCCACGGGACGACGTCAGTTCATTCCAGGAGACCATGACCACCGGATGATCGGCATAGTTCGGGTTGGTGAAGTGATCGAGTGGCAGGCCACAGCAGTTGGGCGAGGGCGGGTAGGGCGTCAGGGTCGCGTCGCAGAACGTGCGGTACTGCGCGTTGGTGATCTCGTACTTCGCAAGGAAGTACGGCGACAGCGTCACGGCGTGCACCGGCTGACCGTTGGTCAATTCTTGCCCCATGGCGAAGGTCCCGCCGGGAATGAGGATCAGCACCACCGATGGGTCGAGGTCGAGAGTGTACTCGAGGTAACCTTGCGGGTTCTTGCCGACCAAGGTCAGGCCTGGGTAGCTCGAACCGCAGGCAATCGGAGCGAGGGCGCAGTCGAGACCGTCGGTCGTTGGATCGGTCCCGCATCCCGGAAACGGAGCCGGGAGTGGAGGTCCCCCCGTGAACAGGTATGCGAGAGTCAGGATCGGGTCCAATAGATTCACGGCGCCATCATCACTCGCGTCTGCGCCGTCCAAGCAGGTGCCGGACCCGCCGCCAAAGAGATAGGAGAGTACTTGAATGGGGTCCGAGAGGTTCACGATCGCATCCCCATTCGCGTCCCCCCGCACGAAGTCGCCCTGAGCGCGTGGGCTGAACAAGAGTACCGGCAAGAGCGCGATCCCCAGCGAGACCCAACGACGGGAACTGGACGCATGTCGGTTCAAAGGAGCCTCCATTCGGTCTGGTTCGACGATCGCCGTTCGACGCAAGCCCTCGAGGAAAACGCAGGACCTCCTTGTCCGTACACGATGTTGTCCACGCGGTCCGGAGACCGCCAGCACGCCCGGGTTTCCAGCCGAACTCATCGCTGTGGCCGGCGGTAGGGTCACCGACACCCGTGGAAGACGCTCGCAACCGGCTCTACCCCTCGGAGTTCGTTGCACGAACCCTCCGATGCCGCCGAGCTGACGTGCTCGCGCACGCTGTGGAAACGAAGCCGCCCGGAGTCGTCGTCTTGGCGCGTCCTGAAGAGAGACCGTTTCTCGGCGAGCCGGCCGAGGGCCTCGATCAGGACCGCCGCGTACTCGTCGGCGATCAGGATGCTCCGCGAGGGTCCGTACTCGGGCTCCGCGAAGGGGTACACGATGATCGGGCAGACAGCGGGTCAGTTTCGGGAGCGCGAGTACGAGTACGAGTACGAGTACGAGTACGGGGGACGGGGGACGGGGGACGGGGGACGGGGGACGGGGGACGGGGGACGGGGGACGGGGGACGGGGGACGGGGGACGGGGGACGGGGGACGGGGGACGGGGGACGGGGGACGGGGGACGGGAAAGGGGACGGGGGAAAGGGGACGGGGGAAAGGGGACACGAAGGGGCCGAACGAAGGAGTCGTCATTCCCCGAGTGCCGCTGCCCTGAGCTCCCGGGCGGCGGGGCGGAAATCAACCCCTCGGCGTCACGGGCTCGGGAACAGCTCGAAGGTTCCGGTCACTCCGACTGGCGTGAACCCGACGGGTCCCACGACCACCAAGGTGCTGACCGCGGGCACCACGGGGGGGCCTAGGGTCGAGACGAACGCGAGGGAGGTGCTCGTGCCGGTGGCGTTTCCGGCCAGTGCCGTTGGGTTCGCTTCGTACTCGACCCGCAGGACTTCACGGGCCTGCGCGGCCGGGAGCGCTTCGAGGAACTGAATCGAGACGACCGCGGCGACGACGATTCCTCCGCCGGGCAAGACGTTGGCCACGAAGAAGTCCGGTCCCGCGCCCCCGTTGAGCGCTTGGGCATCGCTTCCGAGGGCGACCGAGATCGGTGTCAGCAGGTTCGGATCTTCGGCCAATCCAAGCGAGAACCCATCGATGGCGCGCGGGAACGACGGGTCGCCCGGACCCTCCTGGACGAGGACCGCTTGCGTGTGGCTCGCGGTGCCGAGCAGGGAGTCGTAGACGACTCGCGCTCCTGGGGTGATGAAGAAGAAGTCTGCGCTCGGCAGGGCCTCCGGGGTCAGCTCCACCGAGACTTCGGTCGTCGTGGGTTGAACACTGCCGAGACCCAACGCGATGGTGGACTGACCCCACGTCAAGAAGGTCGTGATCCCGACCAGGTTCCCGGTGGCGGCAGAGCTGACGGGTTGGTACTCGACCGTGAACAGGTCAGCGCCCGAGCCCGGAACCAGCACGGAGGCACCCAGGGTAACGGTGACATTGACCACCCCCGGCGTGGGGCTGGTGGCGTCGAACACGTCGGGGCCGGCCCCGCCGTTGAGCGCGGCGAGTATTGCGCTCGGGGTCGCGGCCACGAAGCTGAGGAGGTTCGGGTCGTGTTCGATCACGACGACCCACCCCGTCACGTCACTGGGGAATCCGGTGCTCGTGGGAGGTTCTCGCAGGGAGATCGTCGTCGTCACGACCGGACTTGGCATCGTAACGTCATAAGTCTCTTGAATCGGGGAACCGCTGAGTTCTAGCTCGGCGCAGATCACGGTCACGTCGACGGTTCCCGTTGCGGTCCCGCCGTTGCCATCGCCGATCGTGTAAGTGAAGGAGTCGGTGACGCAACCGGTGCTGGGCGGCGTGTACTCGATCTCGGTCCCACTCGGGGCGATCACCGCGGTGCCGAGCCCCGGAGCGGTGACCGACAGAATCGTCAGCGGGTCGAGCTCCGCGTCGGAGTCGTTCGCCAGTACCGCGACCACGACCGCGACTCCCTCCAGGGTGTCGGCGATATCGTCGACAGCCACCGGGTCGTCGTTCACCGGGTCGATGGTGATCGCGACTTCGCCTTCGACCGAGCCACCCTGGCCGTCGATCGCGCGGTAGCGGAAGGAGTCGGCTCCACTCTGGTTGGCGGCTGGAGTGTACTCGACACTCGTGCCGACGATCGCGCCCACCGTGCCAAGGCTCGGGAGCTGCACGATGGCGTCGATCTGAACCGGGTCGCCATCGACGTCGGTCACGAGTGACCCCAGATCGATCGTGAGTGCGGTGTCTTCGGGGGTCGAAAGGGCCACGCCCGACTGGGCGACCGGGGCGTCGTTCACGGGTTGAATCGTCAGGCTCACGTCGGCTTCGACGTCGCCGCCTTGGCCGTCGCTCGCGCGGAAGCGAAACGTATCGGTGCCGCTCTGGTCGGGGGCGGGAGTGTACGTCACCGAGCCGCCGCTCAGCGCGCCGAGCGTCCCTTGCACTGGAGGTGTGACGATTGCGCTGATCTGTACTGGGTCGGCGTCCACATCGATGACGAGGGAGCCGAGGTCCAGGGTGATCGGCGTGTCTTCGGGCGTGACAAAGGCCAACGAACCCGGCAGCACTTCGGGCGGATCGTTGACCGGCCGGACGGTCAGGCCAACCAGCCCCTCGACCTCCCCGCCCCTGCCGTCACTGGCCCGGAAGCGAAACGAGTCGGCGCCGGTGAAGTTCGCGGCCGGAGAAAACGTGACCTCACCCGTCGCGGTCACGGCGCTCAAGGCACCGTTCATTGGCGGGGTAACGATCGACCCGATCGAGATTGTGTCTCCATCTGGGTCAGAAACGAACGCCTTCAGGTCGACGCTGAGGTTCGTGTCTTCGTCCGTTTCGATCGCGATGCTGGCGGCGACCGTTGGCGCACTATTGGTCGTGGCGCCGCCTCCGCCGCCTCCGCCCTTGCGATTGCAGCCCGCCGCAACCAGTAGGGTGACCAGAACCAGAAATACGAGGGCGCGGGTGGTGTGCATCTCAGGTGACCTCTCAAGGCGTTGTGAGCGAGGTATGTGATTCGCGAACTGAGGTGAAACGACTCGGGCGAAATCCGTGCCCGATCAGGGCGTCTGGGAACCGAAGCGCGGGAGCAGTACTTGGCAACGGTCCCAGCGCGAACGGCTCGCGACTCGGGGAAAACGCATTCCAACCGACTCGAGGGCGAACAACATGAGCGAACCAGCCTGCCTAGCGATTTCGCGCCTCGGCGTGGCGTACCGTCGATTCGTGCCCCCCCGCACGGTTCGCCCGGCTTGCTCCTCGAGTCTCGGGGTCGCTTTCAAAGTCGGCGTTGCGATTATACAGTCCTGCCCGCGGATGGGGAGCGCCGAGTCACCCGACCTGAACCGGGGTCGAGTCCATGTCGGTTGCCCCCCGACGCACGGCCCGACGTTTTGCTTCCAGGGTCCCGATTGTGCACTGGTCCTGGGCTCGCGTTCGCGCGGGTCCGACGTTTCCAAAACCTGTCGAACGGCCGCACCCTTCTGCGGCGTCCCGAGGAGGATTCCATGTCCATTCGACTGCTCGCCCCTGGCTCGATTGCCGGCCGTGGGCGCCCGCTCCAACACCTTACGGTACTCGCCGTGGCGCTCGTCGCGGCTTGGCCAATGACTTTCGCCGGACCGCCGAGCTGTCCGCTCGACGGGACGGGCCTGGTGTTGCATCTCGAGACCGACGTCGGCCTCGCCACGGTCGGTAGCACCGTCACGGGATGGACGGACCAATCCAGTGCCGCCAACGACCTCGTAGCTGCCGGTGCGCCGCAGGTGATGCTGGGCGCCCTCAATGGGCACGACGTCATTCGGTTCGACGGGGTGAGTGACTTCCTCGAACGGACCGCCAACCTGAACGCCTTGCCCACCGGCAACGCGAACCGGACGGCTTTCGTCGTTGCGCGCTACAACGGACCGGGCTTCAGCGGCGTGAGCTATGGCACCGCTGTCTGCAACCAGGCCTTCAGCTTGGGTACCGCGCCGAACGGGAACCTCGAGGTTCAAGGCTGGTGTGCGGCCAACGACTTCATTACCGCGGACGCAGGGGTTGGTGCGGGTTGGCAGATCCATGGCGCCGTCCACGACGGCGGACTCCTCGCCCAGTATCGGGATGGTTTCTGGATCGACTCGGTCGTGCACGCCTTCGACACGCAGCCGACCCGTCTCGTCGTCGGTCAGGAACTCAACGGCAGCGCGTTCGTGCCGGTCGACGTTGCGGCGGTCCTGGTCTACGACCGCGCGCTCACTGCGGCCGAGCGACTGGCCGTGGAGACCTACCTGCTCGAGAAGTACTTCGGCACCGTGTGCGGCGCGAATCTCCCGCCGTTCGCGGCTGACGCCATGGCGAACGTCGCGTCCGGCCAGAGCGTGCTGCTCGACCCGATCAGCGGCGCTCAGGATCGCGATGGATCGGTCAACCGATCATCGGTGACCCTCGTGACCGCGCCGACCTTCGGCGTCGTAGCCATCGATCCGGTGAGTGGTGCGATCACGTACACGCACGGTGGCGCCCCGAGCCTCCTCGATACCTTCTCCTTCACCGTCTCCGATGACCTCGGGACCGTGTCCAACGTCGCTCATGCCTGGATCTCGATCGGTAGCGAGTCCTGCCCGCTGCCGCCGCGCGGCCTGGTGCTGCTCCTCGAGAGTGAAGTGGGGGTGTCGGTGAGCGGCGCCGAGGTCACGGGTTGGGCGGATCAGTCTTTCCGGGGCAACGACCTCGTTCCGACCGGCGATCCGATGCTGCTAGCCGGGGCCCTGGGTAGCCATGGAGCCATTCAGCTCGATGGTTTCGGTGATACTCTCGAGCGTACGCTGAGCCTCAACGGCTTCCCCGACGGCAACGGCAATCGCTCCATGTTCGCCCTGGTGCGTTATCAAAGTGTTGGCTTCGGCGGCATGACCTACGGCACCGCCGCTTGCAACCAGGCCTTCGGCCTCACCGTGGACCAAGGCGGCGACCTAACCGTCACCCGGTGGTGCAATGATCTCGACACCAACTTCCCGGGCAATGGAGCGGGTTGGATCGTGCAGTCGGCCAACCTCCAGTTCGGACGCGTCGAGCACTACCTCGATGCGTTGTTGATCGATGTCCGCACGAACGACTTCGCGACCGCGAACGATCGGTTCGTGATTGGAGCCGAACTCGACGGCGACCCGCATGTCGTCATGGACGTCGCTGCGATCCTGCTCTACGACCGCGCGCTCGCTCCGGCGGAGCACGCTCAGGTCATCTCATACCTCCAGTCCAAGTACCTGGGCGCCGCCTGCGGTGGCAATGCTCCGCCGACCGCCGACGACGACTTCGCCCGGGTGACGGTTGGCCAGTCCGTCGCGATCGATGTCCTCGACGGCGACACCGATGACGGCATGCTGAACCCCGCGACGGTTGTCGTCGGGACGCCGCCGCTCGGCGGCACCGTGGCGGTCGATCCGCAGACCGGCGTCGTCACCTACACCCGCACCGCGGCGGATCTGGTCGCCGACCGCTTCACGTACACGGTGCGCGACAACGGTAGCCTTCTGTCGAACGCGGCCACGGTGTTCGTGGCGGTGGACGCCGCCGGGTGTCCGCTGATCACCGATGGGCTGGTCGTGCACCTCGAGGCCGGTGTCGGAGTGTTCGCGAGCGGGAGCACGGTGCTCGATTGGGCGGACGCGTCGGGCTTCGGGAACGACCTGGTCGGTCGGGACGGTCCCCAGCTGATCCCCAACGCGCTGAACGGTCACGCGGTGATCCGCCTCGACGGAGTCGACGACTTCCTCGAGCGCGATCTGACTCTCAATGGCTTGCCGCAAGGATCCGCCGATCGGAGTCTCTTCTATGTCGTGAACTACATTGCTGGCGGACCGGGCGGTCTCGGCTATGGAACGACGACGTGCAATCAGGTGTTCAGCATCATCGTGCGGACGAACGGCACCTTGATGCTCGTCGGCTGGTGTGGTGCCAACAGCTTCGCAACGATCGAACCGGGCACCGGCGAAGGATGGTTCACGCACGCGGCGATTCTCGACGCAGACGCCTACACGCACTACAAGGCCGGGAACCCGATCGACACCGGGACGCACGTGTTCAACACCGTGACTGCGAATGGCGGCTTGGTGGTTGGTTCCGAAGTGAACGGCAACACCTTCGTCGAAATGGACGTCGCCGAGGTGTTGATCTACGACCGAGCGCTGCCCGAGGCCGACCGCTTGGAGGTCGAGGCTTACCTCAATGAGAAGTACTTCGGGCAGGTCTGTTGCGTGGCCACGGCGATCACGCAGCAGCCCGTCGATCGGAGCGCGTGCGCTGGGGAGGCGGTCTCCTTCGCGGTCAGTGCTTCCGGAACCGACCCGATCTCCTATCAGTGGCGTAAGGACGGAATCGACATTCCGGGAGCGCAGTCGGCGACGCTGGTGGTCGATCCCGTTGGCGCCGCTGACGCGGGGAGCTACGACGTCCTGGTCGCGAATGCATGCGGCAGCGAACTCAGCAGTGCGGCGAGCCTGGATCTCCTCGACGCCGTGCTCGTCGTAACGGAGCCTCAGGACACGCAAGCGTGCGTCGGCGCGGCAGCTACCTTCGAGGTGATCGCCGCCGGTGCCGGCCCGCTCACCTACCAGTGGTTCCGCGGCGCAGTTGCTGTCCCTGGGGCCGTCGGGCCGGTCTTGACCATCGCGCCCGTTGCGCCAACCGACCAAGCGGTTTACAGCGTCGTGATCACTGGGGCGTGCGGCCCGACGACCAGCCAGACCGTGAGCCTCACCGTGCTCGAGGCGCCGCAAGTCCTGGTGGGGCCGGCCGGGCTCGACCCGTGCGAGGGCACACCGCTGTCGCTCGCGGTCGTAGCCTCCGGTACCGAGCCGCTAGCCTACCAGTGGTTCAAGGATGGCTTGGAGATCGTGGGCGCGAATGCCGCTCTGTTCGAGATCCCCGCGGCCTCGGCGATCGATGCCGGTTCGTACACGGTACAGGTTTCGAACGCGTGCGGTGCAGAGACCAGCGCTCCCGCGGTTGCTACCGTGCGCTCGCTGCCGCAGGTCGACGTCCAACCGGTGATGGCCGAGGACTGCGTGGGTGCGGTGGTCATGCTCACCGTGCAGGCGAGCGGTACCGCGCCCCTTGGCTACCAGTGGCGCCGCAACGGCGTGAATGTCCCCGGTGCGAACGCGAGCACCTTGATGCTGAACCCGCTGGCGCCAGCGGACGCCGGTAGCTACGACGTGGAGATCTCGAACTCCTGTGGTGTGGTGGTGAGCGACACGGTGCCCGTCGTGGTTCTCACGGCCCCGGTGGTCGTTCTGTCGCCGATGTCGGCGACTCCGTGTGAGGGCGACATGGTTACCTTGTCGATCATGGTGACCGGGTCCGCGCCGTTGACCTACCAATGGCGTAAGGACGGGATGCCGATCGCGGGTGCCGAAGCGGCCAGCTTCACGATTGGCGCGGTGCAAGCTGCGGACACGGGAAGCTACGACGTCGAAGTGTCGAACCCTTGTGGCTCGGCGGTCAGTGGCGTGGCCACCCTGGATGTACTCGTAGCACCCAGCATTCTGACGGCACCGTCGGACGCCGAGGTGTGTGAGGGCCAAGCGCTCACGCTTGCCGTTGTCGGTGCCGGCCCTGGGCTGATGTACCAGTGGCAGCGCGGAGGGGTGCCGCTCGTCGGGCAGCAAGCCGAGACGTTGACCATCGATCCCTTGCTGCCGAGCGACGCGGGCTCGTACGACGTGGTGGTGACGAATCCCTGCGGCAGCGTGACGAGCCCGGCCGCGGCGGTCACGGTGCGTGAACTCCCGGCTGTGGTGACCGAGCCCATGGGTGGATCGGTCTGTGAGAACGACGCTTTCACGCTCTCGGTCGTGGCCACCGGCTTCGAGCCGCTGAGCTACGAGTGGCGGCAGAACGGCTCGCCGATTCCGGGCGCGACCGGCGCGTCGCTCGTGCTGGCTCAAGTGACCTCGGCGGACGTCGGCATCTACGACGTGAGCATCACGAACGTCTGCGGTGCTACCGCGAGTACGACGGTCATGATCGATCTACTACCGCCGGCTCAGTGCGGCGAAGTGTTCAAGCGGGGTGACGTGAACCAAGATGGCACGGTCAACATCGTGGACGCCCTCGCGGGTCTCAACTACTTGTTCATTCCCGGGTCGGCGGTACCGCAGTGCTTCGACGGCATGGACGCGAACGACGACGGAGCCCTGAACCTGCTCGATCCCGTCTCTCTCCTGCTGTACCTGTTCGTCCCGGGCAGCGCTCCTCCGGCCGCGCCGGGGCCGCTCGCGTGCGGCCTCGACCCGACGTCGGATGCACTGCCGCTCTGCGACTACACCGCGGCCTGCCCGTAGCGGTGTGACCGACGTATGCTTGCCGGCCCCCGCCGCGACCTCGATCGGTCGCGGCGGGGGCTACTTCTTTCGGCGAGTTCCTCTCCACACGGGGCACTTGCGCTCGGACGCCGGCTGCCGCGGCGCACACGGGTTGCGTTTCGGCGGGCAGCTTGCGAACATCCGTCGGCGTTCACGCTGACTTGGCCTGACCCCGGCCCCGTTTCCCTTCGAGTTCGAGATGGAGCAATGCATGCGGTTCGAGAAGGTCTACATCCCCTATGGCGCTTACTGGAGCACCCCATTCTGCAAGTGGCAGGGGAGCCTCGCCCACCCGAACGCGCTCGTCCTCGCGGCCGCAGTTGCCCGTGATGCGCTCGCCAAGCGGGAGATCCCGGTAGCGACCTTCGACTCTCTCGTGCTGGGAACCACCGTGCCGCAGAAACACTCCTTCTACGGGGCGGCTTGGCTCGGCGGCATGATCGGGGCCGAGGGGATCTCGGGCCCGACCGTCGCTCAGGCGTGCGCGACGGGCGCTCGGGTCCTGGCCACGGCGGCGGCCGAGATCGAGACTGCCGCGGAGGGGACCGTGCTGACCATCACCGCCGACCGCTGTAGTAACGGTCCTCACATCTACTACCCCAATCCGGCGGGGCCCGGGGGCACGGGGGACAAGGAAGACTGGGTGCTCGACAACTTCGGCCACGATCCGTGGGCGCGAAACGCCATGATCGACACGGCGGAGAACGTCGCGCGCGAGCAGCAGATCTCGCGCGAGGAGCAGGACTCCCTGACTCTGTTGCGGTACACGCAGTACGAGAGGGCGCTGGCCGACGGGCATGCGTTTCAGGACCGCTACATGGTGCGGCCGCTCGAGGTTCGCGATCCGAAGGGGCAGAAGGTGCTCGCGACGGTCACCGCGGACGAGGGTGTGTTTGCAACCACCGAGGCCGGGCTGGCCAAGCTCCGCCCGGTCAAGCCCGACGGCACGGTGACCTTCGGAAGCCAGACGCACCCGGCAGACGGGAACTGTGGCATGGTGATCGCGGATCGTGACAGTGCGCGCCGCCTCACTCGCCGGCCCGAGTTCGAAGTGCAGCTGATCTCGTACAGCCAGAGCCGGGTCGACAAGGGTTTCATGGCGAAGGCCACGGTCCCCGCGGCTCGCGGCGCCCTCGCGAACGCTGGCCTCGAAGTCGCGGACGTGGACGCCATCAAGACCCACAACCCGTTCGCGGTGAACGACATCTACCTCGCCCGCGAACTCGGTGTCGAGGCGGCGTCGTTCAACAACTACGGATCTTCGCTGATCTACGGCCATCCGCAGGCGCCGACCGGTACGCGCGCCATCATCGAATTGATCGAGGAACTCGCGCTCCGCGGTGGCGGCAACGGTCTTTTCGTGGGCTGCGCTGCGGGCGACACGGCGGCGGCGGTGGTCGTCCGGGTGAGCGAAGGTTGATGCGGGGACTCGAGCCGTGGGAGCGCACGACGAACGCTGGCTCGTAACCGGTGCGGCCGGTCGGCTCGGGCGTTGGTTGATCACCTGCCTGCGGGAGTCGTGCGGGGCCGAGAGCCTCCTCGCACTCACCGGGCAGGCCACCGGCGCGGTTGCGGGAGTCGAGTTCGAACGCTGTGACTTGGCGCGGCCGGAAGAGTGGGACGCGCGCGTCCGTGCTTTTCGACCCACGCACATGCTGCACGCCGGTGCCGTCACCTCGGTGGCCGCTGCGCACGAGGATCCGGCGCGCGCGACCGCGGTGAACGTGGGTGCTACGGAGCGGCTGGGCGAGATCGCGCGCGCTGGGGGCGCGCGTCTCGTGTTCACTTCCACCGACATGGTGTTCGACGGCACCGAGGCTCCGTACGGCGAGGAGGCTCCGCCACGGCCGTTGTCCGTGTACGGCGCTACCAAGGCGGCGGCGGAGTCCGCGGTGTTGCGTACCCCCGGGGCGGTCGTTGTGCGCCTCGCACTTCTCGTCGGCCCCACGCCGGGACTCGACGACTTCAAGAGGACGGTTGCGTCGCTGAGAGCCGGGAAGCCGCAGCGAGTCTTTTGCGACGAGTTCCGCAGCCCGCTGTCCTACGAGGACGCCGCGCGCGCTCTCATCGGGATCGCACGGAGTTCGGTCGACGCAGTCCTCCACCTCGGCGGCGGGGAGCGATTGTCTCGGTGGGAACTCGCGCGCCGTTGGGCCAAGGCGCTCGGCGTTGCGTCGGGACGTTGGGTTCCCGTCTCGCGAAACCACGCGCCGGCGCAGGAGCCGCGGCCCGCCGACCTGACCTTCGACACCGGCCGTTTCCGCGCGCTCTTTCCAGCCCTCGTCCCGCGGTCGATCGCAGACTGCGCGCGCGACTGGCGCGTATGAGCTCCGGGTTTGCGATCCAACCCCCGGCGTGCTGTCGACCGGGCGGCAGCAGAGGAGTCCTGACGCTCGCCGATTCGCGAGCGGTGGGTAGGGTTGCGACCCGGGCCCGACCCGGATATGACACTGCCGAACGGGCCAACGATGCTCGCCCGGCCTCGCCGGGTTCGTACCCACGCCGGAAGGAGCCTGTCCTCGTGGCAAACCGTACTGCATTTGCGTCCAAGTCGACTTCCAAGTCCAACCGCGTTTCCTGGACCGGAGCTTGGGTCGTTGCCCTCGTCGCGGTGCTGGCGACCGTCGGGTGCTCCCCCAACAAACGCTTCGTGCCCGGGCCGGGTGGCATGCTCGAGTTCGAGCCGGACCTCCCCGCACCCAGCAGCGACGAGTACCTACAGGACGGTCTCGACATCCGCATGTTCTCCGCCGATATCGACGACGACGAGTTCAAGTCGGCGCTCGCGGCTCGCATCAAGGACCAAGCCTCGCGCGCCGGCACCGAGTTCAAGAGCGTTCGCGGCACCGGCAAAAAACCGGTGTACAGCATCAAGATCACCCAGCTCGACCAGCAAGAGGGCGCGAACTTCAGCGCCATCGGCGGGATCACCGGCGCCATTGGCGGCGCCGTCGTCGGCTACAACGTGAGCGGCAGCCATCGCGGTCGCAACGCTTGGATCGGTGGGGGAGCCGGGGCACTTCTGCTCGCCTGGATGTTCGGCGAGGAGCACTATGGGTGGACGTTCCTCGTAGAGTTGTCGCAGCGCACCTCGGAGGAGGGCCAGGCGGTCATTCAGAACAAGAAGGGTGGAGTCAAAGTAGAGCAGGCGGGTTCGGAAGACGTCGACACCGGTCGCATTTCGACTTTCTCCGACCTCGAGGCAGCCACCAAGGACGTCACCTTCAACGTGAAGTCGAATACCTACCGGCAAGCCCGGAGCTTCTCGGTCTTCGTGAAGGGTTCTCGGGTCTTGCTGAACAAGCAGAAGGCGGCGAACGCTGCCAAGGCGCTGATGCTCGACAAGCTCCCCGACTACCTCTTCTCGGAGCCGTTGTTCTAGTCCCAAAGCAAGCGCGTGCGCGCTAGCTTCGGGCCTAGGTTCATCTCGAGGGGGCTTTCGAAAGCCCCCTCGCGGCCTCGGCGAAGCCGCGGTCTGAGTCAGGCAGTCCGAAAGAGGAACCATGAGCGCCGAGCAGGGTTTCATGAGCGACCGGGCGCCCGAGCCGGTCGGCCCGTATCCGCATGCGCGCCAGGTCGGTAACCTCCTGTTCCTCTCGGGAGTTGGCCCTCGGGCTCGCGGCCAAGCGAAGATTCCCGGCGTGGAACTCGACGCCCACGGGAACATTCTCTCGTACGACATCGAGGCGCAGTGTCGCTCGGTGTTTCAGAACGTGCGCAGCGTTCTGGAAGACGCCGGATCGGACTGGGAGAAGATCGTCGATGTCACGGTGTTCCTGACCAACATGAAACGCGACTTCGCGACCTACAACCGGCTCTACGCGGAGTACTTTCGGCACAACCGTCCAACGCGGACCACGGTGGAGATCAACGCGTTGCCGACGCCCATTGCGATCGAACTCAAGGTCATCGCAACGGTGTAGTTCCAAACCTCAGCGGAGTGGCGCTCTGCGTTACGGGTCGTTCGGTGGGGCCGGATCGACATCTGGGACGAGGATTGCCGCGCGCGCCAACTTGCGTCCACCAGCGGTCAGTCGATAGCGTACGCTCGGCGGTACATCGTCGTACACCACCCGCGCCAGCATCCCCTCCTCGATGAGCTGCCGCAAAGCCTGGTTGAGAGCGCGCGCGGTCACGCCGTCGAGCGCGTGCTGCAGCTCCCCGAAGCGTTGCTTCCCGGCATGCAGTGCGGCGAGGCAAGCGAGCGCCCACTTGCGGAGCACCAGATCCCGTGCGCCAGCGCGATCGGCGAGCGCCAGCATGCGCGTGCACCAGCGCCCCACTTCCCGTCCGCAGTCGGAAAGCAGGAGTTCGGGCCGCAAGGGGTGACCGTAGCCGGGGTTCCAGCGAACGAGTCCGCGATCGACGAGGCCATCGATCGTGCGGTGAAGCGAAGGGCGCGTGACCCCGAGGAGCTGCAGCAACGGCGCGACTCGGCCCATGGACGTGCCGCGCTGCAAAGCGTCGAGGACGGGCACGCTCCACCGGTAATGGCAGAGCAACGACAGGCTGCGCGGGGCCCGATCGGCGGGGGTCACGGCCGCGTCCGGCTCGGGGGCCGGCCGGGATCGCCGCGCATTCTCCGTCGTGGACGACCGCGCACGGGAGTCACTGGGTTCGTCTCGAGTTCGCACGGTTGACATACAAGTATACGCACTATACAAATGATCCGCGTGACCTGCAACCCCTCCTCGCAGCGTCCGCAGGAAGGACGGAACATGGACTTGGGTTTCGACGGCGGCTTGACGTGTGCGTTTGGCGTCAAGGACTTCGACCGCTCGGCCGCGTGGTATCAGGAGCACCTGGGATGCGAACTCGTTTACAAGGTAGACGAGATGGGTTGGGGCGAACTCAAGTCGCCGGTTCCTGGCGTCATGATCGGGCTGTCACAGGTCGCCAAGGTCGAGGTCGAGGGTGGCCCCACCTTGACTTTCGGGGTCAAGGACATCGATGGGGCGCGTCGGCGCCTGGAATCGAAAGGAGTGCGCTTCGACGGCGACACCATCACGATTCCCGACTTGGTGAGGCTCGCGACGTTCTACGACATCGACGGGCACAAACTCATGCTGTATCAATCCCTGGGGGCGCCAGGCTAGGAAGCGGTCAAGAGCCGCAACTCGACGAGCGGTTGGGCGAGGCTGCGCCAGGTCGCGCGAGGCGCTCCGGACGGGGTGCGAGGAAGAAGGTCGTAGGGGTCGAGTTGTTGGGCGGCGTCGGGCCGGCTACCTGGAGGTCCCGTGGCGCCTGCCGGATGCGGACAGCCCTGTCCGCATCCTTCTCTTCCCTTTTCGTTCGGCTTCGTTCGGCGCCCTAGCGTTGTTTCGGCGCCCTCGCACCATCGCGGCGCATAGCACGAGCCCACGCCTTTCGCACGCCCTCGCGCGCCCTTGGAGCGCGGACAGCCTGTCCGCATCTCCCTGTTCCTTTCCGGGCTCGCGTCCGAGCGAACGCTCGAGGACGCCGCCCGTCGAACTCGCCTCACGGCCTCACGACTTGATGCAGATGTTCTTCGCCTCGGTGAAGAATCGCAGCGCTTCGTCGCCGCCCTCGCGGCCCACGCCGCTCTGCTTCATGCCTCCGAAGGGGACGCGCAGGTCGCGGAGCAACCAGCAGTTGACCCAGATCACCCCGGCATCGAGCGCGGCAGAGACACGCTGCGCGCGAGTGAGGCTCCGCGTCCAAACGGTGGCCGCGAGCCCGTAGGGGGTGCCGTTGGCGATGGCAATCGCTTCGGCGTCGTCACGAAACGGGATCACCGATACCACTGGACCGAAGATCTCTTCCTGGTTGATCCGGCAGCTGGGCCCGAGTCCGGTGATCACCGTCGGCTCGAAGAAGTAACCGTCACGGCAGCGTTCCCCGACGTCGGCAGGGGCCTTGCCGCCGCACTCGATGCGTCCTCCTTCGGCGCGGGCGAGCTCGACGTAGGACCGCACCTTCTCGCGATGATCGTGTGAGATCAGCGAGCCCTGCTCGGTGTCGCTCGCGAGCGGGTCGCCGATGCGCAGCTTGCGGGCGGCGGCGCTCAGTCGCGCGACGAATTCGTCGTGCACCGACTCTTCGACGAGGATCCGCGACCCACACAGGCAGATCTGGCCTTGATTGGCGAACGACGAGCGCAGCGAGGTACGGATGGCCTCATCGAGATCCGCGTCGGCGAACACCAGGTTCGGGTTCTTGCCGCCCAGCTCGAGGCTGACCTTCTTGAAGTGTGGGGCCGCGGCGATGGCGACCCGGGCACCGGTTGCGGTGCCCCCCGTGAAGGAGATCGTCGGAACTCGGGGGTGCGAAGTGATGGCCTCGCCGACCTTGGCACCGAGTCCGTGGACCACATTGAACACTCCGGCCGGGATGCCCGCCGCACGCACGATGGGCCCGAGCAGGGAGGCGGTGAGCGGCGTCAACTCGGACGGTTTGGCGACGACCGTGTTGCCCGTCGCGAGCGCCGGGGCGATCTTCCACGTGAACAAGTAGAGGGGGAGATTCCACGGAGAGATCAGCCCTGCCACCCCGCGCGGTTGACGGGTGGTGTAGTTCAGCGCGACGTCGTCCATCGCGTGGGCCTCGGTGTGCGTATGCAGAATGGCCGTGGCGAAGAACCGGAGATTGGAGATGGCGCGCGGAATGTCCAACGATCGCGAGACGGAGATGGGTTTCCCGCTGTCCATCGTTTCGGCGCGAGCGAACTCTTCGAGGCGCTGCTCGATCCCGTCGGCCACCGCGAGCAGCATGCGCGATCGTTCGGCTGCGGACGTGTGGGCCCAACTGGGGAACGCGGCCTGTGCTGCCTCGACCGCGCGCGCGACATCGCGTGCGTCGCTGTCCGCAACCCGAGCGTGGACCTTGCCTGTCGCAGGCTCGAAGTCTTCGAGGTAGGTACCGCCGATGGGGGCCGCTGCCTCGCCGCCGATGAAGTTGTCGATGGTGAGCATGGGCCTCAGATCGAGTGGAGGCGACCGCCGTCGACCGGCAGGCTCACCCCGTTCACATAGGACGCCGCCGGTGAACACAGGAATCCCACCACGGACGCGATCTCCTCGGGGCGCGCGAAACGCCCGGCCGGCACTTGTCGGCGCATGGCTTCGGCCACGTCCGTCGAGTTTCGCCCTTCTCGCTGTGCGCGGTTCGCAATCAGTGCCGTCAGACGCGCGGTGTCCGTGAAGCCAGGCAGAACGTTGTTCACCGTGATGCCGTAAGGGGCTAGCTCCCGCGACAACGTCTTCGCCCAGCTTGCGACCGCGCCGCGGATCGTGTTCGAAACTCCGAGATTCTCGATCGGCTCCCGGACCGAGGTCGAGATGATGTTCACGATGCGCCCATAGCGATCCTGACGCATCCCCGGGACCAACAGTTGCGCCAGGATCTGGTTGCAGACCACGTGGTGCTCGAGAGCGGTCACGAAAGCTGCTGGATCGGCATCCAGGATGGGGCCCGCCGGCGGTCCGCCGGTGTTGTTGATCAGGATGTGCTGAGCTCCGGCCACGCGAACTTCGGTGGCGACGAGGTCCCGCAGCGTGCGTGGGTCCGCGAAGTCGACGCAGATCATCGCGTGGAGCTGATCGCTCGGTGTGGGGAGCTCGCCCAGAGTTTGTTGGAGCGCTTCCTCGCTGCGTGCCACCAGCGTCACCGACGCCCCGCGGGCCGCGAGTTCCATGGCGCAGGCCTTGCCAATGCCCTGGCTACTGCCGCACACCAAGGCGCGGCGCTCGATGAGGTCCAAAGCGGGGGTCTCCTTCACTGGCGGCCAAATTTCGCGAACACCTTGAGTTCCTGGCGCGGCAGCGCGGGGTCATCGGTCTCGATGATCAGCCGGGCATCGACATGGGTGATCTGTGGATAGGTCAGGACGCTCAGGATGACCTCGTAGTGGCTGCCCTCGGTCACGGTCTTCGTCTCGAGCGCAAACACGCCCTCGGGTGCTCCTTCGAGCCGCGTGGACGTGATCGTGAAACGGCGGTTGGCATTGAGCGACTTGACGCGAATCGAGCGCTCGATGCGCGTTTCGCGCTTCTCGAAGAGAGCATCGGTATCGCGGCTGAGGAACGACACGTTGAGCGCTGGGGTGATCGTCACGTAGTTGAGGGTCTCGACGTCGACCGGAATGAACGGCGTGATGGTCGTTCCATCGCTCATCGTGAAGGTCAACTTGAGGTAGTCGGGCTTCTTCTCGGCCGTCGTGCCGGCCACCTTCTCGAGCACGATCTTGGTGCCGCCGTGGGCGACCTTCGCCATCTCTTTGACCGTGAACAGGGAGAACGCCGAGGTCGCGTCCGCGACGTCGAAGGTCAAGTCGGTCGCGGGGTAGAGCACTACGTCAGTGGTCGTCGTCTCCCCAATGACCGAGCGGAGCACGGGGCTTCGTGGATTGGCATTGAAGGCCAGCTTGATGGCGCCACCGTACCAGATCTTCGCTTCCGGGGTGTCGGGATCGTTCGTGTGGATGGTGGCGTCCTTCTCGGTGCTCCCCACCTTGATTTTGTTGCTGTCGAAGATCAGGGTCAGCTTGCCTTGGCCCCCAGCGGGGATCTCGGGGTCGTACTCGAAGGTCGAACAGTGGCACTTCGTGGTCACGTTGCGGATCGCGAGCGGCTGGTCCCCGAGGTTTTCGACGATGAACTCCTGACGGAGGGTGGTCCCCTGGAGGATCGCATCCCAGTAGTAGCTGACCACGGGCATGTGGATGCGGGGCTTTCCGGTGACCCGTTCGGGGCCGGAGTCTTGTGCCGTGACGCCCGGTGCGGTCGTGAGGCTCAGGGCGAACAGAGCGACGACGAGGGGTAGGGGACGATGGTACGGGTTCGTTGAGCTCATGGGTGCTTCCGATTCCAGCGAGGGGCTTGGCTGCGCGAGCGACGGGGTCCGAACCCCCGACGAGCGTTGGCTCCTGAACCCGGTCCAAGCGCTGCGGGTTCGTACACTAAGGTAGTCTCCAGGGGGCGGGTTCGGAACCCCGGTTTGGACCCGGAGTCGGGGGGCTCTCATTCCCGTACTCGTGCCGTTGCGCGCTTGCCCCCCCTAATGACGAGTCGGCGGGCCGAGACCTGGAGGTTCGGCGCCCCGCCGGGTAGTCTCGGGGGGTCGGGACGCGCGGACGGGGGACGCGCCGACAGGGATGGTGCGGGATTCAGCCGGTCCCGACGGCTGGGTAGGCGATCGCCGCCCCGGAGAGGGGCAAGAGAAGGAGTTTCGAGGATGCTCGAACCGCTGCGCTTGGAGATCGAGGACGTCCCCGAGAGCTCCGACACCTGTGTCGTCGTGGTGAACCGTCCGGTTGCGCCCGGGGCACCCCTCTATTACTCGACGGTCGAGGAGGCCGCCGACAACGAACTCGCGCGCCGGCTGCTCCAGGCCGGCGGCCTCGAGGCGGTCTTGCTGCAGGACACCATCACGCTGCTGAAGCCGGTCGAGGGCGTTCGCTGGGCCGAAGTGCTCCCCGGTGCAGAGCAGATCATTCGCGCCCACTTCGACGCCCTGGATGCTGCTCGAGCCGCTGCGGATCGAGACATGACCGCCGCCGAGGAAGCGCTGGCGGAGAACGTCCAAGCCGTCTTGGACGCGGAGATCAACCCCATGGTCGCGTCCCACGGCGGGGTGATTCAGGTGCTCGCGGTGAAGGATCGCACCCTCTTCGTCCACATGGGGGGCGGCTGCCAGGGCTGCGCCATGTCGACCGCAACGCTCAAGCAGGGCGTCGAGACCGCGGTACGCCGGCACTTCGCCGAGATCGAGTCCGTGCTCGATACCACCGATCACGCGGCCGGCGCGAATCCCTACTACCGGGGGCGTTGAATTCGCGCCGTAGACGGGGTCGCGAGGGCCGTTGTACTGAGCGGCTCCGCGACCGGTGTCGGCAGTCGAGCCAGCCATTTTCCGGATCGGCCGAATCTGACCCAAATCGACGGCAAGATGTCGAAGTTGTTCTTGGGCGACTCCTTAGAGAAGCGCGCGGGGTCAGGTGCCGATGGCTTGCGCCGTGAGGCGTTCGACGATGGATTCGCCGATCCGGAGCGAGGCCGTGGCCGCCGGGGACGGCGCATTGAGCACGTTGATGACCCGCTCTCGTTCGACGATGAGGAAGTCGTCGACCAACGAACCCGTGCGGGTCAAGGCTTGAGCGCGGATCCCCGCAGGCGCGGGCGTGAGGTCGCTCGCCTGGATCTCCGGCATCAATCGCTGCAGCGCTTTGACGAATGCACGCTTACTGAAGCTCCGCCACATTTCACCGCAGCCCATGCGCCAGTGGCGTCGTGCCAGCCGCACGAACCCTGGGTAGGTGAGGGATTCGAAGAGATCCTTCAGGTTTACCTGACTCCGGGTGTAGCCCTCGCGAGCGAAGGCGAGGACGGCGTTGGGACCGCACTCGACGCCACCCCGAATCATGCGTGTGAAGTGCACCCCGAGGAACGGGAAGTTCGGGTCAGGGACGGGGTAGATCAGGTTGCGACAGAGTCGTTCGCGCTCGTGCCGCAGTTCGTAGTACTCCCCGCGAAACGGCACGATCTTCGCGTCCGGCTGTGCTCCGCCGAGACGCGCGACTCGGTCGCAGTGGAGCCCCGCACAGTTGACCACGCGCCGCGCTTCGAACTCCCCGGCAGTGCTCGCTACCCGACATCCATCCGCCTGCGCGTGCAACCCCGTGACCCGCGCCTCGAAGACGATTCGATGCCCGGCTGTGAGCAACAGCCGCGCGAGCTGCTGGCAGACCGCCAAGTAGTCGACGATCCCGGCTTCCGGCACGTGAATGGCACGCTGCCCGGCGGCGTGCGGTTCGAGCTCACGGAGTCGCGCACGGTCGATTGGCTCACAGCGTACGCCGTTTGCCTGCCCGCGCTCGTAGATCTTGTCGAGCGCGGCGAACTCGCTTTCGTGGACGGCGACGATCACCTTGCCACAGATCTCGTACGGGATGGCGTGCTCGGCGCAGAACTGCTCCATGGCGCGCTTACCCTCGCGGCAATGGACCGCCTTCATTGACCCCGGCTTGTAGTAGATGCCGGTGTGCAGCACGCCAGAGTTGTGGCTGGTCTGGTGGGCCGCGACCGACCCTTCCTTTTCGAGGATCAGGATCTTGTCGTCCGGGAAACGCCGCGAGTACTGCCAGGCCGTGGCGAGTCCGACGATGCCACCACCGATGACGAGGAGGTCGACCGGACCGGACTCGGAACGATCGCTCGTCTGCGAGACCGGCGGCGTCATGATGTTGGCTTCCAGGGCGCGAGCTGCTGATTCGGGACATGGTGGACACTCGATCGACGAGTCTCCGGGTGGTAGCGAGTTGGCGGCTGCCGTCGCGTCGTTGATTGAATCGCGGGCACGCGGTTACTCCGTCGTCACGCTCTTGCGAGACGACTTCTTCTTCGCCGTCTTCTTGGTTGTCTTCTTCGTTACCTTCTTGGTCGACTTCCCGGTTGTCGGCTTGGAGGACTTCCCGGGTGGGGTCGCGCTCGAGTCTTCGGTCGCGGTCTCAGCGCTCGTCTTGGAGGTGGCCTTCTTCGCCGACTTCTTCTTCGAGACCTTCTTGCGCTTGGCCGGACCCCGAGCGCGTCGGTCCAAGATCAACTGGACCGCCTGCGCTATCGTCAGTTCGTCCGGAGACAGGTCGCGCGGCAGAGAGGCGTTGGTCTCCCCGTCCGTGGCGTAGGGTCCGTAGCGCCCGGGCAGTACCCGGATGGTCGCGCCGTCGAGAGCCTCCACTTCGGCGAAGGTCCGGAGAGGTTCCGCCGCAGCCTGGCGGCGGCGGCGCGGCTCCTGCGCAAGGAGCTCGAGGGCGCGTTCGCGTCCCACCGTCAGCAGGTTGTCCTCGAGCGCGAGACTGCGGGTGTCCGCGCCGCGCTTGATGTAGGGCCCATACCGGCCGTTGTGCGCCATGATCGGCACGCCTGCGTCGTCGACTCCGACTTCCCGCGGCAACGCCAGCAGTTGCACGGCGACCTCGAGAGTCAGCGTGTCCGGGGTCATGCCCTTGAGCAGCGATGACATCTTGGGCTTGGCGGCCGCGTCATCGGTCGCGTCTCCCAGCTGCACGTACGGGCCGAAGCGACCGGACTTGACGTAGATCGGTTCGCCGGTGTCTGGATGGGCCCCCAGAGTCTGTGGGCCTTCCTTCTTGGCGGCGAGCAGCTTTCGAACCGTCGGTTCATCGATCTCGTCCGGACACAATCCTTCGGGTATCGGTGCCGTCTCCTCGCCCGACTGCAGGAACGGACCGTAACGACCGACCCGAATGACGACCGTCTCGCCGTCCACTTCGATCCCGAGCGGGATCGAGCACACGGTGCGCGGGTCGATGTCCTGCTCTTTCTTGTTGAGCAGCGGGCGAAGTCCAGTCTTGCCGTTGCCGAAGTAGAACTCCTTGAGGTAGGGCAGGGCTTCCCCTTCCCCGCGCGCAATCGCGTCGAGACGATCCTCCATGGACACGGTGAAGTTGAGGTCGACCAAGTAGCCGAAGTGCTCGGTCATCAGTCGCACCACGGCGAAGGCGACGAAGGTCGGGACGAGGGCCGACCCCTTCTTGAAGGTGTAGTCGCGTCGGATGATGGTGTCGATGATGCTCGCGTACGTGCTCGGTCGCCCGATGCCGGACTCCTCCATGGCTTTCACGAGCGACGCTTCGGTGAAGCGGGCCGGCGGTTGCGTGGTGTGCCCCTCGGCCTGGATGGACTCGGCGGACACGGCTTCGCCCTCGCGCATGGGCGGCAGGATCACTTCTTTGTCGGCGAGGGCTGCGTCCGGGTCGTCCGATCCCTCGACGTAGGCGCGCAAGAAGCCGGGGAAGTCGATCACGTTGCCGGTCGCCTGGAACACGAGTTCCTTGCCGTCGGCCTGGGCCGCCACGCGCACCGTCATGCGCCGACCGCGAGCGTCTTTCATTTGGCAAGCCATGGTGCGCATCCAGATGAGCTCGTACAGGCGCTGCTCGTCGGCGCTCACCTTGCCCTCGACCTCGGCCGGCGTGGGGAAGCTCTCGCCCGCCGGTCGAATGGCCTCGTGGGCTTCCTGCGCGTTCTTCACCTTCGTCTTGTAGGTGCGCGGTTCGGCCGGCAGGAAGTCGTTGCCGTAGAGCGACAACACGGCGCTGCGAGTCGCGCGGATCGCCTCCGGGGAGAGCGTGACCGAGTCGGTTCGCATGTAGGTGATGTAGCCGAGTTCGTAGAGACGCTGGGCGGCGCGCATGGTGCGTTTGGCATCGAAGCGCAGCTTGCGCCCGCCCTCCTGCTGCAGCGTCGAGGTGGTGAACGGCGGCGGCGGAGCCTTGGTGAACGGCTTTTCCTCCGTGGAGGTCACCCGGAAGGAGGCCGTCGCGAGCGCGCTCGCGAGTCGTTGGGCCGTGGCCTCATCGAGCAGGACGGCGTCGTTGCGGGTCAGTTTGCCGGTGTCGGGATCGAAGTCACGCCCGCCGGCCAGGCGCTGACCCGAAATCGTGATCAAGCGCGCGGGGAAGGTGTGGCGGTCCCCGGTCGCGAACAGCCCGGCGAGATCCCAATAGGTCGCGCTCTGGAATCGCATGCGGGCGAGTTCGCGCTCGACGATCATGCGAATCGCGATGCTCTGGACGCGGCCCGCCGAGAGTTTCGGGCGCACCTTGCGCCACAGAATCGGCGACACCTCATAGCCATAGAGGCGATCGATCGTGCGCCGAGCCTTGTAGGCCTCGACCAAGTTCGTGTCGATCGTGCGCGTTTCCTTCAAGGCCCGAAGCACCGCCTCGCGAGTGATCTCGTGAAACACCATGCGTTGCATGGGCACCTTGGGCTTGAGCACCTCGGCGAGGTGCCAACTGATGGCCTCCCCCTCGCGATCTTCGTCGGTGGCGAGCAGCAGACCGTCGACTTCCTTGAGGCGGGCCCGCAGGTCGCGGATGACTTTGGTCTTGTCGTCGGATACCACGTAGAGGGGCGCGAAGTCCTCGTCCACGTTGATGCCGAGCCGCGCCCAAGGCTCCTTGCGGAACTCGTCCGGGATCTCTGCCGCACTGGCCGGCAGGTCCCGAATGTGGCCGACACTCGACTCGACGACGTACTCCTTGCCCAGGAACCGCCGGAGCGTCTTGGCTTTGGTCGGCGACTCCACGATCACGAGCTTGGTCATCGGCGGTGGTGCTCCTGCTTGGGCGGTGAGTGCGTCGGTTCTCTTGGGCAAGCGAGCGCGGGCGAAATCCCTCCGATGGATCGGCCTTCGGGTTCGCCAGATTCAGCGCGCGTCTGAAGGTGGAACCTGCGCGGGCGGGTGTCAAGTCCCGCCCGCGGGGTCCAGGTGAGAATGACATCCTGCTGCGGGTCGTGCAGCCGGGCGTCCCGGGACGCCGCGCCACCCTGCTTGGCCTCGGCGTAACCGCTTCTCCGGCTTGGGTTTCACGTCGCTGGGGGCGGCCGGATTCGACCCCGAGCCGAGGTGGACGGAGCCCCGACCGGCGGGGCCCCGAGCGGGTTCGGCGTCCGGCTCGGGTCGAGGCTGACCCGGCGATCCGCGCTCCGAGGTCGTTGCCAAGGGGGTCGCCGAAGGACCTTCGGCCACTCGGCCACACCTCCCAGTCCCCCCGCCTCCGGGGACGGGCGCGCTCGTGCCACGCTCGGCACCCCCGCGGCGGAGCGGGTCCGGGTTTCGAGTGGGCGGCGGCCGTCGCTTCGGTTCGAATGGCGCCCGAGACCCAGCGATCCCCAACGACGGAAGAGCCCTCCCATGCCCGAGTTGCCCGAGGTCGAGACCACGCGTCGCTCAGTCGCCTCCGCCCTCCGGGGACGCCGATTCGAGCGCGTGGTGGTGCGCGAGCGCGCCCTGCGCTGGCCGGTGCCCGCTCGCCTGACCGCTCGGCTCGCGGGGTGTCGCGTGCTCTCCGTGGAGCGCCGCGCAAAGTACCTGTTGATGCGCACCGACCGCGGGGCTGTGATCCTGCACCTGGGCATGTCGGGTAGCCTGCGGCTCGTCGACCCGGACGTCCCGCCAAGACCTCACGACCATGTCGACTTTTGGTTCGACGCCGGCCAGTGCCTGAGGCTGCACGATCCGCGGCGGTTTGGTGCGGTGCTCTGGACGCCGGGCGACCCGTTGGAGCATCCGCTGCTCCGAGAACTCGGCCCTGAGCCCCTGGGTTCCGACCTGACGCCCGAGTACCTCCACCTGCGAGCGCGCGGGCGCCGTCGGGTGCTGCGTGACTTCCTGCTGGATGGCAGGGTGCTTGCCGGCGTTGGGAACATCTACGCCAACGAGGCCGCGCACCGCGCAGGCATTCACCCTCTGCGCGCGGCGGGTCGCGTTGCGCTCCCGCGATATCGCCGGTTGGTGACCGCGATCCGGGACGTCCTCGCGGAGGCGATCGCGCGCGGCGGGACGACGTTGCGTGACTTCGTCGACGGGCATGGACAGGCTGGCGGCTACGGCGACGTCTTGACCGTGTACGACCGGGAAGGGCGGGCGTGTCGGACCTGCGGAGAGCTGGTCCGGCGACGAGCGCATGGGGCACGCTCGGTCTTCTACTGCAGCGTGTGCCAACGGTGACGCGAGGCGGTGAGGCTCGCTCGAAACCCGATCGGGTCCTAAGGCGAAGGGGGGGCTTTCGCAAAGCCCCCTCGTGGCTGCGGCAAAGCCCTATCCACTTCACCCACAAACGCTCGCCTTCGGCGCTGGCCGAGTTGGCGCAGGTGCTTTTGCGGCAAGGCGCTACCGGAACGGTTACCTTGGACGGAAAGCGTGCACGGCGGAGCGCACCTCGCTGCGGGGTTGGACTCGCCGCCTTCGAGAGGAGTCAGCATGGATGCGTGTCCACACTGCGGGGAAACGCTAGCGCGAAACGCCCGCTTCTGTCGCCATTGTGGGAGCGATGAGGAAACGGGCTGGAGCCCCGATGTCGAGTACCACTCCGTCGAGCTGCCGGAGCCTGCGTCGGACTCCGGTGCACCCGGTGTCTCGCCCCCCTTGGAGCCGACGCTTCGTCGTCGCCGTGTGATCAGCGTGATCGCGCTGGTGCTCGGGGCCTCCGCGCTCATTCCGTCGGGCTTCGGCGAAGCCTCGATGATGATCGGCTTGGTCCTGTTCGTCGGCGGGGCCTACGGCCTGTGGAACACGATCCGCGGATAGCTTTGCGAGGGGCTCTCGCAGGCCGCCTTGGAAAGCCACTAGGCCCGAAGCAAGCGCGGCATGCGCTTGCTTCGGGCCTAGATGGACGAAGTGAGGCCAGGCTCCGCCAGCAAGGGTCAGTTCCACACCATGAGCACCTCCGCGAGTACGGCTATTGCGGCACGGACTCGGGAATCAGCACCTCGAAGGTGAAACCGTCGCGTTCGTCGGCGTCGACTTGCACGATCGCGCCCGAGTGGAGGGCGTCGTCGAGGATGAGATCGGCGACGCGATCCTCGATCTTGTCTTCGATCACGCGCCGCAAGCCGCGGGCACCCGAGCGCGGATTGGCTCCCAGAGTGATCAGGCGATCGGCGGCAGGCTCGGTTAGCTGAATCTTGATGCACTGTTTCGTCATGCGCGACTCGAGCTTTTTGAGTTCGAGCTGCAGGATCTGGCGCAACTCTTCTATGGAGAAGAAGTCGAACGGCACCACTTCGTCGATCCGGTTGAGGAACTCGGGTCGAAAGTGGGCGCGCACGGCCTCGATGACCTTCGCGTGCTGATCGTTGCGGTCGCGATCGGCGGTAGCGTTCGAGAAGCCGAGGGCGGAGCGGGTTTCGATTTCCCCCACACCGAGATTCGAGGTGAGGATCAGGATCGTGTTGCGGAAGTCGACTTGCCGACCGAAGGAATCCGTCAACCGTCCTTCCTCGAGAATCTGCAGTAGCATGTTCGAGACGTCGGGGTGCGCCTTCTCGATCTCATCGAAGAGCACCACCATGTACGGCTTGCGTCGCACCTTCTCCGTGAGCTGACCGCCTTCTTCGTAGCCCACGTATCCGGGAGGCGATCCGACCAGGCGCGAGGCGGAGTGTTTCTCCATGTACTCCGACATGTCGAGTGCGAGAAGCGCGTCTTCCGAGCCAAAGAGAAAACGAGCCAGCGCCTTCGCCACCAGGGTCTTGCCCACCCCCGACGGACCCACGAAGACGAACGAACCCAATGGCCGGTGCGGATCGCGGAGTCCGGCGCGCGAGCGTCGAATCGCGCGAGCGATGGCCCGTACGGCACCCTTCTGGCTCACGACCATCTCGTGCAGCGTGGCCTCCATGTGCTTCAGGCGCTCGGCCTCGTCTTCGCGGAGATTCTGGACGGGAATCCCCGTCATGGCGGCCACGGTCTCACCGATGGTGGCTGCCGTGACCGAGCCGTCGACCTCCTTCGCGGACTTCTTCCAGTCCAGCAGGATCTGCTCCTTCTTGTCGCGCGCAGCTTCGAGCCGGTCGCGGATCTGCGCCGCCTGCAGGAAGTCCTGGGCGAACACGGACTCGTCCTTCTCGCGCTCGAGCCCCTGGATCTGCTGCTCGAGTCCGGTGATGTCAGGCGGGAGCGTCGTGCGTTGCAGCCGCTCGGACGAGCAGGCCTCGTCGATCACGTCGATCGCCTTGTCGGGCAAGAAGCGGTTGCTGATGTAGCGGATCGACAGATCGACGGCGGCTTCGATGGCGCTGTCTTGGATCTGGACGCGGTGATGAGCTTCGAAGGTGTCGCGCAAGCCCGTCAGAATGCGGATCGTTTCGTCGCGATCCGGCGGCTCGACGATGACGCTCTGGAAGCGGCGCTCCATGGCGCCGTCCTTCTCGATGTGTCGCCGGAACTCATCGAGGGTGGTTGCTCCAATGCACTGGATCTCCCCCCGAGAGAGCGACGGCTTGAGGATGTTCGAGGCATCCAGGCTGGACTCCGAAGCCCCAGCGCCCATGATCGTGTGGAGTTCGTCGATGAACAGGATGACGTTCCCGGCGTCGACGACTTCCTTGATGATGCCTTTGATGCGTTTCTCGAACTCGCCGCGGTACTTGGTGCCCGCGAGGAGGGAGGCCAAGTCGAGCGTGACCAGGCGACGGTTCGCGAGGATCTCCGGGACGCTGCCGTCCGAGATGCGCTGAGCCAGACCTTCGATGATCGCCGTCTTTCCGACGCCCGGCTCACCCAGCACGACCGGGTTGTTCTTGGTCTTCCGCGACAGGATCTGGATGATCCGCTGGATCTCCTTGGCCCGGCCGATGACCGGGTCGATCTTGTTGCGCGCGGCAAGGTCGGTCAGGTCGACGCCGTTCGCGTCGAGCGTAGGGGTGGCCACGCTCTTCTTGCGCACGGCGGTGGTGACGGGCCGTGGGTCCGGCTCGCTCGGGTTCGCGGCGCCCAGCATTTGTTGAATGACCTCTCGGATGCGGTCCTTGTCGACTTCCTTCTCGGCGAGGATCCGGGACGCCTCGCCCTCTTCCTCACGGAGGATCCCCAGGAGCAAGTGTTCGGTGCCGATGTAGAAGTGTCCCATGCGGACGGCCTCGTCGGACGCCAGTTCCAACGACCGTTTGGCGTGGGGCGTGAAGCGAAGCGAACCACTGCCTGTGTCTTTGGAGGGGATCCGCTCGAGACTGTCGTCCAGGGTTTGAGAGAGGTCTTCCGTCGAGAGGTTGCAGCGGATCAGCGCCTGGACGGCGACCGAGTCCTTCTGGGAGAGGAGCGCGGAGAGGATGTGCTCGGTGCCGACGTATCCATGCTGGAGCCGGCGGGCTTTCTCGTTCGAGACCTGGAGCACTTTCTCGGCTTTTTCGGTGAACTTGACCGCCAAGGCAGATCCTCCTCGTGGTGTCGGCGGATCCAATACGGACCCAGTCTTGCATCCGACGAAGGATAGGATGGACTCGAGCCAGCGCGCAAATCCGCCGTTGAATCAAGCGGCCGCGCCCGGTATGCCACAGGGTACGGATCTGTTGCCAGCAACCTCGAGCGAGGGAGAGAAAGCCGTGAATCGGTCGCCAAGCGACAACCCCACCCAGAACCGTCGGACGATCGGCGCGAACGCACTCGAGCCCCTTGGGAGCAGTCGGCGGCTGCGTCTTGGAAGTCACTTCGGGCGTTTCGGTTCCGCGGCCCTCTGGCCCGCGAGTTGGACGCTCGCTTTGGTGACGTGTTGGCTCGGGATGCCGTGTCACCGCGTCGTCCTGGCTCGACAGTCAGCGCCTGAGACGGGTGGGGCCGATTCCGCGCTGGTCGAGGAGTTGGTGCTCGAGGGCGACTACGAGGAGGCGGAGGAACTGCTCGCGGAGTCGGCGCTCGATGAGCGCTTGTCTCTATGGAAGGCGCGCTTGTTCCGGGAAACCGGGCGCGGGCGCGAGGCCCTGGAGTTCTTGATCGCGCGCCCCGAGTATGGCGGCGGGTCGCCCGACGTGCTCGCAGCGGTTGGCGGACTCCGCACTGAGATCGGCGACAACGCGGCCGCCGAGAAGGACCTCCGCGCCGCACTCGCTGCGCGCGCAGATCACCTGGAAGCCCGCGTGCGCCTGGGACTGCTTCTCATGGGGGCTGGACGCGGCGATGAAGGTAAGGGGCATCTCAAGCGCATCATCGACTTCTATCAGGGGCTGACGACAGAGCAGGCCCGAGCGCTGTCCCCAGAGTCCTACGTGTGGATGGGCCGAGCGTGCGAAGGTCTCAATCGCCACCGCGATGCCTACAAGGTGATGTACGAGAGCGCCCTCGATCTGGACCCGGGGTGTGCGATCGCGCACGTGGAGTCCGGGCGCATCCTTCTCGCCAAGTACAACTATCCCGACGCCCGCTCCCACTTCAAGGACGCGATCAAGTGCAACGACAACCTCGCCGAGGCCCACATCGGTCTCGCTCAGTCGACGATCGTCGACTATGGCTTCCCGGGCAATCGGTTCCAGGCCGCCATTGCCTCCCTCGAGCGCGCAGATCGCATCTGGCGGGACCACCCCGAGACACTGTTGCTCCGCGGCTGGCTGGCCTTCTACGACGAAGATTGGGACGCCGCCCGCGGGTTCTACGAGCGGGCGATCGCCCAGAATCCGTCGAACCTCCATGCGCAAGCGCAGCTGGCTGCCGTTTACTACTGTCAGCCCAATCTCGCTGCGTTCGAGGCCCTGGTCACGAGGACCGAGCGCGAGCATCCGGCTCCCGCGAGGTTCTTCGGGAGTTTGGCCGAGCGCCTCGTGGATCGGTTCTTCTACGCCCAGGGCGTGGAGTACGCGCGCAAGGCGATCGAACTCGATCCGGACTACTGGCCCGCCTACGTCATTCGCGGCATCAACGCCCTGCGAATCGGCGAGAACGAGGAGGGGGAGTACTGGTCCAAACGAGCCTTCGATGCCGATCGGTTCAACGTTTGGGCCAACAACACCCTAGTGTTGGTTCGCCACATGCAGAAGACTTTCACGGAGAAGGAGACCGATCGCTTCGTGTTCCGCATGCCCCAAGCCGACGCCCCTTTCATGCTGCCCTACCTGGAGCCGCTGCTCGACGACACTCTCGCTCGCTTCGAGCGTGAGTACCGCGTGCAGGTGGCCAAGCCAGTGACCGTGGAAGCGTTCTCGCAGCACCAGTACTTCTCGGCTCGCTCCATTGGTCTGCCTGGCCTCGCCGCGTCCGGTGTTTGCTTCGGCAAGATGGTGACTCTGACGACGCCGCGAGCGCTCCCCGGGAACTGGGGCGTGGTCGCGGTCCATGAGTTCATGCACGTGGTGTCGCTGGGGAAGACCGGGCACCGGGTACCCCGTTGGTTCACCGAGGGGCTGTCGGTGTTCGAGGAAGGGCGTCACCAGCAGCGCTGGATTCGCCGCTACCCGGAGCAGTTCGTGGAGGCTGTCGAACACGGCCTCATCGTGCCGATGGAACGAATCCAGGGTGCCTTCACCAAGCCGCAGTACCCGGAGCAGATCCTGCTCGCCTATTACCAAGGGGGAGTCATCTGTGAGTACGTGGAGGAGCGCTACGGGTTCGAGAAGATTCTCGAGATGCTCAGTGCGTATCGTGATGGCAAGAACACCGAGCAAGTCTTCCGCGACGTGCTCGGTGTGTCACTCGCGGAGTTCGACGGGAGCTTTCTCGCTTACGCGCGCGAGCAGGCCGCAGCGCTCGGGCTGACGCCGCGCTATCTCACGGCTCAGGTGGAGCCCCTGCGACTGCACCTGGATGATCATCCCGACGATGCCGATTCCTGGATCAAGCTCGGACTGGCCTATGTCTTCACGGGCAAGTTGGCAGACGCAGAGATCTCGGTGAGCAAGGCGCAGCAACTTGGCAGCAAGAACCCCGATCTGCACTCGCTCGTAGGGTTTCTCAAGTTCGCACAAGGCAAGACCAGCGGGGCCATCGAAGCCCTCGAGCGGGCGATCGCGGAGGGGGGGCGCTATCGGTACCGCAACCGCGTAGCACTCGCCGCGCTACTCGATCAGGAGAAGAAGCCGCGTGAACGAACGATGGGACTGCTGCGAGAAGCGATCGAGATCCACCCGGACGGGATCGAGCCGCGATTCGGGCAGCCGAACCCGTACTACTTCCTGGCGCGACTTCTGACCGAGGAAGATCGCGAAGCCGACGCAATTGCCGTGCTCGAGCAACTCGTGCGCGTGGCCCGCGACGACCTCGAAGTGCGTAAGCGCCTCGGCGCCTACTACACCGCCCGTGAGGAGTGGCCGCTTCTGGTCCAGGCGCTCGGGGACGCCCCGTTCATCGATCCGTTCGACGGCGAAGTCCATCAGATGCTGGCAAAGGGCTATGTCGAAGTCGAGGCGTACGAGAGTGCCCTGCGCGAACTCGAGGTGCTGCTCGCGTTCGAGGATCCGGCTCTGGAGAAGATCTACCCTGAACTCGCTTTCTGTCACCTCAAGCTGGGGAACCGTGACCAAGCCGCCGACTTCGCGAAGCGGGCGCTCGGTCTCGCGCCGACCAGCGAGCGCGCCAAGTCCGTTCTCGACGCGCTCGAGTCGAAGTAGCGATCCTCCCGCCTGAAACCTGAGCAGCTACAGATTGCAGCTCAAGCTGTCCGGGGTCGGGTCGGGCCCAGGCGCCGGCCACGGAGCCGTCGGTGGAGGGCCGTTGTTGAACAGGAAGAACACGAGTCGCACGGGATCCGAGATGTCGATCAGCCCGTCGTCGTTCACGTCCGCCGCGTCCAAGCACAGGGGAGCAGCGCCGCTCGTGAACAGATAGTTCACCATGAAGATGGTGTCGGCAATATTGGTGCTGCCGTCGTTGTTGGCATCGGCGCGAATGAAGTTGCTACTGAGGTCGAGGTACTCGAAGCCGTTGACGACCGTCACCGAGCCACCCGTTGTCGTCAGAGTGACATCGACGATGGCGGGCCCGGGAGCCATGGGCGTCGAAACGACTATGGTCGAAGAGTTGGCGTTCACGATCGTCGCCGGCAATCCACCGAAGGTGATCGTAACGTCCGCAGGCACACTGAGATTCGAGCCGATGAGGCTCACTTGCTGTCCTCCCGCCGTGCTTCCCTGAGCGGGGAGGATCTGGGTGATCGTCGGTGGCGCCAAGTAGGTGAACGAGGCGGCCAAAGTAGCGGTCCCCAGAGTCCCGGTGACGACCACATCGACGACACCCGCTGCATGGGGTGGCGCGACGACGCTGAGCGTTACGGGGTCGACGAGCGTAACGGCCGTCGCCGGCACGCCGCCGAACGTCACGTTGTCGGTCGCCGTGAACCCGACACCGGTGAGGGTCACGGTGTTGCCGCCGCTGAGCGGCGCCCGGTCGGGTGCGACGCTAGTGAGCATCAACCCCGGCAGGTACTCGAACGCGGCGAGGAGCACCGCCGACCCGTTGACGTTGGCGACAGCCACGTCGACGAGTCCGGGCGCGTGAGGCGGGGCCACGAACTCGAGAAGGCTCGGGCTCACGAAGTTGACGCTCGGTGGTGCGGATCCGTCGACGCTCAGCAGGGTGGTTGGCGTGAAGTTCGCGCCCGACACCGTGACCAGCGTACCCCCGACACTCGAGCCCGAGGTCGGAGCGATTGCGGAGAGAACGGGCGGGTCGTCGTAGGTGAATCCACCAACGAGCGTATCCGTGCCGTTGCGGTTGCTGACGACGACATCGACCGATCCCGGCGTTCCGGCAGGCGTGGTTGCGGACAACGTCGAGGAGTCGATGAACGCGACGAGCGCTGGGTTCCCGCCGAAGGTAACCGTGGCGGTCGGGGTGAACCCGGTGCCCGAGATCGTCACCACGTCGCCGCCAAGCGGCGTGCCGTGGGTCGGGTTCAGCGACACCAAGGAGGGCGGACCGTCGTAGGTGTAGCCCGCCGGGAGCGTACTCATCCCATTGACGTTGGCAACGACCACGCCAACCGCGCCGGGGCCGTGCGCTGGCGTGACCGCCGATAGCGTGTTCGAGTCGACAAAACTCACGGAAGCGGCGGCGACTCCTCCGAAGGCGACGCCCGCATCGGGGGTGAAACTCGAACCGGTGATGGTCACCGTCTGACCGCCGAAGGGTGAGCCAGAAGTCGGCGCGATCGATAGCACGGTCGGGGGTGAGTCGAAGGTGAAAGCGCCGGTCAGGGTCGAGGAGCCGTTCACCGTCATCACCGAGATGTTGGCGGCTCCGGGGGCGTGGGGCGGAGTAACGACCGCCAAGGTCGTGGAGCTGACGAAGGTGATACTCGCGGCGGGAATGCCGTCGAAGGTTGCGGTGGTTCCGGCGGTGAAGTCGGTGCCGGTCAGCGTAACCAGGGTACCCCCAAGCGGGCTGCCGTGGTTCGGGGCAGCTCCCAGCAGGCCGGGCGCGTTGTCGAAGGTGAAGCCGGCAACCAATACGTCGGTACCGTTGACGTTCGCGACGACGACGTCGACCGTGCCAGAGGCATGGGCCGGTGTGGTGGTCGTCAGGGTCGTCGCATTCACGAACACGACGCTCGCGGCGGGGGTGCCGCCGAACGTGACGGTGGTTCCAACGGTGAAACCGGTGCCACTCAGGGTGACGGTGTCGCCGCCGAGCGGTGTCCCGTGGTTCGGGGTCAACGTCGTGAGGTCAGGCGCCGCATCGAACGTGAACCCAGCGGTCAAAGCATCGGTGCCGTTGACGTTCGCGACGACCACATCCACCACGCCAGGCGCGTGGGAAGGTGTGACCGCGAGCAACGTCGCGGCGTCCACGAAGGTAACGCTCGCCGCCGGTAAGCCGTCGAACGTCACCGTGGTCGAGGCGGTGAAGCCGCTTCCCGAGATCGTGACGGTGTCGCCGCCGAGAGGCGTTCCATGGTTCGGAGTTACCGCGGTGAGATTGGGGGCGTTCCCGAAGACGAAGCTCCCGAGCAGATCATCGCTGCCGTTCTCGTTGGCGACTCCGACGTCGACGATGCCCGACGCGTGCGCCGGCGTGATCGCGGTGAGCGTCGTGGCATTCACGAAGGTGACGCTCGCGGCGGGGGTACCGCCGAAGGTCACGGTCGTGGTTGCCGTGAAGCCAGTACCGGTGAGCGTGACGACGTCGCCGCCGAGCGGGGTGCCGCTGGTCGGGCTGACGGACACGAGGTCCGGTCCGTTGTTGAACGTGAAGCCGTTGGTCAGCGTGTCGGTGCCGTTGGCGTTGGTGACGACCACGTCGACCGAGCCCGACGCGTGAGCCGGCGTGATCGCGGTGAGCGTCGTGGCGTTCACGAAGGTGACGCCCGCGGCGGGGGTGCCACCGAAGGTTACGGTCGTGGTTGCCGTGAAGCCAGTACCGGTGAGCGTGACCGACGTGCCGCCGAGCGGGGTGCCGCTCGTGGGGCTCACGGACACGAGGTCCGGTCCGTCGTTGAACGTGAATCCGTTGATCAGCGTGTCGGTGCCGTTCGAGTTGGTGACGACGACGTCGACCGAGCCCGACGCATGAGCCGGGGTGACGGCGGTGAGCGTCGTGGCGTTCACGAAGGTGACGCTCGCGGCGGGGGTGCCGCCGAAGGTGACCGTGGTGCCCGCGATGAAACCGGTGCCGGTGAGCGTGACCGACGTCCCGCCGAGCGGGGTGCCGCTGGTCGGGCTGAGAGACACGAGGTCCGGTCCGTTGTTGAACGTGAAGCCGCCGACCAGCGTGTCGGTGCCGTTGGCGTTAGTGACGACAACGTTCACGACGCCCGACGCGTGAGCCGGCGTGACGGCGGTGAGCGTCGTGGCGTTCACGAAGGTGACGCTCGCGGCGGGGGTGCCGCCGAAGGTGACCGTGGTCCCTGCGATGAAGCCGGTGCCCGTGAGCGTGACCGACGTCCCGCCGAGCGGGGTTCCGCTGGTCGGGCTGAGGGACACGAGGTCCGGTCCGTCGTTGAACGTGAAGCCGTTGGTCAGCGTGTCGGTGCCGTTCGAGTTGGTGACGACGACGTCGACGATGCCCGGCGCATGCGCCGGCGTGACGGCGGTGAGCGTCGTGGCATTCACGAAGGTGACGCTCGCGGCGGGGGTACCGCCGAAGGTGACCGTGGTCCCGGCGATGAAGCCGGTACCCGTGAGCGTGACCGACGTCCCACCGAGCGGGGTGCCGCTCGTCGGGCTGAGGGACACGAGGTCCGGTCCGTCGTTGAACGTGAATCCGTTGATCAGCGTGTCGGTGCCGTTCGCGTTGCTGACGACGACGTCAACCAAACCCGACGCGTGCGCCGGGGTGACGGCGGTGACCGTCGTGGCGTTCACGAAGGTGACGCTCGCGGCGGGCGTACCCCCGAAGGTGACCGTGGTCCCTGCGATGAAACCGGTGCCCGTGAGCGTGACCGACGTCCCACCGAGCGGCGTGCCGCTCGTGGGGCTCAGAGATACGAGGTCCGGTCCGTCGTTGAACGTGAAGCCGTTGGTCAGCGTGTCGGTGCCGTTGGCGTTCGTGACGACGACGTCGACCGAACCCGACGCATGAGCCGGGGTGACGGCAGTGAGCGTCGTGGCATTCACGAAGGTGACGCTCGCGGCGGGGGTGCCACCGAAGGTGACCGTGGTGCCCGCGATGAAGCCGGTGCCGGTGAGGGTGACCGACGTCCCACCGAGCGGCGTGCCGCTCGTGGGGCTCAGAGATACGAGGTCCGGTCCGTCGTTGAACGTGAAGCCGTTGATCAGCGTGTCGGTGCCGTTCGAGTTGGTGACGACGACGTCGACCGAGCCCGACGCGTGAGCCGGGGTGACGGCGGTGAGCGTCGTGGCGTTCACGAAGGTGACGCTCGCGGCGGGGGTGCCCCCGAAGGTGACCGTGGTGCCTGCGATGAAGCCAGTGCCCGTGAGCGTGACCGACGTCCCACCGAGCGGGGTGCCGCTGGTCGGGCTGACGGACACGAGGTTCGGTCCGTCGTTGAACGTGAAGCCGTTGATCAGCGTGTCGGTGCCGTTCGCGTTGCTGACGACGACGTCGACCGAGCCCGACGCGTGAGCCGGGGTGACGGCGGTGAGAGTCGTGGCGTTCACGAACGTGACGCTCGCGGCGGGCGTACCACCGAAGGTGACCGTGGTCCCGGCGATGAAGCCGGTGCCGGTGAGCGTGACCGACGTCCCGCCGAGCGGGGTGCCGCTGGTCGGGCTGAGGGACACGAGGTCCGGTCCGTCGTTGAACGTGAAGCCGTTGATCAGCGTGTCGGTGCCGTTCGAGTTGGTGACGACGACGTCGACCGAGCCCGACGCGTGAGCCGGGGTGACGGCGGTGAGCGTCGTGGCGT
>JBFWWP010000018.1:0-28807 GCA_050246115.1 Planctomycetota bacterium
CCGGAGCGGCCGAATCTGACCCAAATCGACGGCAAGATGTCGAAGTCATTCTCGGGCGACTCCTTAGGCCCGCAGCGAGCGACGGCGCAGGCGCCGCGACTTGCGTAGCAGCTTCACGTACGAGATGCCGAAGCGCAGGATGCGCGCCTTCGAATAGCCGTGTTTGCGCGGGACGTAGTGAAACGGGATCTCCTCCACCCGGTATCCCGCTGAGTAGGCCTTGACCAAGAGCTCCTGAAGAAAGCTGAAGTCCCGATTCTCCGTCGCGATCGAACGCAGCACGTTCGCGTGATAGAGACGAAACCCACTCGAGAGGTCGGCGATCGGCATGTCGAGAAACCATGCGAAGACACGATTGAGAATACGGCTCAACAGCAGTCGCGAGAGCGGCATGGTGGCGCGCCCCCCGGCGACGTAGCGTGAGGCGATCAGGATCTCCGCCCGATCCCGATGGCGATACAGCGTTCCCAGGATCTGGGGTGGATGCGACAAGTCCGAATCGAGGGTGACGACGAAGCGACCGCGTGTCTGCGCGAAAGCCTCCGTGAGCGCAGCGCCATATCCGGGTTGCGTCTGCAAGATCACCCGCGCCCCGGAAGCGGTGGCGCGCGCCGCAGTCTGATCGTGCGAGCCACCGTCGACGACCAAAATCTCGTGCGCGAGGCCCAGTTGCTCGCAGACCTCACGGACCTCCGCTACGACCGGCCCTACGTTCGCCTCTTCATCGAAGGTGGGAATCACCACGGAGAGATCGAGGGGCTCGGCGAGTGCCGAGGATTCCATGGCCAACGACTCGGCGTCCAACGAATCTCGACTCTGGCCGGAGGCGCGGGAGACCGGGTGCATGAGGTCGCCTGACTCGCAGAAGCTCGACGTCCCGATGGAACAGAGGGCGGGACGCGTGCGATCCTACCGAGGAAGCCGCGTCGTGTCAGGCGTGTTCGAACCCGACACCGGATTCGGGGCGCTGCTTTCTTGGAGGGGCCTTTCGAAAGCCCCCTCCAAGAAGAGCTCGCCTTCGGCTCCGCAATGGGCCTCGTCCCGGGACTCGTCGAGAAGCGCTCGGCCACGCTGGCCCCGTAGCCGCCGGCCGACCTCCTCGGACCGGTCCGTCAGTCCCGGTTCCCGGCGATGCCGAGATCGACGACACGCGCCCCACTCCCGGGTTGGTGCCCCGCGATGACGGTGATGGCCCCGCGCCCACGCTCCTCGGCCAGCACGTGCTCGATGCGCCCGCGACCCTCGGCATGCTGCGCCGCCATGGGCTCGTCGAGCAAGATCAGGGAACGCTGCGATGCCAAGGTGCGAAGCAACGCACACCGCTGCGCTTCACCGCCGGAGAGGGCGGGCGGCTTGCGGGTCAACAGGTGAGTCACCCCCAGTTCGTCGGCGAGGCGGGTGACACGCTCGGCTATCGGCTCGCCGCGTTCCCCCGAGTGCCGGGCGGCCTCGCGAGCCACCCACATCGCCTGGCGCCCTACGCTCAAGTGTGGCCAAAGCCCGAGGTCTTGAAGCAAGAGCGCCACGTCACGCTTCCACGCGGGGCACTCCGCACCCCCACCGACGAGCCGATGACCGTTCAGTTCGACGTTCCCGCGTGCGGCCGGCAGCAGCCCCGCGATGACGCCGAGCAGGGTGCTCTTGCCTGCACCATTGGGGCCCACGAGCCAAAGCTCCGCTCCCGGCTCGACCGCGAAGTCGATCGGCCCCGCTCGCAACCGGCCGCGAACCAGCCACAGGTCCCCGACGACAAGTCCCTTCGGCATCACGAGGACGACCTCCCTCTCGGGGTGAGCCAACCAAGCAGCACGGCGACGAGCACCCCGACCGCGCCCAGTCCTACCGCCAACTGCGCCGCTTGGGCGTCGTGGCGAAAGTGGAGGAACTGATGCAGTTCCACGATCGGCGACAGCTGCCCCGGCGGCATCAAGAGCGAAGCCACCTCGACGTCACCGAGGATCAGCACCATCACCACCAGGCCCGCGATCGTCAGAAACGGGGCGGCCAGCGGCGTGAGTACGCACCACCGGCGAGTTCGTGGCCCCAGGAGCAGTTCGGCGGCGTTCCGTTGCGACTGCGGCACCGCGTGGATCGCCCACAGCCCCAGCACCACCCCAACCCCCAGGTAACGAGCCGCCTGTCCCAGATTGAGGAGCACTGGCCCGGTCCAAGAGCGCGGGAGCCAGTGCTGCACCGTCTCGAGCAGCGCAAGCGCTCCGAGGCTACCCGGTACGAGCAGCGGGAGCGCACACGCGAGCACCACCCCACGCCGCTGAGTAAGCGCCAGTCGCCAACCCAGCCCGACGATGACGAACGCCAAAGCCGCTGCTCGGACGGCCTCGAGAGCGAGCCCCTCGGTCCAGAGCCCGAGGGTTGGCACTGGATGACCCGCGGCTCGGTGCAAGAGCGCACCCCACGGAATGGTCCACGACAGCGCAACGGTCCAGAGCCCCCCGGTCACCCATCGCGCCGCAGGCCCAGCGGGCAAGTACGCTCGCCCGCCCACCGCGGGCAGTGCCTGCGCACGACGCTCGCCGCGCACCACCGCCCACGCGATCGGCAGAGTCATCGCCGCCAACAGCCCCGTCAGCGCCCAGCCCTCGCTCGGGTCACGCGACGCAGTGAACGCGGCGAGTACGCGATCCCCGAGTGTCTCGACGCCCGCGTAGCCCGCGACTTCCCGGGCAGGTACCAGCAGCGCGAAGACCAAGAGCGTCATGCGCGCGATCGTGCCGCGCACTCGGGGGACCAGCACGCGCAACGTCCCGGCAAGGGGGGGGAACGAAGCCGTGAGCGCCTCACGCTCCGCGCGATCGACGCCGCGGATCGCGCTCGATACACCCCAGAACACGATCGGTGCCATCTGCCAAGCCGAGAGCAAGGCGGCACCCCACACGCCGCGCACCAGGAATCCGCAGGGTCCACCGGCGAGCAGCGCGTTGGCCGCGGTCGTGAGCACCGCTGGCGGGAACAAGAAAGGGAGCAACAGGAAGGGTTCGACGAAGTGGCGGCCGCGCACGGGGAACGCCCACAAGGAGACGGCTTCGAGCGTGCCGAGCAGCCCCGCGCCCAGCGCGGCGATCGTAGCGACCGCGAACGTATCGACGAGAACGCGCACGACGCTGTCGGCGGACAGCCCGACGGTGGGTGCTGCCGGCGGCTCGAGGCACAGCCACCCACCGATCGGCAGATAGAACCCGAGCACCGGAATGACGAGCGGCCAGAGGCCGAGCCAGTCGCCTCGACCGCGCCCGCAGCCAAACCCCGTCACCGCCCCCAAACCTCGCGGAAGATCTCGAGTGCCCGCGGCAAGAGCTCTGCGGCGCGAACGTAATCGGCGGGGAACACCTTCATGCCGCGGAGCGACAGGCCCGTTGCCGGCACGGGCACGGCCGAACGCAATGGGATCTGGCGCGAGGACGAGGACGCGAGCCACTCCTCGACCTCTGGGGAAAGCAAGAAGTCGATCAACTCGCGGGCCTCTGCCGGATGCGGTCCGCCCTTGACGAGCGCCACGGTGTTGGGGATCACGACGACTCCATCCCCGTCGAGGAGCGTCCCCGAGATGGGCTCTCCCCGGCGACGCGCGACTTCGATGTCGTCGGTGTCCGTGAACCCGAGCAGCACCTCGCCCGCGACGACACGATCGCGGCTCGTCGCATTGCCGGAGACGACCTGAACTCCGAGGTCGCGCAACGCCGCGACGTAAGTCTGGAAGCGTGGCTCGCCCCAGGCCGCGAGCAAGATCGCAAAGTGGCTGCCAGTAGTCCCAAAACGTGGGTCCGCCAAACTGACGGCGCCCCGCCAACCCTCGGCAAGGATCTCGTCATGAGTCTTCGGCACGGAACCCTGCGGAACTCGGTCGAGCCGAAAGGCGAGTGCGCGGGCGCGCGCCGCGAAGCCGGTCCACAGACCTGTCGGGTCCTTGAAGTGATCGGGCACGTCGGCACTGGAGGGCGATGAATAGGGCGCGAGCAGTCCTTCGGTTCCGAGCTGGATCGTACGCAAGATCTCGTTGTTCCAGAAAACGTCACACAGCGGGCGGCGGTGTTCGCGCCGAATGCGTTCGACCAACCCCGTGGTCTTGGTCGCCTCGGTGTCGAACACCGCATCCACGCGAATGCCCGTGCGCTCGGTGAAGCGGTCGAAGACCTGGCGGCTGAAGACATTGTCCAACGCGGTGTAGACGACGACCGTGCGCGTCGGCTCCCGGTCGCCCGTGCAGCCTGCCGCCAGCAGCAAGGCGGCGAGCAGCCACCCGCGGACCGCCGTCATGAGACCCGCCCTTCCCAGCAGCCATCGACCATCACCAAGCTGCGTGCCGCGCGCGCCGCCGTCGCCGGATCGTGCGTCACCAACAAGAACGTGGTCCCTTCCTCCTGGTGAATCCGGTCGAGCAACTCGAGCATCTCGGTGCCCGTGCGCTGGTCCAAGTTGCCCGTGGGCTCGTCGAAGATCACCAGCTTCGGCCGCTTCACGAGCGCTCTCGCAATGGCTACGCGCTGCTGCTCCCCGCCCGAGAGTTGGCCCGGTCGATGGCCGACTCGCTGCGACAGGCCCACCCGCGCCAGCATCTCTCGCGGCTCGTGGGCGGGCACGCCGCGCCGACGGTATGCGAGCGGCAGCTGAACGTTCTCGAGCGCCGTGCGATCTTTGAGCAGATGAAACGCCTGGAACACGAAACCCAGCTCCTCGTTACGGAAACGTGCTCGCTGCCGATCGGACAGGTGCTCGACCGGCTGACCGCGGTAACGATAGGTCCCAGCCGTCGGCGTATCGAGCAGGCCGATGATCTGGAGCAACGTCGACTTCCCTGAGCCGGACGGCCCGCGGATCGCGACGTACTCGCCGCTCCGGAGGTCGAGATCCACCCCCCGCAGCGCTTCGACGCGGGCTTCGCCCCGGCCGAAGCTGCGCTCGATGCCCCGCAGTTCGACCAGCGCTTCTCCCAGAGTTCTCGCATCCGACGGACTCACGGCGCACTCCGTTCGTGTGGATCCGACTTCGCGGCGAGCGGCAACGAATTGCTCAGTAGTTACTGCCCGCGGGCACCCACGCGTAACACGATCCAGGGATACAGCAGGGCGATCAGCAGACCGACGCTCACCGCCCAGCGTCCGGCCGTCGTCGAGCCATCGCCCGAAGAGACGAGGCCGAAGTTGTGGGCCAATGCACCCCCGACGACCAAGCCGGCAACGGTAACGAAAGCATCGCCATTGCCTTCGCCGGTCATGACCATTTGGCGAACTGGACACCCACCGGCGAGACAGCCCGCTAGCCCGACAAGGGCGAGAGACGCGATACTCCAAAGCGCGTCGCCGTGGGCCGCGGGCTGGCCTTCGAGCCCGACATGCCCCTGCCCGCCGACGAACACGACCCCACCATAGGCAACGACGAGCGCACCGGCACCGACCAGCATCAGTTTCCCGCGCACGAAGACCTGGCGCGCGGCCGTGATCGCGCAGAAGCCCGTTGCAGACAACAACGCCCCCGCCACCACCGCGATCCCGAGCGCCAACCACCAAACCGCGTGAGGAGGCCCTCCTGCATCGCCGGGGCCAGGCCCGAAAGGCAACCGCGAGAGCAAGAACAAGACGCCGATACCCACGAACGTCAGTGGCCCGAGCCAACCGATCGGGGCCGCCACGCCCTCGGTCTTGCCGACCGAGTAGCCGCGCTTCTCGAACCCAACACCCGCGCCCACCCCGGCCACGAAACCAATCAGGCCGATCCACGCGTTCAGATCGCCACCGCCGAGCCGTTGGAGCATGCGAAACGGACAACCGAGGAACACCAAAGAACCGACTGCCATCCAAATCCCGAAGAAGAAGCGCGCGGCCGCGTGGCTTCCCGAGCGAGCCACGAAGCCCCGCGTCGCCGCGACCCAGGCAAGCGCGCCCAATACGAGCCCGACGAGCTCGGGGCGAAAGATCTTGGGGCCGCTCCCGAACAGCCCGAGTGCGCCTGCTGTGTCGCGCAAGAAGCACGCACCACAGATACCCATGTTGCCTGGGTTACCCGCGAGCACCAACGCACCGCAGCCCATCCCCACGACAGCTGCCGCGATCACACCGACCCCGCGAGCAGCGGCGCCAGCGGAACGTCGAAGCAGAGGAGGCTCAGCGTTCAAGGTAGCGTACCGGCATGCGTTCCATCCCCCCAAGTAGCGAAGTTGCTTGGCATGTCAGTGACACCCATCCAACCCGTTCGATCGTTCAACGATCCGCCGCCTGGAAAGCTTAAGGGGCGCCCCGAAGTCTGTGAAGCCTCCATCAAACGTCATCCAATTACGCTCCTCGGGCGGGGAGAGAGCTGCGTGAGCCCAGAGTGAAGCCTCCACCGCGTCCTGCTCCCCTTCCGGGGCGAGTCCTGCCGTGTCACCCATGGGATCGGACAATCGGTTACCTATGGTTCCGGAATGGACCATGAGATCACCCCACCCCCCCGCCCCGCCCCTCGAGGGGCGGGGAGCGCACCTCCTCGAGCTTGGGGTCCCCTCCAACTGGGCGCTGGAACGACCATCGACTGGCCAGCGACAATTACTCCTGAGGAGCATGCCGTGTCCGCGATCGCGAGCGTTGGATGCGAGGGGCCTGCGCCCTGTCCGTGAGATCCTGGAAGGGTCCGCGGTGTCTGCGGGCGCAGACAGTCCGACGATGCACTCGGGGATGCACTTGGGTGTAGCGCTCGCGGCATCGTCTTCGGTCCCCACGGAGCGGAACGACCGCGGCACCGCCGACGGTGGCCTCGAGTGGAGACCTCGGCCCTGGACCGCCGCGACGCGGCTGCGATGCGCCCGTGAACTGCACGAGCGGTTGCGGTCGCTGGTGAGCGAGGCCCATGAACCAGAGGTCCAAGTGGACAAAGAACCAACCCACTCCCCCCGACCCCGCGACCCGGTGTCCACGGGCGCAGACACGCAGCGCGTCGAAGCACTCGCAGAGGGCCTGGTTCGCCTCGGCTACCGTCGGTCGGAAGCGGTCGGGAGAGTCGAGCACGCGCTGGCACAACTGGAAGGGAATGGCTCCGAAGCAGACGATGGTGAAGTCTTGCGCTTCGCGATCTCGTGCGCTTCGCGATCTCGCGGGGTGCGCAGCGCATGATCGAACCACCGGGTCGGGCTCCCCTCGAGCGCGGCGCCCCAAGCTTCGCCGTCCAACTCCCTTACGGACACGTGAAGCGATGACATTGCAACAAACCCACCCCGGGATGCGATCCACAATCCGGGTAGGGCGGGGGCGGTACGAAGCTGGACTCGAACAACGTCGCGAGCAGGAGGAGTACGTCGGCCAAACCGGTGGTGGCGTCCTCGTCGATGTCGACGGCGGCCGCGCAGGATACCGTCGTCCCGAGATAGAGATGTCCCAGCAGGAAGGGCACATCCGCGACATCGACCCGGAGGTCGCCGTTCGCGTCGCCCCGCACGAACATCGGCACCGGTTCGTTCCCGCGATGAAACGAACCGCCACTGCTGCCGTCATGGCAGAACTGCGGCCACGGCGCGGGTTGCCCCTGGGTACCGATCGCCGGCTGATCCCACGCAAAGATCTCGTGGTTCCAGGTGTGGATGATCTCCATGTCGCCATCGCCGTCGAGGTCAGCGAGCGCCGGCACCAGTAGCTCCCTATACGGTGCCACGACGCCCGGAGGAAACGCCTTGGGCCAACCGGGCAACGGCTCGAGCGTCGCACTGTTCAAGACATGGAGGGTCCAAGCATCCTCGAGCGGGAGGTCGATGCGGTAGATCGACCACACGACAATCTCTAGCTGCCCATCCCCGTCGACGTCGCCCACCACCGGCGGTTTGTAGTTGCGGTACGGGAGCACGTCCGAGACCTCCTTCGCCACCACGAAGCCGGAGGTGACGACCGAGTACTGGTGCACCTTCGCCACGCGAAGCAGGTCGCCCGCCAGTACGACCTCCAACCACCCGTCCGCGTCGAGGTCGGCGACTGCCGGATAGGGATAGGTGACCGAAGGCGCTGCGGTCTCGAAGCGCTTGATGCCGTCCGGTCGGTACGCATGCAGCCGATAGTAGCCGGGCAGCACGATCTCCGGCTGGTGATCCTGGTCGAGGTCGGCGATCACCGGCGTAAACACCTCTCCTCCCGGGTGCGGTTGCAGCGGCCAGCCGGGGCGAACGCTGCCATTACCATCGAGAAGCCACACCGATGGCTCCGTGTAGTTCGGCCCAGAGAACGGGACGCCCCAAAAGACGACCACGATCTCCGCTCGACCGTCCAGGTCGACGTCGCCGACTGCCAGCCCCGTGTCGATGAACGAGATGGGGTTCCCGACGTTCGGCGGCCACGTGAGCGACACCGGCCACCCCGGCTGGACCTGGCCGTCCGAGCCCAACACGTGGATGGTCAGATCAGGGTTGACCGCTTCGACGTAAACGAGTTCGTCGAGGCCGTCGCCGTCGAGGTCGCCGAGAGCCATAGAGAGTTCGCTCACGCCATTCGCGGCATCGAGCGCGGGCCAGCCGGGAAGGACGCTGCCATCCGGTCCGAGCGCGAAGAACACGTCGATACCCGCGCCAGAAGTGTGGACTGCCGATTGATGGGGGCCGGGGACCAGATTGCCCGCGAACATCCGAGCCGAGCCCTCAACGGGGGAAGTCCAGTTGGGCACGAGCTGACCGTTAGTCAGGTATGCACGCGGCCCTTCCAACGGATTTCCCGATGGCACGACGATCTCAGGGGCTGCGTCCCCGTACACGTTCGCAACGATTGGGATGAACGAGTGGGCGACGGGGCCGATCTCGAAGGGCCAACCGGGCACGAGCGCAGCCTCGCCCTGCGCAAGCAGACGCCCTCCGAACGGGCCCCCGGCGAGCGGCATCAGGATGAGAACGCCGATCCATCTCCTCAGCGGAGCGGTCTCGCGACTCACTGACTGGAACGATCGGCTCATCGTCATGGCTTCGCCTTCTCACGACCCACCTACGGGCAATTGTTGAAGCTCGCGTCGACGCAGTACTCCGGAGTCGCCTCCGGGGTCTCATCCGGACCACACGTCGGAAACGGAGCGGGCGGCGGCGGTCCCCCGCTGAAGAGGTAGCCCAGAAGGTAGACCGAGTCCGCAAGGTTGACCGTGTCCATGTCGTTCGCGTCGTACGCATCAAGGCAGTTCTGGAGCGCTTGGCCACTGAACAAGTAGGCCAATAGCACGACCGCATCGGAGAGATTGAGGACCCCGTCGCCGTTGGCATCCCCACGGACGAACGGCACCGTTGCTTCGTCTGCACCGCGATCCGAGCCGGCACCCGCGACACCGAGGATATCCAGCGCCCTCGGTTCACCATCGATGTCGGCGGTGAGCGTGTAGGTCAAGCCAGGGTCAGCGCTGTCGATGGCGGGGGATGTCTTTCCGGCGATGTGGTAGTCGGTGCCCAGTCCTGGCAGAGTCGCTACCGTAGCGAAGCCCTCCAGGTTTGCCCCGCCCACCGCCGGACTGAAGGGAGGCAGCAACGAGTAGCTCAGCGCGGTCGCCGTCGGTGCTTGCGGCAGTTCCGCGAAGTACTCGAGTTCATGCCCGGCTGCAAATGGCAGCACATTGTTCCGAACAACGTTCGAGGTGCCCGCAAACGTCGACCCGCTTGCGACGAAGAGGCCGGCGCCCAGGCCTCCTTGATCGAGCTCGTTCAAGGTGAGAGTGTTCGCATCCATGCGAAACGCGCCGGGCCCTGGGCTCTGTTGTGCACTCACGTACGCGCCGCCTCCCCGCACCCGTGCCGTGTTGCGATAGATGGCGTTCCCCTCGACGAAAATCACGGAAAAGCTGGTCAGTTGGGCGTCGACGAACAGGCCTCCGCCAGACTCCGTCGCGGGCCCCGCCCCTGCGTCGAAGGGCGGATCGACCTGCACGTCGTGGTCGCGGATCTCGTTGCCCACGATCGAGACCGCGAAGGCCACGGGTGGAGTAATGTTCGTCGCCTCCAGGTACAGTCCAAGGCCCGCGTACCGGCTGCCGCCGACCGAAACCGGAAGAAGCGGCAACCAGGTCTCGTTCTCACGGATTAGATTGGCGATCACCTCGAGCGTGGTCGCTGGCGGCGATGGCAGTGTGGGCCGGAGAAACAGGTACACGCCGGCACCCTCCTGAGCCGTGTTCCGGGCGACGTCGTTCCGACAGATCACCCACTGGCTGCCGCCGTCCACCACTTCCAGCGCGATCCCGCCGCCACGCCGCGGAACTTGCTCTCCGACGTCGCCGAAGACGTTGTCGACAACCGTGTTGTCGGCAATGACCGCGTCTCCTCCCTGCTGGTAGACGCCCGCTCCGAGAAACGCGCTGGGTCCGCCGACTGCACCGGTGACCTCATTGTTCGCGATGAGGTTGTGAGCCACTACGCTGTCCAGGCCGTCCGTGAAGATCATGGCTACGCCACCCCCGCCAAGCAGAGCATCATTGTCGACGATCTCGTTGCCAAGAATCGAAACGGGAGCTTGGATGACGCGAATGCCGCCCCCGTGGTCAAGGCCGGTGCCCAGCGTGATCCTGAAACCGTGGCGTACGACTCCACTCGTCGATGCGACCACCGCGCCAATCTGTACGCGACCGGCGGTGGACTGGGCGCAGAAAGATGGTGCGCCTTGCTCGATCACGATCCCACCATTGACTATCGTGCTTGCCGGCCCTCCGGAAGCAAAGAGCGTCAGCCCACGTGGAAAGCACTTCGGGTCGATCGTCACCGAGGTGTAAGTGCCGGGTTCGACCTGAATCACGTACGGGATGGTCGGGATCAGGGCCGCTCCGATGTCAACTGCGAGTTGAATCGCATTGGGCGTCGTTGGACCGACGATCGCGTCGACAGGACTTGGAAGGGAACTCGGTGCCGGAGGCGCGCATCCTTGGCTTCCCTGGGCCGACTGGGTTTGACCCTCCGAGCCCTCGGGGGGTGCAGCGGCAACCGGCTCATTCGGCCCGGGTGACTCGCTGGCTGGCGGAGGCAGTTGAGCAGCGGAGCTGCCGAAGTAGTCACTCGCATCGAGGAGTCCGCCGAACCTGGGGGTGCAGTGGCTCAGAAGCGTCGAGAGGGAGCCGCCCTGGACGAGCCACCAGTCGACGATGAACCGATCGATCTCGTTGGCTTGCCCGTCACCATCCACGTCGATCAACGCCAACAAAGTGTGCGGAGCCTCGGCACGAGCCGGACACGGGCTCCCGATCACCCCGATCGCCGACAGAACTGCGCCCGTGACTAGACAAGGAAGGAAGGAAGGAAGGAAAGTCGCATAACGTCACCACCTTCATCTCTTGGGAAGCCACAGGCGCCACTCCGGAAATCATCGCCTCGCCCACGCGACAAGTCAACCTGCCCCTCAGGCCAGCAACGACCGAAGTCGCTGGTGCAACGTCTTTGCTTCGACGCATCCGCGGGCGTGACCCCGTCGCCAACTTCCCCGCAGCGCCAAGTCTACTGTCGGGGCCAACGCCTTTCGCTGCTCGCCTGGGCAATCGGGGCGTGGGTTCGCGAACCGGGTAGGCACGGATCCCCCACGACGACTCGACCTGATACACTCCGCGCCCTGGCTCGGTTCCCGATCCGGGACCCCGTGACCGTCGAAGACTGCTGGCACCGAGGGTGAGTGTCTTTCTGGACGAGGAGATCCATCGGATGACGAACGACCGAGAACCGACCCCGCTTCTGTTCGGCCACCCCGCCGGACTGTTCACCCTGTTCTTCGCCGAGATGTGGGAGCGTTTCTCGTACTACGGGATGCGCGCGCTACTGATCTTCTACATGACGAAGGGGTTCCTGGGTTACGGAGACAGCGACGCCTACGCCGTCTACGGCGCCTACACCGCCCTCGTTTATATGACTCCGTTCTTCGGGGGCATGCTCGCGGACCGCATCTTGGGACAGCGACGCGCTGTGGTACTCGGAGGCATCCTGATGGCCCTCGGCCATTTGACCATGACCTTCGAGGACAAAACGATGTTCTTCACGGCCCTGGCGCTGTTGATCACTGGCAACGGCTTCTTCAAACCGAACATCTCGACGTTGGTGGGGAGTCTGTATCCGAAAGGGAGCCCGCGCCGGGATGGCGGCTTCACAATCTTCTACATGGGAATCAACCTCGGCGCCGCCATTTCACCGCTTCTCTGCGGCTACGTCGGAGAAACGTACGGCTGGCACTACGGATTCGGCCTGGCAACGGTGGGCATGTTGGCCGGCCTTGCCGTATTCGTAGCTCCCACCTTCATCACGCAGATCATCATCTTCTGGTCGGCCGCCGCGACCGCGGGATCGCTCTTCTGGTTTCACCCCGAGGGGATCTTCTCGACCCTGGTGAACTGCTTCATCGCCGTGGCGCTGTTGGCTGCGGCGGGCGTCTCCATCGTGGCGCTCGGCCGCGGGGGACTGCCGGCGCATGTTGGCCAGCCGCCCGACCCCGAGCGGCTATCGCGTCCGCTCGTGGCCGGGCTCCGGACCGAGTACGCCGTCTACTTGGGCGCGGTCGTGGCGATTCCAGTGTTCGCGCTGCTGGTGTCGGGCTTCTCAGGGTTCACGTCGCACGGGGAACCGCTCCAACTGGCCTCGAACGAACTGATCAAGAACCTCGAGAACAGCCCCAACCGAATCGCCCCCGTCGTCGCCATGGTCGTCAAGGAGGCGAGCAAGCCGGCGGGCCTGCTGCTTTTCGTCGCGGGTCTGGGCTCCTTGATCTACCTCACCCTCGAGACTTTCCGCCTCGACAAAGTGCGCCGCGAACGAATGTTCGTGGTCCTCATCCTGACCTTCTTCTCGCTGTTCTTCTGGGCGTTCTTCGAGCAGGCCGGCAGTTCGATCAACAACTTCACCGATCGGAACGTCGATCGCGTGTTCGCCGAGCGGGTGGTGACCGCGGACGACGTGGGCAAGACCATCCAGCTCAGCCCCACACAGGAACAGTTCGGCTATTCGAATGGTGGTTCATTGTTCACCCTCGATACGCTGACGGCACTCCGCGCCGAAGAGGGCCGACTTCCAAACTTCCAGATCGACTGGGTCGTGACCGCAGACAACGTCGGCATGAAGATCGCAGATCGCGGGGGCGAAGTGCCGGCGAGCACGTTCCAGTCGGTCAACGCGGTGTTCATCCTGCTCTTTGGATTGATCCTCACCGCACTGTGGAGCTGGCTCGGAGCCCGAGGGTTCGAACCCAGCACACCCCTGAAGTTCGCCCTCGGCCTCATTCAGCTGGCCCTCGGATTCGGTGCGTTCTGGTATGGCGCACAGACTGCCGACAGCCGTGGCATGGTCGGCGTCCAGTGGCTCATTCTCGGCTACCTACTCCACACGACCGGCGAGCTGTGCCTCTCCCCGGTCGGATTGTCGATGGTCACCAAGCTGACGCCGGCCCGACTGGCCAGCACTTTGATGGGAACGTGGTTCCTGGCGACCGCGTTCTCTCAGTACCTCGCAGGGATCATCTCGCTCTTCACGAGCGTGTCGGGAGAAGGCGCCGACGGGAACGTCATCCCGCCGCCGTCCCAAACGGTGCACGTCTACGGAAACGTGTTCTTCCAGATTGCGGTGGCGGGCCTGATCTGCGGGTGCGTCTGTCTGGTGCTGGTGCCCGTCATCAAGCGGTGGCAGCACGAAGGAGTCGTGGTCGAGGACGAGTGACGAACGGGTCAGCGTTCTGCGAGAACGCGCGCCGGAGCTAGCTTCGCGATGCGACGCGCGGGGATCAGGTTGGTCAGTGCGCCCAACGCGGCGACCAGGACGCCAGTGCCCCACAAAGCGACCGCGGGCAGGTGCGACTTCCACGACAGGGCTGGCTCGACGAGGGCGTGGAGAAGCCAGGTGGCGAGGGCGTAGCCGAGCGGCAACGCGAGTAAGGCGAGTAGGGTGCCCTCGGCGACGAGCGGCAGCACGACTGCCGCGCGCGTTGCACCCTCGACGCGTCGGATGGCGATCTCGGGGTAGCGTTCCTCGATCGCCAGGGTCGCGATGGTGCTGTTGAGGAGCAGCATCACGAACAGGTTGACGATCCAGAAGAAATTCGCGAGGGAGCTGAAGCGGTCGACCATCTCAATGAGAAACTCGGCCCAGTGCTTCTGTACGTGGAAGAACGGTTCGACGCCTCGGGTCTTCAGGAACTCGCGAGTGCGATCGGCGATCGAGTCCACGGCATCGACGCTTGGCGCCTGCACGATGACGCCAGACGGAGCCTCGTCCGTCAGGTGAAGATAGATGTTCTTGAACTCGAGTCGCCGCGCTGAGATCGACCGTGCCATCGCCTGCGAATCGAACATGCCGAGTTGCTGCCGCAAGGAGATCGGGTCGCGCATCACACCGACCACGCGGGCTCGGAACTTGACCCCACCGCGGGCAGCGTCGAATTCCTGCCCCACCATGCGCTCCGGGTTGGTATCCAGTTCGCGCGCAAAGGCCTCGTCGAGAACCACGGGAGTGATCCCGTCGGTCGTTCGGTCGCCGTCTTCCAGGAAGCGACCCGCGAGCATGCCGCCGGCGAGCACGTTCGCGAACTGCGGCGTGGTGATCATGTAGGTCGGGGACCGCTTCGCGCGAAACAGCTCCAGCACCCCAGCGAGCTCCATCTTGAACGGAATGACCGCGCGCACCGCCGACCCCAGCTCTGCGCGCAGAGAAGCCACATCCTCGCGATCGAGCTTGCGTCCGCTCCCGTCGCCGATCTTCACCCAACCAACCTGGAGCGGGTTCAAGCACACGACGCAGTCGATGCCAAGACTGCGGAGATCCTTCGAGATGGCGCGACGTCCCCCTTCGACGACCGCGATGGTCATGAGCACAGAGGCGAAACCGGTGGCAAAAGTGGCGAGGATCAACAGCGATCGCACGCGCTGCCGCGTCAGGGCCAAGACCACATCCTGCAGCAGCGGACTCACCCCGCCCTCCGGAGCAAACTCATGGGATCGTGCTTCGACGCCCGCCACGCGGGATAGGCCGATGCGACCACGGCACCGACGGTGAGCACGACGCCCGCCTGAATCGTGTCGGACCAGGGGAGCGTCGCCGCGACCGCGACGTTGGGGTCGAGCGCCACGCGCAGCTCGGCGAGCCCCATGCCGCAAGCCAAACCGACCGCGAACCCCACGATCGCGAGGAGCACCCCCTCGCACACGAACTGCGTGAAGATGTCGAGGCGCCGGGCTCCCTCGGCGCGGCGCAGGGCGATCTCCCGGCGGCGCTGCCAGCCGGAGAGCAGCAGCAAGTTCGCGAGCACCAGCAAGCCCATGGTGACGAAGAGGCAGAAGAAGACCTCGTGCAACACCAGGTACCCCTGCATCTCCGGCGCGGTCATGATCGGCCACACCGCGTTGGTGTAGAGCAGAGGAGAACGGCCGCGCTCCACCAGCAGCTTCTCGGCTTGCGCCGCGCACACCCCGACAAGGGTCGGCTCGACCCGGATGAACAGCCAGTCGAGGCGGTCGCCCGGCACGGCCGAGCGCGGGAGGTAAACGCCCAAGCCGGTCGAGCGCCACGGGGCGTCGGCGGGCGCGATGCCCACTGCGCGGAGCAAGGTCGACACGAGTTTCGAAAAGCGGGCGTCGTCGCGGACGCCCATGGCATCGGCGTCGTCGCGCTCGTCCTCGATGACACCCACGACGTGGAGCATGCGCGCACCCGCGACCGACGCCTCGGCAGGGATGAGCGCAGGCAGGTCGGCGGGTCCCGTCGGCGCCAGCGCCATTCGCCGGCCGACGACGCCCGACGGATCGACTCCGACCCCCAGGAGGTGCTCGACGAGCCCCAACTCGAGCGCGACCTCGGTGACCGGATCCGCCCCGGCCTCGGCCGCCGGGGTAGCACTCGGGTAACGGCCACAAAGTGCCTTCTTACCGCGGGTTGAGGAGATCTCGTCGTCGCATCCGAGGAGCCAAACGCGCGGGTCCAGTGCCTCGCCGACGACGAGGCTCGCGGGAGCGACTCGGAGGCCGGAGACCCTGGCGTCGGGGCCCAGCGCGGCGGCGAGACTGGGCAAGTCGGCCTCGATGGGGAAAACCGCCCCCCCCGGGTCAACGCCGATTTGGACGAGGTCGGTGCCGATTTCGCGGGCCCGCTCCACGGCCGCGGCGCGTGTGCCGCCGATGACCGCCGCCGGCACGATCGCCAGCGCCACCGCCCAGATCATCCCCTGGCTGACCAGGAGCGTCCGGAGCGGGTGCGCGGCGATCTCCCGGACCGCGATGGCAAGGTTCGCCTTCAGCGCCGTGTAGGACATGCTCGAAAAACCCCTTTCCAACTCGATGCGGCTTCCCTTTAATGGGGCGTTCCGCTGGGCCCGCGCGAGGCCGGGAGTCGCGAAACGTCCACCGGAACGAAGGGGTTCCGCGCCCGCGGGGAGCTGAACCGGTCGGTCCTCCGCGATCCACCGAGCGTCCGGGCAAGCTCGGGGTGCCGCTCGCGCTCGACGCGCTCGCGGCCGTGGTTTCGCGTCGTGGCAGTAGGCGCAGACGCTTGTACCGCCGGGGGGGATAGTACCCTCGAGTACGGCGATTCGGCCTCCGCGAATTGGCACTGCGAACGGACGACCCCCGCGAGTCGACACATCCCGGGGCACGGTCGAGACAACGTCACGCGTAACCGTTCATTTGGACAGGCTTCATCATGACTGCGAAGACTATGCACGTCGAACGCTTCGGTCTCCCGTCTTGCGGAACCGGCCGCGGGACGCGCTTCGGGTTGGCCCTACCCGGGTTGGCCCTACTGTTGGGCTGGGGCCTCGCCAGCGGTTGTTCGACTCCGAGAAACCCGGCCGAGAACGAAGTGATCGAGGTATCGCACAACACGCAGTACAACGACCTCCCGGTGCCGTTCGGCTTCGACTTCGATCAGCGCGAGTCGTGGGCCTACCGCGAGTTCGAGGAAGCCGCAATGCCGTTTCGGTCCTGCTCTCAGGTCTACTGGGGAGACCAGCCGATCCGCCACTTGGCGACTTGGTACGAATCGCAAATGGGCCAGTACGGCTGGCATCACGAGCAGACGATCGAAGGCAAGAGCATCCAGCTGATCTTCACCAAGGGCATCGAGAGGTCCGAAATCGACCTGGTGAGAACGATCGACCGTGGCGGCCGCGACCCCATCACCAAGCTCACCTGCCGAATCGTTGCGAACTGAGTCTGGCGAGACGTCTCGTAAGAACAAGATACCGGCGTGTCCGGGCTACGAACAGGAAGACCAACCGCTCATGTCGAAGGTGAAGAAGAACGCCCCGCCAACCAAGCACGAGACCGCTCACCTCGAGGACACGATCACGCAAGTGTCGGACCGCGTGGCGGTGATTGCCAAGCGCTACTGGGTGCCGATCGTGGTCGCCTGTGTCGCGGTGGTCGGCCTCCTGGGAATCTCCTCGATCTATCAGTGGTTCGCAAAGACTCGCCAGGAAGAGTTGGCCTCGGAGATCTACAACGCTTTCGATGGACCGAACGACGAGGCCAACCTCGACGCCAAGCGCGGCAAACTCGAGAAGGTGTGGAGCGAGATCCAGGGCGAGACCATCGAGTCGGTGTTTGCCGTGCGATATGCCAGGTGGTTGTGGCAGGACGCGAAAAACCCGCAGCGCGCGGTGCAGGTCCTCGATGAGGCGACGAAGCGACACCCCGAGGACAAGGTCTTGGAGTTCTTCCGCAGCCGCTACGCCCAAACGCTGAAGGCCAGCGAGGGCTTCGTCATTCCGACGCCGCCCCCGCCGCCGGAGCCGATCGTCCCGACCCCGATCCCGACTCCGACGCCCGGCACCCTCCCCGAGGCGCCGCCGACCGTGGATCCGCCGGCCCCGAGCGACGGATAGGAACGGTCCCGATCGAGCGTTCACCGGGGATGGAAGCCGAGACGTTCCACTCCCTCACCGTCGGCGCAGACGCTGCGGGGGAACGAGTCGACCATTGGTTGCACCTGCAGTTCACCGACCTGTCTCGTTCCGCGCTCAAGCGCTACATCGAGGAGGGCCGCGTGCTGGTGAACGGCGCGCCTCCGAAACCGAGCACGACGCTGCGCGCCGGCAGCGAGGTCTCGGTTCGCATACCCGCGCCGCCGCCGCTGCGTCCGATCGCGCAGGAGATCCCCCTTGCGGTCATCTTCGAGGACGACGCAATCCTCGTGATCAACAAGGGACCCGACATGGTGGTGCACCCGTCCCCGGGACGCTCGCCACAAGGAACGTTGGTCAACGCGCTACTCGGGCGGCCGGGCCAGCTTTCGTCCGAAGGCGGGGACTATCGGCCCGGGATCGTCCACCGACTGGATCGAGAGACCTCTGGCCTCATCGTCGTCGCCCGCACCGACGCCGCCCACCGCAATCTCGCGGCGCAGTTCAAAGCGCGCGCGGTGGCGAAGGAGTATCTGGCGTTGGCTCACGAGGTTCCCAACTCAGCCGAGGGACTCGTGGACCTGCCCGTCGGGCGCTCCCCCACGCAGCGAAAGAAGATGACCGTCCGGCACGATGAACAGGGCAAGGAGTCTCAAACCCGCTGGCGGGTCGAGCGCACGCTGGCGCGGTTCACGTGGTTTCGCTTGTTTCCTCGCACGGGAAGAACCCACCAGATTCGCGTTCACCTGAAGAGCCTCGGGCACCCCATCGTGTGCGACGCGCTCTACGGACGCGAAAAGAAGATCACGCTGTCGGAGATCCATGGCCGCACTCCCAAGGCCGGCGAGGAAGCGGTTCTCGATCACCATGCGCTGCACGCTGCGCGCTTGTCCTTCGCTCACCCGGTCCACGGCCAGCCACTCACGTTCGAAGCCCCCTTGCCGCGAGAACTCCAGCGCCTGTGGGATCTCGCGGCCGACTGATTCGGGTCACCGCCCCCCAGAGAACGCCTGGTGATTTGGAAAGTCATTCACGCGCGAACGCTTACGACTCGAATGAGCGGCGGCGAGACTTTCTCTTCAAATCCTTCGAGTTGCCGGCCGATCAACCGTGGGGGGACACGAATGGGCGAGGAGGCCTCGGGGATGGGCTCGTCGGACAAGCACACCTGCCAGCGTTGCTTTCATCAGGAACAGATACCCACCTACCAGTACGTGAAGTTCGACGACCGCATCCAGTACCTGTGCCGACAGTGTTGGGAGGGGTTTCGTCGCTGGTTCCATTGGGGACAGAACGACGTGCGCGAGCGCCAGCTGGAGCTGTTCTAGTCTCAGTTCGAGCGCGTCCCGCGCTCGAATCGGGGTGATTCGTCTCCGAGGAGCTTTCGCAAAGCCCCCTCGTGGCGGCGGCACAGCCGCCTCCACTTCACCCACGAACGCCCGCCTTCGGCTTCGTTCGGTATCCGTCAGGCGCGAACCGGGGTTGCTCGCGAATGCGCGCCCGCGGGGCGGCCCTTGGGCTTGGCCGCCGGGTGCTTCCTCGTCCACGGGCTCAAGCTTGCCCGCTCGGCGCCCGATTCATCGTTCATGAACATGCCGATAAAGCGCGGGAAGCTCCGAGTCGTCACCGTCTTTCTAGCAGGGACCATCTGCGCCCTCGCGAACGCCGAGGAACTCCCGCACTTCGCGACGCGCGAGCTCTCGATCCGCACCGCGATCACGAGCGTCGGTGCGGCGCCCGTCGCGAGCTACCAGCTCTGGGTGACCACCGACGGCGGTCGCAGTTGGGCTCGTGGTGGCGCTCCGTACCCCGGGCCCGCACCGGTGCCATTCGTCGCCCCCGGGGATGGTCGCTACGGGTTCCTCGTCGCGGCCTTCGACAGCGCCGGCCTCGGTTCGCGCCCTCCGCAGCCGGGCCAGACCCCAGACTTCGAGTGCGTGGTCGACACCGAAGCTCCGGCGCTCGAAGTCCTACGGCCCGAGACGTCGGATGCGATCTATGCCGGTGGACAGGTGATCTGCCAGTGGCGCGCTCTGGACGCCAGCCTCGGCCCCAAACCGGTTCGTATCGAGTACCGTCGCCGCCCCGACCCCGTGTGGCAGCCGATTCTGCCGGAGAACGACTTCATCGCCGAGGGATCCCAAGCCTGGTGGCCGCCGTTCGTCGACGGCGAGGTCGATCTCCGCATCGTGGCTACCGACCGAGCGGGGAACCGGTCCGAGTGGGAATTGCCGGCCCCGCTCCGGGTCATCCCGTTCGACGGTTTCCGCGGTTCGCGAGTCCTCGCTGCGACGCCCTACTCATCCTTTCACTCGGTTCCCATCTTCTACCGCATCCAGGAGTACACGCTCGTGGAACTCGAGGAGGTGGAGCTCTGGTATCGTCACGAGACCAGTTCCTGGGCACGCGCGAGCGACCCGGACAAGGTGTCGCCGTACCGTTTCGAAGCTCGACTCGATGGCAACTACTTCTTCTACCTTCGAGCCACGAATCGAAATGGCGTCGCCACGCGCGAACCACCGGGCGCGGATACCCCACCCGACCTACGGGTCATTGTCGACACGCACTCCCCCGAGGGGGCACTCCGTGTCGGCAACGGCGAGCGCAAGGTCTTCCACCGAGCAGGCGATCCGCTGGAGATCGCGTGGCAACTCGCCGACGCCAACCTGCGGGCGAGCGCGTGCCGGCTGGAGTACAGCCTCGACTCGGGTCACGATTGGCGTAGCCTGGCGAACGACATCCACCTCAGTGGCGGTAACGGCACCTTCCTCTGGCGCGCGCCGCTGCTCGAGATCGGGGAACTTCGAGTGCGACTGGTGGCACGCGACTACGCTGGCAATCAGACCTACGTGGAGTCGGACTCGATCCTGCACCTGATCAACCCGACGGTCGACCCGAAGGCGGCGGCGCAGGACTTCTATCAACGAGGGCTGTTTCTCTCGCGACTCGGGGATCGTGCGTCGCTGATGTCGGCACTCGAGAACTTCGATGTCGCCCTCACCTACGATCCCGAGCATGCGCTTGCCTGGCACGATCGCGGCGCCATCCGCATGCTCCTGAATCTGCCGCTCGCGGCGATCGCCGACTTCGAGCGCGCGCGGGAGCTCCGACCGCGGGATCTCGATCTGACGTTCTCGCTGATCCGAGCACACTTGCACGTGGCCCGCAGTGGCAAGGACCCACAGGTCGACCACACGGCGATGGCGCGCACGCTGTTCGAGTCCGTCTCGCGCGTGGACATCTACAAAGAGATCAACTACCGTGAACTCCTCAACGAGTATCAGCTCCTCGAGCAAGGTCTCGGATCGAAGTGACCGGGGCGCAGACGGTCTTGTCCCCTCCTCAGGACCACGAGCACAACGGGCACGCAAGTTGACACGGGAATCCGACTCACCGACACTGAGCGGGACTCGAGTCGCGCGCCGATCGGGCGCCCGGTTTGGATCGCGAAAGAAGACCCGTTGACGACGAGGCGGAGGTTCCCCGGTGAGCCGATGGCAACGAGCCCTGACTCCTGGCAGCCGCCTGACGCCACTGCGTAGGGCCATCGCGTGGGGTCTCGCGCTCGCTTGGACCTTCGGTGGGAACGGGTGCGCGACTCCGAGGGATGCCACGGGCGAACCGCAACCCGTGCGCCTGACCGACCTCCACCCGGACCCGCCACCGAATCGCATGGACTGGGAGTTCTACGACAACCTCGGTGTCGGTGGGCCGGTGGCCGCAACAACCCCCGCCAGTTCGTCGCGAGACCCGGCAGACACGAACCCTGGTTCGCTCGCGGGTGAGCCCCTGGAGAAGATCTCGCCCGTGTCGGTGACCCGTGGCGTGCCCGAACCGCCGACTGCGTCTTCATCGTCGGCGTCTCCATCGTCGGCGGGGCTCGTCCAGGTGAGTCGAGGAAACCCGGAAGCGAGCGAAGGGCGCTCGGGATCGGCTCCGTCGGGTCCGACCACCGAGGGGGATCAGCTCATCGCCATGCGCGATCGACTGCTCGAGCAGCTCCGGCGACTGCAGGACCGATCGGAACACGAACTCACCGACGCGCAACGACTGACGAAGCATGACCTCGAAACTCGCCTGATGTCCTTTCACTTCCTGATCCGGAAGGCCGACGGAGCCGCCCTACAAACGCTCCTGGAGTCCGTGGAGACACCCGTCTCGCCCGGCATGGTCCATAGCCTGCTGCGGGCCGCGCTCTACCACGACGTGGGCAGTGAGAACCTCCGGGATCGTGTGATCGCCTCCCTGCGTGCGGGATCGGCGGACAGGCCGTTCGCGCTGGTCTCGACCGAGATCTGCACTTCGGTGACCCACGACGGAGGCCGTACCCGCTACCCCGAGTATGTCTTCAAGCCGAACCAGCGGATCCTGCTCTTCGGTGAGCTCCTCAATCTGTCGTCGCGGCCCGACGGCGACGCGTTCGTCAGCGAATTGGAGATCGAGGTGCTGCTCCTCGACGCCGGTGGGCGACAAAGAGATCGGCGACGACTGGGCCTCGACGGGTCCATGGTCGATCGCCAACGGGTTCCGCGGGAGAAGAACTTCTTCTCCGAGTACTACCAACTGCCCTATCGTTTGACGCCGGGGTCCTTCCGACTCGTCATCATCGCGACCGACCGCAACGCTGCGTCAGGGGCTACCGCCCAACAGGAACTTTCGATTCGCATTCAGAATTGAGCGCAGCGTCCGCTGCGAGCGGCCACCGGACGCGGCTCACGGGTGGGCCGAGCCGCTGCGAGCCGAGGAGCAAACCGCCGTGCAGTCCCCAGGAATCCGGATCACGGCCGGCGAGCTTCGCGGCAAGACCATCGCGGTCCCACCGGGCAACGAAGTGCGGCCCATGCGATCGCGGGTACGGGAGTCGCTCTTCTCGATCCTCGGGGATCGAGTTCGGGGGGCTCGGGTGCTCGATGTCTTCGCCGGCTCTGGGTCGCTGAGCATCGAAGCGCTGTCGCGCGGGGCGAGCACCGCGGTCCTGGTCGAGACCGCACCCAAGGTTCTCGAGGTTCTGCGCCAGAACCTGGCGCGGCTGAATCTATCGGCGCGCACGACCGTCGTTACGGAGGACGCCTACACCTCTCCGAGCCTCGAAGCCGCACGAGGCCAACTTGGCAGGGAAGCCCCCGGTTTCGATCTGATCGTGATCGATCCGCCCTTTCCCCAGTACCCCACTGGCGCCCCTTGGGCGCTCGCGTTCCGCCTCGCCGTCGAGCTCCTCCGCCCGCGCGGCGCCCTGGCTCTCGAGTATCCGGCGGGAATCGACCCGCCCACGGAACCAGACGCAATCACCCTTGTGGCCCGCAAGAAGTACGGCGACACCCAGCTCGGTGTCTGGGAGGAGGGTCGCAACGCGCCTCTCGGACTCAGTCCGGACGGGCGACGGCAGTGAGTTGCCTGGGGGCCACGACCGACGCCGAGCCACGAGGGAGCTGCTCGCAAGCTCCCTCGTGATCACCGAGCGCATAGGAGTCGCCCAAGAATAACTTCACCCTCTTGCTCGTCGCTTCGGGCCATCTTCGACCGATCCGAAAACCCCGAAATCCTCACCGGAACGAAGGCTACGCCTCCGGTTCCGAGCTTTCCGGATCGGCCGAATCTGACCCAAATCGACGGCAAGATGTCGAAGTTATTCTTGGGCGACTCCTTATGCCTTGGCCTTGCCGGGCGTCGGGTTTGACTTGGCGGCGGGGGGCCCTTCGGGAGCCTCGGTGGCTGCGGCCACGTTGGCCACCTCGGCCTTGGTCCCGTCCTTTTCGACCAGCTTGCCGAAGAACTCCGGCATCTCGACGCCGCCGATGTCCTTCATGATCTGCATCACGGGCGGCAGCATGCCGCCGAGACTACGAACGAACCCCGCGGCGCCGCCGGCTCCATTGCCGTTCCCGCCCCCATCCCAGCATACGACCTTGTCGAACTTCACGTTCGCGATCGCCGACGCAGCGGTCTCGGCAAGCTTGTCGAGGTGCTCGAGCATCAGCATCTGGAAGGCGGGCTGGGCGCCGCCGCAGCTGTCGACGATGAGGCGCAGGCCTTCGGCCTTGGCACGAAGCTGTTCGAACTCACCGCGGGCCTGTGCCTCGAGGCTGAGGAACACCGCCTTCGCCTCCGCTTCCGCGTGGATGCGTCGTCTCTCGGCAGCGGCCTCTGCGTCGACGACGACCTTCGCCTTCTCGGCGAGGGCCTGCGCCTCGAGTAGCGCGCGCTGCTCCGCCTCGACCTTCCGAGACTCGGCCTCGGCGGCCTTGGCCTCGGCCAGGTACTGCGCCTGGCGCACGCCCGCTTCGGCCTCCCGCTTGCGAGTCTCGGAGAGCTGGTAGGCTTCCGCCTCGCGTACCCGCAGTTCGGCATTGGTCGCGGCGATCTTGGCCTTGGCTGCGTTCTCGCCCTCGACCGCCTCTGCGTCCGCCGTGGCGATCGCGATCCGCTTGGCCCGATCGGCCGCCTTGACCTCGGCCTCGGTTTGAAACTGTGCGCGCTGCTCACCGATCTGCTTGTCACGGTTGAACTCGGCGATGCTCAACGCCTGGTTCTTGAGGGCGTTGGCGGTACCCACCGCGCGCTCCTTGTTCGCCTCCGCAACCTGAATCTCCTCCTCGCGCCGAGCCTTGGCCACCCCGATCGCGCCATGGCGACGCTGCTCGGCCACGTCGATCTCGGCCTGCTGGATCGCCTCCGAGGCGGCTTTCCTACCGATGGCCTCGATGTAGCCCGACTCGTCCATGATGTCGGTGATGTTCACGTTGAGAAGCACTAGACCGATCTTGTTCAGCTCCGGTTCGAGGCTGCTTTGGATGCTCTGCAGGAACATGTCTCGATCGCGGTTGATGGCCTCGATGCGCATGCCGGCGATGACCTGGCGTAGCTGCCCGAAGATGATGTCGCGGGCTTGCTGACCGATCTCGGTCGTGGTCAGTCCGAGCAGACGCTCGGCCGCATTGTGCATGATCGTCTCCTGGGTCCCAATGGCGACGGTGAACACGCTGGGCACGTTGATGCGAATGTTCTCGGCGGAGAGCGCGCCCGTGAGTGGGATCTCGATCTGGAGCGGATCGAGGCTCATGAAGCTGTAGTTCTGGATGAGCGGCAGGACGAAAGTGCCGCCTCCGTGCAGACACTTGGCGGAGCGGTCGGCACCGACCTTTCCGTACACGACGAGCACTCGGTTCGATGGACAGCGCTTGTAGCGCTTCGCCAAGAACACCAGGAAGCCGAGCGCGGTGAGCACGACCGCGACGATCAGCACCAACAACAAACTGTTCGGTTCGTCGAACCACCCCAACATCTTAGGTCTCCGTCCTTGTGTATCCCCTCAGCGGGCTACGCGGGCAATCGCGCCGGCGCGGAGGGCACCCCCATCGTGAGTCTCGGGTCGTCGACCTCGAGGCGTTCAGCGTGTCCTCTGTGAGATGATCCAGGCGGCCCGTTCAAACGGACGCGACCTCGAGCGTGTCCGGGGCGACAATGGCGATGACCTGTACCTTCGCACCGGTGTTGAGTTCGGCACCCGTGGTCACTGCTCGAGCCTCTACGGTGCGATTCTGGATCTCGACCGTCACCTTCCCCGCGCCCTGATTCTGTTGCGGGATCTTGAGATAGACCGTCGCGGTCTTGCCGACCGCATTCGCCAGGCTCACGTTCCCCCGCGCTTGCAGGCGCTGGAACGACTTCATGATGATGCCGACGACGTAGAATGCGACCAGACCGGCGCCCAAGGATCCGACGACCGTGGAGCCGGGGAACGGTCGCCAGTCGAGCGCGTTCAGCAACAAACCGCCGAGTCCGAAGAAGGTGAGGAACGCGACGATGGCCTTCAACGACAGGTAGTCGAAAAACTCGTGGCCGCCGATGCCGGCCTCATCGAGCTGGAAGTCCGCGAAACCACCGTCACCGTGATCGAAACCGAGCGACATCAGGACGATCTGCACGACCATGATGACGCCGCCCACGATCGCACAGACTTGGAAGACCGTATCCAAGAGCCCGACTCCTCTCGTTAGCGCTGCGCCGTCGATCCGAGTGCCTGATTGCAGTCGCCTGGGCACACGCAGCACCCTGCAGCCACGCGACGCCGGCAGATCGTTGGCCCTCGCGGCCGCGCTGGCTCCGTGAGTGCGCTCGACCGTCGGTCAGCGGGTGTTCGTCGTGTGCCCTTCTCGCAGCAACCCGCCGACCAACCGCAATCCGCGCGGACAGAATCTGGGTAGCCAGGGCACAAAATCGAAGACCCGCACCAGCGGACCCGCTTTGCGGCCCCTACCCGACCCCTCGCGGCTGGCGGATTGCGCCAAGTCCCCGTGAACCGGTGGCGCGGCGCACCGGCGGTCGCCTCTCGGCCTGCGGCCCCCGCGAGCGCATCGACAAGCCCGCTCCTTGGGCCTAGTAGCTGAGGTCGACGGTGTGGGCGGTCTCCAAGAACGCGGTCAGGAGAGCGACCGTGGCTTCCAAGTCGCGCCCGTCGATCGTCTCGACCACCGAGTGGACGTACCGCGTCGGCACCGACAACGTGATCGCTGGGACGGCGTCCCCACCGCGCTGGATGCCGGCAGCATCGGTGCCGCCCCGCGGGAGGATTTCGAGCTGGTGCGGAATCTCGTGCTTCTTCGCGAGGTCTCGAAAGTGTCGGACCAGCTTCGGGTTCGAGATGGCCGAAGAGTCGAGGATCTTGATCGCAACGCCTTGCCCGAGGGTGGAGATGTACTCTTCGGGCTTGGCCGAGGGCAGGTCGCACGCCAGGGTAACGTCAATGGCGACGCCCATGTCCGGCTGAATCCGGTGGGCGGCAGTGGTCGCACCCCGCACGCCGATCTCCTCCTGGGAGGTAGCCACGGCGTAGATCGACACTTCCCGACTCTTCACGCGCTTTAGGGTCTCGATGAGCGTGTAGATGGAAACGCGATTGTCCATGGACTTGCCCGACCAACGGTTCCCAACCTGAATACAGTCTTGATAGAGGGTCACCGGGTCGCCGATGTCGACGAGCTTCTTCACTTCCGCAGGCGGCAGTCCAATGTCGACGAACAAGTCCTTGATCTCGGGGAGCTTCTTGCGTTCGTCGTCGGTCATGATGTGAATCGGCTTCGAACCGATGACACCGATGATGTCTTGCTGCTGGGCGTTGATGACGCGCACGCGCTTGGCAATCAGCGTCTTCGGATCGAACCCCCCGAGAGGCTGCAAGCGCAGGAAACCTTTGTCGTCGATGTGCGTGACGACGAAACCGATCTCGTCCATGTGCCCGGCGAGCATGACCTTGCGCGGGTGATCCCCGCGCCCTTCGCGAATCGCGATGACGTTGCCCAAGCCGTCGGTCTCGATGCGATCGACGTACGGTTCGATCTCGCTGCGGAAGATGGCGCGAATCCGGTCTTCGAAACCAGGAGCACCCGACGCCTCGCACAGCCGTTTGAGAAGTTCCATCCGCTCGCCTCTGCTCCAAGGGCCCCGGTACACCACCACGTCACCCGGCCCGAAGGCACGGGAATCGCCGCGGCGCACGGAGTGGTTCGCTGGTTCACCGATCTCGACTCTGACAATCGCGCCATTGTGACCCGCGACGGCCTGCAGGGCAACGGCCTCTTGCCCGGGCAAAGTCAGGAACGAAGCCCCGACCTGGCTCGGTGTAGCGCAGCCTGGGCCTTCTCGGTCGAGGTCAGAACCACGGTGCTCCAGGCCCGTGATCGTCATCCTCCGGGGTTCGATCCGTCAAAGCCCGCCGGCCCCGGGGGGTTCGCCATCGCGGCCCTGCAGTCGGCTCAAGTTCAACGATTGCTCGTGAGTCAGGCGACCCGCGGCAACATCCAACGAGTAGAGCTGCATGACGAGGTGGTGCTGACGGGAGAACGGGTAGGGCCGCGGATGACGGAGGATCGTGAACCGAACCCGGCGGAGTTGGCCGTCGGCGACCTCGAAGTCGACGACGTCGACACGACCCCGTTGCTCGGGTCGCAGCGACGTTCCGCGCAGGCCGTCGGGGTGGTCGAACTGGGCGCGGACGAGGGCACGGGCGCGGGCCGCGACTCGGTGGCGGCGCCACCTCGCCTGACACGTCCGCCAGAGGCTCATGGTCGCCGCGACTTCTTGCTCATGGTGATCAGGAACTCGCGCTCGCTGGGCGTGAGGGAGTCCAATCCGCCCTCACTGACCTTTCGCAGTAGAGCGTCGAGCCGCGCTTCTTCCTCGACGGACCGCCCTGGATCCCGCGGGCTGGGCGCAAACTCCCAGGAAGTTGGGTTGGCCGAGCGCCGACGACGGCGCCCGCTGCGGCCCGATCGTAGGCCCAACCAGCCGAGCCAGCCTCGCATCCAGGCCCCGTAGAAGAGGGCACCGAATCCGGCGCCAGCCAAGTGCGCGCCGTGCGCAACATGCATTTCTCCCGGTGGAGGAGGTTCGGCGCGCAGTAGGTCGGTGACGAGACCCACCCCGTCCATCGCCACGGAAATCGCAGCAACGAGCCAGGCGGCCAGCGGAATCACGGCGAACAGCAGGATCGTGGTGCGCGGCTCCCGAAGAACCGAAACCAACAACACCGCTGTGACGGCGCCAGAGGCCCCGAGGAGCGAACTGTCCCACAGGACGAGTTGCAGCGCAGCCGCCACGAACGACGCGAAGGCGCCCGACACGAGGTAGAAGACCCAGAAGGCACGAGCCCCCAGCCAGTCCTCCACCCGGCGTCCGAAGAAGTGAAGCACCATCAAGTTCATGGCCACGTGGAACAAGTCTCTGTGCGAGAACACGCTGGTCAGCAGGGTCCAAACGTACCCTTCGCTCAGCCGCGCCCAGCTGCAACCGAAGTGCACGGCGAGGAAGCGCTCCGTGTCGCCCGCGACCTGCCAGAGCAGGAACACGGCCAGATTGATCGCGATGATCAGGGTTACCGCCGACCAGTTGGCGGGATTGATCTGTCCCCCCGGACTGGGAGACCGCATGTAGTCGCGGTTGAAGATACCCACGGCGTCGCACTCCTCGGATTCGTCTTCGTTTCGCACTTCAGCCGGCGGTCACTCACACTGGCCCGCGCC